>JBMOLN010000007.1:221359-741154 GCA_049325475.1 Patescibacteria group bacterium | reverse complement strand
CAACCAGCCTAGCACGTCGGACGTGCAAGGCTGAATAGGAACCATTCATCCCCGCATTCAGGCTGACGTTCTATGGGCTTTATGCTTCTGCGACCCCTTCCATGCGGGGTTTCCTGGTATGTAAAAATCGCCTTAAGGCGATTTTTGATTCGTGTCCCAAACCTGAGTCAGTTGCAAAACAACTTCCGGCAGAGTCTTGCCCCCAGACTAAAAAGACGAGCTTTAAACCCATCTTTTAAATCTTTGTTTTTTATACGATATTTAGATCATTGTTTCGATACTGGCGGATGATTTCAATTGTTGTACATAATCGTTTATCAATTGTTGTTGTTTTTGTTGGACGATATATCCTTTTACCTGGTCATGAATTTCGTCCAACGGAGGCACTGCCTGCGGAGTGGACGATGCTTGCTGGGCATAAATAGCACTTATTTCTTCTTCTGTGGCATCCACACCCTGAAGATTTAATGTACCATCTAAATATTTCTGTACCACGATATCGGCCGACAGAACCTGACGAAAAGCTTCTTCGGTCAAACCTTCGTTAACCAGAGCCGCCTGGTAATCGGTCGTCGAAGCAAAATTTGCTTTAACCATGTCCAGTCTAGCGTCGATCTCTGATGGTTCAACTGTTATGCCGGAATTAGCAGCGGCTTGTCTTATAAGAGTATTGCCAACAAGACTTTCCAGAGCTTGCATCGTGAGCTGCTTGCGCATGTCGTCGTTTAACGTTTGCGGATTAATGCCCTGCTGGGCCATAATTTGCGTTTCCGCTTTTTCCAGATCGGCTTTGGTAATTTCTTGTCCGTTAACCCGGGCGACGATATCAGGAATTGTTAAATTTCCTGCTAGCGAAGATGTGGCGGGATTGGTTGAGGACAAATTAAAGAGCTCGTTTGCCGTATTTGTTGTTTCGGGTGACTTTTGGCGGGAAAAGTAGAACCACGCTCCCGCTCCAACAGCCAGTACGATTATTGCTGATATAGAGGCAATAATAATTTTTTTCTGCATAAAAGATATAGGCTAATAGTTTCTGTCAAATATTTGAATTGTTATGTGACACTGTATCAGAGATGCTGTTATGTTGAAAGCTCAAAAAACAGGCCGAAGCCTGTTTTTTTAATTTATGGATACATCCTCCTCTTAGATTAAGAGGAGGATGAAAGAGGAGTTATCCTCCCAATTCAGCATCAATCATTTGTTTAAATGATTCGAACGGCAATGCTCCGCTAACCAATTCTCCATTGACAAAAGTTGCGGGTGTTCCCTCAACGCCGGCCATTGAGCCCTCGTTCAGATCTTCTGTAACCCGTGAGGCTTTTTCGCCGCTGTCCAAACAGCCGTCGAATTTTGCCGAGTCAAGACCCAAATCTTTGGCAACTTGCTTCCATTTGGCTACGCTCATGTCACCGGCCAGATTTGACTCGAAAATTTTATCATACATTTCCCAAAACTTGCCCTGATCGGCCGCACACTCCGCCGCTTCTCCGGCTTTTTGAGCTTCGGGATGGAACGAAAGCGGAAAATGACGGAATACGACTCTGACATCGTTTGGATAAGCGTCTTTAATCTGCTTCATCGTGCCGTAATGACGGCCGCAAAACGGACATTCAAAATCCGAATATTCGATTACAGTCACTTTAGCGTCTTTATTGCCCCAGACATGGTCGCGTGTTTCATCAACAGCAGCCACGGGCTGCGACGGCACCGATGGGACATCGGCAGCATCATCGGGTACTTGCGCCGGTTGATTGGCCGCCGGTTGATTAACAGTATTTTGCGCTGCGGCGCCCAGCTGCTTGCCGGACATTAAAAAATTCAAGATAACGACCAATGCGATTGTGGACATGACCGCAATACCGGCAATCAAGCCCAATGCGAATGTTACCTTTGGACTGGATTCCCAAATGGTCTGCCCTTGCTTAGGAGAGTTTTCCATAAAAAATATTTATGTGGATAAGTTTAAAATAATTAATAATTCTAGGGTATTTTTCAGTAAATGTAAAACGATGTCAACTTTTAGCACTTAGGGCTAAACCGCAATCACGTCGATCCGTACTCCCGTTAACCAGTTAACCAGAGCTGAACTCGTTATGAACGGTTTAACGGGATAACCGGAATACGTAACAATTACCTAAAACTGCCTTTGTGCTTGTTATTTAAAAAGCTCAGCGTTAATTGCATCCACCCAGGCTTGGCGGTCCATGGCTCCCGAATATTTGGTTCTGTTAACGAAGAAGGTTGGGGTTGAATTAAGCCCGAAATTTACAGCCTCGATATAATCATTGTTAACTTTTTCTTTTGGCGGAGCCGAGTTTAAACATTTGATAAAATTCTCGGGATTCAAACCAATTTCCACCGCCATTTCCGTTAGTACGGCTGACGAGGTGGCCGCAGACCAAATTTGCTGGTTGGCAAATAATTCATCATGATATTCCCAAAACTTACCCTGTTCTTGAGCGCAACGTGCGGCCAAAGCGGCGGCAGGCGCATTGGGGTGCAGCTCCGGCAAAGGAAAATCATTCCAGATAAACCTGATTCTGTCTTTAAATTCTTCCATAATGGGTTTTAATTCCAATTCGGCCAGCTTGCATGCCGGGCACTGAAAATCGCTGTAAATACGGACTGTGACTTTGGCATCTTCAGGACCCAGGGACGGAGCGCCCGCATCATTAAACGCCAAATTCGGATCTACCGTTCCTCCGCCTTCTCCGGGCCCGGCCATTACAGCCCAAATCAATCCGCCGACGATAAAAATCAACAATAAAGCACTGCCGAATAAAAAAATTTTACGTATGTTTTCTTCGGAATTCATAAAGTACTATTGTAATTATACGTAAAAAGTTGGTCAAATGTTTCATTTACGTATTCCCGTATCCCTGATATCACGTTAATAACGAGTGCAGCTCTGGTTAACCGGTCAATGGTACCACTGGTTAACGTAATTTATTTTGATTGTAAATATTTGATGATTTGAAGTGCGGCTTTGGAGCCTTCGCCGACCGCTACCGCGATTTGTTTTTCGGCAATGTCGGTGCAGTCGCCCGCGGACCAAATGCCTTCGACCGACGTGGCATTATTTTTATCAACCACTATTTCTTGATATTGATTTTTTTCAACAAAATCGATGAAATCCGTGACGGATTTTAAGCCGATTTCTATGAAGACCCCTTGAGCGGGTTCGTGCACTTCTTTGCCATGCGCATCTTTGTATGTTATTCCATTAACCACTTTATCTCCTGTTATGGCAACCGTTTTGGCTTGGCCGATAAAACGAATCTTAGTATCTTGCTTGACTTTGTTGATTAAGATTTCATCGCCGTGCAGTTCGGGATCGATGGAGAGGATGGCGACTTTGTCCGTGTATTTCACAAGGAAGAGAGCGGCTTCCATGGCGCTGTTGCCGCCGCCGACGATTGCGCAGGTTTTGCCTTTAAACAGCGGCGCATCACAAGTGGCGCAATATGTGACGCCCTTGCCGTAAAATTCTTTTTCACCGGGCACGCCGAGTTCGCGATGCTTGGCGCCCGTGGCTACAAGAATTGTTTTGGTTTCATACTCCCCCTTTGGCGTGACGACCGTAAAGCCGAGCGACGATTGTTCGATATTATTAACAAATTCACCGGTTTTCATTTCAAAAGCATCTTTGTAATCTTCGAGATGTTCCTGGAATTTTGCCACCAAACCAGTACCATCCAAAAGATGAAAACCGAGATAGTTTTCTACATCAGAACTCCAGAGAGTCTGCCCGCCGATATTCCCGGCCAGCATTAAAAAATTTATTTTTTGACGCGCAAGATACACGGCCGCCGCCATGCCGGCCGGACCGCCGCCGATAATGATGCATTCGTACATATCCTAACAATCGTACCATGTACAACGTACAGCGTACAACGTTTTGGAGTTTGATTATCATATAAAAAAAATCTCCGTTAAGGAGATTGGAGCTTGCTTCTTTGCGGGGACATGAGAAAGCGTGTCCACTTTACCGCAATTGCAACAGCTACGCATACTGTGATCAAAACAGTAATTATGCCGGGTTTTTCACGTATTCCATCCGAGACGATCAGGGTTGCGATAAAATTGCAATCAAAAATTCCTTGTAAATGCAAAGGCAAAGTCGGTGCGTTTTTTGCCTCGGTTACCGGCTGAGTGAAAATTCCAATTTTCACCCAATCGTAATTATCTTTTGCCAGATGCTGAACAATTAACCACATCGCCACAAATGATATAGCCGTTATTACAAGTGAAAATAGGCTTATACTAAATGAGAGAGGATGCAAGCGGTGTACGATCCAGCTCCAGCTGGCGGCAAGACAAATTGCAAAAAGAGCAATCGCGGCGCGCTTGTCTTCTTTGGACATCACTCACCTCTTTCAAGGATCTGATGTCAGAGTGGCACAAATATGACTGTTCGTCAAGAATGTGAATACAGTACTTAGTCATAGTACTTAGTCATAGTCATGGTAACCGATAGTGACCAGTAACCAGTGCTCAGATTCTCAGCTTCTTAGTCGTGGTTCGTGCTCCGAGCTCCGCGCTTCGTGCTATATTCTATTCAGCTGATTGCTCGCGTCTCTTCAATGAGGAGAGCATCAAGTAAACTCCCAAAATGAAAAGTGGAATTAGCAGCCACTGTGTTGGCGTGAGGTGGAAGTAGCGAGCGTCGATGGCGCGGTAGAAATCCAGGGAAAAGCGGATACAGGAAAAAATGATCATGTATAAAGCGAGAAAAAAACCGGGCCGGCGCTCACGGCGTCCGAGGATTAGAAAGGTGATGGCCAAACCGGCACCCAGAAGCGACGCGTAAAGGCCGTGGTCATGGCGCGGAATACCATCAGGATAGATGATGCAAAGTGGATTGCCATGGCACTCGATTCCGGGATGATCGTGGATGACAAAGCAGCCCAGGCGGCCAATAGCCTCGCCAAAAGGCAATCCAAAAATGCCTGCATCGGCAAATTGGAAGAAATCAATTTTTTTTCGATATATGTAAACAGTGCAAGCCAGAGCCGCTCCGAGCAGACCGCCGATCATGGAAAAGCCGGGTTCCGCCGGATTGATAGCATCAAGCGGATGCGCGAGATAGTGCCCCAAATCGTAAAAAAGAACATGGAAGATGCGCGCGCCGATAAAAGCGGAAAGAAAAGCCCAAAAGGCGGCATCCCAGATATGCTTGGGATCGAGTCCATGACTCTTGGCGCGGCGTGCGGCGACCCATGTGCCAAATAAAAGACCCATGGCGACGAGTAAGCCCCAGGCTTGGATGGTGATGGGACCGAGGGGAATTTTTGTGAATTGGAAATAAGGGATCATAGTTGTCTGAACCTTGATTATACTGATTGTCTGAACCTTGATTTGAAAACCGATTTACAATCAAATTAACATGATTATCCCGCATCAATTTAAGATATAATTGCGGGACCCCGCTGTAGCGGTGGCTTTGTGTATAGATAAATTTATACCCGTAGTAATCAAGTTAATGTGAGCGATAATCTGAGCGTTAATCAAGGTTCAGACAATCAGAGTACTCGAAGTTCCTTCAACGCTTTCTCAAACTCCCCCAGCGCTCGCTTGGCTTCTGCGTTGCGCAGACGGAATGAGTGATCATGCACAAGATTGTTTCGCAGTTTATGCGCCCACCAGACGTTTTTGAGTTTGGGATATTTGTAGCAAGCGACTTTGAGGCGTTCGCCGAGTGTGTCGCCGGGCATGACGAGTGACTTTAGTGCGGCGTCCAGAAGATTATCGGCTTCGATGATGGAGAGCTTGATACCCATGTCTCCGTTGGTTTTGCTTGTGGCGATGATTTGCTCCCAGCGTTTGGCAACCTCCTCGCGGCTCATGCCGTAGAGCTCGGGGCGCTTCAAGCGACGGATAAGCCAGACCGCTAACGCGATCAGCAAGATGATGGCCAGCGCGGCAATTAAAAAAGCTCCGATCGTCCAGGAAACCGGCCAGCCATTTGCGGCTATATTGCCGGATACGATTGTGTTATTCATAGAATACGTCTTGAACCTTGATTAAACTTATTGTCTGAACCTTGATTCCGAACCGATTATCGACCAAATTAACATGATTTCTTAATGCATGAATTAATTATATTCCTATAGTAATCAAGTAAATTTGAGCGTGAATATGGGCGGTAATCAAGGTTCAGACATTATAATAGATTTGCCGCCGACAATAGTTTCGCTTCTTCAAACCATGGGGCCAGAAGCTGGAGACCAACAGGCATACCGCCTTCAGTCTCACAGGGCATGGAGATGCCGGGTAAGCCGGCGACGTTGACGGAGACGGTGAAAATATCTTCCAAATACATGGAGAGAGGATCGGCCAGTTTTTCACCGAGCTTAAAAGCCGTTGTCGGCGTTGTTGGCGTTGCGATTAGATCTACTTGCTCAAAAGCTTTGCGATAACCTTCGCGGATCAGCGTTTGGACTTTTTTAGCATGGACATAGTAGGCGTCGATATAGCCGGATGATAACGCGAAGGTTCCGATCAGGATGCGGCGCTGAACCTCGGCGCCCAGATTTTCAGCGCGTGATTGGGCGTAAGTTTCGAATAATGGCAAACCTTGTTTGCGAGTACCAAAACGCATGGCATCAAAGCGCGCCAAGTTGGCCGAGACTTCGCAGGGCATCAGAACATAGTAGACGGCTAAGGCTTCATCCACGTAGGGGAGATCGATATCGATAAGTTCTGCGCCCTGCGCAACGAGTTTTTGCAGAGCTTTTTCGGTGTATTCACGTACTTCGGGCTGGATTCCTGCAACCGACCAAGCCTGGCGCGGCAAGCCAATTTTTAGACCCTTGGCATCAGCCGACCAAGCCGGCTCGAATAAATCGACATCGGCCGTTGTCTGATCGGCAGGATCCTGACCCTGAATTGCATGCAAGATGAGGGCTGCGTCTTGTGCGGACTTTACGAGCGGTCCGATCTGGTCAAAAGATGAGGCCATGGCGATTAAGCCGGAACGTGAAACCCGACCGTAGGTGGGTTTGAGCCCGACTATGCCGCAGAATGCCGCGGGTTGGCGGATTGATCCGCCCGTGTCCGATCCGAGCGCCGCAAGGCACATGTTGGCTGCGACCGCGACCGTGGAGCCGCCCGAAGAACCGCCGGGTACGCGCTCCGGGTCACGTGGATTTTTTGTTGGCCCGAATGCCGAGTGTTCGGTGGAGGATCCCATGGCAAACTCATCCATGTTGGTTTTTCCGAGTATAACAGCGCCCGCATCATTAAGTTTGCGGATAACAGTCGCATCATAAGATGCAATATGCTCGGCGAGAATTTTGGAGCCCGCGGTACAACGTTTGTTCTGGAGCATTATGTTATCTTTGACGGCAATAGGGATTCCATCCAAGGGGCCGAGCACATTCCCCTGCTCGCGCCTGGCGTCGGATTTATCGGCGGCTAGAAGCGCATCTTTTTCATAAACCTCCAAAAAAGCATGCAGCATATCATCCATGCTCCTGATTTGCACGAGGCACGCTTCGGTGATCTGGCGTGACGTTAATTCCCCTTTATCCAGCAATTCGATGGCTTTTGTGATTGTTAATTCATTGGGAGTCATATTGTCTGAACCTTGATTAAACATGATTTTCGCTCATATTAACCTGATTACTTATTGTATAATTTTGACTATGATTTTTTCCACTCCTCTTAGTTTAAGGGGAGGGGTTAGGGGTGGGGTTATTTCTGGCGAAGACTCCCGGTGCTGCCAGCAGATCCCCGGCTCGTTTGGGAAAATTTCCGAGGATTATTTCATGAGTCAGATTATCGCATTCGGAGGATTCATCAGCGCGCCAACCCTCGGCTTTGGCCGGCATGGCAAACGGTTCTACATTTGTGACGTCGACTTTTTGGATGCCATCTACATATTCCAATATGGATCCGACTTCTTCGGTCATTTTTTCGATTTGAGCCTCATCGAGCTTTAAACGCGCCAATTCGGCCAAATGCGCTACTTCCTGTTTAGATAATTTCATATTGTGTCAGTTTAGCGCAGATATCCGTGTCTGACAAATTAAAAAGAGGCTCAAGGCCTCATTAGTTGATAAGTCGTTTTTGCCCGCTGATCATCTCCCGCACAATCCGCTTGAATAACTGCGGGGACAAATCACTTTCGTCATTCAGTCGAGCAAAGAGCTCGCTTATCATAGTTGCCGCCGTCTCTTTGGGAAAGACTTGAAAAAAGCCTTCCAGGGTTTTTTGATTTTCCGCCTGATTCACAAATTCGGCGACAGCTTTGCTGGCGCCCAAGCTCACCAATGCTTGGATTAAAACCTCTCGACTTCCCTCATCAGCCTGCTTTAACCGGGCAATTTCCGCATCAAGCCGCTCTAGGCCTGCAGAGGCGAATTTTGCAAGCTCAGCCGTCAACTTGTCTGTTTGAGCTAGAAACTCCTCTTCATTAATTTCACCGATATCGTGAAGCTCGGATAATCGTTCATATTTTACAGACAGATCGTGAAACGCCTCTTTGGACGTTTCTGATGTCTTCAGAGCCTCATGCTGATCATCTAAGTTCTTTTGTAATTGCACATAATTTCTAGAAATGAACGCTCGATACCTTGCATGCTGACCGCTGTTTTTTGCTACTTCGGGACTTTTTACAGTAAAAAACAACAAAGCATCATATAGCATAATCAGAATCGTCGCGAATGAAACATCTGCGCACGCTTCGTCCATATCATGATGTTCCCGGACATTCAATACTTGGATAAGTGCCGTGTCCACAATCCACTCGGCCATGCCATCGAGCGCTTCAGGACGCTTCAGACATGCAACAGCAACCCCGGGCGGCAGAACAGTTTGCACCACATTCCAGGCATCAAAGATCGTGTCTTGCGTTACGCCCGTTACGTTTACAAATTTATCCTGCAGTTTTTCAAAGTGCCGTTTTAAGACATCGAGCCCCGTGACCGCATCCACCTTTTCGGCCAGTTCTTTTGCGAAGACTGGAACGTTTACCGCATTTCCTTCAGCCATCATTTCTCTCCTTGGTAAATGAACGATTTTTCTTTAGCACAATAAAACAACTCGGTCAAGGCGGATAAGATAAGATGCCAGACTCAAGATTCTAGACTCGAGTCTAGTTAATCAGTTGTCCAGTTAACCGGTGGTCCGGATTACGGTTCGACGGGAGTACTGGAATACGTTTTGAATTCGTAGTTCGAATCTCGTTAAACGCGACAAAATTCGAGATTCGATAGTTAGGGATTGTTGGCTAATTCATTTACGAGCCATTTACCGCCTGATTTCCGGAGAGTTACCCAACGAGAATTGGAACCATTGCTCCAAAGTTCCGTATCGGGGTCGCTGACTTTAACATCGAGAGTTGCTTTATATTTTTCAGTATCAGCGGTCCATTCACTTTGGTAAACCGGCTCTATGGACTTAACGGAAAGAGATGAAATGACTGCAAAATTCTGTTTCCACATATTTTTGGTTGTCTGATTGGCATCCATGAGATCTACTGCCGCTGCCAGATTACCCCGGCTGATAGCATCAAAAAAGGATTGAGTTACCCCTTTGGCATCAGCCGTACCGGTTGGATTTGATGTATCTTTGGATGTTTCGGCAGACGAATCGGATCCGTGAGCTTGGCCGGACTTAATGCGATCAGCCACCTTTTTGCCAAAAGCGACGAGTTCATCGCCGGTAAGTGCGCCCGAAAGGGAATTGATGCGCAAATATTCATTTGCTCCCAGTAAGATATCTACGTCGGTGATATCGCCTTTGCTGTTGTATAACAAGACTGCGTCCATGGCAAAACCGCTGCCATTTTCCCATTTACTGCCGGCAATGTCGCGGGCTTTCTTTTGTATTTCTATATCCAGATGTTCGTGAACCAGGTCGATGCGCTTACCGCTGCCGCCGACTCCGACTGTGAGATAGTATTCGCAATCAGAGACGCTGGGGATGGTTGACTTGCCGGTTTTTATGATCTCTTTGCCGGATGCTTCCGCGACCCAGTCGCTTGGGAAGGCGGCGCAGATTTCACCTGTTATGGTTGGCGAGGCTCCGATCGGCGGGACAGTGCCGCCGCCGTCCGACGAACCGCATCCGGCGCCGAACATGACCATGGCCGCGAGTGCGATTAGGGAGAGTGAGAGTTTTTTAAGCATAACTGCAATAAATTAATAAATAATAAATAATTAATAATAAATTTAGTATTTGGTATTTCGTATATCGTGTATCGCGCATCGGGTATCGTCTGACGTTTCGCGGATCTAGACACTGGCCGCCGTCCCCCAGTCACTCGTCACTCTGACTATGACTAAGTACTATGACTTGTTATATAAAATTAAGGTTCAAGACAGTTTATTAAGGAATTGTTTCTCGTTTAAAATTTCCACTCCCAGTTTTTTGGCTTTATCGGCTTTGGACCCGGGATCGGCGCCTACGACGACGAATGTGGTCTTTTTGGAGACTGATTCGGAAACATCGGCGCCGAGCTTGCGGACTGTGTCCTTGGCCTCATCGCGAGACATGGATTCCAAACTTCCGGTGAAGACCCAAACTTGATCGCTAAGCGGACCGCGTTGAACGTTGTACGTTGAACGTTGTACGTCGACGCAGTCGAGAAGGTTGTCCAGACGTTTGGCTTCATCTTTATCATTAAAATAGTCGACGATAGACTGTGCCATTACTTCGCCGATTCCTTCGATTTCATCGAGATCTTGGAGTGAAGCTTGGCGTAATTTTTCAAATGATTTGAAATGGCGCGCGAGCAGGACTGCGGTTTCAAAACCAACATGGCGGATACCGAGTGCGTAAATAAAACGATCGAGCTCGACTTTGCGGTGAGATTGGATTTCATTAACCAGCTTTTGCGATAAGATTTCACCAAAGCCTTCCAGACCGCCCAAATCGCCGGGCTTGATGCGGAACAAATCCGCCGGCTCGCTTACGATCCCCTCTTGCAAAAAAGTCTCGATAATTTTTTCTCCCAGACCGCGGATATCCAGCGCTTGGCGCGAGACGAAATGGCCGAGGCGCGCGAGCTCTTGGGCAAAGCATTTGGAGTTGGAGCAGACGATTGCGACTTCGCCTTGTTTACGGCGGACTGGCGAGCCGCAAATGGGACAATGCTCGGGCATCTTGAATTTCTTCTCTTTTCCGGTGCGAAAGCGCGGTAAAACTTCGACAATTTTGGGGATTACGTCGCCGGCTTTTTCGACAATAACCGTGTCGCCGATGCGCACATCAAGACGCTCGATTTCGTCGAGATTGTGGAGCGTGGAATGAGTGACGGTTGTGCCGGCAAGCTGGACCGGGTCCATAACTGCGACAGGAGTAAGTACGCCCGTGCGGCCCACGGAGACCTTTATGTCGCGGACGACCGTGGTCCCCTGCTCGGCCTGGAACTTCCAAGCAACAGATCCGCGCGGCGTCTTGCCCACGATGCCGAGGTCGGCGAAGCGTTTATTGTTGTTAATCGATACAACCAAGCCATCGATTTGATAGTCGAGCTTATCGCGGATTTTATCGATATGGTCCATGAGTTTTTCGACCGAGTTGATGCTGGGACAGAGTTTATTATGCTCATTGGCGGGAAAGCCCAGCAGGTGCAGAATTTCATCCTCTTGGCTTTGGAGTTTTAGACCAATGTCGGCGACAAGTTGCCAAGGCATGAACGACAAGCGGCGCCCGGCCGCGATTTTTGGATCTAATTGACGCAAACCGCCGGCTGAAGCGTTGCGCGGATTGGCCAGCTCGGCTTCGCCGGATTTTTTAAGATCTTTGTTAATTTTTGTAAAAACAGAACGTTTCATGTAAACCTCGCCGCGGACTTCGAAGCGGCCTTTCAAGGTCTGCAAAAACTTTTCAACTTCTTGTGAGTTGATATCTTTTTTATGCTTGGCGATGAAAGAGCGGATTTCGCTCTCGCGCGGTTCGCGAAGTTTAAGCGGAATGGACTCGATGGTGCGCACGTTCATGGTGACGTCTTCGCCAATGGATCCGTCGCCGCGCGTTGCGCCGAGTGCAAGTTCGCCATCTTCGTAGACCAGAGAGCAGGCCAAGCCATCCATTTTTATTTCCGCAAACAGCCCGTCATCATCGGCGTGAGAATCCAATTTCTTGATACGCTTCAGCCAATCCTCGGCTTCTTCTTCGGAAAAGACATCTTCAAGAGAGAGCATGCGTACTTTGTGCCGGACTTTTTTGAACCCCTTGGCCGCTTCGCCGGCCACGCGCTGGGTTGGAGAATCTTTGGTGATGAGATCGGGGTGTTCGGATTCCAGTTTATAGAGCTCGTGTTTTAGGGCATCCAAAGCGCTTTCTGAGATTTCGAGCTTGTTTAATACATGGTATTGATAACGGTAGCGGTCGATTTCTTGGCGCAATTTAGCGATTCTTTCCTTGGCCTCGGATTTGTTCATAATAACACCATTATAAACGCTCAACACCTCACCTGCAATGCTCCCAATAAAAAAATAAACCAATTGTCATTTAACATTAAATAGTTTAAAATACCAAAATTATGCATCTGAAAAATAAATTTAAACAGCACTTTTACGTTTCTTTTTTCATACTCGCCTCCCTGCTTATCTTCCCCGGCTGCAATGATAAAGAGTATGACGAAGAAGCTCCCCAGTCCAGCAACATAAAACACGTCATGGAAGATCCGAATTACAGACCCGGCGAAGATGTGCCCAATCCGACTTTGGCGGCAGGACAAATATTGAACATCCGGCTGGTTTACGGAATTAATGAAAAAGATGAAAATAACACAGAATGGTATAAAGTCGAATTAAGAAGAGAAGACGGCCGATGGTATGATTATGTAAAAATAGAGGGCTTGATAAGATCCGGCACCCGGCATTGGGATGATTATATTTTTAATTCTCAAAATTTTAACTATCAAATTGAAAATAAAACTTACGGCATTGATACTCTGGATGGAATATATAAATTGATAATTACCGGCAGCAACGGACATGAATCAGAGTACCGATTAAATTGGAAAGACGGCCGATGGACAAATATGTCTTCAGCCAGAACTTTTTACGTGCCGTAAAATTAAAAAACGGCCGGAGATGGTCGTTTTGATACAAAAGAAAGAATTTTCAGCATCTCATGCCAATTGAAACCGAAATCCGCAGTTTTATATCCAAAGAGAAATTTGAGGAGCTTTTGCAGTATTTTAAGGTGAATGCGACTTTGATAAAGGAGGATAATCAGGAGACTTTTTATTTTGACTGCGAGCAGGATCTGCGGATTCAGAAGAACGATTTTTTTGCCAAGATCTGGTTAAAGAAAGGCAAGATCCATGATGATCACCGTGAGGAGATTGAAATAAAATTTGCCCGGGAGGATTTTGAGAAATTGGAAGCCCTGTTTTTGGCGCTCGATTATAAAGTCGCAATTAAGTGGTTTAGGAAGAGATTTGAATTCAAATGGGATGATGTAACCGTTTGTTTGGATTACACAAAAGGCTATGGCCATATTATCGAGCTGGAAAAAATGTGCGGTGAAGATGATAAAGAAACAGGGCTGGCGCGGCTAAAGGAGAGGCTCGCGGAGCTTGATGTGAAACATACGCCCAAAGATGAGTTTGACGAGCGGTACCGGTTTTATAAGGATAATTGGAAAACATTAATTTGAGATTAAAAAAACGGCCGGAGGGGTCGTTTTGTAAAAAGAGAATTATTTTTTCTCGAGTGATAATATCTCCAGGACTTTGTCGATGGCGGTATTGTGCATGTCCGCCCCGCATGTGCAAACAGGGCTATAAAAGTCCGGATCGTATTCATACTGGCAATTGACGTGCTGCTTCTTCATCGTATTCAGCAACGCCCGGGCAAGGACGATTTTTTGTCTGAGCCGTTTTTCTTTATCATGGGTCATTTTATTCCTCTTTTCAATTGACTGTTAAGCACCGAGGCATTCCGCTCTTGATGACGGCTGATTCACCGCATGCACATCGGCTGACCCGTCATTTTATTCACATCCTCCTCTGCGCGGCCAAAGCAACAAGTTCCCGGCTGACCTGATCTGTTCTTGCCGCCGCCTTGAACCGGTTTGAAAAACGGACATCGTAAGCAAATCTCTACGGGCACCTTGGCCCACGCGGCCCATACTTGTCGTTTTTGGTAAGGTACGTCATTACTCCATATCGCATCCATGCAGAACCTCCTTAGGTTATTGCTTTTCAAAATCATTAAGAACTATATCGGTTTCATTGTCAATCCCATTGTCCATATCATCCATTTTGAGGTAAAATAAGGATAATTATTTTTATTTAGATTTTTATGAGCAAAATTGTTTTTACTAAAGAAATATTTTTTAACACTGTTTTTTGGGGATTTGCTTTGTGGCTTTTTGGCTACGTTCTGGGCTTCGTCTTCTATCCTTTTATACCAAAAGACATGTTGGGCTGGGTAATTATGCCGTTTGGTCTAATCGCCATATTGTGGGTTTTATTTAAAAAAATTAAAAGATCTACATTGATCTGTTATATAGGCCTGGGTGCGTTTTGGGTGGTCATGGCTGTGATATTGGATTATTTATTTATTGTGCTTTTATTGAAAGCGACAGATTATTATAAACTCGACGTTCAACTGTATTATCTATTTACCGTGGCTTTGCCAATGCTGGTTGGTTTTTACAAATTTAAAATATCAAAAAGCAAAGAAAAACTTAGATAAGCCTGTAAGCGGCCAAGCTTAATGGCTTAGAAGTTTAGTAGTTTAATGGCTTAAAAAACCTCCCGACCGGGAGGATTTTCAGTGTTCTCTTCTGATGAGTTCTTCGAGTTCTGATTCAGCGGAATAGATGCCTTTGCACAGATGACTGCCCGGAAAACGGCTTAACCAATCATAATATTTTTTTAGATTTTTACCGTGGCTCTTACTCGGCAAGCCGATTGTTGCAAAAGCAACTATAGTTCTTTTAGGATATTTTTTGAGGCTCGCGATGGCCGCGTATTCCACATGTTCGTAGTTGAATCTTCCGTCTTCGTATTCGGGATCGAAGAGATAGTAGACAACATAATCCGAACAGATTTCAGCATGCATCTCATCAAACACCACTTCATCATCTTCGGGTTCGCCAATATTGGGAGTCCAGAAGCTCAAAGCCTTGTGGCTCCAAAATCTTACGCCTTTGGCGAACTTTTCTTGCCAGCCATTGACATCGCCTGTGCCGATCAAGCAGATATGCAGAGCATAACAATAGACGGAATCGCGGCTTGATGCCACAAGATTTTGACAGCCGGGGAAAGCGCAGGTTTTAAAATGTGCGTTCATTGTCTTCTCCTTAGGAGGATGTTAGGAGGAAAATGATGAAATTGTCAATATAACTCCTCCCACTGTCCCTCCTCTTAAATTAAGAGGAGGGAGGTTTGAAGGGTGGAGTTGTTGGCTAAGCTTTAAAAAAACTCCCGAGAGGGAGGATTAGCTTTTAGATTATCGTGGGCCTGTTAGCGGTTGCCCGGATAATAATGATTCAATTTCCAGTATTCTTGAAATTCGCTCTCCGAGTACTCTTATTTCTTCTAAATCAGCCATTGGGAGTTTTTTGGTTTGTGTTTTTATATCCATTTGAGCGTGAGTTTCGGAAATTAAACCTTGAATGGCATTGATGTTATTCAGAATTTCTGCCGCAGTAGTTGCATTTATATCACGCGTGTAGCCTGCATACATCTCATTGGCACGCTTTGTTTCTTCATCCGCCCTTTCTGGGGATTCAATTTCCGCAGATCCATTTAGAGTCTTGGCTCTTTTATCGGCATCATTGCAAAATCGAAATATATTATCACGTGATTTTTCCATCGAAATACGTAATTCATGCCAAGTTATCAAGAGATCTTGTGCTTTTTTCAACTCTATCATGCTATTCTGATCGGCCGCTCCGGGTTTTGCGCTGTTAATAATTCGCCTTAACCTAAGTATAGCGAGATGACTGATTAGAATTAAATCATCCAGTAGAGTTATGCCGTTCTCCTGAAAATCACTAATAGTATCTAGCAGATATGCTTCCAGCGAACCCCATGATGTTTTGTAAACAATGTGCTTATACAAACCAATGGGCCACATCAACTTAGGCAGCCAGCCCATGCCGGCTAAAAAATATCTAATACTAAACACAATTACCAGCAGAGGCAAGAAGTAAATTATACTTGAACGAAAATAAGCATTTACTTCGGGATGAATGTTTGTTTCGTATGTGATATTTACTATCAAATCAAGAATTTCGTCATAGAATTCATGACTTGTATAAATTCCAGCTCCAATAATTGCGATAAACTTTAACCAAAGGACAGCTTTTTCAAGAAATGACGCAGCGGGAATTTTCAGAAGCCTGCAGACAACAATTCTTAAAAGCGCGATAATAAAAGCGCTGCCGGCAATAAAAAATGCGGTAAAATATCCTATTTCGACAGAATCCTTTATTGAAAAATAAGATACTTTTCCAATCACGGAGACAAGAATAATAGAGAATAGCTGAACTGCAATAATGATAAATAAAAATTCGTGCCGTTGCACCAAAGTGTCATAATAATTTATTTTTATATGCCTTTCGGCTAGATCTTCTATTTCACGCAACTCATGATGGTCATACTTTTCATCGGCTGTTGATTTCATGATCTACCCCATTTGCAAGGTTCGATTATCGATTTCTCCTCGGTGCAATATTAAGAGGAAATTAACCAAAATGTCAATATCAAATGGCAAATATCAAATATCAAGAGCATGCTATGTTAACTCTTGCTATTTTTATTTGTAATTGGTTTATAAGCACGTACCCGCTTGTCCGACTTTTTTACAAAGTTTTTGCTGGGAGAAGATTATGTAGCTGAAGATGCCGGAGAGAATGTCTTGGCGCGGCATGGAAACCGAAAGTTTTTGCGTTGTACCCTCATAAGTTCCTTCGGAAGCCAAAGTGATATCACCGGGATAATTGATGGGCAATCCGCCGGAGGAGAGTGTGATCTGAACGTCTTCCACTGAACAGTTAAAAGGGCGCAGACGAAGACGATACGCTTTATTGGGAGCCAGTGGGGTGATTTCCATTGGGGATGAACTGAATGGCCAGATTGTATAATTTGCTGATGTTGGCCAGGTTATACCGCCGCCCGAAAATTCCCATTCCGCATAAGCGGCTTCAATATCAGGATCCGTGGCGCCGCAATCAGCGCCCTTGGTCCATGTAATGGTTACGGTGTCAGCATTGGCCGTGGAGGAGATATCGTCAGGATCAAAGAGATCAATAAATGCCAATTCTTCTTCGGGAAGGATGGGAATGCGTTTGATTCCGGTTTGCTCAAAAGCTGTGGTGGAAATCCAGTCACTGCCTCCGGGATAAGTGCTGGATGCGGTTGCGACTTCAGTGAGGGTGCGGCGGTCTTTACGGACGGCAAATAATTGCATTTCCACGCCCGAATTGGCCATATAATAAGCTGCTACAGCTTTATCCATGGTGCGCGAGCTTTGTATGCCTTGCATGACCACGACGCCGATGCCAAGTGCAGTGAGCAAGACTGCGGTGGTCATAATCAAAGCCAAGGCGACGATACTGCCATCTTTATAACACAACTCCCCCTGCCCCCTCTTTGTTAAAGAGGGGGTTTCAGTCCTCCTCTTTGATAAAGGGGAGGATTTAGGAGGGGTTTTAGCGTGCATAGGTTCTGGTAGAAACGGTTGTTTGAGCGCTCTGAGTAAAGCTTTCCCGCTCATTTGGCGTTTTATAGGTAAACTGCAATTGAACGGCCACAAGCGGCTGTTGATCATTATTATAATTGACCGGGGAACCGCTTAAAATAAACGGCGAGACTGTTGGCTGGACGTATACCATAAACTCATCGACATTAACGTGCTTGCCGGTTAACGGAGCCCAATTGGCGCCGCTGTCTACCGTGACAAGCAGACAAGAAACGGCGGGTTCGTCCGCACAAAGAGGATCGCCGGCGGCGGACTTTTTTATCATCACGTAATCGGCGCCGGTCTTTGTCATGCGCAGGGATGATGTTGCGGCAAGCACGGGGACCGTGTAGTCGACTTCGTACGTGCGGGCCAGTCTGGCTACATATTCCAAAACATAGCGCGTGTCTTGCTGCACCGCGGCCGCATTGGAAGTTTTTCGCGAAAGACGGATGAACTGGATGTATGTCTGCGACAGGATAAGAACCGCCAAGGAAAATAATGCGGCCACAACCAAAAGCTCCGCCAGAGAATACCCTGACTTCCAGTGAAGATGTTTATCCTTTATCCTTTTTCCTTCATCATTCGACGTCGAAAGTCGGACGTCGGACGTCGGCTTATCTCCAGTCATACAGATCGGTGTAAATGGTTAAAATTTGGGTTTTGCCTTTGCGCTCCCATTGCACGTCCACTCCCACCCTGGTGCCGATTTTTTCCGAATATGCTGGATCCGTGCAAGTGCAATTTGGGGATGCCTGTCTGTCCAGACGGTCGGCCGGATCGGCGCAAATCGGCGCAAAAGTTATCAAACGCGAAAAGCGTGTACTGGTTCCGTTTTGATTGGTATACATGCCAAGGGACGCGAGATTTGAGGAGCGGTTGATTCTGCCGCCGGCAAGATCGTTCACCGAAAAATCAAATGCCGGATAGGCGGTGCCGTACCAATCGGGCACAGCCGTGCAATCCATGCCCGTATCCGTACCCAGGCCAACATCATAATCCAGATTGGCCAGCCAGTTGGAATCCCGGATATTTTGCGCCAGTTCCAAAGATTCGCGTGCCAAATTCATGGCGATTATGTGATCTTCATCTTGTTCTCGCAATACCACATTGGAAAATATCAAAGTTACAGCAGCATATAAACCAACCGTAATAATGAAGAATACGACCAGCATCTCCATAATTGTTTGCCCCGGTTTATAATGCAGTTTCATAGAATTGATACCCGGCCGGTTATGCGGTTGACCTCGATTTCGATTGTATTATTAGAGACGGAATGCCGCAAACGGATGGTTATTAAGTTTGGCTCCGGGGGTGTTGTGGGATCTGTGATGGTTACGATTCCGTATTGACGTGAAAAAGCTATGTGCGCATTTGCGACTCCGGATTGAAGCGATGTACTGATGTCGTCTATGAAGATGTCTTCAGAGCCCAGGCCCAGTAATGTACGGCTGGTTAACCGTTCGTGGCCGTCCGTCATTTTATTGTCCAAAGCGCCGGTGGGATTCAGATCGGCGAATAGTGAGTATGTGGAAGATCCGCTGACGAGATAGATACCGTAAGCATCAGGGATGAGCGTGTTGCACGGATTGACGCCGCAAGTGGAAGTTGAAGCTTCGCAGATGGAATAAAAACCGCCGGCATCGCAAGCCATGCTGTCTTGAGCGGCCAGGGCGCGGTTTTGCATGGCACGGATGTCGGCCATAAGCTGGCGCGCCGCGGTATTTAATTCATCGTTGCGATTTGAGGACTGGATCTGGAAGACCGTGATTGTGGCCAATACAACAATAATTGCCAAACTGATCAGCAATTCCACAACTGAAAATCCTTTTTGTTTATGATAATGCATTGCTCAACCAAGATAAGACGGGCGCAGCCCACCAGATTGCGGCCAAAGTGCCGGCGATCAAAGCCGGCGCAAAAGGCACGCGCATGCCGGGCTTTAATTTTTTGGCAATTAGCAGGATGAGCGCCGTTCCCCCTCCGAAAATATAAGCAAAATAGACAGCCAGCCCAGCCATGGGCCAGCCCAAGGCTGCGCCAATGAGAGCTCCCAGCCAGATATCCCCGGCTCCAATCCAGCGCCCGCGTGATACGACCCATTGGAATAAAAAGAAAAGCGAAGCCGCGACAAATCCCAGAGCATGCGACCAAAAAACCAAAACCGGGGGTTCGCCGGCCGCGACTCTAAGAAGCATATGCCAAAGCGTGAAGACTACTCCGGTGGCGGCCATGAGCTCTACAGGCAGTTCCATCCAGCGGATGTCCATGACGATGAAGATGAGAAGCGTGATACCAAAGAAGAATTCAAAAGCTATCCAAAGATATTGCGGATCCGGATAGTAACGCAACGCCGTGATGACAGCCAATAATGCTCCGGCGACTTCAACCAAGGGATACTGAATGTTAATCGGCCTGCCGCAGTACGCACATTTACCGCGCTGGATAAGCCAGGATAAAACAGGAACCAAGTGCCTGGCTTTAAGCGGCTTTTTACAATCCATGCATCTGGACCGCCCGGTGATGCTGGAAGCTTCATGGACCCTAATGGCAACTACATTGATGAACGAACCGAAAAGCGAACCGAATATCGCGGCAAAAACAGTTATTGCAAGAGCTTCAAAATATAACATGGAAATCAAGTTGACACGCAGTCCGGTTAACCGGTTTACCCGTCGTTAAAAACGGGGATACGGAGTCACGTGAAACGTTTGTTTTATTTAAGTTCATCCAGCCCGTCAACTCCGCTGGAGTGAGCATAGTAAATTCCCGCCGGACCGTAAGCCGTATCTCTTTCAGTGGTGAACATCAAGCTGTATCCGGTTTTACTTCCGCGATAAGCATAATATTCCCCGCTTTTGGGGCCCGTTGGCAATTGCTCCAATAAAATCGGCGGAGTTGTATCTTCAGCTGTGGTAAAGCCATTACCGCCCAAGCGCTCCGCCCCGCCCGGCTGGCCTAGATAAAAACCTTCAGATTCAGGATAAGAGGCTTTTTGCAGCCAGTACTGGCTCAATGATGCGCGCAAGACACTGATATCGGATATTCGTTTTGAATCGCGGCTCATGGTGCGCTGTACGCCAAGCGCATAGACAAAAATTGCAACAATGATACCAATAACTAAAACTCCAATTAAAAGCTCGGGAATTGTTATTCCTTTCACCATTTTTTGACGGTATGACATATGTGGCTATTATAACAGACTTTAGACGCTAGACTCAAGACTCTAGACACTAGACTCTAGCTTAAAGCTTAAGGCTTAAGGCTAAAAATATGCCACCAAATCCCCCTACATCCCCCTTTCTCAAGGGGGACATTTTAATAACAGCCCCTCCTTGAGAAAGGAGGGGTTTGGGGTGGATTTGGGTCGTGCAGGGTCGGGGTTCAAAAATCCCCGGCTGATGCCGAGGATTTCATTGTATGATTTTTTTATTAGTTTAAGATACCGGTTTGATTAGCGGTATGCGGGCCGAGAGGAAGATTTTGTACTGCGTCTTCCGTGTAAAATCGAATTGTAAAATTACTAATTGTATTTCCGTTATCAATTGCGTATTCGCATGGGGCGGTACTGGCAGAAGTACACAGAGTTGTTGATCCGGAAGGATCTTTCACCTGGCCTAAATTAATATACGTTGAGGTATAATCCGTACCTGCGCTGCAACTGCTGCAAATGGAAAGCGAAGCGGTTGAAGTGGCTGCGGTTATAGCAGCGTTACATCCGTTAGTGCAGACCACTCTGCCTTCAGAGTTTGCTGCTGCAAAAGCTGCAACAACAGCGCGCACATCAGCCACGCGCTTAGAGTCGCGTCCTTTCTTTTGGGCACTGCCAAAAGCAACAACTGCCAAAGTGGCCAAGATGCCGATTATGGCAATAACCACAAGCAGTTCGATTAAAGTAAAACCTTTCTTGGTTTTCATAAGCATGGGATCTATTTAAATTAAAAATGCAAAATGCAAAATTAAAAATTAATGATTGTGAATAATTATAGCATATTTACAAAAATGCGTACAAACATGAGGATAACTTTACCTTCGCAAAAGCGAAGTACGTTCTCAAGTAATCCCGTTGAACCGTATTCCGGACTACTGGCTAACGGGATCACGGATTAACGCAATAAAGTATTATACTCCGGACGACATATTATAAAGCGGGAGCATGATTGCAGAGACCATGACTCCGACCCCCAAACCGAGGACGACCATGACTACGGGTTCAATTAAAGTAAGAAGTGTTGCGGATAAATTCTGGACACTGCGCGAATAAAAGTCACTGATTCTTTTAAAAACTTCAGTAAGCTGGCCCGTATCCTCTCCTACCGCCATCATTTGCACGGCCATATTCGGTATGTAGGACTTGGTAACCATGACACCGACGATGGATTCGCCGTCATTTACCACTTGAATCGTTTCCAAGATAACCCGCCGCCAGACTTCATTGCCAATAACTGCCGCGGCTACCTCCAAGCCTTGTACCAAAGTTTGCCCGCCTTTCATGAGTGTAAACATGGCCTGTGCAAAACGAACCGTATAAACATCCTGCAACAGTTTACCGAAAAGCGGGAAATTCAAAATAATATAATGCCACTGATATCTGCCTTCGGCGGTGCGTACCCAAAAATAGAATGCTATGCCGGATATTACAAAACCAATTAAAAATACCCACCAAAAATTCACCATGGCATCCGATGTGCCGATTAAAAGCTTGGTCGTAATCGGCAATTCTTGCCCGGATTCCGTTATAACGGCCGTAAGTTTTGGGACCACATAGACCATCATGACAATGCCAACGATCACCATACCGACAACGATGAAGATGGGATACATAAGAGCGCCCTTGAGTTTGGACATCATGTCATAATCGCGCTCCTGTTGATCGGCGAGATATTCCATGACTTCGGCGAGCTGGCCGGTGGTCTCGCCGGAGCGGATCATGTTGGTGAAAAATCCGGAAAAAATATTCGGGTATTTTTCCAAAGCGTCGGATAGCTTCGTGCCTCCTTCGATTTCATTGGCTATGTCGGACAAAATGAGTTTCAGTCTGGGATTTTTTGTTTGCGAGGCGGCATTCCTGACCGAATCAACCAGCGGTACCGATGCCGATATCATAACGGACAGCATGCGCACCGTGGCCACGAGTTCTTTTGTTGTAACGCGGTTTAATATGTTCATTAAAGATTGCGCGCCTTTGCCAATGCCCGCATATGGCTCGATGGATAAAACCTCGTATTGCCTTTCTTCCAATGCTTCTATGGCTTCGGCTTCATTGGCGGCTTCAACAATACCGGATTGCATCCGGCCGTCGGGAATTCTGGCTTGGTATTTGTATGAAGGCATAAAAACTTACTTAACTTTAGCAATCAGACTCTAGACTCTAGAACTCTGTTCGCGAAACTCGCAACGTATAACGTGAATCGTCAGACGATACAGGATCGAGCTCATCGCGTTAAACGCGACTCAGCTCGACGATACACGATGTGCGATACACGATGCTGGTCGCTAGACGCTAGACGCTTGTCACGTTAAAGAACGAATTTTATTAATTACTTCCTGCGGAAGAGCATGGGCTTTTATCATATACGCATCAGCTCCCAATTGGCGCGCCCGTACAACATCATCATGCTGGCCCAAGTTTGAAAGCACCAGTATGGGGATGTCCCGCCAAATCTCATTGGCTCTCACCTGTTCGATAAATTCAAATCCGTTCATTGTCGGAAGCAGTAGATCCAGGATGATGATATCGGGTTTTTCCCTAGATAAAAATTTTATTCCGTCTTCGCAGTTGCCCATCAAAGAAACATCAAGGCCGTAATCTTCAAAAGCTTTGGTATAGATTTGAGCTAAAAAAGCATCATCTTCAATAAATAGAACCGACAGTTTCTTTTCCGTCATAATTATTCATCATCAGCCGATTCCTGGGTTAAGCGTAAGACTTCTTCGACCGAAGTTATACCCTCGGCGGCTTTTAAAATCAAATCCTCTTCCAGAGTTATCATCTCCTGCCTTAAGCGCTCTTTGGCGAACTCTTCAAACGGGAAGCCTTTATTTACCAATTCACGCGCCTGATCCGTAAATTGAAACAATTCAGCGGCCGCGGTTCTGCCGCTGTAACCCGTACCGCTGCACTTTGGACATCCCTCTCCCTTGTAAAAAACCAAATCCTTGGTCAAATCCAAATCAATCAGATATTTTTTAGGGATGACAGAAATTTTTTTCATCATGTACTGGCGGGTTTTATCCGGAATCTTGTCTTCTATTTTGCAATGCGCGCATATTTTACGAGCCAGACGCTGGGCGATTCCCAGGTTGATGGTCGCGGACAGTAAAAAGGGTTCAACACCGATGTCGATCAGACGCGGCACCAAACCGTAAACATCGTTTGTGTGCAGTGTGGAGAAGATGAGGTGGCCGGTAAGTGATGCGTGAATGGCCAGCTCAGCGGTTTCGCGGTCGCGGATTTCGCCGACCATGATGACATTGGGATCCTGACGAAGGAGAGCGCGCAAGCCTGTGGCAAAAGTGTAATGGATTTCCGGACGCACTTGGGATTGATTGACACCGGTTATGTAATACTCAACCGGATCTTCAAGAGTTGAGATATTGACGCCGTCCGCATTAACCATGGTTAATGACGAAAACAACGTAGTTGATTTACCGGATCCCGTAGGACCGGTGACCAAGAACAATCCGTGCGGTTTTTTAATCTCTTCCTTCATGATGTCTACATAAAGCTTTCTGAATCCCAAGTCCACCAGAGTAGGCGCGCCGGCGGTTGTGTCTAAAATACGCATGACGACTTTTTCATGATCAACGACAGGGAGCGTGGAAATACGAAAGTCGATTTTTTTATTGTTTATTTCTTGGGTAATGCGGCCGTCTTGCGGTATGCGCGTTTCATCGATTTTGAGGTTGGCCAAGACTTTAACGCGCGAGACCAGAGCCGGATGCACGTAAATCGGCAAAGTTAAAGAAGTGCGCAAAACGCCGTCGATGCGGTAGCGGATGCGGGACTCATTGGCTACGGGTTCGATATGGATATCTGATGCTCCGGCCTCCACGGCATGGCGCATGATAACGGCCAGCATGCGCGATACGGGCGCGCCTTTTAATATGCTTTCAATACTGCCTTTGGAAAGATCTTCTTCTTCTTTTTTGGTTTTTTCGAACTTTCCCTTGGCTTGTTCCAGGGCCGACTCCACTTCTGTCTGCAAACCGCCCATGGACTTCATTAAACGGTTGATTTGCGAAGCGGGCGCGCATTTTACAATTAATTTCCAGCCGTTTTCTCCGGCAAAAAATTCCATCGCTTCTACGGCGCGGTAATCTTGCGGATTGCGTAAAACGACTTCCAGATTTTTACCGTCAAAGCTTAAAGGGATTATTTTATAGGTTTTGAGAGTTTCCGGAGGGATAATATCGACGACATCCGGATTAAGTTCCATGTCCGTAAGGTCGATGAATTCAATGCCCAGAATTTCGGCTTCCGCCTTGGCAAAATCAACATCGGAAACGTATTTACCGCCAACCAAAGCTTGCTCCAAAGTTTTTCCGCGGGTTACCAAATCGGCGGCGATGTCTGAAATTTTTTCATCGATTAAACCTTTTTGTTTAAGCAATGCTAATATTTTTTCGTTCATAAATTGCTTGAGGTTGAAGCTTCCTCCATAACCTCCATATCAGAGCCGGTTGCTTCAACAGGAGCCGGGACTACACGCAAACGCGAACCGGGTATGGCCACTCCTTCGGCCGGGATGGTTGTAGTTGGCGCGCTTGGTACGGCAATAAAAGGATTTTCCCTGCCCAGAGGCATATCAGGAACCGGAGTGATATTGCCGGTTTCCAGATCTTTAAAAACAGGGTGATTGGAAACATCAGCTTTGGGATTGAACTGTTCAGCGGTTTTTAATGGTGTTGGAGGAGGAATATTTGCCGGCTCCAGAGCCCGTGATACAAAAATAAAAATTACGCCTACGGCTATTACCGAGGACGCGGCCAGTAAAATTCTGGATAAAAGCGGCGGTGCTTGCAATTGCATAATTAGGGCTTATTTATTGCAGGATCGGCGTAATAATATGCAGTCATCTGCAAACTGAACGAAGCGGAATCCGTTCCAAAACCGGAGACAGTTATTGTTTGAACATCGATAATACGCAAACTCACTTCCAATTCATGAAGGAACTTTTTTAATGAGGTGTATCCATCGGCTTTCAGTGTCATGGTAACATTCACCTCTTGCAATCCTTTGGAAATAACGCCTGAAGGAGCGTCAAATGAGATGCTGCCGATTTCAACATTTGCGGCATTGGCCGCATTGCCCATATGCACCAGCATTTCCGGAATTCGGAAATGGTGCGGCAATGCTTTGTCTACTTTTTCCAGAACTCCCGGGGCGATGGTCTGAGCGGCGGCGACTGATCTTTTTAAACCGGCCAGATATGTGTTTTCATTGTTCGTTTCCTGACGCAAACTCTCCGTATAGGCGCGCATGTCTTTATATTCATCAATTTGCGGCTTAATGACAAAAAATCCGGCGCCGACCAAAAGCGCGAGCAACAATAAAATCAGTGAGCCGTAATATTCGGTAAAGATTTTGGAGGGGCGCTTGGGTTTATTTACCTTGGTTTGAGGCGCCACCTGTTCGGGAATGATTTTTATATCGTCAGACATGTGATAGGAATTTCGTATTGCGATGCCCAAGAATGAGCACCGCAAATAAAAGCCCTATGGCCCGGTACCGGTTGAAGCGTATTTTAACGCATCCGGGGTAAATTCCAGCAGGAGCTGAAAAGTGACTTTTTTACTTTGCGCTTGTTCATCAGTGGAAATGGAAAATGAATTAGCTTCCAAGGTTTGTATTTCCGGCGCTTCTTCAAAAACCAACAGCTGTCTGGCTGCGCTCTCGATGGAACCGGCTGTGACCGCAAGATTAACCTGGTTGTCGCTATCTTTGCTGAATGATCCGTAAGACACATCTTTTAGGGTATTTTTTTCCAAAAACGCCAATACCTTGAGCACTGATTTGTGCTCATCCATAAGATTACCCAAAGCTATCAAACGCGGCTCCAGATCTTGATAAGACATCCATTTTTCCAATTCGGAGCGGCTTAAATTTTTTACATCGTTTAATGCGGACTGAACGGTCTGCTGTTCGGCCGCCGCCGATGTTTTGGCATTTTCCAACAAAAAGTAAGAGCCAACAAAGACGGCAGCGAATAATATCGTCAAAAAAATAAGAGTGAACTGCCGGCGCGGGATATTGATGTGCATTTGGCGCATCATTTCTTCATCCAGCAGACTGACATGCACCGGTTTTCTGACTCGTTTGATTATACGCACTCGGCGGCGCGGCGTTGCTCCGGATGGGATTATTCGGACTTTGGGTTTAGCGGCCGGCTGAGCGGATACCGCAGCGGGAGTTTTGGACGCTTCTTTAGCCGTGACCGTTGCGGGAGCTTTGACGCCCGGTCCCGGCGCCGCTTCCGCCGGGATTTTGCCTTTCTCGGCGGGCTTTATGGGAGGAGCTTTAAAAAACTGCGGCGGTTCTTTGGGCGGAGGTTCGGCGGCTCGGGGCTGGAGATATTTTTGCTTAAAACCATCTATCCAAAGACTGGCTTTAAAATAAAGTTTGGAATATAAAGGCTCGCCCACCAAGACTTGGTCGACCTCGCTGGCATCAACTTCTATTATTTCTACATCTTCCTCTTCTGATTCGGGCACGTGCATGCTAATACTGCCCGCATCTTCGGGTTCGTGAATGCTCTCTTTAATTATTTCTTCTTCCTTATCTTTGAAAGATGACGGAAGGAAAGAAATATCAGACATATTAACTCATTATATCTCTCATGGCACAGCCGATTGCCACAGCAAAGCGCGATCCAACCTCATCCAAAATGGGGCGGATATCCAAAGGATAGACAACGCGCGCCCAAGGATCGCCCAGATAAGTATTTACATTCATTGTTTGGGTAAGGAATTCGGGAAGCCCCGGTAAAAGAGCCGAACCGCCGGTTAAGATGATTTTATCTATTCTGCGCTGTTCGCCCGCATCAGCCTGCCCTTGGTAAAGCGAGAAAGAATATTTTATTTCGTTTAAAATTGGTTTCATTAATGCGTCGAGCATGGGCTTCAGATCTCCGGCCGGAGCAAAAGATTCCAGGGACCGGATATCGCGCTTCATGGTTTCGGACTGTTCGTAAGTTATTCCGAGCATTTGCGATATGGTTTGCGTAATCATGTCTCCGCCGACGGCGATGGAGCGGTTTAAAAACGGTATGCCCTTGTCTATGACGGATATGTTTGTGCGGTGGAAGCCGATATCGATTATCATGATGCTGGAGCGGTCTTTACCGATTAAAGCGCGGATTTGCGCAAAGCTTTCTGTTTCCAAGGAAATGAGGTTTAAGCCGCATTTTTTACCCAAAAGATCGATATAGCGGTTGACAAGTTTTTTGGGAGCGCCGGTCAGCAATACGCGGGAAACCTTTTTTTGCCCTTCGGTTTTTAATGCGCCTTCGATGACTTTGCTGTCGAGCTGAATTTCTTCCAGAGGTACGGGAATGAGCTTCTTGGCCTGCAGCATGATAGACTCTTTTAATTCTTTTTCATTGCTGGCGGGTACGCTGATAATGGATGTGAAAATCGACGAGACGGGAATTGCGGCAACCGCTTCCTTGGTTGTGCATCTGGCTTTGGACAGCATGTCTTTGACGAGTTTGGCGGTTTCATCGACTCTTTCGCCGAACATCTGGTCAAAGCTGTCCACGGCATGGTCGGCGTATGCATACGTCACAAGGCGCGCATGCCCTCCATCGTTGGCCAACTCAACAATTTTAATCCCGGAAAGACCCAGGTCTACACCGAGAAAATTGTGAGTTTTTTGTTTAGAAAATAATCCCATATTGATTTTTAAAAAGTGACTCCTTTAAGTTGAGGCAAGGATTTGGCCGCGTCTTGCATGCCGGGCGGCGGATTGACGACGGCTCGGCCGTCAAAGATGATATTTTCCGCGGGCTTGGCAGGATCTGTGTTGTTGTCGCGCTGAAGATTGAATTGATTGGCTATAAAAGCGCCGATCATTTCCAGATATTGATCCGGAGCACCGGCCGTGCCCGTATTGATTGCACCTTCAGCAAAGTAGACACCGGAGATTTTGGATACAGAGGGTTCGATATAAATATTGCCGCCTTGACCCAATGCGTTTTTGACAACGATAACACCAAATGAAGCCAGATTTTTAAGCCGCGTTTGTACAACATCCGTGGAATAAGTGATATTGCCGGAAATGCGCAGATCAGCACCCTCGATTAAAAGCAGGCCGGAACCATTGCCTGTTGAGCCGGTGCCGTTTTCAAACTCCTTAGCCGGCAAGTTGAATTCACCGGGGCCCGTATATCGATAGATGGCGCCGTTTAATTGATTGGGCAGCTCTGCTGCTGAGCCGATTGTCCAAACGCGCCCGTATCGGTTGTTGGTTCTGATGCCATCAAGATCCAAAAAGCCGAGTTTATTACGATAATTGGTGGACAAACTGGGTAATTCGATTTCTCCCACTCCCTCTTGCTCGCAGGATTTTTCGCTGGACCAATCGATTGTCTGGTCGGACCGGAGACAGTATGTAGCGTTAAATTGATTGGTGGCTTTGGATGGCGCTGTGCCTTCGATGCCGCCAAATGCATAGATGTTGCCGGTATCGACTTTGAGCCAGGCCGCGCAAACAGCGGCATTGTTTTGGCAGTCAATATCAAAGCAGTCAACAGCCGGAGCGCCATTGGTGATCTGGTCATTACAACAAAGATTGGCCTGATCCGGATCACCGGCGTACGCGAGACATTGATGCTGGGGCGGTACACAAGCCGGATCCAATGCACAATCCGGATCGGCACAGTCAGTTAAGCTGTCGCCGTCATTATCAGCTCCGTCCGTGCAATCCCCTTCGGGGAGGCATATCGGATCCGCGGCGCAGTCCGGATCGGCACAGTCCGTATTTCCGTCAAGATCATTGTCAACAGAATCATCGCAGATGGATTCGGTGCAGGAACAATCAGAATCAGCACAATCAATATCTCCGTCCCCGTCGTCATCGAGACCATTGCTGCAGTTTTCAGTACAGACGGCTGAGCAGGATGCGTCGGAACAATCAGCCGAACCGTTCAGATCATTATCGATTCCATCATGACAGTCGGCATATGTTGTTTCTGATGAAACGACCAGGTGCATACCATCGTTGGCAGATGGGTCTGTAAAAAAACTGATGTAACCGATGCCCGTATTGTCAGTATTTCCATTCCAGGCGAAAGGCGATCCGGGATCCGCGGCATTGTGATATTTTTTGTCGGTAGGATTGTAAACAAGTTGATAGTATTCGGTATTGCCGCCCGTGCAAGAACCCGTGTCTTGACAGCTTAAAGATATCCAACCCAATTTATTTTGATTGCAGATTACCGCCCAGCCGTGGAGTTTGCGGAAATTGGTTCCGGAAACTTGTTCGGCATAAGCAAAAAAAGTGCCGCCCGGCCAAGAAGGATAGAAACCGCCATGGCAATCGGGGATGTTGCATGATTCGCCAAAACAGATAAAGCCAAGATTATCGGACCAAACAAAACCATTAATTTTATGACCCGGTAAAGTCGTTCCCGGAGGTTGGCCGGGATCCCAGTGCGGCTGATTGGAAACAGCGGGATCCATGTGGATGCCGTAAGAGCCGCATGGCGGCGAGGAGCATGCATTGGGATTTTGATCGTTTAAAGAAATCCAGCTCGCGACCGGAGTCCAGGCCCAGCCCCGGATGTTATCACTTGCTGTTGCATTAACCGATGCTGGACGGAACGTAAAATGCGCCATGCCCAAAGCCATGCCCAAAAAAAGCAGTGCGATTGTAGCCGGAATACTATAATGGATAAGCCAAAAATTTGGCGTCATGATATCACAAAGCCTCCTGCGATTTTTCACCTTTTGGATCGGTATTTTTTTTGATCGCATTTGGCTAAATTATACCACAAAAACCGCCATAAGCGGTTATGAGTTGACTGTGGAGAACTTTTTATCTGAAATAACCAATAACCAACAAAACAATCATCAATAAATTCTTCAATTTTTCAATAATTTAATAACCATTTGGTCATTGTAGATTGGCGATTGGACATTAATTGGTTATCGGAGCTTGGTAATTGGTTATTTATGTTTATCCATTGCTTGATTAGCGAGAGAGTCAGCCCGTTTGTTGAATTCACGTTTTACATGCCGGTATTGCACGCGGCCGCCCAATTGAGTCTCCAGATTCTTTAATTCCAAAAAACGTTTGGCCAATTCAGCATTTTTAACTTTGTATTGTCCGCGGCATTGTTTAACAAGCAATTCCGAGTCGGCGATCAGCTCGACAGAGGCTGCGCCGAGCTCCAGAGCGCGGGACAAGCCGGTGATCGCGGCTTGATATTCGGCTTGATTATTGGTGGTTTCGCCAAGATATTTGGAGATTTCATCGATTGTCCGGCCGCTGGCCATGTCGATGATCACGACCCCGATGCCGGCCGGCCCCGGATTGCCCCGGGCGCCGCCGTCGGTGAAAATTTGGAGATTCATATTTTTTCAAATTCAAATTTCAAAAACCAAAGATCAAAAATATTGTATCATTTCATGATATTTATAAAAATGCCGATAGCCCCATTGATTTTGCATTTTGCATTTTTAATTTTGAATTGAGTTGCGGGCGTCCACCAGTTTGCACTGGATCTCGGTGCGGCCATTCCAATCCGAGCGGCTGATTTCATAAGCCACGTCTACTTTATTGCCTCTTGCAAGTATATCCTTTAAATCAGCTTTATAAAAACCGATGAACTTTTGCCGGCGCCCCGAAGCATCCTGCAGTAAAGCGCGGATATGGTTTTGAGCGGCACCGACCAAAGAGGCGTCCGCGACTGTTAATCCGGAGGTCATGAAGATTGGCTTGGGATTAGCTTCGCCAAAAGGTTCAAAATGCTTTAAGACATCCAAAAATTCAAAGGTAAGATCGGATAAAGCAACTTCTGTTTCGATTTGCAAAACCGGTTTCAAGTCCTGCTCTCGCAGGGCTTGTGCGGCATGGCTGCGCATTGCTTCGGCAAAGAGTTTAACGTTTTCGTCAGAATTCAGGCTGAAACCGCAAGCTTGCGCGTGCCCGCCAAATCTGGTCAGAAGATCCGATCCGGCCTTCTGAATCGCCTCGGTAATATTGTAGCCCGGAATAGAGCGGCCGGAGCCGATCCAGACACCGTCGTGTTTGCCGACAAAAATGGCCGGTTTGCCGAATTTGTCGGTATAGCGGCCGGCCGCGAGACCGACCAGTGACGGGGACCAGTTTTCCGACCAGGCAAAGATCAAAGAATATTGGTCGTGATTTTTAGTAAAGTGTTCGGCTTCTTTCATTAAATTCTCGGTAGCTTTTTGCCGGTTTTTATTGACCGTTTCCAGTTTATTAGCTTTTAGACGAACACGCTCCATGTCATCTTCAAGCAGAAGATCGACCGCTAAAAAGGCATGCTCCATGCGCCCGGCCGCATTTATACGCGGACCGATTACGAATCCTACGGATTCGGAATCCAACTCTTCCTTTTTCCAACTGGCGATATCCACCAAAGCCCGAAAAGCGGGGCGCTTTAATTTGTTCAAGACCTTGAGTCCGTAGGTTTCCAAGGTTCGGTTTTCACCAACAAGCGGCACGATGTCTGTTACAGTGGCGATAGAGACAAGGTCCAAAAGCCATTTTTCCCAACCTTCAGGGACCCGCATGCCAAGCTTGCGGGCATGAATGGTTAATGCATGCGCGACTTTCCAAGCTACGCCCACAGCAGCCAGATTTTTAAAAGGATAGGCTTCATCCGGAAGACTGGGATGAATACAGATTGCGTCAGGAATCTTATCGTTGAATTGATGGTGATCGACTACGATTACGTCTATCCCCTTTTGCTTGAGCGATGCGATTTCCGCGGCATTGGCGATTCCGCAATCAACCGTGATGACCAGATGGGCGCCTCGTTCGGCAATGCGCTCAACAGTGGTTGGATTAAGACCGTAACCTTCGCGTTCGCGGTGAGGAATGTAAATATCGAGCGAGACTGCCGTATCAGTAATGGGTATGACATTCAAAAACTTCGACGACTCCTCGCTTTCAGAATCGTAGTTCGTGATTCGTGATTCGTGGTTCGAGTTAGAATCGGCAAGCATCTGTATTGTAGAAGCCAGAACGACCGAGCCCGTGACTCCATCAGCATCATAGTCGCCGTGAATAACGATGTGCTCGGCGCGCTCGATCGCTAAAAATATACGCTCCACGCAAGCTTGCATTTGAGTAAATAAAAACGGATCGTGAATATCACGTTCCCAATCAGGATTCAAAAATCGATCGATCTCTTCAGTGGATTCTACGCCGCGTCTTTGCAGCATTTGCAAAGCAACGGGATGAAGATTACTTATTTTGGGATCAGTATCGTAATTTTGAGCAACATCAATAATTTGCCAGTGCTTCTGCATAGCAAAAATACCCTATCATGACCGTTGATTTAATGCTTGTGGACATAACTTAGCCGATAGCTGATAGCTAAAAGCTTAAAGCTTAAAGCTTAAAGCTAAAAGCACAAAGTATAAAGTATAAAGAGTGTCTAAATTGACTTAGTTTCGCTCGGTATTTTTAAACACTCTTGTCACTTGTTACTTGTCACTTGCCACTAAAAGAATGAGCCCGGTGCAAGCATCATTATTACTAAAAATCCAAGCACGATTGTGACTATGGTTCTCCAAATTTTTTTCTTGGTCTTACTTTTCATATTGTCTGAACCTTGATTGACTTGATTTTCGCTCAAATTAATCATGATCACTTATGGAAAAAACTTAATTTAACTTTTTTATTCGTTTAATGATTGCATCCTGGAAAACCCGAAAGGCTTTTCTGTTTTCTTTTTTGTAGATATAAGGCATTCCAACAATAAAATTACAGTTGGGACATTTGATGGGTTGAATGTTTTTTATTGGTTTGTTTTCGAGTCCTGCCAGCTTTTCAGGCGACATGATCCTATCCATGTATAGTCGGTGCAGATTGCCGGGGCCATCCTTTTGATAAGTGGCAAAAATAGTGTTGCATTTGCGGCAATGAAGATTCAGCATTCTAGAATAACCTCCTCGCGCAGATTTATACTTGTCTCTTTTGAATACGTTAGCTTTAGCCATTGTTTGTATTGAAATGATATTCGAGCGAATCAAGGTCAGCCACGGCGGAGGACTTTGACGAAAGCATCGCTGGGAATTTCTACGCGGCCTTTGCCTTGGGCCATCATGCGGGCTTTGCCTTTCTTTTGTTTTTTCAGCAATTTATCTTTACGCGTGCGGTCACCGCCATAAAGCTTAGCGAGAACGTCTTTGCGGTAAGCGGAGAGACGCTCCGAGGCTATGACTTTGGCGCCGATGGCTGCTTGAATTTTAACAACAAAATTTTGCCGGGGCAATGTTTCTTTGAGTGTATCGACGACAAAGCGGCCGTAGCGCTGGGCTTCGGAATCGTGGATTAACGTAGCGAGAGCCGGGACTTGCTCTTCGGCGACCAGGATGTCGAGGCGGATGATTTTTGCCGGACGATACTCGTAAAATTCGTAGTTCAAAGAAGCATAGCCGGCGGTTGCGCCCTTGAGTTTGTCATGAAAATCGACGATAACGGATGAGAGAGGCATTTCATAATGGAGCACAGCGCGCGTGGACTCAAAGTATTCGGTGTTTTTGTAGACCCCTCGCCGGTCGGCTATAAGCGACATAATGGCGCCCATGTATTCCGTGGGCGAGACGATATCGACTTTGACCCATGGTTCGCGCGCTTCACGAAGATGGGAGGGATCCGGAAATTCCAATGGGGACTTGATGACTTTTTCTTCACCGCCGGTAAGCGTGACTTCGTAGGCAACGGACGGAGCCGTGGTGACAATATCCATGTCATACTCGCGTTCCAGACGCTCTTTGATGATTTCAAGATGAAGTATGCCCAAAAAACCGCAGCGAAAACCAAAACCCAAAGCGGTTGAATGTTCCGGATCGAATTGCAAAGCCGCATCGGATAATTTGAGTTTTAATAAAGCATCGCGCAAATGTTCGTATTCATTGCCTTCAGCCGGAAAGATACCCGCATAGACCATTGGCCTGACCTCGCGGTAACCCTTAAGCGCTGCGACATTAGACGTTTGACTTTCGACTTTCGACGTTATGATAGTATCTCCGACGCGCACAGCTTCAATGTCCTTAAGTCCTGTGACGATGTAGCCTATCTCCCCTGTTTGCAGACTTGGAGTTGATTTGTAATTTGGTTTTAAGCATCCGACTTCCAGCGCCTCTCCATCAGCTTTGCTCATCATGAAATGGATATTGTCTTCTTTGTTCAGACTGCCGTCGACTGCTCGGACGTATGCCACGACACCTTTGTATTCATCATATTTGGAATCAAAGATGAGCGCGCGGAATGGCGCTTCGCGATTACCTTTAGGCGGCGGCACTTCTTTGACGATACGCTCCAGGATTAAATCGACGCCGGCGCCCGTCTTAGCAGAAACGGCAATGATTTCCTCGCGCTTGCAGCCGATGAGCTTCATGAGTTCTTCAGCGCGGCGTTCAACTTCGGAGTTGGGAAGATCGGTTTTGTTCAAGACAGGAATGATTGCGAGATCTTGTTCGATGGCGAGATACAGGTTGGCGATGGTTTGCGCTTGCACGCCTTGGGTGGAATCCACGAGAAGGATTGCGCCTTCAACGGCGGCCAGCGAGCGCGAGACTTCATAGTTAAAATCCACATGTCCCGGTGTGTCGATAAGGTTGAGTTGATATTCGGCGCCGTCGGCGGATTTGTAATCCATGCGCGCGGGCTGGAGTTTGATGGTAATACCGCGTTCGCGCTCCAATTCCATGGTGTCCAAGAGTTGTTCCTTCATTTTGCGTTTTTCGATTGTTCCCGTGATTTCCAAAAGCCTGTCCGCGAGTGTGGACTTGCCATGGTCGATGTGAGCGATGATGCAGAAGTTTCTAATCTGTTGCTGACTCATAACAAAAATAATCAATAACCAAGCTCCAATAATCAATCAATCATCAATAACCAATGTTCGAAATCACCAATTGGTAATTTATTGGTGATTGTTTTGTTGGTGATTGGTGATTGACTTGTGGGGAGAGATTACCTTGTTTTAGCTAATAAATCAACACCTGACTCGATTGCAGATTACAAGATAACTCAGGATTGCAATCCTGACTGATCCGGTTTATCCCGATCATCTTGTTAATAAACAACCGGGTCGGCCGTGATATCCAGCAATTCTATACTTTCATTGTTTACTGATGCATCCGGATCGTAAGCCGGTTCTTCATAAACAGGATTGCCGTAATCATCATAGCCGACAACCGGCGGATAATCATCATCAACAGCCGTGCCATTTAAAACCTCATCAGTATAATGCGGATTGCCGTTCTCATCATAATAGATAATGCTCTCCGGCGGCATATCGGACGGACCGGAAGATCCGGGCTCGGCGCCTGGCGGATAATACTCCGCGGGCGGGATAACAGGATTATTAAACATGCCCGATGCTTCCATCTGGGCACGGATGCGCTCAGCTTCTAAAATTTCGGCTTGATGCTCTTGCATCCAGTTTTGATACTCTTGCCAGGCGGCCAGCATTTCCGGATTCATGTACATCAAATAATTATCATCGATTGCGGGATTCGCATCCCAATAAAAAGGAATGTCCGGTTCTTCCATTTCTGATTCATCCAAATCTTCTGTCATCCATTCGTATTCGGGATCAACCATTTCCTCGGGCGGGACCTCTTCTATTTTTTCATCGAAAAGATTTTCAAAGTAAAGATCCGTATCAAAATATGCGAATGAACCTTCGGGCAAAGGCTCGATGCGCGCGAGTTCGCGGAATTTATCCATCTCCAGTTTAATCTCTTGTCCGGCATTCAGATCATAACCCAAGTCTTTGGGAATATTGCCCATGCCGGCCATGTATTCCATGGCATCGCGCGTGGAGATTTTAACAGTGGATTCGGCGACTTGGATGCCGACTTGATTGTCTTGTTTTTTAACGCTGAAAGCTGTTCCGCGCACGGTAGCGACCACATTATCGGCCTGCACGGAAAAGCTCTCGCCCACCTCCAGGATTTTTTCCAGGCGTGTCCAGATTTTACCGGCCTCCAATACTATCATGGCTCCCAGGCCTTGGCCGGGTTTTATCTCTCCTGCAGGGAGAATGGTTATGTTTGTACCGGGGGCCAGCTTGGAAGCCCCGATTTCGGGATAGATGAGGCGGGCTTCTGCGCCAGTGACTTGGACTTGATCGCCGGCAAAAAGCGCCATGCCTTGCTTGGCTGTAGTCTGATTTTCACCTCTGGTGACTGTGATTGCCGCACCGGGCTCAAACTCCAAATAAGCTATGCCCTTGGGCGCTTGCTCTTTGATTTCGTTAAATTTTTTATAATCCGTTTGGCTGACCGTAATATGATTATTTTGTGCGTTTTGTGTTTGCTGTATCGGCTTATCCTTTTGAAAAAGACCGAAACAGCCTCCTCCAAAAAGCGCAAGCGACGCTAAGAATAGGATAAAAATTATTCCAAGACTTTGTACGTTGTACGATGTACGTTGCACTTGAGTATTATTCATATATTTGGAGCTTAACACAACAAAACGCAAGACCCAAATTAACTAAAGATGCCTGCCAAAATTAACCCAAATTACATTCTGATGAAATTAATTCAGATAGAAATTAGGGGTAAATTATTTTAATTATAGTTAATTTCGGTAGAAGTTTATTTGACAGGCCCTGTTACAGAAGGAGTTTCGTCCGTTCGGAAGTTATCGAGTATTACTTCTCGCAGAGGCGCTTGGAATTTTACATCCTGCAAGATCTTTGCACGCATCAGCTCTTCGTCTTGCAGACGCTGGGTGCGGATTTCAAGCATGCGCGCACGGATGGCTTCCAGACGTTTGATTTGCAACGGAGTTAACCTGTCTTTGAGTTTGTCGCCGATGTTGATTGGCGCGCTCCAGCGGAAGATATCGGTCGGTTTTTTAAGATCTTCCGGATTCAGAGACTTGGTGCTGAAGCGGTAGAAGATATCTTGCTTCTCCGCGTCGGATAATTTGCGGAGTTTGTTTAATAAAGTATTTCGCGGATTCTCGAGATTCTTGATGGTTGCGGGATTGACCCGGATAGAATTGCCGGCGGCCAGCGTGACAGCTTTTGCCAAGCCTTCGGCTCCTTGTAATGCTTTGCGCGAGGAGACACTGACTTGATGGCCCGCGACCGTGACGTCCACTTCGCCGTTGACGATGGAGACACCGAACGCCGTACCGCGAACCGTGGCCACCACATCGCTGGATTCAACCGAGAAATCTTCATCCATACCCAAGAGCTTTTCCAGACGCGTCCAAATTTTTCCGGCTTCCAGGATGATATCAACATTGAAGCCGCCGTTTTGGGATTTATCGCTGGGAATGATTGTTATCTTAGTTCCTTGCGGGAGAATTGAGATGCCGAATTCCGGATAAAGCAAGCGCGCTTCACCGGCCAGGACTTCTATTTCATCACCCGCATAGAGCTCCATGTTATTTACACCTTCAGTGCTTTCATCTCCGCGCGTGACCGTGACTTTGGCTTCACGAGTGAGCTGCAAATACGCCAAACCGTGTGGATCGCTGACTTCCGTGTCTGCGGACTCCTCACGTCCGGAGTCCGAGGTTTGATCTGCAGTGTCCTGGGTTCCGAGTTCGGAGTTCGTAGTTCGGGGTTCGGTATTCGTTGTCCTTTTTCCGCTACACCCAGCTCCAAATAGGAGCAATGGCATAAGCAAAATTACAAAAATAGCTCCAAAAGTTTTTATCTTGTATCTTGCCTGTGCCCCGAAGCTCGTTTGGCGTAGGGGTATATCTTGTATCTTCAACATATTGTTATGTTGGTATTATAGCTAAATTATGGCCTTGACACAAACGCGCGCACGAAAAAAATTGATCCATTTCGGCAGTAATCCGTACTGGCATATCGCAAATCCACAACCGGGCAACAACGGTTGTTACAACGCTGCCCGCCATCTTCCTTACTTGGTAAATGGCATGATGAAAGCCTTTGAACAAGGCATCTTGTTCAACTGGATCCGTGGCGAAGCCGAGCTCCCGACCGAAGCTCCCGCTGAGCTTCGGGGCTAGAAAACTCTCCCGTCGAGACATCACGTTGAACGTGACTGTCTCGGCGGGTTTTTTTGTTCTTAGTACACCCTCATCCCTAAATCCCTTCCCACCTCCTTAGGGGGAAGGGACTTTTAGCTTGATAGGATTAATTTTTCAATAATAACTAAAACTTGTTTAAGATTTTCTTTTACTTCTTGATTAGTAAATCTAATGACTTTTATATCATCGGCCTCAATCCAAATATCTCGTTCTTCATCGTAGCCTTTTTGCATATCTGTATCATGAATAGACCCATCTATTTCAATTGCCAAACGTGCTTTAGGGCAATAAAAATCCACGATGTATGTGCCTATCGAATATTGGCGACGTATTGGATAGCCTTTCCAGCGAAATGTTTGCAGATGTGGCCAAATCAATTTTTTTGCCTCTGTTGCGTTTTTACGCAGATCTCTTCTAAACTCTTTATAATCTGAATCCTGCATATATAAATAATGCTCCCCTTCCCCCTTGGGAGGTGGGAAGGGGTCGGGTCGCGTTCAACGCGACCGGGGGTTGAGGGTTACACTCCCCTAGCCTGATCCGCGCCCTCACCTATCTTGGCTTTGCGCAATAATTTGGATTTCATGGCTGCGACGAATTCGGCAAACTCTTGCACGCGTAAGAGTGAGGCCAGTACGCAAAATGCAGTTATTCCCAAGACGCAAGCCGCGCCGGCTTGCAGAGCTACTTGCATGAAAGTTCGCAGAGGATATACGGTTCCAATATATTGGCGGGCCAGCCAGCCAAAGCCAAATAATGCAAGCGATGCCAAGATTGTTTTTGATAAAGAGATGGAAAGTTCTTTGCCATCCAAATGACCACCGAGACGTTTGCGCAGCAAGTACCACAAGAGGCCGAATTGCATGAATGATCCGATGGAGAACGCGGCCGCCAATCCGGCAACGCCGTAAGAATCTTTTAATAAAAATGCGATTATAATGTTGACCGCCATGGAAATGATGGCGATGATAAATGGAGTTTTGCTGTCTTTTAGTGCATAAAAGACACGTGTGATTACCGGAGCTGCGGATTGAGCAATGAGCGACAGGGCGAACATGGCCAGCACATCCGCAGTGCGAATTGTGGCCGTCCAGTCGAATTCACCGGCGCCGTAGAGAATACGGACGATTTGCGCGCGCAAAAGCAGGATGAGAGCCGTGGCCGGGATGATGAGGAAAAATACTTTGCGGGTGACGGCAAGGAATTCTTTACGAAGGCCGTCGAGATTGTTTGCGGCCACAAGATCGGAAAAGATGGGCAGTGATGCAACGGCAAATGATATGCCGATTAAACCGATGGGAACATACTGCAAATTATTGGCCAGGTTAAAGACGGTGATAGATCCTTTGTCCAGTGACGATGCGAGAGCGATCAGGATAATGAGGTTAATTTGCGATGCGGCCAAAGCTCCGGCGCGCGGTATGGTTAAATAAAAAATCCGGCGCACGCCTTGATCCGTAAAAGACGGCCAACGGAGTTTTTGCAAACCCAAAGGCATGGCGACGACAGCTTGGACGGCAAAATGCAAAAAAGCACCTATAGCCACGCCCCAGGCAACTCCGGCAATTCCCATGGAAGGGGCTAGAAAAAAAATACCGGCGATGATGCCAAAGTTATAGAGTACGGGCGCAAAAGAAAAAGCCACAAAACGGCGCAGACTTTGCAAGATGCCGCCCATGACCGCGGACATGCCCAGGAGCACGGTTGAGATCAATAATATTCTTGATAAGAAGACGGTTTCTGCGAGTTTAGCGCCCGCAAATCCGGGGACCGTGAGCGGGACCAGATAGTCGGCGAAGGCTGCCATGATTCCGCAGATTACAATCAATGTGATCGTAAGGGTTGAGAAAACCAGTTCAGCCAGTTTGCGTGCTTCCGCATCGCTTTTGCGGTTTAAGTATTCTATGAAAACCGGAATGAAACCGGCCGTGACGGCACCCAAGACGATGAGTTGATAAAAAAATTCAGGCAAGCGGAAAGCCGCGTAATAAGCATCAAGAGCATCTCCGGCGCCAAATGACGAAGCCAGCAAGCGGTCACGCAATAAGCCTACCAAGCGTGATGCGAGCGAAGCCGATCCAACCAAAAGAGCGGCCGCAGTAACATTCTGCGATTCAGTGTTCCAGATTTTTTTGATTAGTTTAAACATCAATTTAACTATCAACTAACATTAAATTCCAAATGACAATCAACAAGATACAAACAATGACTCACGAATTCCAAATGACAATATACAAACAAATTATAAAAATTTAAATTTCAGATCTCAAATAAAATTTTTGTCATTTTTGCATTGTGATTTGAGATTTGTTTGGAAGTTGGAATTTGGTTATTGGTTATTGTCATCATTATAGCAACAATTTTCATCTTTGCCGCAGACTTTATCCTCACCGGCAGAACTCTGAACTCCGAATTCTGAATTCTGATCTTGCTCGTCTGACTTTTGTGCGGAATTGGTAATTGGTAATTGGTCATTGGTAACTCGAGTTTGATGAGTCTCCCCTCCCATTTCATATTCGTAAGGCATCTCTTTAAACGGACCCTTGGTGATCATATGCAATTCGGCCATTACGTATTTAAAAGCAATGCCCATACGGCCGTCTTTGTCCAAACGGCGGACGGAAACCGATATGGGCGCCGACCGCAAAACACGAAAGCGATAACCTTCTTTTACGGCGCGCTGAACATATTCATGATCTTCCGCGAAGACAACCTCTTCATCAAAACCGCCAATATCATCATGAACGTGCTTTTTGATAAAGATGCAAAAACCCGGCGCATGCGGTTTGACGCGTTCAACGCCGATTGCAAAAGCATTGTAAACTTCGTGCATGGCTTTATCCACATAGCTATCGCTGATGGGTTTAACCAAAGTTGTTCCCACGCACACTCCCCTGTCTTTCATTTCCTGAAGATTGGCTTCCAAAAAATTTTGATCCGACAAAACAACATCCGCGTCCAGAAAAAGCAGCACCTGACCTTCAGCGGCCGCAGCTCCTCTGTTGCGCCCGGGGCCCGGCAAACCCCCGTCTACTACTTTGGCTCCAAAATCTTTTGCGATATCTCGTGTACGGTCCTCGGAATATGCATCGGCGACAACGACTTCGAGATCTTGAAAAGCTTGGCTCTTGATGCTCTCCAAAAGATTGGGAAGATTTTTTTCTTCGTTTTTGGTGGGGATGACGATACTGAGATATGGCATACTTTTTTAATTCAAAATGCAAAATTCAAAATGCAAAATTTTTGAATCGAGCTGAGCTCGATATTATTAATATAATTAATGCCGAAGTCCACATTGATTTTGACTTTTGGTTTTTGAATTCTGAATTAAATGCCAAGACGCGATTGCGGCGGAGATGGTGACATTAAGCGATTCTTTAGCTCCGTGCATGGGAATATAGATCAGTTTATCACATACGTCGCGCAGATATGAGGGTATGCCGTCTACTTCATTGCCTAAAAGCAAAGCGATCTTGTCAGATTCGGGTTGAAAATCCTGTAAAGAAATTGATTGGGGATCGATTTCCAAGCCGATGATTTGATAGCCCTTAGTGCGTAAATCCGCAATAGCGACTTTAATGTCAGCATATTTTTGCGAGGCGACTGCGACTTCGGCTCCAAGAGCGGTCTTTTTTACCTTGGAGTGATTTGAATCCGGAGAATAACCGGCTAGGATTATCCGCGAGATTCCAAGTGCGTCAGCCGTGCGGAACAGTGATCCGATGTTTTCCGCAGAACGGATATTGTGGGCTACGATGACTAGATTCATAATTTAGCTTTTAGCTAATGGCTGATAACTGATGGCTGACTGGCAGCTATCGGCTACCAGCTATTAGCTTAATTTAGTTGGCTTGACATGTCCATAAATGGATATTTTAAGCCTAATACAAGCATGCTAATCTTGACACAAAGCTTAAATGGTGTTTTACTCGTACATTGGCACCTTCACAAAGGAGACTCGAATGGACAATACCGCTTATGGAGTCCAGCGGATTGTCCTGTTCCCTCACGGACCAGTACAACCCGCCCACCAAGACACGTTCATGACTTTATTGCTAAAATGCGGAGCAGACATCGGAAGACTTTGGTTTTTGCCGGGTAATTCCGCAAATAAAAGTGAATTGCAGCGTTATATTGAATACCTCAAGCGTTCACGTTTGGGATTTTGCGAAGATCTGGGCAATTGCATCGTGGCGCTCACCAAGTGCAATCCTCCGGCCATGATGCTGGCTTCGGCCAGGCGCCAGCTGGAAAATGAGTTTCCGGCCTTGCGCACTGCTGTCTGGGCAGTCTGGATTGACATGCAAGACCCGTTTATTTTTTCAAATCTCCACCGTTTGGGCGAGATTGAAGATGAAATCAGCCCGGCGCCGATTTGGCGGGATTTTGATGAACGAGCGTACCTGCTGCTGGTTCCGGATTGCAAAGACTACCCGTTTTTAACCGTGCAAGCCGCAAGAGTTGCCAGGCTCAATGGTCTGTATTCGCAAAAAGAATCAACCTCCAAGCGGCACAATGTATTGCAAAACAGTTTGCAGCCCCGGCCCAGCAGTCCGGAATCATTCCGTCAGCCATCGTCATGGACCAATGCCGGCAGACCCGTCCCGCAAGAATCCTATCGCGCGCCCAAACGCGGAAGAATTACGGAAGATTCAAGTTATCGTTTTCTTTCCGAGCCTCCTTCCAAACCCGATAGCCGCAAAGGCTAGAACCACTCCAATCGCGTTCAACGCGACCAAACCTCCCCTTATCAAGGGAGGCTTTTTAATTCCCCCTGTTGAGCCATGCTCGACATCCCCTTTCATAAAAGGGGGCTATACGAAAAAGCAGCTGATCGCTGCCCGTAGATGAAGACTAGAAAATAAAATGAACTTTTTCCGTATTACCATCTTTATCGACAAATGCGATTTGTTCGCCTTTATCGAGTCTTTCGATGACCAGAAATAACAGATTCAGTGCTCTAAGAAACACATCTCTCTTAGTAGCTAATCCGAGACGGTTTTTGGCCCACTCAATTTTTTGAATTATGCTTGTGCCAAAGTCCAGTTGTACACGATGTTTTTCTTTGTTTTCCTTCATGACCATCTCCTCTGGAAAGAGCTTTTCTGATTTTTCATATTCTGTCAATGCAACGACCCATCTCTTTATTAATTCGATGATATATGGTATGTATTCGTACATTGTATTTAGCGGGCTAGACTTACGACATATTGACTTATCGACGTTATTATGAAATTCGGACATAAACTAAAATTGAAGATTGATGGTTATGATGATAAAGGGCGCGGGACGGCCAAGGCCGAGATCGCCCAAGGCATAGAACGCGACATAGCCGTACCGTTTGCAGCCAAAGGAGATGAGCTGGAGGTGGTTTTTGCGCGACGCGATCATGCGGTCAAGCTGTGTGAGATAGAGAAGATTTTAAAAGCCGGCGCCGACAGGATTGAGCCGGTTTGCGAACACGCCGGCAAATGCGGCGGATGCATTTGGCAGCATTTGCGCTATGAAGCCCAGCTCAAAGAGAAGACGCGCGGCGTGCACGAGCTGTTTGGCAAAATTGGCTTAGAGGACAAAGTCCGCGATGCGATTCCGGCGGAGCAGGCCCTTAACTACAGAAATCGTATGGATTTTGCGGTTGGCTGGAATGGTGAAATCGGCTTAAAACAAACCGGCAGTTGGAACAGATATGTTGATATCAAAGAATGTCATTTATTGAATCCCGGAGCGGGTGAGATTTTGCAAGCTGTACGCAACTGGATGAAACTGCACGATTTGCAGCCATGGGATGTTAAGTATCACAGCGGAGATGTGAGATATGTTGTGATTCGTGATGGCGTAGCGACCGGACAGAGGATGGTGATTGTGGTGGTGGCCGACGCGAAGAGGATTACAAAAGTGATGAAGGAGGATTTAAAAGCGACACTCACGACCCTCCCCCGGCCTACTGCTAATCAAGAAGAAACAGCAAGTCCCCAAATCCCTCCAAACCTCCCTTTCTCAAGGGAGGCTTCAGATGAGCTTCCGCTTTATACGCCTTATGAAACAGATAATAAAGATCTGGCTCGTGCTATGCGTAAAAACCCAACGGTTGCGGAAAAAAAGATTTGGGATGAGATTTTAAAGGATGGTCAACTTGATAATTTGCGCTTTTTGCGTCAAAAGCCTCTGGATAATTTTATAGCGGATTTTTATTGCTCCGGCTTGAGATTGATCATCGAAGTCGATGGCGAGTCCCACGATCAGACAAAAAACTTTGATGAGTTTAGAACTTCAGCATCGGGTGCGCACGACATCAAAGTTATACGCTTTACCAATCAAGCTGTGATGGAGAAGATTGATGCGGTTAGAGATTCTTTAACTCAAATAGTTAAAAATCGCAAAGCAGAACTAATTAACAGCCCCTCCTTGAGAAAGGAGGGGGAGGGGGTGGATTTGGGTCTCGCAAAAGATGCAGGGGGTTGTGCCGCGCATGCCAGCAGCTTATTGCTTGGAGAACAGCCCAAGATTGCCGACCTATCGTATGCAGAGAGTTTTGAAGTTTTGCATGGCGATTTGCATCTTATGGAGATTGTTAATGACGTGACTTATAAAATACATCCCAATTCATTTTTCCAGACCAATACCAAGATGGCTGCCCGCTTGCAGGATGTTGTTTTAGACGCTGTGCGCAGCGCGGGTACAAAAAAATTATTGGATTTGTATTGCGGGTTAGGATTCTTTGGGATTGCGGCCGCCAAAAAGATGGGGGAGATTGAGCAAGTAGTCGGCTATGAGCTTGATGCTGAAGCGATTAAACTTGCGTCGCAAAATATGGAAATAAACGGCGTAGGGGAGAGGTGCCGATTTTTTTCGGGTCCGGCTGAATCGCTTGACTGGAAAGATGTAGAAGCGGATACGGTTATTTTGGATCCGCCCCGTGGCGGCTTGCACCACAAAGTGATTAAAACTTTGCTTTCGGGGGACTCGCCTATTTGTCCACAGACGATAATTTACGTAAGTTGCAATTATCACCGCTTGGAACATGAACTCCCCTCTTTCTTAGAAAAATACGAAGTAGTTTCGATTCAACCTTTGGATTTATTTCCGCAGACCAGGCATGTTGAGACGGTCGTGACTTTAAAGCTGAAAGCATAAGGATAAATGAATAATGCATAATGCACAGTGCATAATAATCAGGCTACTAAATCCGAAATCTGCAATCAGGAATCTAGCGACTGGCGACTATAAAAAAATAATCCTGAAAATCAGGATTTATAATTAAGAAAATTTTGGTCAAAAATGGACGGGATGTCCGCTAGCGGTAAGGGCCTTTACTTGTAAGATTGTTTTCGGTTGTTAATTGATCAAACTTAACAGGAGGCACACTTTGATCAATTTTCAGCTCGCTCTCCTCCACTCCCCGCATGACTCTATCATCTCCAAGTAAGGCGATGCGTAAGTTAGATAATATAACATCGAGACTCACAGATAATGTGGCGGCATACTTGCAGTAGAGATCCATTTCATGATTGATGAAGAGAAATTGCGTCCAACCTTGCACCGGGCAAATAACGCGCCTCCCAACAAGTTCATTTTGCTTTACGCGCAGATAGTGTGCGGCATCCATATAACGCTCATGCGCATCTCCGGGCCACACGGGCCAACCGCGGGTGTTTTTGATAAAACCGATCACGCGTCTGCATTCAAAACTATCCCAAGGCGGGATGATGCCGTTATTTCGGCAAAAACGAATTTGCCCATCTGAAGCGCGATCGATTCTACCGACGATATCCCATGCGCTTCCCTGAATATATGGATACCTTACTGCCGGCTGTTGAAATGGCACAGCTCCTTTCAGGATAAAAAGCATACTACCCTGCACTTTCATCAAGTCTTCCGCACGAAAGAACATGGCCACCTCCGTGGTGAGATAAAATCACGGATCGCAACTAACGTCAACATCTCGGGGCGGTTGTAAACCAACAGCCAATAGCCGCCAGCCGCAAACTATAGTCATAGTCATAGTCATAGTACCTAGTACTCAGATTTCAGATTGTAAATTTCAGATTTTTTTAGTGACCAGTGGTCAGTGACCAGTAGCCAGGCGCTAGTTGCTAGTTGCCAGCCGCCGGTTGCAAGTTGCTATATTCCATATTCCATATTCTAAATTCGTGGTTCGTCATTCGCAGTTGGACGTGTCGCGCTTAGCTCGACGTGTTATAATAGTTTATATGAAATCAGGTTTTGCAGTTATTGTTGGGCGTTCCAATGTGGGAAAGTCCACGCTTTTAAACGCTTTGATCGGGTCAAAGATCGCCATCGTTACGCCCAAGGCACAGACGACGAGATTGCCTATCCGCGGAATTTTGCATGATGATCGCGGGCAAATTGTATTTGTTGATACTCCAGGGCTTTTTTTGGGAAAAAAAGATGTTTTGTCAAAAAAGTTAAATAAAGCGGTTAAAGATAATCTGGAAGGCATCGATGTGATTGTTTATGTGGTCGATCCGAGCCGGCCACCGGGCAAAGAAGAGGAACAGTTGCAGAGTTTGCTCAAAGCGACCAAGAAGCCGATTGTTTTTGTGATTAATAAGACCGACATTGAACCCAAAAAATTAACGGGTTTGAAATCTTTCGAAGAAATGGACTTGGGACAAATTGAGACAATCAAGATATCCGCTACCAAAGAAAAGCATCTCAAAAAATTGAAAGATGTTTTATTTGATCTATTGCCCGAGGGCGAGAGTTATTATCCGGACAAGCAGATTACGGACATGGGTCATCAGCAATGGATTGAGGAGCTGATCAGAGAAAAGGTTTTTTTAACTTTAGAAAAGGAGCTGCCATATACAGTCCACGTTATGGTGAATGAGGTCAGATTCAGGAAAGAAGGCGGCCGTTTTATAGATGCTACGGTTTGGACGACTAATGACAGGTATAAAAAAATGATAATCGGCGCAGGCGCAAAGACCATTAAGCAGATCGGGATAATGGCGCGCAAGGAACTGGAAGCGGCCATGGATACAAAAGTGCATTTGGAGTTGGAAGTGAAAGTTGATGCCAAGTGGCCGGAAAAATATCTAAAAGTATGAAGAATGTTTTTTGGATGAGAACTAATGAGCCGGATTACGCGGAGAGGCAAAAAAAAGAGAATGCGCAAAGATTGGAAAAAGAGAGGCTGGCCGGCTCCCCTCCCACGTTGTTTGATTTGGTTGATTATTTTGCGGATACCAACCGGCACAACTTATGCCCCGACATAAGCCATTATGACCGTTTTAAAGTCGGAGAAGAATTGCTCCGTGATCTTGAAGCGGCGCAATCGGCAAAAGAACAATTTAGAATCAGACAGTTGATTTTGCTGGCTGACAGGCAGGGCTTTATGAAGCCCGCTGTGAATCTTGAAGAGATAAGAGAGTTGCTGAAAAAGAAAATTCAAGACGCGGAAATTGAGGCTAGAATCACGGCAGACAGGGAGGAGAGAGATGATTTTGAGAAGCTGGCTGAAGACTGGAGGCGCTTGGAATCGACCATAATAAGCCATCAACAGAAGCCGATCAGAGCCGGGGATCTGGAAATGATAGAACGCGCGCTGCAGGATGCGTATAATATTTTTTATCATCATCAAAAAAGCAAACGGGCGCGTATGAGTTTGGAAAATCTGGAAAAAATTCGTAATGCGTGTTATTGGCGAGCGCTTTATCCTGAAGTTAAAATCCCGAAAACGAAAAATGCCGCGTAACGGGATTGCATCGGATAAAGGATAAAGGATTAAGGATTAAGGATTAAGGATTAAGGATTAAGGATAAAAGCCGCAAGACGTAAGACGAAAGTGACCAAGTGACAGTGACCAGTGACCATGCAGCGTCCCAGTCCAAGTCCTGGCCATAATTGCAATCTTAGTACCCGGTACCCTGTACCCAGTATTCAGATTCACAGATTCTCAGCTTCTTAGATTCACGAAACGCGCAACCCGAATCGCGAAACGTCAGATGCTGCACAATAAACGTTATACATTATTCAGTGTTCAGAATTCAGTGTTCAGAGTTCAAAACTCAAAATTCGTAGTTCAAATCGCGTTTAACGCGACGCGGTTCGCGTCTTATTGCACTCCATCCAGTTGCACAACTTCGTAGCTTAATAGATTTTTCAGCAGGTCCAATCCCGTTTCTTGAGTGAGGTTTTCGGTTTTCTGAGGATCAAATGTCAATTTGAGAATCAAGGGATTTTGGATGTTGTTAAGTATGACGATTTCACCGAACCAATTGCGGGCTTTGATTACCTGCACCTTCACATCTTCTCCGTTAATCCTGAGCGTCCAATCCGTCATTTCTTGTTCTGCCTGGACTAAATCCGTATCAACCGTCTTTTTGGCATTAGAAACATCCGCTTCTAGCGCTTTGATTGCCATGCTGAATTCCGGGGATGAAGACAGTTTGTCGTAAAGCAAGGAATTTAAAATGTTAAAATAGATAGTGGAATTTTTTGTGGTCGTGATTTCCTGATACGTTTCTTTGGAAAGCCAGATACCGCCGTTATCCGATATTTCAATGTCTTCCGTGGGCCAATAAGCGGGGAAGAACAAATCGTGAGATTTGTTAAAATCCAGGTTATTAATCGAGCCGGCAACGCTCTGGCGCTCATCGCCTATGTTTTGCGATAATTTCCAATTTAAATTGGAATAATAAAGCGGCGCAAAACGTTTGATGGTGATTATTCTTGTACCCTCTTTGTTTTCCAAATCGCTTTTATCCACGACCATCTGACCGTCTTTGTTGACAAGTTTGCGGATCTCGATTTGACTTCCGGGCACCAAATTGACTCTTTTTGCCGCTTCTTCTGAAGACACCCCGTCAAAATCGGCCGGGTAAGGGCCCGCCGGTCTGGGACCTGAATTTTCTTTGACAAACCAGGCACATCCAGCGCCTGCTATTAAAACTGCCGTTAATAACAACAAAAAACCTTTTTTCATAATTATTGTTGATTAGGATATTGAACGATAAGCCGGATTAAGTCAACTTTTTCATCAGGACGGGTATCATGGATTAAAATATGGATTTTTATTGAATTATTTTGGGCGAATGCTTCATCAAGACCATATTTCTCCTGTTGATGATAATCGTTGATAAAACCCGACAACTGTAAAGTTTTGCCATAAAAACTCATTACATCATTTTTGCCGATTTCTTGATTTTCCCATTCAAGAATCAGCGTTTTACTGTTTTTATCGGGTTCAATATCATAATACGCTAAATGGTAAGCGGGAATTTTAGGCATTTTCAATTTGGTTAAAAAAGCGTTTTTATAGTCATCAACAAACTTATTAACGGCTGTTTGTTCTTTGATTTTGACGTTATCTCGCTTATGTATTTGGATGACAGCCGGAAAATCGGAAGGCAATTCGGCTATTTTAAACGCCTCCAGACTCAATGTATATGAAATGGTTAAAAATCCAAAAACTAAAATCACTGCCAAAACAAAGCACGAACTTGTACAGCACGTGATAATAAATACCGGAGATTTTACAATCTTTTCAACAATTTGATATTTAGTATCTTTTTCCTGTCTGCGTAATAGATTTTGCAGCTTTTTTAAAATTTGCATTGTTGATATTTTAGGCGATATTTACAAGCTAGTCCATGTTTCCACATCTTTAATTTGACACGGCCCGCAGATTACTTTATTCTTAAGTGAGAATAATTCTTATTTATGAAAACCACCCGTAATCGGGATTCGGAGCGTTTATTGCTGCTTTTGGATTGCTTGCGGAACCGTAAAGACCATCCGGATGCTCAAGCTTGCTACGAATCAATGAAAAAACTGGTGCCGGACATAGGGCGCTCCACTGTTTACAGGCATCTAAAAACTTTGCAGGATCAGGGTTTGATTATTCAAACCAATTTTGACGGAGGAGTTGCCAGATTCGATGCAACAACCGGTTCTCATGCGCACTTTTTATGCACTAAATGCAATAAACTCATGGATGTTTATAATTCAAAGGTCGATGCTAAATGGCCCGGCCAAACCGAAGAGGTTTGGACGGTAGCCAAAGGGATCTGTGAAAACTGTAAAATTAATTGTACTAAGTGAATCGTACTAAGTACCATGTACCAAGTACTACGTAGTACTTAGTACTTAGTACTTAGAACATGAATGCATATGAGCGATATAAAAAATTTAAAAGTTGGTGACAAAGCGCCAGCTTTTACACTTAAAGACCAAACCGGAAAAACCGTCAGCTTAAAGGATTTCGCCGGTAAAAATAATGTGGTTTTGGTTTTTTATCCGGGCGATATGACCCCGGGCTGCACGATACAATTGTGCAGCATGAGGGATAATTATCCCAAATACCAAGATGCCGATACGGTTACTTTCGGCATTAATCATGCCGACGCCAAAAGCCACGGCAACTTTATCGAAAAATACCAATTCCCCTTTCCCCTGCTGATTGATACCGATAAAAAAGTCAGTAAAAAATACGGCGCAATTAAAAAAATATTTACCGCGACAGTGATCAAAAGGACTGTCGTTGCAATCGACAAACAAGGAAAAATAATTTTTTACAAGCATGGAATGCCGAAGGATGCGGATGTGCTTAAGGCGTTATCCAAAAAATGAAAAAAATAAATAATGAAAGAATGAAAAGTTGAGATTAGCTTAGATGCTGAGTACTATGTACCGGGTACTGTGTGCTAAATATCAGATATCAAATAATAGATACTAATGAATAGATAATAATGTTATGACCGATATTTTAAACATGCCGTTCGAGGGAGCGCAGGGATCAATCAGCGATAAAACGCTCGAGATCCATCATGATAAATTGTACGTTGGTTATGCAAAAAAGAAGGATGAGATCGAGGAAAAGCTCAAAACCCTTTCGCATGGAGGAGATGTATCGAGCGCGAATCAAACTTATTCGGAATTAAGGGGCTTGAAGGATGGTGAAACATTTGCTATCAACGGAGTTTATCTTCATGAATGGTACTTTGACAGCCTCGGAGGCGACGGAAATGCAGACGGAGAAATCGCGGATGCGCTAGCCGAAAAGTACGGATCGTTAGAGAATTTCCGGAATTATTTTACGGCTTGCGGCATGGCCGCCCGTGGATGGGTTGTGCTGGCCTGGGATACTCACGATAAATCTTTAAGGATTTATACAGGTGACGCGCACAATCATGGCGGAGTCTGGGGTGCAATTCCCCTATTGGTGCTGGATGTTTATGAGCATGCATATTTCATAGATTTCGGGTCTGACCGCAAATCGTACATAGTAGAATTTTTTAAACATGTAAACTGGGAAAACGTCAATAAACGCTACCTGGAGGTGACTAAGTAAATTAAATAACTAAGTAAGGTCAAGTCGCGACTTGACCCTACGGTCGCGACTTGACCCTACGGTCGCGACTTGACCGGAACTAAAAAATATGATCAAAATGAACCAAATGGCACCGAATTTTGAAGGTGTCACCGCATATCAAAACGGAGAGTTTAAAAAAATAAGCCTTTCAGACTATAAGGGCAAATGGCTTGTATTCTTTTTCTATCCAAGAGATTTTACTTTTGTCTGCCCCACCGAGATCAGAGGATTTGCCCAGAAGGAACAAACGTTTAAAGAACTGGGAGCAGAAATTTTAGCGGCCTCGACCGACTCGGAGTGGAGCCATAAAGCTTGGTTTGAAAAAGATTTGCCGGAAGTTAAATATCCGATTTTGGCAGATACGAATCATTCCGTTTCCCGGGATTATGATGTTTTGGAGGAGACTGACGGCTCGGCTCATAGGGGTTTGTTTATCATAGACCCTGAAGGCGTAATCCAATATGCCTTGATCAGCGCCGGAGCCATAGGCAGATCGGTGGATGAGACATTGCGTGTTTTGGAGGCCTTGCAAACGGGTGATCTTTGCCCTATGAATTGGGAGAAAGGAAAAGAGACTTTAGGCAAAGCGTAAACGCCTGATTAGAATCACGTTGACCTGTGGTCCCGTTAACACGTTAACCGGATCCGACCTGTGATAACGGTTAAACGGATAAACCGTAATACGTAAAAAGTCTCTAGACACAAGACGCGGGACTCAAGTACTAAGTACTAAGTACTAAGTATGATGAAATTCCCCAATTTACAACAAACAGAAGACGTCGCGACTTTAAGTCGTGACGTTTTATTTTATGGAAAGTGACGTTTACAATCCGGCGGCCGAAACTCCGAGCATCATGGAAAACAAAGCTCCCAGACCCAGGGCTGCTGACATCAGTACCAGAACGGTTGTCTTGTTGGCGACAAAGTCTGACAAGAAACCGTCGAACATGTCTGTATTGCTCTTACAGCCGCCCTTGGCGGATCCGCAGGATTTTGGCCCGCAGGGTTTGCGGCACTTGGATTTTGAGCCGCACTTTTTTGGTGTTGGCATATTTTTGTTATGGACAAGACGTGACTCGTCCTTGCATTAAGCGGTTTTTTTAACCTTTTTATTTGCTTTTAAAATTTCCTCGATAGCCGATTGATTCCAGCCTACAACTATCTCGCTGCCAATTTCAATTACGGGAACGCCCATTTGCCCGGATTTTTTTACCATGTCATTGGCCGCCGCCGGATCAGCCGCAACATCGATTTCATTAAAAGTTACTCCCTGTTCTTTAAAATAATCTTTGGCTAATTTGCAATACGGGCAAGTCGGTGTTGTGTAAATCGTGATGTGCATACTTATCAACAATAAAAATTATACCATAAATTAGCGGATTATTCTATCCACAAATAGCTAGAATGACCAAATATCAAGCTCCAAATCCCAAGGAAACAAACAAATTTCAAATAACAATACTCAAATCTAAAAAAACCATATGTTTGAAATTTGAATATTAGGATTTGTTTGTTTCTTGTTATTTGTGATTTATTGGCTATTGTCGCTTGAATATTGGTTATTGCATGCTGCGAAGATAGTTGAGCAACATTCTAACTCCCCATCCCGTTCCTCCGACCGGGATTTCGGGTTTGAATTCTTTTTCAGCATAGGATGGGCCGGCGATGTCCAAGTGTACCCAGGGAACATCATGGATGAATTTCTCCAGGAATTGAGAGGCTGTAATCACACCTGCGGGACGTCCGCCCACGTTGCGCACATCCGCGATTTTGGACTTGATGAGCTCGCGGTAAGCGGAGTGCATGGGGAGTTCCCAAACGTGTTCGCCGGACTGTTTGGCAGCGGCTTGGAGTGATTTTTTTATTTCCGAACTTGTTCCCAGCATGCCGGTGATTTCCGAGCCCAGAGCAATAATGACAGCGCCTGTGAGCGTGGCGAGGTCTATCATGTAGTCGGGTTTGATTTTTAAAGATGCGTAAGCCAGCGCATCCGCGAGTGTGATGCGGCCTTCGGCGTCCGTGTTTTCGACTTCGATCGTGGTGCCATCCATGGCAGATATGACGTCGCCGGGGCGATAAGCGCGGCCTCCGGGCATGTTTTCGACAGCGATAAAAAGACCATGGACCTCAACATTGGGCCGGATTTCGGGCAGAGCCTGAAAAACACCCAGGACCGAAGCGGCGCCGGCCATGTCGATTTTCATATCTGTAATACCATCGCTGGGTTTGAGATTGAGCCCGCCTGAATCAAATGTCACAGCCTTGCCGATTAAAACAACTTTTTTCGTCGTTGCTCGTCGCACGTCCGGCGTCCCACGTCCTGGGTTAGGACGGTAAATTAAGTGAACGAATCGTGGTTCGTGAACCGAGCCCGAGCCCACAGCTAGCGATGCATGCATGCCCAGTTTGGCCATTTCATCGCGTCCGCGGACTTTGCAGGCGATGTTTGTACCGCGGCCGGCGAGACTTTGGGCGACTTTGACCATTTCGCCGGGATGCATATCCATGGCCGGTGTATTAACCAAGTCGCGGGCAAGACATGTCGCCGCAGCATAAATGCGGCCGAGCTCGACTCCCTGCTCCATTTCTTTTTGGATTTTGCTATTGACTGCAGGCAGATGGATCTCTGCCAGAGTTTTCTTTTTCAGTTCATCTTTTTGCGTCTGCTTGCGGAATGATGTGAATTGATAGGTTCCGAGTTCAAATCCTTCTGCGAGATATTGAGCGGCTTCAGCCGGTTTTTTAAAAAACGATGTAAAGCCGGAATCCAAGGTTAGACTTTTAGCTTTAATACCATTTGCCTGCTTGGCCATACGCGCAGCCGCGGATCGGAGATGAGTGTCGTGAAACTTCTTTTTATCACCAAGGCCGACGATGAGCAGATGTTTGATTTTTTTATTATCCAATAAAGCCAAAAGATGCAGTTCGCCATCTTTGCCTTTAAAATCTCGGCGCTTAAGCTCTTGTTCGATTGAGGAATGCAAAGAATTGATCACTTCCGGCAATTTGATATTCAGTTTTTCATTCATATAGACCCCGATAGCTAAGATATCGCAGGAAAAATCACCGATTGATTGTGTTTGAAATATATATTGCATACCAAATAAGCTTACGGGACAGGGGCTATTTACGCAAATGAGACTTGAGATTCAGGATGCCCTCTCCCCTCTCCGCAGAACTGCGGAGAGACTCTCCCCCGCGTGCAAGGGAGGGTTTTAATTTCAAAATCATTCCATCTCTTTTCCCTGCTTGCGGGGGAGAGGTGCCGCGTTTAACGCGACGGAGAGAGGGATTTAAAAAACCTCCGAAAGGAGGATCAGATTTTAATGCTGGTTTTGCAGATACAAGCACTTCTATCCGACATGCCGCGCATGACAGGAAAGCGCGGGCCGATATCAGGAGGAAAGGAGCAATCCGGACAACGTTCGATGAAGAGTCCCTGCTTGCTTGGCGCAAAGATTTGGGTGCGAGATTTTTGCCCGCAACGCACCATGCGGATGCGTTTCGGAGATTTACGGATATATTCAATAAGAGTTTCATTGGGATTTACGGCAAAGGCATAACCGCAGCGCTCGAACATGGGAATGTCGGTTTCCGAATCGCCGATGGCAATAGCGGAACTCCAGTTAATATCGCAGACCGCGCCGAGCGCGTCCAAAATCTTGCCTTTGTTAATTCCCGAATCTATGTCGCGCTTGCCCGTATAAATTCCATCGCGGTCCGTTTTATAATACGAACCGATCACGACATCAAAATCATATTTAGCGCAAAGAGGCTCGGCGACTTCGTTTGGCGCTCCGGTTATGGCAACCAGCACCCTCTTTTTCGGCCCGGAAGAACTCTTTACAACTCGATACAAGATTTTGGGAAAAGCGTAGACTTGATTATAAGTGCCGTCGGTATGAATTTGCGCGATTGTCTTTACCCGCTTTTTGGGGATGCCCGCGAAAACCTCGGGGATGCATTTAATCAAGCGCTCCATCACAACCGGAAAAAGATAATCTTGCCTTTGATAACCTCCCAGATGCATCGCATAATCCTCGGCATCTCTTGCTTGATTGCGGTAGTCCAAAATAGCTTGACGCAAAGGACCAACTACGGCGCTTTTTTCAGGAAATGACTGAGCTATCCAATCTACAAGCTGAATAAGCAGCTGCCATTTGTAGAAAGTGCCGTCAATGTCCGTAAAAACCACAAGATCGGTTTGCTGTGCTTCCAGCGCTTTTTTTACTGCAAGAATTTTACTCTTTTGCATCACATTTCTCCTGTAAAAGACCCGAGATGAGGCTAACAAAAAACAGATTGGCAGTCAAGCCTTCTTGACTGGATTGGATGGTTATGATATTTAAGTCGAATCGGAGGAATGATGGTAGACCCAAGCGCGACATTCAGAGAGAGCATTTATTGCAATTGCGATGCCAAGCATCCGATTCACCACCCGGAATGCTGTTTCAGATGCCGCCATTGCGGCCGCAAAGTCAAACACCAATACATTGCCGAACACGAAGCCACCTGCCGCGGCCAACTCGTCATCAATCAAGATGATGTTAAAAAAGAGGCATGACGCCTCATACCCCCTTTCTCCCCTCCCCTTTGGAGGGATTTTTATATCTATTCGAATTTAGAATTTGGAATATTGAATATGGCGACTTGCGACTGGCATCTAACGGCTGGCATCACGAACAAGGACGTGGGACGGTTGGGACGAGCCCTTACACCGTCTGGTGTGGGGCGAGTGACGCGGGACGGTTCAGTTACAGTCTTTCCTCGATGATTTTGGAGAGCGCTTCAAAGTTGGGCGTTCCTTCCACCATGGCGTTATTGATGATAAGCGTTGGCGTGCCGGTGACACCAAGGTCATTGCCGGCATCGCGGTCAAAAAGGACTTTTTTGCGCGCATCCGGGTTACCCAGGCAGTCAGAAAAAGCCGGGACGTCCAAACCGAGCTGGTTGGCGTAGCCGATGAGATCGGGTGTTGCAAGTTTATTTTGATTTTCAAACATTAAATCCGACATTTCAAAAAACTTGTTTTGTGCGTCCGCACAGACAGAAGCTATTGCGGCGTCCATGGCATTCGGGTGCAAATCCGGCAAAGGAAACTGGCGGATGGCATAACGGATGCGGTCTTTATATTTTTCGCGAATGGGCAGAATTACGGTATTGTGATACATGCCGCATGCCGGACATTGATAATCCAAAAATTCTATCAAAGTCACTTTAGAGCTCGCAGGTCCTTGGATCGGCGTGTTGGGACTCAAAGCGACAAGTTCTTCGGCTTGAGGTTCTTCGGGTGTTGACGTGGATGTTTCTATGGGAAAGATTGTTGTTGGCGGTGCGGGATTCAGTTCTTCGAAGACCGGTGACTTTGTGCTGGGACGGATTAAAATCGAGAAAGCGATTACTCCGGCTATCAAGGCAATTAAAATAGTGTAAAAGTAAAGTTTCAATTCTTTAAAAGCGGTTTCTTTATCCAATTCCAATGCACGGTCATACCACATGAATAAAAAGATAAAACTGGCGGCCGCGGCAGATGTTAAACACCAGGAACAAAAATCTTTAATAACAAATCTTTGGATAAGAGTCAGAATAAATGACTCGGTAAAACCAGCGACCGCAAAAATTATCTGCGCCCAGCGCATGAGTTTGATTTTATAATCCGGTCTATAAACCCTAAAGAGCAGGATTGCGATTACCGCGAGATAGAAAAAGACGCCGAAAGCCGGTGTGGGCATGCCCATAAAGCTTGACCACTCGGAATAGCGTACCAAATCGCAACCATGCACGGGCCCGCATTTTAACTCGGCTCCCGATGTGTAGGTATAGAAAAGATAGCCGGCGGCAAAAAGACCGACCAATGCGGCGATTAACATCCCACGACGGGACCAGATAACTTTGTTGATTTTGTTCATAAACATAACGTACAAAGTACAACGTACATCGTACAAAGTCCAGTGCTAGACTGATAAAATCAGATCTGCAAATTCTTTAGGCTTTTGCGTTGCAAGGCAGCGATCAAATGCGATCGATACAAGACGGAAGTATGAGTCCGGATGATCATGAGGGAAATAATCATCTCCCCACTTAGCTTTTTCTCTGGCAATTCTTCTTTGATCGGCAGCGCCTCTGTCGCATTCAAGAAATACCTTTAAATCAAATACATTTCGAAACTGTTTCTCATGATAGAGAAATATGCCCTCAATCACCAAAATTCTTTTTGAGGTGTCATATTCTTGCTCAATATCGCATACTCCGGTTTCTGGGTTATATGCTGCTGTTATAAATTTTCAATCGTTTATCCGAAAAGCTTTGATAAGTGATCGAAGTTTTTCAGTATCGACAATTTGAGTTTCAAATACTTCCGACTTATCACTCGCCCTTTTTAACTTTTTCTCAAATTCTCTACGCGGGATGATGAAGTCATCTCGGTAAACTGCCGGAATATCAGGATTTCTCTTCTTTAATTCATTCAGGAGCGTTGTTTTGCCAATTCCGGAGCAACCATCAATACCAACAACAACTTTGTTATTTGAAAACCTAGTTATCTGATCATTAATTTTCGTAACTAAATCTTGCATGAATTTTTATTAGTATCAACCGTCAAGAGCTAAGCCCGGTCTACTCTTGTCAGTTTATAGTTGCAACTTGTCAGTCGGTTGTTGGGCAGACAGTTGGATTCCAGAGGCCGCGCTCGGCTTGGCGGGCTTCGGATTCCAGTCGGCGGAGTTCGGCTTTGCGTTCTTGATTTTGCGGAAATGACACGTAGGCATTGGCATAGCCATCGGCGACCAGGAGGGCGTTAACATCCGTGCCGTCGGGCAGATACACATTGCGCAGCAGACGGCCGTATTTGTCTATCTCGTCGGCTTCGGGATCAGCCTCAAGACGCACACGTTGGTGCGATAAGAGCTCTTTGGCAAAATCCGAGGCTTGTTTGCCAAAGCATTCGACCGGACGGCGCGGGTCAACGGTTTCCGGAGTGTTGATGCCCAGCAGTCGGACTTTTACTTCCAGATTTGGATCCGAGTCGAGTTTAACCGTAATAGTATCACCGTCCACGACATGGATTACATAGGCATTTGCATTGCTTGCGACTTGCATCGACGGCAAATCAGCATCAGGCTGCGCCGATTCGGTCTTTGGCGATGGCGAGTTTTGCCACGCCAAGGCGATGAAAAAACCAATGGCGATTATCAGCGACAGCGCTCGTTTGATTTGTCGATTACTCATGTTTAATGAGCATAGCAAAAAAACCGTCGCGCTTCGAGTTTTATAAAAACCCCAAACGGGGTTTTTAACTATTCTTCATCCTCATCAGTGTCATCGTCGCCGCCATCGGATTCTTCATCTTCCATTTCATCGGCGCCCATGTCCTGATCTTCATCCATCATTTGGTCTTCGTCGTCAAACCACATATTTTTTTTATTAAGAGTTAGAAGTCTTGATAATATAAATCGCGGTTATCTGACGGTCAATAGTCCTGTCAACCCTGAATTTTTCGAGGAGCAATAAAGCCGGGTTTTTCATATCTGACCCGCGTTTTTTATGGATTTTTTCGCTTCAAGTTATTAAACCGTGCCGCGCTCAAACCCGCGCCGCGGTTTTATTAAAAGTCCCTTGTTTATAAAAAACCATCAAATGCTCCGGGCCGCTTCCCTTAATACCCCGTAGATCTGTTCATTGATAGTCTGGGGATCAAGCTGGCTGCGCAAATTATTAAGCTGTTTTGGCAAGATATACTGGCCGGTCAATGACTTAACTCTTTCGGCTACGGCATTTAAATCATTAAAAGGCATGACCATTCTTTCCAGCCCGGCGATTTTTAAAATTTCAGCGCATCCCATTTTATCCGAAACCAGTACAGGAATACTTAACCAAGCCGCTTCCATGGCCACATTGCCGAATGTTTCAAAATGAGACGGAGATATAACCAGCCCCTGCGTAGTATAAAAACGCCAAAGACCCTGCGGGGTCATGGGAGCTAAGCGGTTTATAGTTTTGGGCACGCCCTTGATTTTCGCTTCACGGGTGACAAAGGTTGCCACATGATTCCATTTTTGACGCTTAAGTATTTTGTGAATTTCAAAAAAAGCGCTGAAATTTTTTATATGATCCCACCGCCCCACGGCGGCAATGCGCCTTTCAACCGATCTGCGCCCCACGGAAACATCCTCGCTGATATTAACCGGATTGGGAATCACGAAATGCCTTTTTATGTCGGATTTATAAACTTCTTTTTCGACAACGTTTTTTGTCAATTCACTGGGAAAAATATAAGAATAAATTCTTTTCTTAAAAGATCGCTCCATGTCCTGAAAAATCTTTTTGGGCTTAGGGGTCATGTGCGCCGTTTCCCGAGAAAGAACTCCGGCGTATCTAAGCACTATTGGAATATCAAGTTCATGTGCTGCTATGGAAATTATCCAGGGCATAAAATAAGTTCCATTCAACAGCAAAACATCAGGCGTTTCGCGGTCAAGAACGGTTTTGACCATTTTGATTATGGGGCGGTATCTTTTTTCCAAATCTTTCAAGTTTTTTGAGCGTGCAATTTCATCCATTATCTGCATGTCATGTATATTGAATATATGCTGTTCAAACCAGTCCGGATCAAGATGCCAAAATGCCGTGGCGCCGCGTATATGGCGGCGGGCATTAAGCTCGATGCCAATGACCCCTTTGCCTTGGCCGTTTAAAAAATTTAGCAAATTCAGATTGGAAGTTGTAATACCTCCCAAAAATTCGCGCGTAACATTCATTGCTATTCTCATATTTCCATGTTAGCTTAGCACTAAACACCGCGCGTGACAAAAAATACCCGTTAACACGTATTCCAGTTAACCAGTACCTCGGAGTTTCAGTGACTAGACGCTGGTTACCGGTTTTGCCAAACACGTAACGTATAAAAAGAAACGTTGAATATATCGCGAGCGTCAGACGATGCACGATCGGGCTCATCGCGTTAAACGCGACTCAGCCCTACGATACTCGATGCGCCCCTGCGCCATACGGTGTCAGGGCGCAATACACGGCATACGAATACGATACGCGTTATAGGTTGTTCGTTGATCAGAGTTAAGACTGCCGCCCGAAGCTACAGCGCAGGGCGGAGTTCAGAATTCAGAGTTCCATTTTGTGTGATTCACGAAAAAATTATGTTTGACAAACAAAATGAAATTGATATGGCACTGCTTGCAGCGGAGATTGCTGGGGATGAAATTCCACTATTGGATGTGCATGGATTAAACGTTGATGAAGCCAAGAAAGAGGTTTTGGAGTTTTTATGCCGGGAGCATGCGGGAAGTGCCCGACAGAATATTAAAGCGGTTAAAATCATTACCGGACGCGGCAGCGGTAGGTTATATTTTGCTATATTGAGCTATTTAAAAACAAAACCCGTTGATTTTTTAGAGTCGGTTCGAGGCGCGGAAAGCTCTAATAATATAGGAGCTGTGATACTGGCGGTATTGGCTCCAAACAAATAATTTTATTATAGATACGAATTGCGATTTTTTCTTTTAACTTCGCATTTTTTTTGGTATAATTTATAACGTATATATATTTTTATACACAATTCATAATTAATTCCCATGCTATGCAAATTTTCTTACTGGAATATTTGTTCTTCGTAGTAGGTGTTTTCATCATTGTCACCTGCTTCTCCGCGGCCAGCCTGTTTTTCGTGACCTACCGTTATGAAAGACAGTTATTGCAAGTTTGGCGCGCCATAGGATTCTGCGCACTCGCAGTGTCCTTTTTACTTTTAATCCTGGAACGCAAATTCGCCAGCTTCGGCTTGCTGGCCGTTGTCTTCCAGCTCTTTGGCTTTTACAGCATTTTCCGCGGCGTTAAAGCCGAGCCAAGCTTAAAACACCTGACCAAGTAATATTTAACCCCTTGGACATCCCAAGATTTTAAATCACCGTCCCTTCACTTCTATGAAGAAAATCAAGCCCCGGGCCAAAAAAGGATCTCTTCTCCATAAAGATCCCGAAAAGGCCAAAGCCGTGCAACGACCGCATAGAGCGCTGTCGTTTCTCAGCCATATTATTGCCATCGCCCTTTTAGTGCTGGCATACCTTTTTATCGGTGGATATTTCACATCCATCCTAGCAGCACTTTCGGTAATTTTCATTCTTTCGACCATTATCATCCAGGTCGAACGTTACCGCGGCGACAAATCAAAAGAAAACTTATTCCCGTTAATCGGTTATTTATTTTTGTTTGTGTTCGCCATAGCTTTTGCAATCTACCGTTTGCCAACCTTGGAGATACTGTTTTTCCGCGAACTTACATTGGAATACAGCCAAATCTGGTATGTAATGCTATTCGCATCTTTCTTCGGCTTTTTATTCCTGGCTCTCTGGGCATGGAATTACATTAAAGTCAGAGAATTTTTGAGGACATATGTATTGTTCTTGGCTGTTACGATTTTCATTTCTTGTCTGGGCTCATTGCTTTTTACATTGTTCGTGTTTAACATTGTCGAGGAAAATAATTTAAAACTCATGTCGCAAGGCGCCAAGACGCAACAGCTCATACTCAGCGAAAGAGCGGACGCAGCCCTGTTTGTTGCTCGCACGGTTGCCAATGATTCTTATTTAGTCGACAAGCTTTCAACAAGCAAAGCCTCGGAACTTTCCGGTGTCGCATTCTGGTATTATGATACCGCGGACCTTGATGCTTTATTTGTTTATAACGAGTTCGGCGAGATTGTAGCCAGTCCGAGCGATCCGAGAGATTTGGGAAAGATGATGAATGAGGATGACTTGGTGGCTTTTGCGATCAAAGAAAAAAAACAAATCAAATCTTTCGATAAAATGCCCGGTGTTTTATCGCCTGTAATAATTGCCAGAGCCGTAATGCCAATCATTAAGGATGATAAGGTTATAGGAGCGGTAGAAGCGCGCCATACCTTTGACAATGCTTTTGTTGATTTTTCCAAAGGCCGAACCGGTCTGGATACGGAGATTTTCACAAAGGATAAAAGATCCGCGACAACTATCTGGACCGAAGACGGAGTTTCACGCTGGCTGGGATCGAGCATTGATGATCAGACAACATATGAAACCGTGCTTTTGAACGGACAAAGCTACAGAACCATAGCCGACCGCCTGGGAGTGACATATTACAGCGCTTACGAACCGGTCCGGAATATCAACGGCGATATAATCGGCATGGTTTCCGTGGGCATACCTTCCGACGTGTTATTGGAGGAAACTCGTCAAGAATTATTAACCACCTTTTTAGCACTGGCCATCATTTCTTCTTTGATCGCGCTGCTGGGCTATTATACGGTGCATATTTTTTACACCAAGCGCTCATAACGCCTGAGTTTCTTGCAATATGATTACTACTAAAAAATTACTGTTAAGCCTGTTTGTCGCGGCAGTCTCAATTGTCCTGGCGGCCGCGGCGACAGCAGCGATAGTACAGGCCCCGTTCTTCGGTTTAAACGATTATTTCAACGAAAAATTTTTTAAGCCGAAGCAATACAGCGTAACGGTTCATTTTACGGATCCGGTACAGTTTGCTTATGACGTGACGGCGGTAAATATTGACTCCGGGGGCACCAAACTTGCCGCCGCGCCAAGCAGTCAGGACATTATAATGCTTAACGCATTGGATATAGCGGCCGGCAATAAAATTTTGGAATTCAGGCAAGATGCCAGCATACCTCCGGGCGCGGAAATCGGGTATCAGATAACTTCGGACAGGTCTTACTGGTATTACCATGATGGAAATGAATGGATAAGCGCGGCAAACTGCGTAAAGACATGCGTCAATACAGCCGAGGAAATGCACCAGCACCTGCCCAGCTTTCCAATCACTTCGGACGGCGTTCAGTTAAAAGTTTATTTGAAAGCCAGAAACGAAACCCCGGTTTTAAGATCAGCCACAATGGTAGTGCAGGGCCGGGAAAAAGAACGGCTGGCATTTGATTATAAACCCAGCGAAGAAATGGCTATATTGGAGGCTCTGGCGGCTACGGAAGAAGTCAACTCCTGCGGTTATCCGATGCCAAGTGAGAATGTTTTGAGGTCCATCAGGCCCGTGCCGGGCACTATTGTCGCGGACGGCGACACTTTGAAAGCCTGGTACAACCATGACAATGCGATGCTGCTCGGCGTGCGCAAGGTTGTTGTAAACTCATCAGGCGGACAGACGGAGACGGATTATTCGGTTTCGTCGCTTAATGCCAATCCCGATTATGTTGCCGACCCTGATACCGGCGCCGGCGGTTTAACCGGCGATCAGGCGGGCATAGATTCCAACGGCTGGCCCATCTATCCATCTTTATTTGTGACGGATATCACATCCAATCCTTCGGACACATCGGGCGACTGGCAAAACGGCGGAACACCGATAACACCTCATGATGTATTCGGAACATGGAGATCAGCCGTTAAATACGTGGATAATACTCAAGCTCCGGCTGATGTAAGTATTGTTCCGGACAGCAATCCGGTCGGTAATAACTGGAATCTGGGAAGCGGAGATACGCCCCCCGCGGGCTTGCCCAATAACGGCTGGAGCAGCGAGGCCCGATGGGATATTGATGATTTGGGTTTAACTCCGGGACATAGTTACAGGTTGCAGGTTTTGATGCATGCCGGCGAAGATTCGGGAACGCCGCCGGGCGGAGAATGCGATCCTGAAGAAGAATTGGTTGCCAACGGAAGCTTCGAACAGCCCATCGTTACAGACCCGCATAACTGGGACGTGTTTTTAGACGGCCATCCGGTTTTAAATTGGCGGGTTGAATGGCAGAGCACGCAGACAACTTATCAAAACCATGTAAGACCGGAAACAGCGAAACTTGAATTACACCGAGGAGTTAACGGCTGGCCCGCACAAGAAGGCTTGCAGTATGCTGAATTAGACGCGGACTGGGACGGACCGGGAGGTTCATTGAACGGCGAACCGGCATCGGTACGCATTTACCAGAACATTCCCACCAAACCGGGCTATAAATATAAAATCAGATTTTCCTTTTCTCCGAGACCCAATCAGGGCGCGAATGATAATAAATTAGAGGTGAGCTGGGACGGCAATGTTGTGGACACGATTACAGAAGCCGGCGGCAGCTGGGTAAGCTGGACTGATTATGAATATGAAGTTGTTGCCACGGAAAATGTGACCCGCCTGCAATTCGCGGACCTGGGCAATCCAAATTCATACGGCACATTCCTGGACAATGTAAGCGTCAGATGCCAACAGCCGCAATGTCAAACCAATGCTCATTTGAAGATTGATTTCAAACGAGTTCAAAATAAGGGCAATGGCAATGCCACCGCAAATTCTTACGTTGGCGCGTCTGCGACCGCTTTCCCTGACGGCGCGTTGATACCGTTAACCGACGGCAGCGGAAATTTTATAGTTGACGGAGGAATGGACACAAATGTACCGGGATTGGCTGTTGAACGCGGCATTAACTTTGTACGCGTCTATTTGAAAGGCGATCAATCCGCTCAAGACTTGGAAATTGTTGATGCGGATATGACCTTTGTGGATGCCAAGATCATGGATTTTGCCAATGGCAGCCCGCATCCGCTGGAAAAACAAGGCGACGGCATATACGCCGACCAGGCCGGCCAAGATGAAGTATTCCCCAATATCGGCACAACGCAATCCAATGCCTATACCCGCGTGAATACGGACAGTGATAACTGGTATCTGTATTATGAATGTTTACCGACAGCGCAGTGCGGTGACGGAATAGTCAATGCCGGCGAAGAGTGCGATGACGGGAATAATGAAGACGGCGACGGATGCTCGGCGGTTTGCGAAATCGAAGAAACTTGCCGGACCATAAACTTTCTGAATCCTTTGGAAAATGTTGACGGGGATATAACGGGCTGGTCTACAAATGACGGGACGGTAAATCTTGGCGCGACAAGCTGGCCGTTGCTGAATGGAGCGGCTTTGTTGCAAGGATTTAAAAACGGACAACCTTACAATTTATCGCATCGCGGAACAAAGGGTGTAGGCGTTTACGGACAGGAAACCGACGAAGTCGACTCGAACGGCTCACCTGAAAAAGCGGCGATTATATTCCAGTCTCCCGTCTGCATAGCCAATCTTGAAGTCCAGTCGTTCTATCCCAATGAAGGAAACGGCGCGGAGCAAGGCGATATCGACCTGTATTATAACGGCGGCTTGGTGCACAACTATCATATGCTTGGCGAATCCGCGCAGGGCAACTGGAGCGCAAATGTTCCTTTGACCATGGCCGATAAAATCGAATATTACGTACAGCCAGATCTATCGTATTCCAGTAAAAGCGAATTCGCGATTTCCAAAGTCGTTATCTGCCCCTGCGGCGGTCCGGGTGATGACGACGACGATGCCAATGATGATGACGACGAACCGGTTTGCGGAGACGGCAATGTGGACCCTGGCGAACAATGCGATGACGGCAACAATGAAAACGGCGACGGCTGTTCGGCCGAATGTACGATCGAGGAAGATATTATAACAATCGAAGCCTACAAAGTGGTTTGTCTGCAGGAGTCAGACTTGCCGAATTGGGGTTTTGGCGGACCGGATATAACTTCGCAGACCGCAATAGATTATGTTGCCAACAGCAACGGAAATTGCCGTTTGGAGCCCAATTGGCAGTTTGAATGGAATCATGACAAGAAAACACTGGCCGGAGATTATACCGGACCGGCGCCGAGCGGAGAAAATTGGAATTCATTTGATTCACCGAGCACAGCCGGCGGACCGGCAAAAGTAATTTTGGGTTCAAGCGAAATCAACGGCGATACCGAAATTTGGTTCCGCGAAGTTTTGCAGACCGGATTTGTACCGTTCACGGCACCGCCAAAAGGCTTGCAGGAGGATAATGTGACGGCCGAGTTTTATTGCCATACGGATGTTGTAAATTATGACAATCTGGAATGGATAAGAAACATGCAAACCGGCAATACTTATTATTGCGTGGCTTTTAATTCACCGATCGAAGCTCCAACTTGCGGCGACGGCGATGTGGACCCTGGCGAACAATGCGATGACGGCAACAATGCAAACGGCGACGGATGTGATTCGCAGTGCATGCTGGAAGGAGATGATGACGATGCCAACGATGATGATGACGATACGGGCGGAGCCTGTGATAATCTGGTTGCTTATTGGCACTTGGATGAAACAAGCCAAGGATCATACGACGACGCTTATAACGGATATAACGGATCTTGCACGGGCGGAGTCTGCCCCGTTTCGGCATTCGGCCAGATTTCTTACGCCCAGATATTTGACGGAGCCGATGATTATATTAACGCCGGAAACATCTCCCAATTAAATAATGCCTCAAAGTTTACCATTGAAGGCTGGTTTAAGGACGCGGATACGGACGGGTACAACCGCTTGTTCCACAAAGGAGATGATCTGAATAATGACGTTTCAGCCGCAACATATAACGGCGATTTATACTTTGAAGTAGGCAATACAGCCAACTCTTTCGGCAAATGGTCGGCGTATAAAGAAACAATACCGTCAGGCACATGGTTCCATGCCGTATTTGTTTATGATGGCACCAAAACAGGCAATTCGGAAAGAATGAAGCTGTACGTAAACGGCGTGGAAAGGACTCTGGATTTCTCGGGAAATATCCCGGCTGCAACGGCTGATCTTTCCGCGTTTAATTTCCACATTTCCAAAAATGATTCACATCCTTGGAATGGCGGCATAGACGAGTTAGCCGTCTATCAATACGCTTTCTCAAGCTCTGACGTAAGTACGCATTACGCGGATAATGATGGCTATTGCGGTTATACGGGCGGCGGTGATGACGACGATGCCAATGACGATGATGACGCTAATGATGACGACGATGCTAATGACGATGATGACGAGCCCACTACCTGTGATGCATATTGCCAAAACTTGGGTTATGACAGCGGTTCATGCAACAACAGCTGCAACGGCGGAACTTATGAGTCCGGCGGCGACCAGTACTGCTCTCTTAGTCCAGCCACATATGGATGTACGTCCGGACGGTGCGCGGATGATGATGACGACGAGGAGGAGGAAATTTGCATTAACGCCGATCCAAAAAATGTAACGTTTTACATTCCTCTTAAATCCAGCACTTCAGGCAATTATCCATCACGCGGAACAAGTTCCGATTCAGTGACTCTGACAACCGGCAGCCCGGTTTCCAACGGCTACTTGAATATCGGTTTTGACTTTAGTTCCATTCCCGCGGGATTTTATGATGCCAAGCTGTATATTGATTTTACTGATTTGGATTTGCATGGCGACACAAATAAGGACGGATCCAAAGAATCCACACTATATGAAACATTCACCCTGAAAGATTCTTCGGATAATGTAATCACAACGCTAAATACAAGCCATTCGCAAGATGATAACTTTAACTGGCAATATAATTTGTCCGACGGTTTATTCAGCGGATCATCATTGAGCCTCAAGACAACCCTAACCGCGCAGACAACCCTTACCAAAGGTTCATCATATACTCTTTCAAATTCTTCGGAACAAATAAAGAACGTTAAGATCTGCGGCAAGGTCTCATCGGGCGATGATGACGATGATGCGAATGATGACGATGATGACACGAGTAAATGCTGTTGCTACTCGCAACAAGGTGATGATGACGATGATGCGAATGATGACGATGATGAAGAGCAGGTACCGAGATGCAACGGCCTGGAGGCGACAATTTGGGTCAACAGCCAAAATAAAATTGTCGGCGGAAGCAAAGACGGAGATACTTATCGAGGTTCACTGAATGGTGGAAGCGGAAATGATGTTATTGTCGGCACAAACGGCAAGGACAATATTTATGGCAACAATGGCGACGATGTTATCTGTGGTTTGGGCGGTGATGACAAGCTTTACGGAAATAACGGGAATGACGTGATTTATGGCGGCGCGGGCGATGACAACATCAAGGGCCACGACCAAAACGATAAACTTTACGGAGAGGACGGAGATGATGAAATTGACGGAGGCAATGACGATGATGAGATATACGGAGGCACTGGTAATGATGATATAAAAGGCTATAACGGCTCGGACGTTGTTTGCGGCGAAACCGGAGATGATGATATTGACGGAGGTCAGGGAAATGACAAGATAGATGCGGACGGAGGGAATGATGCCATCGACGGCAAACAAGGCAATGATATTTGCGTAAATGCAGAAAATTTGGATGACTGCGAAGATACCAGCACTCAAATTCCGCAATGCAGCGGAGTCCAAACAGCGGTAATCACAAGAGAACCCGCTCCGTTCTTCAGTCATTATGTCACTCTGGCGGTTGCTCCGCCGGGCGACGGTGATGTAGGCATGGGCTGTACTACAATCACGATACCGCCGGATAATCCCCAGCCGCCGGTCGCAGTACCCGATTATGCCACAACCACTGTCAATACTCCGATAACCATCGACGTACCTGATAATGATACTGATCCCAATAATGACATTGACGAGGGTTCGGTGACCATAGATACAGATCCGCTCCACGGCACCATAACCAGCATTAATCCCGTTACGGGAGCCGTGACATACGACCCGGACAGCGGTTATATCGGCAATGATATCTTTGTGTATCAAATCTGCGATATGACGGCACTGTGTTCAACGACGACCGTTATGGTGGCAATTGTAAGCGACCAAGAGCCGGTTCCGCCCGTAGCTAACGACGATTCCGCGGCAACACCGTTTAACACATCAGTGGCGATTGATATCTTGGATAATGATTATGATCCGGATGGTTTTTTGGTGACCTCAACGATTAAAATCACAGTCTGGCCGGCGCATGGAACCACAACTTCAATCAATCCCGCGACCGGAGCGGTTATGTATCAACCGGATTTGGATTATTCGGGAACCGATACATTCGAATATGAGGTTTGCGATAATGACGGCTTATGCGATACGGCTACAGTGACCATTACAATAGAAGATTACGAGGAACCGCCGGAAGACGGCCCTGATGCGGTAGATGATTACGCGATGACCGAGAGAAATACGGAAGTGGTAATCGATATAATCGCGAATGATACGGATCCGGAAAATTCATTGGTAACCAGTTCGATTGTTATCGTGGATAATCCGACTTGGGGAACGGTTACCAACATCAGCCCGACATCCGGCTTGGCGACTTATATGCCCGGACCGGCATTCACCGGTTTGGATACGTTCAAATACAAGATCTGCAATCTGGACGGCAAGTGCGATACCGCTCTTGTGACCATAACCGTTAAATGCAGCAATTGCGGAGGAGGAGGCGGCGAATTTGATCCTCCGGTCGCGGAAGATGATACCTACGATACATCACCGGGCACACCGATTACATTTGACGTGACCACCAATGATTATGATCCGGACGGTGTTTTGGAGTACGGAAGTTATACGATTCTGGCCAACCCGAGCCATGGAACTCTTTCCGATATCAACGCGACAAGCACGACTTACACGCCCGATCCCGGTTTTATCGGCTCCGATATCTTCCAATACAGGATTTGCGACAATGACTCGCTCTGCGATACGGCTTTCGTAACCATCCATGTACGAACAGGCGGAGGCGGAGATGATGATGACGCTGACGATGACGACGGAGGCGGCCAGCTCTTGCCCCCTATAGCGAATGACGACAATGTAACCACGCCGCAGAATACTCCCATAACAATTGATGTACTGACCAATGACAGCGATCCGGACGGAGTATTGGTGCCAAACAGCGTACGGGAGATTACACTGCCCGCCAACGGTTCGATAACCTTTATCGATTCGGCCAACGGCAGAATAACTTACGAACCCGGATCGGATTTTACAGGAACAGACAGTTTCGTGTATCAAGTTTGCGATAATGACGGTTTCTGCGATATCGCGACGGTTAATATAAATGTCGTATCCTCCGTGCCGCTGGTAGTACCTCCGGCAGCATTGGCGGCTCCGGCACCGATTCTGCCTCCCACGGGAGCAATCGGAATAAATGCGGTTCATTGCAATATCACAATAGCGCAATCGCCGATCGTGACTATTACGGGCATAACAACGCCGACTGTACCGGCCGGTACTCTGGTGCAATATTCCATGAACGGCGGAGCCAGCTGGAATTTGGTGCCAACCGTTGGCAATGTCGGCGGTACTGGAGACGGCACGTTCTCTTATGATTTGGCAGATTTGGGCTCCGGCGACTATTCCACGATAGTCCGAAGCGTCTTGCCGGACGGCACGGTTTTATTCTCCGCCTTCTGTCCGTTCAGTGTAGCCGGTGATTTGGTGATCGGCGCCAATCAGTTCGTATTCCAGTCCAGACAATCCCCTCTCACCGAATTCGGATCCGTGCAGTTCGTTTTGAACCAGCCGCAAACCATATATCTTGAAGCCGAGGCTTCAACAGTGAACCTGGTCAATATCCAAACCGGCGATATCTATCCCCTGACTTTGGATCCGGACTTGCATTTATGGACCGCGGATTTGATATTTACCCAGCCCGGATGGTTCAGATTAAGAGTTGACGTTTCAAACGGCATAGCAACTTACAGCAGAGAGATAAATCCGATCAATGTTGTCCAGCCCGAGGCTATAATCGATCCCGAAGGCAATCCTGTTTCCGGCGCGGCCGTGACTATTTACAGACAAGAGGGCGATGCGTTCAGAGTTTGGAACGGCGCGCAATTCGGCGTTGCCAATCCGACGCTGACCGATGATCTGGGCCACTTTACCATTACTCTGCCGCGCGGAAGTTATTATGTGACGATAGCCAAGGAAGGATTTGCCACGGCGCAATCCCTGATTGTGGATATCGACGACTTCAACACGATTTCGGCCAGTGTTGTCATGCAGCCGGTTAAAGGAACTCTGGGTCAAATTACGGATACGCTCTTCCAGAGCAATGTCGCGGAAAACTTCCCATTGATCGTCCATCCTTTGATCCCCGTTTCATTGTACGCGGACAATGAGGCATTGCCTGATTTTAACTTCACACGCGAAGACGGTACCATTGAAGCGCTGTCCGATATAACAGACGATGACTTGCCGACATTGGTATTTGTCTTTGGACCATGGAATACCGAGGCTCAAGAACAAATGGATATATTTGAAGGCGTAGCCAATCAATTCGCCGGTCAAGCATCCTTGCTGACGCTGACATCATTGCTGCCGCAAGAGTATTCGGCTCAATATAAAGACCGCGGTGAATACCTGATTGAGGCTAACGTACCGGAGAATTCATTCTTTGATACTTGGCGCATCACCAGCTTGCCGACATTGTTCATCATGAGACCTGATGGAACACTGTATCAAGCCATTATCGGTTCATATTCCGCAGATCAACTTACGGCAATAATCAATCAAGCTATAGCTGATATGCAATAAAGTCGATTAAGACACAAAAACCCGGGCTCAAGCTCGGGTTTTTGATTTGATAAATGATCAATGATGAAGGATTAATGATTAATGCATAACGCATGGAGTAAAGTGCATAACAAATAAAAAAGACGTTCTCATCCCTGCCTGTGTAATTTAAAATCCCCCGTAGCTTTATGCAAAGGGGGATGGTTCCGAGGCAGGGAATCTCACATCGCAATTTCATTGCTCTCGCGGGCAACCTTCGGGTTCCCGCGTGCCCTCCTCATTATGCGAAAACCTCCCGGTTTTCACCCTTTCCCCGTTCTCATCCCTGCCTGTGTAATTTAAAATCCCCCGTAGCTTTATGCAAAGGGGGATGGTTCCGAGGCAGGGATTCGAACCCCGATTGACTGATTCAGAGTCAGTAGTCCTACCATTAGACGACCTCGGATTGTGGCCATATTATTACCAAAAAAAGCTTGAAAGTCAAGCTTTAGACTTCTATCGATTGATTATTTCCTTTTCCGGCTCGGCGATTTTTTAGCTATTACGAATTTGTTAACCGTCGGTTTGGTTGTCGCCTTAGCGGACTTTGTTGGTTTGGCTTTCTTGGTTGACGACTTAACTGTCGCTTTAGCGGACTTGGCAGTACCGGCTCTTTTAGCCTTAGGCGATGCGGTTGCGGCTTTTTTAGCTTTGCTGATTTTAGGAGATATTTCAGCTTTGCCGGCCTTGGGCTTTATGGATTTATTGGATTTGCCGCTTGCAGGGCTCTCGTCCGTGAGGAGATAGCTGCCAATGTCATTGGCCCAGGCAGCCGCTTCGGAAGGACTTAGATCGCAGATTTTGGCGGCCAAAATAAATTTCTCTTTTTGATTTAACGGCAACGCTTCCACCAAATCATAAACATGAAAAGCATATTCCGGGATTACCAATGTGTTGTATCCGTTATCCTCGAGCCAATTGCGAAAGCCGGAGGCAAATAACGGCGATTGCATGGGAATGGTTTCCAAAAGCATGGCCAGTTCATCGTTGCGGTTAGTGGGTGCGATGAGCTGATTATCGATTCCGTTTACCTGCCAATCAAATAACCAATTATCCAAAAACTTTTCTCCCAAATCATTTAAAACCATGTATGTAAAACTGTCGCCGTTAAACACCGCCTCACCCAAGGCATAAAAATCCGGACTATATATCTTCAGGCTGGTTTGCGTCATAGTTGAATTATGCAATTATCGCACTCATTGGCTTTATTGACGTTTAGATAATGATGAACAGCCCGCAGAACGAACGGCTTGAGGCTCGTTTTTGTACCGGGTTCCAATGCGTTCCAAGAGTTATTGAATCTGCGGATTCTGCGGTGCAGTTTTTGCATTTCATGACATGTTTTTGATTTGGGGTGATGGCCCGGCGCGGCCAGCGCAATTGCCTGTTCGCTGATATCGATCGCATCTTCAAGCAGAAAAAGTTGTTCGGGCGTAAATTGTCTTTGAGCGATTTCAAAAATATGCGTCAGCGAATCATGATCTTCGTAGTTTTGCGATTCGGCAAATCCGGAGAGCCAGCGGTGAATGAACTGCGCCAAACCTTTGTCGTGTAAATTTTGAAAAACGTATTCCAGCTCCAGATGCCGGCTTAATTGCCTTAAAGTTTGCTTTTGCCGGTTGAATTCGCAAATCAGACCATTTAAGTCAGCATCCTCATCCAAAGATAAAAAATGCGTATGCAAAGCGGATAAGATCGTATCTATCTGATCCGGGTCTGTTATGCCCAAAGATAACAATTTCAACGAATAAGCATCCAGCCAATCTCCGTTGTCCGGAGTTAAACGAAAACAGCAGTAGATATAATCGGCCCATTTATCATTTTCGATAGTTTCTTGCTCTTTCAGTTTGTGAATTTGTCTGTAATCTTTACTAAAAATGATTTTTGGCGCAGGCCCGGAAACCGAATCCATATGGGCAAGATTGTGACGCCGGCTGAAAGCCAAGGCCATAAGATCGGGCAAACGGCAAATTTGATAAAGATTCTCGAGCTGATTTGAACCCGGTATATAAATCCGCAGATCGATTCCATCATCTGTATTTTGGCTTACGGCATGAAGGGTTTTGCCCTGATTAAGGTGATGCAGCCGCGGCGGCAAAGTTTTACTAAAGGTCACGCTTTTAAATACGCTGCCCGGAAAAACTCCGGCCAGCTCGCGGATATTTTTATCAGTTAATCCCAAATTTTCCGATCCGCTTATTCGGATGTCATTACTTGCTTTTGCGATTTTTGGAGTATCTCTTTTTACTGTCTTATTACTCGTTGCAAGAACCGCGGAGATTGCCCTCATGGCCGGGCCTTGAGCGAATTTAAGATGCGACAATAATTTTTGGCGCTCGTTTGGCATTGAATTATTTGTTTTGGACTTAAATGCCATAATTATCGTTTAAGATAACGCCCCACAGCGGCCCAGGAAGACAATGCGACCAGCAAGCCCATAGCCAATCCCTGGACCAGGATGAGGAAAATCAGGTTGTCAGTAAAATATTTTATCAAACCCGGTTCGGATCCTTCAAAGAAGGCAATGAGATACGGATTGATGATGGCGAGTGCCAAAACGATGAGACCGGCTGTAATGCACATGGCCAAAAATGCAAAAAAGACAGCATCCAAAATAAGCGGCATGCGCACAAAAGCGTTGGAAGCACCTACGAGGCGCATAATGCCGATTTCTTCGCGCTGCGTGTAGATAGCCACGCGGATTGCGTTATAGACGATCAAGGTCGAAAAAAGCGAAAAGATGACCGTGAGAATAATGCCAAAAAACCTGACACTCTCCGCAATTTGCTGAACACGGCCGATAGCCGAACTGTTGTCATCGTAAGTTTTGGATTCAATGGCATAAGAAAATTGCGGATTTTGCAAAGCCTCCATTAAAAATGGATAATTTTCCGTGCTATTGGCTTTAATCACCATTGATGCGCCTAAAGGATTTTCCTCCAACTCCTCTAAAGCATCCAGAATCGATGTATCATTTTTATGCCTTTCTTTGAAAATTTCCAGAGCTTCGTCGGCTTTAACGACATTGACGCTATGCGTTTGCGGCAATGAAGCCATGTAAGATCTGGCTTGATCCAAGACAGCGTCCGGCGTTTCGGGCTTAAAGTAAACGCTGACATCGATTTTTTCTTCGAGGATGTTGATGGCCGAGGAAGCCAAGACGTTTACTCCGATGAGGATATTGACCGAAAGCAAAGCCAATACGAGCACGACCACGGTAGCAAGGCCGATCCAGGCATTGCGGATAAAGTTTTTCCAGGCAAAGGAAATCACTCTTCCCGTTGTTGTTGCGATAAACATAAATTATGTGGGCAATAAATATTTGCCATGCTCTTGATCCGAGGCGATGCGGCCATCCGCCAGAGTTATAACGCGGCTTTTCAGAGAATTAACCACTTCTCTGTTATGCGTAACGAGTACTACGGTGGAGCCGAAATTATTGATCTTTTTTAGGACTTCAATAACATCGGCCGTGTTGACCGTGTCGAGATTTCCGGTGGGCTCATCTGCAAGCAGGATTTTGGGGCGGTGCACCAAAGCGCGGGCGATGACCACGCGCTGCTGTTCCCCGCCGGAGATTTGCGTGGGAAAGCGATGCGCTTTTTGTTCCAAGCCCACGACTTTAAGTACATGCGGAACTATTTCGCGGATGCGGCGGCGCGACTCGCCGGCTACTTCGAGCGCAAAAGCCACATTCTCCCAAACCGTCTTTTTCTTGAGTAATTTAAAATCCTGAAAAACGACGCCGATTTGGCGGCGCAAGTATGGTATTTCGCGCTTTTTTATTTTGGTAATATTCCAACCGCCGATTTCAATTTTACCTCGGGTCGGACGCTCTTCGGCGATCAGCATTTTTGCCAAGGTTGTTTTTCCGGCTCCGCTGGTGCCCACAATACAAACAAATTCCCCGGGTTCGATATGCAAAGTAATATCACGCAGGCCGTGAACATCGGGGGGATAAATTTTGGAAACATTTTTAAAAGTAATCATTTTGATAAAATTATTATTTTAGAATTCCCAGCCGGATTCCTTTGTAACCTCGGTGACCGGTTTGGGTGCGGGAGAAGCGGCTTGCACCTCCGTAGCTTGAACGGGCTCGACTTTAACTTTAACCAGACCGGCTCCAAGCGGCGCCAATTGCTCAAATGCTATTTTATCAAGATCAATGACGCGGTTGGGGAAAATATCGCGTTCGGGCCCGAAATCATTTATACGGACCACGACTGACTTGGATTCATCGTCCGCACAAGTGACCTTTACATAACTGCCTTTGGGAAAATCCGGAGAAGCCGCGCACATGCAATATTTATAGGCGTACCATGAAGCATCCCCCTCGGGCATATAGCCCGGATCTTCCGGAATTTCCACCGCTTGCCGCGGAATCAGGACAAGCTGCGCATCAGCGCCGATCTTGATACGCGCAGTCGCGGATTCACCGTTTTGCGCGATAGCATGAATGAGATTCAATTGCCCATGGTAACGCTCCTCGAATGCACATTCGGTTGATGTGGAATTAAGGCACTGATCGTTATAGATGGTCAACAGCGTGCTTGTTGGTTTTTCGGCCGCATTGGTCATCCAATAAGTTGTGATTTTCGCGCTTAAAATTTGATTGCCGTTGGCAGAGGTCTGGGACTTGGGATCTTCGGTGAGGATAGTCAGCACTCCGGGCGCGGGGATGTCGCCATCGTTAAAAACCGCACGGAAATTTATCTCCGGCAGATGCAGATCGACTAAACGGTTTAAAAAACCTGAATCAAGAAACAATTGGGTGAATGTTGATGAACCGTAATCAATAGTAGCCGCATGAACCGGCTTGACTAAGAACAAGCATACAAGTACACTTACGGACAGCAAAATATATGTGACCCTGCTCCACATAGGCTATGATATTATAACACATATCCCGTATCAGGGAATGCGAATCATGTGCATGAAATTTGGCTAAATATCGCTCTAATACCACGTTAACACGTAACTCCGCTGATCAGTTAATCCTGAGTTAACTCGTTATAAACGGATTAACTGAAATACTGGAGCACGGATATTTAGTCGCTTGTCGCTAGATACTAGGCGAAACTCGCAACGTGCCACCGCTAAAAGCGGGGTCCCGACAATACATATTTAAATCAGTGCGGGATAACGTGAATCGTCAGGCGATACAGGATACACGATGCGCGATACACGATGTTAGTCGCTAGATGCTAGATATTAGATAGTAAATAGCAGCAAACGAAGTTTGCCGATGTAGCTCAGCTGGTAGAGCAATGCTTTCGTAAAGCAGAGGTCGTGGGTTCAAGTCCCACCATCGGCTCCACCGCGTTAAATTGCGTTGAATGCAACCCGCGCGATCAATAAGTCCTCAAAACAAGGACTAAAAAACCCCGTGAGGGGTTTTTGCATTAATGCTATAGGCTTTTGCGACTAGAAACGCAGATAGACAATTACATCCGGTTGGTTGCGGCGGGCTTGGATTATGTTTTCAAATTCAACCGGATCGCCTTGGGTTTGTGCTGCCATCGCTACGCTGACTTTTTGTTCCAAAAGAGCCGGACGAAGTACATAATCACGAAAATCCTGTTCATTCCAGCCATAATTTTCCCAAAGATATTGGGCTACGTCCGGTGTTGTGGAAGAAGCCGCAGCGCTGACCACATCGGCAAACACGGCGCGCACATCGTCATCGCTGACTGCGAGATCCCGCTCGTCAGCCATCTCTCTAACGATTTGCTGGCGGATTAATTGTTCCAATATATTCTTGTTTAATTCGGCTTCGGGCGGCATGCTGGATCCAACTTCTTTGCCGGCTTCGCTGTTGATAAAACGCAGGACGGCGTCTTTGGTTAATAAAAATCTGTCATAGCTGACCGAGTTTTTACCAACTTTTGCCGCCGGCAATGAAAAGACTCTGGCCACAAAACGCGTCGCGGACCCGTCCGCCGTATTAAAATATATACTGTAAACCGCTGCTCCGATTCCAATGGTAATAACAGCAAGCGCTATAAATCCGGCAAATAAGCCGATTATTTTATTGTTTAACTGTTTCATAAAAATTTTTATCATCCTGCATCAGGATGAGGTTTGGTGAAATATTCCCACCAAAGCACGGGATTAGATTTATAAACCACTTGTTGCGGCGGTTGGGGCGTAATATCAACAGACCAAGATGAACTTGTTGCCGTAACGCCTTCCAGGATAATTACATGCTCGCCGGGTTTTTGCAAACCCAATTTTGACCTGGCTTCGCGTTCAATGAATTGCTCAGATTGCATTTTACGAGCTAATTCGGACAGCTCGCTTTTACGGCCCTCCAGTGTTTTTACTTTTTGCTCCAAGGTCGTAATTTCTTTGTCCACGGTATAACCCCTATAAGTTTCCCGGATTGTGGATACACCAACTATAAAAAGAATAGCCATATTAGCCACCAAAAACAACGGCCACTTGGCTTTTTGAGCTAAAGATGCGGTTTGGTTGGGTTCTTGAGGCATGATTATGAATAGCTAATGGCTAATAGCTTTTAGCTTATGGCTAGTCATCCGAGTCTTCTTCGGATTTATCAAACAGTTTTTCCATGGCTTTGTTTTTGGCTTTTTTCTCCAGCATACGCTCCACTTCTTGGACGGTTTCATCTTCAACATCATCCAGCATTTCGGCAATGTGCCTGATTCGGGAACGGCGGTCCTTTTTTTCCGGACTTTGTTTGGTCTCTTCTTTGATTTCCGGTGCGCGGCCTTTCAAATCATTGATGAGTTCATGAACTTTTTGCGGATAAGGTATATTATGCGCTTCAATTTTTGCGCTGGCTCCGGCTGTCTGGACTTCCACGGAACCCATACGGAAAATTGTCTGCGCCATGCCCTCGCGTTTCCAAGAAACATCTTGGATATTTTCAAAAGGAGCTTCGGTGACCTTGCGCGAGAGAAGACCGCGCTGATCAACATCCACTATGCGCAAATTGGTTATTATAAGCACATCGGCGTGCCAGAGAATAAAAGTCCGGATAGCCCATAAAATACCGACAATTACAGTTACACCAAAGATGATTACTCCGGTTAAGCCTATGCTGAATAATGGAAAAAGCAAAAAGAACGGAATAACGATTAAAAGCATGGCCAAAAAAAGCGACGGCATTACTGTAAACAAATGGCGCCTGACCATTGCTTGGATTTCTTCTTCTTCTTTGAGTTGGATAACTGATTCAATGCGGAACATAACAAATAGACTCTAGACTCTAGATACAGGACTCAGGTATTTGATTAGCTTGCTCGAGTCTTGAGTCTTGTATCTAGGGTCTGTCAAGAGTTATTTTACAACTTTTAGCTTGATTGAGCAATATGCCGTTTGATGGCTTTGCGGGCTTCTTCGCGTTCATCCCAGGGGATTTTATGGCCGCCGGCGACACAGATTGCCTGTTCGGAACCTTTACCTGTTAATAACACCAAATCGCCCGCTTGGGCGAGGCTGATGGCTTTGGAGACGGCTTCGCGGCGGTCCATGATACGGAACAGGTTTTGACCGTCGATTTTTCCTGCGGATACGGCGCCCTCGGCGACTTGGTCGATTATTAGTTTCGGATCATCATCATAGGGATCTTCGTTGGTGATGATGACAATAGCCGCATTTTGAGCTGCAAGACGACCCAAGACGGGACGGCGGGCAACATCTCGGCCGCCGCCGCATGAGCCCAGGACATGGATTATGCGCTTTGAATTCAGCGGGCGAATGGCCTCATACAATCTTTGCACTGACTCGGGCTCGGGAGCGTAGTCGACCAAGACTGTGAAGTTTTGGCCTGCGTCGATCAGCTCGAAGCGCCCGGGAATGGACTTGAGATTGCTTAGGCGATTAAGAGCTTCGGCGACCGTGATGCCGCACCCGGATGCGGCGGCGGCCGCTGCCAGGGCGTTGCAGACGTTAACACGACCAAGCAGATTGAGTTTGTAATTTTGCTCTGCGACTTTGAAGGTTAGGCCCTGAGCAGTTTCGGCGATGTCCGTGGCTCGGATTTGCGCCCTCTCCCCTGTTCCATACCAAATGATTTTAGGAAAATCAGAGATGGCAAAATCAGCCGCATGTTCGTCATCGCTATTCAGGATAGCTGCGCGCGGAGCGACTTGGCCATCAATCGTCTTGGATGGCAATGATGCGGTGTGACGAAAGAGTTCGATCTTGGCTTGTTTGTAATTATTAAATCCGCCATGAGCTTCGATGTGTTCGGGCGTGAGGTTGGTGAACACGCAGATGTCGTAGACGATGTTTTTGTGGCGGTGTTGAAGTATGCCTTGGGATGAAGTTTCAATGACAGCATATTTGCAGCCGGCGGCAACCATGTCGCGTAAAAGTTTTTGCGACTGGAAGCGGCCCAGCATGGTCATCTTTTTATCATTCAGCCATTCCTTGTCCCCCACTTTAAAGATGGCCGTGGAAGTACAACCGGTTTTGACTGTGTCAGACTCCAAAGCTTTGGCAATCATGTAAGTTGTGGTGGTTTTGCCATTGGTTCCCGTTACACCGATAACGATCAATTCACGAGATGGATTGCCGTAATACATGGCCGCGGTATAGGACAATATATAGTGATAAACATCCAGCCAAGATTGGGGGATGAATTTTTTCAGGGCGTGAAGCATACTTTTGACTTAATTTAGCAAAAAAAACTGATCTTGGCCATTATAATGACGGTCTAAGACTTTCATGACAGTTATTTGGCTAAAATAACACCCAAATCCCTCCCCCTGTCCCCTCCCTTTCTCAAGGAAGGGGAATAATTCTTTCTTGTTAATTGGAGATTTTAAGGGGTTGGCAAATAGCATTGACAAATCTGCTAAATTATGCTTAAATTACCAATCGTTCCTGACAATCAACCCTCATCAAGGGAGAAAGACAATGAAGAAGTTTGCAGCGATGTTTGTGACGGTTTGCGTAGCGATGATGACGTCGGCTTGCGGCGGCGGCAGTGTCGGTTTGCATGCTGACACGGCCGACGGTGTTCAGGTCACGGGCTCGGAAATGGGCTCCAATAGCGGACAGGTTGGGGAAGGCGAAAGCTCAAGCGCGACAGTGGTAAGCACTCCGCCCCAGCTTCCGCCGCTCGATGTGGAAGCGCAGGTCATGCCCACGGAGTGCGGCGGCCAGCTTCCGCAGGCCGAGGCGTACCTGCCCAACCATGCTTTGTGCACTTGCACGGGCGGCGGGCGGACCGTGAAGTGGTCCACTCTGCAAATGGATCCGGAAGCACCCGCAGTCTGCGACTGGCCGGTGCCCTCGCAGATCATCGTGGTGGAACCGCCCAAGGCTTTGCCTGCCCCGCCCTGGGGCACACCCGGCGCGACGGCGACTCCAAGCGCATTGCCGCCGCCCCCGGCCCCATCAGCCGCCAAGACGGCCACGCCGCCCGCCGGACTGGTGCAGTCGCAGTCCCTGCGGACGACATGCGTGGCTAATCAAGAAGGCACGTATGTGGTTTGTACGGTGGCCAAGACCGAAGGCGCGCTCACCACGCCTGCCGAGTACCAGTGCTTGGGACAGGGCGTGGGGGTTCTGCCCAACTTCGAGTCCTATCAGGGTCAAGGCGCTCCTTGCACGTGCAAGGGCACTCTGACCCCGGCCGGCGAACGCCGCTGGACGTGCAGTTGATCTCCCCCTGCCCCCTCTTTACTCAAGAGGGGTTTTTTGTTTTACAGCAAGACTGAACTCACCCCAAACCCCTCTCTTGAGATCAATAGAGGGGCTTAGCAAGACTGAACTCACCCCAAACCCCTCTCTTGAGATCAATAGAGGGGCTTGTTTGCTTAGTATATAATATAATTTAGAACCGGTTTTAATCCCCCTTCTCTTATTCTTAAGAGAATTGGGGGCAGGGGGATGAGTTAAGCCGCGCCGAGAGGCAGGGGGATGAGTTAGGTCTTGCTACAATCCGTAAGTCACCAGTGAGACGACTGCAAAGCCGAGCGATATGATCATGAGCAGAGTACCGAAATAAAGCATGGATGGCATGGAGATGAGCATGGACAAGAGCATCAACCCAAAGCCAAATGCTTGCAGTGAAAATTTTACTTTTCCGGCTCCGTTGGCGCAGATGTATTCTCCACGGCGTCGGCGGGAATAGGCGCCGAGAACAATTAAAAATTCCATTAGGATAATAGTGAAAGCTAGCAAAAAGCTGACATTCTGCACAATAAAAATGCCGGCCACGGATGCCATCAATAATTTATCGGCAGTCGGATCAAGAATCGCTCCCCAAAGCGTTATTTGTTTACGCACACGAGCCATGGCTCCATCCACCATATCCGTAAAAGCCGTAAACGCAAACAATGGCAATAAAATATGCCACTGCTCGGTGGATACATAGTAGATGTTAAAAGGTATTAAAAATAAACGTAATAATGTTACGTAATTGGGCTTAACTGAATGCGGTATTAAAGGCAACAGGGTTTTGGCCAAAATCTTGTCTTGGACATATAACTGTACCGTTTCATTGGTCATGAACTCCCTTTTGGTTAACCATCCCATACATGTTTTGTGTATTTATGCTAACATATTATCAGTATTTATGGGAGAACGCACGCTCGATGCCATTGCGGGCATCATCTTTGTCCTGATGATTTTGGGCATGGAATATATTAATTTTGATTTTTCCTATGCCAAACCATTTTTTTGGGTTTTTGCAATTTTATTCCATTCTTACATCTTTGGTAAAAATTGCTTCCCCCAAAGAAGATGGCCGCTCACCATTCCTTTGGGATTTTTGCTTTTGATGGCGGTGCAAAGTTTTGCACAGACTTTATGGTTTTACATAGGAGCTCCTTTGGGCGGACTGGCGGACGCTTGGTCTTTGGCAATAGCTATGGCAGCCGCCCATTTTTCGGGCGTAACTTCAGAAGATGTAATTTTATTAAACGCCCCTCCGGTTCCCCCGCCTCCCGAATGGGACAGAAGAAAAGTTATTATTACGATTATTTTAGCTGCGGCATCGATCATGTCGCTTGCATATATAGGAATCTCGGCTTGGCAAGCCGGCACCATGGAAAGCATACGAACTCCCTGGCCGTTGTTGCCGAAAGGTATTTTGCCGGCAATTGCCATTTTATGGATTGCGGCGGCTTTAAGCGCTCTATATGTTGAAAATATTATCTTTTCAACTTTTCATGCGATTTTGGCGTTACTCGGAACTTTGATCATTGCCCCGCTTATATATTCCATCGGATTTGGCTTTGACGGATTTTTACATGTGGCCGGACAAAAAGTTCTCGCATTGACGGGTGAGCTGAATCCCAAGCCCATGTATTACATGGGTCAATATGTTTTTGTGACCTGGCTTTACAGAGCATTGCAAATTCCCCTGGCCGAGCTGAACCGCTGGCTGGTGCCTGTCGCAACATCACTGCTATTGCCAATCAGCCTCTCTTTTGCTTATGACAGATTGGCTCCAAATGCTTTTGCCGTGCTTATGCTGGCCATGTTGCCTCTGGGCATGTTTGTGGGGAGCACTCCGCAAGGCTTTGCCATGTTAATCGGTTTAATGGCTTTAATCTTGGCTTTGGGCGCGTCGGAAAAACACATTCGCATGAGCGCCCCGATTTGGCTCGGGCTTTGGGCGATTACCATCCACCCTCTTGCCGGTATACCGCTTATGACCATAACTGTTGCGATTTTATTATACAGATCCTCTTCGGTTGTTATCTCCAAATTCTCCTGGCCGCTGGCGGTTTTATCAGGGCTGACTATTCCGTTAGTATTTTTTCTCGGCAGTAAGTTCACCGCCTCGTTAAACATTGAATGGAATTTGGCCTATATTACACAATGGTCAACATGGGCAGGAACATTGCTCGGACTTGTTCCATGGATAGGCAATCATTTTGTTTTATGGCCGGCCTGGTCTTCGCTTATAAACGCGACAATACCGGCATTGGCATTGGCTCTAATTGTTTTAATATTCTTGCTTCCGGCCAAGATTAAAACGCGCACCGCTTTATTGTTAATAAGCGCCGCATCGCTGATACTGGCCTCCGGATTGCTGGAAAATGCCAGTGATTTTACTTTTTTAATCCACTATGAACGCGGTGATTATGCGGCCAGACTTTTACAATTGGCGATTTTTGTACTGCTTATTGCCGCTGTGCCGGCAGTTATCCAAATTTTTGCCAAATTAAAATCCACGGTTCCCGTTGCCGGTTTATTGGTAATTATTTTTTTGGGAGCTGTTGGTGCGGCCAATGCACACAATGCTTTACCCAGGCATGATGCAGTGCAAGCCAGCCGCGGCTGGAGTACTGGCAAATACGATATTGAAGCGGTGAGATGGATTGACAGATACGCCAAGGGAGCCAAGTATACGGTGCTTGCCAATCAGAGCGTTTCCGCGGCATCGGTGCTGGAATTCGGCTTCAAGCGTTATACGCAAAAAAACATCTTTTATTATCCGATTCCCACCGGAGGCGAATTGTATAATGTTTATTTAAAAATGACTTACGAGGATCCTTCGCTGGATACGGTTCGCGATGCGGCACGCTTGGGCGAATCGGATCTGGTATTCGTAGTGATTAATGATTATTGGTGGCGGGCCGAGGAACTGAACGAAAAAATCTCCGCTTTAGCGGATGACGAATGGGATATCGGCGAGGGTAAAGTAAAAATTTACGTATTTAACACTGCAAAGTAATAACATCCAAATATTCTTGCATAATGCGGTCCAAATCGTGGTGTTTTAAAATCTGCTCGCGCAATTGCATGTTGAGCGGGCGATTAATCTGTGTTTTGATGGCCAAGGCGAGTTTTTCGGCTGAATCCGTGCCGGTGAGATTTATGATTTGACCGTAATCGCCCAGCATTTCGGCGACTCCGCCCGTATCGCTGGCGATAACGTTTAAGCCGGCGGCTACGGCTTCGAGTAAAACCGTTGGTTGATTTTCCATTATTAAAGAAGGGAAGATCAATAAGTTTCCCGAATACATCATATCCCCCACTTCTTGGGATGAAAGCGGGCCCAGACATTGCACCGACTCGTCGTCGAGATTATTGAGCCAAGATTGCAAGGGACCGTTGCCGACAATTTTGAGTACTCCAGGGCGCGGATTGTTTTTTTGCCAGGCGTTGATAAGTAATTTGATGCCCTTGTCCTCGGATAAGCGCCCGACGTACAGAGCTACCGGGGTATCGGTGATGTTTTGGCGCAAAGCAGTATCAGGCAAGACGGCGGGGTTGGGTATGACTTTGGAATTGGCGATGTCCAAACCGTATTGCCGATGCAACTGCAGCAGCCAATTTGACGGTGAAACGATTGCATCAGGCCGGCCAAGCGATTTCAGGCGCAGACGCGTCCAGAAACGCCGCCAATGTTGGCGTACGAATTTTTGGGTTTCAGTGATCTTGATCTGCCCCGAAGGCTCAAATAATTGCACATCGTGAAGAATGTGAATCCATTTAGCTCCCGCCATTTGCACCATGGCCGGCGTCTTCCAGCCGCAGCCCGTTAAATTGTGCGAGATGATAACTTGCGGTTTCCAGGCAATGATTCGATCCGCTGCCCGCATGTTGGCTGAAAGATCCTGCCAGTGAAAAATCAGCCGGCTAAAAATCGATTTAACGGAAAGATTGTGATAGCCGGTGACGGTGTGCGGTTTAAAAGTTTGAATTTCCAGACCATCAAAATGTCCGCCGTAAGGTTCGGGTAAAAATATACGGACTTCGTGGCCCGCCTTATGCAAGTATTCGGCTTGGATGAGAGCTATGCGTCCGGCTCCGCCAAGCGTTTGCGGCGGCAAAGAGTTGGTTAAGACGGCGACTCGCATAAGTTTTGATACAGTTTGATAAGTTCGCCGATGTGGCGCTCCCAACTGTATTGCAGGGCTTTGGCCCGGGCTGATGACGAGTATTGCCGGCACATGGCATTGTCCGCGTGGAATTTGTTAATGGCTTCAGACAAAGCATCAATATTTTGTTTTGGCACCAAACAGCCGCAATCTTTGGCTAAAGCGCGCACACCGGGCAAATCAGCTGCTATAACAGGAACTCCGCAGGCCATAGCCTCGAGCATTGCCAGACCGAATGCCTCGGCTTTACTGGTGCTGGGAAAAGCGAATAAATTCATTGTTTGAAATGCCTTGATTAAATCCCGATTGCTTAAACGTCCGGTGAAATGCACTCTGCCGCCGATTCCAAGTTCATGGGCAAGATTTTTATAAAATGCCCTGCGGTTGCCGTCGCCCACCAAAAGCAAATGAACATCAGAGGGCAGCTTGGCGATTGATTTTATTAAAACATCCAGACCTTTAAACGGGTGCGCGGAATCCATTACGCTGACATTGCCAACAACAAATGACCCTGCCGGAAGATTGAACTCATCGCGATGCGGCAATCCGATGGTAAAAAGATCGGTATCAACACCAAATGGCAGTTCCCTGACTCTGGGATCGTTTGCGGCAATGAGATTCGCAAAGGATGAATGCTCGGCATAATCCTTGGATGATATCAGGATGGCATCGGCGGTTTTTAAAATTTTATCCTGCAATAATTTGCGGTGCAGATCAAAAAGTTTGCCTTTATAGCCGTTACTGAAGGCGTCCATGTGCAAAGTAATAACCAGTTTTTTAATAATTCCCAGTTTGCGCATAGCGGCCACGCAGCCGGCGGTGCCGTAAAAAGGATAATGGAGATGAACCACATCGGCCTCTTTTAAGCGTTTTTTCAAACCGATGAGGCGGCCGGCATTGCCAAAGCCAAAGCAGACAAGATCTATAACGTGCTCGTCGTAACGGCATTTTTTATCGCGCGGGCAGATGAGCCAGCTGTCTACCCCGTGTTTGCGAAGCCCGCGGACTTCCCGGTCCGCCACTTGGCCCATGCCGCCGCCCATTGGCGGCGCAACGCAACAAATATGTGCTACTTGCATATGTTTACCAACGAATAATTAATTGATAGCTGGCATAAAGCGTTTTCCAAAACGCATTGGCGACTTTTTCCGCCAAGCCGGCTTTAATTTCCTGATGATCGATTTTATAAGTCATACGGTCAAAGATGATCCAATCGGGCATGCGGCGGATCAGGTGTATTTTTTCGCGACCGGCCAGAAGATACTGCCAAGTTGATGGTTTGAGTAATGAAAAATTGGCTTTGATTTTTTGCCGGAACCATCCGCCCTTAACAGCAAAAGCCCAGATGGCCATGTCCGTGGAAATCATAGCCGGTAAAAGCATTATAATGCTGGCAAGCTTATAGTTTTTAAAAAAGACCAAGAGCCGGTTGCGCTCCATCAAATGCCATTTGGAGATGGACCGGGAAAATTCGTAATAATGAGTGACAATGCTTTTTGGCGCAAGATAGTTTCTGTATCCGGCGATCATGATACGCCAGCCCAGATCCAGATCTTCGTGATACGAATGCAGAGTTTCATCCAAAAGTCCGACTTTATTTAAGACCGCTATTGGCAATAAAACGCCCGCACCGGAGGGATAAGAAATGCGGACAGGCTCGCTTGGAGCTGCCGCAACCGGGTCTTTATCGCCTCCGCAATAACCGAAACATAAAAAGTGCAGTTCATTGCCTTTGGAATTTATCAAATTCGGATCGTCGCCGCGGATCAGGAGTGATTGCACGGAGCCAACGTCTTTTTGACTGCGCCAGACCATGACCGCTTCTTTTAGCGCCGACGCATCGATTTCCGTGTCGGGATTGAGGAGATAGACGCACTCCGAATTGTTTTGCATCGCCCAGGTTATAGCTCGATTGTTGCCGCCCGAAAAACCAATATTGGCGTGCGGCTCATGCACGATCATCTTTGGCAGGGACGCTGAATATTTTTCAGACAGTTCCAAAGCTTTTTCTTTACTGCCATCTCCGTCTTTGTTGATGACGATATGGAGGCGCCAAGAATCTTTGGGATAATCAAGTTTGGATAGCGAAGCGAAAAGATTATCAAAAAAACGAGCGTGATCCCAAGATACAATTATAAGATCAATGAGCGGCCAATTATTTTGACCAATCAAAGGATCTCCGGATACCGAAGAATGAGATTGGCCGGCCGCGGCCTGCGATGCTGGCTCTTTATTCATACTTCGATTTCTTTGGACCCGGGCGGGGCGCCTGATTCGGGCAAATCTTTCAATGCCTGCTCTTGAACCAGCTTGGTCAATTGCCGCTCAAGTTTTTCGTGGCTGATGAATAATTTAAAGATTAAAAAGAATTGGACGGCGACTGCGGCGTATAAAATAAAATCCACACCGCGTCCCACTCCAAAAAAAGCGGCCAAATATTCCGTGAGTTTGGGAAGCAAAGAGACGACGGCGCCGCCGATCCATAACAAAGACCAGACGAGACACTCGAATAACGTTATAACTCCTTGCCGATAACGGCGAAGAGTTACCCACAAAGCAAAAAGAAAACCTATGAGTAAAAAAATTTGTATCAGCATATTATTTGGTAAACAAACCCACAAAAAGCTGCCAGGCGATTTTGGGCGCATCGGAAATTTTATTGCTGTGATCTTTAGCGAGGCTGTCTTTGGTGTATTTAACATGCGCCGGCACTTCCATCCAACGTAAATCGGATCGCGTCACCGAGCGCAGAATTTCCGAGGCATGCGCTTTGCCGTCTTGGTAAAAATTAATTTGACGGGCTGCGCGGGCGCTCATGGCGCGTAAACCACTTTGCGGATCGGTGACCCGGCGGGAGATGCCCAGAGCCAGAATATTGAACCAGCGGCCGCATTTTAAAATCCAGCGGCGCGAGCTTGGCATGCCGGTTGGCGCGACGCCTAAAAAACGCGAACCAAAAACAACATCCGCATCATTTTGTAAAATAGGCTGCAGTAAACCGGGCAATTCGGCCGGATCGTGCTGGCCGTCCGCATCAATATGAACGATAATATCGGCACCGTTATTTAAAGCGGCTATCGTACCCGTTCTTAATGCCGCGCCTTGATTGCGATTGACCGCATGGCGCAAGACCACGATTTTTTGATTGTTAAGGTTTTTTACCGCGGCCGAGGTTTGATCCGTTGATCCGTCATCAACAACAATAATACCGTCCAAATGCGGCAAGCAACCTTGCAAGACGGCAATTATTCTCCCCTCTTCGTTATAGGCCGGTATAACGCCCACGGTTTTCATGCTTATAGGCTAGCAAAAACAACCCAGTTAGTCCAGGGTTGTTTTTTATGATTTGTTACTGTATTAACCGCCGATATCGATTTCTTCAACTTGATTTTCCTTGGGTTTTTCCGCGGTTTCTCCGCCGGCGGATGCCATGGATTGCGGCGCATTGATTTGCTGGCCGAATCCGGCCATGAGGTTTTTATAGGCCATTGTGTAATCAATGATCTTTTTAAGACCTTCATCGAGCGGCACGAGCGGCATCCAGCCCAGTTTTTCTTTGGCTTTAACCAAGCTGGGAAGACCAAGCGGGGTCATAAACAGAAGCGATGGTTTAAAGACGATTTTGCTGGTTGAGCCCGTCATTTCCAAAATATTGCGGACCACATCGACGAGCGGCATATCCAGATCGCTGCCGATGTTAACCGGGCCCAAGTCGCCCTTGACTTCCATGAGTTTTATAAGGCCGTCGACGACATCCGTGACATAGCAAAGCGAAGTTGTGAATGTTTCATCGCCGTAGATTTCGATTTCTTTATTATCCAAGGCGTTAACGATGAAGTCGGGCACCATCTCACCGGAAAACAATCTCTCGCGCGGACCATAGGTACGAAAAATGCGGGCAATTTTGATTTCGACTCCGTGAACCTGATTATAAGTACGGCAGCAAGTCTCGGCAAAACGCTTGCCCTCGTCATAGCACGATCTTGGTCCGTGCATTTCCACCGAGCCCTGCTCGTTCTCATTCAAGAGATGGTTATCACCCGGCCTGGGACCGTAGACGGATGACGAGGATGTGAACAGAAATTTGGCTTTATATTTAACGGCAAGATCCAAAATATTTTTCATACCCAAACTGTTGGCATAAAGGATTTGCATGCGGGTTTGTTCAAAAGCTTTGGGGCTCATGGGGCAGGCCAAATGATAAATTTCCTGAACGCCTTGGAATTTAACCTTGAAGCGCTCCAGTTCGGGAAATTGTTCGGGATCAAAAGGCATGCTGATATCGTGCCGGATAAATTCGAAATCCGGATTCTTGAGCAGGAATTCAATATTGCTTAACGCTGATGAAATCAGGTTGTCTACGCAGATGACACGATTGCCCTGGGCTAGAAGCTTTTCGCATACATGCGAGCCGATGAAACCGGCACCGCCCGTGACGATGATGTTTTTTTTATCAAAAATGGGAGGCATAACAACTACAAATTCAAAATTAAAAATTAAAAATTAAAAATTCAGGCATCCCTCTGGGATATAAATTGATGCCGAAGGCAACCATATTTTTGCATTTTGCATTTTGCATTTTCAAATTAAAAAGAAAGCAGGTTTCTGTTTGAGTTTGTGTATTCCACCATCTCTCGCAAACCATCGCTGAGACGTACGAGCGGGACCCAGCCCAAAAGATCTTTGGCGCGCGATATGTCAGGCAAACCGGGATCAATATAGTTTTGCACATGGGGCTCAAAGCGTACGCGCGAGGATGATCCGGTGATTTCTAAAATCTTTTGCGCTACGCCGACTAGGCGGAGCTCCTGGTCTGATCCGAGGTTGACGAGCGTGATTTCAATGGGTGATGACATCAGGCGGATGATACCCGAGGCAATGTCTTGCACGTTAGCCAGAGAAGTGCGGGTTTCTTCATCGCCGGTAATGACAATGTCTTTGCCATCCAAAGCATTTAAAACCATGTCCGGTATGAGATTGCCGTCAAAGATTTTCATGCGCGTTCCATAGGTGCGAAAAATGCGGGCGATTTTAACATCAAGCCCGTAAACATCCGCGTAAGTTTGCAAAATCGCTTCGGAAAAACGTTTGCCCTCGTCATAAGCGCCGCGGGTTGTGAGATGGTCAAGCAGGCACTCATCGGTTTCGCGGCACGGGTTCGGATCGCCGCGGCGATTGCCATATAAAACACCAGATGAGGCATAAAGCACCTTGGAGTGATGCTCCACGGCTATATCCAGAATATTTTTGACGCCGATGGAATTTGTGAGCACGGTGGCTATCTTGAAATCATCAAAATGATGTTTGGAAATGGGACAGGCCAGATGATAAATTTCTTGAATGCCTTGAAAATTGATTTTAAATCTTTCCAATTCCGAATAACGCTCCAAGCGCAGAGGCTGGGTGATGTCGTGATTGATGAATTCAAAATGCGGTTCACGCAAGAGATGGTCGATGTTGGCAACCGAGCTGGTAATGAAGTTATCAACGCAGATGACATTAGCCTCTTTTATAAGCCGGTCGCAGAGGTGAGAACCGATAAAACCGGCACCGCCGGTAATGAGCACGTTTTTTCGTTCGAAATTGATTCTTTGCCCCATATTGAAAATATTATATCACAACGAACTACGAATTTCGAACAACTAACTACGATTAACGTAACGCGCATCGTGCAGCGTCTGACGTTTTGCGGTTCGAGATGTGCGTTTCGCGAGTCTTAAGTCCTGCGTCCCACGTCCTGACTAAGATTGACGTGTAACGTGTATCGTGTAACGTGAAACGTGTAACGTGAAACGTGTATCGTGTATCGTGTAACGTGTAACGTGCAACGTCTGAAGTTTCGCGCTATACGATTCGCGATGCGTGAACAAAGTTCTAGCATCTAGCGTCTAGCATCTAGTATCTAGAGTCTAGAGTCTAGGGTCTTGAGTCTTGGGGCTTGGGGCTTGGGGCTTGTTGATTTTTGAATGTATAGAAACGATGGCCCAGATAAGTCACTATTGGAACCGAAAAACCGGTCAAGACCACAACCAACAGGTCGTAGACTTTAAGCAGGGCGTGTCCAATCCAAAAAAGCAGTGCACTCAAGATAAAACCGACCGCTACTATTAAAGCATACCGCAAAGGCGATTTATTATCCGATTTTTGATCTTGAAAAGTCCAGAGCCGGTGGCCGAGGAAATTAAAAATAACCGCATAACTTACCGCCAGACAGTAGGAGGCGGTGTTATTGATATCCGTAAAAAGCAAGCGGGAAAAAAGCAGATATAAAAAACTTTGCAGAATAAAGGTAATACCACCGATGATGATAAAACGGATTACTTTTTTTATTTCCAAGATTTTTGCTGACATTAACTTGAACCCCTCCAGAATACTTTTAACTAACAGTTAGCAACTTCCCTCTCCCCTCCGACATACGTCGGAGCGCCCTCCCCCGCGTGCAAGGGAGGACTCTAATTTACTAAAATACCAGTTCCCTTCCCTTGTTTGCGGGGGAAGGGTTAGGGATGAGGGTGATGACATTATCTCGGCCAAGTATCGTGGAATAAGCGGTCTTTATTGCCGTTTAAGACCTCTCCGAGCGGAGCCTGGATATAGCGCCAGACTTCGGCTTCTTCGGTTATGGCCAAGGCTCCGTTTCTTTCCATGATGTAGCTTGGATCACCGCTTTGCACAAAGCGCAAGAGCTCGCGTCCGTCTTTGGTCTGCGCATTGGTCATCTTAAGATTCTCGGGTTTGGTGGTGGTAACAAAAGTTCCTTGATCAAGCCCCCAGACGGACAGTAAAGAAAGCTGCGATCCTGTTTTTGACCGGCCTAAAAGCACGAATGACTGATGCGGGCGCTCCAGGCCAACAGCTTGGATTCCCAGCGGGGATTCATCGACTATGGCAGCCGGTTCGGCAACAGGAAGCTCGGGATGGAATAGCCAGACACGGCTGCCCAAGGACTCGCTTAAGAGAACATGGTCATAACCGCTGTTGTCGATATCCTGCGTACTGACAAGCAAACCTCCGGCTATATTGCCGGTTGACTTGTCAGTGACCTGGCCGGCGGCAATCAGTATGCCATCAGTTCGGTAAACGCGCCACTCGCCTTTGGGATCATTTTCGGTGGTGACGATAACTTCAGGAATACGATCTTTATCCCAGCGCACAAAAGCCGCATGATACTGCCGTTTATCCCCCGCATTGCCAATGGCGATTGTAAAGAGATCATTGCCTTGCTCATCAGTGATGTAAGCCGTAGGAGGACGGCCCGCGGGTGAGACGAAAAGATTCCATGGCCCGTAAATCATGGCCGGCGCGTCACTTAAAGCCGCATAAGCGTTCAATTTACCAGCGCCCAGGCCGACAGTGTCGAGCTTGGAATCCAGAGGCGCGGCCGTGTCTTTGATCCTTTGAGCGATTTGTTCGGCTGTCCAGTACGGATGCTTGGCTTTAAGCATGGATGCAACGCCCGTAACCAGAGGCGCGGCCAAAGATGTTCCGCTCCATGATCCGTAGCCGGAAACATTATCTCTGTTGCCGCGGTTATCGTAAGTCGGGCGGGCGGCAAAAATTTTATCACCCGGGGCGGCGATATTGACGCAATAACCGTAATTTGAAGAAAGGTACCGCTCATCATCTTGATTAAGCGCGCCGACCACAAGCAGACTTTGACCGGCAGCGCCTTCGTGGCAAGCCGGATACAGAGGTTCTTCGTCAAAGTTTACATTACTATTGCCGGCGGCAATGACAACGAGTACGCCCTTGCTGGTGGCTTCAAGGATAGCGACACCGACCTCATCATCCATAATATCCCCCTCCAAACTCAAATTGATAATATCCGCGCGGTGCTGAACGGCGTAGCGGATGGCTTTGACGAGAACTTCAGTACTGCCGGCTCCGTCCGGACCGAGTATGACCAAAGGCATAATCTTAACGTTCCAGTCCATGCCGGCCATGCCGATATCATCATTGCCGCGTCCCGCTATCAATGAGGAGACAATGGTTCCGTGCTCCCAAGCTCCCCCGGAAACCGCGAAACGTTCTATGGGCCGGGTGCTTGAATTGTTGCTGATATAGTTCCAGCCATGGATATCATCAATCAAACCGTCGCCATCATCATCTTTGCCGTTGGGGAGCTCGTCAGGGTCAGACCATAACGCTCCTTTAAGATCCGGGTGAGTATCATCCATGCCCCCGTCGATCACTGCGACGACGATGTGGCGCGGGCCTGATGTGGCAATAGCCCAGGCCTCATAGGCATTGATATCTTCAAGATACCATTGCTGTTTTTGGAATGTATCGTTGATTGTCGCTCGTTCCGGTGCCGAGCTGATAACAGAAGGCTCCATGGGAACCGTTTGCGCGCTTGCAGCCGGCGCAAGAATCGAAAAACTCATCATGGCAGTGCATGAGAGTGCTAGTATTTTTTGGAGTTTCATGGGAGTAGTATAGCACAGCAATCTGCAAGACCAAACTCACCCCAAACCCCTCTCTTGAGATCAATAGAGGGGCTTGTTTGCTTAGTATATAAAATAATTTAGAACCGGTTTTAATCCCCCTTCTCTTATTCTTAAGAGAATTGGGGGCAGGGGGATGAGTTAGGGCGCGCCTATGTTCCCATCCTTTTTAGCACGATACGGATTGTTTTAAGCAAGATGGCCAGATCATGCATGAACGAACGGTGTTTTATGTAAAACAGATCGTATTGCAGTTTTTTAAGATTTTCTTCGAAAGACGAGGCATAGGGAAATTGCACTTGAGCCCAGCCGGTTAAACCGGGACGCGTGAGGTGGCGCAATGAATAATACGGCATTTGCGAGACCAGCTCGGTGACAAATTCCGGGCGTTCGGGACGCGGGCCGATAAGTGACATGTCGCCGCGGAGCACATTCCAGATTTGCGGCAATTCATCCAAACGCGCGGCGCGGAGGAATTTACCGATCTTGGTGACGCGAGGATCGTCTTTTTGAGCAAACTGCGGCACGCCGGCTAATTCGGCGTTTTGTTTCATGGTGCGGAATTTATAGATGCGGAAATGTTTTTGATTTTTACCGACACGGATTTGCGAATATAAAACCGGACCGGGCGAGCTGATTTTGACGAGCAAAGCGATGAATGGGCATAGGACCAATGTAATGAGGGCGATGGGAATAGCGAGCAAAAGATCGAAAATCCGTTTTAAGCCTTCGTAAGCAACTTTTTCGCCTTCGTGGATATGGGATAAAAACCAGCTTTGAGATATGTGTTCAAGCGGTATGCGGCCCGTGTAAGCTTCTTCAAAGCCGGCGCGGTCTACGAGTGTGACGGTTGAGAAAATTGTGTCATAGAGAGCATCTTGCAAACCGGGTACTTCCTCGGGTTTGTGGCCAACTACGATAGTGTCGATTGCCTGCGAATTGATCAGTTCACGGATGGCGGACGGCGAGGCGTGCCAGATTACGGATCCATCATCAAAGCGCGTACCGGGAGCGGTTTGCAAAACCGACTTTAACTCAAAACCCGGCGCCGCTTCGTCAATGAGTTCTGCGATCGTGGCAGCATCTTGCGGAGAACCGATAAAGAGCAATCTGGTTTTAAAAATCGTTTTGGCTATAATCCGGTTAAAGGCCAGACGCCAGAGATAATCCAACAGCAAAACGATGGCAATAAATAGGATGAGGTTGCGGCGCGGGGCGATGCCAAAGATTGGCAAGAGATAGAAAAAACCCAGCGATAGGAGGAGGTTGGCTATTGCGCCTTCAAAAAATGTGCGCAAAAATTGTAATGAATTTTTGGTCAGTTTGAGATCATAAAGACCGGCAACATAAAATCCGACGAGCCAAATCAAAGACAGAGCCAAGAACGGAACCGCGTGCTGGTCGTAATTTATTGGATCAATCTTTCCATACCGCAAAAGCAACATTAATGGAACTGAAATCTGGAAGACGATAAAATCGCCCATCAATAATAGGAGTTGTTTGATGCGGACTCTACTATTCAACATATGTAATAATTCTGATATTCGTACTTCGTACATCGTACATCGTACTATTCACTAAGTTCTCTACATCGTACACATACTTAACCTTTTAGGCTGCCAATCAGAGCATTTAGCAACTGAAGTACGTGTACCGAGATTAACATTAGTTCATTAAATCTTTTTGTGTCAATATAGTTCAAATCCAGAGCCAAATATAGCATTGATTGTACTTCCAAGCAGGATCCTTTGGCTATGCGCAAAAAATAAACAAATTCTTTGTTGCCACGACGGCCATAACCTTCGGCAATATTGTTCATGACCGAAACTGCGGCTTTTTGTATCTGATCTCGAAAACCATAATCACGGATTCCAGAAAACGTGACGTATGTTTCTTTAGCTAAAAGTCTGGCTTTTTGCCAAGCTAATATTTCAGTAAATTGCTTAAATCCCATAAAAATATCGTACATTGTTCGTTGTACTTCGTACAATAACCTGGCTAACTTGGTCTTTTGTACGATGTACGAGGTATGACAGAAGCTTAGTCTTTTGTACGATGTACGATGTACGATGTACGCAAGTTCCTCTTAATCTGCAATACAGCTTTGATAGCCCCAATCCCGTCGCGTAGATGGTTGATTTGCGAAGCGCGGTTCGGATAGCGAAATTCAGTCCACGGCACCGGCACTTCGGCGATGCGCAAACCCGCTTTGCGGGCGCGGGCGAGCAATTCAATATCCAAAAACCAGCCATCTTCTTGGCAGTCGCGGAGGACGGAAAGGCTGCGGGAATTCATGATTTTTAAGCCACATTGCGCGTCAGCGACATCGAGATGCAAGGCGAGATTTGACGCGAGATTAAAAAGCTTTGAGCTTAAAGTTCTAAGCCAGCTGCGGTTGGTTGTTTTGGTGATGAGCAAGCGCGAAGCGATGACAATGTCAGCTGCACCGGACTGCAGGCGGGCGACCATGCCGGAGATCGCGTCCGGGTCGGCAGAAAGATCGGCGTCGATGTAACCGAAATACTGTTTGAACTCAGAATTCGGAACTCTGAACTCAGATTCGCATTTCGCGTCGGACAGCGGACCACGGTCGCCAGAATTAATTATATCGTTAATGCCGGAAGCTCCCTGCATTGGTAATTGGTAATTCGTAATTGGTAATTGATTTGCTGCGTGGCGGATGGCTGCTCCTTTGCCGACGGTCGGACAGGATAGATATTCTATCTGACAGTCCGGAGTACGGAGTCCGGGGTCCGGGTTATCTTTAGCGTTGTTGAATTGTTTTTTTATGCATTGTGCATTATGCATCATGCATTGTTTAACCGCGTCAGCGGTTTGGTCGGTAGACCCGTTGTCGGCCACGATTATCTGCCAGGGCATGGAGAGGTCGGAAAGAGATTTGCAAAGCCGGCGGATGGTATCCGCGATATATTTTGATTCATTTCTGGCTGGGATGACGAGGTGGAGCATACAAAAATATCGTACATCCCTACAATGCTTCAGGGCAAGCGTACGTTGGACTTTGTACAATTGTATTTATATTCCAACTTAGTTGTTTTTCGCTACAAAAAACAGATCAAAAGCGAAAAGATTGGGATTGAGATTGGCAAGTTTTTTATATCTGCCAAGTCCGATAATTTCAAAATCTGTAAAGTATTTACTTAGCATCCCACTTAGCTCCGCGACTGAAAATTGAGTTATATGTGTTGGGTCTTCAAGCGGAGTGCCTTGTTTATTACCCATGAGATAGCGCAAACGATGTTTTAAATTGAATGCGTTTGGCACCGAGCCCAAAAACAGACCGCCGGGATTTAATCTTGATTTCACTTTATCTACGACATTGGCGGGGTAGTATAGATGTTCCAATATCTCTCCCGCTACAATGACGTCATACTTCTGATCACCCAACTCTTGCCAATCACCATTTAAATCTACGAATAAGGTATCGATCCCCAGTTGCTGTTTTGCGCGATCCAAGGAAACGGAGTCGATATCCGCACCAAGGACTTGATTGCCTTCCGCAAACCATTTGGTCAAAGCTCCATCGCGACAGCCGATATCGAGGACTTTTTTACCAACACCGATGTTTTTCTTTAATAACTCTCCCCTGTCTTTTTCCATTATGGAAAAACCCTGCGATCGTTTGGAGGCGTGATGGGATTCGTAGATTTGTTGGAGTGAAGACATATTATTTTATGGCGTAAAGATAATAACCGGCAGTGGTATTTTTGACCAATGATCCAAACAATTTGTCGAGAAATGCGGCTAATGGATCTAAAAACCAGCGGAATTTTTGTTGATATGGGAAGAAGAAAGAGAGTGCGGTAAAATATTTGCCACGTTTGACTATTTCCACTTGCGTGAAGTCTTTGAAGAGCTCATTGAGCGTATCTTCGAAAAAGCGCCAGTAATCCGGATAATGGCCGGGGCGGGCGTGATAAGGGTAAATTGACGGCACCATAACGAAAACCGCACCGCCGGGTTTTAGGATGCGGTGAATTTCTTTGACGGCTTGACGCGGATCTTGTACGTGCTCCAAAACAGAGCTGCAAATTACGGAGTCAAAAGAATTATCAGGCAAAGGGATTTGATGGATATCGCCGACTATATCAGCGCCAGTGGTGGAATCATAATCGAAAGTTTTGTAATCAGCTTCATTAAAAAGAGACTTGTACGGAGCCAGCCATTTTTGGAAGCGTTTGCCGCCACCGAGATCTAAAATAGAGCCTGATTTGGCGATTAGGGAGATTTTTTGGGAGATGAAAAGTTGATAGTCAGTCATGAGCATAGCATATATTAGTAGCAACTAACCGTAAAACCATATATTTTATACACAGACATGATTTGATACCTTTTGACACTTTTTAATACCTTTTGATATAATTTATTCATGTCAGAAGAGATAAGACCCAATTCCATATATACTACTGCGGAAACTCAAGATTTATTAAAAATCAGCAACAGTACAATGAAGCGCCTTTTAAAAAAGGGGCTATTGAAAGCAAATAAAGTAGGAGGGCAGTATAGGATTATGGGTAAGGAAATTCTCCGTTTAGTCTCCCCCGAACTGGAACAAAAAGCCGTAGAAGAATATCTAAAGGTCAAAAAAAAGGTTACGGATAAAATCAATACCTGGTGATGTTTATGTTAAAACAAAAAATTGTCGGATCCATAGATTACGCGCAAAGTCTGTTAAAAATCGATTTGAAATATTATTTAAAAAGTGGTTTTTGGATTTCTTTGAGTAATTTTTGGACTTTAGGAACACAGCTTTTAACCTCTTTGGCATATGCCAACTTTTTACCGGTTTATGTTTTTGGAATTTATAAATACATAACCTCTACCTCTGCGATTTTAAGTACCCTGACTTTAACGGGCATGAATACCGCTGTCACCCAAGCAGTAGCAAATGGCAAGGAAGGAACTTTTAAAAAATCCATAAAATATCAAATAAAATGGAATTTACTTTATCTGACCGGAGCTTTATCACTCGGACTTTACTATTTGATAATGCACAACGTTTCTTTAGGCGCCGCATTCATAATTTTAGGCATTATCCAACCGGTTTCATTTGTCGGTAATACATATATCGCTTATTTGCATGGCTTAAAGAATTTTAGAAAATTCTCGGAGTACACGATTATTACGGTATCATTTACCACTTTAGCGACTATCGCTTCTGCTTATTATTTTCATGACATTATTTTGTTGTTAGTCGCCAATTTCGGTACGACCATGATTTTTAATGTTTTCTGGATATACAAATGTTTGAAAAAGGTAAAAAATAATGAGGAAGACAGGGAGGCGTTCAAATACGGACGACATTTAAGCTATGCGAATGTACTAAGTACCATCGCCAGTTATGCGGACTATATTTTAGTTTACCATCTTCTTGGTCCCGAACAACTGGCTATTTACGCATTCGCCATATTGCTACCCGATACTTTAAGGGGTATAACAAAAAATATCTCCCAAGCTGCCATGCCGCGTTTGGCAAGCGCCGACACAAGACAGTATATTGGCAGCATGTTTAAAAAAAGCCTGATTTTACTTATTTTTATTGTTGCCTTGGTGCTGGTCTATATAATGAGTGCAACATATATTATTGACATTTTCTTTCCTAAATATATACAGATGGTAACATTATCAAAAATATATTCCATCACCCTGCTGGCATCGGTAAATATCATCCCAATAACTCTGATGCTGGCCAAGAAAAAAACCGAACAGGTTTTTAAATATACAATATTAGGCAGCATCGTACAGCTAATCTCCATAATAGTATTAATACCGCTTTATGGATTGATGGGAGCGGTATATGCAAAAATATTGACACATGCCGTGAATCTTATTACATCTTATGTAATTGTTTATTCCAAAAGACGATCATATGAGTACTAAACCAAAATTAATGGATTTTTCCAGAAATGAATATTCACAATTCGGTGAGGATGGGATTATAGAAAAAATCCTACAGATTATCGGCGAAGGCAATAAAACCTGCCTAGAATTCGGAGCTTGGAATGGAGTCTATGATTCAAATACTGCAAAACTTTGGTTAGAAAAAGGATGGATGGCAATACTTATCGAAGGCGAGCAAAAGAGGTTTAGCGTTTTGCAGGAAAATACAAAAAATCATGATTGCATTTGCGTGCAAAGATATGTAGAACCATCCGGTGAAAACTCGATTGATCAGATAATCAAACAAAACAATATCAACGATATCGATATTTTATCAATTGATATCGACGGCAATGATTATTATATTCTTGAAAAGCTTGTAATCAGACCGAGAGTTATTATATGTGAATACAACCCAACAATACCGGCCGACTTAGAATTAGTTGGTAAAATCGATTCAAGACTAGGCGCTTCGGCAAAGGCATTGAACAAACTTGCCAAAACCAAAGGCTATGAACTTATAGCCATAACAGATACAAACTGTTTTTTTGTTAAAAGCGACTTGTTTTTTAAATTTTCAGAATTTGAAGTGGATTATAAAAACATTATTATTACCAAGCATATTTGTAGTCTAATGACCGACTACGATGGTAACTATTTTTTTTCATGCAAACCAGCGTATGGATTCAACAAGCCGCTAACGTCGAACATGATAAATATTGCGGACTCGGGTGGAGAATGTACAAATTTATCGTTTCAGACAAAAAAGTCAAGGTTTCTAAATATTTTAAAAAGGATCAAGAATCATAAATCCGTTCAACGGCTTTTAAATCCTATTGCAAGTAATAGGAAAAAAGCCGCTCATGCGGCCAAAGTAAGCCACATCCTGCGGCAAAAAGAAAAATACGGCTGTGAGATTATGATTGAAACCGGTACTTACCTTGGTGATACAATCCAGGTAACCAAAGAAAATTTTAAAAAAATTTATTCGATCGAACTATCATGTGAGCTCTTTAGGAAAGCTAAAAAACGTTTTTCCAATTCACCGAACATTTTTCTGTTTAACGGGGACAGCGGCAAACTGCTTGCAGAAATAATTAAAAAAACAAACGGCAGTAATGTACTTTTTTGGCTAGATGGCCATTATTCAGGTGGAATTACAGAAAAAGGTGAATCCAATACACCAATATTTAAAGAACTAAACGCAATTATTAATTCAAATTGCCAAAATTGCGTTATTTTAATTGATGATGCATCTGATTTTAACGGTCTCGACGGTTATCCGAATTTAGAACAAATCAAATCACTATTTAAAGAAACTCAATCAACGATCGAAATTATTAACAATATAATTACAATAACACCGAAAAATTATGATAAATAAAGTATCCGTAATCGGGCTCGGCAAGCTTGGCTCACCTATAATCGCTACTTTAGGAGAGCGTGGTTTTAAAACATTGGGTGCCGACATTAATGAACATTATGTTACTTGCATAAACAATGCAGAAGCACCCGTTGAAGAGCCTCTGCTGGATGAAATGCTGAAAAAAAATAAAGATCTGATTAAAGCAAGTTTGGATGTGGAAGATGTTGTGTATCAAACCGACGCAACGTTGATCATTGTTCCAACGCCAAGTGAAGCCAATGGCGAATTTTCCACTGCCTTTGTCATTGAAGCCTTAAAGCCAATTGCAAAAGCGCTGGCACGCAAAAGTGATTTCCATGTTATTGTTTTGACATCTACTGTTTTACCAGGCGCTTCAGAAAAGGATATTATTCCCGTCTTGGAAAATTTAAGCGGGAAAAAATGCGGCGTGGATTTCGGCTACTGTTATAATCCCGAATTTATCGCACTTGGCAGTGTGATTAAAAATTTACTAAATCCGGATTTTATTCTAATCGGTGAATCAGATAAAAAGAGCGGCGATTTATTAGAGGAATTTTATAAAAGATATTGCGAGAACAATCCACCGATACAAAGGATGAGGATAGTTAATGCGGAAATTACAAAAATATCCATAAATACCTTTGTTACAACCAAAATTTCTTTTGCTAATATGATTGCGCAACTTTGCGACATGATCCCGGGAGGAAACGTTGATGAAGTAACCTCGGCGGTGGGACTTGATAAGCGTATTGGTTTAAAATATCTAAAGGGAGGTGTTGGTTATGGCGGACCTTGTTTCCCGCGCGACAATCGTGCGCTCGCCAAGGTATATGATAAATTCGGGCTCGAACATTCTATTGCAAAGGCAACGGATAAAATTAATCAGAGCCATGCGGATTTCATAGTAGATAAAATTACTAAATTGATTCCCGAAGGGAAATCCGTTGCAGTATTGGGACTATCATATAAACCCAACACTCCGGTGATTGAAGAATCACAAAATATTCAGGTTGCTAAAAAATTAATTGAGAAAGGTTATTCTGTCACAGCATATGACCCGCTTAGCAATGATAACGCCAAAAATATACTTTCTGATATAAACTATACTCAATCAGTTAATGAATGTATCAAAGATAAGGATCTGATTTGTTTAATGACAACCTGGGAAGAGTTTTCCAACTTAGACCCCAACATATTTAAGAATAACCAAATAGTAGTTGACTGTTGGAGAATTCTAGATCCGGAAAAATTTCAAAATCACATGCAACTAATTCATTTAGGGATAAATAAATAATATGCAAAAGACAGCTTTAGTTTGCGGCGGAGGCGGCTTCATAGGCAGCCACCTAGTTAAAAGATTAAAAAATGAAGGGTTTTGGGTTAGAGGAGTTGATTTAAAGAGGCCTGAATTTTCTGAAACAGCTGCAGATGATTTTGTGGTCGGCGATTTACGCGATCAGCAGCTATGCCTGCAAGTACTAGACCGCCCTTTTGATGAGGTTTACCAATTAGCTGCAGATATGGGAGGGGCCGGTTATATATTTTCGGGAGAACATGATGCGGATGTCATGCATAACAGCGCACAGATTAATTTAAACATAGCACACTATGGGCAGAAATCGGGTATAAAAAAATTATTCTATTCTTCATCGGCTTGCATGTACCCTGCTCATAACCAAACGGAACCAGACAATCCTAACTTGAGTGAAGACAGCGCCTACCCGGCGGCGCCAGATAGTGAATATGGCTGGGAAAAATTATTTAGCGAGCGGCTTTATCTTTCTTACAGGCGCAATTACGGGCTTGACGCACGCATCGCCAGATTCCATAATATTTTTGGCCCGGAAGGGACATGGCGCGGCGGTAAGGAAAAAGCGCCTGCAGCAATTTGCAGAAAAGTCGCCGAAACACATGATGGAGGCAATATCGAAATCTGGGGTGATGGCGAACAGACGCGTTCGTTTTTGTTTATTGATGAGTGTTTGGATGGTGTCAGAAGGCTTATGGACTCACCGGATTTTTTTGGGCCGGTAAACATTGGTTCCGATGAAATGGTCTCAATTAACCAACTTGCTGAAATAGCTATGGAATTTGATGGAAAAAAATTAAATCTATTACATATCGACGGACCTCTTGGCGTAAGAGGAAGGAATTCTGATAATAGATTGATTTTTGAAAAATTGGGGTGGAAGCCAAGCGCACCTTTGCGTGATGGACTTAAAAAAACGTATGATTGGATTAAAAAACAACTTGCATCACAAGTCTGAAATCAGATGTATTATCAATGATGTAATATGGCAAAGATGAAATATTTATTAGGAAAAGTATTTGAGAAGCTTGGCCATTTCATGATACGGACAGCAGCACCATTACTCATGACGGAACATCAAAGAATCAAGATGCGGTTTTTGCATGATGAGGATATTAAAAATCTTAGAGAGGTTTATGATTTAAATCAGCATTCAATTGTTGTTGATGTTGGAGGTTATAAGGGTGATTGGGCTAGTGATATATATTCCAGATATCGCTGTGCAGTTCATATTTTTGAACCAATTCAAAAATATGTTGAAATTTTAACAGAGCGTTTTAAAAACAATCCCGATATAATTATTTATCCATTTGGCTTATCGAATTCAGACGGTGAAGCCAATTTCAGCCTTCTTAATGATGGCACATCGCAGTTTAGACAAGCTGAAGATGTTGAAAAAGTGAAATTGGTGCAGGCATCAAAATTCTTTACTTCGATAGGATTAACGCATATAGATCTTATCAAGATTAACATAGAAGGGGGTGAGTATCCCCTGCTTCAGGATTTAATCAACAGCCAAATGATCAACGATATAATAAATATGCAAATTCAATTTCATGAAATAAATAGAAATAGTCAACTTGAAGTCAATAAGTTAAGGGTGTTGTTGGCTAAGACCCATAAACCAACTTACCAATACGACTTTGTTTGGGAAAACTGGACAAAAATATGAAAATAATCACCAAAATAGTCGGCGGTTTAGGCAATCAAATGTTCCAATATGCAATCGGGAGGTCAATGGCAATAAAAAATAACGCCGAGCTGGTACTGGATACTTATGATTTTAAAACATACAGGCGTCCGTATTTTTTAGATAGATTTAATATTCAAGAAAATTATTTGCCGGATGATGAAGCCATCAAGTATAGGAAATACGAAACCAGATTCTCCCCCTCTCTTGTATGGGAAAATATTAAATCAATAAAAAACAGAACATACCGACTTGAAAAGCCTAGTGAATATTTTAAATTTATTCCGGGATTTTTAGATACTGATAAAAATGAAACTGTTTATCTTAATGGCTATTGGCAAAATGAAAGATATTTTAAAGAAATCCGCAATGAGTTGCTAAATGAATTTACCTTAAAAGTAGATTTTAACATTGAAAACACAGACGTTTTCAAGCGTGCTAATACGCAAAAATCAGTTGCTATACATTTTAGACGCGGAGAAGACCAGTTAAGCAAGCCAATGTATGGGGTTCCTCCGATTCAATACTATTACGATGCGCTGAACTATATCAATGATAGTTTGGGAGGTGGTGCGCATGCGATTATCTTTACTAACGATCCCGAGTGGGTAAAAAATAACTATAAACCGGATATTTCACATGAATTTGCCATCGACAGCAACCTTACTGATTTTCAGGAACTATCTCTGATGGCAGCATGTAGCAACCACATCATCGCAAACAGCACATTTAGTTGGTGGGGGGCCTGGCTTGGGCAAGAAGTAAACAAAAATGTAATTGCACCAAAAACCTGGTTAAGTAACAATCAGTACGACACCGTGGGATTGTATCTTTCTAATTGGATCAGAATGTAATTAATTATGCATAAAATTTTATTTAAGACCGTAGATGCCTTAATATAAAACAAATACTTTAAAACAAGATTATATGCCAACTGTTGATGAAGTAAAAAATTTTTGGGATAGCCGCCCTTGCAACATCAAGCATTCAGCGAAAACAATTGGAACAAAGGAATTCTTTGATGAAGTTGAAAAAAGGAAGTACTTTGTAGAACCTCACATAATGGATTTCGCTGAATTTCCGCGATGGAATGGAAAAAAAGTTTTAGAGATTGGATGTGGAATCGGCACCGACGCAGTTAACTTCGCAAGGTATGGAGCTGATTATTATGGACTAGAATTATCCAGCGAATCATTAGAGATTGCAAAAAAAAGATTCGATGTTTATGGTTTGAGGGGTAATTTTTTTCTTGGTAATGCTGAAAATATTGATGAAATAATCCCAAATCAAATATTTGATTTAATTTATTCATTTGGAGTTATTCATCACACGCCTAGCCCTGAACAAGTTATTGAAAAAGCAAAAACCTTTATGAGCGAAAATTCAGAATTCAGACTTATGTTGTATGCAAAAAATTCCTGGAAGAGCTTTATGATTGAGGCTGGTTTTGATCAACCAGAGGCACAGTATGGTTGTCCTATTGCTTATACATACTCATATGAGGATATTAAACAACTTTTACAGGATTTTAAGATTACAGAGTTAAAACAAGATCACATATTTCCTTACATTGTTGAGGATTATAAAAAATATATTTATAATAGGCAGCCTTGGTTTGAAGTAATGCCTACTGAGATGTTTAAAGTATTAGAAAAAAATCTTGGTTGGCATACATTGATAAAATGCAAGTTAGCTTAAAAATGCCGAAAACAATAGTTACTTCAGTCTATAACACAGAAAAATACTTACCTCTCTGTATAAATAGCATTCTCCCCCAACTCAACCCCGACGATGAGTGGCTTGTGATTGACGATGCATCAACTGACAGTTCTTCAAAGATTTTAACCGAAACACCTGGCATTAATCTGATTAGGAACAGTGAAAATCTCAAATTACCCGCTTCATTAAACAAAGCCATCCAAATGGCAAAAAATAAATATATAGCCCGGATGGACGCTGATGATATTTGCCTCCCCGGTAGATTTGATGAGCAGGAGAAGTTTTTAGAAAAAAATCCGGAGATAGATATTGTTGGCACGGCTGCGTTAATTATTGATGAGAATGGCAAAAAAATAAGGCCATATAAAGCTATAAGCGACCATTTACGCATAAAATGGAAAATGCTGTTTTCCAACCCCATGATCCATCCCAGCGTGATGGCTCGGGCGGAGGTTTTTAAATCAAATCCATACAATACATCGTTTCCCAATTCCCAGGATTATGAACTCTGGAGCAGGTTGATGTTTGAAAAAGGTGTGAAATTTGCCAATATAAACAGGCCCCTGTTGCTCTATCGTATTCATAAAAGCTCAACAACCGCCAACAGAGATCTCGAAAAAAATAAACTTTCTTTAAATATTAGCATCAGTAACATAAAAAGATACTTAAACCCCGGAAATACAGAGTTGGATGTTTACAGCAGTTTTCGTTTAGGTCTAAAAATTTCGTTATTTGAGCTCTTAATTCTGGATAGATTTTATTTAAGATGCTATTCAGCGTTCGTTAAAAAAGAAAATTTAACAATTGCCAAGAAAATCAGGATATTCCTTGATCTGACAAAAAGTTTTAAATTTTCCGCAAAACAATATATTAAAGGTTTAATCAAGAGAAAAGCCTAAATTCTGCAGACTTGATTTTAAACTGGCCGCGGCGTAAACCAAGCCCGGATTTTTTTGTTGCAATTCAGAAATTGAGAGCCGGGGCAACAGACCCGTTGCCCGCAGATAAGCAAGACCTTTCTCCGCATCTTGCTTAAGCTTGGGACATTGCTCAATCATATCACCCTTCAGCCCAAAACCGGCTTTTTTCCTGTTAACCAAATCCGCCGGTAAATAATCAGTGAGTATTTTTTTAAGAAAAGATTTCAGTTCGCCGTTCTTGAGATGCTCATCTTTAAATAATTCGCTGTTTCTGACTATATCAAAATCCAATAAAGGGACTCTGCCTTCGATTGAGGCGTATGATGTTGCCAGGTCGATTTTTCTTAGCAAGTCATTTTCCAAATAAAAATCACGGTCCAGATAAACCGGTTCTGTGGATTGCCCTTCCAGATTAGAGATGATCTGCGTGATACTGTCGTAATTTAAATATTCGATTGCCGGCGACATGGCTGAAAGATAGTACAGCCATGCATCATTAAGAATTCTACCAAGTTTGAGATAAGCATTGCGCCGTAAGCCGGTTGGCAGTAAGCGGAAGATGTTAAAAAAGTGTTTTGATGCAAACCGATGACCAAAGCCCATCCTCTCCAGAACCAAATGCCTGTGATAGCCCCAAAAATACTCGTCCCCTCCTTCGCCGGAAAGCACAACCTTAACATCTTTTGCGGCGATTTGGCTTATATAAGCCGTAGGATAAATTGAACTGTCCCACGTCGGCTCATCAATCAACCTGCTGACACGTTCATAAATCTGCTGCATCTCATCTTCGCCAAAATGGATAACTTGAGAATCGAGTTTAAGCAGTGAATTGATTTTATCAAAATAATATTTATCCTCGCGATTACCAAGATCTATACTGAAAGTTTTCAGCTTAATATTGTGTTTATGTAAAATCGCAGCGATCAAGCTCGAGTCTGTACCTCCGGAAAAATAGACGCCTACCGGCACATCGGCAATCAGATGGTCCAAGACTTTCTTTTCAATGAGTTCTTTATACTCATTAAGATTGGTAATTTTATTGTAAAATGGCTCAAAATTTTGAATATTGAAAGATTGATTTTTAAGATCATAAATCGCAAAACTCGATTTAGGCAGTTTCTTGATATCTTTTACCAAACTGCATGGACTTGGGATATAGCCGAGAATCAAAAATTGCCTTATCGACTGTTTATCAACCTCCAGCTTGACCCCGTTTTGCTTCAATAGGCTGACAAGAGCTTTTATTTCTGATGCAAAGGCAAATACCCCGTCTTTTTGATAATAATAAAGGGGCTTGATGCCGGCGTGGTCGCGCGCGAGTATAATTTTTTGACCGGGGATGTCAAAGATGCCGAAGGCAAACATACCCTGCAGATTTTTTATGCATTCGACTCCATGATTTTTATATGCATTCAAAATAACTTCCGTATCTGACTCTGTATTAAAATTCAGATCCTTGCTTAAAAGTTCTTGCTTTAAGGTTTTATAATTATAAATCTCACCGTTAAAGACGATTTGGAGAGTTTTTTCCGTATCGGCTAAAGGCTGATTTGATCTGGAATCAAGATCGATTATCGATAAACGCTGATGACCCAGGCAAATATTACCATCGCAAAAATGACCGTAAAAATCAGGACCGCGATAAGCAATGGTTTTTGCGGCTTTATCTAATTGTTCCGATGAACCCCCTACATAGCCTAAAATGCCACACATAATTAAAATAAATTATATATTTTCTTCACATTTTCAGCCAGAGAATGCGCATTTTGTGCTCGTAACCCGACGTCCGAGGTTATGAATTCAAGTTCTTTACCATCCGTATCACAAATTCTTGTTAGAGCTTGAGATAATTCAGTCACGCTTTGCGGACAAAGATATTTTTGTTCATCTCCCAACAAACGGCCATATCCATTACTCGAAGCGATGACCAAAAGTCCGCTCATCGCCGCTTCTACGATTGTCTTATCCAAACTCCCCGGTGTCGCATTAATCAGCACATCATAATCATGATAGAGCGCCGGGACTTTTGCATAGGGAACGCTTTCTTCGACCCAGCTGATGCTTTCCGCGCCGGCGATTTCCTGCCTGACTTTTTGGGCATATTCTTCTGTTAAAGGTTTGCCGACTATAGTCAATGTCGCGTCAGATACATTTGCCTGTTTGAAAGCCTCTACAATTTCCACGACCCGCTTGGCTTGGGAAACACGGCCGAAGACTAAAAACTTTTTCACACCATGCGGATCATGACTGATGGCGCGAGGTTTAAATTTTTCCGAATCTATGGCCTGACCGATGGGAATCGCTTTAAGTCCGATTGCCGCTTCGGGCACGGAGGTTACTGTTACATTTGCGATTTTATTGGCGATTTTTGCCAAACGACTGGTTTTGTAATGTGCAAAGAATAGTACAACCTTCTTGCCCATCAGCCGCCACAACCAACCGCAAAAGATAATGTATTTAGGCTCTCCGCGCGAGAAGACTGCATTATATTGCTTTCTGAATTTAATAGAATAGCGATATAGATTAATTAACGTTTCCAGTCGGGAAATTATGCCGGATCTATACTTTTCTTTGAGGCGGTGGACGCTGATGTTTGCAGGTAAATCATATTCCCCGACCCGTAAAGCCAAGACGGTTATTTTAGCAAATTCATCAGCAGCCTTGGCAAGCCAGGTTGTAAAGTGACCCATCAGCGGATCATTGGCATCAACCGCTTCAACGCAAATTAACAAATTGATTTGACGGGATTGTGACGATTTTGATTTCTCTGCATACTTCCAAAAATCATCCTCCTCTTTCTTTTTAGCTCTTAGCCGGCGGCTCATAGCTGATTGCAGAAAATCGTTCATGCTCGCTCCGCTCGCAAATGCAGAACTTGGAACATGGAACTTGGAACTTTGATCCGAGTACTGTGTACCGTGTACTGCGTACTGAGTACTTGATAAAAGCATTTTTTCCATCGCATTAGACATTGCCATAACGTCGCCCACAGGGACGATGATGCCGTTTTCGCCGTTTTTGACGACTTCATGCGCACAACCAACATCGGTCATGATGACCGGAGTGCCGCAAGCCAGCGATTCCACGGCCGTCATGCCAAAGCCTTCGCGGTCAGAGGTGATTAAAGTCGCCACAGCATCGCGATAGAGATCTCCGAGATTTTCAGTCCAAGGAATAATTTCGACCCTGCCTTGCAAATCAAAATCAGCGATCCATTGTTGGATTTGATCTTCGAGCGGCCCCGCGCCAACGATTTTGAGGTTAACATCAGGGTTTTGCTTGGCGAAGATGCTGAAGGCGTGGATAGCGAGGTCGATGCGTTTGATGGGGACGAAGCGGCAAACGAGCAGGAAATAACCCTCCCCATTCCCCTCCCTTAAACTAAGAGAGGGGCTTTGTTTTTCCGTTCCCCCACTTAAGTTAAGAGGGGGAATTGAAGGGGGCGTTATGTTCAGTGCGAGCGGAAACCGCACGATCTTCTCCTTGTCTATACCAAGATTGATAAGCGCATCCTCTGTGCGCTGGCTGACGACTCTGACTGCGTCGGCCTTGGCGACGAGGAAGCGAGCGAAGAGGTAGCGGAATTGGTTGAGCCAGGATTCTTTGCGAAAATAATTTCCATGAAATACATAACCATGATCTTGTATTGCGAGTGCGGATTTAAATAATTTTGATGCTAAATAAGCAACCAGACCGCATTCCATCGGATCTTGTGAAGTAACAACGTTGAAACCGGATTTACGCAAACGCCAAGCGACCAGCAAAGCGTCGGTTACATAAAATAACTTATTCCACGAATTAGTGGAGATAACGCGCACATTGGGCGCGATTTGCTCGTCGAACTTTTCTTTCGCAAAGACGATGATCACAGCATCAAAGCCCTCCAACTGATTGATGATTCTATCGCGGACTTTACCGGGCTCGAACAGCTTTTTCTCTAACCCGATTGATAAAACTCTGCTCACATCGAACTTAGAATTTCGAACCTCGAACCTCGATTTTTCCGACGTTACATCACAAATATTATGGTTTGAATAATCAAGCAAATTTGAGCGTGAATCGGTTCGACAATCCTGGTTCAGACAATTTGGTAAATTTGAGCGAGAATCGGTTTGATAATCATGGTTCAGACAACGAGCGGACTTAAGCACCGTTAGCGTCGAGCTGACCATTTTTTGAAAACCAAGCTCCTCCGGCAGGCCAGGGTTATAACTCTCCCCTAACCCCTCTCTTAATTTAAGAGAGGGGTGCTCCGAGCCTGCCGAGGAGCGGGGTGAGTTAAGAATTGCTTCCACCCAAGCTTCTTTGTTTTGATATTCTGCGACCGCGACCAAACCGGGGAAAAGCTCGGCGATTTCAGGATTACCGCCTTTATCACTCACAATACAAGGTAAGCCCATCGAAGCAGCTTCGACCACGACGTGAGGAAAGCCTTCATAGCCTGTAGCCAAGACGAATAAGTCGGCATTGCGATAGCCATTGGCGAGATCGGAGCGCGATAGGCGACCGAGCCACAACACGCGATTGGCGACGCCGATTTCTTGCGCATGTATTTTCCAATTTTCCAGCTCCGGACCATCGCCGGCTACAGCCAGGACGTATTCCTGCGGCAAATCTTTTAATACATCACATAAAAAATCTCCGCCCTTCCAAGGTACAGCACGAACCGCGGTGAGAACAATCTTCTTGTTTTGCAGCTCCGAACTTCGGACCTCGGACTGCGAACTGGCGGAGGGCAATGGCGCAATGCTGTTGTAAACCACGTTAACTTTAGCCGGTTCTATCCCCCACTTCGTGACGATTGACTTGAGGTATTTTGACGGCACAATGATCTGCTTGGCTTGAGACGCTGTCCAGCGCTCCACCGCTTCCAGGATTCTGATCTTGCCCTCGTGATGATGTGTTACGAATTCATCTAACAACTCAACCTCTCGTCGCTCGTCACTCGTCCCAATCGTCCCGCGTGGCTCTGACGTAGGACGTAGGACGTAGGACGTAGGACGTTGCTGGTATTGTTCCCAAGCATAATCCCCTACAATTTTCATGATCAGCGGTTTGCGCGCGAGAAGTGCGGCGATTGTAGCCGGCAATCCTTCAGAGACTGGGCCCTGTGCGTAGATGACATCCGCCTTGCGCGCGAGCTTCCAACATTCATATGCGTATTTCGCATAGCGGACTAAGGCGCTGTCACCCCTCTTGATATTTGTTATTTGATATTTGTCATTCGGTTCCGGATTATCGCCATAAGTTATGACTACTACCTCGTGGCCCATGTTGGCAAGTTCAGTCGCCACACCTTTAACATAGCCGGCCGGCCCGCCGATTTCTGGTGGATAGATTCCTGTTGCGATGAGTAGTTTCATATATTGTCTAAACCTTGATTAAACTTGATTCCCGCTCATATTTTCTTGATTACTGTGGGTGTTGATTTTATTATTATGAACTTTTTTGAATTCCAAGCTTTTTGCGCCGAAATTGATTAATAAACCAATTTCCAAATTATATGCCTCAACATAATTCATGGCTTGAGCAATATGAACATCTTCAAGTTCTGCTAATGCTTTTATTTCTACCATGACGCAATTTTCAACAAAGAAATCCGCTCTGCGAGTACCAACCTCTATCCCATCATAATAAATCTGCATCTCTTTTTCTCTTTCAAAATCTAAACCATGCTTTCTCATCTCAATCTCGAGAGCTCGCTGATAAATAACTTCCTGAAAACCGTTTTTAAGAGTGCCGTGCACCTTCATAGCACAACCAATAATCTTGTGCTTAATCTCTTGCGTATCCATATATAAATAAACTCCTTTAGTAATCAAGTTAATTTGAGCGTGAATCTGAGCGGCAATCAAGGTTCAGACAATTAGTAATCAAGTTAATATGAGCGTGAATCTGAGCGGCAATCAAGGTTCAGACAATGAGCTAAAAATTTTCTCCATCCTCCCCGCAATCCCCTCCCAACTGTATTGCTCGGCGACCAAGGAGGCGCCTTGGCGGATGAGTTTATCGCGAAGTCCGGGTTCTTCTTGGATGCGTCGAGCGGCTTTGGCGATTGATTCGGGATTACGAGGTTCGCAGAAGACACCCGACTCACCGTCAGTGAGGAAATCCGGTATACCGCCGACCGGTGTTCCGATGATTGGAAGACCTGCGGCCATGGCCTCGAGGAAAGAATTCCCCAGACCTTCTGACAGTGACGGGCGGATGAAAATATCTGCGGATTGGATGAGTGCCGGCAATTCAGCGTGCGACTTTTGGCCGAGGAAGACGACGCGGGAATACAAACCAAGCTCCGCGACAAGCGATTCGAGCATCTGGCGATCATCGCCGTCGCCGATGATCAGAGTTTTATAATTATCCGGAAGATGTTTGAGCGATTTGATTATATCGTCCGTGCCGTTTTTAAGGACGAGACGCGAGGCGGTGACCAAAACCGTATCTTGATCGCTAAAGCCGAATTGGGATCGTAAGGCGCGGCGTTCGTCGTCAGAAATCTTTTTGGAAAAATGTGGGATATTTACACCATTGGGGATAACTACCGGCTCGCCCTTAAAACCCATTTCTTTGCCCCAGTTGGCCAGGAACTTGCTGATGGCCTGTATTGCATCAGCGCGCTTAAAAATGCCTAAAAACAGCGGTTTAAAGGCTCCTACGCGCTTTAAGATGTATTCCGGCGGGTCGCCTTCTTGCAAAGTGAGCATCATTTTGGTGCGCGGGCGGATCCATGTGTAGATAAGAGAGGCAAAGCCGCCAAAGCTGGCCATCATGGGCCAGGCGATTTGAGTGCCGGCCGGCGCGACTTTGAGGGCTTTTGCGACTCCCAAAACCGGCAAAAGATATTTATCAAAAGGCTTGCCAAAGCCAACACGGTGGACCATGACATTGCCGATTTGCTCGCGCGAGGGCAAGCCGGGCTGGATGCGCGCCGTCACCATGTCAAATTGATAATTTGGCAGGCGATCCGTAATTTCTTTGATGGCAATTTCGGCTCCGCCGACAAGAGGAAAGTAGGCGGTGGAAAAAATCAAAATACGCTTCTTGGTTTGTTGCGATGCGAACTTTTGCGTTTCATCTTTGAGGATGGCGTTGTAAACAAAACGGATTTGGTTGGCAAAAACATCGCCCGTGCGATTGGATGCGGTAAGACGGGCTTGATCGGTTACGCTTTCGGCATAATGCAACTGACTGCCTGATGAAGCGGATATTTGATCCGCCTTTTTCAAGATGAGATTTAAAAACAAACGCAAATGCCAAGGCACTCTTTCCAGTCTCTGATCAGCGAGTGAGATAAGGAGAGGCAGATAGTTCTCGCGGTGCGTGAGAATAGCGGCAAGCGAAGCATAGCTGGCCATAATGGACCAGGCAAAGAGATATTTGTGCGCGGCGATTAGTTGAGCGGCTTTGCGCGACCCGAGCCAGGGAAGAAGATATTTATCAGACGGTTTGCCGCGTCCCAGGCGGTGGACGGTGACGTTGGGCAGGGGCGACGGCTCACTGATGCCGGTTGGCGAAAAAGCCGTGGTAATGACATCAAAATGCACATCCGGCATTTTACGCATAAGCTCCAGCAAAGACGATTCAGCCACACCTTGATAGGGATAAAAAGTTGTTGAATAAACCAGCACTCTTTTGTCTTCGCTGATGGCGGATCGGGTTTGCGTGACGAAGTCGCGGACGTAATCTCCGAGTTTGTGTTTTTGAGTCCAGCCCAGTTCGGCGACGCGGGATGTGTCGGCGTGCGATGTTTGACGATTGCCGCGGCGTTCGGGCAGCATCACGATTTTACCGCCAAACATTTGAGCGACTTCGCGGATTGAGTGCGCCTCGGCCGCTCCTATGCCGAATTCATCGCCTTCTCCTTTATCGCCGACCAAGATAAGGCCATTGACGATATCGTCGACATGAGTGAAATTGCGGACTTGCGTGCCGGGCGCGACCACTGTGAGGGGTTGGCCTTGGCGGTATTCTTCGGAGAAGATGCCGATTAAAGTTGAGTACGGGCCGTGCGAGATTTCACCCGGACCGTAGACGTTGTAAAAATAAGTAATTGCAAAAGGCAATCCGTACCACTTGCCGTAATTTTTTACGAGTTCTGTATTTGATGCCTTCATCCAGGTATAAGGCGTGAGATCGCGGCCCGTGCCGCCATCGGAGAATTTGGACGATGATCCGGCGTAAACGATTTTGATATTGCGCTTGCGGCAAAATTCGAGTACGGCAAATGTTCCCTGCTTGTTTAAATCCCAAGTCAGCTCGGGCGGATCTTCCAGGCTTTTTTCCACGCGCGAATATTCACCCAGATGATAGACGAGGTCCGGGGTTTCAGTGATGATTTCTTCAATGTTCTTGGTATGACCTTCGCGGTAGTCAACGCCGGCGACGTGATTGTCACGCGAGCCGGTAAAGTAATTATCCAAAGAGATGACTTTACATTTCATGGATAACAAGCGACGGCAAAGATTGGAGCCGACAAAGCCGGCCCCGCCTGTGACAAGGATTGTTTTACCGTCCAACATATGGCTAACCTTACGATAATTTAGCTAAAAAAGCAATAAACTAACAACTGTCTGAACCTTGATTGACGCTCATATTCTCGCTCATATTAACTTGATTACTCAATGCATAGATAATTATATACCTATAGTAATCAAGTTAATTAGGTTTGTAATCGGTTTGATGATCAAGGTTCTGACAGATGGTTCGGGCTTGCTTTTTCCCTTATTTATGCTAAAACTACTTTTGTGGAAAATTTGCCAAAACAAGCCAATTTATTGCTAATAACCGGTCAGGATTGGGGCGGAGCCCAATCTTATGTTTTTGATTTGGCGAAAGAGATGAAGAAGCGAAGTATGTCGGTGATTGTGGCTGCAGGAGCTCCGAAGCGCGGAGCACGAAGTTCGGAGCACGAAGCACAGAGCACGAAGCGCGGAGTAGCTTCTGGAGATATAAATAATAATCACGTTAATCAAAATAATCATGCAAATCATGGTTCTGATTTGGGCACCAGGTGTAAAGAGGCTGGTATTGCTTTTTATGAGCTCAAACACATGGCACGCGATATTAATCCGACAGCCAACCTGCGTGCGACTTGGGAGCTGATTAAACTGTTTCGAGCTTTGCGGCCGCGTGCAGTGCATCTGAATTCAAGTATGATGGGTGCAACAGGATCGCTGGCAGCGACATTATGCGGTGTGCCCAAGCGGATTTATTGCATCGGGGGCTGGGTGTTTAATGAAGATCTGCCCAAATGGAAAAAGACTTTTTATATTTGGATCGAAAAAGTCAGCGCCAAATGGAAAGATGTGATTACGGTTGTGCATCCGGGTGATGAAGATTTGGCAAAGCGATTAAGGATTCGACCGCAAAAAAGATTGTTGACAATCCCCAATGGAATTGATGCAGTTGAATTTGAAAAAAGACTTTTAACGCGCGAAAAGGCGCGGGAGATTTTGGAAATCAATCCTCAAGCCAAGATCATCGGCACCATTGCCAATGCCTACCCGCCAAAAAATCTTTTCTGGTATTTGGATGTTTGCAAGATGGTTCATGAGACTGACCGGCGGATTTTTTTTGTGATAATCGGTGAAGGACCGCAATTTGATGAACTTAAACGCAAGCGTGATGCACTGGGAGCGCAAAATTTCATAATGCTCACCGGCATGCGCAAAGATGCGCCGACATTGTATCGGGCTTTCGATATGTTCGCACTCCCCTCTTCCAAAGAGGGAATGTCGATAACGCTGCTGGAGTCCATGGCCGCCAAAGTGCCGATCATCGCGACAGATGTTGGAGCGAACAGATGGATGCTGGGTAAGAATGGAGGCGTCATAGTGCCGATAAATAAAAAGATTCTCGCGGAAGAGATTTTGGAATTAATCAGCAATCCCGATAAACAAAAAAGCCTGTCAGCAAATGCTTATAACAGGCTTTGTGAAAATTTTACCTGGGACAAGACGGCCGAATCCACCCTGGCTTTATTTACTGCTTTCTAGGCCCGCTGTACGGCACCATTACTTTACCGGTTGCCGTGGCTGACGGAGCCGGGATGTCGGAAACCGCGGGCTGTGCAGCAGGCGTTGTTGTCGGAGCCGTTAAAAGCAGGGCTTCATCGATTGTCTGAACTTGACCGTTTAACAAAGGCGCCAGCGATGATTTAACTTTCGGATCCATCTTGATCAGCGCGGAAATAATCATGTCCCTGGCGCCAATAAGCTCTTGATGTTCGCAAGCCTTGGCGATTTCCAGATAAACACCGCTTGGCGCAGCCGGCAGATTCGGAAGCATCATTACCAATTTTTGCAACGATTCTTTGTCGTTTAAAATATCGTACGATTGTGCGATGAGCACCGCCTCTTGAACCGTATTCACGCCCCGTGGAAACGATACGGATTGGGACTTGGCAATATATTCGGCGCCTTTCTGCCGGTCGCCTTTATTCATCCAGGTTGTCATGGCTAAATTCCACCAAGATTCTCCGATTTCTTCATCAAATGAAACGGCTTTTTGCAATTGCTCCAAGGCTTCATCAACTCTGCCCAAAGAGGTTAACAATCTGGCATAAGTAAAATATAATTGCTGGCGCTTGGGACTTAGTTCTATGGCTTTCAGATACTGTTCTTCGGACATCTTGGATATTTCTTCATCTTTGGCAGCAAAGCCAACGTGCTCCAACATGTTGGCATATATGAATATGCTGTGAGCATTATCGGGATGCGAAGCAAAATAGCGCTGATGCACGTCTTGGATTAAAGCAAAAAAATCGCGCCACTGGGGCCAGTTTTTTAACTGATCTCTGTCGGCAATTTGGATTAAACTGCGGGAATATAAAAACGTCTGCTCATCCAAATACGGCGTTTGAATTGCTGATGCTCTTTTGGCATAATCCATCAACAATACCGCATTACCGCTGGCCGCAGCATTATTGAATTTGATGGAAAGAACGGATGCATAAGCCGGTTTTACGGATGTTAAGTAAACAATGATCAGGAATACGGTTTGCAATACACCGAATGTGACCCAAGGAACCGGGTTTGTGGGAGAAGGCTTTTCGGCTTCAACTTCATTGTCTTTGTGGCCGGAAAAAACCGGAAAGCCGGCGCAGATTACCAAAGCATACAACAGATAGCTCATACTGAAGGCCGCCGGATGATCGAAGACAAAGAGATTTTGCAAAAAGTACCCTGCCGGCAGGCCGATTAAGATCGCCGTCGTTGGAATGTCTATGTATTTTTTTCTGCGGGCTCTGATAACAGTGTAATAAATTCCGACCCAAATGCCCGCAAAGGTTAAAAAGCCGATTAAGCCGGTCATGGATACAACGTCCATAACCGTGTTGTGAGATCTGTCGAACCATGTCTCATAAAAACCCGAGCGCAAAGAATTGGGATTGTATTTTTTATTAAAGAGTAAGTGGTAATTATCCAAGCCCCAGCCGGTTAACGGGCGCTCCAAAAATCCTTCCCAGGAAATTTGCCAAGCTATAAAACGTCCGGCAGTGCCCGTTTGCAGCATAAACATGCGGGCGGCCGTGGGCCAAGCTTTTGAAAAAGACGCAAAGGCTTGGGTCTTGGTTCCAAAGGTCACCATGCCCACATAGCCCAGCGAACAAGCCAAGACTGCGCCGATGACAGCTATTCGGATTTTTTTACTGTGATGCAAGATGCCAACAGTTACAGCCGATAAAACGGTTCCAAAAATCAATCCCATAAACGGGCCGCGGCTGCCTGCAGCAAACATGGCCGTGAGCGAGGTTATTCCGGCTAAAACATACCAGGTCCTCCAGCCATTGCTTTTTGTTTTTAAAAATAACAAAGCTATAAAAAACAATATGAATAATTGATATGCGCCCTGATAAATAGGATTATCCAAGAGGCCTCCGACTCGGTCTCCGGCCGGGAAGCTAAGCAGTTTGGGAAACGGTTTTTGCAGAAGAGCGATGCAGGCCATGAAAACACCCAGAAAAATCTGATAATTTAACAACCGTTTCCATTCTTTCCAGGTTTTGATGAGCGAGGTTGCCATGGTCAGCCAGACCAAAAAATGCAACATGGTAAACAAGCCGTTCATGCGCTCTTGATTGCCCCACCAAGACCGGATCGGATCCACGGCAAAGATAACGGACAAAAACAAGGCGATGTAATAAGCAATGAAAGCAATGTAGAGGAATGACCATCGGGGACGGTACTTGGGTTCAATCCAAGCGAGGATGATATAAGCCGGGACAGTCAAGCCGATCAGAATCTGAAAAAAGATGAGCTTGGAAAAAACAAACGGAAAAATTACATCCGGCAAAAATAAAACCGGGAAATAAACCGGCATGAGCAACCCACCATATATGCCGATTAACACGATAGTGCGAAGTGTTTTGATAGCTGTTTGACGTTGCATATGAGAAAAAGGGTAGCACAAGCGTAATTTTATTTGTAGAGATGGGTTATTCCCTCTCCCCGTCGCGTTAAACGCGAAGACCCTCTCCCGCATGCAAGAGAGGGTTATAATCAACCTGGATTATACACTCCCCTTCCCTTGTGTACGGGGGAAGGGATAGGGATTAGGGAAACTACCAGAGGGAACAAAATCCCCCCGCATTTCTGCGGGGGGATTTTCAGCCCCAGACCTAAGTCCAAGGCTTAGACTTGGAACCTATTTGCAAGCTCTTATCCGCTAAGCGGACGATCGCGGCACCTGTGCCTAAGCAAAGTGTGACTTAATCAACATCTTGGTCCGTAAAGACCTTGATGAGAGCGAGAGAATTAGGAACCAGTCTGGACTGTTTGAGACTGCGTCAAATCTTCGACGTAGACATCATTGGTCCAGTCTCGCGAGCTTCCGGAAGTGTAATTGTGCGGAACCTCGGAGTTATCGGACCAGACAAAGCTGCCAACCTTTTCAGCGGTGGCATCCGGCGTTGCGCCGGTATTGATGTTGAAGATTTCAGCATCTGCGCCGAGAATGCCTGTAGCGGCACTGTTGACCAAGTAACCGGTGTTCGGTACTCCGGCCGGATCGCGGTACATATCTGTCTTAACATACTGGCCTGCACCCAATGTGCCGGATACATCAGCATACAATGTGTAGATGTTTCCGGTACCGGAAATTGAATCTTCGCTGGTGAAGGCTACAACAACATAGAATGAGTTGGTCGTAGTGGAACCTGCTTTGAGATCAACACCGTTTTGATCAACGATGGTGTAATTGCCGGTTGTGACTTCGGAAGCGCCGCGGTAGAGCCTGAAGTTGCCCAAAGTGACATTGGTTGTCTTATTGATGCCGAAGACCATTTGTTTCAGAGCAATTGAACCGGCTGAATCGGCGCCGACTTGTACTTTGTACAACGGAGTCAATCCTGCGGTCAATGTTGTGCTGCCAAGCGATTGCTTGGTCACAACGGGTTTGCTCTTGCGGAGCACCATTGATGCGCCGTCGGTTGCACCTTGTGCGGCGTAAACACGCTCGCCCGAGGATTCACCGGTGGTCTGCAAGTTGAGGTTGCCGGCATAGTTGGCATCCCAGTTGCCGGTCTGATAGTTCTCCAATAATCCCAAGCCCGGTGCATGGCCGGAGCGAGTGACGTTGTCCCAGGCGCCGGATACGGATGAAGAAGCTTGGATTGTTGAGAGTTTGGCCCAGAGTTCAAAGTTGGCAGTGCCATCCTTCGGAACTTCGATGTTGTTGCCGGTTAAGTCAACGTCTGCCATACCGGTCTTGCCGGCAGGGAGAACATTGGCGCCTTTAACAGCACCTTCTGACGCTACAGCAACCTGGACAAAGTTGGCATTGTCGCCGCCGACTGTTGATGTAACAGCCACGCGATCAATCAACATGTTCTCAAATTGAGCGGTTGCCTTATAGCGAGCAAACGGGACCCACACATCTTTGCCGGCAATAACGATTGTTGCGGAAGGATGCGCATCTTGCGTCACGGTTAAGGTACCGTTAGGCAAGATTGTTTGAACAACAGTCGGAGCTGCGGAAGTTTGACCGCCTGCGCCTGCGTTCAATTTGGTTTCGATGGTCGGAGTAACCGTATTGGCATCATCATCTTGGGCGGTGATACCGGCGGCTTTCACACCAACGGAAATCTTGTCATAGACGGGCGAGCTGGCAGCGGAGCTGAATGTGGCTTTAACGGTCAGGTTCTTTGTGGTTCCTGCCGGGATGTCCAAATTCATATTGCTGATCGGAGCTTCACCTGTGGTTGAGTCAGGAGCTTGAGCGTCGCCGACTTTGGTATCTCCATCCCAGAGCGAGAGGGAGGTAATGCGTTGAGCACATTGTGCCTCGTCATAAGCGGCGCCGGCAATGCTGGCCTGACAGTCTAATGTAAGATTTGTAACCTTGATAGCTGATTGAGCACCCGCTTCAAGAGCGACGCCGACAACCGGCTTGTTCATGGCCTTCTTAACAACCGTACCGGAAACCGGCGTGGAAGCTAATTTGGCATCAAGGCTGGATTGCTTGACCGTCATGATGTTACCGGCAGTGTCTGCATTGGGAACAATCTTGGTCAAGGCTAAGTTTTCACCTGTGTCAACAACTTTGACATCACCGGCAATGAAGGCCTTCCAGGTTACACGATAGGTCTTGCCGATGAATTCGCCGACTGCGTCCTCGGTATTGGCGAGGTCTGCAACAACAGCGAGATTCAAGGTTTGGCCCGTCATGACATTGAAGGTGTCATTGAAGGTAAAGGTCTCATTGGTTGTACCATTGGCGATGGTCAATTCTTTTGGACCCATGATTGTTTGACCATTGTCAAGGTTGACAATCTTTACGTTGCGGAAGTACTTGGTGCCGGCTGAACCTACGAGTTCGCCACCTGCGGCTACGCGAGCCAGGTTGACTTGCATTCTGCGGACTTCGAGATCGTTATCCGAGGATGTAAGGGAGAATTTGTAGAGAGTGACACCGAGCTTGCCTTTAGCAACATTGGATGACGGAGGACCATTGAAGGCGAATGTCAGGTTGCCACCTTGGGTTGTAACCTGCGAGAAATCATTGGCCGGAGCGCCGTCACCGTTGTAGTCAGCGATAGTAATAGCTGCACCCGAATTGAAGATCGAATCCATTGCATAAATGTCTACACTGTATTCAACATAGGTCTTGATTGTGCGTCCGGCGCGGCCGCTGACATCGGCGCGAAGCTCGAATACGCGGGTAACGCCATCCGGAATCATGTATGGTGAATCAAATGCCAAGACCATCTGACCCTTGGCGTTGACCGAAGCCGAAGCCGCAACTTTGGTTGTGCCCTGATAGAGCTCAAAGTTGGCAAGGTCTGAATTGTCGATATCGCCGCCCTGATACAAGGCAACGCGATGGACATAAATGTCATTGGTGTTTGCAGTTAACTTAAAGCTGGCAATCGGAGCATTCTTGGAACCGATAACCGGGTTAGCCGGTGTCGGACCTGCTTGGATTGTAAGCGTACCTGCATTAGCTGTACCAACAATGAAGACATTGCCGCGGACCGGGAATGAACCGGAAACCGTGCCTGTACCCGAGAGCACAACGCTGGCTGCATCTGCTAATTCAAACGCATGATTGCCGCCTGTTGTTGCCGGGCTGCTGAAATCAGCATAGACATAGAATGTCTTTGTGGTATTTGCTGGAATTGTTTGGTTCAATGCATTGAATTCCACTTTATTGGAGGTGGAATTGACCGAACGGCCGGTTGTCAAGCGGTTGCCCATGCCATCATAAAGATAAACATTGGCGAAATCGCTTGTTGAACCAACGCCAACGCGATGGAAGTGCAAGCCTGTTAACAAGGCGTCAGCACTGCCGGCGGTGACATTGACTTTAACCATTGGGACGGACATTGCATTCTTCGGAACTGTTGCACCTGCCGGTGTATCCGAAGCGAGAGCCACTGTGACGCTACCACTCACAGTTTGGCCGCCGCAGGCTACCATCCAGAAGTTATCCGCTTCGAGGCCTGTGACACTTGCACCATCAGGATAAGAGATGGTTGTTTCTACGGCATTGGCCATATTCCAACGGTTGGCTGCGAATGCTGCATCATCTGCAATCATTCTCTTTTGACCCTCCCATACAACATAGCGATTTGTGTCGCCGGTATAGGTGATCAATTGGCCATTGGGATGGACATTGCTGGAGATGGACGAGCCGATGTCATAGTTGACAAAGAAGCTGTCCGACACGTCTACGACGCGCGTGGCCCATGCATCGCCCCAGAGAGCCTTAGCAATGGCTTCTGATTCGATCCAGTGCAGGGTTCCGCACTTGGTTACTGCATAGGTTTTGGGGTCTGTCTGAATCTTGACGAGCTTGGTGCCCGGGCGGATTGTGACATTACCACCGATTGTAATGGCTGCGAGTTCGGCATCCGTGATGGTTACAACGGACGAGAAATCGTTAAACCATGAGAAATATGTTTTCTCATCTGGGAAAACATATCTCATTCCGTCATTGGCATAATAGTAAACAGCCGGGCCGGAGGCCTTGATCAAATCGCCAGCATTAAGCGTGGCAGCTTGAGCTGTTACCGGGAAAGCCAATGCGCCTGCACCAACGGACCAAAGAATGGTGACGAAGGAGACAAACGAGGAAAAAATTCTTTTTGCGTTAATCATAAATATCCTTGTGGATTCTAGATTATGGACAGATTGCGCCCTGTCCGGGCGTACAGATTTCATCCTTTAGAATGATTTCTGCGTAAATTATGAATGAGTTGACCGCTCCCACCGACCAGTGGCCGGGCCGACCTTTTTACGGAGGATCGTGGCGAGGATTTTGCATGACCGGGCGCCGGAGTTCGAGATCCCTTTCGGTTTATGGGGATCCAGCATGCGGCATATCCAAGGCGGTATCGCCGAGTTTATGCTCATTGCTTTTCCCCCGCCCGTCAGGACATCCGTCGCATTTGACAGGTGCCCTGTTTGCTGGGGGAACTATAATTTAGCTTTTAGCTGATGATTAAGGATTAATGCAGAATGTATAATGCATAATGTATAGTGCATGGTGCAAAATGCATAATGAAACAATGAAAGGATGAAAAAATGAAATTGTATTTAGGTACTAGGTACTAGGTACTAGGTACCGGGTACTAAATATTAGATAGTAGATAGTAAATAATAGTTATTGTGTTTCATCGGCATTTTGGGTTGGTTGATTGGTTTCGGTTTGAGATTTATCGGTTGTGGTTTGTTGAGTTGAACTGGCGGGTTCTGCCTGTGATTGGTCTTCGACGGCCGTTGTATCGGTTGCGGTGCCGGCTGTCTGAGTTTGATTGTCTTTGGCAATAATTTCTTGCGTCTTCACTTCTCCCGCGCCTTTTTGCGCCGCGAGAGCTTGCTGCGTGCCTTGCTTCACTTTTACAACTGCTTCATCCAGTTTTCTTTCCGCGACAAGAAGGTCGGCCTCTTGAAAAGATTTTTCCGCCTCATTGGCTTTACTGATAACTTCCATGACCGTGGATGTGGCTGTTTCATCCAAAATATTTTCCGTGCTTGTGGAGCTGACCGGCGCGGTATTTGTTGCCGCAACATCAATGCCCGCCGACCCGACGCTTTTGCTTAAGGATTCTTTAACCTTATCGGTATGAGTTTTTAATGCACCGGCAACTTCTTCTTCGGTGACTATATCGGAAGCCTCAATGTGAGTCTCAACCAGCACTTCAACAGCTTTAAGCGATGTATCCGTGGCGGCCATTTGGGCTTCGCTGATTTTTACCTGTTCGTCGGGTGATAATTGTTCTTTAGATTCTTCAAGATCTTTGACGACGTTGGCGGTTTTTTCATCAACGATTTTCACGGCTTCTTTTACTTCTTCAGGCGACGAGTTGGCTTTAACATCATCCAATTGCTGCTTGATTGTATTTAAATCCCGTTTCAGAACTTCGGTAGCTTGGGTGACTTTAGCTTTGCGGTCAGCGCCGGGAGCGGCGATTACTTGTTTCATTTCCTGGACGCGGCGTTCGGTAAATTCGGTCTTGAGTTTTACCTTGTCCTGCGGTTTACTGGTCAACGCCAAACGAGCCTGCTCCGTGGCAAGCTTGACGCTGTATAAGAAATCTCCGGGCAATGAATTTTCAGCGGCCGAGACCGAGTAAAGAGAGCCGCCGAATAACGCCAAGATGATGGCGATCGTGGCAAACGCCGGCGCGCGCATCCATTTAAATGAGATGGCGGGAATAAAATAAGTAAAACTTCGGATCTTTTTTAATGACTTGTGTTCCGGCGAAGTTGGCAATGTATTTTTAGCCTGCATTAATAAAGTCTGCCTCGTTTGACCAACCCAAGAATCATCAGGCTTCATCTGACGCGCGGCAGTTTTGATGCTGCGGATTTTTTTAAATAAATGGTAGCTGTTCATGCTTATTTGGCAAGATCGCGTATAGCGCGCATGCCGCGGTAATAGATGACCCGGACATTGCCCGTGCTTTTGCCCAAAATCGCCGCTATGTCGGCAAAAGACAGGCCATCCATGAGTCTAAGCGCCAGAACATCGCGGTAATCTTCTTTGAGCTTATCCAGCTGCTGGAGCACAAGCGCGAGCTCGGTGCGTGCTTCCATATCGGCTCGGGCGTGTTCGGGGCTTGCAATATTAGTAGACGCGTCTTCTTCCTGAAACGTTACAACTTCCAGGGGGATTGTTTCGCTGTGCTTGCGGTAAAAGTCAGCTATTTGATTGCGGGCTATCTGATACAAATAAGCACGGATATTTTTCACATTTTTTTGGGACTGAATATGCTGCCAAAAGCGGGTAAAGACTTCGGCGGTGATGTCTTGAGCGTCTTCTTTTCTGGGCAATTTTAAAATGACGAACCGATAAATGGCCGTAACATAGCGGTCATACAGCTTGGCAAAAGCTTCCGGATCTTGTTTGACCTGAACGCGATAGAGGAGGTAGCGATCTATGAGTTCGGTCATGATATTTGTTTCATGTTAAGTCCAACTCAATTCCAGCGGGACAAGTGATAGATTGCCAGAAAAACCGAAAAAATTCAATACTAAAACGTCAATAGCAATAAACAAAACCCTTCATAAGGAACGAAGCCCATATTAAATGTTAAAAAAGCATGTTTTTTGGGCTTTTTTGGGAATCTGTGGATTATTTGTCTAGAATATCGTTGACAATAAATTTAATGATTGCTAAAATAACCATGTCCTAAAAAAACCGTTTATTCCCATGCCTAACCCAACTGCCGTTGCGCCTATCCGCTTGAATGTTTCTGAAGCATCCAAGCTTTTTGGTGTATCGGATCGAACCCTGCGCCGGGCAATCGCCCGCCGCGAGATCCGCTATATCATTGTCCGGAACAGGTATCAGCTGCATTTTGAATCCTTGCTGACTTGGTCACAACAAAAACCAAGAATATCCAAAAAAAGAGACCAGGAAGGCTTGGGCCAATGGGTGGATAAATGGAAAATCAAAAATCCAAAGTTCTCACCCCGACCACCAATGCAGTAAACAAAAAAATACAAAACGAAAAAGTCCGGACAAGCACCCGGACTTTTTCTTTGCGCGGCGACTTATACGTACTCCAGTGTATCGGTTAAACTGTACTCCAGAGTAAACTCTGATTAACAAGTTAGCTCCGGAACACTGACTAACAGGAATACGGATTAACGTAACCCGTATCTTGCGTCTCGAGTCTTGAATCTATTGAACAGCTTCATACAATTTTTCAATTTGCCTCATGTGCGATTCCCAGCTGAATTTTTGCCGGGCGACCTCACGGGCGGAGTCTCCCATATCCAGTCTTTGATTTTTGGAAAATGCTTCCATTTGATTTATCGCGTCAATCCAAGATTCGATGTTATTGGGCAAAGCCAAGAATCCGGTGACACCGTCTTGGATCATTTCAGGAATACCGCCGATGTCCGATGCGATGACGGGTATGCCCTCGCTCATGGCCTCGAGCACGGTGAGCGGAGCGTTTTCGTACCAAATTGATGGAACACATAAAGCCCGAGCGCTTTGGCGAAGCGATTTAAGTGCTTCGCCGGATTGGAAGCCCAAAAAGTGGATGCGGTTGGGAGCGATTTTATTTGCTAAAGATTGGAGACGGAATTTTTCGGGACCTTCACCAATAATGGATAGCCGGATGTTAGAGATGCGTGCCACTGCGCGGATCAGTACTTCGATGCCTTTTTCAGGATAGAGACGGCCAATAAAAACATAAGGCCCGCTGCTGCGGTTGCCGGAGACTTCCATTGGGATCTCGGTTGGATTGGGAATGTAAGTTAATTTTGACGGCGGCTCTCCCCACTCCTGCATTTTATTTTTCATGAACAATGACGGGCAGATGAATGCATGCACTGTTTTTTCATAAGACTGCTGCAGCTTGGTAAGGCTCATCTCAACGGCCCCCAAAATATTTGGCAGGTATCCGGAAAAAAGACATTGGTGCAAAACCGCATTGTAGTACTTCCCGCCTTTGCAGCGCTCGCAGACCGAGCCTTGGGTAAACATTTTATAATTCGGGCAAGCCAGTTTGTAATCATGCAAGGTTTGCACGCAGGGAATTTTATGTTTGAGGATCACGGCCAAGATACTGCTGGATAGATGATGATAAACATTGTGCAAATGAATAACATCCGGCTTAACTTCGTTGATTTGATGCTCCAGCGACCTTGAAGCTTCTGAATTCCAGATGAAGCTTTTTGCCTTGGCGATATCGGTTAGCGGACCCTCGAGTTTGTCATAATGATTTCGTTTAATGAAATAACTTTTATCTTTTGAGGGCAGATTTTTATCCGATCTGGTAGCGAATGCATGCAATTCGTGGCCATTTTTTTCGAGATGAGATATCAGAGAATGCATATACACCTCTGCACCGCCGCGCAAATCGAAAAATTTATTTATTTGCAGTATTTTCATAATTAACTGATTTTACCGTAAACCTCCGCGTAAGATCCGACCATGGCGTCGATTGAATATTCTGACCAATCCTGTTCGGATAAGCGTCTGGCTCTATAGATCGCATCCGAAGGATTTTGCAATACTTTATTTATCGCTTCGGCCAGATCTTCAGGATCTCCGGGTTTCACAAATGCCGCGGCTTGACTGTTAAAAAGCTCGCGCATTACTGGTAAATCGGAAACAATCATGGGCAATCCGGCCACAGCGGCTTCGAGCGCGACTAAACCCACCCCCTCATATTGAGACGGAAAACAAAGCAGATCGTAATTGGCATAAATCGAGCCGACGCCGGATTGCATGCCTAAAAAATTTACACGCGAGACAATGTTCAAATCGTCAGCCAGATGACGCAGATAAGATTCCATGGATCCGGAACCGATAATATCACACGTCCAGGATTGGCGGACTTTGGCCAGTGCCTTTAGCAAAACATCTGGATTTTTTTGCGGTTCCAAACGACCGACAAAAAGAATTTTGGGCACATCATGAAACGAGCGATTGCCTCTGGATTTAATTTCATTGATTCTAATACCATTGGGAATGAGTTTGACTTGGCGCGATCTTATTTTTAATGATTTTTGCATGTAGGTCGAAACTTCATTGGAAATGGCGATATAGACCTTAGAATATTTATTCATGCGGCGCATGATGAATTCCCCTATTTTGCCAAAATCGGTTTTTACATTATGGATTGTTGTGATGATATTTTTACATTTTGCCCGGCGCGCGGCCCAGCGGCCCCAAAAATCCGCAGCAAATAAATGCGTATTGATTACATCCGGTTGAATGAGCTGGAAAAATCTATATTGTAAAAACAGAGATTTGATGCGCCCGAACGCTCCGTGACGAGATATGATTATGTAATCAATCCCCTTCTGCCGGAATTCATCCGTCAGAGCTCCGCCGCGCACGTTGGCGACCATAAGCGAATCAAAACCATACCTGGGTAAAAGCTCGGCAATTTGCATGGCCAGCCTTTCGGCGCCGCCGCCCGCATAAAAAGTCGGCAAGAGCTGAATAGCGAGTTTGGACTCTTTAGCCAAATGACATTCTATTATCCAAGATCGGGACATTTTGGGCGGCAAGTACTGCAATAGCGATGAGAATATTTTATCCAAAAAATGGAATAAACCTTTAGCTTTTTTATTTAGTTTTTTGGCAAAATTATCTTTTTTAAAAAATGAGATATTGCAAACCGAGTAAACTCTGAATTTATTTGACCGAATAGCTTGTAAAAAATCCGCAAAGCGATTGTTGCTTTTTTTATCCGGAATTTGACAGGCAGATATAAAAAGCGATCCATGATTTTTTAAAGACTTGGCAATCCCCTGCAACGAGGACTTGATCGTTTGAGGATCTCCGGACCTTTCTAAAAAGAGGATGATATCGTAAGCCTCATGATTTTGGGTATTTGGATTGCCGACTTTGGCGGTGAGATTGACTCCGGTTTCCCGGCTGTAATCTTCGGCCTTTTTAGCGATGGTTTCAGAAGTAAATAAACAGGTAATGTCATAACCCGATACGGCCAGCGCCAAGCAATACCTCAAGCCATCATCGTTAACGATAAGGATTTGGGGATGCGGGTTGCGGTGAGTTTCGGCATACTCATCAATTTTCGCAATTAAATAATCCAACGAAAAAAGCCCGCCGAATTCACGGTATAAAGATGTCAGCGAATGATACGGCTGTTGGGGCTTCATATTACTGAAAAGTATCTGTCTGGCGTTTGTTTTTATCAGAGTAGATTTTGAGAGCGGCAAATAAAATACCCATGGGCAGCCAGAGGTGAGCCGTCCAATATGTTGTATTGGCCAGCTGATAGATGACGGCTCCGGCCGCGGATGCGGAGAGCAGGCAACAGATTTTTTGTTCGCGCTCATTGAGGCGCGGCAGGATTTTGTAAGAGAGATAGATTCCGCTCGCAATGACGATCAGGTAGGATAAGACGCCGAATGCCCCGGTTTCGGCCATTAGTTTTTGGATAAAACCATGCGCATCAAGCGGATAACCGAATTCAAGTACAAAAACACTGGCATTGCCCACGCGCCAAATGTAGGTGCCGGCTCCGCCGCCGATGATGGGATGTTCCAAGAAAGCTTGTATTGCGATATCCGTCAGCATCCAGCGGGTTGAGTTTGAGCTTTGAGCGGTTGGTGAAAAACTGAATTGGATTTGATAAACGGCCAAAGGCAGCATGATGATTATGGCGCCGATGATGAGTGTGAGATATTTTTTGATTAGCGGCCGCCAAACTGTGAGTAATAAGAAAGCGATTTGAAAAGCAAAGACGATCCAGGCTGTGCGAGCGAAGGTTAATAATGCCGCCAATAATTGGAACAATGTTGCACCGTATAAAAAATATTGCGTTTTTATTTTTTTAGAGATTAAAGCCAAAGCAAAACTGATTGGCGCGATCATGACCAGGATTTCAGCCAGAAGATTGTGATTGTCACCGATGGGATTTATGCCAAAAATAGGGATTGGGTGGGCACGGCGGACTGCCCAAGTATAAGGTTCAACATCCAGCAATGATGCAAAGCCGTTTATAGCGGCCAAGATGCCGATAAGCGTCAGAACTCCAAAGACGGCTTTTAATCTTCGTTCGGAACGGATGAGGTTGGCAGGCAATGCAATGAATGCGACGTAGCTGAAGACGACGGGACGCAAAACGAATTTTCCGATCAAGATTGGGTCCGGACCATATGAACTGAAAATGGTAATGAGATGAGCAAAAGTAAATAATGAATAAGATTTGATAATGGGAAGATAAGGACGCCAGTTTACATCGCGGCGCTTAAACCACAAAAGAAAGACCTTTATCATCCAAACGGTTAGAACTGCCAGGAGCAGAACTTCGCCAAAGAATATGTCGATGGACCCGCCAAAAGCGCGTTCGCCAATTGTGAGAGTGCCTGTAGGGATTGAGACCGTCAGCCCCAAAAACATGGAAAAAAAGATGGCCGAATAAAACGTGATGTATGTGGCGCGATAAGCAAAAAAGATGAGGATAATGAGTACGGCGATGGCGATGGGGCCGAATGGAAAGCCGAAAACCACGAATAGAGTTCCGATAAAAAGCAATAAAAATGACGCCCAAGTCAAAATCGGCCAGCCGGATTGAGCCGAGTTGGATGTATTTTTATTGTTTGTTAACGCTTTTCCCTCCATGAGACTTATTCAAATTATAGCATATATGGATATGATGAAAAAGCGCAGAAATTAGGCAAATATCCGGTATTTCTTGATATTGCCCTGTCACCTCTTGACAAAATGCCCATTTTACTGATAAGAAGCACGTATTCGTGTTCGGACTTTGACAGCCCCCTAGGGGGAGAAGAAAGCCAAAAAACGGAGGACGGAGGAGATGAAGATGCAGAAGCGAAACCTGTGGATTCTGACCGCGTTTGTCTGGGCGGTTTTCATTGCCCTGGCAAGCGGCGGCTGCGGCGGATTGGGTGAAGAAAAGCCCAAGATCGCCAAGGTCAGCCAGTCTTTCGAGTGCCAAGGTGCCAAGACGTGCACCGAGGCCGAGGAAGGCCAGAGCTGTTACGACAGCAATTTGCAAATCACGCTCACATGTTTCGAGTGTCACGTGGTCGAAGTTTCGGCCGTGGGCATGTTCGATGATCCCAACTGTTTCCCCAACCAGGACGCAGGTGCTGACGGCTCGGCCGGAACAGCAGGATCTGCGGGTTCCGCGGGATCAGCCGGCAGTGCGGGTAGCGCAGGCAGTGCCGGCGGCGAGCCGGATGCCGGCGCGGACGCGGAAGCGGATGCCGAAGCGGAAGCCGGTGAGGATGCAGCCGCGGATGCGGAAGCGGATGCTTGCGCAGAGACCATCGGGTCGCCGTGCAGCACGCCTCTGGCCTACGCTTGCGGTAACACGCTGCGCTGTTCTTGCACGGGTATCTGGAGCGATCCGGCGACCACCAACCTGTATGTCTGCACCTGCCACGGTGGTGAACTTTGTTCCGCCTATGGCTGGAGCGAGGGCTACGAGTGCACCGAACCCGTTCCGGGCGGTGACGGCGAGACCTGGACTCTGGAATGTCAGTGCGGCGTGATGCTGCAGCAGGACTCGGGCGTGGTTTGCACCGGAAACGATGCTGGCACGGACAGCGGCACGGACGCGGAAGCGGATTCGGCGGCTGACGGATCGGCAGGAACCGGAGGTACCGGAGGCTCTGGCGGCAGCGCAGGAAGTGCGGGATCGGCTGGCAGTGCTGGCGCGGCCGGGACCGGAGGCACGGGTGGATCCGGTGGCTCTGGTGGTACCGGCGGTCTGCAGAATCCCATGACCCTCGACCCGAACGATTGCGACCAGGCACTGGTGGACGTGGCCACAGAGACCGCGCCGGCCAATGTGGAAGCAATCTGCTATGAGCCGCTAACCAGCTACATGCCGGGAACGCGGTTGGCGCTCTACTACTGGACGGATTTCTACACGCCGGGCTGGAACGACGAGTCAGACCAGCTCCGTTGCGTGGCGCCCAATGAGGACGCGACCATGATCTGTTGCCCCATTCCCTCGGGCACGATCTATGAGATGAGCATCTATCCGAAGCTCGTGGTACCCGCAACGGCAAGCGATTGCCATGTGTACCACGACGACGGATTCTTCTGCACCTCTACCAACGACCAGGGCGACTGGGGCAACCAGTATTGCTATGGCCGGTTCTCCTACTGGGTCAACGGAGTGGAAATCCCGCCGGACGCGGTTGGCCAGTATGGCGCTGATCCGGCACACCCGTGGTCCTATGATCTTCTAAACGACGGCGTGAACTTCTGGGTGAACGAGAAGTTCACTCACGACACGCCGTAGAACACGACTCTCCTTGCCGAGGCCTAACCGCCTCGGCTTTTTTGTATACCCTCTATCCGCCTCCTCTATAAACTATATTGCGGAGGCACCTTTCCCCCGCGAAGCAAGGGAAAGGAGATGAATTAGCTTCTTTCCCTCGTTAACGGGGGAGAGATGTCCCGCAGGAGAAAAAAAGAGGGACAGAGAGAGGGAGGGGAACAAAAAAAGCGGCGTGCACGTGCACACCGCTTGCTAGAGTTGATGTTTACTGCCCGGCCAGCTGCGACTCGCTTATGTAGCGGTGGCAGGTGTTCTGGCCGGGGACCTTGGACAGGGTCACGGGCACGGTGGTCGGACTCGACTGATTGAGTCCGTAGCCGCGCGCCGTGACATCCGTCAGATTGTGGCAAACGCCGCTCCAATAGCCGTTGTCCCACTCCGGCGGGTTGCCCCACTGGATGTAGAACTCTCGGGGAGCGTAGTAGGCCACAAGAGATGCGGTTTCGAAACACGACCCGTTCCAGGTCATGCTGAGCGGACCCCAATAGGTGAGGTTCCAGAGCTGGGGCTTGGGGTGGACGTACTGATCCACTCCGCACATGGTGATGACCAGCCGGCTGTACGGATCCTTGCCGTTGCAGTTCTGATCAATCCCATCGCCCCAGATCTCCGTGGCTCCGGAGTAGACCTCGGGGTCGTTCTGATTGCAGTCAGACGAGCCGGTGGCGCCGTCACCGTCCGGGTCAGTTGCACTGCCGAATGTGGGAGACGGCTCGGCGAAAACGCCAATGTTGTAATAGCCGCTCCCGTTCTGGAATGGGAAGGGGCGAGCTGTGAAGCTCTTCACGCCATCGACTACCACCTCGCAGGAAACGCTCATCTGCATGATGGCGTCACGGCCCGTGCAATCCTCGTCGATCCCGTTGCCCGGGATTTCCTGGGCATTGGGGTTGCAATTAGGATTGTAGGGCGCGGGCTTGGTGGTGATGGCCGAGAAAGCCCAGAACTCGTCCTTGTTGGCGTCGAGTGTGACCGGGTCGGCGGCCGCGTTGAAGACGAACAAGTTGCCGTCGTCGATGCGAACCGTGAACTTTGCCTTGTAGACATCGTCCCAGTCCGCGATATTGCCCAGCCACTCGCCCCACTGGACGGGCTCGTACGAGTCGAAGTCGGCGTCATAGCCGAGGATCCGATACTCGTGGGCCTCGCCGTCGGGGTGGCGGAGGTAACAGGTGAGGAGAGCTTCCTGCTCGGCCTTGCCGTCGCAGTTCTCGTCGATCGTGTTATTGGGCACTTCGTATGCGCCCGGATACACGTCGGCGTTCTCATCATCACAGTCACCAACGCCGTTGTGGCAAGTGGAACAACCGGAGACGACCGTCATGTTGGCATCACACCAACCGTCGTGGTCGTTATCGCAGCCTTCGTCGGTCTGGCCGCTACAGTCGTTGTCCTTGTCGTCACAGACTTCGGTCGCGGTCGGGTGCACGTTGGCATCACTGTCGTCGCAGTCCACGCCGGCCACGTAGCCGTCGTTGTCCGCGTCGATGGGGCCGCTTCCGCCCGTGCCAGCAGATCCTGCAGATCCACCCGTGCCCGAGCTTCCGCCAGTTCCTGACGTTCCGCCCGAGCCGGACGATCCACCAGTCCCCGAGCTTCCGCCCGAGCCGGCAGTTCCGCCTGAGCCGGACGTTCCGCCTGATCCCGAAGAACCAGCCGTGCCGCCCGTACCAGAGGATCCGCCCGAGCCAGCGACACCACCAGAACCTGACGTTCCGCCCGATCCAGCGTCACCGCCAGTGCCGGCTTGACCAGCACTTCCAGCAGTTCCGCCAGAGCCTGACGCTCCGCCCGAGCCGGACGTTCCACCGGTTCCAGATGTGCCGCCGGTTCCTGCGGTTCCGCCCGATCCCGAAGAACCAGACGATCCGCCGGTTCCAGACGTACCGCCAGTGCCGGACGATCCACCAGTCCCCGAGGCTCCGCCTGTGCCGGACGATCCGCCCGAGCCAGCGTCACCACCAGAACCTGACGTTCCGCCGGAGCCTGACGATCCGCCCGTGCCGGACGTTCCGCCGGAGCCTGACTCGCCGCCTGTGCCGGATGAGCCGGCTTGGCCTGCGGAGCCTGACGAACCGGCCGCGCCTTCAGACGGACACTTGCACTCTTCCGAGTAAGTGCCGTCTTCCAGGCAAACACGCTGGCCTGTTGGCCCGCCGCACTCGTCGCACGGCAGGTAAGACCCTGCTGGAAAACACTTCTGTCCGGGCTCGTGAGCTCCGGGGTCGGTGTGATCCGGGGTGGCCGGCATGGCGAGGTCTGCGTCGTCGGCATAGTCGTTCAGACAGCCGACGGCCGAGATCGCGAGCGCGACCACGGCGACAAAAAGACTCTTGCGATATTCCATCTTTGTCTCCTTTCCCCTATCTTAAGGGGTTTTTTCACTTTTTTGAGTTATCAAAGAAACGCCCCCTGGAGGGCGCTTCCCTCCAAAAGACCTGATAATATAGCATAAAAATGGCATTTTGTCAATGGTTATTGGCATGTTAAAAATCTGTCCAGCGACAATAAAATAAGCGAAAAAAAATGGCTTATTTGAGCCAAAATTATTGTATTTCTAAATTTACTCAATACCTCTTGACACTTTGACTTAAAACTGCTAGTTTGTAGATGTCCCCTAAAACAGGACGGCGCCGAAATGGTTTAAAGGGACGCAAATCGATCACCGAGAGGAGATTCGAATGCGACCCAAGTCACTTAAGAAGCAACGATTTTCCTATTATCTGACCATTATTTGCGGCGCAGAGAAGAATCATCGCTGCCATGCGATGACAAGCGCCTCGTCCGCAGGGAAGGAGGCCGGCCATGGAAAGAAGTAATAGCACGTTCCAGGACGATAGTCCGAAACTGCTTCATCCCTTCCTGGCCAAGCAGTGGATGCTGCAGCGCGTCCGACGCAGTGCATTCGGATGCATACGCCGCGCTCTGGAGCAAACGGTTTAGCCGTTATGTGTACCAGAGCTCCACTCCTTACGTACTCAAAGACCCCGACATGTCTCCATGCTCGGGGTTTGTTTTTTATGGAAGTTTATTCCAGCGGTTTGGCATTTTGCCAAATTAACTCAAACATGGCCCGCATCATACTGTAGGTATCTTTATCATGAATGAGATAAACAAGGGGCTTGGTTTTGAAAATTGTTATCGTTATCTTATCATCAAATCCGATCAACTCGCCGTTAAAAGGGCACATCTCATATGGCACGGTGCGGGTTGGCCAGTTTGCCGAATTGTATTTCGGCATTTGAATACCGGATTTAATTCCAGCTATGATTCTTCCTTTTTTATTGTTGCTGATAGACATGCGCTTGTCTTCGTCAAGATTTGATAAGCGCATCATGTTCTCATCAACCGAAACAAATTCAAAAAATTCACCCTGTGCTTTTAAATACCAATCGCGGCTGGCGCGGAAGCCTTCTTCGCCTTCGAAGAATTTGACGTTGGGGCGTTCTTCACTGGCTGCATTGTACAAACCTAAAAACGACGGCAGAAGATCTTGCAAATGCTTTTCTTTGGCATGAACGATTTGCATGTCATTTTCGATAAGGCGCTTGAGCCGCTCGGGGGATTCGGCAACGAACATGGTTTTTTTGCCTTGCTCGAATGTGGACATGAGCCCGCGGCGTTTGAGTGACTCAATCATCACATAAGTTGTGGCACGGTTGACACCGGCTTTTTTGGCAATGTCTTGAACAGATGCCGGACCCAACTCAAGCATGGTCAGATAAACGCTGGACTCTTTGTCCGTAAAGCCGTATTCGGCTAAAAAATCTTTTAATTCTTTCATATATTTAGCTGATAGCTTTTAGCTTTTAGCTGATTATTAGGTTTGCCATTGAGTTAAAACAGGCAAGGTTTTTTCTGCGGTTTGGCGCCAGGTGTATTTGGAAGCTTGCGATAGACCCGCCATGCGTAGTTTTTGCGCCAGACCCGGTTCGTCAAAAATGCTGATCATAGCTTGGACCATGCCCTCAAGCTCTTCCGGAGGAAAATAAAGGGCCGCGTCTTTACCGATGACTTCGGGCAGTGAGGCCGCATCGGATGAGAGTACCGGACAACCGCAGGCCATGGCCTCGATTGGCGGGATGCCGAATCCTTCGTACCACGAGGGATGGATGAGGGCTTGAGCCGAGTTTAACAATGCGGGCAAATCGGATTCGGGAACATAACCCACCTCCATTATATCTTGACGGACATTTGATGCTGACAAAGTCTTTTTAATTTCTTCATAACCAAAACCCGGATTGCCGACCAATACCAGTTTGGTCGGGTCCCCCACTCCGCGGCGCGCTTTGAACAAAGTAAATGCCTTGATGAGATTGGTGATATTCTTTTTGGCTTCAAGGCGGCCCAGGGTGATGAAATACGGCTTGGAAATACGGTAGCGCTGCAAGCGTTCGTTGATTTCGCTTGGATTACTGATGGGCCTGAAGCGGTCGTGATCTATGCCGTTGGGAGTGATGGCAATGCGCGAGGGCTCTATGCCGTAAAGCGTTGCAATTTCGCGGCCTGAAAATTCAGAAACGGTTATGATGCGCTTGGCGCGCTTGGCGATATCTTTGGTACTCCATTCGTGGAATGCTCTGTCACGCTGCTTGTATAGCTGTGGATAACGCCGGAACCCAACATCGTGGATGGTGACCACGCTTTTATCAGGACATATGCGCGGCATCACATGAGCCGGAATAAAAAATACATCCGATGGCTTGCGCCAGAGCTCGTAGGAAAGACGGACTTGCGTCCAGCCTTTTTTGACTGGCCACTTGGCCCTTACTTCGTACCAATTCTTGGGCAATTTTTCCAAACCGCCTTTCAAGATTTCATTGGTATACAATGCCCAAGAATGCGGACTGTCTGTGGTCAACTTTTTCAATTCTTCAATAACATGCCAGGCATACCATTCTACGCCGGTTTTTTTGGTCTTGTTGGCGCGCGAGGCGTCGATTCCTATCAACATGTCAGTATTATAACAAATAACGTCCCACGTCGCACGTCGCACGTCGCACTAAGCGCTGGGTACTGAGTACTGCGTACTGGGTACTAAAAGCTTTGACAACCAAGTTAATAATGCTACCCTTGTTTGCATGAGCTATTACATAATTATTCGCGGGCCCTTGGGTTCGGGGAAAACGACAGTTACAAAAGCTCTAGCCGCGAGGCTGAATGCGGAGTACATATCTGTTGATGAGGTTTTGGATGATCATAATCTTGCAGATGATAAGGAAGGTGGTTTTATTTCACAAAAGAGCTTTAAGCATGCCAATGATTTTATTGTTGAGATGGCCAAGCCGATTTTAGATGCCAAGCGACCGATTGTGATTGATGGAAATTTTTACTGGCAATCTCAAATTGAGGATTTAAACAGCAAGCTTGTTTATCCGCATGCGATTTTTACTTTAGATGTTCCGCTTGATGCTTGCGTGAAGCGCGATGAGGAGCGTGAGAATCCTCTGGGAGAAGATGCGGTTAAAGCCGTTTATCAAAAAACCGCCTCATTTGAGGCCGGCCGGAAAATTGATGCAAATCAGGATATTGAAGAAGTCGTGAAGGAAATGATAGATGTCTTGCTTTTACGTAAATAACCAATAACCAAGCTCCAATAACCAGTGAATAATCAATCCCCAATATCCAAATAATCAATTGATAATTATGTTGGTTGGTTATTGGATATTTATTGGTGATTGTCCCGCACTTATTTAAAATATATTATTGACGGGATCCCGCCGGACGGCGTGGATTTTGTTGGTTATTGGTTATTTTGTTATGAATTCCCAAGAATTGACCTCTTGTACGAGTCCAGATTTTCGAGAGCGATGCCCGTGCCTTTGGCAACGCAATACTGCGGTTCGTCGGCCACAAAGGCCGGGATGCCGGTTGCTTCGGAAATGATGCGGTCCAGGTTGCGCAGTTGGGATGAACCGCCGGATAGGACTACTCCTTTTTCCATTACATCGGCAGAAAGCTCTGGCGGAGTGTTGCGCAAAACTTCTTTCATTGTGTCGATGATGCCCTGGAGTTCGTGCTGAATGGCATCCGTTATATCGTCAGATGTGATGGTGATGATGCGGGGCAGGCCGGTTATCATGTCGCGGCCTTTGATTTCCATTTCGAGTTTGTTCTCGAGATACAAAGCGGACCCGATGCGGATTTTGGCATCTTCCGCTGTCCGTTCGCCTATGGCCAAGCCGTACTTGCGGCGCACATGTTCTTGAATGGCCATGTCGAGCTTTGTTCCGCCAATGCGGACCGAGGCGGATGAGACTATGCCGCCCAAAGAAATGACAGCGATTTCCGAGGTTCCGCCGCCAATGTCGGTTATCATGTGTCCGGACGGCGAGCCGATTGGTATGTCAGCGCCGATAGCGGCCACTATGGGTTCTTTGATGATGTATGCTGCGCGGGCGCCGGCGGCGATGGTGGCGTCGATGACTGCGCGGCGTTCGGTTGAGGTGATTCCGCCCGGAACCGCGACCATGACTTCGGGGCGGAATAATCTAAGACCTCCTAGAGCTTTGTTTAAAAAATATCGCAGCATGGCTTCGGTGGTGTGGTAATCGGCGATGACGCCATCCTTCAGGGGACGACGAGCGACTATGGTATCGGGTGTGCGGCCAATCATTTCCTTGGCCTCTTTACCAACGGCAAGGACGCGTTTATCCGCGATAGAGACGGCGACAACAGACGGCTCATTCATAACAATCCCTTTTTTGGGGATGTAGACCAGAACCGTGGTTGTACCCAGGTCGATTGCCACCTTTTTACCAAGCATAAGACCCGCCTATCTCATCATCATTGCGAGGAGTTAGCAAGGGGCAATACTGAACAATATAATTATTCAATTAATAACCAATAACCAAGCTCCAATAATCAATAAATAAATCAAAAATCAATTTCTACAATCACCAATTGGTTATTGGGATATTGCAAGATTGAAGATTAATTGGTGATTGTTTTGTTGGTTATTGGTTATTTAACAGAATATGAAATGTTCTGTCATAAAGCGAGTCGGTTTGCACTTGATAGTTATTATCTCCCCATTTGTCTTCGGGTTCGGGAGGTGAGGCGGATTTGATGCTCATGGGAAGCTTGATGTTCACGTTGAATTCCGCATTGTCGACTCCGGCTTGTTTGGGCCAGTCCAGGCGATAGCCGTTGGTTGCCAGGTCCGCGACTGATGCGGGCGGGAGCTCGTAGGTGAAGGAGAGCTCGCCCGTGCGATTGGGTTCTATGGACCAGAAAGCTCCGAAGACGGTCTTGCCCAGCTCTTTCATGACGTCCACCGTGCCGGCGACAAATTTTCCTTGAGTCTGCACCAAATCCCCTTTCATTGCTCCTTTGGAGGAGACGAGCTTGGAGCCTTCGGGAACATAGACTCTGGTGTAACTGCGATAGCGGGTATAACGCCAAGTTATCTGCCTTGTGGTATTGGTGTATTTTAATGTGACATTGGCCAGCGGTTTTTCCGGATTGGTTAAATCTAAATTATAATTAATGACCTTTTTCATCACGCCGTCGGTTTTTTGCGCGGCGAGGTTGGCATCGATAATCCAGAGAAAATCTCCTTGGGTCGGCTTGGTACGAGCACTCCAATTATGCGCATCAACAAGCTGCTGGACATCGGGCTGGCGCGAATAGATCATTATTTGTTTTTGATCCAAGGATCTTGTGAGGATGTTTAAGATATTAGGCCAAGATGAGCGCGGCAGGGATTCGATTTTTTCGAGTAATACTTGCCCCACAGCACCCATAAAATCTTTCCTGTTTTCTCGTGTGATGCCCGGGGCGACCTCAACCTCATATTGCAAAACATCAAGAAAATTTTGTTCATTCAATTCTCTGCCTTGCACGTTAAGCGGACCCGTGAGGGATAAGAGAGATGCAAAGAATCCGGGCTCAAGAGCAATAAATCCGGTTGGTTTTGGCGGCGGTTCTCCGGTGGGGATGGTACGCTCTCCTTCGTAGAAGGTTAAAACTCTTTCTGCGGATTCAGGGAAATCCGGCGACCAGTTGGCATCGCGCATAAACCATTTGGTGACGCCGAGCTGCTGCTGCATGGGAGCCGGCGGGACTTCCGACCAAACACCGGATGCGGGATTATCGATACTGTAAACATCAAAAAATTCATAATCATTAAGATGACCCGCTTCCATATCAGCCGTAATGATACTGCCAATAAAACCGCCGGCAGGACGGATTTCATCAGCGTTTTGCATGGCGATTACGTATTGCTGCGCAACAGGATAACCGGCCAACGGAACAAAGACCTCAATCAAAGGAACTACTTGATCCAAGGATTTGCTCATTATGGGCAAGGCCGTTGCCAGCGGCTGGAGAGCGTCTTTTATCGGTCCCGCGATACCGTCTTGAGGCATGGACTGCCAAAGCTCCAAAGCGATTTCGATTTTATCGCGCGCAAGGCGGATTTGCGGCAAAGAATCATAAAGAGTTTTCAGCAATTCTCTTTTTTCTTGTTTGGTAAGATCTTTCAAACGTTCGCCCGCATTGACGTCGATAGATGACTCTGAAGCGGCTCTTTGACCTAAAAATAACGCCTCGGACATCGCGGCGGCAACTTGAAGTAAATCCGAAACCCCGTCCAGTGACTGCGACGATACCAAAGATGCGTCTTCAACGGTTCGGATTTGCAAACCCACATAGGGAAGGTCGCGCCAAAAGCCGACCTGACGCAAAATACCGGGAATCGCATCAAAAGCATTTTTAGCAATATCAGCTTGTCTTTGCGCATTTTCAAAATCACCTTGTTCCAGATAGTATTCCATTTGCGATAAAGCCTGCTTGGCTTCATTGGCCGCAAAATAAGCTCTGGCGACAGCGATGCCCGGAATAACCGTGATAATCAGTAATACTATTATTGCGGCAATAATGCCCAATATCTTGTATTTTTTGGCGGGCGAAGTCTGTTTAGATGAGCTTGGACGCCCTGCGTCCCGCGTCTCACGCCTGCCAGCCGGAGCTTCAGCGAAGGATGGTACCGCGTCAGATTCCGGCGGTTGCGGATCCGATTTAACTTCATCTTGCGGACGCAAGGCTATGAATGGTTGAGCTTTTTTAGGCCGAGATTCTTGGGAATTAACAGAAGAATCCTCATCTTTGGGAGAAGGTAATTCGGGCACTGCCGGACATGTTAAAAAATTTGGAGATTCATTCATTTCTTGTTAAAGCACCGGCCTGTGTTCTAAATGAGGATGTTTTTGGTTCCGGTACTTCCAGAAATAGTATACCGCACTTCTGATATGCGCGCGCGTTAACTTGTGGGTAATAATTTGCCAAGGCCAGCGGGTGAGGCTTTCGCGCTGATGATAATGAACCAATTTAACCTCGGGCACGTAGATTACGCGCCAATTTAACTTCCAAGCACGGCGGCAGATATCGACCTCTTCAAAATACATGAAAAACTTTTCATCAAACAAACCTATATCATCCAAAGATCTTCGTCTCATGAGGATCGCCGAACCCATCAAAGCATCGGTTTCTATGGGTTGGTTTTTTTGAATCTCTTCATGCATGAGATAATGATTGACCGCCCGCTTGCCCCATGGTGTCTTGCCTAAAAAAGTGCGCCGATAAACCGGAATCATCATGGATGGGAATCGGTAGCAGGAATATTGGCGGCTTTGATCAGGATTGAAGAGAGCGGGACCCGCAAATCCCACATCCGGATGATCGTCCAAAAATTTTACCAACTTTTCCATCTCGCCGGGAAAGACAACCAGATCCGGATTGGTCAGCATGGCAAACTCGCCTCTCATGCGGCGCAAGCCCAGATTGCATCCGGCGCCAAAACCGCGGTTTTTGGGAGCATCTATAACCTGAACCCAAGGAAAGCGCTTGCGGACCATTTCGCCGGTGCCGTCACCCGGATTATTATCGACTAAAATATATTCGAAAGGAAATTTAAGATCCGCGGCTTCCATGCCTTGAAGCAGTAAACGGATCAAGTGAGGAGTTTTATAGCAAACCGTAATAAATGAAACTTTAGGGTCGGGTTTGTGCTCGTGCCTCGCTGTTTGTACATTCCCCTTATTCATAGCATCTAGACAACTCGTTTGCGGAAATCTTTGGGGGTTAATCTTGATTTTTGTTTGAGCAGTTTTCTTTTTTGCAGTATTTTGGGCAGGCCAAGCAGAGCATCCCAATAACCCCTTAATGACGCGGCTGATGCAAATGCGGCAAGAAACTTTCCGGCTTCATACGGAAGTATCCAAAGCCCGTGGAATAACAGATCCGAACCGGACAAGTTTTTTACCAGCATCCAGGTATGATTTCGGGTGGAAAGATAATTGGTGAAAGCCGGTTTTTTACCGCGTCTTAAAAATGCCAACAATGCCCCCGCGCCGGGCGCTGATGGAGCGGCCCGGTGATGCCAGGCAACGGCCGAGGGAAATAAAGCGCTTTTTAGACCCAGCCGCTTCATCCGCCAGGCCAAATCCACATCTTCTTTATAAGCATGAAAATCTTCATCATATACCTGCCCGTCCGGGGCAATTTTTACCAATGATGAAGCGCGGAAAAAACTGCAGGCTCCGCTAATACCAAAGACCTCAACTATTGAATCATACTGGCCCCGGTCGGGTTCACCGGCGCCCCTGTCATAAGCTCTTCTGGAACGAGTCATGCTCATGCCGGCGGCATCAAGAATCATCGTGCGTTCGGTCTGAATCTGATCCATATCATCCATCTTGAGATAAGCGCGCAATAATTTGGGAGCGCAGGCATCAATTTCCGGATGGTTATCCATGAAAGATACCAGTTCTGATAATAATTGCGGGTGCATTTCTATATCCGGATTGCAGACTAAAATATAGCGGTTATTCAGATCCGATTCTTTCCAAAAAGACAAAGCCAGCTGGATGGCTTGATTGTGAGCCCGGGAAAATCCAAAGTTGCGCATATTGCGCAATGTGGCAATGTCGGGCCTGTCGGATAAAAAGCGGTGCAGTCCATCGGTTGAGGCGTTGTCTACTATTATGATTCTATGAGGCTCGGTTTGCTCTTCCAGAGATTTTAACAGAGCCGACAAATAAGCCATGGAGTTCCAGGCAACAATATTTACACTAACTCTGGCCGTGTCGTTCATAATTATTCAGTTTGCTTTTGGGCAGACCTTTTGGGCGATACGTTAAAGCCGAGATATTTTCCCAAGAAAAGACGAGTCTGCGAATCAATGGCCGGAATGGCGCCGAATAAAACAAAAGTAATCGGCAACAATGCCCATTGCAGGATTACGACTATGATTGTTTGCCAGCGAGGAATATATTTGGGCCTTGGCGGCAAAAGAGTTGCGGAGAGCAATGCCGATAAGAAGACGCCGACCATGGCGAAACGCATCAGCCATTCAAGCGTGAAGGGCGTGTTCTGAAAAACCGCATACGATCGGAATTGTTCGGGCGCGAACCAAAAAGGCAGCTGGCCCAAAAGAAAGATAAGCAGCGGCACAGTGGCCCAGGTATACATGCCTTCCAATTGCTTCCAGAGAAAGCTGATTTTAAGCCCAAGCGGCATGAGTTTATCCCGGCGGAACTTCATGGCCATGAAGGGAAAATTTTCCACGCCCCAGGCCCAACGGCGGAGTTGTTTATACAATGCTATCAAGGCTTTGTAATATGAGCCGGAGGCAACGGTATCCATGGAAACCGGAAGGTAAATTGGCGTTACGCGGTAATGGCCATGATAGTGAACCAATCCCTGCAAGAAGATGCGGGAATCTTCGCTGACAATATCTTTTTGCCAAAAACCGACATCGATAAGCATGCGCAGACTCATGGTGTGCGATGAGAAGGTCATCATGGTTTCCGGGCGGGCCAGCTCGGTCATGAGCCAGAAAGTTGTGCCGAACATGGCAACGCGTACTGCGGCCGGAGATTCCCAAAGATTATTATTGTATAAAACCACTGGTTGATAGGAGCTGCGCAGAGGCTGCTCAATGGTTAGAAACTTATGTGTGACGCAGGCAAAATATTCGGGATGCGCGACCGTGTCGATATCAAAAGCAGAGACGATCACTTTATCGAAATCAACACCAAGTTTTTCCAGTTCTGGCAATATCTGATGGCCCATGTAATTCATATTAGATCCTTTGCCGGGAATTTCATCGGGAAGATCTTTGGGATGCAGCGTTGTAAAAAAAGCCTTGAATTTGGAACCGTATTGTTTGACAATGGCCGCGGCATTAGCCTCAAATTTTTCTTTGTCGCGCTCTTCACCGCCCAGCACAACAATCATGTTTTCTTTGGGATAATTGGATTTTAACAATGATTCAATACTGTCCTGGATGACCAAAAGCTCCTCCTTATATGTGGGAAGCATTATAAGATGAACTATATTATTGAAATCCGAGTGTTTATTGGCTTTGGCGAGCCAGTCGATTTTGATGTCTTTGCGATAAGTAATCCATGAGATGATTAAAAAGGGCATGAAATATGCGACTCTGAAAAGCCAGTAAAGATCGTAAACGATTATAAAGTAAACAACCCAAAGCGGCCTGACAAAGGAAAGGCCTATGCTTAGAATGATAGTAAGCCAGACCAATGCGCCGGGGATGATTTCAAATAATCTTTTTTCAAAATTGGATTGATTCATACTTTTTTGGGCAGGGTTATGTTTGGTTCCTGGTCATAAATCGGATCAACATAAACAGCCTTTTTTATTTTACCGTTTTCCAAGCATTTGATGAGTTCAACAAAAGAATCCGTATGCCCGGGAGAAACCGGCAGGAGATCCAATTTATAGATCCGCGACAAAAGGTTGGCGATTAAAACGCCTGCGCGAATGCTTGAGAATGAACCCGGCCCTTTTACAATGCAAATGCCGTCTGCATTTCGCAGATCTTTGAGCCTGATTTTTTTAGACATTTCAGCGACCAGATTGACAGTGCGCCCGGTTATAGAAAAAAGATTGGCTGAATCTTTATTCAACCAGCCAAATCGTGATTGTTCGCGTGAATGTGTATCAATAAAAAACCAAGACATAATTATTGCGCGGCTTTTTTCTGGGTAATTTTATCTACGGCCACATGCTTGGATGCATTTAATACCGCGGCTAAAAATCTGTCGGCTATATCCTGCCTGTAAGCGTATTCCTGCGGCGTTAAGCAAGTAAAATTTATTTCGTAACCCAATGAATTTTCCGCTTGACGGATAATGCGCTGCAAAGAATCTTTATCAACTGTTCCCACGATGAATAAATCCACCGGTGCTTTTTCTCCCAAAAAGACTCCCAAAAAAGCCATATACTCAATCTCACCGGTTGAAGCGATTTCTTTATCCAAACGGCGCTCCATCAAGAAATGGGATTTGTTCATCAAAGATTGAATTTCGCTCAAGAGTGGAAATTGCGGATTGATTTGATAATATTTACGCTTAAGCCCTGGGCGTTTTTGGCCGTTATCAGAAACATCTTCGGATTCAATAAGCATGCCCATCCTGGTCAGGTTGTCGATTTCGCGGCGAACTGCATTTATTTGAGTATCTATGAGCCTGGTCAATTCACGGATAAAGTAAGCCTGGTTGGGCTCATTTAAAAACAATGCCAAGAGTTTTACGCGGGTCTTTGACCCAAAAAGGTGTTCAAGCATATTCTCCCCATATCCTGCCTGTTAATACCGAGCTTGACAAGCCCTCCCCTATTTTGTAGGCCATGTAAAGCAGATATGGACGAAATGGTGCGTTATTGCGTATACTTAAAAAGACGACAAATAACATGCCTGATACATTTTTTCGCTTTGCTGACATAGAGTTTGGCAACAGTCCACTGAATGAAAATATCGTGGGAGTTTTTAGATTTGACCAGGGGCGCCAAACCCGGCAAGGCCCGTATCATATAGTCGTGGCCGAGATTGAATCAGCCTTGTATGCTTATGAAAGATTATTGGATTTGATTCATGCTTCTGTTGAACAATCGCGGACCATGCTGGCGGGAATGAGCATGGACCCGTTTGCCAGATTTGAAAAATTAGTGGAAAGAGTAAATGAAGCTATCGCTGTTTTCGCCGCGCAAGAACCTACTCCGATCAATTGGAAAAGAGTCAATATCTTTATACTCGAATGCGCGAATGATCAGCTTTGCATTGCGGGACACGGCAAATTGTCCAATCTTTTTTTGAAAAAAGAAAATGGAGAATTTAAGACTTTTGATTTATGCGGTTCGCTGGAGCAGCCGGCAGAGATAAACGAAAAAAAAGTTTTCGCTTCATTGATTTGCGGCGATGTTAATCCTGGCGATATCTTTTTTATCGGTTCGAATAATTTTAACCGGTATCAAAAACAATTACGCATCAAAGAGAGATTAATGGAATTACCCTCCGTTTCAGCCGCAACGGAAATGAAACGGGTACTGGAGAGAGAGAATATCTTGGAAGATTTTGTCGGTATTGTTATTTCCGCACATACAGACGACAAGCCGTCCAAACATACACCAATAAAAGAAGACAGCGTCAGCTCCATGAAAAAGCTGCAAGACGAAGAAGCTGACGTGCAAAAAACGCTTTCCCCGACTTTAAATCCACTCAATAAAAATCAGCACTCTTTAACACAGGCCAAGCCAAAAATTCCAAAACCGCTTGAGGGCCTGCAAAAGACCTGGCAAAAATTCGTGAATCTGATAAAAGCAAGCCGGCCAAAAGAGTTGCCGGGCACAGCAACAGTATTACGAGGCATGAATGCTGGTCACGGTACTTTTTTTACCACAAAGCGAAAAATCTATATCGGCATCGCAGCGATTCTGGCGATAGCTTGCGTTATTTCATACATGACTTGGCAGCATAATAAACAAGTTGCCGCCGAACAAGCCAATTGGGAGCAAAAATACGCGGAAGCTACGGATTTGAAGAACCGGGCGGAAAATGACCTTTTGTACGCAAAAGATAATCAGGCCCGGACAAGAATCCAGCAAACTGAACAAATCATTGCTTCTTTGGATACTTCGACCGCTGACAGAAAGGAAAGAGTGGAAAAACTGCAAAACGGCATAGCAGACCTGAATAATAAAATACGCAAAGCCGTGACCGTTAACAGCGTAACCGAACTTGCGGCTCTGGATGTGACGGCTCCGGACGGATCGCTGTCCGCTCCGGTAATTGCGGAATCATCAGCTTATGGTGCGGATAACCAGAATAAACAGATCTTAAAAATCGATATTAACAGCAAAGAAGTAATCAGAATCGATCTGCCTGATCCGGCAACCAAGATTGTGAGCGGGGCTGTTGGTGAAAAGTCGGTTATCTTTTTGGATGATTCAGGGAAATTTTACGCTGTCTCCATTGCTGATAATTCATTGACTCCGCTAAATTCTTTTGAAGGTGCCAGTTCAACGAGTGATTTTGTCATATATAATGAAAGAGCCTATGTTCTAGACTCTTCCGGCGGCCAAATATACAGGTTAAATCAAAGCAATGCGGGATTCGCAAAGCCAAGCGGTTATTTTACGGACGCGGAACCTTTAGCCGGAAATGCCGTGGGAATAGCCATAGACAGCAATGTTTACGTAGCCAATGCCAACGGAATGGTCAGTAAATTTTTATCCGGAGAACAGGCGGCGTTCGGCCTGGGCGCCGTAGAGCCGCCGCTTAGATCATTATCGGCAATCTGGGCGATTTCTGACGATAATAGAATTTTAATTACCGACCCGGCTGATAAAAGACTATTGATATTCGATAAAAACGGCTTGTTGACGAGCCAAATAACTTCATCGGAATTCGGCGCCTTGAGAGATGTGACATCGAGTTTAAATCAAAAACAAGCATTAGTAATTAGTGATAATCGATTGTTGCTGGTGCCGTTGCCATAATTAGCTAATAGCTTATAGCTGACAGCTAATAGCAAAAACACTCCGAGATCCGGAGTGTTTTTTGCGTAATACGATATACGTAATACGAATTGCGGTTTTATTTAAGTTCGCATTTACCGCCGGCTTCTTCGATCTTTTTCTTGATTTCTTCAGCTTCGGCCTTGGCAACGCTTTCTTTAATAACCTTGGGGGCGCCGTCCACCATGTCTTTGGCTTCTTTGAGGCCAAGACCTGTGATTTCGCGGACAACTTTGATGACGCCGATTTTATTGGATCCGGCTTCGGTTAATTCGATGTTGAATTCGGTTTTTTCTTCCGCGGCTTCAGCGCCTCCGGCGGCACCGCCGGCCATAACAACCGGAGCAGCTGCACTGACGCCGAATTTCTCTTCGAGAACTTTGACTAATTCGGATAAGTCGAGAACGGAAAGCTTTTCAATCTGCTCTACAAGAGCCTTGAATTTTTCCGGCACCTCGACAACTTTATTTTCTTCGGACATAACTTTTTTAATTAATAAATAACAAATAATAAATAATAAATTTTGAATCGCTCCCTTCCATTAGAGTCAGGGCAGGTCGCGATATTATTTTACTCTTTAGGAGGTTCTGCGGCTGGAGCTTCTTCTGCCGGAGACGGAGCTTCGGCTCGTGCTTCGACAGGGGCTTCAGCGGTTTCCGCTTCGTCACTACCGCTCTCCGCAGTCTCCGTTGCCGGGGTTTCGGCGGTTGGAGCCGGTGCGGGCGCGCCTTCGGCTTCCTCTTTTTTGGCGCGGATCGCATCCAAAGCGCGGACAAAGCCGGATGTCGGACCGTTGATGACATTTACAAACATGCCATAGAGCTGTTGGCGGCCCGGGAGCTTGGATAAAGAAACCACATAATCCTGGGACACGACCTGGCCGTCGTATAAACCGCCTACCAGAGTCAGGCTGGATGTTTTGCTGATGTCGCCAAAGATTTTGGCCGGCACAACTTCATCATCAGATCCGAAAGCAACGCCCAACATGCCGGGCATGGATTTGGCATTCAGCTCATAACCCGCTTCCTTGGCTGCAAGATTTATGAGCGTTTTTTTGGCGACCATGTATTTAACATTGCCTTCATGCATTTTATCGCGCAATTCATCGGCCTGCGGTACTGATAAACCTTTGTAGTCCGCAAAGACTACCGCCGTACTGTCTTTAAAGAGCTGGCTTAAATTTTTTACCACCACTTCTTTCTGTTGTCGTGTTTTTGGCATAAAAACTATACGTACTAAGTGAATCGTACTATGTACTAGGTACAGAGTGCTGAGTAATTATCGACCTTTGCTGTAATAACCAATAATCAAGCTCACCCCTACGCTGAAGCTTCGGGGTGCGCGCCAATGACCAATCAAATTCCAATGACCAATGCATCAATCACCAATTGATTATTTAAGTTATTGAAAGATTGGTTATTTATTGGTTATTGTCTTGCTGGATATTGGTTATTAAAGAAACCCACAGCATCCTGTGGGCAAAAACCGCTAATTTAAGCGATAATTACAGCCTCGGTAGGCGATTTTTAACTCCTTTGTATTTGGAGGCCTACTGTCTTAGGATGTGTGATGACACCAATATATATCTAAAATAACATTGTGTCAATATTGAACTCGTCCTACGTCGTACGTCCCAATCGTCCCGCGTCGACCAGACAAATCTCCCCTCGCCCCTCTTTCTCAAGAGGGGTATCTATTTTTTACAAGTCTCCCTTGAGAAAGGGAGATTTAGAGGGATTTAGCCTGCCCGGCGAAGCTTTAGCGAAGTTGGGGGTGAGTTAAGTCTTGCTATGGACTCCACCCGCTTGCTAACAAGTTCGCGACCGGACTAAACAGCGGCTCCGGCAGATCATCCCATTCAAACCATTCCCAGCAATCGCATTTATCGGGTTCCAAAACTTAAGTGACAAGTTAAAAGTAAAAAGCACAAAGAGTTATGATGGTTAACATAGCAGAAAATTGGGGTTTTGTCAAGGGGTGGGACGATCCTCCCAACCTCCCCGTCATCCGACGGGGCAGGCTCTTATTAAGGAGGTGCTTCGGTGTAAGCTACTTGAAAACAACCCCTTAATAAGGGGCAGGGGGATAATCCACCAACTCGACTTAACCCCATTCTCATGCCATACTTACCTCATGGAAACACAAATAATAAAGGCTCCTTCGGCGGAGCTTAGGGTGGTGGATTTGGGGAAGACGAGGCAAATAATGACCAAGGGTAAAGCGTATCATTATGGTAAATTGCGCAATTTTTTGGATACCGTAGAGACTCCGCTTACGGTTTCCACGATCAAAAAAATGGTGGAATTAAAGGGTGATTGGTGGCTGGACGAGATGTTGCGCCGGCAGGATTTTGAGTATGTGGGAAAAAGGTTGATTTCATTGATTAATCGCTTTGGCACTTTGCGAGGCAAGAAAGTTTTGGACATTGGCTCGGGAAGCGGATCTTCGGCTTTTGTGATGATGGATAAAGGGGCCAAATCCGTACAAGGTGTTGAGCCGAACGGTAAATTTGTGGAATTGGCCGAGATGAGAGCGCGGGATGAGGGTTTTCAAAACAGCACCTTGTTCATGCAAGTCAAAGATACAACCAAGCTGCCTTTTGAAGATGGCAAATTTGATATTGTAACCTTTAGCGCCGTATTGGAACATATTCCGCCAAGTCTGCGTCAAGATATTATTAAAGAGGCTTATCGCTGTTTAGCTCCGGGCGGTTTGATGGTTTTTGCGGAAACTCCAAACCGCGCTTTTCCGTTTGACGGGCATACCACCGGATTGCCGTTAATTCCTTGGTTGCCGTTTTGGCTGGCTTATCCGCTGGCTAAAAAATTGAGTTTGCGCGCCAATAGAGGTTTCAGTAAAGACAAGATGATAGCCGAGGGCTTGGTGGGCGGTTCGTATTGGCAAATTAAAAAAGCGATTCCGGATGCAACATGCCTGAATTTGCAAGGAGGAGATGCTGATTGGAAATGTGATTTAAAAAAATCCGGCAAAATAATGAGATTGATATTGCGTCTCGGCGAATGGAAAACCCGGACCATTATGAAGCAACCACTAAATGCGTGGATGCCGATGCTCGACCTGATCTTCGCAAAAGCGAAAATCACAAATAACAAATAATAAATAATAAAGATCAATCCCTCCTTTCGCTTTATTATTCATTATTTGTTAATTAATAAAATCCTCTCGCTTTGTTATTTGTAGCTTTATTATTTGTTAATTGATTATGGTTGTTCCAAAATATTTCTCACCTTTGAGGATCTTTTTTAAATTGGTGAGGTTTTTTCCGTCCGCGATAATGACGCGGAATTTGTTATGAGCGGCAAAGCGCGAGGCGATGGGGTCAAACGGCGCATTCATGCCCGGTATCCATTTATTGCCTACGATTTTGCGGAATGACTTCCAGTCGATCTTGACGATTGGCTTGGCGTCTTTGCATTTGGCCGGATCTTTATCGTAGGCTTGAGCGATGTTGGAAAGGTTTATGACGCACTTGGCTTTGTACTTTTTGGCGAGACGGACAGCCACATAATCCGTGCTCCAGCCGGGCTTCCAGCCGGCGGCGATTAGGAGCGGGCGATTCCAGGTATGTGCTCTGGTTGGGTCCTTGACCACGACGTGTTGTGCTTCGGCGCGGAAGATGGTGCGCAGAAGATGGGCATTTAGCCGGGTTGAGTGGATGCCGAGCCAATCAATGTCTTCGTCTGCGAGATTGGTGACAGCGCGCGCGGCTTGCTGATAGACACGGGCCGTGTTGCCGCCGCCGACGACCAGGATAAACCTGTCGTCAAGTTTTATGCGCGAGCGGATCAGGGCAGCAAAGCGTTTTAAAAAAGCGGCATCAATACCGCTTTTCGGAACCACTATGGATCCGCCCAATGATATGACAATGGGAGACTTTTTCATTTTTTCTCTTTTTTATTATGGATTATGGCGTTGCCAAACCAGCCGACAGCCCAAAAGACCAAAGCGCCGGCAAAAGCGGGCCAGAAACCGTCGACAGAAAAGCCGGGGACGAGATAAGCTGCGAGCCAAAACATTCCGGTATTGATAATCAGAGTGAATAACCCCAAAGTCACGATGTTGATCGGCAGGGTGAGCAGGATGACGAGTGGGCGGATTATGGCATTGATCAAACCCAGTACAAGCGCGGTTAAAAGCGCCGTCCAAAAGGATTCGACGGAAACGCCGGGAACGACGTAGGCAACGAAGAGCAAGGCCAGGGTGCTGATGACCCAACGGTAGATTAACATACTTATTTTAATTACGAATTAACAATTACGAATTACCAATGATTGAATCCCTACGGGATATTATTAGATAAATGCCGGAGGCGACTAAAAGAAATCAAGTTAATTTGAGCGTAAATCTGAGCGGAAATCAAGGTTCAGACAATTAGTTAATTTCGTGTTTCTTTTGGATTTCCGTGATTCTGTTTTCTGCGGATTCAAGTTGTTTGCGCAAAGCTTCGGCCAGTTCCATGGCGCGTTCGTATTTTTTTAAACCTTCATCAAGATCGGCGTTCTCACCTTCAAACCACTCGGTAATTTGTTCGAGTTCCTTGAAAGCTTTGCTTACATCAAAATTGGATTTTTTAGGCATACTCTTTTGCACTTTTACGGACAGGTCGCTGTACGGACAGGTCGCTGTACGGACAGGTCGCGACCTGTCCCTACAACAGCTTTTGCTGTTTGGCCTGGCTGTGGGTGCGGATGGTTTTTACAGAAAGATCAGACTCGCCGTCGCGGAGCTTGGCTGTGACGGTTGTGCCGACTTGGAGAGCTGCGGCCGATGTGATCGCGCGCCCCCTTGCGTCGCACAGCATGGAATACCCGCGGGCCAAAACGCCTTTGGGATCTAGCGACGCAAGGAGACGCATTTGCGAACGGTGTCTTACAAGGAGCGCCGAAATCCATTGTTTCACATTTGCATTCACTAGTGAAGTTTGATGCTCCAAACTTTGTTTTTGGCGTGCGAGCCATGCGGAGGGACTCCGCATGGCGCGGATCAACAGATCATTTTGCGCGGCGATGCGATCTTTGAGCGCGCGCTCGATTAAATCCGCACGATAAGCGAGATCGCGCAAAACCTCCGCCCTATCGGGCACCAAGCGGCGCGCGCAATCTGTTGGAGTTGATCCGCGCACATCGGCCGCCAGTTCTGCAAGCGAAATATCGCGTTCATGGCCAATGCCGACTAAGGTTGGGATTTTAGAGGCATGAATTGCGCGTACAACCTGCTCATCGTTGAATGACATGAGCTCTTCAAGCGAACCTCCGCCGCGTGTCATGACCAGAGCGTCATAGTCTTTGCAATTTGCATTCGCAGACCGGATTGCCCGGACGAGTTCTTCAGCCGAACCCGCGCCCTGCACTTTTACATGATAGAGATCGATGTCCAATCCGGCCCAACGTTCGTTAATAATACGAATAAAATCGCCGTAAGCCGCGCTTTCGCGGGAGGCGATCAATGCTATTTTGGATGGAAAATCGGGCAAAATACGTTTACGTGATTCATCAAAAAGACCCTCTTTTTCGAGCTTGGCTTGTAATGCTGCTAGGGCTTTTTTTAATGCTCCCTCCCCTACCAGCTCAACACGTTCCGCAGAAATGGAGAATTTACCGAATTTCGGATAGATACGCGGCATACCATAGACTTGAACCTTCATACCGTCTTGAAGCGGAACGCGAAGATTCCAAACCGTCATAAAGATGGATATCAAACCTTTGTCGTCTTTGATACTGAAATTTACCCATTGACCCTGGCTGATTTTAAAATCAGTAACTTCGCCCTCTACGCAGAGTTCTTCAGTATTCCAGCTGCGCGAGAGAATGTCGTTTATATGAGCAATAAAATCACTGACCGTAAAGACTGTCATACGAATTCAATTATAAATGATAGAATGAAAGAATGAAAGAATGGACTTAGACGTTTACCAGTATTCCAGTATCTCTGTTTATAACAAGTTAAGTCCTGTTAACCGGCTAACCGGACAACGGGTTAACGTGATGTAAATCAATTAAAAACCCCGAAGTCATCGAGGTTGAGTTTTGTGCTTACAGCAGTTAGGACATTTGCGGCAAATCTCGCAGAGTTCGAAGATTTCGAAACCTTGATTGCAAGACTTGCAAAAATCCACGTCAAGCTCCAGCAAATCATCTTCTTCATCTTCTTCAACGACTTTTTGCCAGGAGCAGGTACAGTGATCCGGGCATCGTTCACAAATCATGCAAAAATCCGTTTCAATGATTCTTTTGCCGCAACGAATCTCGCGGCATTGATAGGCTCTTTCAGCGGCCATCGGCTTTGTCCTTAGGGCGCAATTCGCAGTTTAACGCCCAGCAGCATTTTACGCATCGCCCGCACTTGATGCAAAATATTGGGTCAACGTATTGTTCTTGGCAACCGGGGCAGGCGACATTTGCGTGCGCCGCTTTTTTACCCTGCAAGATCATCCAGCCACAGTTACAACAATAGGCGCACTTTTTACAGATTTGACAGAGATCGTCTTTAGGAAAAGGATTTCTGCATCTTTCGCAAATGTACGAAATTGATGGCTCTGATTTGTGAATTTTTAATCTTCTTAATACTTTGTTAGCAGGTGCAGCAGCCATAATTACACCTACCGCAGTGTTCGCATATGTCCGAAGTGTCGACCTGATTTTCACATCCTTCGCAGATGGTAGTTTCGGCAATGCCTTGCAAATCATGATGGCAAATACAGGTTGTGCACCCACCGCAAATATTGCAGATTGATTCTGCCGCGACCCGGGTATTGCAGTTACGGCAAATTCTTTCTGACATATCAGGCGGGCATTTGCAGCAAATCAAGCAAGATTCGCAGGTGAAGCAGTAGTCTGTGTTATCTACCGGTTCCTTGCATGCATGGCAGATGAGCTCCTCGTTATCTTCAAAATCATCTGCACAGTAAACCAAGCCAGGATCTGAATCACTCACGGCAATCACCATGCTGCGGCTGGGAATTGACTATCATGCACTTGGCAGGCTTTGCACCTGCCGCAACATGGACAGATTTCACTGGCGAGCTGCTGCTTTTCACACCCGCGGCATTGCACAAGCGATGGCCTGTCGCAGTCACAATGTTCTTGGCATTGCTTGCAGCGCATGCAGAACTGGTCCATACTCACAATTTTACCGCAATGCGCACAGTACGCCTTGCTGTCCAAATCTCGGATGGTAAACTTGTAAGGCATTCGCTCCTCCCTCTTTTTGTCCTATTTTTTTATGCAAAGATCAAGATTGGCCTTGGCGGCCACGCCTAAAAACATAGCAAGATTAGCAAAATTTGTCCAGATTACTGACATCAAAAAAGACGCTTTTGGCGCCTTTTTGGTTTATTTGTACAGCACTCCACCCCATTCAACGAGAGTGAAGCTCTAAGATTTTAACTGTCCCAACTGTTCAAATATTTGGTCTATATTGTTTATAATTATATCTTCTGCTCCTAAACATTGGCTTGAAGAAATTATCAACGTTCCATTTTTTTCATCTAATCTGAAATAGGGAGATTCTGAATAACAGTTATTGTAGTCTTTGTGAGTTAATATACCTTTTAATTCTTGTGAATTACCTGTGAAATTATCTCTGATTAAGATGGTAATACTATATTCATCACCCAACGCAACAATTGCATAATTCTCGCCGCCACTTTTATAAACCATGTAACGATCTCGCTCATCTAGATTGCCCGTGTCCAAGAAAGCGTGATAGGGGCTATGTTTTGCGGATAAAACCAGTTCGTCTTTTTCCAAGTCATATATCCATGATCCGTATGCGGAAGCAGGACCCGTGGCTTCGAGCCTTATAAAGCGACCTCCCGGCGACATGAAAGCGATTCTCGTAGAGATTGCACCACAGATAAATACTTCTTCCGGTAAAGCTAATTCTTTGGTCGTTTTATTTTTTAGATCGTAAACGAAAAGTTTTTGCGCGCATTCCGCTTTATCGCTCGTGACAGTGTAGGCAATGTATTTGTTAAAATCAGTTGCCGCGCTGGTTATGTTCTGGATTGGCAAATTTATCTCTTCCAAATTAATTTCTTGGTAGTTAGCTAAAGCCGGAGGGCATTCTACCGCAAAGTCGTAGTCCGCTTTACAAAATACATCGGGAATTCTGGCTGTTTTACCGCCGTAATTTACGTAATGATCGATGAAATAAGTTGATTTTAATTCGTATCCGTGTTTTCCATCGCTTTGTTTTAGCGTCGCGAATGAAGATTGGGAAGCCGGTTTTTCGGTTACAAACAGTGCGGTTATAAATCCTAAAAGCACAACGCCGAGCATGGTGCCGGCGAGGATTGAGATGATGAAGATCGAACTGCGATCTTGAGATAATTGATTTGTTGGCATAATAATGCTGTTATTTTATAGTATTTGACCGTATAACTCAATCTGTAGCCAAATATGACAAAAGAACGCGATTAACGCGTTCTTTGCTATTTGTGATTTGGTTTATTTGTACAGCACTCCACCCCATTCGACGAGAGTGAAGCCTTTACGCTCCGGCGTCACGACGTCCGGCGGGGAGATTTGACGCGGGGCGTCGATTTTTTGCCAATCCATAAAGATGCGGATGTTGGTATCGGGAGCGGGTGTAACATTAAGCGGAGCAGCTTTGTCCCAAACATCGGTCAAAAAGCTGATGCGGTAGTATTTTGCTCCCTGCATCTCGGGCAGCCAGAAATCCATAAATTCTTGGGCTTCGCGGGTGTTGAGACCGTATTTGGGTAAAATCTCGGCGAGGAAGTTTTCTTGTTCGCCGTCTTTGATTACCCAACCCTCATGGGGACGAGCATAGCCGGCGCCGATTCCTTCCCAGAAAAGCGAGCCGTAAGTTTTGCCGTCGGCGGGATATATAAGCGAGCCGTCGGGATTGGCGATGACATTCCAGCCTGTTTGCGGATAAGCGGGATCGCTGACCGTAACTTGGATGAAGTTGGGAAGCTTAACGCTGACGTTTGTTGTTGTTTCAGGATATAAGTAGATAACCGGTTTACCGCATTCTACCAATGGATGTGTAGCTAATTCAACATAACGCACCCAGCGGCCCAAAGCATCTTGCCAGTAGAAAACCGGCGTTGGATGATCTTTTAAAAATTCGTCAATGGATGGTTTTTCCTCGGTATCGTATTGCATCCAGCCATCATAAGAATAGAGAACGTCTTGATTGTTTTTAGAATCTTTAGGAACGTAAACGGATTTACCATCAGATGCTTTGCCGGCGATAACCAGATCGCTTTTGTTCAAGTCACTTTGTGCGAGTACGTCGATGGCGTTATGGAATCCACAGCCACCTCCAGGACGATAAGGTGCATATTTGATATCGCTCTGCTTGTATTCATTATTCCATTGGACGCGATTGGAATTCATATCCGCTTCAGAGCCGCCAATTAATGATCCGTATGCGAACGGAATGCCCAGTTCATTATAAATATACAATGCGCCTTCCATATCCGTACTTTGAGCCGATTCATAACCGAAGAGTGCATTGCCTTGCTTGGTCTTGGCAATAGGTTTTTCGCGCAAACAAGAATCCGGATCACATTGCGGCATCGCCGATTGATCAAAGTACTCAAGTCTTTGAACTAAAGCTCCGTTTTCCAGCTGCAGAGTATCGGGATAATTTGTGAGATTCGAAATAGTTACGTTGATTAAAGCTGTGTCGGTATGTTTTCTAAGCCAATAATAAACCTCAACCGGCATCTCATAACCGTAGAAAGAATCTGGATTTACCAGCCCGGCATCTTCTGAAGTTATGAGATACAATTCACCGCCATTTTTATTCGCGAGTAATAAAGTTTCATGCTGGCAGCGGCCAAAACACATGCCATCGATATCGGTTTGCAGTGCATAAAGATTCAAGCCCGCGAATTTTCCGGATTTAACAGTCCCTTTTTTATAAAACCTTTCAAAATCGATTCCTTGTCCGAGTTTAAGGTTCATATCCTCAGGTGTTTTGAATTGCTCTGATAATTCTTTAGTGATATCCACTTCTTGAGTTTTTTGCCATTCGATTGTTAATCGATAAACAGTGTCATCAACAGACCATTTGTCCTCGGATTCCGTCACTTCGGTTGTGGTTACGGGCTTTTCTGATAAATTCAGAAGATCAGATACGTCGATGTCAGCGGGTTTATTTTCTTGATCCTGGATGGAGATCTGCGATTCATCGGGAATGAATAAATTCTGCTTTTCATCGCCATCTGGCGTTAAAACCAGATATGTTGCAAAAGCACCGGCAAAGATGCCAAATATCACTAAAAGCGACATGATGCCGATTAATATGGGGTTTTGCTCAAGCATTTGCTTGATTTTTGCTAGACTTTTCATAATTTTTATGGATTATTTGCTTGTATAACGCCAAAAACAGCAAAGAGTGACGAGTGACCAGTGACCAGAACTAAGGGGTGATTTTTAAGATGCCGGATTTGATTTGATCTGCAAGTGCAGGATTGGAGATGTTGGCCAAACGGTCCAAGCGGGTTTGGCGATCTGCTCCGGTTAGAATCTGCGGTTGACTTTTATTGATTTGGATAGGAAATAGATAGATATCCGAATTCTCGGGACCCAGCACCAGGCCGGCGACCAAGCCGTAATTTGTTTCGCGCGACCAATCTTGATCAAAGATAAAATTACCCAAAGAGTAGATAATGGGGCGATCCTTGTAGACTTCGACTGATTGCATCCAATGAGGGTGCCCGCCGATGACAGCGTCCACGCCAAGATCTATAAACCAGTGAGCAAGTTCAACTTGAGCCATTGAGGGATTTGATTGATATTCATTGCCCCAATGCATGCAAACGACGACGTAGCGGGCTTGCTCATAAGCGGTTTTGATGGCTGTTTCGGCATCAGCTTTGTTAAGCGGGTTATCGGTATTGTTAAAACCCAATAAGGCGACTTTTTGGCCACGGCTCTCGATAACAGCCAACGATGAAGCTGTATCGTCTTTGACCTGATCACCGAAGGTGATAACTCCCGCTTCGGTTAAAAGCTTGCGAGACTCTTCGGCGCCCGCGCGCCCTTGGTCCAATGTGTGATTATTGGCTTGAGACACGGCCGTGATGCCGGCAGTTTTGAGCATTTCAGCGACTTTTGGATCAAAAGCAAAATCAACATCGCCCTTGTCGGGCGCGCGGCGGACTGCGGTGACAGAGCCTTCGAGGTTGGCGATTATAGCATCCTGACCGTACATAAATCGATCTTCCGCACCTTTTATCAGTTCAAAGGGATAGGCCAAATTCCCCGCAGAGCGGCTGCGGGTGGCAACCGTGCGGTCCAGCATGGTATCGCCAAAAAACATCAGTGTCAGTTTTTGTTGCGTGGCGATTTTTCCCGGGGAAAAAGATACGAAAAAATGCGAAGTTGAGTCTTGAGACACAATAGCCTTGGCAAGTTTTAGAGAATTTGTATGATCATGAATAACAACATCACCAAGCCCGAGACTGCGTGCGACTTTGAGGGTTATGGCTAAAGCCGTTGCGGAGTCGAGTTCCACTTTGTCGGCTTCCAGGTCGGCAAGGCCAAGGATCACATCAGCGGCGAGCTCATCGTGAAAATCAGCGACTTCGGCGGGCTGATAATGAGAAAAATCAACGGTTGAGATTAAAATCGACTGCGGGTCTTTGGCCAGTTCGGCGTACAAGAGGCTGGCTATAACCTGGCGGTCAGCGACTGAACAGTTGGCACTGACGGTTATTGGGATTATTCTGACATCTTCTCCGTATGCTTTGGCCAAGTAAGGGGCGAGCGCTTTAAAAGATATTTCGCGAGCGAAGATGGAATTATCCAAGCTAAATAATGTTGACGAAGCGGTAAGGTTGGCCACTATCTGCGGATTGGTGTTGATGCGGCCGGCATATGCATCCCAGTTGGCATCAGAAATGGCTGCGCAAGTCTTGCTTTGTGAGAAATGATCGGGCATCAAAAAATATATTGTCTGCGTTTTGGGTGACGCTTTAAGCAAATTTGCGATTTCACGGGCTGCGACCAAGTGGTGCGGAATTAAGATGATGCGCGACTGCGGATTGATAATGTAGTCGCGTTCGGCTGTAAACGCGAGATTCAGGAGCTCTGGAGAATCCGCATCTAACGGCAAATTCAGTTTGGATGCAGGCATGGTTTCAGGATCGTACCTCGTACCTCGTACATCGTACAATGGTATTGCATCTTGAGTCTTAGGTCTTGAGTCTTGGATATTATTTGAAGCGACAGTTTGGCTGCGGAGCATGAAAAACAAAACGCCGGCGACAATAATCGCGCTTAAAGCCGCCAATGCGGCGATTAACCAAAAATATTTTTTCATACTATCTGAACCTTGATTGACAAACCGATTAACAAACAAATTAACATGATTTCTTAAGGTATAGAATTATTTCTACAATATGTAATCAAGAAAATTTGAGAGTAAATTTGAGTTTAAATCAAGGTTCTGACGATTTGTCAAGCCTAGGGCTGTAGTATATCTTGTGTACGGCCGTCGATGGAAATGATGACAGTTTGCTCATTTGAGGCCTTTTTAGCTGTTTCTTCCAGTTGTGCGCGAATTGCGCTAACCCGACAAGATCCACCAACTTCACTTTCAAGATCGGGTAAGAAATCCAAAGACATACCGGCTTTGGTATAGGTTATGATTGGTTGCGTTACAAATTTGGGAATCTGCGTAACAAAGCCGGCTTTTTCCTCTGTTGCCAGCGGTCCACGCAGAAGCTCGTGGATAGCGATTTCGGCCGTGTCGCCGGCCAAGACCATGCGCTCCACGGGATAGACTTTGGAGCAATCCATCATGCTGGGATCTTCTTTGGTATTGCTAAAGTAGACAGTTACTGTTTGAGTTTCGGTTGGAAAGATAACTTGAGCTTCCGCGACATGCAGAGGCGAGCCGTCTTTGGCGGATGATTCAAAGACTTTGAGCGTGCCGGTTTCTGTCTGCGGGATTTTATCGATAAATGCTTTGATGGTAAACGGACCGGGAATGCCCATGTCCGGACTGTTTACATAAGCAAAGCCTGAAGCGATTTCAGCGCCGTTTTCATCCTCTAAGCTCCAATTGATATTATTTTCAAATGCCGTGGTAGTGCCGTTAAATGTAAAAGGGTTGGCAATCTCAACTCCATCCGGCAGTTCAAATACCGTCCAATTATCTGCACTGGAATATTGCTCTTGCCATGTAACTTCCGATTCTTGTTTGCCGGAGGTGGTTGCGGTTTTTATCTCTTCCATCTTTACTTTGCCTTGCTCTTGTTTTTCCTGCTGCATTTTTATTTGCTCGTAATCTTTGCTGGGAGCCATAAAAAATCTGATTAAAACGATGATGGCGAATATCGCCACGGCAATCGCGGCAGCTAACATTATTTTGGTTGCGGTCTTCATATAAAAAATAAAATAATTTTTCAATCGATATTTTTACCATTAAACATGATCATGCCTTCAAGACTGCGACCGGTAAGCGGGACTGTTTGCAGGGTTTTTTGGATTTGCTTTTTGGCAATCTGATAAAAACAATCCAATTCTATGGCGTTTTGCAGATCCGTATCCAGATCGGCAATGATTCTGCCGCTTGAATCTTTTCCTATGCGCAACACGTTGACCGAGCCGGGAATCATTGTGGTCAATCCCCTTTCCTGTTCATCCGTATTGGGACCCTTAAGCAGTTCCCTGATTGCCGCTTCATAATAATTCAATTGATTATCACCGGTTGAAGCTATTTGCCGCTTTGCTGATTCTACACTTGAGCAGTTGCTCATATATGCGGGCCGCAGATAAATTTCTACGGTCTGTTTTTGACATTCCAGATTCACATGGATTTTTTGTATTATCTGGCGGTCTGCACTCTTGATAAAAAACCAGCCTTCGCAAGTTTCGGTTGGATTGTTATACCAAATTTGATTTTGGGATGCTGATGCGGCAGGAATTGTTCCGGAGGCCACAAAAGTTTGCAATTTATCCTCCAAAACCCAGGTCAGATTATCTTGAAAAGTTGATGTTGCATTAAATACAAAGGGATTTGTGACTTGAGTGCTTGTAACTAAACTTAAAGTGATCTTATCCTTTTCGGCAGATTCCAGCTGTGCCCAATCGATAATATTCTCTTGTTCTGTTTCGATATTCTGCACCGTCTGCGACTGTTCCACGATTTTTGTATTTAGATTTGAATAATCTTTATAATAAACCGCCGCCCACAAACTCACGGCCAGCAAGATGATGAAAGCCGCAAGTCCGAGAGTTCGTTTGACGATTAAATTCATAATCAGGGAATCTGATTGGGCAGTACGATTATCATGACCTTTTTGCCATTTTGTACATCACCATCATTCCAGTCATGGGCGGCTTCCATGATGCGGTCAAACGCATAAACATAATCCTGCCCTTTACGCGTTCCCGGATCGCCGGTGATGAATTGATCATCTTTGGTATAACCCTTCATGACCATCATATGATAAAGCGGACCGCCGTTGCGGTAATTGGGATTGCCGATAGCCTTGCCCCAAAACGGGATTATAACGGGATAACCGCGGGCCAGCACGGCTTGGATATCAAGAGCGGATGTTAATGGCAGGACGCGTACATCGCGGTAGTTAAAATAATCACGAAGTATTTGAGCGGTTTCTTCGGCGGTCGTATCTCTGTAATAACCCAATTCATCTTCTTGATATTTAACGAGATCCAAAATTTTCTTATCCGCCTCATCCACGGGGATTTTGCCGCTGTTCATTTTATAAAATTCATCAACCATAATCATAGAGGCTTCTTCGCAAGCTTCTTGGTAGGGATAATCCCAATTCGCATTTGGCGCTTGACTCATCCAGGGCACATCGAGATTGAGTTCTTCAGGAATATCAACATCGCCGGCGAGCGGATCGACCGGCTTATCAATTTCCGGCGGCTCGGTTGTCTGCGGGCTGGATTCAAGTTTAAAATTTTCACTTTCAGAAATACCTCCTTCAATATGGGATGGAGGACCGGATGGCAGATCTGCATTTATTGAATCGTCAGCGGCAGGCTGTTCTTGATCAGTAAAAGCGGTTGGCTTAGGCAATTCGGGTTTAGTGAATAATTCCCATTGATCCTTGAGCCAGTGGCGACCCAGATAGGCGCCGATAAACAGGACAAGAACCGCCAAAAGAATAGCAATTTTTTGCTTCATAATAAGGTTAGCATAGCAAATAGTGGCTGACTTATCAAATTAAAAAACAGCCGGTCTAGCTGTTATTTGAGTCGCCTGACAGATCCGTGATCTGTTTGGCGGGCATGGTGACATAATTGGATGGGAAATCCGTGCTGCCGCGGAGATAACCCATATCACCGCGCATACGCGAGACATCACCGAATATTTGCGTGACCCGGCCCCAAATACCCGTGACATCACCGCTGATGCGGCTTACATCACCGATGAGGCCGGTGGCATCTCCATGGATGTTCTTGGCATCGCCCCAGATTTGAGACTTATCGCCGTTGAGGTTTTCATGGTTGATCAAGGTGCGCTTTTCGCTTTGCATGTTTGTTCTCCTTTGTTTTTACTCTGCAGCCGCTCTGATTCGGGCACCAGTCTGCTCATGCAAAAAAGGCTTGTGATCGCGGAAAATAATACCAAGCCGGCAAATCCCAGATCCACGATCGTCATCTGATGTCCGACGCGGCGATAGGCATTGGGCCCGTAAAAGGGGTCGGTGCATTGATATACATCGCACCATAAAGGCCCTGAATCGCTAAAGTCCGAAACCAGTAGCATGCAGAATGAGACGATGCATAAGCAGACGCAAAAAACAAGGACGGCTATGTAAAGTTTTCGATGGGGTGCTTGTTTGGTTTTTGTTTCCGATTCCATGACTCCTCTTTCTTGGAATAATGATATTTATCATGATTTTATCATTTTGTCAATCCTCGAGATTAAAAAAGACGCAAATTAGCGTCTTTTTTATGTTACGTGATGTTTGTTATTTCTTGAGCGGTTCGATTGTGACCGTGCTCATAACATCGCCGATGGCGATTTGTTTTACGACTTCCATGCCCGAGATAACGCGGCCGAAAATGCTGTAACTGGGCGGGAGGGGCTTGCTTTCAAGCATGATGAAAAACTGCGAGCCGTTGGTATTTGGTCCGGCATTGGCCATGGCGACGATTCCTTGGTCGTAAGGGAGGCTGACCTTGTCGTCAGCGAACTTATAACCAGGGCCGCCCGTGCCATTGCCGTACGGATCGCCGCCTTGGATGACAAAGCCGGGTTCTACACGATGAAAAGTCAGGCCATCATAGTATTTACGTTCCGTAAGATAGACGAAGTTGGATGCGGCGTTCGGGCCTTCTTTGGGAAGAAGTTCAAAGACGATATCGCCTTTGGCGGTTTTAATGCGGATTTGTTTATTGGCTGTTCTTTCTTCGGGCAAGACTCCGGGAAAAGCCAATGTTTCGGGTTCATTGGTCATATCTTCACTTTTAGTTGATGGTTTAAGATTAGATTCTTCATTTGTCGTTGATGTTGCGGCCGGAACTTCCGCCTCGGGCATGGCCGGAGTTGATGTTGCGGCGGGAATAGATTCTGCCGGCGGGGCCATCGTTGTTTCAGTCTCTGACGGAACAGATTGTGCCGGAGGTTGGGCATCAGGCATTTTGTATTTATCCAAAGAAACGGGAGAATCATTGGCACTGCAGCCAAATCCCATGACCGCAACAGCCGAAAAAAGAAATAGATATTTTTTGTAATTTAGTCGCATAGTTCCAGCATCTTATCGCTCACACAATGGATTGAAAAGTGGAAAACTTTAACAGACTCTAGATGCTAGACACCGGCTACAAGTCTTGATTCTAGAGTCTTGAGTCTAGAGTCTTATACCCTTTTCCCAGGGAAGATTGGGATTGCCAATGAGGCCATTTATTGCGATTTCGGACATTAAACCCGGGCGCCACCACTCCTCCGCTCTTTCGTATATATCGAGGCTGTATTTTTTTGCAAGCGATGAGAGGTCGTTCCCGCGCTCGTCACGGATCCAGATTTGGTCGGGCCTGGCCTCACCCGGGCGGTAAAGCAAGCGCACAAAAACAGCTTGCAAGATTTGCGACTTTAAAATGCCAAGTGCCAGATTGCGGGCAATTGCCTGACCGATTATTGAGACATGATCGAAATGAAGCCCGCTGGGATTTGACTGACTTGGCAAAGCGGAACCGTACGGTTGATGCAAGCTTCCGGATTTACCGTTTGCATGCACCAAATCGTTTTTATCCATTGCGCCCAATGGATTGATTTTTAAAGAATATTTTTCAGGTAATTCCATTTTTTCCATCTCTTGCTGAATCGACTGACGCACAGTACCGATTTCCTGAACTCCGTGATCGATGTTGAGATGGATTTGAAAATTCGATTTGCCGAGATCCGAAACATGCACAGATCCCGGATGCCCCAGCCAAAGCCATTGTTCGTCTTCGCGTTTCGCGTCGATTGTTTTAACGATTCGCTTGGCTAAATCAACCGGAACCGGAATGAGGCCCGGCGATTCTTGTGCTGCAAATCCAAACGCCATAACAGCCTCCGAACCAACGGCTCTCAGGTGATTTACGCGTTCGCTGACGACAGGTTCCAAGGCTATAAAAGGTTCCAAACCTTCGTGTATGCCATGCTTGCTCAATACCCTGCGCGCCAAAGCCGCTACATCAAAATCAGCCTGCGATATGTATTCGCCGGTTACAAATAAAGCTCCGTGGCCCCCGCTGACCGCAATGTTGAGTTTGGAATCTTTATCGCGTTTTAAATACTCATCAACAATGCTTGCCGCAATTATATCGCAAAGCTTATCCGGATGTCCGGGGAAGAGTTCAATAGCAGATCTCATGCACAGACCTTAACCAAGCCGAGCTTGGGAGTCAATAAATAACTTGGCGAAGACCGCCAAGACGTTAGACCGTACTCCAGTTAATCCGTTATCACGCAGGAAAACTCGTTTTATACCGGATCACTGGAATACGGGAATACGTTTATAGTTCATCCACATCCCTAAGGAAGGAGATTTTTGGCGGTTCTTTTTTCATTTTGGATGATTTCCAGACGGAAGTGACTTTTATTTCGTCGCTCGTCGCACGTCCCACGTCCCGCGTCCTGGAGCGATTGCCAAAGCGATCCAAATTGATAACCGGTTCATCATAAGTATCCGACCAATCCGAATCCCAACTTTGATCTTCATCTCCCCAGGAATTTTGGTTTCCATTATTGGAAAATGATTGGAATCGCGCTAATTGCTCGGATTCTGTCAGAGATGAGGGCAGCTCTTCAAGAAACATGGATGGGCGGCAAAAATTCATGGCATCGTAGCCCATGACCTGCGGGTGAGTTAAGAAAAGCTTGTTGCGGGCGCGTGTGACTGCGACGTAAAAAAGACGGCGTTCTTCCTCGAGCGATCCTTCTTCTTCCAGAGATCGAGGCGAAGGAAAACCCGCATTGGTTAAATGGATAACAAAAACCGTATCCCATTCAAGGCCCTTGGCTTGATGGATGGTTGATAACACAAGACGCTCTTGATCATCAATTCCCCCGCCCTTTTCGCGGCGGAAGGATGCATCATCCAAAGTTGCATCAGCGAGGAATGCCGGCGCGTCAGGGTAAGCATCAGCAAAAATTGCCAGCTGTTCCAAATCTTCCAGCCGGTCGCGCCAATCGGGATATTCGGCTTCCAAATGCATGCGGTAAGATTCGGCTTTGGCTACGGCACGGACCATGGCGCCCGGTGTGGTATCGCGCATGGCGATGAGGACAGCTTGAGCATCAGCCCAACCGCTTTGCCCGCGTGCCGGGATCATCAGCTCGCCCGCAAGCGGGATGAGTTCTTTGGTGGCCGACTCGCGCACTTGCTCCAGGATCTGCGACGAGGTAGCCGCGCCAATCCCGGCTTGCATGTTTAAAACTCGAAGCCAGGCCGGCTCATCTTTGGCGTTAACTTGCAGGCGCAGATACGAAAGCACATCTTTGACGTGGGCACGTTCAAAAAATTTAAGTCCGCCGCGGTATTCAAACGGTACGTCGCGTTTCATGAGCTCGAATTCCAAAGCTTGTGAATGCGATGAGGCTCTAAAGAGGACAGCCATGTTGGCAAGCGCGACGCCTTGCGAACGGAGAGTCAGAATCGTGTCTGCGAGATACGAAGCCTCGGTGCGGGCCGACGGGCAAGAAATGACCTTGGGCTTGATGCCGGCTTCTTTGAGGCTGACCAAATCTTTAGCGAATTGATTTTGATTATGAGTGAGTGACGCATTGGCCAGATCAAGAATTTGCGGTGTGCTGCGGTAATTGGAGAGAAGTTTGAAAATTTTTGCTTCGGGCCATTCATTGGGAAATGACAGAATGTTTTTTACATCCGCACCGCGAAACGCGTAGATTGACTGTGCGTCATCACCGACTACAAAAACATTTTTATGAACGTGCGCCAAACGATTGATAAGACGCGCTTGCAGAATGTTCGTATCCTGATATTCATCAACAAGGATGTATTGAAAGCGCGAACTGATTTGGTCGGCAATCATGGGCTGATGTTCCATGAGTTTGAGCCAGTTGGCCAGCAAATCATCAAAATCCATGGCATTGGAAGCCAGTTTGCGTTTTTGGTATTCACCGCAAACCCATTCCATGTCATTTACACAATCCAAAAAATTGGGATGTTTGATTTCCACAGCTTCTTTAAAAGGCATGCCCGTATTGCGCGAATAAGAGTAGACGTTTTTCAGAACTGCCGGCGAGGGAAAGCGGCGGGCTTTGGGATCTATCTTGGCATCTTTTAGCACGGCTTTCATGAGTGCTTTGGCATCCTCTTCGTCAAGAATGGAAAATCCGGAGGTATACCCAAGAGCGCTCGCGAAAGACCGCAAGATGCGGTTGGCCACAGAGTGAAAAGTTCCGCCCCAAACACCCTTGGCATTAGGACCTACCAAGAGGCCGATACGTTCCAGCATTTCGCGTGCGGCTTTGTTGGTGAAAGTGAGTAATAAAATCGATCCGGGTTCGACTCCTTTTTCCAAAAGATAAGCAACGCGGTATGTGACGGTGCGTGTTTTGCCTGATCCGGCTCCGGCCAAAACCAAACAAGGCCCATCTCCGTGGAGGACGGCATCGAGCTGTTCTTGGTTTAATTCACTTGAATAATCAATGGATTTCATAACAAGTTGAAAGTCGATACGTCGAACGTCGGTTATGCAGATTTTTTGATTCATGAACTCAAGACGTATTGACGTATAGACTTACTGACGCTGGTCAAGCATATCAAGACCACGCGGTTGACACAACGGTTGATAAATGCTAAAAGCCAATAACTGTTAAGGAGGCGAAAAATGTCATCATCTTGTACTGTAAAAAAAATGGCCACCCATCATAAAAACTTCAAAATACCTGTTATGGTTCATAAGCCACTCCAGGCGATGGAACGCTTTATTGCGTATTTCTGGGTTGGGATGGATCTGAATCAGCCGGTTGCCAAATCTCTATATCCGGTTATCGAAATTTGGGTCAAAGGTATGTTTGCTAATGAAATCCGCTTCGCGCCGCATCTACCGGAATCATTGTTACATGGAGCAGTTGACCCGGCCGTCCTGATGAGGACCGCACGAGCCTTTGAAAAGCGCAATGATCTAGACCCTCCATATGGCTGGCTTTATGGAGTTGAAGCCATAGCTGTTAGTGTAATCGCTCCCAAGGTCAGTATAGTCAGCTTTGAAAAAGTCAGGGGCTATACATCAACCACCCAAGCTGAAATTATGATTCAGGGCAAGACATATCGCCGAAAGAGCGAGACTTTTGCCTGGCGTGAATTTTTGCACGATCCCTACACCGGATGACGCAATGCCTGTGATATGAGATACTAAAAACATAGGAGGTGCGATGGAAACGCGAGAATTGGACGCGTACCTTAATAAAAAACTACTCTCAAGGCACTATCAAAGAACTCTTTACGTAGTGCAGCTTTTAAGCTCTGTAGCAAAAAAATACGGCCTTGATGAGCGGCAGGCGATCATGGCCGGGATGTTGCATCTTGTGTCAAGGCAAATGCGCCATGATGAGATGCTCTCATACGTTGCCAAGCGCGATTCACGGCTCCTTGAGCGGCTGCCGGAGCAGTACCAGCAGGTTTATTATCTCACCGGGCCAGCCAGTGCTTGGTTCGCACTCGAGGAATTGGACGAAAGAAGCGATGAAGTGTTCCGCGGCATCCGCGACCATACTCTGCTCTACAGGAATCCCTCGCAACTGGCAAAGTGCCTGCATGCAGCAACAACAATCACTTCAGCAGACCAAAATGATCCGCGAACAGCGGTGCTGATGTGCGATTTCATGAGCGGCCGTCTTGACCGCGTACTCAAAGAACTGAACCGACGCGATGTCCGCAGTCTGGAAAAAACGGATATTCGCCGCCTGGCACGAATAACCAATCCGGACTTCCGCAAATCTTGATCCTCTCCAACTTGGGAGGATTTTTTTGACCATGATTCGCAAGATTAAAAAGGATTAGCAGGATTATTAAATATAAAAATCGCAACAGCGATCTCCAACATTCTTAATTCTTAATTCTTAATTCTTATTTTTTATTTGTTGGTATCTTCCCTCCGGAAGATCACCGAGGCGGATGTTGCCGATTTGGGTGCGGACGAGATCGGTGACGCGCAGATCCAGCGCACCGAACATGCGGCGCAATTGGCGTTTTTTACCTTCGGTAAGCGTGATGCGGAATTTGTCATTGCCCAAATATTGGGCTTTTTTTGCGATTAAAAAATCGCCTTCGTCCGTGATGCCCTTGGTCAGGCAGGTGATGATTTCAGCCGCTTCTCTGCTCCGGCCTGATCCCCCCTTTGATTCCCCCCTTGATAAGGGAGGCTCAACGGTTACTTCGTAAATCTTTTCGTGATGAAAGCGCGGGTGCGACATTTTTTGCGCGTAATCACCATCATTAGTGAGGATGACGAGTCCGCGGCTGTTTTTATCCAAGCGGCCGACAACGAATAGACGTTCATCGACGTTGACGAGATCGAAGATGTTTTTTTCGCCTTTGAAGCGGCGTGATGTACATGTGTAACCCACGGGTTTGTTAAGTGCCAGGTAGATTTTTGTTTGGCGACCTTGGAGCGGTTTGCCGTTGATTGTTATTTGATCGCCCGGCGTGACGGACTGGCCGATTACAGCTTTGCGGCCGTTAACTTGGACTTCACCGGCGCGAATCAAATCCTCGGCCTTGCGGCGAGAACAAAACCCGGCCTCTGCAATGACTTTCTGCAGCCGTGCCCGACGCGGGACGTGGGACGAGCGACGCGGGACGTTATTCGCCATAGGCTTTGTAACGGTTTTGCTTGTGTTCCTCCGCATTGCGGGCGTAGTAGATATTTCCTTCTTCGTCATGAAGATAGAAATAGTAATCATTATCTGCCGGATTTAATGCGGCTTCCAAAGCATCTTTTCCCGGGTTGCAGATTGGACCGGGCGGAAGACCCTCATTGCGGTAAGTATTATAAGGTGAAGCTATTTCCAAGTCATCGAGAGTGGGCCGCGGACGGTTTTCTCCGGTCACGTAATTAACCGTGGCGTCGGACTGCAGGCGCATGCCGATTTTTAATCGATTTAGGAAAATGCGGGCAATATTGCGGCGCTCTTCTTTGTTGCGGCCTTCTTTTTCGACAATGGATGCCAATGTGAGAATTTCATGCAAACTGCGATTGTCTTTCGCTATTTGATCTTCGAGATCTTGAATTTGCTTATCAAATTCATTTAATTGTTTTAAGACGATTCCGAGCGGAAGCTGATCTTGCCAAACGCGGTATGTGTCAGGAAACAGGTAGCCTTCCAAAGTTGCATCTTCGGGAAGATCTTTTAAAAAAATATATTGTTCACGCAAAGCGGGAGCAAAGGGTTTTCCGCTTGCCGTGTCGCCGACAAGGTCAGTGATTGAAGTTTCGGATACATTTCGCTCTCTAAGATATGCTTGCCAATCTTTAAGATCGGATCCTTCTATGAATTGAAGTGTGATCTCATTCCTGGTCGGACCCATGTTAAGCTGTCGCGCTATCAACTTGTACGAGGCTCCGGGCGCAACTTCATATTCACCGGCGCGGGGATTTCTGGCTGCAGCATCCAACAATGAATAAAATTCATATCCAAATGACGAGGTGATGACGCCTTTGTCGGATAAGATTTGCGCTACGGTTTTTGTATTCGCATCTTTGGGTACAACGACCCTGACTGTGATTTGACCCGGTGTGCCGATGTAAGCCGAAGGCGCAAACCAAGCGATAAAAATTGCCAGGAACACCAGAAGCGCCCCGATTAGTAACGATATTTTTTTCATAAATAACTGATAGTACTAAGTGCTAGGTACTAGGTACTAAGTACTAAGTACCGTGTACAGCGTACTAGGAAATTTTTGAGGAAGGGTGACGCTGGGCTTTATGACCCAAGCGGACCAGTGTGAATGATAACAAACCGATAATGATTCCGCCAATGATGTCGGTTGGATAGTGAACCCCGGCTGAAATGCGGCCGATTATGACTCCGAGGGTTATCAAAAAACCAATATATCCGGCCCAACGATTAACAGACCAAAGCACGATTGAGCAGGCAATGGCGACCGAAGTGTGGATTGAGGGAAAAGCGCTTGTTAACGGCGCGGGAATCAGTGTGATAATGTTGGCCGCGGCAAGAAAAGGTCTTGGGCGCATGATAAACAATGCCAGCAGTTCGGAACTGAAAACCGCAAGAGCCGCCGACCAAAGCAATTCTTTAACACCATGCTTTTCATGAGAAGATCCGTGCAGCCAGACCCAATACACGAGTGGAATAAATAAAAAAATCCAGACTCGTGCCAGAGCTATGGAAATCCATTGGCCGGTTAATGACGAAAGGAATATGCCTTGAATGAATTGAACAATGCCGATATCGGACATGCAGGTATTATAGCATGAACGTCTGAACCTTGATTAATTATCTGAACCTTGACGGTGACACGGTGTAGGGGGTTTAAACTTGATTCTCACTCAAATTACCTTGATTGCTTTAGGAGTCGATTATTTTATACCTTTAGTAATCATGTTAATTTGCTTGTTAATCGGTTTGCAAATCAAGGTTCTTGTTTGGGAATCTGCAAAACTTTGCAACTGGACAGCGATAACATTGAGGCTTTTGCGGTTTGCAAATGTCACGGCCAAAGTGGACGAAAGTGCGGTTGATTGATGACCAAAATTCTTTTGGGATTAGGGCGGCCAGTTCTTTTTCGACTTTGATTGGATTATCAGCCTTAGCCCAGCCCAAACGTCGGCTGATGCGGAAAACATGGGTGTCGACTGCAATTGCGGGCTGATGGAAGCATTCGGACAAAACACAGCTGGCGGTTTTACGTCCAACACCCGGCAAAGCGACTAGATCTTCCATGTTATTGGGAACTTTGCCGTTATGATCAGTGATGATTTTTTGCGCCAGAGCCTTGATAGATTTGGCTTTGTTGCGATAGAGACCGATTGTATTCATGGCTTTGGCAATGTCTTCAAGTTTTGCATCTGCGAGTTTTTTCCAATTGGGAAATTTTTTGCGGAAACCGGGAAACATCTTTAAAACCTGCGCATCCGTGGTGCGCGCGCTCATGATGGTTGCAATCAAACTATCACCGGGATCACCTAAATTCATATCCGCTTTTTGCGGATAATGCTTTTTAAGAATTGTTAAAACCTGAATCTGATCTTTCATAATGATGAAACAATAAACCACAAACTATAAAGAGTTTACAATACTTTTTGGATATTAAAAAACTCTTTGCAGTTTAAAGTTTACATTTTGCAGTTTAAATCAGCGATCTGCCGATCATCTCCTCGGGCTGTTCCAGTTCCATGATATGCAAAATGGTTGGAGCCACATCCGCAAGCATGCCTGCGGGCGGCGTAAGGCTTAAATCGCCGCCAATGACATCGCCGGTTGGCGCTTTGAGGCCTTCGTATTGCTTGCCGATAATGAGGAATGGCACCGGATTGGTGGAATGCTCTTTGTCTACGGCGCCGGTGGTGAGGTTAACAACTTCTTCGGAATTGCCGTGGTCGGCCGTGATTAAAACCACGCCGCCAACCGCAAGCGAAGCGCTGATAATTTTATTCAATGCTTTATCAACCGATTCATGAGCAACAACCGTCGCATTAAAATCGCCGGTATGCGCTACCATATCCGGGCTGGCGAAATTGGCAACAATAAAATCATAGTTGCCCGCCGAGATTTCTTTAACTATGCGGTCCGCGATCGGCTGGTTGGCCATTTCCGGAGCTTTGTCATAAGACGAAACGCGCGGAGACGGGATGATGACACGGTCTTCACCGGGGAATTCTTCTTCTATCATGCCGTTTAAAAAGAAGGTGACGTGAGCGTATTTTTCAGTTTCAGCTATATGCATCTGGCGCAGGCCGGCATCAGAAATTACTTTTGCCAAACATGTATCCACTGTTTGCGGAGGAAATGCTACATTAACCGGCAAATCTTTTTCATATTCCATCATGGTTACCATGTAGAAGTTTTCGATTTTTTCGCGGGGGAATTTATCGAATTCCGGCAAAGCCAAGGCCTTGGTGATTTGCCGGGCGCGGTCAGGACGGAAATTGAAGAAGATGCAAGCATCTCCGGTTTTCATGGTGGCAACCGGCTTGGATCCTTTTTTTATAACGGTAGGAATGAATTCTTCATCATATACACCGGCATCGTAGGATTTTTTAATGGCATCAACCGGATTTGCGGCGCTAGGACCTTCGCCTTTAAACATGGCATCATGCATTTTTTGAATACGGTCCCAGCGGTTATCGCGGTCCATGGCATAATAACGTCCGCCGAGGGTTGCTATTTCTCCAACTTTGTATTCTTCGATTTTTTCTTGCAATGATTCTATAAAACCCAATCCGCTGTTAAAAATCGTATCACGTCCGTCAAGGAAGCAATGAATGGCGACATCATGAAATTTATTGCGTTTGCAAAAATCCAGTAAAGCAAAAAGATGTTCAAGGTGTCCGTGAACGCCGCCCGGCGATGTTATGCCCATCAAATGCAAAGTTCCATTGTTTTCTTTGGCATGATTCAAGGCATTATGAAAAGCCTGGTTATCAAAAAAAGTGCCGTCTTCTATGCTCATGTTGATACGCGGCAAACTTTGGAAAAAGATGCGGCCCGCGCCGATTGTAAGGTGGCCCACTTCGGAGTTTCCCATTTGCCCCCAGGAAAGACCGACAGCCTCTCCGGATGCGCGCACCGTCATGGCCGGATAGTGTTCAATAAGACTTTTATAAAAAGGCATTTTGGCCCGGGTTACGGCATTGCCTTCGGCATCGGGGGCTACGCCGAAGCCGTCTAAAATTAACAAAGATACTGGTTTTGGACGTGGCATAAAAATTTATAACAAACTTTTACCTGACATGACTTTCGGCACTTCCATGTGCATGATTTTTAATACAGTTGGCGCAATATCAGCCAAGCTCCCGCTGCGTATTTTTTTCTTTCCTATTCCGGGCCGGGCAATTATGCAGGGCACGGGATTGGCATTATGATGAGTGTCGATTTCTCCATTTTTGGCAAAAACTTCTTCCGCATTGCCATGATCAGCGATGATGATTAATGTGCCTTTTTTCTTGCTGACTTCCCGCCAAATGCCTTTAATGACTTTATCCGTAAATTCGCAGGCTTTAACGGTTGCTTTATAACTGCCGGTATGCGCCACCATATCGGGGTTGGCGATATTGGCGCAGATAAAATCATAACCCTTTTTCACAGACTTTACCACTTCATCCTTAATTTCCATCGCGCGCATCTGCGGTACATCAGCGAAGCTGTTTACGTGATAGCTGGGAATGCGGATGCGCTTTTCGCCAAACCTGGGATCATCAAAACCGCCGTTAAAAAAGTAAGTGACATGAGCATATTTTTCTGATTCGGCGATGTAGATTTGTTTTTTGGATCGTAAAGCCTCCACAATGGTTTCAGTTATTTCATGATGCGGGTATGCGGCAATAGCGCCGTCGATTTGTTTGCCGAATTCAGTTAATGTGACGAAGAGTAAATTTTTTAAAATCTTATCGCGTTTAAAAGTTTTTTTATTACGCTTTTCAAAATCTTTTTGGATGAACGGTTTGCATAATTGCCTGGCGCGGTCTGACCGTAAATTCCAAAATATAACCGCGTCATTATCATGGATGTGCGGACTATGAGAATTTTTAGGTATGATTGTGGGAATAATATATTCATCACTTTCTCCTCTTTCATAAGCGGATTCGATAGCTTCGGTGGCATCCTGGGCTATTGCCCCCATGCCAAGAACGATGGCATTGTATGCCAGCTCGGTCCGCTTCCAATTGCGGTTGCGGTCCATGGCGTAAAAGCGGCCGCAGACCGAAGCGATGCGATATTGCTTAGGCAACTGACGTTCCAGTTCCACTAATAATTTTAATGCATGATAAGGAGGTGTATCGCGGCCATCGGTAAAAAGATGCAAATTAACTTTTTTAATTTTTAATTTTTGCGCTTGTTTGATTAAAGCAAAAACATGATTCATGGATGCATGCGCGCTTTGCGAATTGGTCAGCAAACCCATGAGATGCAAAGTGCTGTTATTTTTTTTCACATGATCCGCCGCTTTTTGAAATGCTTGATTTTGAAAAAATGATTTGTTGGCAATTGTTTTATCGATTATTACTTTATCCGATTCCACGATGCGGCCTGCGCCGATCGTTTGATGCCCGGCTTCGCTGTTGCCGGCTTCGCCTTTTGGCAAACCCACAGACGAGCCGTCAGCTTTGAGTTCAGTATGAGGATATTTCTTCCAGAGATCTTTGAAGACGGGCATGTGGGCATTTAAAACAGCATTGCCTTGCTTGCGTTTGGAGATGCCGAAGCCGTCTAAAATGACTAAAACAACGGGATGATTGTTATTGTTTTTTACAGATTTTTTGGCAGACATAAATAACTTATGAGTACTCAGTACCCAGTACTCAGTACTTAGTACTGTTTTATTATACTGCTTAAGACATGGTTATACAAGACAAAATTTGGCTAAAAATACGCAAAAGATTCTGTCATTTGCTTGACAGGTATGGGGATGGATTATTGTTTGTGACTATTGACATTTTGGCTGAAATATGCTAATTTTACCAATCGTTTAAAACGATGCGTTGTTTGAAAACAGAGAAAAAACAGACTTGCTGTTGGCGTTAGCTGATAGCCAAAGCTGATGGAAAGGAAGAGACTAATGTCGAGATTTCGTCCCACTGAAGACAACCTTTTGCCGCCTCCTGGCGGTGCACCTGCTCCGGCTCCCAAGCCGGTTGCAAAGCCTGCGCCAAAAGCGCCGGCCGAGCCCAATGCCAAAGCGGCTCCCAAGACCGCGCCCAAGCCGGCTCCGACCCCAACGCCGACCAAGGCGAGCGCCGAAGATCCGAGCACCAAAAAAACGGTCTCGGTTTCGGAGATCAACTTGGAACTCGAGCAAACCAAGGCTCGTGTGACCGAGTTGGAAGAGGCGCTTGAGCAGGCGCGTGATGCTTGCAAGCATCTGGAGGGCGCAAAAGAAGCGGCTGAGCGTGAAGCCAGCCAAATCGGCGTCAAGGTTCAGGAGCTGACCAAGCAATTGGCTGATGCCAGGGCTGAAGTTCAAAAATTGCAAAGCCAGCTCCGCGCCGCGGAAGCCAAGACTGCTGGTGATGATTCGGCTTTGCGCACCCAGCTTGACGAAGTGCTGGAGCGCGAGCGCAAAGCTAACGCCGAATTGCGTGATGCTGTGGAGCGAGCTGATCTGGCCGAGGAACACAAGTCCGATTTGAATCGACGGCTCACGGTGGCCGAGGAAGCCCGGCAAGAGGCCGAGACACAGCTCACTGAAGAGCGCGGCAAGCTTGCCGAAGCGCAAAGGCAATTAACAGAAGCGCAGGCCAAGCTCGCCACGGCGACCAAGCAGAACCAAGACTGGGGTCGACACAATGATCTCATGAAAATGGCTCTGGTTTCTGCAGGTATGACCCATGCTGCTGGCACAGCCTCGGAAATCACCGCGCTCGCTGATGAGCGCGATGGACTGAAAAACAAAGTTAGCGACCTGGAAACCCAAGTTGCGGACAAAGACAGCGAAATCGCAAGACTCGCTGAGGAGATCAAAGACATGCGTTCAACAAGCACGCCTCCCGACCCGCCTGACAGCGACGACGACCGGAGCTCGACTCCGCCCGATCCGCCGGTTGCAGAAGACTATGAAGAAAGCCGGATTGGCTGGAAAATGGCCGTGGGAGCGGTATTCGTTTTGCTTTTCTTGGCGGCGGGCTGCACGGCAGCTATCCTCCATTTCATGGGAGGCGGTGATGAGGGCCAGACCGAAGGCAAGACCGAAGACAAGCCCGAACCCGCGGCCGGCAAGGTGACTTATACCAAGTACCCGGCAACGCGCGAAAACCTGGCGCTGTTCTTCTTCCAGGATGTTGATCCGGAAAAGTTCAACGGACGCATCTCTCCCATTGCGGAGAATACGCGCCATATCCGCTGCGAGAACGGCAGCGAGTCGACTGTGCCGCCGTATGACAAGGATTCGGATACGACCGATGTCTCCGGCTGCAAGATTTACGTGCCGGCCCCGCCGGGCATGTATGAGGCCAACAAGGTGACTCTGCGGGCCACCTTTGGCCAGGACGATCCGACCTGCGTAATCTTCCCGCGGCCGCTGGCATTTCACAGCTTCTCCGAAAACGCTGTGGGTTTTGCCTGCGGCGACAAAAACGCTCATTACTACGGGGATCGAAACTGTTTCGATATCTCCGAATGCCGGATCCGGATCCCCGAAGGTGAAAAAGAATAGACTGCTCAATTCCGAGTTTGTGCCAAATGGCGCGGACTCGGATTTTTTTTAGCTTGATTAACAGAACGTTAGACCGTTTTCCCGTTAATCTGTTATCCAGAGCTAACTCGTGTTAAACGGTTTTACGGGTACACTGGAATACGTTTGAATTAGTGGTTCGATGTTCATATTCCTTGACATCTGCGTTAATATATGATAGATAAGAGTATTAAAACAAAAGAAAATTGCCCTTTACAAAGGGAAGAAACGGAGGCGGCATGATGAATGCGGCTAGAAACGAAAGCAACATCCAAAGCGAAGAAACGGAATATAATTATCTTTTTTGGGTCGAGGGATCGCCGGCCTTCAAAGTACGGCTGATTGAGGAGTTCGGCCGGACATTGGTTATTGCGAGCAAGCTGGAGTTCTTCAGCCCGGGATCGGAAATCGGCGTAGAAAGCCGGCGAATCATTCGTCCGGCTATCGTGCAGGGCGCGGACAGCGTCATGGATGAGGCCTCCCGGGATTCCTTGGAAGTACGCCTGCGCGTGCAATACAAACATGATACCAAGCGGCCTCCGCCGGCTTTTGGCAGTGATGTTGGGCTACGCCCCAGTTTGATCGGTACTCCGATGCGGGCCAAAGTGCACGTAAGTCCCTGTCAGGATGCCACGGATACGGCGGCGCTGACCGCGAAATTCGAATTGAATTTTATTAAAAAGAATGCGGTCGGCGTATTAAAGGACAAAATATCAGGAAGGCTGATCCCGGTGCGGATCAAACATGCGCGTGTTGAAACCAGAGGCGAAGAAAAAGCAACTTACTGCGTAATCGAGCTCGAGAATGTGACAGCCGATTCCGCACCGCCCAAAGGAGCTAACATGGAAGAAGCTTGCAAAGCAAAGATCAAATCAGAGAGCGAAGAGCCGACCAATTTGTTTCCCCTGCCCTTGCCTGATCCCAACCGCCAACCGAATGTCAATCAGAGCGCTGCACAACCCTCGCTTGCGGATGCCGTGGCCGAAGAGGCGCAACGTAATCAAGAGCGCAATGCGACTCCGCCCCCTGTCAACCATGGCTCGGAACCGGGAGATGAATTCGATCCTGAAAAAGCGGTGCTGATACCGCTTACCGAGCTTGTCAATCGGACAGACGGGCAAAAAGCCGCGGCTGGCGACGCAGACGATGCAAAGCCCGAAGTTTCGGGCGGGGACGAGGATAATTCGGCGGGCGGAGGCGATGAAGCGCCCAAGCCGGAAGGCGATCCCGCCAAGCTGCCTTTGAATGACTTCTGGCCCAAGCACGGCTGGAAAATTCTGGCGGTTCTGGGTGGTTTTGCGACGACAACCGCAATTTGGGTCGCTGTGACGAACGGCGGGTTCACACAGGCCGCAGGTCCGGCTCCCTCGGCAAGCGCGCCTGATGCGCCGGTTGCGGCCCCTGTTCCGTCGGATTCGGTATATGTGAATGAAACCACAGGGCCCAGCGTGACGCGGACCGAGGCGCACTCGGCCGACGGCAGCGTGGCCGAGATATCCTCTACTACCCCGCCCACGACTGTGGTCAAGCCCATCGTGAAAGCACCGGTCTTGCCCATGACGGCTGAAAATCTGCTCAAGTTCTTCAAGCAGAAGGATCCGGCCAAGATGTTCGGCAAGGTCAGCGGCAAAGAGTCACCAGGGCAATTGAGCATTGTCTGCGATAGCGACCCGGTTTATGACTCCGCGAGCCGGACCACGGATGTGAGCAAATGCAAAATCAAACTGCCCGAAAGTGCCAAGTCCGGTACTTTCAAGCTCACAGCCGAAGCCTCGCTGGCTTGGTTCTATGAGGCTGATCCCTCCTGTTTCCACGAGCGCAATCTCCCGTTTGCGGTTACGATCGCAGAAGAGGAGAAGGGTTTGCATGTGAGCTTGGACTGCAAAGCCGAGTTCGATGCCAACCGCTCATGTTACGATTATTCCAACTGCACCTTCACTGTTCCGCAGTTCCAAGCGGAATAAAACTCTACCCTCGCGTTTAGCGGGGGTTTTTAGTAGCGGGATTTTTATGATTTACATGATAGAACAGGATTAATATCGATAATGAAAAAATTAAAGGATGAAAAGATGAAAGGGCGAACGTCTATACGTCGGAGGTCGATAAGTCAAAATTTGTGTCGATTTCATTCTTTCCTTTTTTCATTATTTCATTTTGGTGGGGGTTGAGGGTCAGCTTCGCAGATCCTGCACAGAGATGCGAATGAGTTCATCTGTATTGTCTTTTGGTGTGACAGGCGCCGGACGCTCGAATCCGCATTTTTGGCATTTATGAGCCACCCTGATGATTTCTCCATGCTTGACCTCCACTCCGACAGGTTTCATCATACCGCCGCAATCGGATTCACGGTCGCCGGGATCATTATCAACATGCTTTGACCAAAGGCAAGCCGGGCAATGATTTGTGTAGCCATTGCCGGTAACGGATGTGCCGCAAACGTCACATTTAAAATCCTCTATCTTTCTTTTCATATCAAATACCAATTACCAATTACGAAACATAACTCCTCCCTGCTCGTGCATACTCGCCTTCCCTCCTCTTAATTTAAGAGGAGGGATTGAGGGTGGAGTTATTATTCCGGGCGCATTATCGGGAAATAGATGACGTCGCGCAAGTTGGGCTGGCCGGTTAGAAGTGCGAAAATGCGGTCGATGCCCATGCCCCAGCCCGTGATTGGCGGGAATCCCATTTCCATGGCTTGGATAAAATCTTCATCCAGTTCAAAACTTTCCTCATCCCCGGCTTCGCGGAATTCTGACTGGCGCACCATGCGATCGCGTTGATCAACCGGATCGACCAGCTCGGAATAAGCTTTGATAAGTTCCCAGCCTGCGATGATAAATTGAAAGCTATCGACCAGGCGCGGGTCTTTATTGTTGCGGCGAGCTAAAGGCAACATGTCGGCCGTGTGATTGGTAAGAAACATTGGCGCAATCAGCTCGGGACGAACAGCGTGTTTGTAAAGTTCGTCGACCAGAGTGCCGAGTCCTTTGTTCTTAGCGTCCTCAACCTCGATGCCGCGGGATTTCATGGCTGCGAGCAATTCGGGTGCATCAGAGAATTCCAGAACGTCAATGCCGGATTTTTGTTTGATCAGATCTGTGAGGCGGTAGCGCGGTATTGGTTGAGACAGGTCGACCGTGTGTTTGGAACCGGTTTTGCCCACGACCTCGAATTGCAATGTCCCAAATGTTTTTTGTAATATTTCACGTAAGAATTTTTCCGTAAAATCCATGTTCCATTCATAATCCTGATAAGCAACGTAATATTCAATCTGCGTAAATTCCTGAACATGCGACGGGTCTGATCCTTCGTTACGGAAACATTTAGCGGCCTCGAATACGCGATCATATCCCCCGCCGATCAATCTTTTAAGATAAGTTTCGGGTGAGATTCTGAGCACCATATCCATATCAAAATCATTATGATGAGTCATGAATGGACGAGCCGCTGCGCCGGTTGCGACCGATGTGAGAATGGGAGTTTCCACTTCCATAAAACCATGCGACTGCAGATAATCGCGGCAATTAGCCATGAACCGACTGCGGAGCTTGAAGCGATCAAACGACTCACGATTGGCCGCCAAATCCATCTCGCGGTGGCGATAGATGAGTTCAATGTCTTGGACTCCGTGGAATTTTTCAGGAAGCGGAATAAGACTCTTGCCCAGGATTTGGATGGACGTGGCCCAAACTGTGGGTTCTCCGGTTTTGGTTGTGCCGAGTTTGCCCTCCACACCTAAAAAATCTCCGCGGTCCAGGAGATCTGTGAGTTCATAATTATCAGACCCAACATCATCGACTTTAACGCCAACCTGATGGCGGCCTGATTCATCTTGCAATTGATAGAATGCCAGCTTGCCGATTACACGCTGGAGCATAATGCGTCCGCAAACCTTGATCACGCTTCCTTCGGTGATGCCGGACAGCTCGTCAAGTTTATGCGTGCGGTCATATTTGGCCGGGTGCGGCTCAATTCCTTTGTTGATTAATGCCTCACGGCGATTTAGGCGGTCTTGCCGCTCGTCTGTTGGTTGGCTCATATAAACAAAATCTTAGCTAATTAGCCAAGATTTTGCAATTCTCAAATCATAAGATACAAGAAACAAACAACCTCCAAATCCCAAATATCTATCTTAATAAGATGTTTGCGGTTTAGAATTTGTTAATTGTTATTTGTTTGTATCCTTGGAATTTGTATCCTTAAACCTTGACATTTTTGCTAAAATATGATTAACTTCTTTATCCTCTTAAACAAAAGGAGAGAACATGAAGTGCCAGCATTTTCTGCCCAATACACAACTTTTGATCAATAACATGGTGCGCTACCGCGATTTGCAAGTAGGTCAAATCATCATCTTGCATGCAGTGGACAGCCGCTATGGAATTTTGTCCAAATTGCGTTTGCAGATTGTGCACTTTGTACACGATGACATGCTGCGCGCAGATATTCCGGTATTCGTCTTGTTGGAAGATTTCGGATTTTACCAGCGCGGAGAATTCAGCCTGGTTCTCAAGGCCGGGTCAAAGATGAAGGCCGGCAGTTCCATGGCTTGGCTTCCCTATCCAAGACCATTCATGATGGTTTTTGGCGGAATCAGCCTGGGGCGCGATCACTCGTTTGACCACGCCAATGCCGAACACATGCATGTTTATGCAAAAGATATCATGAGCATCGAAGTGGAGGATGCGCCGGAAGGCTGGCAGCCACCGAGCGAAGAAGACATCTCCATATATCTGCGCGCTTGTGAATCACTGGTCAGCGAGGCGAAGCAGCGAGAAGCCGAATGGCATGAACGCTTGCAGCAGCCAGTGCGAGTAGTCACGGCAAATTCAGTATATGAGTTCGGCCCAACCGATGGCATGGGTTTGCGCGACATTCACAAAAACGGCACATTCGTTGGGCGCGGCCGTATCCTTCAGGCCGATGTCAATGATTTGCTTCGTTACTACGTCGGCGAAGATAACTGGCTGTGTACCGCCATCAGAATGATCTACTTCCCGAACGGCTAATCCCCCATCCTTACTCGATTTGGGGGATTTTTAATATTCAGTTCATTGAATATTGCGCTTTTATGTCCATTTGGTTAAGGTGGAACCGATCAAGGAGGTTTCCGATGAGCGAGCAAAAGGTACCTTATATCTGCGGGCCTTTGACAGAGCTGGACCCGGAACACCGCGACTGGGTCAAAGAGTTCTATGTACAGCTGGGTGATGCCTGCTTGGAGTCTATCGGCGTGCGCGGTTTTGTGCCGCATCTGGTCTACGACCCCATCAAAAATGCGGATGCCAAGGATACAGAGGTATATGCGGCCGAGCACGAAATCGTGACGCGGAAAACTTCAATTCTGATTGTTTATGCAATCGAACCTTCTTGGGGCGCGGGCATCGAGGTTGGCTGGGCCAATGAGCATAAAGTCCCTATTGTTGTGCTTGTGCCGCAAAAAAAGGTTTCGCGGCTTTTAACGGGCGGGCCCATGGTGAAAGGCGTGCTAAATGTGCGTGATTTTGATAACGCGATCCAATTACTTCGGCTCTGGCTTGCCAAGTTTGACGCAGAGATGAAGCGACTGGCCGATAGGCAAAGAAGGATGCATGAGCTGGATCTGCAACATGAACCGCGCAGTCCGTATGATGCGGATGCCTATACGCCGGGAACATTTGGCATACCTGGCAGAATTCCTTCACGCTGAGCCGTCTTACTTGGGGCGGTTTTTTTGACCTTAATTCGCCTGATTTTGCGATTAATCTGATAATACAAAAATACCTCCTCAAGGAGATATTTTTGCGTCGTAAGCTAACAAACGTGACTCACCAAGTTGTTTTGTTGCTTGGCGGGCCACGTCGTTCGCGAACGACGTGGCGGGGCTTAGTGGACGAAGTGGGAACTTGGTTTATGCGACATGTCCACATTTATCTACATCCGTGAGTTGTAGCACGGTATTCTATTGTCATGTCATCGACTTTACATTCAATTAGGCAAGATCCTTCATAAGCCGATATGCGCCCCCAACTCATGTTATGACCTATTGCAAATTCATCTTTTCTTAAACTATTTTCCAATAATTTACAATCTTGTTTTATTACAACTTTGCCGTTAAAAATTACTTCGTATTTATTAAAACTTTTATCTACAAGATTAAAGATGATACCGTTTTGACTATCGCTATCACTGAAGATTAGTTTATAAGGATCGCTTTTATCAGAACTTTTAAAACACTTTGTTATGGCTATATCTTTGGTTTCTCCAGACATGCTTTGGATTTCAATATTACCCTTTATGGTTTTTATCAGTGCAACATCAATAATCTTATAACCATAATAAATCACCAGAAGAAACACTAACGGAAAAATGACATATGTGGCAATCTTTTTATATGCTTGTTCGGTCATCTTAGACATGAGTCTATCTTGCAGTGAATTTTAACATTTGTCCATAACCATCGACTCTCTTTAGTGATTCTTTAATTCTTTTTAATAAAGGAACAGAAACTGACCCCGTCCTTTTTACTGATCGTTCTCTTAATCTTGCTGTCTCCTCATCTAGATAAGCCTCAAAATAAACTAATCTAAAAGGTCTAAAGTTCCTATTTGATTGAGTTAGACCTTTATTATGCTCTTCTAATCTTCTCTGGGGATCACTCGTTGAACCTTTATAAAAATAGTTTAAATCTTTCTGGCTTTGTAATATGTAAAAATACCACATGGTTATAGCATGACGGTTTCTGGGTTTTTGTCAATATGTTGATAATACAAAAATACCTCCTCAAGGAGATATTTTTGCGTCGTAAGCTAACAAACGTGACTCACCAAGTTGTTTTGTTGCTTGGCGGGCCACGTCGTTCGCGAACGCCGTGGCGGGCCCGAAGGGATTCGAACCCTCGATCTTCACAGTGACAGTGTGACGTGTTAACCAGGCTACACCACGAGCCCATGGTGCCGGCTTAAATTTTGTGCAAAGAGCTTATCATGGCTTATTTTTTTTAGCAAGACTTGATTTGAGAGCACTTGAAACCAACTTCAAGGGCTGATTTTTGATTTACTTGCGACAATACTAGCCAAATTCTGTCTATGTGCTACATTGTGGATATATGGCATTTTGGCTAATAAAGACCAATCCTGATGTTTTTAATTGGGACATGCTGGTAGAAAACGGAAAAACCCGCTGGGACGGGGTTCGCAATTATCAGGCGCGCAATAACCTCCGGGAGATGAAACCCGGGGATTTGGCGTTCATGTATTATCAAGGATTGGAGCCCGGAGTTGTTGGAATTATGAAGATTATGACCGAGGCTTATGATGATCCGACTACGACCGAGGGTAATTGGTCGGTTATTGATGTGGAGCCGGTTAAAAAACTGGAACGGCCTGTGAGTTTGGACGAGATAAGATACACACCTGTGATAAATGTTTTGCCATTAAATACGCAACCAAAACTGACCGCCATGCCGGTTTCAGAGGAGCAGTGGAATTTGATATTAAAGATTGGGAAAACGACTCTATAATTAACAAATAAAAAAGAATAAAGAATAAAGAATAAAGAATAAAGCAAAGAGAAAAATATTTTTTTCAATATTTATTATTTATTATTTATTCTTTTTTATTTAGGTTAGAAAGGGTTTTGCGAGGCATTGATCTTTTCCCACATTAAGTCGATTTCTTCTTGCAGGAAAAGATCTTTTAGCACCTGCTTAAAAAGCTTGGCTTTAACTTCATCACCCCAGAGTTCGTCGGGGCCTCCGGGCGGCTTGTTGAGCGACCAAGAACTGAAGGTTTCGTTCAGTTGTTTGATGGGCATGCGGACGATGACGATGTCGTCGATGGGCAAACCAATATATTTGGCGTGTTCTTTGGCCCGGTCTATCTTTTTTTGTTTACCGACTCTTTTATGCGCCAGTGTAAATTGAATACCGATAGTTTCTATGCCCTCATCGCCTTCGACGGACACAGCGCGGCTGCGGGTTTTAATGCGGATGATAAAATCGATCTTTAACTGGATATCTTCATAAACATTGGCGGCCACAATTTCAAAGGGAAGGTCATGATCTGCTGTTATTTTACGGAAAAAAGAATAAACCATGCGTTCTGCCAAATGTCCGCGGGAGTCCAAAGCTTCGCGGTTGCCAACCAAGCCCGCATAACCGCTGCGATGCATTATGTCGGATAAAGGACTTTTTTGCTGGTCAATAGCGATTTGTCTATCAAGCTCGCGTTGCAGGATTTGCCGGGCTTTTTCGATATAGTATTTCTTTCGCAGTGTTCGTGGAACGGTTTGCGGATCAAGAGCATATTCCACATCCCAAATTCCGTCGGTTAACAACATACCCTCGGTGACTTCCGTAAATGTGCCATCGGTTCTGGCCCAAACCAATCTTCCATCTTTGACTTTTACCGGGCGGGCTTTTGGCTCAAATTTTTGCTCGCCTTCATCGACTTCCCGCAATCTATCATGCAGCCAGTCCATGACTTTTTGTTTTTGCTGCTGGATTAAATAGATTTTTTCCTGATCTTGCATGGCCATCATTCTTTTATCCGCTTCATCGGCGATTGCTTCTTGAACTTCGGCTTCGATATTTACTTTTTCATCCTCAAGAGCTTGCTCGGATTGGCGGGCAAGATTGCTGTATTTTTCAAGCGTTCTGCGAAAACGAGGTTCCATATAACCAAATAACAAAGAAGAATTTATAAAGAAGAAGGTCGGAGCTTCGTTAACCCGTAGCCCCGTTCATCAGTGTTCCAGAGCTAACTCGTTATGAACGGCTGAACTGATGGACTGGAAAACGTGCGAAACTCCAGTTGTTAGACCTTGATTACTTCCACTGAATTGATATTGCCCGGGATGCCGACCGGGGCGCCGGTGATAACTACGATGTTCTGGCCTTTTTTAATCGATCCATTCATGATGAGATGGTGAATTGCTTTGGCGACCAAGTCTGCGGCGGATTTGCATTTAGGCAGGACAAATGAAGACACTGCCCAGGATATTGCCAGTTGGCGGCGGACTCGTTCATCATGCGTAGCGACGTAGATTGGGAGTTCTGCGCGGTAGCGGCTCACAATCCGGGCAGAGGTGCCTGTTATGGAAGTGACCAGGATAGCCTTGGCATTGGCGGCTTTGGCCAGTATCGCACCCACGTTGGACACCGCTTCTTCTTTGCTCTTGAACTTTGTAAAATCCCGGGGATCAGTGTCGTCAAATTTGGATTTTTCCGTTATTTGAGCAATGCGGGTCATGGTTTTAACCGCGTCGATGGGATATTTGCCAACCGCGGTTTCTCCGGAGAGCATAATGCCGTCCGTGTGGTCGATGATGGCATTGGCAACGTCAGAGACTTCGGCGCGGGTTGCGCGCGGGTTGCGGATCATGGAATCAAGCATCTGGGTGGCTACAACGACCGGTTTAGCGGAAAGGCGGGCTTTTTCTATCAAAGTTTTTTGAATTAATGGGACTTCTTCAGCTTCGATTTCAATTCCCAGATCGCCGCGTGCAACCATGAGGGCATCAACCTCTTTAAGGATGCTGTCGATAGCCTTTACAGCTTCACGCTTTTCTATCTTGGCGATTATTCTGATGGGATTTTGGGGTTTCTTTTTATGTTTTTTCTCAAATTTGGCAAGCAATTTTTTCAACTCCACAACATCCTGAGCGCTGCGGACAAATGAAAGGGCCATCCAGTCCACATCATTAATCACACCGAATTCGGCGTCTTTTTTATCTTTATCGGATAAAGCCGAAGCGCTGACTTTGGTATCTGGCAGGTTGATACCTTTGTGAGGCAACAACAATCCACCTGTACCGACCAGGCAGTGCACATCGCGGCCAGCGACTTTTACTACTTTCATATCCATTAGCCCGTCGTCCATAAGGATCTTCTGTCCGGCTTTGGCATCTTTGTGCAAATTATTATATGTAACGGGAATCTTATTTTTTGATGCTTTGCCTGTGGTGAGGATGACTTTTTGCCCGGGTTTTAAATTAATCCCTTCCTTGGATATATCACCAACTCGGATTTTCGGCCCTTGGAGATCAAGTAAAACTCCAACTGCCAATCCCCGCTTTTTAGCTTCGCGACGGATGCGATTTAGCATTTTTTTATGGTCAGCATGTGTTCCATGAGAAAAATTCAGACGCGCGACATTCATGCCGGCATCCATGAGCTCACCGAGCTTTTCGGGTGCGGCAACAGCCGGACCGATTGTGCACACAATTTTTGTGCGCTTTAGCAGTTTGTGCATAATGGAATTATTTTAGCATTCTTGGACAAAATCTCCCACACCCTCTTTGACAAGAGGGCTGTTAAAGGTGCTAAAAATCCCCATCCTTGTCAAAGGAGGAAGTTGGGAGTAAATTTTTCAGTTCATTCCCTCTCCTCGAGAGCGACTGTGACTAATTGCTCCTCACCGGCGCGGGAGATTTTAAGATCGATTGTTTCGCCGGGATTTTTACCGGCTATTTGCACTGACAGAGAGTGCTCTTCATCGATGCGCTGACCATCCACTTCGAGGATAATGTCGTTTTCCCTTAAACCCGCTTTATCGGCCGGCGAACCGGGCATGACAGCCAGTTCGGTGACGTCCGCTCCGCGAAGAATTATGGCGCCGTAATCAACTTTAAGGTTATTTTTCTCTATCATCTCATCATTGATGATTTGATAGCGGACTCCGAGCCAGGCGCGAGATAATTTTCCGTTTTGCTTAACTTGCTCCAGTCCTCTTTTGACCAAATTGGAAGGTAAAGCAAAACCAATAAGCTGACCCTGCATGGACACGGCTGTGTTGACACCGATCACCTGACCGTTGATGTTTAAGAGCGGTCCGCCGGAATTACCGGGATTGATGGCCGCGTCGGTTTGAATGGCCTCCTCGATGACTTCAGAGGAACCGTCGCCGTTGCCGGCGACCAAGCGGCGGTCAAGACCAGAGACAATGCCGCGCGTCACAGTGTTGCGGAATTCATCCAAGGCATTGCCGATAGCCAAGACGCTTTGACCGAGTTTAACTTCGTCTGAATCGGCAAACTCCAAGAAAGAAAACTCCCCGCTTTCATCAGCTTCTATTTTCAGATAAGCCAGATCAAAAGACGGATCTCTGGCCAGTACTCGAGCCGTGTATTCGGTTCCGTCGTATGTGACGACCGTGTATTCAGCATCCTTATCATTAACCACATGTTTATTGGTGACAATTAAGCCATCAGCTGAAACCAAAAAGCCGGAACCGCCTCCGATTTGCCTGCGCTCATATTCTTGTTCTTGAGGTTGATTGGGCTGAACACGATCGGGCTGGCCAAAAAAATTATCAAAAAACGGATCATTAAAAAAATTATAAAATGGACTGTTATTGTTTGTGCGATACTTGGGTAAGTCTTTAGTCACGGCGATTGAGACCACTGCGGGCTGAACAGTCTCTACGACACCAGTAATGTGTTCATCCCATTTTTGCATGGAGGGCTCAACAGGAACCGCGATCGGCGAACCGGGCTCAGCGACGACCGCTTGGGGAGTTTGCAGATTCAAGTATGTTGGCAAATCCGTATTTCTGGCCAAAAGCAATAAAACAGCCAATGTTATACCCGCACCGACAACACCGGCACCTATAACCGTGATTAAATTTGGTGAATTGTTTTCCATAATTTTCCAAGCCGGTCGTGAGCCGCTTATTATCAGTCTTAATTTTACGATTTAGCAAACACCAACGACTGGCGACTTTAATTATATTAATACTGATTCAAACTAATTATACGCTAATTCAGTATTTTACTTTCAAATCTATTTTTTACGTTTTTTACGAGAGCGGAGCTCGTTTAGCGCCCGCTGAAAAGTCTGGACATCATCAAAAGCCCTATAAACAGAGGCGAAGCGGATGTAGGCCACGTGATCAAAACCGCGCAAGCGGTTCATGATAAACTCCCCGATTTCAGTGCTGGTGATTTCATCTTTACCTTTTTTGGCAATGTCAGATTCAATCGCGTGTATAAGACCGCGGAAAGCGTCCTCTGTATAGGATCTTTTTTCCAGTGCTTTGCGTAAACCCCTAGTCAGTTTTTCCCTGCTGTACATCTCACGGCGGCCGTCACGTTTGTTGACGGTTGTATCTAAGAGCGCGATTTCCTCGATAGTGGAAAAGCGATGCTCGCAGGATTCGCAAACACGGCGGCGGCGGATCGTGATGCCGTCTCCGGATATGCGCGAGTCCAAGACTTTTGTATCTTTTTCATTACAAACCGGGCAATGCATATACACATGATAATAACCAATCACCAACAAAACAATAACCAACAACCAGAACTCAAATTCCAAGGACACAAGATACAAACAAATTTTAATATTCAAAATTCAAACCGAATGTTTGTTGATTGGTAATTGATAATTGAGATTTGTTTGTTACTTGGTATTTGTTGATTGGGGGTTGTAAAGTTTTTACATCAGTTTTTTCCTGATCCAAGCCGGAATGTCGGCAACCTCCTCTTCGGATGATTCTTTTTTAGGTTCATTGGGAATGCGCGGAATTGGCGGGAGTTCGTTCTGATTTTTTTGCTGTGCTACCGGGGCATAACTCGGCGGCTGGATATGAGGCTGATGAGCGGCGGGGTGCGAATCATTTTGTCTTGCCGGTTTCGGCTCAACTTCTTGCATGGGGGCCGGTTGAGAAACCGCAGATTGCCTGATTTCGGATGTTGGCCGGTTGACTTGGTGCGCGGGTTTTTGAAAGTTAACTTTTTCCAAACCCCGGTCTGCTGTAAAACTGCCGGCGGCGACCATGGTTTTACCTCTTGGCAAACCGGGTCTTTCATCAAAGCCCGTTGCAATGACGGTTACTTTGACCTCATCTTTCATGGATTCGTCCAAGATGGCTCCAAAAATAATGCGGGCTTCTTTATCCGCTGTTTCGGTGATTATATCGGCAGCATCCTGTATTTCCATCATGCCCAAATTAGCACCGCCCGTTACAGTAAATAATATGCCCTTAGCCCCGTCGATAGAAACTTCAAGCAAAGGCGAGGCTATGGCGGCCTTGGCCGCATCAACGGCCCGGCTCTCGCCGTGGCCCTTGCCTATACCCATAAGCGCCGAGCCGCGATTTTCCATTATTGCTCTGGCATCGGCAAAGTCGACGTTAATCAATCCGGGAACGGATATTATATCCGAGATGCCTTGAACGCCTTGGCGCAGAACATCGTCAACAATTTCAAAAGCATCGACAATGGATGTTTTACGGTCAATGATTTGCAAAATACGGTCATTGGGAATAGTTATTATGGTATCCACGTATTCACTCAATTTTTCATGCGCCGCTTCGGCGATTGCTTTGCGCTGGAAACCCTCGAACTGAAAGGGACGCGTAACGACAGCAACTGTCAGTATGCCAAGTTCGCGGGAAATCTCCGCGACCTTTGGCGCGGCTCCCGAGCCGGTGCCGCCGCCCATTCCGCTGGTAATAAAAACCATGTCCGCTCCTTTTAAAGCCTCGCGAATTTCATCTGCGCTTTCCTCGGCTGCGCGGGCGCCAACTTCAGGATTCATGCCCGCACCAAGACCGCGCGATACGGTTTTGCCAAGCTGAATTTTTTTGCCGGCCATGGAAGCATGCAGAGCCTGCACATCGGTATTCATGGCAATAAACTCGACGCCGCGGATTTTAGCCTGAATCATGCGATTGACTGCCGACCCGCCCGAACCGCCTACTCCAATCACTTTTATTTTGGCTGAAGTTTCTATCTCTGGTTTAATTTCTGGCATAGTAATGAATAACAATATTGTACAAAGTCATCTGTATTGAGCTAAAAAATTGCTCTTTAATACCTTGAGCATACCCAGAGGCAGTCTATGAGTCAAGGCGTAACAAATTTTTGTAATAAGAAGTTATCCACAATACTTAAAATAACCAATAACCAACAAAACAATAACCAAATTGGTGATTGGAGCTTGATTATTGGTTATTAAGTTTTACGGCATGAAGCTCTTAAAAATCTTTTTGATCGGATCGGATACTTTGTCCATTATGGAACCAATGGCTTTGCCGGATCCGCCGGAGGTTAAATCATCCGCCCTCTCGGCCTCAAAACCCCATTCAACCAAGCCTACGGCTGTGGCAAATGACGGATCTTGAATGAGTTCGGGTATGGAACTTTCCATTTTTGATGCACCGACAACGGCCGGAAGATGAAAAATGCGGCGCGCCACTTCTGTGATTCCGGGAAGTTTGGCTCCTCCTCCGGTGAGGATGATTCCGGCGGGCAGCATTCCGGACCGGTCTATTCTTTTTAATTCGGCTTCAACTTTTTCAAAAATTTCTTCAACCCTGGCTTCTATTACCTCGGCGACAAACGGCAACTGAACATCCTCGCTGGTTTCAGCTCCAAAATCCTTAAGGTTGACAGAATCACCCTTGGTCAGAGCGGACGGCAGAGCATGGCCGCGCGCTCTTTTTAAGCGTTCGGCGATTTCAAATGAGGTTCTGAAAGTATAAACCAAATCCGCAGTGATATTATCGGATCCCACAAGAAAAGTCGCCGCATGCACAAGTTCATTATCTTCATAAACAGCCATGCCTGTTGTAGTTGCTCCAAGATTGACCACGCAAACGCCCTGCTCTTTATTGCGTTTGGACATTACAGCTTCGGCGGCGGCCAGCGGCGCATAGACCAATTCCGTTATATCGACTTTAGTTCTGAAGACAGCTTTGGTTATATTTCTTAAATGATTTGATAAACCTTGTATTATTTTGACATCGGACTCCAGGCGAATGCCTTGCATGCCTACAGGATCTTTGATATCCGACTGGCTGTCCACTGTAAACAATCTGGGCAAGACATGGATTATTTCGTAATTTGGAGTTTGCGCATATGACCGAGCCGCCTCTATGGAACGGATAACATCTTCGCGCCTGATAGTTTGATCAGCGCGGCTCACACCGATTATACCCTTGGCATCATCTACCAGAATCTGCGCGCCCCCGATACTGACATAAACTTCTTCTATGGGTATGCCTATAACTCTTTCAGCTTGATCCAAGCAGGATGATATCGCGCTAACCGCATCCTCAAAAGAGCTGATACAGCCCTTGGAAATTCCTTCGGCCTTAACCTCCGCGGCGCCGATCAATGCCAGCACTGTTGATTTATCAGCACCCGGCGCTGTTTGCCCGGCTACAATACGGATGGCTGACGAACCAAGATCCAATCCCGCTATTAGATGTCCTTTCATATGCGAACGAGTAGATAAATATGGGGCCAAAATATAATAATAGCCAAAATTACGGCCGTGCAGGCCATCACTAATACAGCTGCGGCGGAAATGTCTTTAAGCTGGCGTGCGTATTCATGTACGCGCGGCTTAATTATATCCACAAATCGCTCAATGATGCTGTTTATCAATTCTAACACAAGCACCGCGCCAATGGCTAGTACAAGCAAAGCCCTTTCCCATCTTTCCAGAGGAAAAAGAAATGCAAATATGCCTACCAGCAACGCGGCAAAAACCTGAATCCTGAAACTGTGTTCATCTTTAAAAACCTGCAACAGACCATGCCAGGCGTGCCTGAAACTGTTTATGAGTCTTTTTAAAGATGGACTTAACATAAAGTTTTCAATATTTTTTCCTGCAGACTGAACATCTTTTTTTCTTTGGAAAAAGAATCGTGATCCATTCCGCCAATGTGCAGCATGCCATGAACCGCCAGACGCAAGACTTCCTGCTTAAACAAAACCGAATTGGCTTTAGCTTGTTTTTTGATATATTCCCCGCAAAGCATTATATCGCCCTCAAGAAAGGGGTCGGCTGGCCGGCTATAAGTGAAGGACAACACGTCTGTGGGTTTATTTTTTTTAAGATATTTTTTGTTAAATTCTTTAATTTTTTGCTCGCTTATAAACGCAATCCCAACTTTACCCTGCTTTTTACGGAGTTTTTTCAACACGGCACAAACTGCGTCTTTTAACGCTTTTTTAGTCACTACCTTTGGAATCTTTCCATAAAAGGTTATATCAAGATCACAGTTGGCGCTCATGGGTTGGTTGTTGTTGATTGATTTTCGGCTTCTTCCGGAAATACCTCCGGAGCAGTGGCCGCGGCTGAACCGTTGGTTACCGATACCGGCTGGGTAGCTTCTCCGTCCATGGTTGCAGCCGGTTCAAACGGCAACTGCCCGGTGCCGGCCGGGACGATGTTTTGCGCCAAACCGGCAAGCGACAAAGAGTTCAGCATCATGGAGAAAACGGTGCGATAATTTATAAAAGGCTTATTGTTCATCTTATAAGTGAAGATGAAAATTTTATTTTCCCAAGGCAAATAAGTCGTCAGTTGGTCTGTCCCCAAGATTCCTTCATAACCGGCTTTTGACCTGTATTGCATAATTAAATTGGGATCAGCTTCAGGATTTTGAGCCAAGTACCATTCCAATACTCCCTGGTTATCAGGATTATTGCCGATGGTGATTTCAAACGTTTCACCTTCTCCCGAAGTTATAACGGCACGATAACCGTCATCGGATGTTGCGGTATATTGCCAATCGGCGGGTATGTTGACCCCATAACCAATATCCGACTTGATTTCCTTTATTTTTCCGCTTTCGCTTAATTTGGCAGGCGCTCTGCCGTTGGGGTTGTAGAGATTGAAGACTTCATTGCCGTCCAAAAAGCCATCGCCGTCCGTGTCCGGATTGCGAGGATCTGCGCCAAACAAAGCTTCTTCAAGATCGCTGATGCCATCCGAATCCGTATCCAAACCGGCCGGGGGCAGAGGTTCTTGCACGGGTGCCGGCGGCGGAAGAGCTTCCGTTGTTACCATGGCCTCGTTGCTAAATTCCGATTCACCGGATTCATTACGGGCAACTATGCGATAATAGTAAGTACTGCTGGCAGTGACAGAACTATCCTGGAAATTGGTGCTGTTGGGAGGCAGATCGGTAACCCTCTGGTATATGGTCTGGCCGGCCACACGGCGCTCGACACGAAAAGCGGATTCATTGTCTGAAGAATCGATCCAAGACAAGCTGGCGGAGCGCGGACTGGTTGAAGTGGCAATCAAGCTTTGAGGCGCGCTCGGCGGAGGAATCGGTTCGGGTTCGGGTTCGGGTTCAGGTTCGGGCCGGGGTACGGGCTCAACTGCGGGCGGCGGAGCGCCAAAAATACTATCACGGTAAAGATAAACAAAATATCCTCCCCCGCCAACCAGGGAAAGCAATAAGACAGCAATCAATAAAGTCGGCAGGATACTTTTTTTGGGAGCGGGAGGAATATTTTCTCCTCCCCGGGCCTCTTCTTTAAGTTTGGTTTTTAATGCCGCACCATAAAATTGCTCAGGAATGACATGAATCTCCGGAGCGCCTTTGGCCGTTAAGCCCGCTCCCGTATTTTCCTGCACTCTGTTTGAAGGCGAAAGCGAATTGTTAATTGCATTCTCTGGCATATGTTTGGTTTATTTGGACATGATGGCACGAATAAGCATCAAATCAAAAAGCATTCCAAAGTCTTTAGTTCCCGAGCCGTTGGTGGAATAACGTATGGCGTAAGCAGTATTAGCTCCCACCAACCATGCCGCCATCTTGTCTTTTGAGTATACCATATCCAGGCCGTTAATGTTGTTCCCGATTGTATAATCCGACAGGCCTGTTCCCGGATATTTGGCTACCAGCCAATTAATTAAAGTTTCATCGCTCGCGAACGGCTCCATGGAAATCGTGAATGACGCGGGGGTGCCGGTTAAAATCTTTACAGTGCCGCCAATGCCGGCCTGCCTGTCCCAAGCTGTCGGAACCATAAAATCCATTGATCCAATTGTGACTTTCTTCAGAAAAGTGGATTGATCCAGGGGATTTTGAGGAACGGCCGGATCATAGCCGTTTTGCAATTCGCTTAAATCAGCATAACCATCAGCATCAGAATCCGAGATATTGGGATCCGTGCCAAGTAAAACTTCTTCCGAGTTGGTCAGCCCGTCCTCATCCGAATCCGGGCCCGTCGGAGGGGCGACCGCTTGCTGCGGCGCGACATTTGCCGGAGCCTCGGCAATAGCGCCTTCTTCCGTCATAGATCCGTCATCCATCACGACTTCACCCTCCATCATTGTATCCGTGGCCATGGAAGCCTCTATGAGCCCTTGTTCGGCTTGGGCTTGCAATAAAGCCGAGGCCGCCTGCGAAGCGGCAAGCTGCTGTTCGTCCGGCGGAGCTACGGGATTTTGAACGGGCGCTTCAGAGACCGGTTCTGAAGTTAACGGCACAGCGATACCGGGCTCTTCCATGACTTGATCTTGAATAACCAGAGGACTGGCGCTGGTCAGAGATTGATAGACCAAATAACCGCCGACGCCCAGGCCGACAACAATAATCGGAATACCTATGCCCAATACCAATTTCCACGGACTGGAAGACGGCCGGCTGAAGGATTGCATGGACTGAATGTCGGCTTTTTGCGATGCGGACATTTTTGATTCCTCGATATCGGAAAAAATATCCTCGGGCTCTTTGGAGCCGGAAACATTGATCCCTTGCGCCATGGGCGACTCGGAAGGCGGTTTTGGAATCGGCGGAGACCCGGGCGGAGCGGAAGCGGGCGCGGACGGTTCAACGGGCAGATTTGACGGAGGAGTATCAAACATAATTCAAGTAATTAGGTTGCTAAGACAATTATTGGATTAAATTGGGAGGAAGCGACGGGGGCGCCAAACTGGTGCCGGTGGGTATTGATGGGAGATTATTTCTGTCAAATTCCGAACTGAAGTCAGAAGGGGGGTCATACGTATCGGTTTCTGTTGTTTGTTGCGATGAAAATGGATTGTATGAAGAAAGACTCGTTCCGCGACTCCTTATAAACCACAAAACACCGGCGGCAATAACCAGCAAAGCAACAAGAGATGCAATTATGATAAGTGTGCGATTAGTCATATTACCAATTGATTTGATTATGCTTCAGAGTTTCCGTGGACTGATGGCAAATTGCTTTATAAGACAGCGGATTGTAATTCGGGCTGGCGAAGTAAGCCGTCCAGACAGCCTGCCAAAATTGCAATGTGGTGTTCTGGCTGTCCAGCGGATAATAGAGTATACCCAAATCGTTAGTTGTTTCATCGCAGCGGTATTCAAACGGCGATCTTATTGCGTCCATCCTGCAGGCGGCTCCGAAATCATTCCAGCAGGCCATGCCCGGAGGCCTCATTGCGGTAGCGCTGTTTTTAACAGTGTCATCAGTATTGGGCTGCCCGTTATTAACATTCAAATCATATATATTTTTCCACTTGTTTACCACGGTAACCGTCCCGTTTGGCGCGATGCTGGCCATGTGCCAAAACGGCCGGCGAAAATCATCGCGAATCGATTTGGAATCATTTGATTTAATCGTATATATTCCCTTGTCTGTCGCGATTATTACCGGAGTATTGGTTTTGCCCCAGTATTCACGCCAAGACAGCGGCGCGATATTGCCGGCAGAAACCGCGGCATCGACTCCTTTTTGAACCTGGTCTTCGCATTTAATTTTGGGCATTCCCGTCAGAGCTCCGCACTGCATGGACTTAAGAACATTTACATAATCGGGCGGATAAGCTTGATTGTTCAGCCATTTGGATAAATCAATATCTTTAACCGTGGCCGTCCAAAGTGATTCGCGGCGCATGGGCTCGTAGTCCGGTGCGGCAAAATATATCTGTATAGGTTCATTAAGATCCGGCAATGGCTGGCTCAAATTATTGGGATCCGCATAACGGAACAAGCCGGAAGCTTGCGCATTATTGATGTTAAGGTGGCATTTTTGGATATCCATCAATGGATCGGCGGGCGGATTGGAGCCGTAACCGCTAAGAATCGCCTGCTCAGTCGGGCATTGTCCTGTCGGATTGCACAATGCTTCACAAGTTGCGATATTGGGAGATATTCCGGTCCAGGATTTGATAAGCTTCCACGCGCCGGCATTTCCATCCACGCAATTCCCGACACAGACATCGACTCCGGCTATGGGGCAGTTATCAAAAACACTGCGGTCCCATTTCAGAGCCGGACAAATCATGGCCGTATAGGGAGGAGATCCCAGATTTAAATTACCCTGATTCAGCCAATTATAATCGGTCATGCAAGCCATGGTTCTTCCCCAGTCTTCAGGATGAGCTTCATCGGTTCCGCGTTTTGCATAATTGCATAGATCCCAATAATAATCATCCATGTAACTCTCCGCTCCTTGCAAAAGGTATTTCTTCGACTTAATAACGGGACTAAGTCGGGCTTGATTGGCGGGCCAGATGATGTGAGGCGCCCATTTGGGTTGCCAGGGGAAGCTGAAAGCCAATTTTTCTTGACATTCGGGTAATGACGGATCTTCTTTGCAGTCTTTAATACGCTGCCAGCCCTCCTCATCAATCAAGGTCGGCCGGCCGTAAGAAACATATCCCTCTCCCTTGGCGGGGCGCGGATAGATGAAGATCAAACCGAGCATTTCCTGGGCGGGGAAGCTGGCGACAGAAAACTCTTCGGTTGTATGCGACCAGTATCCCCCATTGGCGCCTTCATCGATTTTACGGTCGAATTTGGCGGTTATATCCGGCAAACAACCGTTTTGCGGGCGATCCGCCGCCAATTCCGTACAAACATTGTTGTCGTATTTATCGATGACCAGACGGTAATGCCCGCATTCCTCGCGGTCATTCAGATTCTCGAATCTGAATTCACCGTTTTCTTTGGTGGTGTCTTGCGCGATGGTCTGTCCGCGATATTGCAATGAAACACGGGCCCCCGGAACAGCCTGCAGCCAAATGCGATCGATTACATACCCGTATATTTCGCCCTTTCCCGGTTCATCAGAGCAGCGTCCGCAACCGGCCGGCTGACAAGATGCTGAACAGGATGGTTTGTTGTTTTGCATCCCGACCATTTCAAAACCTCTGAAGGCTCCCAAATTATCCACACAACGCCAGAATTGCTGCTTGGTGGGCCATTCGTTTTGCGGCAGCCAAGTAAATTTTAATAAGTCATCCGCTTTGGTTAGACCGCAATCCCAATAAATTTTATTTAATAAACCATTTTTGGCGGGATCATAAATTAACGGGAGATAGCCGGCCAATCCCTCCGGCGGTTCGTACCAAAAATTGATAGCTTTGGAGAATTTATTGGGCACGTAGACATTTCTTCCCGCCTTGCTCCAATCGGTCACCCTGATAGCCTGATTAAATATGTCATTCAAGGCAAAGTCATAGCCCAATTGTTCGCAGGTGATTTGCGTTTGCGCTCCCCCCGCTGTTTTCATTATTTGGCAGGGAGGATTGGCACAGACGGCACCGACGTAATCACGGCTCTGTTGCACAACCACATCGCTTAAAAGATCTTCCGGAAGAATGTAATCTGTTTTTGGCGAGTAAGAAACTGAATCAATACTCACATTACCATCACATTGCTCGCCGGTTTCAGGGATGGAATTGCCGCAATAACCACCGGCTTTGGCATTTAATTTGCATTGTTGACTGCAATTGTTGCAGGTCGTGCCGTATTTGGGATCGCAGATAACACTCTTGCATAGCGCATCCTCAACAGGGTCACCGGTGACAGGGCATTGTGTGAGTCCGTTATATTTACCAAAATCGCATTCTTCCACATTTAACTCCGTATAACCGTCACCGCAGACATTGACTTTACAGGTTGGCAAGCAAGCTTTATGATTGGCATTTTGATTGCCGTTATCGCATTCTTCGCCCGGGTCCACAATACCATCACCGCAGGAATGGGCGATTTGGCAAGTACTCCATTTGGATTCGTATTTACACTGATTCTGGCTGTTGGGGTCGGGTTCATTGCAACGGCGGATGTGCACCGTGTCATATTCGCGGCAGACTCCGACTTCACCAACAGCGGCGGGCGATGAGGCGGTCGAACACTGGGGATTGTAACCGGAAGCATCATTTAATGAAACATTGCAATTAATGCCTTGATTCAAAGGCTGGCAGGTTTCGCCCGCAGCCGTGTTGCATCCATCGTTGGAACGGCAGGGTTTATATGCGGAATAATCGTACTTATTAAAGAATGAAATTCCCTTCAGATCATTCACCATTTGCGGAGTCATGCAGATTTGCGCGGCGGTTGCACAGCGGCTTTCTTTAATACCCTCACAAGATTGCCAATTCAATTTAGCCTTCAGTGTCGCGAGTGGATTGATGATACCGCCAATCTTTACGTTTTTAACTCCATTAGGACCGCAGGCGACCGCCTTGTCGGCTCCGGGCGGTAATTTGGCGTTCAATTTTACATCACCGCAGTCTTCATCGGTTTTGCAGGGCTGTAAAATATTGGCCCCGGCCGTACAGATGGCGTCCGCGGTTTCGAGTATGGAACCGTCGCATTCTTCTTCGGGATATTTGGTTTTGCCGTCGCCGCAATAAGGAGCATTGCCCTTGCAGCCCAAGCCGCAGGTATCTTTTAAGGGAGTTGTTCCGTAACAAGCGACGGGATTGGCACACCAAGCCCCGTTTTCCGTTCCGGCATCGCATTGCTCGCCGGGATCACTTTTATCGTTGCCGCAGAATTTATCATAACCGCTGCAATCCGCATTGCAATATCCGTAAGTCCCGTTTAAGACGCCGTCATCACAGACTTCTTGGAGGACGCATTGCTGACCGCCGGAGCAATCCGCGTTGCTTCCGCAAGCGGCGCCGGTCGGATCGTTATTGCAATAACCGTCAACCCGGCCGTTACCGCATTGTTTTTTAGGAAAGCATTGCGACAGATTTGGATCATCAACGAAGCGTTTACAATCCTCGCAGACAGTTGTTTTAAAGCCGTCTTTGGCGCCGGGGGCCGAGTAATCGCATGTCTCAATTTGCGTCTGGCCCAGTTCGCACAGTTCGCTGGCCGAACAAGTACCTCCGGGACAATCGCCGTCCGCCGTGCAAGGATTGCCGGCATTGGCTCCGGCGGAGCAAACCAAGCCGATAATTTTGTCGCCGCAGATTGTGCTGTCGCCCTGAATATCATTATTGCAGATATTTTTATACAACCAACGGAATCCCACGGGCCTGCATGAGTTAGCCGGCGCCGGCTCGGTGCAGGCCGGATCAAACGGGTCATAACAGGGCTTGCAGTCTTCAATGGAGGTGCACCAGCGGCCATTGGAGATGACGCTGTTGGTATAACATTTTCTAAGCTCCACTTGTACCGGGGGATACCACCAGTTAATCGTTTCTGTGGCTTTGCCCGTATTGGGATCAACGGCGAAACTCATGGGCGGTACTTCAAAGTTGGCTCCCAATTCAAATCTGGCGCCGCCGTCAAAAGCGCGATAGCGATACAATCGCGATGGAGCATAAGGCTCTTGATCCGAGAAAGGATCGTAAGTCTGATTGGGCTGACCACCTTGTTCATCCATGTACGGGCAGAAAAATTTTCTTTCATCCGGATTCCAGCAGGTGCGAGAATCAAAACCGTTTTGCGCCTCGCAGAACCAAGCATCAGAAGGACAATCTTCGTCGGTAGAGCAGGGTATCGCGCTATTGGCTCCGGGATTGTCATCAGGCTTGCAGAGTCCGCAGCTGACAAAACGGTTTACCGGATCTACGGGCAATGTGATGCCAAGCATGGAACCAAGCGCTTCTTGCCATGACGGCCAGCGGGAATTGGTACGGCCGGATTGGAAAGTGCCGGATGACAAAGCGGGATACTGCCCGTTGGCCGCTTTATAAACATCCAATGCCTGCGTAATATTTTTAAAATCAAGCAAGCGCTGCATATCATGGCGGAGCTTATACTTAAAACTGGCACAGCGCAGCTTGTCATCGGGGCTGTTATTGATCTTCAAGCACTCGTAATCGCTGGTGCAGGTAACGGGCCCGTTTATTCCTATGGCTTGATTGATGTAAGGCATGCCGCCGCTGACTCCCGTTTGACCGCCTTTTACGCAAACATTGGTATTATCAAAATCAAAATTGATATTAAAGATTAAATTATCCAGTAAATATTGATAGATCTGTTGTGTAATGGGCGAAGCGTCAACATTGTGCGAGATTACCATGATATTGTTATAGATATTTTGCTTAAGCCCTTCAGTATTGGGAAAAGCGATATAAGCAGTGCCGCCGTCGCGAATCGCTTCGTAGCCGTCTATTTGCAGTGTTTCATAACTGCCGGAAAATCCTCGCGAACGATACCACTCCGCCGGCGAGAGGCCGTAGGTGTTTTTGTAAATCCGGATGCCTATACCATCGGATTGGTAAGCGGGGATATCGAAAGTAAAGAGATATTGACGCATGATGCCCATTTCTTTGTCGCTGGCCGATTGAGGTATCAAATAAGCATTTAATGACGGGAGATAGCCGTTTTCATGATCGCGGCAATACATGGTTTGGAAGTTGAAATAAGGCGCGTTTTGAGATTTCAAGGTATTGATAATCGTTTGCAGAGATTGGGGCAGACTGCTGATTTTTACATTTTGATAAGCTTCTTCGGCCGCATCTTTAAACGGTGTAAAATTATCATCTTGGTCAAGAGGCGGCCACGGTTTTTCGCAAAGGAAGACGACTATAGGAGTAGCGCCCTCAACCGTGGTGCCTGCTGTGCTGAAATTGGTTGATAATTCGTCTTTATTGATTAAAACTGTCGCAAAAACCATAGCCGAACCGTTTTTATCGCTGACGCGTATGGCGGACTGGCTGACGGATTGCGTTTGACTCGCGGGATCATCATTGGCCGCGGCCAAAACAGGATCGCTCACTATCCAAGGGAGCCACTGCCAGGAGTAAACATTCGACTGGGAAAGATTTTGCGGCACGCCGTTTTGAATTGATTGAGCCAAGGCATTAAAAAGATGTTCTTCATTGGGCTTTTGATAATAACCCGGGTGGTCGGGATTAGTGTCGACGACATTAATATTGTTTATCCGGCAGATATCGGATCCGGTTTCAAACCACCAAGAATAATCCCCCAATGCCTGAAGATTTTCTCCCGTGTCCGCGAAAGCGACAACGCCCTGCAGGGTTTTTATGCCCTGCTTTACTCCCGCGTCATTGGCGCTGCCCGCATCCGGATCGCCTTTGAAACGGACAATGTATTTGGTATTTGGTTCCAAAACCTCGTTCAGCCGGTAAACAAAATCCGTGGTTGATGTGCCTTTGGGCTGGAGCGTTCCGGATACGGACTGGATACAATAAACCGCTTTGGCCGGTGAACCTGTTATCCAGGCAACCAAGCCGTGCCAGGCATTGGCCAGCCAGCCCCAGAAGCCCTGCGGTGTTTTGGGCTCGGCGACAGCCAGAGGTTCGTAGCCGTCCGGACAATCATTTACATTTATATATTCTTTGGCTAAAACGAAATTATTTGTAACGGAATTAACATCCATCCGTCTGGCAAAACGGGCTTCAATTTGTATGTTGCGGCACCAGCCCTGACCCTGATTGTCTGCGGCCGGATATGTGTAAGTAAGTTCGGGACGCGGTGAGCAGCAGCCGTTATCGCCTAGGCCATTGGGCGCGTTGCATTCACTTTCCAGGGTTTTGCCGCACTGGACACCGTAGAGCGCCGTACCGTTTATATTTTCATAACCGCATTTAATATCGGTGGATATTATATCGTCGGCATTGGGAGTTCCCAAGCCGGGCTCTATTTCGGCCAGTTGGATCGGATCGATTTTACCATCGCCCAGCTGGGAGGATTCGCAAGCCTCGCCGGTTTCCAATACGCCATTCCCGCAAAAACTGGGCTGTTTGTATTTATATGATGAACCTTCATACAGACAATCGGCAGAGCAACCATCACCCTTGGCATTATCGCCAAAATCACAGTCTTCGCCGGCCTCAACTTTGCCGTTGCCGCAGCAATTCGGATCAGTCTTTTGCGCGCAAGCGGATAAGCCGAGATTAATGCATTTTTTATCATCACAATAGGACGGAACGGGTTGACCGGCGCCGGGAGCTTCGCAGGATTCGCCCGGTTCTTTGGTTCCGTTGCCGCAAATTGAACTGACTTGACTCGTTGATCCGCGATGCAAGCAATTTTTGGTACAGCCTCCGATACCGTTTAGCGCGCCTTGGTCGCAATCCTCGCCGGCGCCGGGAGCGCCGCCATTGCCGCAGACCGAAGTGGCTACCGATGACGAACCAAGATTGCGGCAGCCGGTTGAACAGCCTCGGTATTCGCGCATAGCGCAAGTTCCGCCGGCGGCCGTGCATGTATCGATAGCTTGCGCGCTGTTACAAGGCATGCCGATGACGGATTGCGTGGTTGTTGCATCCCAGCACCGTACACCCGGATCGCACATTTCACCGCTTTGATATTGCACAACGCCGTCGCCGCAAGTAAGAGTGGATACAGGGTTAAACAGACAATTTTGATTATCGCAAAGACCGCCGCCGTCGCATTGTTCGCCGGCTCCGGATTCATTGGGCAAAATAATACACGGCTGGCCGGCCAGAGTCTTGCCGGCTTGGCAAAAATTATCATCCGTGGTTTCCACGATACCGTTGCCGCAGGTTGCGATTTTACCGAAAATACCTTGAGAGCCTTCCAAAGTACAGTTATTGGCGCAGCCCTTGGGCAAAATTCCTCCGGTATCTATGCCACTGAATACAAACTTGGCGACCTGTTGAGCCGGATCGGCAAAGCTCCAATTAAATGACTGCAAGACTTTTAAGGTTTGCCCTTCGGCATGGCATTTATCTTCTTTGTTGACAATCGAGGCGCCGAACAATTCCCTGTCGCCGATTTGCTCTTCGATTTTTTGCGCCGGACGAACGATAACAGCATCCGGTTTGCAAGCTTCATTGGTTAATCTGACCCTGAATTGCCAGACTTCGGGTTTGGGCAAAATAACGCCATAACGGCTCATAAGAGCATCGGGTTCGCCGCCGTTCAGCCAGACTTGATAATAAGCCCCCGCAGCCATGTCCTGAACCGGTTCGATTTTTACAAAACTGTAAGGTTTGTTTTTATATTGCTCCAAAAAAGAAACCGGATCCAAAGTGACTTTAACCGGAACTTCAGTTTGCTCTTCCACGTAACAATTTTCGTTTTTACATCGGAAAAGTTTGACGTTGCGATAGTAATTACCGGGCTTTAGAGGATCCTTGACTATAACCGAATTCGCCACCGAAGGCGCGGTATCCGACCAGAGCGAAGTATTAAACTGCGCCCAGAGATATGAGTTGGAACAAGTTGTATCACATTCAGAAAAGCGATCCATGACTTTTGGGGTGATAAAACGTATATAAAGATCAGCCAAGCCGGATTCCGCGGATAAGATTTCTTCGGCACGGACCTTGACGGGGTCTGTCATGGCTTCTTGTGATCCGGCGATTACGACTTGATGGCAAGAATTGGCCGGATTTTGAGTACCGTCGATTGAAGCTTTTGAGGCCGGGTCGGTTGTCCAGTCAAAATCAAAACTATCGCATTTCATGAGATTGCATTCAGCGCCTTTAGTGGCAGGCAGAGCTTCGAACTCCTGCTCCTCACCGCCTTCGACGGTTGCTTTCCAGGGGTTGACATAAACAGCCCCAACTTCGCAATCACCCGTATCATTCCTGGTTCTGAATTGATAACAATAGCCCAAATCAGGTTCGGGACAAGAAGTTTTTTCATCCATGACGGTTCCGTAGGTCAGATCCGCACTGCGCACGTTTTTGGAAACCAAGACATAATACAGAGCATCAGGATCGAGCGGAGATGTTGGTTCAAAAGTGACATAAGGCACTCCGCTTATGGACATGGAAGGCGTGGTGATATTCACTTCTTCAAGATCTTCACAGGGATCAAAACCGGCGCCAACACATTTTTTCAGTGAAAATAATTGCTTGGGAGCCTGTGCCGGAGGCCAATCAATATCCATATCAAACAGCACGCCGATCTTGGGGGGCGGATTTATACAAACCTGATCCCCGCCTTTATGATTAAGCCATGGAGTGGGGGACGGATTTTGCTGACTCTGGCCCGAAGCATCGCAAAACTCAACTATATTGGGAGACTTGGGCACAACTCCGGTGGAGATTTGCCAGGCATAGCCGGCAGTAAAAGATTTTTGCGCGCAAACCGTATCAGAACAAGTGCCGTCCGCGCAACAAATTTGACCCGCCGCGCAGATATTGGGTGTATTATTGCAATCAGCGACAGCAAATTGAACTTGATTGGAATCTATCCCCCCCACAGATGCAAAGACTGCGCCGGTTATTGCCTGCCCTGGAACCGTTACATCGATTTGATTGGATTGCCAAGATTGCACAGATGCTGTTTGCCCGGTGGCGAACACAACTTGATTATTGGCGCCGGAATTTCCAAAACGTTCGCCTTTCAGACTAACCAGAGAACCCGCCGGCCCGCTGGTGGGATTGATCGCGCAAATACCCGGACCCGGCGTGCCGTCGGAATAGGTAAAATCAACTCTGTTGGACTCTTTCTGATCATTGCGGACGATGTAGACGCTAAATGACGCCGGCTTAACAACATTGGCATCTACAGTCGGCACCTTAATTACTATATTATTATCTTTCCACCAGCCTCCGGCGCATTCATTGGGAAATGCGGCATCGCCGTTATAGGTTTTATCGGCGGCTTTATCATAGAATTTGACGATGCCCGGCGCTGTGCCGAATCTTTGGCCGGCAATGGTTATGTACTGGCCGCGGGGCGCGGTATTGGGGTCTATAAAAGTAATCTCCGGAGCGGCTTGGGCGGAAGCCGGGGTTTGGACTTTAAACGGTACTTTATTTGATTCCAATCCGTTTTGATGGACGATTGCCACACCGTAGGCGCCGGGATTAACGATCGGCGCAATAAAGCCGACCAAGGCATCATTCCAGGTATTGGCATTATAAAGAGTATTGCCAAATAAGACTTGCCCGCCGGCGGAACCCAAGTTGCCGCCGATAAGATCTACCGCATCGCCGGGCTGGCCGCTGGTTGGATCCGCGGCGCAAAGTCCGGGTTTTTGTTCATTGGTTAAATTAAATGTAAATTGAGGCCCGCGGTCATCATCGGTCCGGTCGGCAAGATTGCTGTTGCCGTTTAACAAGCGGATAGATCCTGTAGCCGCACCTTGCGGGACTTCGACCAGAACGAAGTGATCAGACCAGGTTTGCGCTCCTGCTGTTATGCAGGCTTGAGGAGCGCCGGCCGTGATTTCGGGAGGGCCTAAAAATGTGACGGTTCCCGTGTCGCCGAAATTATCGCCCCAAATGGAGACATAAGTGCCGACGGCGCCGCTTGATGGTTTTACATCCGTGATTATCGGTTGTTCAACGCAGATTCCATTTACACATAGTCCCGACGAGCAATCCGCATTGTTTGTGCAGGCTGAACCGTTGCAGGAAAGGCAGTCTACTCCGCCGCAGTCGATTCCGGTTTCATCTTGATCCTGAACAACATTAAAACAATGCTGGTTTAAAACGATAACATTGACATTATCGGTTCCGACATTGCTGTCCAGATCCGCGGCGCGAACCGTAACGGCATAGCTTTGCTTTGCGACTTTGCCGACGGTATCCCAATACCCTGTTGTTTCAAATGTTTTCGGAGTCGGTGATTGATTCGGCCCGTCCGAATGAAATATCTGTCCGGCTTCGGAAAATTCCATTCCCGAAATTCCAATGTCATCCACAGCGCCGGCAATGACTTCTACGGCGGAGTCAACGGGAACGCTTTTGCCATCATAAAGATTTTTAATTGTGACGTCAGGCGCTTGATTATCAACCGTATTGCCGGATGTGAAAGTAAAAGTGCAGTCCGGATAAAAGCCGCCGCAGCGAATTTGCTCGTTGGATGCGGAACGGAAGTCAGAACCGACTGTCACCGAATATTGGGTATCAAAAGCAAAACAGCCTTTTTGCGGAGCGCCGGGACAAGGATCGGTTGGCGTAAAAATAACCCGTTTGGGATTGCCGGAATCTATTTCCCAGCTGCCGCCGACACCGGGCGACAACAAAAGCTCCGATAAGGAGTTATTATCAACTTCGCGGTTAAATAAAATGCGGACAATAAGATCGGCATTATCCACTTGACCGGCCGGACTCTTGGAAACAATGCGGAAAACATCGGCAGCGCCGCCGCCAAAACCGCCGCCCGGACCTCCGCCGCCTCCGGCCCCGCCGCCTCCGCCGCCTCCGGCCCCGCCCGTCGCGTTTAACAAAGCATTAATGACAAATGACGCGATTGCCCAGGACAATAAAATGATAGCCACGCCGATGATGGCATTTCGTAAATATTTTTTAGCTTTATCCACTTGCGCTCCGTCACCGCCGGCAGTCATCCATAAAAATCCCGCGTAAAGAATGAGGATGAGCATGACGGCTCCCAAAAAGCCCAAAGCGATATTAATGATTCGGGCGGCAATAACGCGCGGATCCGCGGCGGAAAGACCAATATTTTCATTGACGGCATTCAAACCCGGATCAATGACTTGAGCATTAACCGCAGAAATAAAATCACCGCCCATTACGAGGCTTGTTATAACCGCCAAAGCGGCGATGATGATGCGAAATTTCATGTTATTATGATTGGCCCCCGGCTAAAGCATTGGTTATTGCATCGATGGCAAATGTGGTTATAGCCCAGGAAGAAAGCACAATAGCGAGGCCGATGATTGCATTAGCTATTGCCCGCCTGGCTTTGGCGGTTTTTTCCTTGTCACCGCCGGAGATCATGAATAGAAAACCGGCATGAAGAATAAGGACAACGAAAATGACGGCCAAAAAGCTGATAAAAACATTTATAAGCTCTGCTGCTATGGCACGCGGATCTTTATCGGAAAGATTCAGCATTTCACTCAATGATTCCAGGTCGATGGGAGATGAGGCGGCCGATGCCGGAGTTGCAAAAATCAAACCTGTAAGCAGGATTAGGAAAATCGCGGGTGCGACAAATTGAGTGCGCTTGATCATGGTCTCCAGTTTGGTGAATTTTCACAAATATCGTTAAACGGAGCTTCGTTGCAGAGATTGGGATTATTGGGCCCGCCGGAATTTACAGTTCCGTCCCCGTCAAGATCTGACGTAGCCGGATTGAAACAGTTTTGATATATGTTCATTAAGTTTTGATTAACTTGCGGAGCGTAAAGACTTAAATAATCCCATGGATTTGAATTGGCCGGCGGAATTTCAGAGGGCAGAAAAGGACGGTGATGCAATTCTATTTTGGTAGCGACGGGTTCCTCGCTGGGCGCCACGGGATTGCCGGCTGCGTTTAATTTTTGCGAAGTCGGGAAAAACCACCAAGTATCGCCGCCTTTGGGGCCAAGAGCGTCTTCAGCCGGACCGGCGCGGGTCATAAAAACACTGCCCGTATTGATGGAATACGACATCAGTATGGAATCCCAGGTTATTTCCACGTTTTGATCAACCGCTATTTGACCTTGTAAAACTTCCGGATTTAAAGCCGTAATAACCGGAGCCGAAAGATTGATTTCGTTATTGGTGGCAAAATTGAATCGATAATCATCATTGCCGCCGGGCTGAGGACCTTGAGCGGCGCCGTCGCCGTCGCCGTCCAAAGAATTCCCCGCCATATCTACCGCGCCGTCAAAGCCAAAAGGACCGATTTCTGCGGCTTGCGGGGGATTGGCGCTTAAGGTTGCGGCTTTAACAAGGACGTCGATTCCCGCATCGGGCGGCAGGCAGTACATGGTGACGAGGCAGGAATTTGTTCCGCAGGCATCCGTGGTGATGAATTCAACAGTACGATAACCGTTTGATATCCGGTATTCGCCCTCGATGACTTCGCTGGAACCGCCTTGATTTTCTGATGTTACGATGTTCTGAAAATTGATGTTGGGGTTTTGCTTCTGAAAGATGCCGGCAACGCTCATGGGCAGCATGGGTTCGTCGAAATTAATCTGCACAACTATATTGCGGTCATAAACGCCGTTATTGTATGGAATATGAGACACGATTTGCGGCGGCGTCGTGTCGATTTCAGTGGAAACCTCAAAATCCCAATTGTATCCATCGGAAAAGGACCCTGTGAAGACAGCCGTGCCGGAGGCATTTTTAATGCCGTCCGATCCGCCGGTCAGCTCAACCTCATACCAAACCGGAGACTGTGAATTGCCGAGCGGATTATTGGGTTTGATGACAACAGTCTTTTTATCGGCAGAGACCGTGACGCGGGCCTGATCGGGCTGCAAATCTTGATTTGCATTGTCCTGCGGGTGGATTTTGATAAGCGAGCTGTTAAGTTCATAAAGATCCGGAGTCGCAACTGTCCAATCTTGGATAAAGGATGCCGGATCAATCGCTTCTTTAAATGATATGGCGATTGATGTATTGCGGGGAATATTTTGCTGATTGCGTTCCGGGTAATGGTATTCGATTACGCCCGCGCCCAGTGATCCGGAATTGGAATACTGCTGGAAGGTTTGCGGAGCCTGCCATTGATAGCCGGAAGGCGCAAAACCGGGGCCCGCGCCGGTTAACCAATTGATTATAAAATTGACTATAGCAAATGATGCGAGGATGATCAGCAAACCGATGATGGCATTGCGTATTCTGGCCGTGGCTTTTTGGACTTGCTCGGTATTGCCGCCGGCTGTCATGTACTGGTAGCCGGAATAGAGGATCATAACAAGCAAGATAACGCCAACCATGCCAAGAGCGATGTTGATGATATTGCCGATGATCTCGAAAATATTTTGCCCGGGCTGAACACCTGCCGCGGCCGCGACCGCATTTACGCTCTCCTGACTCCCTTCAAGCTGGGCATAGACAGGCTGAAAAGCAAATGCGCAAAAACTTATGATAAATAAAATAATTACAGATTTTTTAACCTGTTTCTTAATCAGAACAGCGGCGGTTCTACGATTTAAATCCTTCTCCAGCATGGGCAGAAGAAAACCTTACGGGAATATTCCACAATTACCGTTTCCGTTGTCTTAAATTATAGCACAATAAAAAGCAGTTTGCGACTTTAGGCAAGCAGTTCGGTGAGGATAGTTTTTACAGAATTGCCGTCAGCCCGCCCTCCGGCCTTTTTCATAACCAGCCCGATTGCCTTTCCCATATCTTTTTGAGTCTGCGCCCCGCTTTCTTGGATTGCCTGATTGCACAGATTGCGAAGTTCTTCTTCGGACATCGGCGGAGGCAAAAAAGTTTCAAGAAATTTAAGCTCGATGAGTTGTTTTTCAATCAGATCTTGCCGGCCGGCGGTTTCAAAATCAACCAAAGCATCCTTACCTTGTTTAACCATTGTCTTGATTACGGCTTCGGCCTCATCGTTGGTGAGTTCATGCCCCAAATCAATTTGCTTGTTTTTAAAACCGGCACGAATAAGCCGGAGTATTGAAAGCTCCGACTCATTTTTTGATTTCATGGCCTGCTTAAGATCGTTGTCAACACGTTCTAAGAGATTCATGTTTTTATAGGTTATTTTTAATTGCGATGATCATCTTTTAACTGTCCGGTCTTATAGAGATAATCATATTGCGCTTTTTTGGCTTCACGCCTTAATGCGCTGTTGCGGGCCTGATTTTTATTTTTGGCCCGCTTATGAAATCTTTTTTTACGGACTTCGAGAGAGATTCCGCCCTGTTGCATGCGGCGCTGAAAACGGCGCAACAAGCCATCAAAAGTTTCACCCTTTTTTCTTTTTACTTCGACCATGGTTTCAACTCCTTTCTAAAAAATATCTAAATTAGGCATCCCTGTAAAGGATACGAAATTATAATACACGAGCCAAGCTTTGCTGTCAATGAAAGACTCTGCTCGCGAAACTCGCAACGTATAACGTATAACGTAGAACGTAGAACGTGGAACGTATAACGTATAACGCGAAACGTCAGACAATGCACGGTGCGGGATACACGATGATGGTCACTAGATGCTAGACGCTAGTACGAAGCACCAGGCTCGAAGCGTGTAATACTTAGTTCTCTAGACGCCAGACTTTAGCCAAAGCTCAAGGCTGAAGGTAAAAGCCGGAACTGAAAGCTGCAAAGAGTTATCAAAGCCTTGCTCTTTGCAGTTTATATTTAAAGTTTTAGCTTGCCGGTTGTTAGTTTGAGGCCATGTCCGAAGTTATGTTTTCAACCGATTTTTGGGTTAACTTTTTTTCCAAAACTTGGACAATCTTTTTGGCATCAATAATTTCTTGCGTGCCGGCATCCATGTCGCGGATAATGGCGGTTTCATCCAGAACTTCTTTTTGGCCGATAATAATTGTGTATTTTGCATTTAATTTATTAGCCAAATCCATTTGCGCTTTAATTGAATTCTTGGCAAAGGCTTCGGCGACTTTGATGCCCGCTTTGCGTAATTCTTCGAATAAAGCCAAAGCGCGTTTGCGGCCGCTCTCACCCAATTGCGCCACAAAAACATCCACCTTCTCCTCGGGTATGCGGATATCTTCACGGGCTTTTAAGCGACTGACAACACGGTCAAGGCCTATGGCGAATCCTGCCGCAGGAGTGGGCCGGCCGCCAAGGATTTCCATCAAACCATCATAGCGTCCGCCTCCTCCCAAAGCGATCGGCTCTTGCTCGCCTTCATCATTGGCATCATAAAGCTCAAAAACCGTTTTTGTATAATAATCCAAACCGCGTACAAGAAAAGGATCGAGCTGATAAGGCACGCCGACTTCATCGAGGTATTCCAAAACCTGCATAAAATGATTTTTAGAGGGTTCATCGAGCCAGTCAACGATTTGCGGGGCTTCGACTTTCATTTCCATGACTTCAGGATCCTTGGAATCCAAAAGCCGCAGAGGATTTTTAAGCAGGCGTTTTTTATCATCTTCGTTTAAACGATTGCGTTTGGGCCTAAAGTAGGCGACCAATGCGTTGCGGTAGTTGAGGCGGCTTTCAGGTGTGCCGATGGAATTGATGCGAACGACCGTATCAAGACCCAAATCCTTAAGGAATCTCCAGGCGATGAGCGCGAGCTGAGCATCCACTACCGCATCCTCCTCGCCGATCATTTCTGCGCCAAACTGCCAGAACTGCCGGTAGCGGCCGGCTTGAGGGCGATCGTGGCGGAACATTGGGCCCCAGTACCAGAGCTTGACCGGTTGCGGCAGATTCAGCATGCCGTGCTGGATATAGGAACGGCAAATCGCAGCTGTATTTTCCGGGCGCAAGCAGACATTATCGCCGCCGGAAGTTTCGAAGCTGTACATCTCTTTTTCAACGATATCGGTCTGCTTACCGACGCCGCGCACAAAAAGAGCCGTTTCTTCAACAACAGGAGTTTCTATGCGGCCAAAACCGTAAGAATCGCAGACTTTTTGCGCATTTTCAAAAGCCATGCGCCAATAAGGCCAGTCAGAAGGCAAGAGATCGCGCATGCCGCGAATAAGGTTTATGGGTTGCGCGGCTTTTTTTGCCGGAGCATCGCTTTTTTTTGCGGGTGCAGGTTTTTTAGTAATCATATTCATTAAAGATTATATTCGGGTTTATCAAATATCTTCCAGCGGTCCAGCGGCCAGCCTCTTAGCCAGACCCGGCCCACAATGACGTCGTCGTCGATGGCGCCGAAATAACGCGAATCAAGACTGGAAGCGCGGTTATCTCCCAGGACGAAATATTGATTAGCCTTTAAGGTTTCCGTACGGCTTTGCGCCGTGTAAGTATCATCCAGATATAAAGATTCGTCCAAAACTATTCCGTTGGGATATTGATCGTTGTAAACTTTTACTTGACCGCCGCCGACTTCTATGGTTTCGCCCGGCAATCCGATTAAGCGTTTGATAAAATAGTTTTTCGGATCGTTGGGGTAGTGAAACACCAGGATATCGCCGCGTTGAGGCTCTTTGAAGCGGTAAGAGATTTCATCGATTATTAGGTATTCGTGATCAAAAAAATTGGGCTCCATGGAGGCGCCTTTAACATAAAACGGCTGGATCAGGAAATAACGAACGGGAATAATGATCGCCAAAGAAATGGCTACAACCTGAATAAGTTCCAAGAAAAAATACAAAGCTACCTTTGGCGGCGCCTCATTAATGTTTTCCGTGTTTTTTTTGCTAAATAGACCCATAGTTATAAAAAATTAGACATTCGCGGTCTTGGTAAAGTATTAATAATCTTAGCTCACGGCGATGTTTTTGTCCATACTTAAAGGCATTATTCAACAATTATTCCGTATTTGAGTTCGCGCCTCATATCATTTTTCAATTGCCAGCTCACAAATTGCCTGCGCAAAATATTAAGAACTTGAGCCAAAAGGTGCGGCGACAGGCCGAGTAAAGCCAAAATCCAAGCATTGCCATCTGACATTCGAGCATAAACAGCGAGACAGAGAGCAAAGGCTGTGATAATACTTGCCGGTCTAAGCCACCAAAATCTGCCTTCTTTGGCTTTGAGCCAAGGCCAGCGATGAATATAAACGGCTTTTCCCTGATAATTAAGATTTTGCCAGCCCGACAAAGCTCGCAAAGAGTTAAATACATAGCTCTTGACGGGGAAGATTGTAACAGCGACGCCCAAACAAATGCCGGCCAATATATTATAATCGCTATTTTTAAATAAATAAGCGATTACGGCAAAAATAATTTGCAATGATGTCCAGGGCAGAATTTGCCGGATTTTTCTTTTCAATTGCCAAGAGGCCGCACCATATTTGTACGAGTTGTAATAATAATTGCCTTCAACGGCCAAGCCGGGTAAAAGCACGGCGGATAATAATCCCAGCGGTTCATACAACAGAGTCATGACATATATAATTGGTATGAGGAAAATTATACCGAGTAACGCAAGTGCCAGATGCCAGGAAGTATAGCTGTGCTTTTTGGCTGCAATAAGGTGAGCCATTTCCGCGGCTCGTAAATTTTTCAGATCTTTCAACAAAGTTCTGGTTAAATGTTCATCATCTTTATGGGGCGCCGCGCCCGGGGGATAGATAAAGGATATTTGCTGACAGTTTTGATAAAATTTTTTTAAAGCGAAAAGCTCCTCGTGCAAATCGATATCACGAGCAGATGCGTCGGCAAGATCATCTTCGGACCAAGGGGGGTTAACATCGTCCTTAAAAAAATCTTCAAGCCAAGGGAATAGAGTGCCTTCTTGAGTGTTGGCGATGCGATTTACCGAACGCACAATATTATCCGGGATGTTCTTATCGTACGAAATGGCCAAACCGCAGTTGCGGGTTAAGACGGTTTGCAATTGCGAGAATCTGGAAGGGTGGATGGATAAAATATAATGCAGATCGCGTGGTAATTTTTTTACGTCGGACAACTCTTCGGGGTCATTGATAATGATCCATTCGGGCGATTCGCGGTAATTTAAAAAATTCTGTATGCGACTTACAGTTTTATCCAATGCCGTGAATGCTGACATATGTTGATTATAACATGAAAAATAACACAAAAAAAACTCCATTAAATGGAGTAAGGTGTATAAGATTATTTGTCTTCTTTGTTCTCGCGGATCATTTGGCCGACCTTGGGCGGAATGGACTCGCGAACATGGCCGTTAACCGTGAGAAGCATCCTGGTATCGGTGACGCGTTCGTCGGGAGGGAAGAGCTCCACCACTTTTGTGCCTGCCAGATAATCGGGAGGCTCGTACAATGTTCCGGCGAATTCATGCTTGCGTAAAATCCGGCAGAGAGTTTGGAAGCTCTTGACGGGATTGACTTTTCCTTTAGCGCCTTGAAGCAGAAAGCCTTCGCCGAAGATGGCGGTGTCGACGTCGGATTCCCGGCAGATGCGCTCGGCAAATGCGTGCATTTCAGAAGCGTTCAGATCGCCGGGGCGATGGCCCAAGACCAAGCAGCTGATCGTGATTTTTCCGCGGCGTCCGAATTGGAACACACTGCCAACATTTTGCATGCGCATGAGCGCTTGAAGTGTTTTTCGTTTCAAGTGATAATGCTTGGCCAGTCCGAAGACCGATTGCTGAGCCAGCAAGGGCTCGGATATGTGACCCCCGATCCAGAAGTCTGCGTGATCGTATGAGATTTGTTGAAAAGAGCGGATTTGCATTTGTTTCTCCTTGTAAATGCCTAAAACCTGTACCACGCACATTGACGACTGTCAAGGCTTGGCGAATTACGAATTTATGCTATGTTATTTAGCATGACAGTAAATGAAGCGCTCAATGCAGCTAAAAAATCAGACCGACGCGAAGCCGAACTCTTGCTGGCAGCGGCGACCGGGAAAGATCGAGCTTTTATCAAATCTCATGGAGATGTTGTTTTAAAGCCCGGACAAGTCACAAAGTATAATCAGTTTATAAAAAGAAGATCGGCGGGCGAGCCAATTGCATATATTGTTGGTTTTCAACCGTTTTGCGGTTGGGATTTTGCAGTGGATCAAAATGTGCTGATTCCTCGGCCGGAAACCGAACAGCTGGTGGAGATTGCGAGCGTTGAGATAAAGCAGGCGATTGCGGATGGGAAAAAGATTGTGGTTGCGGATATAGGGACGGGGAGCGGCTGTATTGCTCTGACCATTGCCACGCGTTTTAAAGATGTAAACATGATTGCAAGTGATAATTCCCCCGCTACACTAAGCGTCGTAAAACATAACTGTAAAAAATTATCCACAGAGAATGTAACCGTTATTCAGGATGATTTATTTGGAAAAGATGTACAAGAGTCGATACGTCGATACGTCGAAAGTCTTGGAGCAGAAGTCTTTGTTGTGGCAAACCTGCCCTACCTCCCCTACTCTGATACGGATGACATGCAAAAAGATGTGATCGACTATGAGCCGCATACCGCTCTGTTCGCGGATGATGACGGCATGGCACTAAATAAAAAATTGTTAAAACAATTTTTTGAATTCAGAATTCAGAATTCCGAGTTTAGAGTTCTATTAGAGATGGATCCGCGGCAAGCGCGGGATTTAAGTGAGTATGCGCGAAGACTTTGGCCGAAAAAAAAGATCTCTGTTGAAAAAGATCTTTGCGGCAGGGACAGGTTTTTGATTATTAGATAACTTCTATATTGGCTCCCAGGTTTTGAAGTTTGCCGATTATGTCTTCATAACCGCGTTCCACATGCTCTACACCGCTGACGGTTGAGGCGCCCTTGGCCATGAGCGCGGCGAGAAGATAAGAAAAACCGGCGCGAAGATCGGGAATTTCGATGTTAGCAGCTTTAAGAGGAGTTGGACCGGATACAATGCAAGAATGTTTATAGTTTTGATGCTTGTAACGGCATTCTTTGGAACCCAAACAGTCAGAATGCAGCTGGATATTAGCCCCCATTTTTTTCAGGGCCTCGGTGTAGCCAAAACGATCTTCAAAAATGGTTTCATGGACTATTGAGACACCGTCGGCTTGAGTTAAAAGCATAACAAAAGGCTGCTGCCAGTCGGTCATGAATCCGGGATGAACGTCTGTTTCCAGGATGATGGGATTGTAACGCTTGGCGGATTCAAAGAGAATACCGTCAGGCTGGATTGTAAATGGCGCTCCAACGCGGCGAAGGGCATTTAGAAATGACAAGAGATCGTCCTGACGCGCATTTTTGATAAAAACCGAACCTCCCGTGATTGCCGCGGCGATGGCGAATGAGGCGGCCTCTATCCTGTCCGGGATTACATTGTGCGTAGCTCCGGAGAGTTTTTCCACGCCCTGGATCACCCAAGTGCGGTTGGCTTCGAGGTGGATGATGGCGCCCATGGATTGCAGGAGCTTGGCCGTGTCCATGATTTCCGGCTCTATGGCCGCATTGGCGATAGTGGTTATTCCCTCGGCGCGGACAGCGGCAAGCATAAGGTTTTCCGTAGCACCGACCGAAGGAAATCGAAGCTCGATCATGGCGCCTTTTAATTTATCGGCTTTAATAACATAACAATCCTCTTCGCAGATAATTTCTGCGCCCATTTTTTCAAAACCCAAAAGATGGATATCAACCGGACGGGCGCCGATTTTACAGCCGCCCAGCATGGGGATACGAGCCTCGCCAAAACGATGCAAGAGCGGACCGATAAGCAAGATTGGTATGCGGTTTTTGCGGCTGAAAGCCGAAGCGACATCACCGTTTTTAATGCCTATGGATTTAACGGTGACTTGGTCGGTTTTGCGATCGATGGCGACTCCGAGACCTTGAAGCAATTCAATTGTTGCATCCACATCGCCGATTTGCGGGACGTTGTTTAAAATTACCGGCTCATCAGATAAAAGCGCCGCCACCAATTGTTTGGTTGCCGCGTTTTTGGCGCCGCTGATTCTGACTTCGCCTTTCAAGGGTTGTCCGCCATTTATTTTATAGGCGCGCTGCTTGGATGTTTTTTTGCTAGCCATACTTACAATACTTACATTTGGAAAATGGAACATTTATTAACCGTATTTCGTATTATGCACTTAGTACTTAGTACTTAGTACTTTCAGTTTGATGACGTCAGGAATACAGGCTCATAAGATTTTTTTGTGGCAAATTCAATCCAGGTACTGCCCGGAATAAAAGCCACATCGCGCCCATCCGGAGATTGGATCTTATAAAATTGGTTTGATTTTCTGGTCCATTTGATTTCTTTGGCAGAACCGTAATGAAACAACCAGCCTTTACCTTCCCCTGTCGTGCGGATGGAAAGGCGTCCCACATCATCCAAGGTGTTTTCCTCGGTACTTAAAACCAAAATATTTTTTGCATTTACAGCAGATCCGTCCGCATCTTTTTGGCGCTGTCTGCCCATGGAGCGCTCATAAGAAGCGGTCTCCGGATCATAAGACCAGTCGACCCTGTAAGAACCTGCGTAAGGGATAGTGATACTTGTGACATTCCCCGGTTTAATGTCGGGTTCGATTTCTTGAAACGTCCAAGCCTCAAAGTCCCCGGCTTTCCATTGTTTATCAATAGCGGCCTGATTCAAATTTTCCATGCTGGTATAAGTATTATGAGGCGACGATCGCTTGGCTGAACGCCAAAAATAATTTTCACCCGCCATCTCATCCAAATTTTTAAAATACGCCAGGCCTTTGATGCGGTTCAATGCCTCCGGAGAGCCGCCGACATGAACATAGGCGGCATCAAGGCTTCTGACCCAGTCAATATAATACGGCCGAGCTGAGCGTACGGGCCCGATGTTATCAGCGGTTGAGCTGGCATCAAATATGACCAGCATGCGTGTTATGCCACCTTCAACAGGAGCTTCAAAAACCAAGCTGGCTTTAGATACTCCGGAAAGCGGACGCGCATCAACATGATTTTCTATCATGACGGCAAAAGGCAGTAAATTCGCCAACTCGGGCGCGACGCGTATTCCATCCAGGCGTCTGGCCGCAAGACCATCGTCGATTGCGGTTTGCTCGGCAATCGTTTCATTGTTTTGCGACTGACCATTGATCTCATTGCCGTGGCTTACGGCATATCGAAACAAGCCGTAACTCGCGCCGATAATAAAAACAGCACCGATGGCCAAAAAAGGCCACCGGCGTTTAATAAACTGGTCAACGGTTTTCAGCCATTGTTTTTGTTTATTATTTCCCTCCATGTATTTTTTGATCATGTTTTACTTATTTTGATTCTTCGGATTTGGCTTCTCCTTCCGCTCCTTCAGCCGCGGCGCTCTCGGCTTTTTCATCAGCCTCGCTCTTGACCGCGCTGACATCACCCACTTGGGATTCTTCCAGTTTCTTTAATTCTTCCTCGGACAACGGCTCTTCGGCAAAAGCAATAACCTCTTCCGGATCCCTATTCACCTTAACTCCTTCGGGGATTTGCAATGATGCGAAGGTAATCTGGTCATCATATGTTTTTAAGATGCCAAGATCCACATTCAATTCTTTAGGAAGATTAGCCGGCAGACACTCAACTTCAACTTCGTCAATGGATTTGATGAGAGTGCCTCCCATTTTAACCGCGTCGGATTCGCCGACAAAAGCCAAAGGCACGGTGACCGTGATCGGTTGATCCATTCTAATCTGGCGTATATCCACGTGAATTGGCTGCATACTGACAGGGTTGACCTGCACATCCTGAATAAGAGCTTTTACCGGCTCTTTATCATCCACCATCAAATCAAACAATGAAGAATATTTAACTTCACGATAAAGCTTTAAAAAATCCGAGGGATGCAAAAAAATCGACTGATTGGGCAAGCCCTTGCCGTACACTTCGGCTTTAAGCATGGCGGTATCTTTGTCAGTGACGGATTTTTCCCCTGGTTGACGTGTTTTTGCTGTAATTGCGTTCATATTAATCGCGGGCGAATAACTAAAAAATAAAGTAGTGAGATGTTATGCGAGTTTACCGGAAATGTCAAGAAATCGGCGGCATAATTCCCTGCTTTGTTCATTAATCTGTCTGTGGGCGTTAATACACTCTTTTGAGCTGACAGGCTCACTGTCAGCCAGTCTCAAAGCATCTTCGCCCGCAGCATCAGTCACCAGCCCGATGGAACTCATGCCGCCATTGGTTTCCATTACATAAGCAAACAGACCATGTCCGCAGGAGTGGCAGGTTGAATGGTATAAACGAATGCACTTTGTTTCGGAAATTAATTTAACATCAGCGGCCGCAAACAATGCATGGCATATAGGACAATGCGTCATCAGTGGATAAATCGGATTGTGATTCATGCAATAAGAATATCCCGACGGAGCCTCACGGTCAACGTCAGGCCAGCCGGTCCAAAGCATCGGCATGCATCACCGTGCTTTGCACTATTCCCAAAGCGATAAAACCGGCAGCCAAAGACGATGCGGCCGCTGATGCAAATGGCAAAGGAATGCCCGTTACAGGCATAATTCCCATGTTCATACCCGCATTGATCAAAACGTGCATGCCAAACATGCCGGCGATTAATATGCAGTAAATTTCAACAAAAACATCACCCGATTTATATCCGATATAAATGATGCGGAATAAAACCACGCCAAAAAGACCGAGAATTAAAGCTATGCCCGCAAATCCCAGTTCTTCGCCCATGACGGCAAACATAAAGTCCGTGGAGGCTTCGGGCAGAAAGCGCAAACGCGATTGACTGCCTTTGCCTATGCCTTTGCCAAGCCAGCCGCCCGAACCCAAAGCGGTTTGCGCTTGGATGACGTTGTATCCGGCGCCAAGCGGATCGGCTCCCGGATTTAAAAATGATGTGATGCGGGATTTTTGATACGGCGCCAATAAAAAAGTCCAAGCTAAAATGACAGCCAACCCGCCAACAGCGAGCAAAGCGATCCAAGAGCGCAGGCGCAAACCGGCAAAAGCTACGGCAATTAGCCACATGACCAAGATTATCATAGCCGAACCAAAATCCGGTTGAAGCAAAATTAAAAAAACATATACCGACATGGCGGTGAAGCTGCCGAAAAAAGTTATCCAGTTTATATATTTATGAATTTGTTTGGAAAAATACGAAGCCATGAATACAGCAAAACAGACTTTGGCGACCTCAACCGGCTGTATGGTAATGTTGCCAAGTTTAAACCATCCTTGCGTGCCGCGGATTTCGGCACCAAAAAACAAAACAGCAATCAACAGCAAGGCTCCGATAAAATAGACTACCATGCCGTAATTGCGCAGTTGGCGGTAATTCCACAGGGCTAAAGCGACCATGAAAGCAAGGCCGATGATTAAAGCGATAAGCTGTTTGCGGAATTGCAGCGTGGAAGAATAATCCAAAGATGTACTTATGCCGTAAATCATAATGAGTCCGATGGCGGACAACATTAAAACAGAGCCCAACAGGATCCAGTCAAAACTGCGCAGTTTTTGCAAAAAGGTTCTGTACATGCAGCAAGGTTCTCACAAACAAACTTGCTGCGCAAGTTTGAGCTTAATCCTTAACCCTCAATCCTAAATTCAGCTTTAAGCTTTAAGCTCAGGGCTAAAAAGACCTAAACCAAAAAGCTGTACTTACAGCTTTGAGGGTTGTGGTTTTAGGGTTAAGCGTTTAAAAGCGGTTCGTCGGCAGGTAGGAAGCATTATCCAGCAGATTTATTATTGGCGTGACTTCGGTTTTGGTCACAGATGGAATTTCATCATACCAGAGCAAATCGATTTTTTTTGTTTCGCCGGGCCTTAACTCACGGACATTGACTTTGTTCACAGCCACGACCGTACCGCCGCGATAGAGTTTAATGACATAGTCAATAGACCAGTAACCGTACGCTCCCCTGTTCACGATATCGAAGGAAGTTCTGCCGGCTCGTCGGCCAGCAGCGGCACTGACGGGATCAAAACCGATATTTTCTACAGCCACATCGCCGTAGCGGTTTCGTAAAAATTGATTGTAATCGCCGTCCACCTCTGCCGGATCCAGTCTGTGCCAGCGGATGTTTTCTACGATCAATTGCGCTGATCTGGCCTGGGCCGATGCCGGCTTAAATCCCAGCTCGGTTAAAGTGATAATGGATTCGGGCATGATAAAGCCTTGACGCGCCGGTGTCTGCTCGCCGGCAATGTTGAAGCGGTAGGTAAATTCCGGCCACCATTGTTTATTGCCATTCTCAATATCCACGGCAATATCAACTCTGCCCTCGGTTGTTTGAAAGACCAAAACTTGACCCGTGCCCACATTGCCCGGACGATCTTGCATGATGCGGTCAAGATTCTGCTGGTTGACGGCAATAGCTTCGGTAATACGGGATTCACGCGGATAAGAAATGATGTAAGCATCAAGCAAACCCCAGATGATGTAGCCCCAAATAATTGCATTAAATGCGATTAACAATATCCGCGACCAGCGGTTAAGCTGAACTTCATGACGCACCCACCAACTGGCGGCTTTAAGTTCGCCTTCGGTAAAGCCGCGGCCAACTACTGTTGTTTCTGGCATATCATGCCAATTATACCATAACTGGCAATAACCAATAACCAAATTCCAATAATCAATTAATAACCAATGATCATAACTTTACATAATCAATTGGAAATTGGGATATTGCAGATTGAAATATTTATTGGTGATTGTTTTGTTGGTGATTGGATATTGTTTTTAAAAGATTCGTTTTGCAGATTGAAATTTACTGTTTTCAAAGATTAGTTCCCAGACACTGGCCATGGGCATGTCGATTTCGTGAATTTGGGGCCAGGGTTTTTGCTGCAATGCGATTATGGCCGCGGCCATGGGTTCACGGTGCGAGCAGATAATGATGTCGCCGGCGCAAGTTGTGAGCGCAAAACGGATTGAATCGATCATGCGCGACGCAAGATCAGCAAGCGGCTCCATGCCATCGGTTTTCATCTCCGGGGAATAATAGCCCGATGTTTGATAAAACTCTTGCAACGGCTTGCCCATCCAATCTCCCATGTCCCATTCGGTCAGACGTTTGTCAGTGGTTACATCGATTGCCAAGTTTTGCGACAGGATGGCGGCCGTTTCTTGAGCACGTTCCAAAGGCGAAGCGGTGATACCGCATACGTTTAATCCTTGATCCTTTATCTTTAAACTCAAATCTTTAATTTGACCTCTCCCCTCTTGGGAAAGATGCCAACCGGGCAATGTTCCGTAATTTGTTCCATCGGGATTTTCGACTTCGCCGTGGCGGATAAGAAAAACTTTTTGCATAAACTTTGAACCTTGACGGTGACCCTCCGAAGCCAACGGCGTAGGGGGTTTAGTCATGATTTCCTGCTCATATTAACATGATTACCATAGGAATAAAATTAAATATATTTTTTTACAAAGTGCTGATTTGATTCTTGATATTTATGAAAAATAAGTTATACAAACATCAATCGCTGGCTAGGCGGTGCTTATGGCCGGCGGGGGGCGAAGATTGCAGGAAGCGACCGCTTTGCGTCCTGCGCCCGGGGGAGGTCATCCGACCCCCTCCGAGCCACCTTCTAAAACGCTCTGCGAATCGATGGGCGACATGGTCAATGCCCTTTGTCGATTGCGGCGCGATTTTTTTAACCTTGATTTACATTTCCTCTATCCCTCTCTGCATTAATGCAGAGAGACCTTTCCCCCGCGCGCAAGGGAAAGGGGCAGCAATCTTCTTTCCCTCGCCCTGTACCACGGAGCTTTATGCGAAGGGGTATACGGGAAGAGTTTTCCCGCAATAAAATTAATAGAGGGAAAGAGAGAGGGAAACGGCCTTGACATTTCCCCTTGATACTCAAGGGATTTTTTGCTAATATATGTCCGTTATATGCCAAAGAAAGCAGAAGAAAAAGAGCCTAAAAACAAGGCAAAAAAAGGCGCTTACGGCGCCGAGCAGATTTCGGTTTTGGAAGGTCTGGAACCGGTCAGAAAACGCCCGGGAATGTATATCGGTTCAACAGGCGAGACGGGTTTGCATCATCTGATTTGGGAAGTGGTTGATAATTGTTTTGACGAAGCCATGGCCGGTCACGCGGATTTGGTGACTGTGGCATTGAATGCGGATGGCAGTGTTAGCGTTAGTGATAACGGACGCGGTATTCCGGTTGATATCCATAAACAATACAAAGTCTCAGCTTTGGAGTTGGTGCTGACCAAATTGCATGCGGGCGGTAAATTCGGCGGCGAAGGGTCCGGCTATAAAATCTCCGGAGGATTGCACGGTGTGGGTGTATCGGTTGTAAACGCATTGTCTGAATGGGTTGAGGCAGAGGTTGAGAGAGACGGCGGGGTCTGGCAGCAGAGATATGAATACGGCAAGCCAAAAAACAAAGTAAAGAAAGTCGGTACCAGCAAAAAGACCGGGACCAAAATCACCTTTAAACCCGACGCTTCGATTTTTACGACTACTGAATTTGACTGGAAGTATATTTTGGACCATCTGCGCCAGCAATGTTACTTAACAAAGGGAGTTCATGTTCATATTGTAGACGCCAGGGTCAAAAATCAGCCGCAGGCTTATGGTTTTTATTTTGAAGGCGGTGTGAAATCTTACGTGAAATTTTTAAACCATTCCAAAGCGCCAAAGCATGACGAAATTTTTTACGTGGAAAAGCAGGTTGAAGACATAGGCGTTGAGGTAGCCATTCAATATACCGATGATTTTAAAGAGACCGTGATGGCTTTTGCCAACAACATCTATAATCCTGAAGGCGGCATGCATGTAATGGGTTTCAGGACGGCTCTGACCCGTGTGCTGAACAATTACGCGCGCAGTAAAGGCTATCTGAAAGAAAAGGACGATAATTTGAGCGGCGATGATGTTAGAGAGGGTTTAACGGCGGTGATTTCCGTAAAGATTAAAGAGCCGCAATTTGAAGGGCAGACCAAAGCCAAGCTGGGCAATCCGGAAGCAAGAGGTGCCGTGGAATCTTTAATGAATGAAGCTCTGGCAACTTATCTGGAGGAACATCCGCGCGACGGCGAGGCCATAATCGGCAAATGCGTTTTGGCTCAAAGAGCCAGAGCCGCGGCCAGAGCCGCGCGCGATACGATTATCCGCAAAGGCGCGCTGGAGGGTTTGACGCTGCCGGGTAAATTGGCAGACTGCTCCAGCAAAGATCCGAGCGAAAGCGAGCTATTTATTGTTGAGGGAGATTCCGCAGGAGGATCGGCCAAGCAGGGCCGCGACCGCGACCACCAAGCCATACTTCCCTTGCGCGGAAAGATTTTGAATGTGGAACGCGCCAGATTGGACAAAATGCTGGCCAATAATGAAATCAAAAATCTGGTTATCGCTTTGGGGACCGGTATCGGTGAGAATCTGGATATGGAAAAACTGCGCTATCACAGAATTGTGGTCATGACCGATGCCGACGTTGACGGTTCGCACATAAGAACCTTATTACTGACATTGTTTTACAGATATTTCCCGGAATTGATCGCCAAAGGCCATATTTTTGTGGCCCAGCCGCCGCTTTATCGAATCGCCAAGGGCAAAACAGTTATGTATGCTTATACCGAGGATGAAAAAGAAAAAGTTATTGCCGAATTGCAAAAATTAAAAGAAGAAAAGAACAAAGCCAAAGTCAAAGCCAAGGAGGAGGATGAAGTTGAGATCGGAGCCGAAACGGTGACGGAAACCGCGGAAAACGGCGAGGCCGAAGAAGGCGCAACCAAGATAGCGGGAATCAGCATCCAGCGCTACAAAGGTTTGGGTGAAATGAATCCCGAGCAATTGTGGGAAACCACAATGAATCCCGAGACACGCGTCATGAAGATTGTTACTATTGACGATGCAACCGAGGCAGATGAAACATTTAATATTTTAATGGGCTCAGATGTTGCTCCGCGCAAGAAGTTTATTCAAACTCATGCCAAGAAAGCGACTGTCGATGTCTAGCGACATCAACAATGCACAATGGATAATGCATTGTGCAAAATAAAAATACGAAATGTCGGCGACCTCCATCGAGATGAGTCGCGTTAAACGCGATGAGCTCGACTCCGGCATTTTTTAATTATTGAACTTGATGACTTTTTCTCTCCCCCGCTTGCGGGGGAGAGATATCCTGAGCGGTGTCGAAGGGCAGAGAGAGGGAAGCTTTTGACGACTTTTTCTGCTCATGGTATGGATAAAATATATGAATGCGCATGAAAAAATCAAGGAGGAGAAACATTTCAGTGTGTATCTTTTGTACGATAAGTATAAACGGTTTTTATTGCAGTTAAGGCCCAAGACGCGCGATTTTTTGCCGCATTATTGGTGCTCGTTCGGAGGACGTGTACTGCCGGAGGAAACGCCGTACGAATCCTTGAAAAGAAAAGCATTTGCCGAATTGAATTATCAGATAAAAAAACCCAAATATATTTTGACATCGACCTTTGAGCATCCAAAGTTTAGAGCGCATCTGCACGTGTTTGCCGAAGAATATCATCCCAAGAACAATAAATTGTTATTAAAGAATGGCGAGAATTGGGGTTGGTTCGATGTAAGCCAGCTGGAGACGCTGAAGATGCAAAAGCATGACAGGGATCTGATTAACTATGCGCATGCCTGGCTGAATGCGCAAAAAGAGAGAGATGTTTCCATTATCGTGCCCTATGATGGCAAATTGAAAGTTTTACTGCAGCAAAGAGAGGAGACGAGATCTTTCATGCCCGGTTATTGGTCGTTTTTCGGCGGCGGGATCGATGCGGGTGAGAACAGCTTGGAAGCGCTGGAGCGTGAGGCCGTGGAGGAATTGAATTACAAGATAAAAGATCCGCAATTGATAATGAAGACGACTTTTCAGCATCCGGAGCAAAGATCCAACATGTATATTTATATTGATTATTGCAAGAACAAAAAATCACTGAAGCTACAGGAGGGGCAAAGGTGGGGCTGGTTTGCGGAAAATGAGACCGAGCCGCTAAAGATGCTGCAAAGTGACCGGTATTTGCTTAGTTATATTTTTGAGTATTTAAAAACAGAAGGAGCATAAAAACTGAACAGACTCTAGATGCTAGACGCTAGACTCTAGATGCTAGACTCTAGATGCTGGATGCTGGATGCTGGAGACTGACGACTCGCGACCGGATAGTGAAATAGAAAATTAAAAGACCTCCCGAGTTGGGAGGTTTTAAGTTAGATCTTCCGTGGACGGAAGAGCCAGACCAGGATGGTTAAGATGGCTAGGGCGGCGCCCATGTGCGTCCAAAGATGAGTCACGGTTTGGCGGTCGGAGGGTTTGCCGAAGGCCAAGGAAAAGGCACTGAGCTGAACAAGCAGACCGCTGCTGCGGCCGACGAATGATTCGAGTGAGCCGAATGTGGCGCGGTAAGAAGATCCTACGCGGTTTTCTATGTAAGCATTGGTCATGGGCTTTAAAATGCCAAAGCCGAATTCCAGGATCATGATGCCGGTAAGACCCAACCAAACGTTGTTTACGAAGCCGGCATAAAACAAGCCCAAACCCATCAGCAGAACGCTGAAAGAAATGATATGATTTTCATGATTGATCATAAGTCGGGTCTTGGCCCAGCGACCAACCAAGTAGGCGCCCAGTCCATTGGCTCCATACATGGGGATCCACACAATGCCTAGGCCGAGTTGGCCATGTACGTAATCCATAAAATAGATGGACCAGAACGGGAAGAAAACTACACTGATTTTGGATACACAGGATATAACAAAAACCCATTGCAGATTTTTATTTGCTTTGAGTTTGGCCAGGCTATCTTTCAGAGCTTTCAGTTCGCCGATTTTTTCGGATGGCTCCCCTTGGCCGTTTACTTGCCACATGGCAAGGAGCAAGCCAGCGGCGCCCATCGCCGCACCGGCTAGCCAGACCAAGCGATAATTGCTAATTGCAAGCAATGCCCCTATGAATCCTGCGACCAGATAAGCCATGGATCCAAAATATCCTTGCCTCGCAAAAGTTTGTTTTTTAACAATTTCAGCTTCCCGCTCATCAGGAATCATGTTGTTGATTGCATCGGTTATCCAGGCACGCTCGGCGCCGGAGAAGAAGGCGAAGCCGATTGCGATTGTACTTTCGGCCAAGATTGCGCTCCAAAAACCCTGCGCCGATGCGTAGACCAGCATGCCAAGAGTGAATAGCCCGGCGCCCATACGCATGGACCAGCCGCGGCCGCGCGTGTCTGCCAGCATACCTGTGGGAATTTCAGACAGTACGATCACTGTCACGAATATGGCCTGGGTGATGGGAATCAGGTAATACGGTATTCCCAAATGTACGAGGTACAGGCCGAACATTGTTGCCGTGATGGTGACGCCGGCTTCTCGTAAAGCGGATATCGCGATGTAGATGGTCTGCGGCGACATCTTGTATTTCTTAACTTGTGCAAGGTGCATGGCGTTCCCCATGGTTGGAGTGATCTTTGTCCGACGGACAAAAATAAACCCGGGTTTTCCCGGATTTGTGGGGGATCCAACTCCCCCTCAATCCCCCTCATTGGCGAATAGGGGGAAGAAAGCTTTAGCTTTCAGGGGGTGACTTAGTCTCCATACGAATCCGGGAAGGCGCAAAAACGCAGCCGATTTGTGTGTCGGATACGATTGCGAACATCTTCGGATATCCATGAAGCCTATTGTTCATATGATTATAGTTAATCAGAAAAACGGTGATTTGTCAATGCCGGATAGACTCTAGTTGCTAGACGCTAGACTCTAGATGCTAGACTCTAGATGCTGGATGCTGGATGCTAGTGTTTTTTTGACGTTTCGCGCCTTCAAAAGTACAATTAGCACATATGAAAGACAAGAAAAAAATCATTATTATCGGCGCCGGGCCGGGCGGGCTGGCAGCCGGACTTTTACTGGGGCATCGCGGCTTTGATGTTCATATATATGAGGCCAAAGATCATCCGGGAGGAAGATGCTCATCTTTTATGTTGGGAGATTATAAGTTTGACGTGGGCCCGACTTTTTTAATCATGAAGTATTTACTGGAAGAAATCTTTAAAAACACGAGACGCGAGCTGGCAGATTACGTGGATCTGATGCCGCTTGACCCGATGTACCGATTATTTTTTGACGGTGCGATAGTCGATATTTCCAGCGACAAGAAAAAAACCAAGAAAGAAATGGAAAAACATTTTCCCGGGCACGGTGAGGGTTATGAAAAATTCCGCATTAAAGAAAAAGAAAGGTTTGACAGCATTAACGGCATATTGGCTCGGCCCAATACGGACCCAATGGAGATTTTGACTTGGGGTTTTTTAAAAAACGTTCCAAAATTCGCACTGACCAAATCGGTGTATGACGTTATTGGAAATTATGCGGAAGATGAAAGAGCGAAATTGTGTTTTACTTTTCAGGCCAAATATTTAGGCATGAGCCCTTATGAATGCCCGGGAGCTTTCGCAATAATCCCCTACGTTGAACATGAATTTGGAATCGACCATGTAAAAGGCGGCCTGGCAGAATTAAGCAACGGCTTAGCCAAAGCCTGCGAAGAAGTGGGAGTGACATTTCATTACTCGACACCCGTCAAACAAATAATCGTGGAGAATAAAGCCATAAAAGGAGTGGAACTTGACGGGGGTGAGAAATTTTTGGCGGATGAAACAATAATAAACGCTGACTTTGCGGCGGCTATGAATAAATTGGTACCCGTAGGGGAGCTTAAGAAGTACAATCCGGATTATCTGGCAAAACAGCCATATTCTTGTTCCGTTTTTATGATGTATCTGGGAGTTAAGAAAAAATATGATTTACAGTTTCATAACGTTGTCTTTGCGCATGATTACAAGCGCAATATCATCAACATAATGAAGGGCAAGCTAACCGGGCCGGATTTGAGTTTTTATGTCAGGAATGCGAGTCTGGTTGATGACACTTTGGCACCAAAAGGAAAGTCGGCTTTGTACGTGCTGGTTCCGGTGCCCAATAAGTTTTCCAGCATAAATTGGAAAGAGGAAACAGCGAAGTTGCGAAAATGGACAATAGATGGAATGAAAGAGAGATTGGGCATGGAGGATATTGAAGAGATGATTGAAGAAGAAAAGATTTTAACCCCCGACGATTTTGAAGAGGATTATCTTGTTTATCAGGGAGCGGTGTTTAATTTGGCCCACGATCTAAAACATATGCTTTGGTTCAGGCCCAGAAATAAATTCGAAGAATTGGATAATTGCTATCTTGTCGGGGGAGGAACGCATCCCGGATCCGGATTGCCAACGATTTACCAGTCGGGAAAGATTGCAGCGGATCTGATTTCTGAGAAGTATAAGATGCAATAACTCTCACCAATCCCACTTTTAATTACCCCCTTTACCAAAGGTGTTTTGAGATATCGTGAGGCAGAGGCGGAAACCCTTGATTTTTCGGCTAAAATATGCTATCTTTAGATTGTATGAACGCAAGAAATGTTTTTATTGCTTTTGTGCTGGGATTGATGATCACAGCCGGCGTGGCAGGTTATGCGGGTTATAAATTTGCACGCCCAACGGAATTTGAGACCAAAGTTGATGCGCAAGTTATCCTGACCGCTTTGCGGGACAGGGGCTTTTTGGTAACGCAAACTTATGTATTTGACCAGCCGGTGACGATTGAAAAGACCAGCGGAAGCGCTTTAAAAGATTTTTTCTTTGGGCAGACCATTACCGCGCGCGGAGCCATGGAAGTGAATATGGGAATAGACTTGGCCAAAGTTTCGGCCGATGATATCAGCGTCAGCGATGATGGTGTTACTGTAAAAATCCCGCAGGCGAATTTGTTTAATGTAAGGTTGGTCGGGCCGGTTGAGGTTGAGAATAATCAGGGAATTTTAAAAAGACTTTTACAAAATGAAGATGGTTATAATGAGGCTTTAAGCGAGCTCTCCAAGATTGCGGAGCAAACGGCAACAAAGGAAGAGTTCGTGACGCTTGCGACCGGCAAGGCCAAAGATGAGGTCGGGAGACTCGTTGGTTATGTCGCGCAAGGGAAGACGATTACGATTGAAATTAAGTAATGAAAGAAGGAAAGAATGAAAAAATTCAGGAGTCGAGCGCGAAGCTCGATTCTTTTTTATATGTTGCTTACTGATATCCCCCGATTTACAACCCGGACCCCGTGGAGCTAAAAATTGGAAATTGCGTGATTAGAAGTTTAGAGTTGTTGGCTGATGTAAAATAAAGCTGCGCAGATGACGAGCAAGACAATCCAGAGCCAAGCTACCCAAGATGGCCAGTTCTTACCGCATTTGAGCGTGTCGAATTTTAATAAAGTATATGCCCCGCAAAAGCCGAGGATTGCGGTTGCAAAAAAAATAAACGCCAAAATGATTACAACCCATTGCCAGACTCCGGCAAGATAAAAAATTCCGGCGAGTAAGAGAATCGCTCCGAATGTGGCACGGAGTAAGCGGTCCAAAGGACCTTCATTTGTTCTGAACATAATAATAATATAGTACATCTTATAACGCACTAAGTACAATAATATTAAATTCGTCGAAATTTTTTAATAAAATACATAGAATGCAAAAAGCGGTACAAACCTCTACATAATCTCCCCCGCCAGTTCTGCCGGGTAGAAAGTTAGTGTTTTTAAATCAGCGAGCGCGTGCCACTCAAGCTCGTAAGAATTTTGAGTGCTGTTTTCCAATGCCTCTGCACCGCCGAGTTGAAGGGTGCCGGAAAATTTATCAACAAAATAATAACGATGGGGATTGTTGTCGCGCGGGTCAATATAATCTAAAAACTTGTCAGTGAGTATAACATCAAGGCTCGTTTCTTCTTTAGCTTCGCGAACGGCAGTATCCGCAGGAGATTCGCCTTCCTCGACTCCGCCTCCGGGCAAAACAAAATATTCCTTGCCGCTTTTATGGCGGTGAATGAGAAGTATTTGATTATCTTTGATGAGGATTATACCCGCTCTCATAAGTTTGTTTTATTCTCCCCTAAAGTCTCATAAAAATCAAATTAAAAAACCCCAAAGATGAGGGTTATGAGTCTGAATCGGTTTCAGGCTCTATGAAGATGATAATACGCCGTTGACGCAGAGCTTTGCAGTCTTTGGCTGATTGGGCATTGGTTTTGGCGGTGCCTTTAGCGCTTTTGGCAATCATTCGCTCTATAACCGCAATCTGCTCGTCCGGCAGACCCAAAATGACAACACGCCATTGGTTCTGCATAGCTTCACCGACCGAAGCGATTAAGAGTCTGACTTTATCGTCCGTAAGAGCCATGTTTTTCTCCTTTATGAGTTCGGGGTTTTCTGCGGCTCTTTGGTGTCTAAAGATGCATCCGCGAGTTCGCCGTGCTCATCACTGTTGTTGATGGCTGCTATTTCGCCGATCAAGGTTTTACGTCTTTTGCATGACTCGGGGATGTCATCCGGAGTGATGGCTTCCAGCGGAACGTCGAACGCAGGCAGTGCCGGGACACGATACGCAGGCAAGGCAGAAGCTGGGGACTTTTTACAGTCCTCATAATTCGCCGCGGCCTGATCGAAACTTGCGGCCGCCCAATACAATTCGATTCCGGCTTGCTGGAGCGAGGCTGTTTGCGAGTCTGTGGGCTTGGCGAGGGATGCGAGATAATCATGGTAGTCCAAATAATTCTTCCAAGCTTGAGTGATTTGATCGGCACGATCATATAGATGCAGGGCGCGCTTATACCTGCGCCAAGAAAACCGACATGCGGCCGCAATGGCGGCAAATAATGCGATATTAATCCAAAGAGAAGAAAAATTGAATGTGGCTATGCCGAATGCCAGTAAGAGAACCGACACGCTCAGTATCACAAACAGCGTAAGTATTTGTAGTAACAGGAACGACCCTTCATCGACTCGCATGGAACTCCAGCTTTTGGCCAACTGGATCTTTTGTTCCAATTCCTTTTGCGAAATGGCTTGCATTTGTCGCCTTTCTTTTTTTAGAGTGCGAAGCCGAATTTAACAAAAAATTTACAGATTGTCAAGCATTATAACTAAAAAACGCCTTTCTCCCGAGCCCGGGAGAGAGGTGCATCCGCAATATTATTAATTGAGGACGGGGAGTGCGGGTTATATTTCCAATGCCGCTAAGGCGCCTTCGGCAACTGCGTCGGTGACGCGGCGGGGATCTTTGGCATCGCCGATGACCTGGACGCTGTCGATCAAAAATTTGAGTTTATAGGAAAAGCCGTCGTTTGGCGTGGAGCCAAGGCAGATAACGATGGTGTCGCCGGTTATTACGCGCTTGCCATCTTGGGTGTGAACCAGTGCTCCATCTTTTTGTAATTTCAAGACCTTGGTTTGCGGCATAAGTTTGACACCCTTTTCTTTGAGACGTTCCAAAAGCAGATAACGCTCATCAACCGGCGCCTCCAGAGCGATGTTTTCCGTGAGCTCAATCAGGGTGACTTTATGGCCCTTGTCCGCCAAGTACTCGGCAGTTTGAGCGCCCATGCAGCCGCCGCCGATGATGACACAGTGGCCTTCGGGTTTGGCTTTGCCTTCAAAAATCTCGCGGGCGATTACTGTTTTAATGTTTTTTAAGCCCGGCAAATTTGGCTGTTTGGCGGATGAACCTATGGCAACTATTGCCGCGTCGTATTCTCCTTTGCGCGCTTCTTCTATTGAACATTCAGTGTTTAAGACAATATCGACTTTAAGTTTTTTAAGATCGCGGATCAAAGATTTGCGCAAGAGTTCCCAGTCTTCGCGATGCGGAGCCATGGCCGCGGCATGCAACTGACCTCCCAGTTCTGACTTTGCCTCGTAGAGCGTGACTTTATGGCCGCGCTCGGCTGCGGTTTTTGCCGCCGCCATGCCGCCAGGTCCTCCGCCGACGATTAGAACTTTTTTGGATGAAGTTTTAGGCTTCATGAATTCGAGCTCGCGGCCGCAGGCCGGATTCACGGTGCACCATACATCTTGCTGGGCAAATAAACGGCTGATACAGCCTTGATTGCAGGCAATACAGGGATTGATGTCTGCGGCTTTGCCTTTTTTGGCTTTATCCGGCCACTCCGGATCGGCAAGCAACGGGCGACCGATGGCGATAAAGTCGGCTGAACCGTCTTTTAAAGTTTTTTCGGCCAGTTCTGGTTTGCGGATTTTAGCTACCGCGATAACAGGGATTTTGACTGCTTTTTTGATGGCTTTGGCCAAAGGTATATTGACTCCGTCAGGAACGGCCATGGGCGGGATAAGATGGCCTTTGGCATAGGATCCGTAATTGCCGGAGGAGATATGCAAAGCATCGGCGCCCGCGGCTTCTAAAATCTTAGCAACTTCAACCATGTCTTTTACGGTGAGACCCCCATCCACCATTTCCTCGCCCGAAAGACGGACAATGACCGGGAAAGTGGGACCAACATTTTCTTGAACCGATTCAAAAACTTCCAATAAAAATCTCATGCGATTCTCAAAAGATCCGCCATAATTATCCGTGCGCGTATTGGAATAAGGCGATATAAACTGCTGGATCAGATAACCGTGCGCGCCGTGGATTTCGACAGCATCAAAGCCGGCTTTTTTAGCTCTTCCGGCCGCTTTACCAAAAGCCTTGACCAAATTTTTGATTTCTTTTTGCGTCAGGGCATGCGGCTTTTGCTGCATTGTTGGGCAGGGAATGGCGCTCGGCGCGACCGGTTTTTTGCCTGTGATATCAGAGTGTGTCTGACGGCCGGCATGATACAGCTGGATAGCGATGGCGGATTTATTGTCATGAGCGATTTTTGCAAGACGCTTTAACCCGGGAATAACCGAATCATGATGAACACCCAATTCGTTTAAAAACCCTCTGCCTTCAGGGCTGACAAAACTCGCCTCGAGGATCATGAGACCAACTCCGCCTTTGGCGATGGATTCAATGTGAGCCGCAAAGCGGTCTGTGGCTTTACCGGTTTTATCCGCGTAATTGCGCACCATGGGCGGCATGACCAAGCGGTTTTTGAGTTTAAGCGTGCCGATTTTGGCAGAGCTGAAGAGTTTGGGATATTTCATATTACTAGCTTTTAGCTTATGGCTGATAGCTGACAGCTGAACTGAAATATCCGCCATGGGCTAACAGCTATCCGCTAACAGCTATTAGTATACGGTAAATACTGCGGTTAGTAAAAGATGCACCAGCAAGACCAAACTCACCCACAACTACGCTAACCCACTACGCTAAAGCTCCGAGGGTCGAGAAGCTTCGATGGGCGTGCCGTATCCCTCTCTTAAGATCTATAGAGGGGCTTGGCAAGACCAAACTCACCCCAAACCCCTCTCTTGAGATCAATAGAGGGGCTTGTTTGCTTAGTATATAAAATAATTTAAGAACCGGTTTTAATCCCCCTTCTCTTATTCTTAAAAGAATTGGGGGCAGGGGGATGAGTCAGGCCGCGCTCGGGTTGAGGTTTTGTGTGCTATAATACCTTTAGTTTCTATGAAAAAAGATATACAAGATCAACTCAAGTCGCTGTTGTTTTATGCGCTTGAGATAGGGGCTTTGTTTGGGATTCTGCTTTTTTTGCGTCCCAGATTGCATGAACCGGAAATTGCCATTCCTCTGGTGGCCGCATTGATTCCGATTTTGGCTTTTTATGCTCACAGGCTGGAAAAACAATTCAATGTTCCCTATTTTGTATGGGCAATCGGCTTGGGGTATCTTTTCAAAAATGAATTCTCACTACTTACTCAATCTTCAGAAACTTTAAAAATTTTAGTGGAATTATTCGGTATTTTGATCATTTTCGGCGGAGGTTTGGATGTTAAATTTGCTTCATTTAAAAAATTATTGCTTCCGATTTTAAGCTTGGCTATTATTGGCACGCTTATCACGGCCGGCTTATTCAGCGGCGGTTTGGTTGGCTTTAAGTGGCTGTTTGCTTTACCGATTTCCATTGGAACGATCGCGCTTTTGGGTGCGATGTTGAGTTCCACGGATCCGGCGGCTATCGTGCCCACTCTTAAAAGATTGAAGCTGAAAAATCCGGATGATGCCACTGTTGCAATTTCCGAAAGCGCGGTAAATGATGTTTTAGGCACGATCATGACGGCGGTCTTTGCCGTTGTTGTTATAGGTTCCGGCGCGTCGATAACTTCGTTATTCGATGTTTGGAGCCATTTGTTCAGCGTCGCGATTTTGATTGTGTTTTTTAAAGAGCTTTTAATCGGTTTAGTTATCGGATATTTGGCGTATTTCTTACTTAGATTGTGGAAAGGATCAAAAACCATGTCAATGGCCAGTTTCCCATTTTTTATCGGTGTGGCTTTTGTTGCCTATACTTTATCCACAATGTGGGGCGGATCAGGATATTTGGCGGCTTTTATCACCGGACTTTTATTTGACGCCCAACAAGGGTTTAAAGAGATTGAACACTTTTTTGTTAATTTGGTGGACGGATTTGTTAAGCCTTCGGTGTTCATTTTATTGGGCGCTCTGATATCGGCCAGCTTTTGGCAATATGCCTGGATCGGCATTTTAGCCAGCTTGGTTTTTATTTTAATTGTCAGGCCATTGTCCGTAACGCTGTCATTGGGATTTTTTGCCGGTAAAAATAAAACCTTCCAATGGAGGGATTTGTTATTTTTTGACGTGATCCGCGAGACGGGCGTGATCCCGGCCGTGTTATTGGTTTCTTATGTGACGCTTTTGCCGGATGGCGAGATTGCTTTTGCTATCGGCTCTTGGGTCATTCTGACGACACTTATAGTGTTGCCGCTTGTCACCGGCTGGTGGGCTAAAAGGATTAAGGCGGCGAGGTGATGTACTTAGTACACCCTCATCCCTAAATCCCTTCCCACCTCCTTAGGGGGAAGGGACTTTTAGTTTGATAGGATTAATTTTTCAATAATAGCTAAAACTTGTTCAAGATTTTCTTTTACTTCTTGATTTGTAAATCTAATGACTTTTATATCATCGGCCTCAATCCAAATATCCCGTTCCTCGTCATATCCTTTTTGCATGTCTGTATCATGAATTGACCCATCTATTTCAATTGCCAAACGCGCTTTTGGACAATAAAAATCCACGATGTATGTGCCTATCGAATATTGGCGGCGTATTGGATACCCTTTCCAGCGGAATTCTTGCAGATGTGGCCAAATCAATTTTTTTGCCTCTGTTGCGTTTTTACGCAGATCTCTTCTAAACTCTTTATAATCTGAATCCTGCATATATAAATAATGCTCCCCTTCCCCCTCACAAGGTGGGAAGGGGTCGGGGGTTGAGGGTGAAACCAGTCTATTTAATTACAAACTCATCCGAGTCGATTTTTTCTTGAGCGGACAAAACTTTCACATCTTCAACCAAGGCATGCACCGGGCCGCTTCGGCACCAATCCACGAATTGAGAAACCGCCTCGTCTTCGCCTTTGATATGAATATGAACCGCGCCGTTAGACAGGTTTTCAGCATAACCGGCGAGCTTTAACCACTCCGCCTGTTGTTTGGCGTTTTGCCGGTAAAACACACCCTGTACCTTGCCGGTGATGATGATATCGATTTCTTGCATGTTATTTTAAATGCCCCTTTATCATGACTGTTAATTCTTTGATATGATCTTCCTTGTCTTGGATCATTTTCTTCCAAAATGATTTGCATTGCTTGCATGAACCCGCATCCTTGGCATAATCCTTTTTGATGCGCCAAAGACTTTTATGTTCTTGGACAAGCTGATTCATTAAATTGTAAACGTGATTTGAATGCATATAAATATTTAGCTTATAGCTGATAGCTTATAGCTGATAGCTTATAGCTTATAGCTGATAGCTGATGAAGATTAAGGTTTAAGGATTTAGGATTGATATATATTGTACATCTTATGAGTAAATAAGTGGATCGCTTTTGTGTACAAAATTCAGTCTAAAAGATACTTTTTGTGTTCAAAATACTGGGTATAATGGTTAAAAATTTTGTTCAAAATGATTTTGCATGGCAATAATCCGATGTTATTATGATAGTAGACGATAATGTGTCGTTTTGGTTTTAGTTAACGTAAAAATTTGATATTCAGGCGCGATATGGGAGCGGCCAACTGTCCCCTTGCCAATTTAACGGAATAATGATATATTCCACTTGCCCTTTTGGGGGCTTTTTAAAAACCATTGATATGAATTTGATTAATAAATTTGTTGAGTATCTCCGCTCATCAAAGCATGAACTCACTAAAGTGACCTGGCCATCACGCCAGGAAACGATCCGTTATTCCACGCTGGTGATTACAATCAGCTTGGCCATTGCGGCTTTCTTCGGACTTTTGGATATGGGCTTGTCACGGCTCATGAATGCAACCTTGGTTAAACAGGGAGCTCAATTACAACAGCAAGTCCCGACAGAGCGGCCCGCAGTTCCAACAACTGCGCCATTGGATGCGGAGGGAGGGACGACGGAGCAGCCGGTATTTGATTTTGGCGACATTGAAGTTGAAGCGACCGACGTTGAAACCGGCGGAGGCGATGTAACAATCGAAACACTACCCGAAAGCTCTGATCAATAGTATCATTATAATAATATGCCTAAACAAACACTGGACCTTGGCCGACGCTGGTATGCCATCCATACATATTCCGGTTATGAGGAAAATGTATGCGAGAACTTAAGACGCCGTATAGAGACTTTTGGAATGCAGGATAAAATCTTCAACGTGCTCGTGCCCATCGAAAAAAAGATCAAGATAAAAAACGGAAAGCGACGCATGGTTGAGGAAAAGATTTTTCCGGGCTATGTATTAGTGGAGATGGTTGTGACTGATGACTCTTGGTACATCGTCCGCAACACTCCGAATGTGACAGGCTTTATCGGTACAGGCACAACACCCTCCCCTCTTTCCAAAGAAGAAGTTGATTACCTGACTAAACGAGTAGGTACGCAAGACGAACCCGCATACACAATCGATATCCAAGTCGGTTCTCCGGTAAAAATCGGCGATGGACCGTTTAAAGGATTTGAAGGCAAAGTGATTGAGATAGACGGAGCGCGCGGTAAAGTAAAAATCCTGGTATCAATGTTCGGCCGTGAAACACCGCTTGAGCTGGACTTTACACAGATTAAAAAGATTTAACTCCCCCATCGCGTATACGCGATTCTCCACCTCTTAATCCAAGAGGGGGCCGCAGACGAAGATTGAGTTATAAGCGGTGCAGATGCGAAGGCCCATCATGGTTCGCTAAGGCGGACCTTAGTGCCGGGCAGCTTCTCCTCGCATCTGGAAACGTTAATAACTTTACAAAATTAGCAAGTAGCGGTTATGAATTAGCAATTCAATAGATTGCTAATCGCTGTTTGCTAATTAATAATTTATTGAATTTATGGCCAAAAAAGCAATCAAAACTTACATTAAGCTGCAAATAGAAGGCGGCAAAGCCAATCCGGCTCCTCCGGTTGGCACAGCTCTGGGTCCTCATGGTTTGAACATCGCTGAATTTTGCAAAAGATTCAATGATGCTACCAAAGACCGCATGGGCGAAGTTGTACCTTGCGTGCTTACGGTTTACGAAGACCGCAGTTATGACTTTATCCTTAAAGTGGCTCCGGTTGCGGAAATGCTTAAAAAAGCCGCCGGTGTAAAGAAAGGAGCTCAAAAACCTTTGCATGAAAAGGCCGGCAAAGTCACCAAAGCACAAGTTAAAGAAATCGCAGAAAAGAAAATGCCCGACCTGAATTGCAGAAATATTGAATCAGCAATCAGACAAGTTGAGGGCACCGCCAAACAAATGGGACTAGAAGTAATATAAAAACCGGGCTTAGGCCCGTTTTTTATATAACTTCATACTGTCTGAACCTTGATTTACTTGATTTACGCTCAAATTAACTTGATTACCTATTGAATCGCTTCGCGATATTATTTATAACTCTTTGCACTTTATACTTGTTACTTTATACTATAAGTATGAGCGCTATTGATGTGTTATCAATGTTTATAATGCCGGGTATCTTATTAATTTTACTTATGCTCATTGCGGGGTTTGTTGTATTGCTCCGTGATGATAAAAACACTAATAATATGCAAATGTCCAAAGCGCAGATAATCAAAACCGTATATTTTTATCTGGTTTCTTTAATTGCTCTGATGATGGTGGTTTTTTCCACTGCGGATCTGGTAAATCTGGGTTTAAAAACCTGGGTCTTTCCCAAGGCTGATTTGAACGAATGGCGCGAACCCGCATGCACGGCCATGATAATCAAAGATCCAACCGGAGGCGAGACCGAAGCGGTTTATCAACAAAGATTGGCTGAATGCGAAGCAAATAAGATCGATGAGGATGAAGCTCGCGCCATCCGTAATCAAAAAGATGCTGTTCGCGACATTTCCTTTTTAGTCGTCGGCATTCCCCTGTTTCTTTATCATTGGATTACATTAAGGAAAGAAAAGGATGAGAAGGCTTAATCTCTAATCCTCAATTGGAGCAAAACGGGATCCCCTTTGCAACACAAGGGTTTTTTTGTTTGATCTGAGCCAAATATTAAAGCTTGATCAACTTCGCCCCTGGATGGAACTCGGCTTGACGATTTTTGCGCTTTCAGCTATTCTTAGCCCATTACTATTAACGTGGGAGTCCCTCATAGCTTTAGCGAGGTGGGACGACTGCATCCCCCTGCGCCAAGGCTTCGGGGGATCTACGACCACGGGATCCCGCCCAAAAGGCGGATCTCAAACAAATATGCCTACACACAGCAAGCGCTACAGCGAAGCGCAAAAACTTGTCGACAAGACAAAACTATATACTGTTGATGAAGCCGTTGCTTTAGCCAAAAAGACAGCTACAACAAAATTCAAGAGCTCGGTTGAGGTTCATGTCCGTTTGGGCATTGACCCCAAAAAGAGCGACCAAGTTGTACGCGCGACTCTGGTTTTTCCGCACAGCATCGGCAAATCCAAAAAAATCGCCGCATTCGTAAATGCCGATAAAGTCAAGGAGGCGGAAGAGGCCGGAGCAGAAATTGCCGGCGGCGAGGAATTAATAAATGAGATTTCTCAAAAAGGAACAATTAACTTTGATGTGGCGGTGGCAACACCGGATATGATGCCCAAGCTTGCCAAGCTCGCAAAAATTCTTGGTCCGAAAGGCTTAATGCCCAATCCAAAGACTGATACGGTCGGCCCGAATGTTAAAAAGATGGTTGAGGATCTGAAAAAAGGCAAAGTCGCGTTTAAAAACGATCAGGCCGGAATCATTCATCAAGCAATCGGTAAAACTGATTTAAGCGAAGCCGAGATTAAAGAAAATTTGACTGTTTTGATAGATGCGTTAAAGAAAGCCAAACCCGCATCATCCAAGGGTGCTTATTTAAGAGGTGTTACACTTACCACAACAATGGGCCCGGGAATACCTGTTGATCCAGCACAATTCGCATAACAAAAATCAGCCGAAAGGCTGGTTTTTTTAATGCATGATGAATAATGTATGATGCATAACAAAAAAACTATGTATTTAAACGGTAAATGTTATGCACTATGCACTATGCACTATAAATTAATTTTCGTTTGACAGTAAGTGGTCGATAATTGATAATTAACGCATTATGCCAAAAATGATAATAGGTTTTGTAGGCCAAGCGGGCGCCGGAAAAGGTACTGCAGCCGAAATGCTAGCCAAAGATTCCCACTCCAAGATATTTACTTTTAGTGATATTTTGGTGGATATTTTAAATCGATTATTTAAAGAAAAATCCCGTGATAATATGATTAAGATTTCCATGGCTTTGCGGGAGGCGTTTGGGCAGGACGCTCTGGCAAATGTCATGGAGCGCCAGGTTCAGGAGTGCGATGCTGATATTGTGATAGTTGACGGCATCAGACGGCTGGAAGATATTGAGGATTTGCGCAAAGATCCGAATTTTCACCTTGTGGAAGTAACCGCGCCGCCAAAAGTCCGATTTGAAAGATTGAAGAACCGCAAAGAAAAATCGGGAGAGTCGGAAATGACTTGGGAGGATTTTTTGCACATGAGCGAGCGCGAGACCGAGCGGACCATTGCCGCCGTGGCCAAGGAAGCTGATCATACGATTGCAAACGACTCTGATTTGGAGAACTTTAAAACCAAACTGGACGAACTTATCGCTTCACTGACAAAATAGTCTTAACCATTATAGGCGTGTGTCCTAAAGTCTTAACATAGTTACTTAGTTGGCCCCGTTACGACGTTAAGACTTTATGACTTTATGACTTTCGACGAATGTTTATGATAGTTAAAATCACCAAATTACGGGATGATGTTGAAATTCCCCAGTATCAAACTGATGGCGCGGCTGCCTTTGATTTGGCTAGCGCCGAGCGTATTGTAATTCCGGCGCGGACGCAGGCTTTGTTGCCGACCGGGCTGGTGATTGCCACGCCTCCGGGACATGTTTTGCTTTTAACTGCAAGATCGAGCTTATTTAAGAAAAAAGGTTTGATGCTGGCCAATGGCGTGGGCACGATAGACAGCGATTACTGCGGGCCCGAGGATCAATTGTATATTTCAGTTTATAATCAATTGGATAGTGAGGTTGCAGTTGAAGCCGGCGACAGAGTGGCGCAAGGTATAATATTGCCGATTGTGAGGGCAGAGTTTGAAGAAGCTGAAGCTCAAGGCGATTCCAGGGGCGGATTTGGTTCCACGGGGTAAATTTAGCGCTTAGCTTTTAGCGGATAGCTGATAGCTAAGTCGTGATGATTTTTATTATGAAAGTATTTATTGAAAACGAAGCTGGTTCCAATCAGAAGAATCTTTTTGATGAAAAATCATTGGAATTCAAAAAAGCCGTCACGGTGTCGAGAAAATATCCCTACCCTTATGGATTTATTTTAAATACTACGAGCGGTGACGGTGATAATGTTGACGCATTCATCATCACCGATGAACACTTGAAGTCCGGACAGATCGTTGATTGTGAACCCATCGGATTGATGGAGCAAATGGAAAAGTCATGGGATGAAACCAAAGGCGAGATTGATGACATAGATCACAATGTCCTCATGGTTTTAGAAGGTAGCGATGAAAATGTTGTTACTGATGAAGCAAAGGAATGCCTCACGGATTTTATCCTGCATGTTTTTGATCATATTCTCCCAAACAAAAATCGGGTAGGTAATTTTCTCGGTAAAGAAGAGGCGTTGCAATTCATCAAAAAGTGCGAAGATGAATAACAGTTGAATGCGGTTTGGTTAAGTTTTATAGGTAAAAATAAGTACATTAATTTGCAGCTTTACTTAAGGTTGCTTATTCGATTAAATAGAGGGACTTAATTTTATGCCTGTGGATAAATCAACAAAAAAGCCGGCCTTGATGATGCCGGATGATCCCTGCACCCGACGTGTGTATTGGCTTAACCGTATCCGCACCAAGCGAGTGGATGGTTCGGTGGTAGAATTGGTCCCAACGCCGGAACAGATGGCTGTTGCCATTGCCAAATGCTCCAGGAGTTCAACTCCGTTTGCGCAAAACATTGATGATGTGAGCTTGGAGCAAGCGGCTTCGTTTCATGAAAAATGGGTGGTGGGTTATGGACACGGTTCGGTGGCAGAACATGCTGTTGCATCCGTGGCATTTGAAAATATCCCGCAGGTGGTTGTTAAAATTTTAGAAGATTGCAGACTGTGTTCTTTTACGGAGAAATCATCGCGTTATCAGATTTTTACACGCGACAGAGTGGCTGTACCGCAGAGCTTGAAGGATTCTCATTTCATGGAAGAAGTGAATCGTTTATTTGACGATTTATATGCTTTTTATGATGAATGTTATGCTCTGCTGGAACCACTGATGCGCGAAAGAAATCCGCAAGGCGAAATGGGCGATGCGGCTTATGCGGCAGTTTTAAAAGCCTTGGTTTGCGACAGAGTGCGGTATTTGTTGCCGGCGGCGGCTTTGGCAATGATGGGCATGACAGCCAATGCACGCAATTGGGAATTTGCAATCCGTAAACTGCTTTCCAGCAAAGACCATTTGGCGCAAAAGGTCGGCGAAGAAGTTAAGACGGTTTTGCGGGGACCGGATCACATTGACAAAGATCAAGCATTAAAACACTTCCCCTTCCCCACTTTATTAAAGTACGCGGATCAAAATCAATTCATGCATGAGATTGGCGAAGACATGACCGAATTTGCTAAAAATATTTTACAAGACAAGAAAGTAAAGGATTCGATCCAGCGAGTTGTCTGTACATATGATGATGCCAATGCTGAACGCAGGATAGCAGCGGCGCTGCTCTCGAGGTATGCCAAGATCGGCATGGCGGAAGCACTGGACATGGTCGGCAAGGAGCCGGGTTTGGCTGAAAAAACCATCAGCAAAGCTTTAGAAAAAAGGGGGGCGCACGATGTACCGCCGCGCGAGTTTGAGCATGCCTGGTTTGAGCATGAAATCGTTATGGACTTTGGCGGCTGGAGAGATATTCAGCGGCACAGGATTTGCACGCAGACAAATCAGCCTTTGGGTACGGACTTGGGGTTTGATGTGCCGATTGAATTTGAAGATATCGGAAAAGAACAGGAATTCGCAGAATTAATGAATCAGGCCAGAGATTTAAATAAAAAGCTGTTGGATGCGGGCATGGAGGTTGAAGCCGAGTACGTTGTACCCATGGCTTTTAGGCGCCGTTTATTGGTGGGCTGGAACGTGAGAGAGCTGTTCCATTTTATTGAGCTTCGGTCGGGAAAGAAGGGACATCCGAGCTATAGAAAAGTTGCGCAAGACGTGTGGCATTCGTTGAACGAGACGCATCCCCTGATTGCTTCATTTATTCGAGTTGATTTAAGTGAGACCGGAGTTTCGACTTTGGGGGATAAACCGAAAGGATTTTGATGCTCACTTCGTTCATATAGATTATAACTCCCCCGGTCGCGCAAAATCGCACTGAACGCGATTCGCGCAACCACCCCCTCTTAATCTAAGAGGGGGTTTTGTTTTTGAGTCCTCCTCTTAGATTAAGAGGAGGATTTAGGAGGAGTTATTGAAACAGCCCTGCGCTTATGGCAACATGTTGGCGTATGATTACGCGACAAAAAAATGATGGCTTGCAAATAGTCATAGAAGGCATAGACGGATCCGGGAAATCGACTGTGAGCCGGGCTTGCGAGGCTTGGGCCGAGTCAAGAGGCAAAAAGTTTTTTAATGTGATTGAATTTTCGGAACGAGAAAATCGTTTGCCAACTTTGGAAGAAATCGGGGATGTGAACGGATTGTTGACCGCAGAGCCGACTTTTTGCTGGACCGGACGAGCTATTCGCGATGAGATTATTGCCAAACGCGAGAATGAGACCGAACCGCGTTACAGCGGTTTGGAGACTGCACACGCTTTCTCACTCGACAGACTGGTACAGCTGCGCAAAGTCACGATCCCCTTTTTACGGGCAAGGCCCGATAGAATTGTTATCCAGGATAGAAGTTTTGCTTCGACATTGGCTTACCAGCCTTTGCAAGATGAGAGTTTGACGTCCGAGCTCCTGCTGGGACTGCCCGGCAACGCGCAGACAATAGCTTTTTGTCCGAGTTTGATGATTTTAATCAGGACCGAAGCGGCGGCAGCCATGGCCAGATTGGAATCCCGGGGTGAAAAACGCGACGAAGCCATCTTTGAAGAAAAGGATTTTCAGACAAAATTGGTGCAAAGGTTTTTATCGGATGAAGTTTTAGGCCCTTTTAAGCAAGCAGGGACTTTGATTGGCGAGGTTGACGGCAATCGGGATATTGACACGGTTTCAGCATCAGTAAAGGACCTTCTATCGCAAAAATTGCCAGATTTTGGTAAAATGTAAACATTCCTTAATGCCTAATAACAAATAGCAAATAGCAAGAGCGAGCTAAGCTAACGGCTTAGACTCTTGATATTTGATATTTGATACTTGTTATTTAAGTTTTATGTTAAAACCCGAAGAAGCGAAAAAACTATTTCGCACAAGCCTGGCAATATTGATTGCCAATCTGGTATGGCCGCTTTTTGCCGGAGCATTGACCGGTATTGCGGCAGCCGCGAATATGAGCATGGGCTTGGTCGGATTAACGCTCGGCGTTATCTGGCTGGCTCTATTGATTTGGCTCATTGTACAAATATTTAAAATTGCTCCGCATGTCGGGGTTACGCCGTGGGCTTTTCTGTGGCTGTTAATTCCGGTGGTTGGAGTCTTTATTATCGGCATGTTGTTTTTTGAACCGCTGAAATATGCAGCAGACAATAAACCGGCCGGCGAACGGCTGCCCTGGACTTGGGAGCTGATTAAAGAAACCTGGAATTTTTATGTAAAAACTTTGCGCATTACAATCAAGACTTCGGTATTGGTTTTGTACATACTTTTAGTTTTGGGCTTATCGACTCTGATCGGCATGATTTGGCCATTTTGGTGGCTGGTTCATGTACCGTTAAACATTATCGCCGGATTGGCCATGATGTGGGTGACAATAAAATTATTATTGGAGACCATACAACTCGAAGCCGGAAAACAACTTACGGGCAGAGAAAAAGAACAGACCAATCAAAATTTCGGTTCATATTTTTGGATAAGCATTTTGATGTATTTGATAATCGGCGGACCTTTTATCGTGTTGGTTATAATCTTTATGATGTCGCTGGCAGGCATCGCGCCGGCATTGGGCGGAACGGGAGCCGAAATGACAAATGTCTTGGAATACATAGAAACCCACACCTACCTATTATTGGGGGGAGGAGTTATAGCCATTGTGCTGGTTATCGCCGCCTGGATCTGGGCTATATACAAATCAATTCAATACACCTTGGCGCTTCCGGCATTGCTTGTTGATAAAGTTAAAGGCATGGCGGCACTTAAAGAATCGGCACGGATTATTAAAAACCGCTGGTGGGGAATGTTATGGAAAAATCAATTATGGGGAATTTTTGTGGGCGGTTTGACGTTTGTATTAATGCTCGCTGCCGGAATCGTACTTTCTATACCAAGCATGCTGTTCCAGGGCGGTAAGTCAGCCCAATTGTTTAACAGCCTGCTTTCTCAAGGTTTGCAGGGCGCGATCCAGATGCTCTTGTTGCCCTTGGCACTGGCTTTTGTTGTTAAACTTTATTACGCATTTAAGAAGACTGCCAAATAGACTCAAGACTTCAGTCACGTTTGCCAGTTCTCCCGTTAACCAGTTTTCCAGAGTATAAACCAGCTATGAACGGATTAACGGATACACTGGATTGCGCAAAGCCAAATATAAGGCTCGGGGAAACCCGGGTCTTTTGACGTTCAAGGTTGCTTGGTTTAGTATATCTATATTATGAAAATGATTCCCATCGTGGGGCTGGAGATTCATGTCCAGCTGAATACAAAAAGCAAAATGTTTTGCTCTTGCGCCAATGTCGAGGATGGCGCTTTGCCCAATACAGCAATCTGCCCCATTTGCACGGGCCAGCCGGGCGCATTGCCCATGCTGAATGAGGAAGCGCTGAAAAAAGGTGTTTTGGCGGGTTTGGCATTTAATTGCACCATTCCCGATAAAAGCGCGTTTGACCGTAAAAATTATTTTTATCCGGACTTGCCCAAAGGATACCAAATTTCACAATTTGCTTTACCTGTGGCGCTGGGCGGGCAGGTGGTGTTTGAGATTCCGGAGCCGGAGCAGGCTTTGCCCGGGCGCGAGACGGTTCAGATTGGTATAACCAGAGTGCACCTAGAGGAAGACGCTGCCAAAAATTTTCATGCGCCGGAAGGGTTGGACGGTCAGCCCGCAACCTTGGTGGATTATAACCGTTCCAGCACTCCTTTGATTGAGATTGTGACCGAGCCGGATTTTAGATCTGCCGCTGAAGCAAAATTCTTTTTGCAGGAGCTTAGAGCGATTTTAAGAGCCATAAAAGTATCTGACGCGGACATGGAAAAAGGGCAGATGAGATGTGATGTAAACATATCACTCATGGAGGTGGATGTTAACGGTTATCCGGTTAAGACGACCTTGAATCCCCGGACGGAAATCAAGAATCTGAATTCTTTCAGAGCGGTTGAGCGCGCGATTTTGTATGAAATCCAGCGGCAGGGAGCGTTGTATGAAGTCAAGACTCCACCGACCGAGGCTACACGCGGCTGGGATGATGCCAAGGGCAAGACGGTTGAGCAAAGATCTAAAGAGACATCGGCTGATTACAGATATTTCCCCGAGCCGGACTTGCCGCCGCAAGATCTGGCGGAGATCCGCGAGCAAATGCAAAAAAGAGTTCCTGAACTGCCGGCACAGATTAGATTGCGGCTGCAAACCGAGTATGGATTTTCCAAAGCCAATGCCGCTTTTTTTGTGGCCGATTCGGGCTGGCTGGAATATACTGAACAAGTGATGAGCGAGCTGGCCGGCTGGGTTGAAGCCAGTGATGACAAGCTCGAGAGCGGAGCAGATGCGCTGGATGAGAAAAAAGCATTTTACGCCAAATTGGTTGGCGGCTGGCTCACCAGCAAACTAGCCGGGCTTCTAACCGAAAAAAATCTGACGATTAAGGAAGTAAATATTACACCCGAAAATTTTGCCGAATTCATCAATCTCTTAGCTAAGAAAACAATTAACAGCGCCAATGGACAGAAGTTATTGCAGCTCATGCATGAAAACGGCAAAGATCCGTCGGATTTGATGGAGACGCACAATTTGAGTCAGGACTTGGGCGAAGACGAGCTGGCTGCGACAGTAAAGAGAAATTTGGACGCTAATGCGGATAAGGCTGAAGAAATTAAAAACGGCAAATTGCCGCTTATCAAATGGTTTGTAGGGCTTGTAATGCGCGACACAGAGGGCAAGGCCGACCCGATGAAAGTTGAGATGGAAATAAGACGACAGCTAGGAGTGTAACTCCCCCTACTCCCTCTTTGGTAAAGAGGGGGTTTTAGTCCTCCTCTTTGTCAAAGGGGAGGATTTAGGAGGGGTTGTCAGCGAGAGTTAAGCCAGGTTCGAACAAGTTCGATGCCTTGTTTATCATTATTCACCCAATTTATTCGAGAGTCGCGCTTGAACCAGGTTTCCTGGCGTTTGGCATATTGATGAGTGGAAATCTTGGCCAGCCGCACAGCTTCTTCCAGGAGAATATCCCCGCGTAAATAGCGGGCCATCTCACGGTAGCCGATAGAAGTCATAGCCGGATCATCCCAGGACACTCCCCTCTTGTGAAGTTTTCGAACCTCTTCCGGCCAGCCCTCTTCCATCATGCGCAAAATTGAAGCGTCGATGCGCTTATTCAGTTCTTCGCGAGACCACCTGAAACCGATTTGGAAAGCTTCGATAACAGGCGGTTTTTTTGTTTTCAGCCGGCTAAAAGGCTTGCCGGTAAAAGTGCATACCTCGAGGGCACGGATTACCCGGCGTGGGTTTTTTAAATCCACGGATGTTGCCGCATAGGGATCCAGTTTCAATAAAAGATTAACAAGCTTTTCCAAAGGCTGTTTTTCGTATGATTCACGCAGAGCGGGATTGGGCGGGACTTTGGGTATGGAAAAATTATCTATAAGCGCGCTGATGTAAAGGCCTGTGCCGCCGACAACAATGGGCAGATGTCCGCGTTTAACTATACCTTTAATGGCGCGCAAAGCCGCGGAACGCCATCCGGCCACACTCATGGTTTCCGTGGGCGGTAAGAAATCCATGAGATAATGAGGTATTTCCGGATACTTATCCTGTTTGTCAACCTTATATTCCTGGGGATTTAAACCGGCTTGCTCAAAAACATATTGATACGGTACACGGACCATGTAAGCATCATGTCCCATGTATTTGGCGCGGCGGCCCGGCGGTTTGCCTGTGCCGATTGTTAAACCCTTGTAGATTTGCCGGGCGTCGGCATTGACGATTTCGCCGCTGAAAAGCTTGGCAATTTTCAGCGACAACCCGGTCTTCCCCGAAGATGTCGGCCCGACTATAAAAATAACACGAGGCAGTGTTTTTTTCTTATTTACTCCTCTTGTAGTTTTTTTGGCCGGCATATCAAGGCTCGATAAATAATCCCCCATGGTCCAAAAGAGATGTGCCATTTCCGGTTGCATTCGTGTTGTTGATATCATCTATTCTGTTGGCGAATGACATCTCGCATTCAGTGATAAAATCCGGGTCTTTGAGGGATCTGCAGTCAATTTCCGCTTCCATGATTTCTGCATAAGATGCCAGACAATTCAGACGCTTATCGATGCCCAAATCAACGCATAAAGACGGATCGCCGGCTGACATGGCGCGGTCAAGATAACAAGCAAAGCGAAATTCAGATGTTTCGCAATTGCTCTTGTCGGATATTATGGTTGTTTTTTCCGTTTTACCAAAACAACCGCCCCCTATAATAATCAGCAAAATCAGTGATAGAAAAGCAATTTTTTTCATACTTAAATTATAGCACGCGGAAGACTATTGCTCTACAATCTCTCCTTCCAGCATCCAGGTACCGGCTTTTGTGACTTTCATGGGAACTGTTTTACCGATTTGATCGGGATTGGCGCGGGTTGCGGTTATTCTCTTGAATTCCGCTGATGTGCCATGAGCGGTTTGGCCGGCGACGTTTTCGATATAAACGGGAATAACCCGGCCCAGAAAATCCTGATTCTTTTTATAGGTAATCTCTTCCATTAAATTTTGCAGAGTCTGCCAGCGCTCTTTTTTGACCTCGGACGGGACATCATCAGTAAAGATGCGGTGCGAGAGCGTGCCGGTCCTTTCACTGTATTGAGCCGTATAAGAAATATCAAAATTGCATAGCTTGTAAAGCGAGACCGTGTCTTCAAAGTCCCGGCTTGTTTCGCCTGGAAAACCGACTATAATATCAGTACCAAGTGCAATACCCGGACGGTAGTAATTGATTTTATCAACGATACCCAAATATTGATCGCGAGTATATTTACGGTTCATTCGGCGCAATACATCATCGGAGCCGGACTGCACGGGCAAATGCAAATAGTTGATTTGTTTGGGCAATGTCAAAGCATGAATTACTTGATCGTCCATTTTTAACGGATGCGCCGCAGTCCAATGAATGCGTTCTATTTGCGGAATTTGATTTACTTCCCACAACAAAGCCGCGAAATGATTTTGATACGGATTGGATGTTTGAAATGCTTCCGTATCAGAAGCTCGGTATGAATTGACACTTTGGCCGAGCAAAGTAATTTCCGTGGCGCCTTCGTCGGCATGTTCGCGGATTTCACGCAATATGTCTTTGCATGGCCGGTTTTTTTCCAATCCTCGCGCATAAGGAACCACGCAATAGGAGCAAAATTGATTGCAACCGGTTTGAATTGCTACATAAGCCTGATATTTGGCATTACGCAAAGGCTGAATTTTTAAATAATCCTCCATGTGTCCGCCGCTAATCATCCAATTGGGACGAAGTTCTGCGATCCAACGCGGCAGGTTGACCATTTCCGGAGTTTTAAAAAACAAATCAACGGATTTTAATCTACGCTGCAAGGCGCCGTCTTTGTCGCGTCCGGCCATGCAGCCGGTAACGGCAATTAAAAGATCGCGGCCGTCGCGTTTGGCATCCAAATATTTTTGCATCAGGCCATAGATGCGCTGTTCGGCGCTTTCTCGGACACTGCAAGTATTTAAGATGATTAAGTTCGCGGACTTCTCATCGCTTGCGGATTCAAAGCCGGCGGATTCCAAAATACGAGCCATTCGCTCGGCATCATTGGCATTCATCTGACAGCCGTAAACACGGATAAAATACTTGGGTTTTTGGCTTTGCTCTGCACCGCGATCTAAATCGTTCATTGCGCAATGCTACAATAAACATTCACTTTAGTCAATCACTTAAGTGAATGCAAACTCCAATAACCAAGCTCCAATAACCAAACAAATTTCATATCTCAATGATCAAATCTCAAAATATACTATCGTTTGAATTTTGATATTTGAATATTGGGATTTGTTTGTTTCTTGTTTATGTTTGAGATTTTATCAGTTGTGGTATAATTGGCATGTATGCCAAGCAAGCAATTAACGCCCGAGCAACTGGAAAAAGTCAAGCAGATTTTTCAGGAGTACCGCGAAAAAGCTGATAAGATCATTGAAGATCACCACAAAGAGATCCGCAGAGTTTTGATGGAATTGGATCAAAAGAAAATGGATGAACTTAAAAAAACGATTTCTGAGACATAACTCTTTATAACGTCCTTCTGGCTAGACGCAACTCATCCCCCGCCCCGCAATTCTCTTAAGAATAAGAGAAGGGGGATTAAAACCGATTCTTAAATTATTTTATATACTAAGCAAACAAGCCCCTCTATTGATCTCAAGAGAGGGGTTTGGGGTGAGTTTGGTCTTGCCAAGCCCCTCTATTGATCTCAAGAGAGGGATTTGGCACGCCCTTCGAAGCTTCTCGACCCTCGGAGCTTTAGCGTAGTGGGTTAGCGTAGTTGGGGGTGAGTTCAGTCTTGCCGAGTCTCTCTCAACTTAAGCGAGCGGCAATCATCTCCGTCTTGGATTAAGAGGGAGATAGAGAGAGAGTCAGATCTCAAAGGCCTCGATTTCCATCAGCCGGTTATACTTTTCGACCCGTTCGGAGCGCGAGAGTGAACCGGTTTTTATGTATTCTGAACCGGCGGCGACTGCGAGATCGGCGATTGTGGTGTCATCGGTTTCACCAGAGCGGTGCGAGATGGAAGTGGCAAAATGATTTTTGTGGGCCATGATGATTGCCTCGGCTGATTCGGTCAGGGTGCCGATTTGATTGACTTTGATGAGAATGGCATTGCAGGCTTTTTCCTGAATGGCTTTTTTAAGTCGGGCGATATTAGTAACCAAAAGATCATCACCGACAATGCGGGATTTTTTGGCTAAGCGACTTAAAGAGCCGGACCAAGCAGCCCAATCATCCTCGCTAAAAGGATCTTCGATGGAGATGAGCGGGTATTTTTTTTGCCAGGCAAGATAGCGATCCAGGAGCTTCGCCGATGTGAATTGTTTGCCACCCTCGGCGCGGAAAGTATAAACGGCTTGGGAACTGTCGTAGAACTCGGAGGCGGCGACGTCTGCGGCCATGCCAATGTCTTTTCCGGGCTTGTAGCCGGTTTTTTGTATAGCTTCTTTAAGCAGATCAAAAGCGGCTTCAACATTCTTGAATTTGGGAGCAAAACCGCCTTCATCCCCGACCGTTGTTGCATAGCCTTTTTCAGCCAAAAGACCTTTAAGGGTCTGGAAGACTTCAGAACCCATGCGTACACGTTCGTTGAGCTTGCCGCGGAGCGGGACAATCATGCATTCTTGCACATCCAGAGACCAGTTGGCATGAGCACCGCCGTTTAACACATTCATGGTTGGCGTTGGCAAACTTGGCTTATGCGGGAAATTGTATATTTTACGCAGGACATGCCAGAGCGGTTGCTTTACAGCGACTGCATGAGCCTGGGCGCAGGCGAGCGATACCGAGAGGATTGCGTTGGCGCCGAGTTTTTTCTTGTTGGCCGTGCCGTCGAGCTCCATCATGACGTGGTCAATATCTTTTTGACGGCGCACGTCGATATTCTTAAGTATTGGCGCGATTTTTTTATTGACGTTTTCAACCGCTTTACGGACTCCTTTGCCGTGATAGCGCTTGCCGCCATCGCGGAGCTCGAGCGCTTCATGTGAACCGGTTGAGGCTCCTGACGGGACTTTGGCCTCGGCTGATGCGCCGGACTTGAGAGTGACACGGCAAGCGACCGTGGGATTGCCGCGAGAATCGAGGATTTCACGGGCGACCACTGATTTGATGAGAAAATCGGATTTAGGCATAAAAAATAGCTTTAAGCTTTTAGCTGATAGCATTTATCGATTGATATTGTAGCATAAATACCACAAGAGATTTAATTACTGTTTTTAAACAAATCCGCCACAATTTCTTCCAGCGTGATACTGGAGATATTAAGATCTTTAACCGGAAATTTTGAGATTAGTTTACTGATGGCGGATTGTGACCAGCCCAAGCACTACTACTTCTTTTTCGCTTTTGCGGACTTTTTAACTGTTTTTGACTTAGCGGATTTCTTTGCAGGCGCTGACTTTTTCTTGCTTGAAGACTTCTTAGCGGAAGCTGACTTTTTTGCTGGCGCGATGGTTTTTTGGCGGGATTGTAAAGCTTCGAGGCCGGGTAATTTGCCGGATTTGGCAATGAACTCGAGGAGTGCGCCTCCGCCGGTTGAGATGTGATCGAACCATTCATCCATGCCGGTAGCGAGTGCGACGGGGATTGTGTCGCCGCCGCCGACTATGCCGTATGCTTTGCCTTTGGAGCGCGAAGCAATGGCATAGCCCATAACCAGCGATCCATGCGAAAAAGCCGTGATTTCAAACACGCCAAGCGGACCGTTCCAGAGGATTGTCTGCGCGGACTTGATGATGGCCGACCATTCCTGCATTGTGACCGGGCCAATGTCGCCGATCATTTCGGTCTTTTTTACATCTTTGACGTTTACCTGTTTGGGATTTACACCGCGCTTGATGGCTTTGGCGACGAGCACGTCTTGCGGTAAAACAATCTTTTTATTCTTGATGAGCTTTTTAGCAATTTTATCACTCCCCTCTTCTATATAGGATTTGCCGATCGAGAGTTTCTTGGCTTTAAAAAAACTATGAGCCATGGCTCCGCCAATGAGGACTTTGTCGGCTTTTTTTGCAAGCGAGGTTATGACGGGCATTTTTGTAGAAAGCTTGGCTCCGCCAATGACGGCGACAAAGGGCTTCTTGGGTTTTTGGATAATCTTGGCGGCGGCGGCGACTTCGTCTATCAGCGACGGGCCGGCAAAGTGCGGCAGCAGACTGGCGAGCGCGGCGACCGAAGCATGCTTGCGGTGGCAGGATGCAAAAGCATCGTTGATATAAACATCAGCCAGTGATGCGTAAATATTGGCCAACTTTTTATCGTTTTTATCTTCGCCTTTGTAAAATCTTACATTTTCCATGAGGAAGACGCTGCCGTTTTTTCCGGTATTGATTGATTGAGCTGTGGCGATTTTGCCTTCGGCATTTTCTATGTCTTCGCCCAAAAACATAACCGGACATTCCAGATATGCTTCGGCGAACGGCAATAACCTTGCCGTTGACAGCGACTTTTCTTTGGCCTTGGGGCGGCCCAAGTGCGTGAGCACGACGACGATTGCACCCTGTTTTTGCAGTTTCTTAATTGTTGCTGCAGAACGCTCGATTTTTAATAAATCCCCTTCCGAGGGATTGGTTGATAAAGGAATATTCCAATCAACCCGGATGAGTATTTTTTTGCCGCGTAAAGGAGTTTTTGGCGTTAAAGCCGGCAATGATTTCATATGCGGATATTATAACATAGCTGATAGCTATTAGCTGATAGCTATTAGCTGATGGCTATTGGCTAATTTTAAATTCCCAATTCAATAATGACGATTTCAGGCGGGGCGAGCAGGCGGGCGCGGATGCCGACTTCGCCAAGTCCGCGAGTGATAATTGTGGGTATGCCTTTAATGATTTTTTTACCCATGTCAGCTTTACGACCGAAATTCGATGGTACGTGCAAACTGCCGATGATGGGAAAACGAATTTGTCCGCCATGCGCATGCCCGCAAAGTACAAGATCCGTATCCCCTTCAGAGATATCGGCGAGGGCGTCAGGCTCATGGGCCAAGGTAATATGCGGAGCTTTATGATCGATTCTGTTAATTGGATGATTTTTCCCGTAAAAACAATCGTCACAACCGGAAATGCGGAGCTCCTTGCCTTGGATGCGCAAGCTCAGATTGGTATTGCCCAAATGATGAAAACCCATTTTTTGCATTTCAGCGGTTATGCGGGCCGGATCATCTTGATAATCATGGTTGCCTAAAATGAAAAACTTGCCATATATGGTTTGAATATCGGCAAGCGATTTTAATTTCCCGATATGTTCAGCGTGATGTACAACCATGTCTCCGCCGATTAATAACAGATCGGGGCTGATGATATTCAAGTTGGCAGACAGTTTATCGTACCAAGCTTGGGATTTGATGGGCCCGGCATGGGGGTCGGCAATAAAAACGATCTTGATCCAGGCATCCGTGGCTTCACCGATTGCATGACGATATGTGGTAACAGAGATGCGGTTGGGTTCGATGAAGATTGCGTAAATTAAGATGAACTCGCAAATAATCATGGCGATGACGATCCATGCAATGTTCAAGATAAAACCAATAACCAATAACACCAGACCTATCAATGCAAGAAAAAGCAAAGCTACATCAAAAATAGCAAAGGTTTCTACGGATTTTTGCAAATCTAACTGTTTCATTGTTATTACAAATTTTTTCCCAGTTTGAGCGCCATTTCAGCCAAACGATGCGAGTAGCCCCATTCATTGTCATACCACGAAAGGACCTTAACCAAATCACCGTCTATGACTTTCGTCATACTAAGATCTATGATGCTGGAATAGGGGTTGCCGATAATGTCGGATGAGACAATTGGTTCGTCGGTGACTGTTAATATGTTTTTCCAACGAGGCTGCTTGGCGGCTTTGATAAATGCCTTATTGACAGCGTCGACCGTAACCTTGCGTTTTACTACCGCGGTGATATCGGTTAAAGACCCGACAACGACCGGTACACGAACGGCTATGCCATCGAACTTCTTATCCAAGCCTTCAACGACTTCAGTCGTCGCGATAGCCGCTCCGGTTGTGGTTGGAACAATGTTTTGCGCGGCGGCGCGCGCACGGCGCAGATCTTTATGCGGACCGTCTTGGATGTTTTGGTCGGCGGTATAAGCATGGATAGTTGTCATTCCGGCCTTTTTGATGCCGAATGATTCCATCAATACCTGCATGGCCGGCGCGATGCAGTTGGTTGTGCAAGAGGCATTATTGATGATGCGAATATTCTTTTTAACGTTTTTATCATTTATGCCGATAACGTGCGTGGGTATGCCGTCGCCTTTGGCCGGAGCGCTGATAATGACGGATTTGGCGCCGGCAGTGATATGCATACCGGCTTTTTCCAAATCACGGAATATACCGGTACACTCCAGTACAACATCTACTTTGTATTTTTTCCAGGGGAGTTTGGTCGGGTCTTTTTCGGCAAAAACGGGTATTGTTTTGTTGCCGACTTTAAGGGCAGTTTTCGTATATGAAACCTTTTCACCATAGCGGCCGTATGCAGTATCATATTCCAGCAGATGCGCCAGAGTTTGCGTATCCGTTAAATCATTGATGGCTACTACGTTGAAACCGGCTTTTTTAAAACCGGCCTTAAGGGTATTGCGGCCTATACGGCCAAAACCATTGATGGCAATGCGTGGCATATTATTTAACTTTTATCTGTTTTTCGTTAAGGAATTCTAATTGATTGTTTTCATCGTCCGGTAAAGTAAAAACATTGATAGCCAAATTTTTATCATCAAGCCAGCGCATTTCCACATCACCAGAGGAGCTCATAAATGTTTGACCGGATCCGGCTTTAGCGCCGGCGGCATAGTCCTCATCTTTCATTGAAAGGATTGTCAAATCTTTTATATCGTCATTATCCTTAACCGCGTAAGCGGCATATTGATAATCCGGTGAAAAAAGCGCGGAAGACGGAACTCTGTCGGTTTGAAGGATGACGTCTCCTTTCGCAAAATCATAAATCCAAATGCGTTTGTCATTTTCATTAGGCCTCGATCCATATGACCAAGCGCCCAAGACCAGCCATTTATCGGATTTGACCAGAGGCTGCAACAGTTCGCTGGTACGCGGAGATCCGGATAGTGCGCGCAGGCTGGGAATGATTACTTGTTTGGATCCGTTGATTATTTCATAGAGCATGGCATCATCACAGGCTCCGGTAAAAGTTTGCGGGCAAGGGCGGTAGGCCAAATGATAGCCGGCGACTCCTGTTTCACTGAATTGATATTCCACGGTTTCCGATTCATACATAATCAGCGGCTGTCCTGCGCCTGATGATAATTTTTCCACCAAATCCCCTATTTTTATCTGCTGATTGTAAACTTGATAAATGATGTAGCTGATTATAGCCACGCTCAAGAATAGCAGTAAAAACAGCCAGGCGTGCGATTTATGCGCTGACGGACGGCGCTCTATCCGTTGCATAACGGGATTTTCAGTGCTTTCAGCCTTGCGGCTGTTACTTTTTTTAGGCATAAGTCAATAATTTTGATATTGGGATTATACCACCCTTTACAGGTATTAAAAAATCCTCCGTGTTGGGAGGATTTTTTGTATTATTGATTTTTAGCAACAACCGCCGCCGGTGCCTACTTCCCATCTTACGAATCTGGCGATAACTATTTTTTCGCCGATGGTGGCGATTTTTTCATTCACCAATTGTTCTATGGTTTTTTCTTCGTCTTTGAAGAAATCCTGTTTGCTCAAGCAGACTTCATTTAACCATTTATCAACTTTGCCCTGCAGGATTTTTTCTTTTATGTCAGCGGGTTTATTATCATTGGCCATTTCTTGCAGAAAAAGCTCTTTTTGTTTGGCAAGATCGGATTCGGGAACTTGTTCGGGAGAGACGTAAAGCGGATTCATGGCGGCGACTTGCATTACCAAATCATTGGCAAAAGCGATAAAGTCGTCATTGCGGGCAACAAAATCGGATTCGCATTGCAGCTCGAGCATGGCCGCAAGTTTTTTATTATGATGAACGTAAGTGACCAATAAACCTTCTGCGGTTGTGCGTTCGGCCGTCTTTTTAGCGGCTTTAAGTTCGCCGCTTTTGCGCAAAAGCTCCATGGCTTTTTCCATGTCATCCCCGGCCTCATCAAGAGCTTTTTTACAAGCCATCATGCCGGCTCCGGTTTTGGCGCGCAATTCGGCTACAAGTTTTGCATCTGCCATACTCAACTTAATTAACAATTAATAATTAAAAAATTAACAATTGATTTTTACCCTTAATCCTGAATCCTTAAAGCTGTATGAACAGCGTTGAGGGTTTAGGATTGTGGTTTTGGCTTTCTAGACATTTGTTTTCTTGATTCCTTTACGGGGTCCGCCTTGGATGAGCGCTCCGCCTAGGCGGGAACGGTTTTTCTCCCATTCTTCTTTGCCATCTTTGCAGGCGCCGGCAATAAGACCGGTGATCATCTCTATGGATTTAACGGCGTCATCATTGGCAGGAATCGGATAATCAACTTTTTTGGGATTTACGTTGGAATCGCAAATGGCGATGACCTTGATACCGCGGCGGTTGGCTTCCTCGAGCGCGGTTTTGTCTTTGCAGATATCTTCAATAAAGATGGCTTCGGGAATACGGTTCATGTCTTGAATGCCGCCGACTTTTTCTTCAAGCATGACGATTTGTTCGCCGAATTTCATTTGTTCCAGTTTAGTGTATTTGCCCAGTTCGCCTTTTTCATGCTTGCGTTTCAGATCTTTAAAACGTTTTAAAAGATGCGCTATTACGGAAAAGTTTGTCAGCGTACCGCCCAGCCAGCGCTTGGTCACATAAGGCATTTTTGCGTCGCCGGCCACTTTTTCGATGATAGGAGCGGCTTGTTTTTTGGTGCCCACAAAAAGCACCGTACCGCCGCGGCTGGTGATTTGTTTGCAAAAATTCATGGCGGTTTCCAAAGATTTTTGCGTTTCTTCGAGATTAATAATATGAATGCCTTGGCGAGATCCGAACAAATATTTTTTCATTGCCGGATGCCATTTGGATGTACGGTGTCCAAAATGGACGCCCGACTCCAGCATTTGAACTAAAGTAGGTAAATTTGGCATATGTTTTGATCAACGAATAATCGTTGAGCCTTAATCCGCTCTTTTGCTGGGGATAGGGATCTCTGTTGCCTACAGAGACAGGCTTCTATCCTTTAAATGCAAAAGATGAGGAGCGGCCTGATGGCCTAAGTTAAATTAAAAACGCCATATTACATGGCGCGAGGATTGTACCAGAAGAAGTACATATGAGTCAACCCGGGAGTTTAGGCTCTGTTAAGCGTTAAATGCCGAGCCGGCCCGTATGAAAACGATAGGCGACCCCGCCTTCCAGCTCTGTATCGGATACCAGGGTGATGGCCGGGCGGAAATTCTCTCTGGTGTATTCCACTATGATCTGGCCGGTGCACTCTTTTACGTCACCGGAAGGGCATGCCGGCGAGAATTTGGCATCCTCATCAGGAATGTAAACCATGAGATGCACTTCGTGGCCGTAAGGAATTTCTCCCAAAGAACAGCGAAGTTCGCTCAAAGTATTGACCTGTTTGTCTTGGCAGGCGACTTTGACCTCGTCAGCGGCCTCATGCTGCAAGGCCGGATAGTGCCAGCCCATGATTTTCATATCCGGACTGCCGGCCAAGTGGTTGGGCAAGGCTGCATAGTGGACCACCACCTCCACATCGGCGGGCGGGTCATTGGCGCAATCGCAGGAATACCGGGTGCAAGTGCAGCCTTCGAGCTCTTCAGCCGAAGAGCAAGAGACGAGCAAGGGCAGGAAGCAGATGGCGGGGGCGATGCAGAGCGTTTTCAAGGTACGCATGACTTCTTCTCCTTTGGGCACAATTCATCATATTTTAGCCAAAATGTCAATATCTGATACAGACTCTAGACTCTGGACTCAAGATTTAAGCTTTAAATGCCATTAATATTGTAAATAAAGGCAACCTTAGTCCCATACATACAACCCTCTCTTGCGCGCGGGAGAGGGTCGACCTGAGCTGGCGAAGGTCGGGGTGAGGGATTAAAAAAAAGAGCCGAGAATCGGCTCAAGAAACCCCGGTCGGGGAAATGATCAAGGAACATGGACGCGGATGTTGACCCAGGGAGGATCCGCGTATTCGGCTGCTCCGGAGAGTTCACCATCACGCAAAGCTGCAATCTCCAGCTTATTCTTGCAGAAGACGTAAGTACCAACCGGACAACCGTCCTCCTCGCAGTACCAGGAGCTTTGCTCCTGCTCGGGATCTGATGAGCTGTAAGGCGAAAGGCCGGGCCAAACCGTGAGCACCGTGCCGTCGTAAATGTCGGCTTCGGTGCCGTCATCCAGCTTGGGCAGACAGACGAGCTCGTTTTTGGCGGGCTCGCCCCAGCACCAAAGCGCGGTGCCATGCGTGTCGTCATCTCCAACCCAGTTGGGGAAGTCGATCCAGCCGCCCAATGACAGAACATGGTCTGCCAGCATGGGCGCCTTCATGTAGATGACGACCTTGCCAAGCTGGCCATGCGTGTCACACTCCGTGTAAACCGGAGGCGCACCCGCAGAACCGCCGGAACCGGAGGAACCAGCTTGGCCGGCGCTTCCGCCCGACCCTGCTTGACCTGCCGAGCCGGAGCTTCCAGCCGAACCGGCTTCTCCGGCGCTGCCGCCGGATCCACCCGTTCCACCGTTGCCGGCTTCTCCGGCAGAGCCCGAACTTCCGCCCGAGCCTGCTTCACCGGCCGAGCCGGCTGCGGCTTCTTGGCCGGCGTCGGGCTCTGGTCCAAAAGCCGCGTCATGATCGAAACCCGCATTGCCCGAGGGCAGTTGAATATCCTCACTGCCGCTGCAAGCAAGGACGAACAAAGATGAAATGACCGTCGCACAAAGAGCTCGTTTCATTTTCCTTTCCTCTCCTCCCTGCTGGGGAGGCGTTATCCATTGGCACCACCTCACCATATTTTAACGCTTTTGTCAAGACTAAAATGACGGATTTACTGTTTTTTTAGCTAAAAATGGAGAACATAACTCCTTGGCTTAATAGCAATAATCCACCCCCATACCCCCTCCTTTCTCAAGGATGGGGCAAGTTCCCTCCCTTGAGAAAGGGAGGGCAGGGAGGGATTTGGATAATAATTTTAAAACCTCCCGAGAGTCTCGAGAGGTTGAGGTTTACAAGGTGCAGACCACGTAGGTTTGCTGACCTGAGCCTGCGTAATTTGCATTGCCGAAAATCTGGCCGGGTACACCATTTTCATCAGTCACCCGGCAGACTTCGTTTAGCCCGGAGCAAACAATGTAAGTGCCGTACGGACACTTGCCAACATCGCAGAGCGATAGGTCGGGATTATCGCCAATAGCTTGAGCGCGAGAAGGACGGAAACGGACTTCCATGCCCTGTTCGGCCGGCAAAGGCGTTCCGCCGTTTACAGGATCATTGCAAACAGACGCGTCGTTGCAAGGGAAACAGTCCATGTTGCCGTTTGCCTTATCGCTCCAGCACCAATGCCGCCAAGCCACATCGGGCGTGCTGGAAGCGGCCGGGTAATCCAGTTCGCCGGAAATGAGCAGGTGCGCAGAGAGAGCGTACTCCGTATGGATCAAGACTTTGCCGGGTTGGCCGTGCAGTTCGCAAATGGTTGGCGGTGCATCCGGATCAACGTCGGGTGCGACATCAGGCGCTACATCCGGCATGACATCGGGAGCTACGTCGGGCACAACATCAGGAGTGACGTCAGGTGCAACGTCCGGCTCCACATCAGGAGAGATGTCTGGCGCGACATCCGGCGCGACATCGGGTTCTACGTCCGGAGCTACATCGGGTTTAGCATCCGGTTTTGCATCCGGAAGCGCGTCGGGGTTGGCATCAGGAGCAACATCCGGCTCCGAGTCTGACGTCGAAGTTTCCGGCCACTTGGCATCCAAGCCGCCGTCAGCATCCGGAGTTAGTCCGGAATCCTCGGGCTCCATGGTAAAATCCTTGCCTTGTCCCAAAGACTCCAGCGAGCAGCCCCCGATTAAAAATCCAAGCATTGCAAAGAGCAGGGCGATTGTTGAGTTTTTCATTCTACCCCCTTCGGGCGTTTTGGTTTTCGTTTTTTTGAAGTTTATTTGTGCTAAATTAGCACAATTTTAAGATATTGTCAACCCTAAGCTATCCCTCGCGCCTGGCCTTTAATATTACGTTTCTTATGCGTTTTCTCATGCGTTTGCGTGAATGGCGCTTGATTTCTACGTTAATATTATAATAACGGGTTGCGGCTGATAACCATGACCCGGACTGATGCAGCCAGGTATAAAGCTCCTGGCAAGTGATATAGACTTTGCCTTTTTGGATCTTTCCGAGCTGGATTAAAAATATCAGTTTTAATACATCGCTGGCCAGCTTGCGCTTTTGCCCGGGTTTGGGGGTGCCGCCGCTGACTTCACTCTGGCAGATTTCTATGGCTTCTTGTGTCTGCGGATTCCAGCCGTCCACTTCAGCGCGGCCTTTATAATCTTGAACCGTAAATTCAAAAACATGTCCTTGCTCAAATCCTTCCGGCAGCAAAGATGCTTCGGTCTGTCTTAAATAGTCAGTATTAGACATTACTCTTCTTCATTACCCATTTTACCACTTTTTACCGCGGCGATAATCTCATCCAGATCGCCATCCAAAATAATTTGGATATTGTGCCAAGATTTTTTGATGCGATGGTCGGTGATACGGTCTTGAGGATAATTGTAGGTGCGGATCTTTTCCGATCTGTCGCCGGAGCCGATTTGGGCTTTACGCTCGGAATCGATGGCTTGCCGGCGCTTCAACTCCTCCGCCTCCCAAAGGCGGGCGCGTAAAATCTGCATGGCCCGTTCTTTATTTTGCAGTTGCGAACGTTCATCTTGGCAGCTCGCGACTGTTCCGGTGGGAATGTGGGTGACGCGCACCGCGGAATATGTGGTATTAACCGATTGCCCGCCTTTGCCGCCGGAACAAAAAGTATCGATGCGCAGATCTTTGGGATCGATATCAAATTCGGTTTCCTCGAGTTCGGGCAGGACTGCGACTGTGGCGGCTGATGTGTGAACACGGCCTTGTTTTTCAGTAACCGGCACGCGCTGGACGCGGTGAACACCCATTTCGGTTTTTAAAATTCCGTAGGCGCCCTCCCCTTGGACGTTGAAAATAATTTCTTTATATCCGCCTTGCTCGGCAGGAGATTCGGAGATTAATGACGTTTTCCAGTTTTTACGTTCAGCGAAGCGCACAAACATGCGGAACAAATCAGCGGCAAAAATGGCGGCTTCTTCGCCGCCGACCCCGGCTCGGATTTCAATAATAGCATTGGAATGATCATGCGGACCGGGTGGAACCAAGGCGGTTTCAAAATCTTCTTCGGCCTGATTCAACTTTGTTTCCAGATTCGGTATTTCGGCTTCAGCAAGACTGATCAGTTCTTGATCTCCGGATTCCAAAGCTTCTTTGGCTTCGTCAAAAGCGCGCTTGGAGAGTTCATACTCCTTGGCATGAGCCGCTAATTCCTTGGCCTGCATGTATGCGCGTGAAGTTTCGCGCATGTTTTTTTGGTCGCTTAAAACCTCGGGATCGGCCATTTTAGCCTCCAGTTCTTGCAGTTTTTCTTGGGCTTCGCGGGCTTTGTCGAGTAAGGAAGGCATATAAATAAAAATACTCCGATATTCGTCAAACGTCTATAACGTCATAAAGTCATAACGCCTAGAACGAATGAAATCGGAGCACTTTAATTTTTGTTAATTTTCGATTAACAATTCGGGTTGTTTGGCGGCCTTTTTCTCGGCTTTGACCTTGGCGCGTTTAGCTGCCTTGGCGCGCTTGCCGACAACAGTTTCCTTTTTGGCGGCTGCCTTGGACTTGAATTTTTCAACACGGCCTTCTGTATCAACTAAAACTTTTTTGCCCGTGTAAAAAGGATGGCAATTGGAACACAATTCCACCTGAATTTCGGGGACTGTTGATCCGGTAGTGATTACATTGCCGCAAGCGCAAGTGATTTTGGCATCCGTATAAAATTTGGGATGAATATCTGCTTTCATATCGCCAAAAAGATTATCAGAAATTGCCACTCTTGGCAAGATGGCGGATTTGGACTAGTATTTGGCTATGTTAACAAAAGATTTTTGGTATGACTTGCCCCCGGAGCGAATTGCACAAGAACCGGTCCGCCCCAGAGACCATTCAAAATTGATGATTTTGGATTGCAGGGGTCAGCAAATAACACACAGATATTTTTATCATATTGCGGATTATTTGAATGCGGGCGATCTTTTGGTTGTAAACGATAGTAAGGTCTTCAGAGCCAGGCTCAGAGCTAAGCGCGGTGATGCTAAACTGGAAATTTTTTTACTGCGTCCCGAGGGCGAGGTTTGGCTGGCTTTAGCCAGGCCGGGTAAAAAATTAGCAGTTGGCGATCAAGTTGATTTTGAAGGCGATGTTCATGCTGATGTTGTGCAAAAAAACCCTGATGGGACTGTGGAGTTTAATTTTAATATTGATAATAATGCCGTTTTTGCTTATGCAGACAAGTATGGGCAAGTACCAACTCCGCCTTATGTTAAACAAGCACCGGCTGATGCTGATGATTATCAAACAATTTATGCCAAGCAAGTTGGGTCCGTGGCTGCGCCGACTGCAGGTTTTCATTTTACGCCAGAATTGATGGAAAAGCTGCGCGAGAAAGGAGTGCATTTTGCGAGTGTGACATTGCATGTTGGACTGGGAACATTCAGGCCGGTTATGACGGAAAATGTGGAAGATCATGCGATGCACAGCGAGTGGATTGAAGTTCCGCGGGCGACTGCGGAGTTGGTTAATGAGACGCATGAACAAGGAGGCAGGGTTATTGCTGTGGGTACGACCAGTGTGCGCTCGCTTGAGGCCGCTGCTCGCCAATTACCAACGACCAATGACCAAATACCAATGCAAGCGTTTTCGGGTTTTACGGATTTGTTTATAAAGCCGGGTGATGAATTTAAAGTTGTTGATGCCATGATTACCAATTTTCATTTGCCGGAGTCCACGCTGATTATGCTCGTTAGTGCTTTTGCGCAGAGCAAGATGCAAGGCGCGGATCAAGGACGCAATTTTGTACTCAAATCCTACCAAGAAGCGATCAATAATGATTACAGGTTTTATTCTTTTGGAGATGGGATGCTGATTAACTAGCTATTAGCTTATAGCTGGTAGCTGATAGCTAAATAAAAAAACAAAACCTCCGTTGTCGATCTCATCACTTTAAGCGAAGAGTCGACGTAGGAGGTAGAAGTGCGTAGGCCTGTGGTTTTACCCGAAGCGGCTGAAGCCCCTGCCACGTCATTGGCGCTGGGAGCCTCATTTTCAAGATGTCACCGCAACCCGGCATGACCGGAGCCGGACAGGCCTGGTAGCCCGCGCAGGAGTCGGACCTGCTTCTTTCCCTCATTAGGAGGGGACGCTCTACCGTTGAGCTAGCGAGCTATTTCCCGACGGTGTGTCCCGCCGGGGTTTTGAATCAAATGTGCATCACCTCAACTTTCTGGCCGTGGACGACCATTTTGTTCGAGGTTGGCTGGCAATCGAAATCACCAGCAGTTGATGCTGTCTTTTATACCATACTTTTTGATTTGTGTCAACCCTAATAAGTCGAAACGTCGTAAGTCGGACGTCCAATGGTGCGCTAAACGCAGTCCGGGAGCCAGCGGATATCGAATTCTTTGGTGTTCAATATAATTGAGAGGATGTCGGCATGAACGAGTTCCTCGTTTATTTGTCTGTTTTCAGCTAAAAAATCGGATATCGCATCATAAAAATGCTCGTTTTTCTCGTCATCTACGGCTTCTTCGGGATAACCAAAAGCGGCTGATGAACGCATTTTGACTTCGACAAACCGCCATTCATCGCTTTTGCGGACTATGAGATCGATTTCACCGGCTTTTGAGCGCCAGTTTTGCTCCACGACTTCGTAGCCCTGCTCCGTAAAAAACAAAGCGGCGATTTGCTCGCCGGTTTTTCCGAGTACTTGATTATGTCTCATAACACGTATTTAGCAGTCGTAGCTGCAATCTTAGTACCCGGTACTCCGTACCCCGTACTCAGATTCTTGGTTTCTTAGATTCTTAATCGTAGTTCGTAGTTCGTAGTTCGTTGTTCGAAATTCGATGCTCGCTGTTCAGAGTTCCATCTTTCATGTTCCATGTTCCAAGTTTCATGTTATGTGAAATGTCATTTTTTCTTTGCCTGCGGAAGCCATTTATCGACTTGTTCTCTTTCTTGTTTTTGCGCCAGCTTGGCCGGGATTTCAACAGTAATAAATTTGTAAATAAAGTAAGCCCAGATGATGAGAATAATAAGCCAGGCGATGTAAAAGATACGCATGCTCAAAATCGGGATCTTTTCATAATCAAAGAAATACAACAGTAGACCGAGCAGACCCATGGAGAGAAGGCAATTGCCGGCTTTGTCTATGGCGCGGCGCGTCCATTTATCCATCTTCTTTTTAACACTGTAAATTTTGGCAATAATGCCGACTGCGGTTAAAGCAATAAAAGCAACCAAAAAAATCTTTCCGATGATGGGAAGAAAGGCTGCCGGATGTGTAGCAAACCAATATTTGAAAGTCAGTAAATTCATATTTTTTCGTGTATCGTATAGCGCGAATCGTGTAGCGTGTTTATGTTTATATTGTTGCAGCAAAATATCAAGATTGCGTCAATTGTTAACGGGTAAAGAGGTTCTTTCATAGACAAGGCCATAATGCGAATGACCAACATCGATTTCCTCCAAAAATTCCATCAGCGGCGTTTCGCACAAGCCTTTGCTTTGCTCGATTGTAAGGCGGTGATCGATGGACGGACCGATAGGAGTATTGATCGCCTTCCATTCTATGATGACGATGCGGCCGCCGGGTTTGGTTAAGCGCGCTATCTCGCGGATCATGGCCGGTTTGTTTTGCGATAAAAACAAATTGTTGATGAGAAGACAAAGATCAAGAGATGCGGCCGGGATGCGTGCCGCGCCGTAGACATCGATATCCGACCAGACTGTTTGAATGTTGAAATACTGTTCCCGCAAAATTATTTTATCAAGATGATCCAGCACATCGCGGCGGATGTCTACCGCATAGACCATGCCGTCCGGGCCAACGAGCTGGGCCGCGGGCATTACAAAATGACCGGTTGCTCCGCAACCAAGGTCGGCGACATGCCAGTTTTTTTGAATGCCGACGCGCTCCAATAATTTAAACGGATTAATGAGTTCTGTTCCGCTGTTTAATACTAAACCCTTCATAAATTATCGCGGCAATATGGAACCCAAGGTTGCTTTGAGGAATGGTTCCCATAAATTGGTCATCCACATAAAACCCACCAAACTGACAATTATGCCGATAAATTTATACATAAGACGCGATCCTCCGGCGCCCAAGTATCTATCCGCCCAATTCATGGAGCCAAAAAAATCATAAAATTTATTTGTGTAAATGACCATGACCGCGCCGAGCGCGACGATGATGAGGCCGAAAATAATTCTTGTAATCATAATAGACTAATTATACCATACAATAACCAATAACCAATCACCAAGCTCCAATAACCAAAAAGCTCCAATAACCAAATGCGTTATTTATTTTTTAGTTTGTATATAATAACAGATAAAATCTTTTTGATTTGCATCGCTTCATCAAGTTCTTGCTTTATATCCCTTTCTTGATCAGGATTGGCTTCTAATATTAATTCTAGCCAATATTCAGTTTCTTTAGTTTCTTTTCTGGAAATTCTAAATCTAAAAAAAATCTTTTTCTCCCAAAGAATCATTAGCTTCACGATAATTCGCACCAATCGAGCTAGATGATCTAACAATCTGTTTTACTAATTGTTGATTTATTGTATTTCTGGGCAGTTTTTTACAAAGTCTTATTATTCGTTTTGCGAATTCTAGAGTTCTTTCTTCCAAATCGAATTTTTGCATACATTGATTTTATCCAGTAGCTCATTGGTGATTGTTTTGTTGGTTATTGGTTATTAACCCAGGTTAGATTGTCGGTGGCGACTTTGATATTGCCGGCAAAACCCGTCTTGCGGGCCTCTGCTTCCATGGCTGCCGGATTATCGCGGCCGATATAATGCGTGAGCCATAAAGTTTTTACTTTGCCGCGGGCTGCCAGCATGCCGCATTGCGCGGGACCCATATGCCCATAACCGGCTGTGTATTCTTGCCCGATAGGCGCAGAAGAATCGGCGATAAGCAGGTCTGCATTTTCGATATTGGCAAACAAGCCGTCCGTTAAACCGGCATCACCGGTGTAGACGATTGTGCCTTCCGGTGTTTGGACTTTGAGCCCGAGAGCGGGATGCTGGCCGAATCCGTGGTACACGCCAAATGCGGAAAGTTGTAAACCCGGAATGATTTCCGACGTCCATCCGCCGCGCATGGGCTGGATGCTGAACTGAAATTTATCGGGCATATGATTCATATTATCCCCCGCTTCGGGATGATGCCATTTCCAGACCTCGGAAAATTTTTCAGCTGATGCTTCATGCATATAAACTGTCGCATTTTTCATTTTGTCCGTTGATTCGGCCCAAAGCACTCGGCAGAGCTTGGCTTGTAAAAATTGCGGAATAGCGGCGTGATCCGGATGAACGTGCGAGATTGCCACATGGGCAACATCGCCGATATCATATCCTTGTTCGGCAATACGGAAGCGGATACCTTCGCTGGCATCAAGCAATAATAACGATCCGTTGTAATCGATGAGAAATCCCGGCGGATAACGAAGCGGGCCCGGATTGCATCCGTTAACGCAGACCCCTGTTCCGAGAGCTATAACTTTAAGCGACATATTATGGACATTATAGCACATCCGTTGGATTGCATTTGACAATAACAAGCTGTTTATGTAATCTGTTTTTATCATTATGAATGAGCGAAAAGTTTTGGGCGCAGTCATTCACCTTGGCCTCATTATTGGACAGGGCCGTTCTTAATTTTTCTTAAACAAGGAAGATTAAGAATGGCTTTACTCAAAAGTGAGGTCATTTTTTTGCTCGTTCACAAAAGGCAAAGGGAGTTAGCAAAATGGGATCGCTCCAAGCAACAATCAGGCGTCAGATCTCGATCCATGACATGTCTCCGTTTCATTTTTTGCAGGGAATCAGCGGCCTTTCCGCTTATGCCAGCCGGGCACTGGTTTGCCCGGGCATTGTTATCGCCGGTTATAACAGCGAAACCAGCCTTGAGTCGCTGAAACAAAGCTTTGATGCCTTGCGCAGATTGGATGTGGGCGCCCAAGAGCTTATTGTGCTTCAGGGCGAAAATCTTATGGAAGCCCTGCTCCGGCCCCATGCTTCAAGCATAATGAGCCGTTTTACATTTTTCCTGGAGAACGGCTGGCCGATAAGCTTTTTCCTTTCTCGTGATATGGAAATGCTGGTTGATGCTATTGGATTCGGCTGGGATTGCATCCTTACACCGCGTCCGGATATAGCCACCATATACGATGATAAGCACTATGTGCGCTGCTTGGCCGATAAGCTGGGTATCAGCCATGCTTTTCCGGCATGGAAATACCTTTCCTCAAATCTTGAAGATTTGTATGCAACCCGCCAGAGGATTCTGGCAACCGCCAACCCGCCGACCGATACCGTTTTTTTGAAGGTACATGACTTTGACGGCGGCGAGGGAATTCTCCGCTGGGACAACCTGACTCCAAGGGCTAAGGTTGAGGAATTCGCCAATAAATACCTCGGCCGCGGAGTGATTATGGATGCCGGCTATCCGCGCGACCACTTCGGCATGCAAGAATATTCACTCAAGGTGATAATTCATAAAAATGGCTTCGAGCCGCTGTACGTTTCGCGCCAAAGAATCAGAAGCGACGCGCATGTGGGCAATGATGTTGCGCTGGGCGAGAAATTGCTCGATGACGTTTTGTATCAAAATCTTACGGATCTGGTCACTCCGATCTGCGATGACGCGGTTAAGCGCGGATATGGAAAAGGCCGCAGCCGTACCATGGGGATCGATTTTATGGTCATCCCGAATGCGGGCGGACCCGTAGTCATGTTGCTGGAAATCAATGCCCGAACCACGGCAGCCGACTATGCCATGGCGGTTTGCCTGCAGGCAAAAGACCGCTTTGGCGGCCAAGCAGCGGTGATTATGGAGAACTTGAGCGGATTGCCGGCCGGCATTGACCATGACACTTTGCGGGATAAGTACTTGCAAGCCGATCCCTGGGACGGGACGGATAAGCCCGGTTTCATTCTCTCGAACGCAGCCTGCCTGGCCTACGGCAAGATTACCGCCTTTGCCATTGGCAAAGACTTGGAGCAGGCAACCCAAGTCTTCAAAAAATTATTGCCTAAAAGTGAACAAGCAAAAAACGAGCCCATGAGGGTTCGCGCCTAAACTTACCCCGCAATCCTGCGGGGTCTTTTAATTTTCCGCCCCTCTCCTTGGTTCAAGCCCTAAAAGAAAAACTCCGTTTAGGAGTTTTTATGGTGCACGGGAGAGGACTTGAACCTCCAAGGAATTACTTCCACTAGCACCTCAAGCTAGCGCGTATACCAGTTCCGCCACCCGTGCTTATTGTGAGCCAAACGATATCAAAAAACCGGGATCTTGGCAAGATTTGGGTTATAGTATAATATCCAGCTAATTGGGACGCTTAGCTCAGCTGGTTAGAGCATCTCGTTTACACCGAGGGGGTCGAGGGTTCGAATCCTTCAGCGTCCACCATAAAAACTCGCGACAGCGAGTTTTTTATTTATCCCAAGCGGCGCATGCGGATATTGACATTTTGCTAAAAACTGCTAATGTCATTTTAAGAACCTCGACAAATCCTAGAAAGGATAGACTCATGAGCAAAAAACTTAAAGATCCAATGAATCCCCGAATTTCGCCCTTTCTTCTAGTTCTTGCGGGGCTAGTATTTTTCCTCTATGACTTGATGCCACACAATCCCTTTCTCACGGAGATGAGGTTGCTACAAATTACCCTTATGTCTGTGGGGCTTTGGGGAATTTTCAGGCTGTATATAGTCAAGCTTGGTAATACTGAAATAGAGGTAAGCAAATTCATTCTATTTGTTGCGTCATTTACTGTGATCTTTACTCTCTTGAGTCCCTTTTTTACTGCAAACATGTTTGATGATATTCCGATTAAATGGAAATTCATCCTAACAGTAATTGGAGGTATGTGGCTAGGTGTATTTAGTGAAGTAGGCGCTTTTCATTTTAATAAACTCCACATGCTACAAACACGTGCGATTGAAAAACTAGCACATGATCAAGCTTTAACTATCGAGGAAATCGCGGCAATGGTACCAAGTGGGACTGTACAGAATGTTGAACGTGCACTGGGTCGCAAAAGCGATGTACCGGCCAGCGTTGCCAGAAAATGGCTGGAGAATGTCAAAGGTATCCGATGTCCGCCAACCGAGAAAAAGCAACTGAACAAAAAGAAGGGCGGAAATGGCGATACGGACTAAAAATACTTAACACCACTAACTTATAGCGGTGTTTTTTTATTTTAATCGGCGCATGCGGCCGGTGATGATGCGGAGTTTGCCGGGAACGGCTTGGACAGAGAATTTAAAACCACTGACGCTAAAACGGTCGGCTTGTGCTTCTGTTGGTTGAGTCGAGATAATTTCGCCCTTATCTAACAAGATACGCGTTTGCGGCGGTTTTTTCTTAATTAGTTTTTTAAAAAAACGATTGGAAAGACTTTCATCATCATGAGGAGTGATGACGATATCCAGCAGTCCGTCTTTGGCATTGGCCAAAGAATAGCCGTTTTGATTAATACCCCCGAGATTGCGGATAGATATTTTTCCGCCTTTTATTAAAGATAGTGAATATTTACTGTCGACTTCCAAACGGGCTGTCGTGTTTTCAAAAACAGCCTGCGTTAAAAAATAACGGTCACCCAGTTTGCCTACGTCAAGGGATTCAATGAGGCGGGCGCCGATAGCTTCGCATGCGTTAAGGCCTATGGGCACGCCGAGCAGTGTGGCGATTTCGGCGGGTTCGGCAACGGGGATGTAACCGGCTACGACGGGCAGGTCGGGCAAAAACCACATAACTTTATTTAAAGTATCATCGTTGCCCACGACAATGATGTTTTTCGCCCCCTGATCCACAAAACCCTCCACCAATTCCCGCGCACTTCTAAACATGGCCAGGCGTCCGACTTTGCCGTTTAACCCCATGCTCGAAAGCCTGGTTTCTATGGATGATACTATGTCTTGATAACGACGGTCTGCCAAGAAATCGTCGTATATATATGCATAGGCCGGGTTCATATAAGCGCTCCCCTCCGGTCATGCCCAGGCGTTTTACGAGCCGCTTTTAGGCGAGCTTGAAGAGTTTGAGCCTGTTTGAGGCGGATTGACCTCGGGCTTTGTCTCTGACTTCACCCCCGAATCTGATTCTTTTGCGCAAGATAATTGACCCTTGAGTCCGGCTCCGGCTTCTACAACAATAATCTGGCAAGTTATATCGCCTTTGATGTTAGCGGTTGATTTCACTTCCAGCCGGTTGGAGACTTTGATGTTGCCGTCAATTCTGCCGGCGATTTCGGCATTATTGGCAGTCACACCGGCTTTTACATCAGCCTCGGGGCCTATGGTTAACAGGGCATTGGTTTCGATGGTGCCGATAACCTCTCCTTCAATCAAGACGTCTCCCTGACTTTTAAATTCACCTTCCAAGCGAACGCCTTTGGCAATTACAGTGGCAGGCATTTTTGCACCGGGCACGGGCGGTGTAATTTTGGGAGGATTAACATTCTGCGGAGAATTCGCAGAATTTGCATCTGATGGCATGGATCCAAATAATGGCATAGTAGAACAACATTATCCGAGCGTATGTGGCTAGTCAACTTTTAAAGCCGGCAATTGAACACTAAATGTAGACCCCTTATTCTTACCCGCGCTTGTAACGGAGATCGCGCCTTTAGCGGCTTTTAACAATTGATGGACAATGAACAATCCCAAACCCCGGCGTTTTCCGGCATTATCCGCAAAGTTATTTACGGCAGGATTGATAAACAAACTTTTAATCTGCTTTTTATCAATCCCCATTCCGGTATCAGTGATCCGGAGTGATAACAAATTATGCCTGCGGGATACCGCGACCATGATTCGTCCTTTATCCGTGAACTTAAAAGCATTATCCAGAAGATTGAATAAGACATGATTTAAAATAACTTGATCCAATTTTAATAATTGCGGGATTTTGGCAATTTGTAATTCGAGTTTAATTTTTTTTGCCTTGGCCGCCGGTTGCCATTGCCTGATAATCTCTTTCAGCAATTTTGCAACATTTGTTGCCGTTGGGTTAATCACCAATCCGCCGCTGTTAATTTCCAAAACTTGCAAATAACCTTCGGTTTGATTAAGCAATTTGTCAGACGTACTTTGAATAACCCTGACAATTTCTTTGGCCTCTTTGGGAAGTTTTCCGTACCCGCCCTCTGCAAGCATGGCGGCTGCAGCTCGGATTGTACCGATCGGAGCTCTAAGTTCGTGGGCGATTATTGCCGAAAGTTCAGGATTTTTGGCGGTTTTTGGCATAATTACATAGCGTCCGGAATGGGAACGCCGAGCAAGCTTAGGCCGTTGCTTAAAACCTGTTTGGCTGATGCGACTAACCGCAAACGAGCCAGAATTTCTTCGGCCTTTGCATCTATAACAGGCACATCGCGGTAAAAAGCATTTACCGCAGAAGCCATTTCCAAGCACCAAGTGGCAATATGCGAGGGCTTGCAATCTTCTGCCGCACGGGCACAGACCTCGGGAAAACGCGCCATCCACATGGCTAATCGTTTTTCGGTTTCGTGCGAGCAGTGCGCGGCATCCCCTTTTTGAAATTCTTTAACATCCAGGCCGGCTTTGTCCAGAATTGAATTTAAACGCGTGACCGAATACTGAACATACGGGCCTGTATCGCCTTCGAAGGCCAAGGCCTTATTTAGATCAAAAATAATGATTTTTTCCGGATCTTGCTTAAGGATAGTAAAAGCAATGCCCCCCATGGCAATACACCAAGCAGAATGTTCTATTTTTCCTTCATTCCAGTCGTTGTGACGCGATACAACTTCTTTTTGCGCGAGTTCAACCGCCCGGCCGATAAAATCCTGGAAAGCGATGACCGTTCCTTTGCGGGAAGACATGGCGCCTTCGGGTAAAGTGACAAATTCGTATCCCAGATGCCTGAGAGGGATGTTGTAACCCATTATTTTTAAAATGGCGAAAAGTTGTCGGAAATAATGGGATTGACGCGTGTCCACAACAAGTAAAGATTCCGCCATTTTGGGATGTTCCTCAAACTTTTTCTGCGCCAAAGGAATATCTTTGGTGGCATAGAGGAGATTGCCGTCGGATTTTTGCAAAATACAGACTCCCAGTTTTTGCTTTTGGATTTCCGGATCGGGATATGCATCCAAATCGATTATGACGGCGCCTTCCGAATGCATGGCGATTCCATCCTCCAGCAATTTTTGAACAATTGCTTTGCTTTCGTCAATAAATTCACTTTCCAGATATTGCCGCTTAAGAACAACCCCGAAATCCTGCAGATAACGGTATAGCTCCTGAATGCTCCAGCGGCGCGTTTCCTGCCATAAAAAATTCCAAGCCTTATCGTGGCTCTCTAATTTGGAAAGCACGTAGGAGAGTTCCTGCTTCCATTCTTCATTTTCCTCCACCAGTTTGGTGGCCTCGGCGTAGACCTCGCCCAAATATTTTCCGGTGTGATTTTCTGCCGGGATTTTTTCTAAAATAATATCAACCCATTCTTTGGTGAGATTATTAAGGACGTATTCCGACCAATCCTTAGCCTTCTTGCTTTTATCTTCGGGAATATTTTTTGCGCCTTGGCGGACCAGGAGCCATAAGCATTTGGCAACATTGGCGCCCATGTCATTAATATATGAAACCGGAATGGTTTTCCAGCCCGCAAAATCCAAAATATAATTCAGCGACAAACCATAAAGAATGTTGCGCAAATGGCCGACATGAAATTCTTTATGCGTATTCAAGTTGGCGTATTCCAGCATAATCTCCCGCTTTTTACCGAGTTCGGACCGGCCATACTCATCACCCATTTGTTCAATCTCTAAAAATAGACGATGCAGCAAGGAGGTTTGCTGGAGTTTAATATTAACGTAGCCGCCATCAGCTTCTACGGCGTCAATGCTTTGATCTCCGTGCCGGATTTTTTCGGCAATGGTTTTAGCCAATTCATTTGGCGGTGTTTTTTGTTCTTTGGCCAACCGAAAACAAGCGTATGCCAAATCGCCTTTGGCAGCGTCCGGCGGAATAACCAATTCATCGGGCTTGATTTCGCCTTTTATTTCATCGCTGATTAGCCGGGCCAGATTGGCCCTGATCGCATTTAATGTATACATAAGCGTCCTACGTCGCCCGTCCCGCGTCCAACGCCAATCAGATGTTAGACTTTAAGACGTTATGACTTTTAATTTTTGATAATTTTAGCGAAATGGCGTTTGCCTTTTTGCAGCACAACCGATTCGCCGGTGATTTCCAGTTCCGCGCCTTCGTCGGTGACGGGCTGGCCGTCGACTTTAACAGCGCCTTGAGTAATTTGACGGCGAGCATCGCTTTTAGACGTCACAAGCTTGGACTGGATCAAGAGATCGACCAAAGCATGACGATCGCCCTTGACTCTGACCTCGGGCATGTTTTCCGGAGCGGCATGCTGTTTAAACAATTTATCAAAATGTTCTTCGGCGGCTTTGGCCGATTCCGCATTAAACCATTCGGTGACAATGCGGGAGGCCAGCTGTCGTTTAAAAGCGACAGGATTCTCACCATCTTCCATTTTTTCAACTATGGCATCGATTTCTTCCCCCGGAACCGAAGTGCAGAGCTCAAAGCCTTCGGCGATCATACCGTCCGTCCAGCTCATCACTTTGCCAAACATGTCCTCTGGCTTGTCGCCGAGGGTGATCATATTGCCTTCGCTCTTGCCCATCTTTTTACCGCCCGGATCTGTGAGAAGTTTGCATGTGAGAACAAATTTTTCTTTATTTTTCAGGGCTTTCATCAAATCGCGCCCGGCCAGCATGTTAAATGTCTGATCATTACCGCCGATTTCTATATCCACATCCATGGCCACGGAATCATATCCTTGCATCAAAGGGTACATGAATTCATGAATGTAAATTGGTTTGGGTGGATTTTCTTTCATGCGGCGGGCAAACATGTCGCGTTCAAGCATTTGTTGAACCGTAAACTGCGAAGCCAGTTCGAGAACATCGGCAAATGACATAGCTCCCAGCCATTCGCTGTTAAACTTCATCTCCACCGGATTGCCGGTCTGCTTGCCGTCCATATCCAAAATCATGCCGGCTTGTTCGCGGTAGTTTTTGCAATTTTCCAAAACCTGCTCGCGGGTGAGCTTAACGCGGGCCGCGGATTTATCGGTCGGGTCGCCGATCATGGCCGTGAAATCGCCGATAAGGAGGATGACGCGGTGGCCCATGTCTTGGAGCTCGCGCAATTTGCGCATCTCGATAGCGTGGCCGAGGTGCAATGAAGGGCCGGTCGGGTCAATGCCGAGATAAGCGGTAAGCTGTTTGCCGCTGGCGAGAGCTTTGGCGAATTCTTCTTTGTTGGGATAGGCATTTTCTACCGAACGCTCTAGAAAATTGGTTATGGACGTCTTGTCCGTTTTGATATCTTTCATGCAGGAATAATAGCGAAATATAGGTAAAATTGCAACCTTTGTCTGAACCTTGATTTACATGATTTTCGCTCAAATCGCCTTGATCACTTCGGGAAATATTTAAAATATAATCAAGTTTATCCTAAAATCATGGGAAACACGGTTCTGATATTTACAAAAATGGCTTTTTATGATTTGCTTTGTGCGGAGGAAAAATGAAAAATGAGCGCACCTTAAAATATGACTTTGAGTTGGTGAAAAGTTGCGCCGACTTTTGTGAAGATCATTTTGTTGAAGCGGCTCAGTCCCGTGAGGCGACTTATGCTTTTCTGGATCATATTGCGCGAATCTGCGAACCGCATGACGGCGAGGAAAATATTATTTTCTTTTTGGCGAGATTGGCATCAACCGGCTATAAACAGATTGCCCTGACAAGAACCGGGAGACTGACCAGCCCCGAACAGTGGTTTTGGCTGGACAGTGATTTGCGAGTTGAGATTACGCGGTTAAGCCTTACGGAGTGCAGTTTCCGCCTGCTCATGTCCTTGGGCGGCGGTGATTATGAATTGCTTAAACGAATTGAGATATTACGCTCCAGTTTTGGCAGATTCAAGGAATTGATGAGTATGCGCCGCGAGATTGAGCCGTTTGTTCCGGTCATGGCAGTAGGTGAAAAACTGCTTTTGGAGACCAAAGCAGTCCTGCGAAAAAGCACGGTTCCTCCTCCATCAATGGCTGATGCGCGAGAGAGAATGTTGGAGCGCGCGGCTTGGATTTTGCGTCCAGCGGCGGCATTGCCGACATTTCCACCTCCGGATGAAGGCGATGATCCGAATGCGGAATTGGAACATGCATTGGTATGCGGCGGGGTTCCCAAAGCGCCTCTTCCGCCCGGAAGACTTATGAGCGATCCCCCGAGCGGACTGGGCCATGCTATCGTGTGCGGACACAGGGAGCCGAAACCGCGTCCCATGTTTGACTCGTTTGCCGATGAAGCCAGGTATCTGGCCGAGCAAGAACCGGATATACCCGCCGAACCGCGTTCCGCGGATTCCAGACCTACGAGCGGAATGAGCGGTGTTATCGGCAGGATATCTTTGGCACAAGTGCCGGCGCGACAAGCCGGCCAACCCGCTTCAAGACCGGCACCTCATGGCCACCTGAGGAACAGGCCGGAGACGGAACGGCCGCCCGGTATTGAAAAAGCGGACGGCGGACCATCCATACCGCCTTTGCCGTTAGTTACAGCAGACAAGCGTCCCACGACCGATGAAGAGCCTCCGTCCTCAATTGAGATTCCTGTGGATGTTGATGATGTTGATGAGGGGTGGTGAAAACTTAGGTACAACGTACCTCGTACATCGTACAACGTTGTTTGCCGAACTATTTAAAAGCGAGCCGGGTGGCTCGCTGTTTTAATTGTCTGAACCTTGATTTGCTCATTGTCTGAACCTTGATTAATCTTGATTAAGTGATTAGCATGATTATCGAAAAAATAATCCTGTTAATCATGTGAGCAATCCTGATAATCATGGTCAAATGAAGCTCCCCGGGTTCCGCTTCGCTGCACCCGGGGTTTCTATTTATTTGATACCGCTTCGCGCAAGCTCCGCTTCGCTCCGCCGCCCATTCATCCCCGGTTTCCGGCTTTCTTACTATGATGCTTTCAGCTTTCTACAACCACCTTCACCCGGGGTTTCCTGGGAAGTAAAAACCGGCAATCGAGTGATTGCCGGTAGAATTTTTATCTGGGAGGATCGACGCCGCCGCCCGGTTGTTCGACCAAGCCCGCAGTTGGCGCGCTCCTGGCGGAGCTGGGCGCGCAACCGGGCCCTTTTTACACGATCTTTTTTCTCCATCTCTGCAATCCTTTTCCGGCAAAGATCATAATCGATCTGACTGCGGGAAATAGGACATGCCCGATACAGTGGAGGCGGTCCACTCAGACTTAGCTCCAGGTCTCTTGCAACCTCCGGGCGGCATGGCCCTTTGCGCAAGCGCGGCGCAGAGCTGACCCTGACCTTGCTGTTTGCGACGCGCTTGGAAACGGCCGGCGCTGACACGGAGGCTGATGCCGTAGACGAGTTCAGCGCGCCGGCCGACACAGACGAGATTCAGACGATTCTGGACTCATCTATCTCGGGCTTTGCCGAGCTTTCACAAACGCAACTCGGGCAGTCGGGTGCATCCTGCCGGAAGGCGAGCTTGCCAAACAGCGCACCCACGAACATGCCGGCGATAGCGAAGAGGAATGCGAAAGCGATTATTTCGGATTTCTGTTTCATTTTCTCTGCTCCTTCCGGAAATGATCGGTTTTGGAGGTTTGTTAAAGAATTGCTTAAACTAGCAGAAAAATTGGAGACTGTAAAGTCTTAATGACAATTTAATACAAAAAAATAGGTGGTTAAGCCTATTTTTCTTTGTCATAGACGTTTATTCCGCTGTTTGTACTCTTTCGGTGATAACGGATATGGCCTTGGTATCTACGGTTTTCTTGAGCCGGTTGGCTACTCCGCGGACGCGGATTATGTCGCCGGTTTGAATGTCGGAAATGGTAATTTCTTGACCCATCTCGTAGATTTTTGTGTTTTCATTAAGCTCCAGCGTCCATTCCAAACCATTGGGGAATTTGATGCGTTTTCCGGTGAAGGGATTGAAGATGCCCAGAGTTTTAACCGTCACCGTATTGGCGCCCGTGTCCACGGCTGTGACTTCGGTTACGCGCTTGGTGACTCCCAACGCTTGGATGGAATTGTTTTTGATAAGTTTGGCATCAAGATTTCCCGTGCCTTCGTTTAGGCGCCCGACTACGCGGATGTGATCACCTTCCATAAATTCAGCGATTTTTGCGCGGCCCAGATAGCGGCGGACGAGTTTGGTGTCTTTGTCGATTTGGATGGTGAATTCGGTTCCGGGCGCGCCGATGAGATTGTTGACATCCCCTGCTTCGAAGAATTTTGAAGGCAAGACCTTGGCTTTGATTGTGTAAGGATAAGAACTTGTATCTTCCGGGATGTAGGTGATTTCAGCGGGCACTACCCAGCGGGTGACGCGCATGAACAGATCGTCGCCGCGGCGAAGCACGACGATGATGGAGGCGTTCCAGGTGGCCGGATTGCCGTCGAAATCGTCTGAGACGCGGGCGCGGACTCTGTCGCCGACTTGGAAGTCGGACAAGCTGGCCGGATTTACTAATCCTGCAACCATTTTGGCATCTGATGTATCCAAAGTGTAGATGTTTCCTGCCCATTCCACATCCATCTCATTGGATTCAGCGCGAATGGCTTTGACCCAGCCGTTGCGGCCGTGGTGATGGTTTAAAAATGACAGATTGCGGAGAGTTAAAGCCGTAAGCTCTCCGGAGTTATCTCCCTCCTCGGCCGTATAGGCAATGCGGTCGCCGGCTATCCAATCCGAAAGATCGGCATTGCGGTAAGCGCTGGTGTAGATTTTTGTGGCCGAGTTGATCTGCACGGTCTTGTCTTCATGGTTTCCCGAATTATCGGTGACGCGAATAATGATCGTGGTTTCATCGGCCGTTGTATTGCCGATTTCAATCAGCATTCCGGCTTCGCGGATAACCGATGTGGCTTCCGCGCTTGCCGAATTGGCCGCGGTTTGGCTAACACCGACTTCTTCGGCGGTGACTTCAACAATATCTTCGGCTTCCTGTGCGGATACACTAAAAACAGGCATCGCGACCAAGGCCATGGCAAACAGGCCGACTGCGATGCTGAAAAATTTTTTAAACATAGGACAAAATAATTAAAGAATGAAAGGATGAATTTTCGTACATCGTACGTCGTACTTCGTCCAATAACATTGTTTTAGACGAAAATCGTGGTTCGAGGTTCGAAATTCGGGTTTCGATGAGTATTACGATTATAATGTATTTAGTCTTTCAGTTAAAGCTTGGTGTTTGGTTTTGGCTTCCTTGAGTTTTTCTTTCATGCCGTTGACGACATGTTCCGGGGCTTTGGATGTAAACTCTGCGTTTGCGAGCTTTGCCTCTGTTGTTGCGATATATGGCGTTAGCTCGGCGATTTCTTTTTGGAGTTTGGACCTTTCAGCTTCCACGTTGATGGTGCCGGCGAGGTTGAGGCCGATTGTCATGGAGCCGGAAACATCGGTGACCCAGCCTTCGGCGATTGTGTCAGCGATCGCGATTGACTCGGCGCGTGAAAGCGCTTTGATAACCTCGAGGTTTTGCTCTATAAGCTCGCGCTGACCCGGATCGGCTGTGATTGCGAATTCAACCTTCTTGGCAGGCTCGATGTTTTGCTCGGAACGCAGCCGGCGGAGATCGGTGATCAGAGTGCGGAGAGTTTCGAAGCTCGCGCTTGAGTCCGGAGTCCGGAGTCCGGAGTCCGACACAGTTGGCCAGGGGGCGACGATTAGTTGGTCTTGGTTAAATTGACTCCAAATATATTCTGTAACAAAGGGCATGAAGGGATGCCAAAGCTTCAGCAGGGTTTTTAAGATGTGTAGGAGGATGCCGGATTTGTCTTTTTCGACTTTGGCAATCTCCAGATACCAATCGGCGAGATCGCTCCACGTGAAATCACGGAGCTCTTCGCCGGCCTGGGAGAATTGGTAGGTCTCGAGTTTATGAGTGACAGATGAGACGACCTCTTCGAGACGAGCAAGAATCCATTGATCAGCCAATGATTGAACTTGGAACTTGGAACTTAGAACTTCGCTTTCGGATAAATCCATGTTCCATGTTCCAGGTTCTATGTTCGTTAAAATATAGCGGGAGATGTTCCAAAGTTTGTTGGCAAAGTTGCGGCCGCTTTCAATCTTTTCATCATAAAAGCGTGAATCGTTTCCTGGCGAGATGCCAAAGAGCAAGCTGATTCTGAGAGCGTCCGATCCGTATTGATCAACAACTTCTATGGGATCAATACCATTTCCGGATGACTTGGAAAATTTCTTGCCATCTTTGTCTCGCAAAATACCATGGATGTAGCAATCGTAAAACGGAATGTCGTTAAAAAGATATGTACTCATCAACACCATTCTCATTAGCCATAGATACCGGATTTCGTAACCCATCTGCATCCAAGCCGTTGGATGATAGATTTTTAAATCTTCTGTTTCATTAGGCCAGCCCAGTGAAGAAAAAGTCCAAGATCCTGATGAGAACCAGGTGTCGAGCGTGTCCGGATCTTGCTCCCAGCCCTCGCCCGGTGATTCAACACTGAATTTTGTTTCTTCACCTTTGTACCACATCGGAATCCGATGCCCCCACCAAATTTGACGCGAGAGACACCAGTCACGGAGATTATCGACGCGGTCCAGATATTCCTTGTTTATTCTTTCCGGTGTGATTGTGACTTTTTTATGTGCGTCGCCATCCAGACCCGTTGTGACGGCTTCACGCATCAAATCGCGCAAGCTTTTACCACGTCCGGGAATTTCTTTGGAAACATCAAGCCACCATTGAGTTTTGGGGATGACTTCGATTACATCTTTGTAACGATCTGATGTGCCTACGCTTTGATCAATTTCTTCTTCTTTAATGAGTAGATCGTTGTCTTTGAGATATTGAACAAATTTCTCACGAGCTTCCTCAACCGATAATCCGGCATAAGCACTCCCTGCTTCTGCAGTCATCTTGCCGTCTTCGCCGATCACGGGGATAATTTTGATGGGATCATTTTTAGCTTTTTGCTTTTCATACATGGCAAAATCAACCGGCGAGTGTGCCGGCGTAACGCCAACAGCACCCGTGCCGAATTTGGGATCCACCTCATCGTCAGCGATGACTTTGAGTTCCAATGGTTTGGCGGCGCCAACATCGACAGTGATGGTTTGTCCGATATACTGTTTGTATCTTTCATCAGTGGGATTGACTGCCACAGCCGTGTCTCCCAATTTGGTTTCAGGTCTGGTTGTTGCGATTGAGAGAGGAAAATCTTTACCGTATTTAAATGTATAGAGCTTGGCCTTGCGGTCAACATATTCAATTTCATCATCCGAGCAGGTTGATTGGCCTTTAACAGTCCAGTTGACAACGCGATAGCCGCGGTAGATGAGGCCGTCTTCATACATTCTCCTGAACATTTCATTGACTGCTACGTTGCGCTCTTCATCAAATGTGTATGCCAAGCGCGACCAATCACAGCTGGTTCCAACTTTACGGATTTGATTAATCATTGTAGCTTTAGACTCTTCGGCGAATTCACGAATTCTTTCCACTAATTTTTCACGACCCAACTCTTCTCGAGGATATTTCATGCCCTCGTCCATTAACATCTTTTCAACCTTGGCTTGTGTGGCAATAGCCGCATGATCTGTGCCGGGGATGATGACCGCTTTTTTACCATGCATTCTCTGAAAACGTATCATGGTATCCATGAGTGCGTTTTCAAATGCATGGCCCAAATGCAAAACGCCCGTCACATTCGGCGGCGGCATGGAAATACAATAAGGCGCGCCGTTTTGATTGCGCTCGGGCAATTTATCGGGATTGAAAAAGCCGGATTCTTCCCAGCGTTTATAAATACCGTCTTCCACGTCTTTAGCCTCGTAGGCTTTAGGTAAATCTTTGAAGTCCATAATGGATTGAATATTACGGGAATAGAGGCATTTTCGCAAGAAGAGCAGGATGCGCAAGATTTACAAGATAATACTTGATTGCAATCAAGGAATATCCTGCAAATCCTGCAAATCAAGTTATAAAAGAACTCCCGAGAAGCGGGAGCTAGGAAGCGGATAAAACTTCCAAGGAAATCTGAAATAATTTCCAAAGATTTGGCTGTAGATCATCGTGATGAAACAAAGGTTGCCAGTTTGTTTCGGCGAGTAAATCGCTGGCGACAAAGGCGGATGCTAAATTGACGCCGCGGTATCGTGATACCGCTATCAACGCCGAAGCCTCCATCTCGACCGTCACAGCTTTTTTGCGACGATAAAATGCAATATCCTTTGCATTTTCACGATAAGGCGCGTCCGTCGTCCAACTCAAACCTGTAACGAAGGGCAGTTCACATTTCTTCAATTTGCTCCTGATCCGGTTTAACATGGGCGCGGATGCATGGATTACGCCTTTGCAAACGCGGGCTTTAGTATCGGGCAAATAGTGCCAAGACGTTCCCTCGTCCCGAAACGCCCCGATGCAGAGCACAATGGATGCAGGCAAGATTTTTTTCTGCAAAAATCCGGCCGTACCCACGGAAATGAAATTGCATACTCCCAAAGCAATCAACTCCTCCAGATTGACTACAGCGGCCGGGGCGCCGATCGGACTTTTGCATAATACGATTTTACGGTCATTGATATTTACCATGCTCAGGGATCTGAAACCGGTATTTTGCACCGAATAGCATCGCATGATGTGTTCATGCAGGCTCCCATCAAAATATATCACAGCACATTTTGCCCCATCAATGTCAGCGCCCTTTCCCAGTGATCGCATATGCTCATGAAAAACCTGCGGTCGGACGACTTCGGGATTGTTTTCGTATTTTCTTTTGCCGATGAGCGGAACGGGCATGACTCTAACCTCCTGTGATTACAGCTTATACAAAAAAGCCTCTTTGTCAAGAGGCGGGAGCTAGGAAGCGAACATTTTGATAAGGACGGTCAGCGGAGCTTTTTGCTCCAAAGCCATCTGCCAGATTACGTTGAGATCATCGCTGGAGAGCTTCCGACACAAATCCGCACAATCGCGCGGAACATCCATGAGAGCGATCCAGCGTGTGTAGATGGATCCATTGACCGGATTAACCTTGCGTAATTCAGCGATTTCATCGCGGATATGGGCCAGTGCCCAGGAATATCCGTGGATGGATAAAGGTATATGCGTAATAAAAACGAGCTTGCCGACCGTTGAATGTTTGTTGTCGATTTTTGGCAGACCTTTTTGCAGGAGCAGCGCCAAGGCCTGATTCAAGGTGCAGGGAATCCGAATGTTGCCCATATGGCATTCAAATTCCATCTTTCCCTCCTTTCGCAATTATTGTAGCACATGATTTATGAAGAAAGTTCGATTGAAAATGATAGTTGATTTTGACGGGTTTGTCAATGTCCCTCACTCTACAATCCCTCTCCCGCTTTACCACTTCGCATAAAGCTTCGTGGCACAGGGCAGGAGAGGGATGCTGACAGCAGTAAAATAATAATCCTGATAAATTTTTGAAAATCATGTTAATCCTGGTCAAATTTAAAAGCCCCGCAGAGTTGCGAGGGTGATTTTAGTCTTTTTGCATTGTACCCACAGGCAGAGAGCCTTGGACCAAGCGGTCGCGGCGGACAATAGTGGGGCGGACTTGGACGATCTTGGGGGCTTCGGGATCGTTACCTTTGCCCGGAGCGCGGCGCCAATAGCCGGCGCGGAAGTGCGGAGAAAGTTCGTAACTTGTTTCCGTATCTTCAGAACGCATGATGATGCGTTCATCCGGAGTCAGTACCCCTTCATTGCCCACGAGGCAGACTTCGGCTTCGCTGATTACGGCCTTGGCATGCATGCGGTGCTTTTTGTGGAGCTTGGCCCACGGACCAACGATTGTATTATTGGGTGGAAGAGCTTTGAGATAGAGGCAGAGGCCGATGACGATTCTTAAAGCCTTCAAGACAACTTGATAATTATGATCGGTTACATTTTGGAATTTGTTATCAACGAATCTGACAGCATTGCCTTCTCTGCCCATTTTTTCAAGTGCTGAAAGCGTGGTTTCCGGGCCGATGTCAAATCTCATACTGCTGGGATGTATCGCCTTTAAAGCTGTCACCTCTTTGTCAAAAACTTTGTTTAAGCCTGAGTAATCCAAATTCTTTAACATGACTTCTATTCCTATTTTAGCCTCTTGACCGAGTGCGCAATATTCACGAAGTTTCTGGTTATGAAGATCAATCCAAATAAATTCACTGCCGGGAAATGACCCGGAATTTCTATAGATGCCGTCATCAAAATTTATTGTGATACAGTCATAAATATTGCCATGCTCATCTTCCAGTGGTTTTTCCAAAGTAAGAGCAAGGGCTCTAAACGGAAAAAATAAATCCTCAATACCAACCCGCTCCACTGAAGTATTTTCCAACAGCCACTGCAACTCACTTGAAATTGCATAGACCCTGCGTGAGTACCTCGTCCATTGATAGATGATATAGGGCGTTTGATCGAAACCATAATACAAATCATTGGTCCACAGAGGCGGAACAAATCTGCGGACAAATTCATCGTGAGTCATGGGGTTTGTGATGGAATCCAAGAGAACCTGACGCAATCTTGGCCATGTCCGCAAACTGGAAAATGCCTGATAAGCAAATTGCTGTTTCGATAGAGCATGTATACGATAATTGATACTAAGAAGAAAAGTGATATCTTCCCAAAGCCGAAGCAGTTGTTCCAAGCGTTGGACTTGTTTCATGGCCAACTCCTATTGTCAAAGGCCGATTGGTGATGGTAGTGGATTTTAAGGGGTTTGTCAATGTCCCTCACTCTACAATCCCTCTCCCGCTTTACCACTTCGCCTAAAGCTTCGTGGCACAGGGCAGGAGAGGGATGCTGACAGCAGTAAAATAATAATCCTGATAAATTTTTGAAAATCATGTTAATCCTGGTCAAATTTAAAAGCCCCGCAACCATTGTTAGTGGAAGAGGGGCGCTTGAGAAACGGACATTCAAATTTATAATAAGGAACGAGCCAAGCAAGCTAGTAGCCCCTATGGGATTCGAACCCATACGCCCCGCAGGGCAGCAGGTTTTAAGCCCGCCGTGTCTGCCATTTCACCAAGAGGCCAGCTATTAGCTCTTAGCTTTCAGCTGATAGCCGGGAGCTGATGATTTCCATCTAATCATAATTTTTGATTTCTGTCAAGGGTTTATGACGGGTTCCGGGAAGAATCTTAGCTAAATAAAGACAAAGATCTATAAACATGTCAGAGCATTGACAGTATTTTAAAAAAGGGGTAAATTATCCCATTCCCTAGCGACCCCTCATGTCCTAAGGTTTAAACGCCTCATGCCAACTGATGAATTTAAAAATGCAACCGAAGCGGTTAAACGCGCCAAGCGCACGCTTGTTGTTGCACCGGAAAATCCTTCGCATGATGCCGTATGTTCTGCGGCGGCGCTTTTAAGTTACTTAAATTCCCATGGTAATAATTCGGATGCTTATGTGCCAAAAATCAATCATGAAAAGATTCCCGATTTTGTAAATCATAAAAATAAAATTTTACACGAGCTGGCCGGTACGCGGGATTTCAGAATTGCCATCGATGTAAATCAAGCGCCGATTCATGAATTTGCTTACGATGTTAAGGATGGAAAACTGGAAATTGTTCTAACTCCGAAATCAGGCGAATGGACACAAAATGATGTGAGTTTGCATCCTGGCGAGGACAGATATGATTTAGTCATTGCCATTGATTTTGCGGATAGACAGTTATTGGGCAAAGCCTTTCATAATCATGCTGATTTTATTTATCGAGTGCCTGTAATCAATATTGACCATAAAGCAAAAAATGAGCATTGGGCGCCGATCAATCTGGTTGACTTGACGGCCGGTTCTGTTGCCGAGGTTGTACATGGCTGGATGGATCATTGGAATGAGCAGAAGATCGATAAAGGGATTGCAACATCTTTGCTCGCCGGAATGATCTATAATACGCAATCATTTAAAGCCCCGACCGTGACTCCGAAGACTTTGGAACGTGCCGCCAAGCTAATCTCGCTGGGGGCGGATAGAGGGGCTGTTGTACAGCAGCTTTGGCGCACAAGAAATGTGAATACGCTCAAGCTTTGGGGACGGGCGCTGACGAGATTGGAGCAGGATGCTGATTTGGAAATGGTTTGGACCACTTTGACCAGGCAGGATATTTTGGAGACGGGCACGACTGAAGCCAAGCTGGACGAATTGGTTAGTGAATTGATTGCTTACGCACCAAATGCAAAATTGATTGCGATTTTTGTTGAGCATGATGAGAATACGACCCGGACCGCGCTTTTTGCCGAAGCTCCGCATGATGCGAGGACCTTGGGCAGACCGCTGGGGTTGGATGGAACCAGAGAAAAAGTTAGCGGTGCAATCGCCAAGCCTGTTCTGGAAGCTAAAGACCATGCCGTGCAGACGTTGCGTGTGCAACTGAAAAATTAAAAATGAAAAAATGAAAGAATTAAAATAAAGCCCGTTATAGGGCTTGTTTTATAGTCATCTCATAGACATAGAGATTGCCAAGAACCGCCAATCGGGCGAAAAGATACTATTCGCATTTATAAAAGTTATTTGCTGAGGCATCCTGCTCTCATCAAAATCTACTCTCATGACTTGCCCTCCGGAATCATCCTGAAGCATCGATCCAAGGGCAACAACTGTTCTGAGATCAATCTCCACATCCTTGATTGCCATTGGATCTTGGCAGAGCCAATGCAGCAGTTCGAAGCCCGTAGCGGGCCGGAGGTTCTGGCCTTTCATGTCCTTCAATACAGAAATAGCGAAGACAGGATCCGGATAATCAATCAGACACCCGTCCAGTTGATCACACATTTCTTCAAGAGCTGTTTGCGATTCGGGAACGCATTCCATAAAAAGAGATTTTAAGTCAGGGCCGTTATAGGAAGGAAAGACTTTGGCGATCGTCGCAGAATTTGGGAAAACCGTACCCGCTGGAATGCGAAACACTGGTCGAAAGTATTGCTTTTTGGGCTGTTTGAAATATCCGCTTTTAATCAGCTGGCCGATTTCTTCGGGAGTTCTTTGATATCTTTCCGGATCGTCAAGAAAAGATCGGAAGTTTTCTTCATTAATGGCACATGTGGCAACCTTGGCCCAAAACTCATGCATTTGTTCGATGGTGATTTGACGCATTTTTCACCTGCCTGACTTCTTGGTTGGAAAGGACTGATGCCAATGTGGCAGGTTTATTTAAATATGTCAATCCTTGCATAATGCGATGCTAAGCAACCAGCAAAATGAAAAAATTAAAAAAGCGGCTTATCCTGCAGTGATTTAAGACCTGATAGCAATCAGACTAATCCTGAAATCCTGCAAATCAAGTTAAATAAAAGGATGGCGGGTGAGATCTCGAACGGAATCCTCGCCGAACCCGTTCGTAGAACTCGCCCGCCATCCCTGCCAGAACATGATAGCAAAAAAGCCACACAATGCAAAGCTATCGTTTTTTTATGCTTTTTGGACTATGGTGATGGAAAAATACCCTCCGGGGTGATCATCTCTTTATTGGATGCCTGAGCTCTGAAAAGCCCTTCCATGTCGCGCTCCATGGCATCGATACGAGATTCCAAATTTTCGATTTTGTTTAAAATTTGGTTTGTTGAGTTTTCGATCAGAAGCTGATCAGACTTCTGTTCTTTGGCTTGAGCCGTTGAATAGGCTATGGCGCCCGTTAAAACCAATGCAAAACCGGCAATGATTACCGCAGTCCAGATATGCGCCACGCCGCGCGCTGTATGTAAAATATGGTGGTCACGCATGTGAGATGTCGGGCCTATGTGCCTCACGTTGCAATTTTCACCGCAATGCGAGTGACCACATGGACCGCACTTGGAAGCAGAAGGAGACGGACTGTTGCCAGCCTTCCGCTTTCGGATGACACGTTGTTTTGGTTTTACATCTTTCATAAGAAGGGCTATATAATTATAACATAGATTCATATAACACGTAACAAGCAGCATGCAGCAAGAATATCCACAATCCGGATTAGCTGCCGGCTATTAGCTGACAGCCTTTAGCAGGTTGACACAGCTGATAAATAAAAGTAGTATTTTCACATTGTCTGGACGCTTAGCCCCCCCCCACTTCGAAAAAGCCTCGCGGGACAAGCAGCTGGTTGTAGATAAATAAAGAGGGACGTTTAGCTCAGCTGGTTAGAGCGTTCGATTCACATTCGAAAGGTCGGAGGTTCGAGTCCTCCAACGTCCACCACAACAAAAATCCCTAAGGGGGATTTTTGTAATAACCAATTTCCAAATAACATGACCAATTAAATTTCCGGCAGACATCCTCCGTTAGCCATCAGTCTTCTTTTTAGGCGTGTAAACATCCAGATATTTTTCTATGATAAGACCATTGTGCCAGCCGTGTGGCGGTATATCGGTCATGCCCCGGACTTCGAGCCGATTGGGAATTTGAGCGATGATGGCTAGAGCGTTGGCAAAACGGATATAGTTTATAACATTTAAAGTATTGGCTTTTGTGCGTACATCAATATCTTGTTCATGTTTAATCATGGCCGCAGTTTTGCGGATCAAATCAAAATTAAGCTCGGGCGGTGAAAGCGCATCCATTAAAAACGGATTCCAGCCGCCATGCTCCAATTTTAAAAACATTACATTGCCTCCACCGGCCATATCGATTATTTCATTGGTAGCTACCGAATACTTCATGGCGCGCTTTGCATAATCCGCCAAAGACGCCTTGAGCAGATTATCTTGAGCACAAAGATCAATCATCTTTTTTAAAGACGGATAAATGCTGAGAATTATTTTTAAACGCGACGAATGTTCCGCGGGTCCGATTCCGTGAGCGCCGGCTAAAAGCCTGTGGCCTTCGGAATAATTATCAATTGATATCGTGCGGTTAAGTTCCGCGTAACTGGAGTAAAGATCCACCCTGTCCTCTTTTTTCGGCAAATCGATTTTATGCTGCAAGGTGCATAAGACGGGCATGGATTCCGGAACCACAAGTTTTTTTGGAATTTCTATATTGCGATCGCGCAAAACGGACTTAACGATTTTTTGGTTCAAGGGAAGATATTTGACACAGACCAATTCAGTCGGGACTGAATCGCTTGAAAAATATGATTGCAGACGCTTAATGCGATCTCCATGTTCTTTGGCCTTTTGATGCAAATCCCTGACGGACTTTTCAATTGCGTCTTCATCTTTTGCTTGCGCGTAAAGAACAGGAAGACTTTCGATAAAGTCGACTTTAAGCACATAATTGGGATAGCGCAGATCTTCAAAAACAATATGCTCTCCCCCCTTGCCGATAAGGCGGAGTATGTGCGGCAAAACCCGGCACTCATCAGAGGCGCGCATCACGAGCTTGTGACCGAACTCATTAAGAGCATTTTCCAACTCTTTTGGAGATGGACGGTCAGATGGTTTTTCTTGGACCTTGTGCGGCAGGGATTGTGATACCGGCCTGGTTTGAGAAACCGGAATTGGCATTAACCTATTATACTGGAATTACCAATATCCAACAAAATCCACGCCGTCCGGCGGGATCCCGTCAATAATACATTTTAAATAAGTGCGGGACAATAACCCATTAATTACCAATTCTTCAATCACTTAATAATCATTTGGTTATTGAGCTAAATGATTATTGGGTATTCATTTATTATTGGAATTTGGTGATTGGTTATTAAAATCCTCCGCATTGCGGAGGATTTTGTATTTTGATTTTTAACTTTACAGCACTGCTTCTTTGGCTGCTTTGGCGACGCGGAATTTTACAACGGTTTTTGCCGGGATCTTGATGGTCTCGCCGGTTGCAGGATTGCGGCCGGTTCGGGCTTTGCGGTTTACTTTAACAAGTTTGCCGATACCGGGGAGAGTAAACTCACCGCTCTTTTTAACTTCTTTATATGACATCTCGGTCAGTTCATCCAAAAGCATTGCGACATCTTTTTTTGCCATGCCGGTTTTTTCGGCAAGAGCGGAGAGCATTTGAGACTTGGTCATTTTAGCCATAGTTTTAAAAAATAAGAATTATTCCACCTACGCCGAAGGCTACGGTGGACCACCCATGGTCATCTATCAATAGATGACGGGTGGGAATTAAAAATTATGAATTATTTTTTATGTAGCATGTAGCATGTAACAATTTGTTTGGTGTTGCGTGTTAAAAAGTTACAATTTACATGACATGTGTGTAAGTATACTTGAGTATTATTAGCCGTGCAAGCATTTTGGCCAATAAAATCAAGGGTTTGGGGCAAGGGGGTGTGGAAAACCCTAGAAAAAATAGCGCTTTTTTGACTTAAAAATGACAAAAGCCTAAGATTTTAATGTTCTTTCCAAGGAGGAAATATGGCTACTTTAGAATGGAAATGCATGAACTGCAATTGGGTTGGTACACCTCTCGAGATAAAAGTGGATGAAGAAGACTCGCATTATTGCCCCGCTTGCGGTGATTATGATGTTTTTCCGCAAAGATATTTCCTATGTCTGCATTGCGGCTTTAAAGCCGAGCAATTCGAGTTCTTTCCCGAGCTTCCCGCCGATCTTGATCCTGAAGAGGATCAGGAGGAGCAATATCTATTTAACGAACCCGAGCATCACGACAGGCCGTCAGACGGTGAAAAATGCGAATGTTGGAATTGGATTCAGATTAGATAGCGAGGACTTGCCAGCGAATGCTGGCTTTTTACTTGATCTTATTTAAAAAATGTGAGATAACTATGCCACATTGGGCCTTGGGTATCGTACGGCGACTAAAGTTAGTTGGCCGGCAGCCGCCTCCGCGACCTTTGTGCGCGGTACGAAAAGTAAAGTTTTTCTAATAATCATCTATCGAGTCGGGCTATGGCGCAGTTGGCTAGCGCGCATGCATGGGGTGCATGAGGCCGTGAGTTCAAGTCTCACTAGCCCGACCATCGGTCAGTTTTACTGGCCGGTCCGACTTGATGGAGGATGAAAAACCGTGGCTGGATTTAAACAGTGGCCAGCGGTCGCCTCAGGCGACCATGGGATGCACGAGGCCGCCCGGCCAAGGCGGGGCTAGCCCGACCACGTAAAAAACCGCATAAGTTAATGGCGGTTTTTTTATTTCTTGACCATATCCAAATAAATGCTAGACTGGGCGAAAGGAGAACTGCCATGGAACTCTATTCTGCAGTAATTTTTGAGTACCTATCATGGATTCTGATTTTAATCGGTATGATGTCATCTTTGTTCTTTGTGGCCATTATGTTGTATTTTGGTGTAACCAAGCTGCCTGCCGCTCGCCAGAAGAAAGGGCGTGAGTTGGATGGTTTGCACTACGATGCACTTGTTTCATAAATAGAAGCTTCACGATATCCTCATTTGAGGATTGTTTTTTAACCAAAAATCAGGCATTACGCCTGATTTTTTGAACAACGAAATAGTGACCATCATCGGAAATACGCCGAAATGTGACATCGCTTGAAGCTTGCTTCAAGGATATGTCATCGACCTCGGGGTTTTCCAACAATTTGTTGGATTTTACTCCCTAGAAAGGAGGTGATCCATCCACAGCTTCCGCTACGGATGCCTTGTTACGACTTCATCCCTATCGCTAGTCCTGCCTTCGTCCCCTCATCGGGGCCTTCGGGCATTACCAACTCTCTTGATGTGACGGGCGGTGAGTACAAGACCCGAGAACGTATTCACGGCACCATGGCTGATATGCCGTTACTAGCGAATCCAACTTCATGAGGGCGAATTGCAGCCCTCAATCCGAACTGAGACCGAGTTTGATGAGATTAGCTCCACCTTGCGGTTTGGCAACCCATTGTCTCGGCCATTGTAGCACGTGTGTAGCCCTGGACGTAAGAGCCATGCTGATTTGACGTCGTCCCCACCTTCCTCCTCGTTATCCGAGGCAGTTTCCCATGAACATTCAACATGGGACAGGGGTTGCGCTCGTTTCCCGACTTAACGGTACATCTCACGACACGAGCTGACGGCAACCATGCAGCACCTATATAGCACCCTCGAAGGCGGCCAATGTTTCCATCGGCTTGCAGCTACATTTCGAGCCCAGGTAAGGTTCCTCGCTTATCGTCGAATTAAACCACATGCTCCTCCGCTTGTGCGGGTCCCCGTCTATTCCTTTGAGTTTTAGCCTTGCGGCCGTACTCCCCAGGCGGGATGCTTAATGCGTTAGCTTTTTTCACCGACACTGGGAGGGTCGATACTCCCAATATCTAGCATCCATCGTTTAGGGCGTGGACTACAGGGGTATCTAATCCCTTTCGCTCCCCACGCTTTCGTCCCTGAGCGTCAGAACCGTTCCAGCACACTGCCTTCGCATTTGGTGTTCCTGCCGATATTAACGCATATTACTACTACACCGGCAATTCCGTGTGCCTCTCCCGGCCTCTAGCCATGCCGTATCGTAAGCAGGGTTGGAGTTGAGCCCCAACATTTAACTCACGACGCGCATGGCCGCCTGCGGACCCTTTACGCCCAATAAATCCGGATAACGTTTGAGGTCTCTGTATTACCGCTGCTGCTGGCACAGAGTTAGCAACCTCTTATTCATTTGGTACAGTCATCGTTCTTCCCAAATAAAAGCGGTTTACAAGCCGAAGCCCTTCATCCCGCACGCGGCGTCGCTCCTTCAGCCTTTCGGCCATTGAGGAATATTCTTAACTGCAGCCACCCGTAGGTGTCTGGGCAGTGTCTCAGTCCCAGTGAGGGGGGTCATGCTCTCACACCCCCTACCCGTCGTCGCCTTGGTGGGCTTTTACCCCGCCAACAAGCTGATGGGCCATAGGCTCCTCCTCCAGCGCGTTTTGCGCTTTACATGCGAATGACATATGCCCCCGCATGTCCATCGTGGAATTAGCTCACCTTTCGGTGGGTTATGCCCGACTGGAGGGTAGATTACCAATGTGTTACGCACCCGTTTGCCACTAGCTTTACATCGTATTGCTACAACATAAAACTCGTACGACTTGCATGCCTTAGACACGCCGCCAACGTTCATCCTGAGCCAGGATCAAACTCTCAGATATAAGCCTTACGACTTATAGCCCCTGCATTCCTGGTAGATATGCAGGGTCAAAATGCCCCCATACTCCGTGTATGGAGGACTTGGAATAAACGTATTTCCTTAGACGATCACTATTTCATTGTCCAATTTACGTCGTATCTTACATTTTGTACTCCTCTCGTCGTGATGAGGTTCTTCTGTACTTGTGTTTAATACGATTTTTTGCCCTTTTTTAGGGGGTGCGGGAAATATAGCCAAATCCCAAGAACTTGTCAAGAAAATGACACCGGATTTTGTGGATAAGCCTGTTGCTAATTTTTCGCCTAATTGAGGGAAAGAATAAACTTTTTAGACATTACCATCTGTCTGAACCTTGATTATCAAACGGATTGAAGACCAAATTAACATGATTACTAAAGGTATAAAATAATAGACTCCTAAAGAAATCAAGGAAATTTGAGCGAAAATCAAGCTTAATCAAGGTTCAGACGAGTGTCTTGACAAAAATGGATATTTATGCTATATTAAGCCGTTCTTTTGAAATAGGCTTAGGGCCGGCCCATGTGGGTCGGCTTTGAAATCACAACCCAAGGCGCCGCGTTCCACGTGCGCGCCGTAGGGTCGACCCCACGTGGTCGACGGGAAAGAGAAGAGAGATGGCAGCAAGAAAACGAAACCGCGAAAACCGCAACCTCACCGCAGAGCGCGCCGCCAAGCAAGCTGTTGCGCAGACCCCTGCAGCCGACGTGCTCGAAGGCGTGGACAGCGCCAAGCTGGACAGCCTGCGCCGGCACCTGCAGGTGGAGTCCAAGGACCGTCGGGGCCAGAAGAGCCTGAAGTACAAGTTCTGGCTCGGGGGTTCCACGATGGAGGCCCTGCTCGCCTGCGGTGACGACATGGTCGTAGCCGCGCTCATCATCGAAGCGCTCACCAACAACGTGCGGCTCGAGGAAGACGCGCAGGCGACTCTGTGCGGCGCGAGCGCGAGCTTGCGTGGCACGGTTGCCGAGGCGCTGTTCGCCGAGAGCAAACGGCTCATCGGCGATGCGAGCGAGGCCAAGCAAGTGCGGGCCAAGTTCATGTACGGCTTGGCAATGCGCCTCAAGCATGCCAAGACCCCGCGCGTGCACCAGCCGCGCGCCGAGAGCGAGCCCCCGGCTTTGCTCGACGACGTGGTCGCACTTGCGATTGCAGCCAAGGATCCAATTGGGATTGCAGTTGCGATTGTTGAGGCGCGCTACGTGGACAGTGATGTCCGCGAGCAGCTCTTGGCTCACGCGGCCAGTTTGCCATTGGTGGAGGCCGAAGTTTTAGCCGAAGCCATCAAGCTCGCAGCCGAGAGCAAGAGCGAGAAAAAGCAGATGTACTTCGGCCACTTGGCCGATGCGCTGGTTCGGGCAAGCAAGAAGCAAAACGAGGACCGCGAGACTCGTGATGCTGCTTCCGCAGCTGCATAATGAATCGCGCCCGCGAGGGGCGCGCATGGATCAAAGAGAGCCTGAAGGAAGCATTGTCTCGCGGCAACCTTCCAGTAATAAAGTTCGCTTTGTTCCATGAGAACCGAATGCCCGAGGCCGAGCTAAGGCGAGAGCTGGCAGACTTTGCAGCTCAAGCCACAAGCTCTGCGGTACTCGAGGTGATTCAGCTGATTGAACATCAAGCTGAACACAAACACCTCGAGGCCAGCAAGCTCGAACAAAAACTCGGCCCTTCAAAAAAATCGGCAGACTTGCGAAAAGAACAAGAAGCTCTTAACAGCCTGGTCCGCCGTCTGGCCTCGGTGAATCCTGAGATCAAAGCGGCTCTCAAAGCTGCGATTTTGAAGGATGAGCCCGAGGCCGCTTAAGCCAACCCTCACCCCCTACCCCCTCTCCCTTATCAAGGAGAGGGGTGTTTTGTTTTTACCCTTCGGGGACTCACTTTTTGACAGCAAAAAGTAAGCAAAAACTGCTGGGGTTCGATATAACCTCTCATTTCCTAGGATAATTATTCTCTTATACCGACTACGGTGATGCTCACCCCAGACCCCATGGAGTTTCAAATCGAATTAATATTCCGCATTAAAATACTTCCCTAAATTAGCCCAATCATTAACTGAAAGATCTTCGGCGCGGGCTTTGGGATTAATGTTGAGTTTTTCTGCGAGCGACTGCCATTGGCTTGCGGGCAGATTGAGATTGCGGCCAAGAAGTTTGCGCGGATGCGCAAAGCCCTGCTTAGCGATTTTCATGACAGCCTCGGGATCAATCCCCCATTTTTTTATACGCTCCTGGGGCGGCATGGGAATCATTTTAATGATGGCGGATTCGACTTTGGGCGGCGGATAAAAACATGTTGATGATACTTTGTGAATGATTTTGATATCCGAGCAAGCGAGATATGACATTAAACTTAACAGCGAGACTTCGGCTTTTTTATCTTTGGCAAGGATGCGTTCCGCAACCTCTTTTTGAATAAGAGCGACGAGTAGTTGGGGCGGGTTATCGCAATATAGTGCCTTGCGCAAAGCGATTGAGGTTATGGAATAGGGTAAGTTGGAAACGAATTTCCAGGGTTTTGGGCCCATTAAATCATTGAAATCAGTTTTTGCGGCGTCTCCCTCTCTCTGTCCCGCGATGCCGCGGGACATCCCTCCCCCGTTCACGGGGGAAAGAAGAGTGCTTAGATAATTAAATAGCTTCGAATCCTTTTCAATGAAAGTGACGGAAGCGCCGGCGGTGATGAGGGCTTGGGTTAAGACGCCAAGACCTGGGCCGATTTCGAGTACTCTGTCCCCTGCTTCAATCTCTGCCGTGGCGACAATCTTGGCGAGAATGTTTTTATCTATTAAAAAATTTTGCCCCAGGCCTTTGTTGGGCTTGATGCCGAGTTCTTGCAATGTGGCGATTAATTGGTTCTTGGTCATAACTTTTGCGTGTATCGTGTATCGCGAATCGCTTGTCGTATATCGTACGTCGTACAAAATGCTTAGCTGCTCAGTGGCTTCGTGGCTTAGATTCTTGACTTGAGTTCGATGCCTCCCTGGCGGTGGATTGTTATTTGGCCGTTTGGCGAGATGCTTGCGACGGTTGTGGGTTTGTTTTTAGGGATAGCGCCGATGTCGAGGATGTAATCCGGTTGGTTTTTGAAGCCTTTAAAAGCTCGCACGACTCCGCGGCCCGAGGTTGCCGGAGGCGAACCGCTGCGGTTGGCAGATGTTGCGGCAATAGGATGGCCGAAGGCTTTAACGATTGCTGCGGCGATTGGCGATGAGGTGACGCGGATGCCGATTGTGCGTTTAGGGCTTACATGCGGAGCGAGTTTTATACCCTGTTTTAGTTTGACCAGAAGCGTAAGCGGGCCCGGCCAGTATTTTTTTGCAAGGCGACGTTCGGCCGGATTTAAATCCGCTAAGCGATTGACTTGGGCAAAGCTTGAAGCGATGAGTTGGAGCGGCTTATCCTCTTTGCGGCCTTTGATGGCAAAGATTTTTTTGACAGCTTTTGAATTATTCGGATCGCAAGCCAAGCCGTATACGGTTTCGGTTGGCAGAGCAATGACACCGCTATTCTTTAGAATCGCAACTGCTTGAGTAATTTGATTTTTTTGCATAAAGGATAGTACCCAGTACCTTGTACCCAGTACTCAGTACTCAGTGCTCAGATTCTTGGATACTTAGATACTTAATCGTAGTTCGTAGTTCGAAATTCGTATCGCGTTTAACGCGACGTGGTTCGTAAAGTTAGCATAAAATAAAAAGCCCCGTTTGAACAGGGGCAAAGGTTTGCACCAGAAAGCGCAAAGAGAGATCAGTTTGTTGCCGGTTTTTCGAAATCCGTTTTGGAAAAAAGCTTAACGTTCGGCGCTGCGAGTTTCCAATACGGACTGAATTGCCGCATGAAGGCTTTGGCGAATTTTCCGTTTTTTTCCAGAAGCGCTCGAGGCGCCCCATCTTCCGCAATTTGGCCTTTGTCCATATAGACAATTCTCTGCACGCGACCGGCTAATGACAACCGATGCGAAATGAATAGATAGGTTTTATCGTCGTTCAGCGAGAGAAGACGCTCAAAAAACTCTTCCTCATGATCTGAATCCATGGCCGAAGTCGGCTCATCAAGCCAGTAAATTTTAGCATCTCGATAGACTGCGCGGGCAACGTTCAGCATTTGCCATTCACCGCCCGAGAGTCCGCGCGGTTTGTCTTCGGACATGTGAAACTGCTTACCGATCATGATTTCATGCAAGCGGTCACGAGGATCTTTATCTGACCGGGGCAGATGCCTGGTAAGTTTGGGCAAGACCTGATCCAATCCGCTGATGTGCAGGGCACGTAAAAATCTTTGCCGGTCTTTGGGTTTATCCGCGTTGCCATCCAAAATCAGCTGTTCCAGCGAATCGTAGAACATGGGATGGTTTTGCAATTGGAAGGAGACGGCTTCGCGCCAAGCCTTAGCATTGATGCGCCGCATATCCACTCCGTTGATGAGAATTGTGCCACGGTCCGGCGCATACACTCCCAATAAGAGCTTTAGCAATGTACTTTTTCCGGAGCCGTTAGGACCCAGTACAGCGATGCTCTCTCCGGAATCGATTTCCAGATCAACACCGCGGAGCGCGAAATCCGGCTCACCCGGATAACGGAACCAAACATTCACGAATTTGATATGCAACGACTCTGTTCCCAAATCTTCTTGGCCAAACTCTTCTGCCGGAATGTTAAAAAACTTGGGTATATAGGGCAGGGCTTCTTTGTTTTTTTGCAGCCAGCTGATGTCATTAGCCAACTGAGCAGTGGAGTTTGTTATTTTAGTGTAAGCACTGAAGAACACCATAAAAATTCCCGGGTCAGCAATACCGGCAGCAGAGTTTAACTGATGCGCCACTAATGCATTGCGGATAAGGTAAAGGCCGTAACCCAAGCCGGCAACCTCCACAACCTCTCCAACCGAACCCGACAGCTCATTAAATTTACTGACCCTGATGCGCTCATTCAGAAGCTTACGAGTATAGTCCTTCCATCTTTGATGATAAGACTCAACCAAGCTGATGGCTTTGGCAACCATGAGCCAGCCCGGACTAGTAATTACTTGATTGTAGTAAATGGCCCGGCGGCCTTCGCGTGATTCCATGGTTTGCACGCGCCAATATTTTTTGGCTGCTACAAAACCCATAACAAATCTGATCAGGATTGCGGCACAAATCAATAGAAACGCCTGCCAAGGAAAATACACGTATGCTCCGAGCAAAGTGCCGATAATTTTTGCCAGCATCATGGATATGCGCGTCATGGTTCCGGGCAATTGCATGGGCACGTGGCTGTGGCGGTCCATGGTATGAATAAACGCCTGAAATCCCTGATCTTCCAGATAGGAGAAAGGAATTTTTTGCATTTGTTCCTGATAACGCTCCGAATAATAAACTTCAAATTCTTGACGCAAGCGTTCATTGGCATTACGGGTCTTTAACCTGATTAGGGATGAAGCGATACCCATGGCTGCCAAGGCGGCAATACCCTGCATAATTTTTGTGTTATCAATAACGATAAAGGCATCCGCCAAATACTTGATGATATATACACTGACCATGGAAAGCGGCAATTCGATGACGCTCAAAAGGATGATGACAATGGCGCTGCCAGGGTGAGCTTTGTAAACCAATTTAAGCAAGAAGGGATACGAGCGCAGGTATTCGCGAGTTGTGAACTTTAAGTTAGCGGGATCCAAATACCAGAGTTTCATTTTGGCTCCTTTGTCGAAGTGCGATCTTCTTGAAAAGAAGATATAAACTTAGCGGATTTTTGGGGAAACGTCAACCTCCCCACAAAACCAAATCCCCCTACATCCCCCTTTCTTCCACCTGCGCACGAGGCTTCGGTGGACCATGCAAGGGGGACATTTTAATAACAGCCCCTCCTTCCCGCTTTACCACTTCGCATAAAGCTTCGTGGCACAGGGCAAGAGAGGGGTGCAGACGGAAGTATATAATAATAATCCCGCTAATCTTTCGTAATTATGCCACCGCCTACGGCGGGGTCCCGTCAATATATAATTAATTAGTGCGGGATAAATCAAGGTCAACAAAAGAGCCGTTCGCGATACGAACGACTCAAGTTAGGAGGGAGGACGGACCTCTGCAATGTGCGGTGCGGGGCGAGGCTAGGGACTTTGGGAATTACGCCGATTGCCCGAGCCCCGCGGCAGCCGCGGAGCCTTGCCTCCCTTGACGAACTTGCCAAGAGAAAGCAAGACGCTGCCGAGTACCATCAGAATCATGCCCGGGATCCAACGCAGGATGCGGATCTGAAAACCGATCACTGCGGCCGACCACTTGCGGCCGCCTACGATGCGAGCGGCGGCCGCCAGCATGATATTGCAAGCCACGATAAGAAAGATCATGAGTCCAAAAATTTCCGGTTCCATTTTTTACTCCTTTTTGAACAGCCTAATTTATCATAAAAAAGCCATTTTGTCAAGATTGCTGACTTATTTTTACAATCATGGAGAGAAAAACTCACTGCGGGATAGAAAAAAAGTGATATAAAAAACCCGATGACTTGAGCAATATCACCGGGATAAGAAATCTACTTTGCGGATGCGCCCATGGCGGCCGCTCCCCACCATGAATCCGGCTCTCTGCAGAAAACCGCGAACAGGTGCGGATGCCTCGGCAGACTGCCCGAGTGCACAGGCAGCGAGAGCCAGGGCGGGCCGGCGCCGGGCTCAAATTTGAAGCCCCCGATCTTGCGGCAAACTTCTTCCATAGGAACCCTATTCTCTTGATCCAGATGGCGCAAGAGAGTTTGGAGCTCGTCTTGCAAGCCGGCGCTCGAGAGCATCAGATGAACGCTTTCCAGTTGATCGCGCTCCAAGAGCCAACGAATCGCATGGTTGGCCGTGCGCCAATAATCTTTGGGGCCGGACGCCGATTCGACCGCGCGCTCCAGCTCATACCGCTCATCGCGGAGCCAGATCTGAAGTCCGGACGCGTGGCTAACAATACGCCTCACGGTTTCCAGATCTTCGCTGGCGCGCTTGAACCAGGCGAAGGCCCTGCCGCGCGGGCCGGCGCAGGCAAGCGCAGTTTCAACGGTTTGCCCGGAATTCTCTCCGGCAGATGTCCAGAAACGGGCGATCACCCCGGCGGCCACGCAGTTTCCATACGGATAACCGCTGCCATTGCTCCATTTGATGAGCTCATCAATGAGCCAACCGGCGACCAAACCCTCTTCATCGCCGACAAGTTCCCATACCGACATTTCCCACTTTTTCATGCTGCCTCCTTGAGGCGCAAAATAACAAAAAATGCGCCTTTTGTCAAGGGTTAGATAAGAACCCCTCCTAATTCCTCCCCTTTGGCAAAGGTGAGGATTTACATTAAATATTTTAGAATATTTTGCTTAACTTCTAGAGGATTATCAATTACTTCTTGATTCTTAAAGCGAATTACGGAGAAATCTCGATCTACTAGATATGTTTCCCTTTCTCTGTCTTGCATCTGCTGTTCGGGGTCATCATGGTATTCGCCATCGATTTCAATTACTAATTTTTTCTTCGGGCAACAAAAATCTACCACGCAAGGACCGATGCTGTATTGCCGATGAAATTTATATCCATTTAATTGCTTATTTCGCAACATATTCCAAACATGTTCTTCAGGGAAGGTTTGCCTTTGACGTAATTCTTTTCTTCGAGCTTTAAGAGCAGATGCGTTCAGAATCTGTTGATATTGATTGTCCATATTACAGGTCCTCCTCTTTTACAAAGAGGAGGGTTGGGAGGAGTTGTTACTCTTTATTTAACTCTGCCCTCACATCTTTTTTACCGGCCTGGCGGCGTAATTCGGCCTCGATAAAACCATCCAAATCTCCATCCAGGACGGCATCCGTATCTGAAGTTTCATAGTCCGTACGCAGGTCTTTGACCATGTGATAGGGATGGACGACGTAGGAGCGGATTTGATTACCCCATTCGGCTGAATGGAACTCGCCGCGCAATTCTTGTTTTTCTTTGAGCAGTTCCTGTTCCTTGAGCTGGGCGAGTTTTGACTTGAGGATTTTCATGGCCGTTTCTTTGTTTTGCGTTTGCGAGCGTTCATTTTGGCAAGAAACCGATATCTTGGTTGGCAGGTGGACGATGCGCACAGCGGAGTAGGTTGTGTTGACCGATTGCCCGCCTTTGCCGCCGCTCATATAAGTATCAATACGCAAATCTTCGGGTTTGATTTCAATTTTAACTTCTTCATCCATTTCCGGCAGAACTTCGACTAAAGCGAACGATGTTTGACGGAGCGCATCGGCATTAAACGGCGACTGGCGGACCAAACGGTGAACGCCGGCTTCGTTTTTTAAGTGTCCGTAAGCATAACGGCCTTGGACGAAAAACATCACGGATTTTATGCCGGCTTCCGTGCCGCGCGATTCATCGACGAGCTTGACGCGCCAGCCTTTGCTTTCGGCATAGCGGAAGTACATACGCATCAGCATTTCAGCCCAGTCTTGCGCATCCGTTCCGCCGGCGCCGGCGTGAATGGACATGACCGCATTGGATGCATCGTGTGGTCCGGAAAGCAGCATGGCGAATTCCATTCTATTAAAATTCTCCTCCAGTTCTTTGAGTTTTATTTCCACATCTTCCAGCACACCTTGATCCTGATCGGCCTCGGATAAATCCAAGATTTCGGATAAATCGTTAAGCTCGTTCTTAAAAATATTCCATGTCTCAAATTCATTCTTTAAATCGGAAAGTTTTTGCATCTCTCCCCTAGCACGATCTTGATCTGACCAGAAATCCGGCGCTGAGACTTCTACCTCCAAAGCATCGATTTCTTCTTTACGTGCGTCCAAATCTAAAACCGCCCAAGCTTTTTCCAAACGGGATACGAGGTCGGCTACGCGATCAGTCAATTCTTGAGGCATGCGATTAATGTTAATCAATAAACTAATTAATAGCAAAGCAAAGTTTAAAAAGCAAATCCGTGATTATTGGTAGGCCCTGTAAAATTTTTGGATTGACTCTTCTTCGAGCTTTTCCAAAACCGGCATGATGAGAGCTTTTTGTTCCGCATTCATCCGTGCGTGGCGAAAATCCAGTTCCGCGGAAGTCACCAGCTTGTCTATCCAGGGTTTAATGTGCGCTACTTTTACAACATCGGGGCGCTTCATTAGAATTTCCATGTAAGCGGTTATGCCAAAATGATATGTTTTATTGGGGTTGTCGATGATTATTTGAATCGCTTCGGCAGACAGATCGGCGCCCTCGAGAAATAAATCAGTTGCTTTAGATTCAACGATCGCTTTAACGACCCGGTCGGAGTACCGAGGACGCGAGACTGTATTTTTTTGATTAAAAGCAAAGCCGCCCGCCGGCAGATTCTCTAAGAGTTCAACCATAATATAATCAGGTATTTCTTCGCTTAAATCAAAATGTATTGTTAAGGCGAATTCCGGCCTAAGCAGTTTATAAGCATAATAAGGGGACAGCAGATCATGGAAGCCCTTCAATGACAAAGAACCATCCGACGCATGTTTTAATTCGAAGGCAATTTTCTGCGATTTTGACGCACCGAGAATTTTGTTTAAATCCTCTCGCGGTATAGCGTTGATATCTCCGTAATTTATAACGTCAGGACCCGGCATTTCGCGCACTTTATATAATGCCTTATATATTTCATGTTTTTGCTCTGGTGTTAGATTTTTCCAATCAACAAAAGAGAGATCAATAGCGGTAAAGGGAATCGCCCGGTCAATTGTTTCTTCGGATGGACATTTATCCGGAGCTTCGCATTTAGGCTCATTGGCCTCGATAAATCCGTAAGCATCTTCGATTTTTTGGCGCGCTTTTTGCAAATCATTATTATCAATTATCTCCAAATCCAAAATTTCATCCTTTGTTGACGGCTCTTTCCATTGAATTTGGATTTCCCGTTCTTCTACAATTCGCTCATTGTAATCAGAACCTCTTAGATTGCCTTGGATTTTAATGTTGGTGGGAACTGGTTGGTTTGCTGTATAATCGATATCCGGACTTGGCGGAATTTCGCCGGGTTTAGCATGAGAAGAAATCTCGACAGATGAACCGGCCACCAAGGCTTTTTGCAGGGTTTTTAAATCCACTGTCGGTGATCCGGGCCTTTCGGCCGTACTGCGCAAAATGTTAACCGGCGGTTGGAGAAAGTAGGTTTTATCAATACTGCCGTCGGGATTTAAAACTTTTAAAATTGCGATTTCGTGCTGTTTTTCAAAAGCATTACCGAGTTGATATTTGGAATGCTTCTCAGCCGGCAAACGATCGATGAGCGCTTCAAAAACCATTTGCTCGGCGCGGGCTATGGCAACGCAGTTGCGCTTGCCGGTGATAAAATATTCCGCAGCCGAAGCCTGCCCCCAATCGTAATTAATGTTTGAACCGAACATCTCGGAAACAACGTAACGGATAAAATCTTCAGTGAAGTCATCGCCCATTTTAGACGCAAACCGGCTGATCATTTCCCGTTTTTTTTGTTCGGCGAGCTTGACACGCTCCGGATCAACGCCATTAACTTCTTCCAGCTTTAAATATGTTTCATTCAGCTTTATGTTTTCTCCGGATTCCATTTTATTTCTCAATTCATCAATATAGGCTGTTCTTTTATCTTGATCTACACGTTCACCGCGCTCATGGATTTTATCGATAACCGCCCGGCGCTCAGCGTCGGATTGCGGACGGATAAAAGCGCCCGGCCTTTCCCAGTCTTTAGCTGTTTTCATGGCTTGTTCGATTCGCTCTATAAAGCCCGAGTTGCGCGCGATTACAGGCGAATGAACTGCGCCGGCTATTAACAGAGCAGCCGCAAAACGATGTTTTCCGGCCCATGCCATCACATCCGTAAAAATTGATTTATTTGTTTCTTCTTTAAGAGCAGTCTCCCGTTTATCCAATTCTTCCAATTTTTCAATGGCTTCTTCGGTGAGATCTTTGACTTCTTCAGGTAAAAGATTGGAATTTTCCAGGATTCTAGCAACCGATTCTTGGGGAGATCCATGCGATGGAGATTCGAGCTGTAATGATCTGACACCTTCAAAAACACCGGACATTTCTTCACGAAGATCTTCCGGCAGAGCTTGTTGCTCCGGAGCTTGCTCGAGTTGTTCAGGATTTATCTTTTCCATAAACTTTGGTTTTGATTCTTTGGCTCATCTTCTCGACTTCTTTTTGCTCCAAACGGCGCGCAAAAAGACGGAGGATTTCTCTGCGTTCAACTCCGATTTTTTCCAGACGATTCGTGTATAAATCCAACTGATCTTGCAATTGATCTAACAACTCCTTGATTTCTTGCTCGGTTTTGCGGTCAATCATAGCTTAATTATGCCATCTTCGGAGGCTGAGCTCAAGACTAACTCCCCCTACCCCTCTTTGGTAAAGAGGGGGTTTTGTTAAATTAAATCATCCACCTCTTTGATAAAGGGGAGGATAGAGGTGGGGTTGTCGCTGATAATAAAAAAACCCAATCAGGGGTTTTTTTATTCGGCACGTAGAACTGTTTTTACAGATTGAATTTGGAGCGATACTGGCCGGCAAGCGGGACCTCCCAGAATTCTCCCATAAGAGCTTTGATAAAAGCAATAAGATTAACCACGAAAACAACCAGCAATAAAAGCCAACCTATTATCGGGAGCCAGAATACAAATGAACCCACCACCCAGACGATAAGCATTACCAAACCTTGTTTGCCGTGTTCTTGGGCGAACTTGGAATCTTTTTTGGCGAGTAAAGGAATTAAACAGAGAATTCCAACATAGCTTAAAGCTGCTATGAGCTTATTCTCATCAACGTCTTTGGAATCAAACGTTGGGACTTTTGGTGCGTCTGCCATACTTATATACAATTAAAAATTCAGAATTAAAAATTAAAAATGCTGGAAAGATTATAACATATCAACCAAAAAATAACCAATTACCAAACATCAATATCCGATAAATAACCAAGCCCCACCTCCAATAACCAATTTGATGATTGAGTTATTGAAAATTTGGAGCTTTATTGGTGATCGCACTCTTGGTTATTGATGATTGTCTTTTAGTACCCCATTCCGCCCATATCCGGCATACCTCCGGCCATGGGTTCTTCTTTTTTAGGAATATCGGTGACAACGCATTCGGTGGTCAGGAACATGCCGGCGACCGAGGAAGCGTTTTGCAAAGCAGACCTGGTAACTTTGGCGGGATCGATGATGCCGCGTTCGAGCATATTAACGTCCATTTCATCCGCGGCCGCGTCATAGCCCGTGTCGCCGCCGGATGATTTGACGGCTTCGACGATAACGTCGCCTTTACGGCCGGCGTTTTCCGCGATGGAGAAGACCGGCGCTTCGACAGCTTTTTTGAGGATCTGGATACCGGTCGCTTCGTCGCCCGTGAGCTGGATAGAGTCGAGCGCTTTCATGGCCTTAATTAAAGCGACGCCTCCTCCGGGGACAATGCCTTCTTCAACCGCGGCTTTGGTGGCCGCGACGGCGTCATCGATACGGTCTTTCTTTTCTTTCATTTCAACTTCGGTGGCGGCGCCGACTTTGATGACGCCGACTCCGCCGGTGAGTTTAGCCAGGCGTTCCTGGAGTTTTTCGCGGTCAAAATCAGAGTCTGATGCTTCAATTTGTTGTTTGATTTGCGCTACGCGCGCATCAACAGCGGGTTGCTCGCCTTTGCCTTCGACAAAGGTGGTATTTTCTTTGGTGGAGATTACTTTGTTGCAAGCACCAAGGTCTTCAAGAGTGACAGAGTCGAGTTTGCGGCCCAGATCTTCGGTAATCAGGGTAGCGCCCGTAACGGTGGCGATATCTTGCAGCATTTCCTTTTTGCGGTCGCCGAAGCCCGGAGCTTTAACCGCGAGAGCGGAGAATGTGCCGCGCAATTTATTGAGAACCAAGGTGGTAAGAGCTTCGCCTTCAACATCATCAGCCACGATAACGATTTCTTTTTTGCCGGACTGAATGACCTTTTCCAAAATCGGAAGAAGCTCTTGCACGGAACTGATTTTTTTATCCGTTAATAAAATGTATGGCTCTTTGTATTCGGCGATCATGCGGTCGGTATTGGTGACCATGTAAGGCGAAGCGTAGCCTTTATCGATGCGCATACCGAGAACGACTTCTTTGTCGATGCCGAAAGATTGCGATTCTTCGACAGTGATCACCCCGTCTTTACCCATTTCCTTCATGACTTCGGCTATGATCTTGCCGATTTCCGGATCGTTGGCCGAGATAGTGGCCACTTTTTCAATGTCATCCTCTTTTACGGGAGTGGCGATTTCGTTTTTGATGGATTTAACGATTTGCTCGGTGCCTTTGTCTATACCGCGCTTAACGGCAAGCGGGTTGGCACCGGCCGTGATGTGTTTGATGCCTTCGGCAATCATGGCTTGAGCGAGCACGGTGGCCGTGGTTGTGCCGTCGCCGGCGACATCTGAGGTTTTGGAAGCGGCTTCTTTAACGAGTTCTGCCCCGATGTTCTCAAACTTATCCTCGAGCTCGATTTCTTTGGCGACGGAAACGCCGTCTTTGGTGATGGTTGGCGCACCGTAGCCTTTGTCGAGCACAACATTGCGGCCCTTGGGGCCCAATGTGACTTTAACTGCGTTTGCAAGCTGATCCACGCCGCGCTTTAACGCTTGGCGGGCTTTATCGTCATATAATAGTTGCTTTGCCATATTTTTAATTCAAAATTCAAAATTAATAATTCAAAATTTAGGAACCGCTGTTGCGATATATTTTTTTAAATGCCGAAGGCAATAAGCATTTTGCATTTTGATTTTTGCATTTTTAATTTGAGGGTTATTCAACAACTGCGAGTATGTCGTATTCGGAGAGGACGAGATATTCCTCATTGTCGATTTTGATTTCATCCGGTGCGTATTTTTTAAACATTATTTTATCACCGGCTTTGACGGACATTTCTGCGCGCGTGCCATCGTCCTTGAGTTTGCCCGGGCCAACAGCGATGACTTCACCTTGTTCCGGGCGTTCTTTATCGACAGTGTCGGGGATTATGATGCCTGATTTTGTGACTTCTTCTTTGGGAAGCGCCTTGACGATCAGGCGATCGTTTAAGGGACGTAGATTCATAAGACCTTAGAACCAGGATTTCCTGGATTAATAATTAATAACAAATATCAAATGACAAACGGCAAGAGCTGAATTAATGCATAACGCATAATGCATGGTGCATGATTTTTACTCTTGAGATTTGATATTTGCGATTTGCAATCAATATTAGCAATCAAGGGACGCGACTGCTAATGTGGAGATATGATATACAATTTGCCCCTTTGGCGTCAAGGTTTGATTCTTGGCTATTTTTAAACAAAAAAAGTTTATTTTGTTGCTTGTGGATTGCGGCTGACGATCCAGCAAAGGATGGTGAATAATGCAAATATCAACAATGTTTGGCCGCTCCAAAATGCCCAAAAATAATAATCAAATAATGAGATAACAAATACCGCTGCGGTGATTGCCATAACAAGATTGCGCAGACTTGGATCGCCCGGCTTCCAGTGAGAAAGAGCCTGACGGAGCAAAAAGAGCAAAAAGCCGCTTATGATTAATGCGCCGACGACACCGAAGTTGACTAACATTATAAGCCAAGTATTGTGAGGAGGTTCCAATATTCGTCGCACGTCGCTCGTCGCTGGTCCCGCGTCATTGTTGGGATTCATCTGATATAAAGCGAAAAGTTCGGCGTTGGGGCCCGTGCCAAGCAATGGATAGGCTTGCAAGAGTTTGAGACCGTCGGTCAGGCTGGCTGTACGAGCGGAAGTTGACTGTTGCTCCAGGCGAGCGGATTGTGATGCGGGACCGATGCGGCCGGCCGTTAAATCCCAATTGATCAGGGCTAAGATTGAGAAGGTGACGAGTATGATAGCCGGGGGTATTAAATGACGAAATCCCTCTCTCTGTCCCTCATTCTTATTTGATTGCGGGACATCTCTCCCCCGCTTGCGGGGGAAAGAAGTTAACACGGAAGATAATATTATAATGAAAAAACCGAATGCCAGAGCGAGCCAGGCGGAGCGGGAGAAGGAATAGAATAAAGCGGCTGTGAAGATTGGGAGAGTTGATAGATAACATAACTCCCTCCATCGCGTTAAACGCGATTCTCTCCCTCTTAACTTAAGAGGGAGTGTGTTAGTGATCCAGGTGGCGATGAGGATTGCGAAGACCATATAGCCGCCGAGGATGTTGGGATGCGGGAAGCCGCCATAAGCGCGCAAGAAGCGAACTTCAGCTGTTTGCGCGACGGAAACTCCGAGCTCTGCAGGATTTTGCGTTGCGACTCCTACCCATGAGCCTCCTGGGACATATTGGATCATCACTTGAATGATGGCAAACATTGCATGAGGCACGAGACTCATCACAAACCAAAAAGCAATCTTGTAAAAATCGACGTTGGATCGAAGAAGAGTTATGAAGAAGGAAAATAAAATAACAATCTGCAGCCACCAGGCAAAAATTGCACGAAAATCCGGTGTTTGATTGGCGATGGTAACGAGACCCAGGCCGGCGATGAGAAAAAACAAAGCGCGGCGGTAAATGCGCGGAAGAGTTTTGCGAGGCAACGCTTGAGAGATGATTATTGCCGCAATCATGGGCAGCCAGGATAAATAGATCGAGATTCTCCCCTGCTCCCAAGGCCAGCCGGCAAGATTTGCATCCATGAACCAACGTGTTTGCCACGGCAAGACCAGTATGGCGATGCGCCACAAGACGTTGAACGTTGAACGTTGAACGTTGAACGCATTACGGAGTGACGTTGTATTCATGACAGATTTGATGATAGCGCTCACGGATTTGGGCGCGAGCATCGGTTACATGAAATTTTAACACATTATCGTTAATAACGACTTGAGTGCTTTTATTGGCGGTATTAACGATACCCGGCGGGAAATTACGAAGCTGAATATTTTTAACCCAATTTTCTAAAAATGATTTGGCGGTTTTATTTTTTTGATAATCATCGATACACTCCCGACCGCCGATGATCGGCCCTTTATCCAAAGCCATCGGCATTTGCGCAAAAGGATGACGCGAAATAAGATCTGCATTCGCTGACCAAAAGCACCGCAAAATCCCATCATCGGATAATGGCAACAACGTTAAAAACCAATAACGCAGATAAGGATCGTCCGCGTCGTCGATTTTAAACGGAGAAAGATCCAGTGCTTGATCGGTAATAAAAAAAGACAGGCAGACAGGATCTTTTTTGCGGCTTTCACCCGGACGGGCATTTAATAATTTAAACGGGGCAACAGCCAATAATCTGGTGCGCCAAATAGAGCCGGCGCGGGTTATGATAAAAAAATCTATATCACTATCATCTTTGGACTGTCCCAAGGCTACGGTGTTGCAGATGCAAACACATCTTACATTAGGCAGGCGGGTTAAATAAGCGGCGGCTTTGCGGGCGTGGGCCAGCTTGCGCGGAAAAAATATTTCTTTTTCCCTGCCAAGATTGATAGTATCTGCGTTACGCGTCAAAGCGAAGCGTCCTTGTCCGCATATTATCGCTTGGCCGTCTGTTAAATTTTGTAAAATTGATTCGAATTCCAAATATGCCCGGGATTGCTCGATTTCTACAACGTCGGATCCAAAATCCAAGGTTTGAAACAGCTGGATTTTTGAGGGGGCGTAATTCCAAGCCGCATGGAAAGAAAGCGTACGCAATACGGCTTTTTGAATTTGATCTTTAATCATAAACAACCCTCCTTATTTGCTTTTACTCAAATGCGCCGTTGTTTGCGCGCCGGAGATTTGTGAAAAAGCGACTTTTGCCGCTTCTGCGGGTACCGCCGCGTCCGCGACTATTATTTCATCTTCTTGCCAATCCAAAATTTGATTCCAGGCTATGATTAACTCATTGTTTAACAATCTCGGAATGACGTGATGACTGGAGATAATAAACTCCCGGATTCTGCCGTCGTCCGGATTGATCGCAATGCGATTCACACGCCCCAAAAAAATTCCGGATTTGGTGCGGGCAGATAATTTGGATTTGGGGGAGAAGAGGAACATACATCTTAAAGTACTAAGTACTGGGTACTGGGTACTGGGTACTGGGTACCAGGTACTAAGTGGTTGGCATTGTTGGCGAGAGGGGTTCGGATGGCATGGGAGGGAGAGGTTTGCGGTTTTGCAAATATTGCTGCAGAACGGTTAAAGCGCTCATGACAAACCAATATAATGTCAGACCGCCGGGCAGTTTGATGCCGATGATAAGCGTGATTATGGGCATCATGTACATCATTTGTTTGTTGACCATGGCGGTCATATCCTCATCTTTTGAACCCTTGTCATCAAGAACCTCTTCGGGCGGACGCTTGGTGGCGCTTGGTTTTTTAAACATGAGCCAGGATTGCAAAAATTGCGTGGCCGCAGCCAATGCGGCGAGATAGTAATTGGGATCGGCCAAATTAATAAAACCGAAAAGAGTTGTGTTTACAGTCCCCGGATTGGGAATAAAATTATACAGCTGCGTAAGCGATTCGGAATGCAATCCTACCGAGAGCGCCTGATACAAAGCAATGAAGACCGGGAGCTGAATCAACAGCGGCAGACAGGATGAAGCCGGATTGACTTTTTCCTTGCGATAAAGCTCCATCAGCTCTTTGGCTTGCGCCTCTTTATCATCTTTTAACCGTTTGCGGATTTCAGCTATTTTCGGCTGCAGATCCTGCATGGCGCGTTGTTGTTTGAGCTGGGCGGCGGTAAAGGGATACAAGATCGCCTTAACAATGACGGTCAAAACAATTATAGCCAAACCGAGATCGTTGCCGGGAATGACCCCATAAAGCCAAATCAATACATTGAGGATGGGACGGAATAATATTTCTGTGTATAACCACATAAGACGTGTCGATAGCTGTTAGCTGATAGCCAATCACGAACGGGTTGAGATTAAGGATTAAGGATTAACGCATAGTGCATGGTGTATAGTGCATAATACCGAACCACGAACCATGATTAATAACGAAAGGATAAAAGTATAAAGTTGAAAGAGTAAAAGTACTAAGTACTAGGATGCATTTTCTGTTTCTTCAGTTTGTTGAGGCTCATCATTTTTTGCTGCAGCGTCTTCAGCCTTATCCGCGGATGATTCCTTTGCGGATTGTTCTACGACTGTTTCGGTTGCAGCCGGTGCTTCAGGGGTTGACTCGGGAGCGGCTTCATCGGCTGTTAAATCGCCAAGTTCGGAATCAGCGACCACGGCTTGGTTTTCGACGTTAATGACTGTAATCTTCCAGCCGGTCAACTTGGCCGCGAGGCGGACGTTTTGGCCGCCTTTGCCGATTGCCAAAGAAAGCTGGTCGCCCGATACTTGGACTACCGCCAGATGTTCATCTGTTTTTAATTCAATGCTCATGGTTTTGGCCGGGCTTAAAGCGTTGATTATGAATTCGGCTTCGTCATCGCTGAACAAAACCACATCAACTTTTTCACCGCCGAGTTCGCGGATAATTGTTTGGATGCGGGTACCGCGCTGGCCGATGCAAGAGCCGATGGGATCAATCATGTCATCATTGGTTGAGACTGCGACTTTGGTGCGTGATCCGGCTTCACGGGCGATGTCTTTGATTTCCACTATGCCGTTGGCGATTTCCGGTATTTCTTGAGCAAAAAGCGCGGCCACCAAACCCGGGCTGGAGCGTGATAAGCGGATTTCCGGTCCTTTATTGGTTAAAGCTACTTCGCGCAAAATGGCTTTGATGCGGGTTCCGGCAAAATAACGTTCGCCATCGATTTGATCTTCCGGGAGGATTACACCCGTGGCTCGGCCAAGATCGATGAGCACAACGCGACCCTCGCGGCGCTGGACAGTGACATTCATGAGCTCGCCTTCGCGTTCTTTGAAATCTTGGTAGATAACATTGCGTTCCGCTTCGCGGAGCTTTTGCATTATAACCTGCTTGGCCGTTTGCGCGGCCATGCGGCCGAATGCGGCGGGAATGTTAAGTTCAACGCGGATTTCATCGTCGATTTTGGCATCGGGTTTTAAATCTTTGGCATCTGAAAGCATGATCATGGTTTTGGGATTGAAAATGAATTCTTCCTCTTCTTCGCTTTCGGCGGTTTGTTCGGCCTCCGACTTACTCTCGGCACTTTTTTCATCCTTCTTTTCTTTATCTTCGGGTTTTTTATCTCCGGGCTTTTGATCTTTTTTGCCGCCATGTGCAGCGTCAAAGCGTTCAAAATAATCCTCGGGAAGCTCCATGTCTTCCACAACCTGCTTAACATCAAAAATACGAATGCCGGCTGTTTCTCCGTCATATTTTTCGGGATCAAATTCGCATTTGATATTCTGATTTTTATTGCCGAAATCTTTTCTGTAAGCTGCGGCAAGCGCGGCTTCCACCGCCTCTAACACCGCTTCTTCGGTAAGCAACTTTTCGTCGCAAATGGCTTTGATAGCCTGGCTGATCTGACTGGCCATATTAACTTTAACCAGGATTTACCTGATTTTTAATTATTAACAAGATTATTAATTATATTTTATTATTAAATAGTCTTTTGAATTGGAGGCTTGGGGCTCCAAAATTTAATAATAGTCCGATTTTTGTTTTATAAGCCTCAAGGTAATTTTTTGCTTGAGCAAGGTGCACGTCATCCATATCATGAACCGCTTTAATCTCAACCATGATTATCTCTTCAATGAAAAAATCCACTCGCCGTGTACCAATTTGTTTATCTTGATAATATATTGGCATCGGCATCTCTCGTATGAAGTTAATTCTCTTATTCTCTAATTCTATTGCAAGAGCCCTTGCATAAATTAATTCTTGAAATCCATTACCAAGCTCTCTGTGCACTGACATCGCACAACCGATTACTACATGCGTGAGTTCTTTTAAATCCATAGGAATAAGATAATAATCAAGTAAATTCTTGTGAATCCTGAAAACCCTGGTTCTAGTTCATGTTATAAAGAAAACTCGTTCATCCAGAACGAGTCAATGTGCATAATATAGCGGATTTTGAGATTATTGTCAAATCTTGACGGAATCGCAAATTTGGCTTATACTGCGCAAGTTCTTTGGATAAAGGAGAAGCGGAAGTGACGATAAAAAGACTCATGAAGCTGGTTAGAGACAGCCAACCAACAAGCCAGCCGAGCAAAAATGCGACGCTGGTCAGCCCGCTGCCGCTTTGCGCGGGCAGTACGGTCATGAAAGCCATGCTGAGCAATTGCGAGGCCAAGGCCAAGCACGGGAACGCCGTTGCCATCAGGGCTAACATTGGCGATCTCATGGAGGCTCCGGCTTTGTTTAAGCACTTGGCGCTCAGACTGAAAGTGGCAAGATATGCGGTTGTTTTGCCGGGTAAAGAAAAAGCGACTCTGTCAAGCAACTCCGACGCCGAGGGTTTGTTCTTTATCAACGCTTCGCAGATTCCGATCGGCATACAAACACTGCTTGTGGATGAATACGCACTTAGACTTAGGCTGAATATCTTGTGTCTTCCGGAGCAAAAAGGCGTTGATCCCGAGCAGATATTCACGAAAGATTTTCTTGATTATTGCGGTGAAGATAATCATCGCTTTGTGCATTGGCCGCGTTGGAATGAGCGCCAAGACGATTGGGATAAAATCATATACATGATAATGAGATGGCTCGCGCAATCATTTGGCATGTTCGCCGAACTGGAAGAAGACGCTCTGGAATATCTGAAAGCGCATCCTTGGAAGTCCGTCGGGCACCTGACGGCGCATCTCATGAACGCGGTTTGCGCAAAGCAGGCCGCAGGCAAAGACAGGATGATTTACTTGGAAGATCTGCAACTGCCGCCCCCATCTTCAAAACGGCCTCCCGCTTTTGACAAGCCGGCAGTGCATCTCTCCAATGAATAAAAAGACGGGAAATCATCCCGTCTTCTCCCCCATCCCCCCAAAAGGGGATTTTTTTATTTGCATTGAGTGTACTGGAATTTTGGATTGCAGCTGCTTGGGACCGTATTGCTGTAAATGGTGTCCACATAATTTTTAAAATTCGCTTCTGATCCGTATTCATTCCATTGCTGGAGGTTGGGACAAGTATTATACAAACAGAATTTTCCATTTTCATTGTAGCCGATTCCAACGCATTTGGCGTAAGCTTTTACTCCGCTCTTTTCGGTGACATTTTTATAGGTAACTCCGCGATAGCACAATGAAGCGCCCGGCGGCACGCAAGTATTGTACCAATAATTGTTTGAACAGGTATACGAACCCGTCCAACTGCTGGGGCAAGAAGGCTGGGGCGCGTCGCAGCAAGTTTGATAAGTCACCGGACTGCCGCCCGTGCAGCCGGCCGGAGAGGAAGAAATAACAGTGCGGGTTTGAGAGCCGCCCGAGCAAGCGGTCCATTTACTGTATTCAAAAGAAGTACAGGTGACCGAGCAAGACTGCGTGGTGATTGGATTGCCGCCCGCACAGCCATAAGGCGATCTTGTAAGGATGGTGCGGCCTTGGCTGCCTCCGGAGCATTTGGTCCAGTCCGTATAAGTAAAAGCGGTGCATTCGGGCTGCAGGTTTGGATAGACGTTGCAAACGCGCCAAACCCATTCGCCCGTTGATTCATTGCAATAATCCGTATACTCGCGGCCGTAACGGCCGTCCGACATCACGCAGACTCTCCAATCCTGCTGAAGTTTGGGACATTTGGATGAGGGAGCCTGGCACTTATTCACCCACTCGCCGTTTTGGCAGACATAGGAGCCGGAGTAGCCTGCGGGACATTGCGGTTGTTTGGTTTCACAAACAACCTCACAGCTTTGAGATGTTGTGGCATCAAGCGGTATGCATCCGGCCGGCGAGGACGACGTTATACTGCGGGTTTGTTTGCCGTCTTTGCAAGCGCTCCAAGCCGAATATGTGTAAGAAGTACAGTAATTTGTCTGCACCAAGCATTGGCCCCAAACATATTCTCCGGAATACGGGTCGCAAACCGAAGCCTTCTGCGTGCCGGGGACTCCATCTATAACGCAAGAGCGGGTTGTGGGACCGGAACAGGTTTTAAAGTTAAAAGTTGCTTTGCATTCGCCAAAACTCCAGTTTCCGGTTGTCGTATCACAGGAAGCCGCGGTTTGCGTTCCGGGCGCGCCGGTAGCCGTTGTGCAATCACGTTCGGACGGACCGGCGCAGGTTTTGGGTTCAGGTTTGGGAGCTTGCTGGGGAGGAGTGTAAGTTTCAGGCTTGGCTATCTTCCCTTGGGCCAAATCCAAGCCAAAACAATGATCGGGCGCGCCTTCACAGCTGTAGATGCAGGCATTTTTGGCTTTAAGCAGAATTTCATCGCTGTCTTGATCGAAACTGCTGATTAATCCCCGGCACTTGAGATATTCCTGCTCGCAAAGTCCGGATATTTCAGAGCAGTTTTTAAAACTTTTAATCATTAATGAACGGTTAAAAGTAAAACTGGTTATGCCTCGCAGTTTTAATTTCTGAATGTCGAATTTAAACTTGAACGTGGGCAATGTCACGGCCTCGACAGGATCGGCCTGTGAAGCAAATACCAGCACGCCGGTCAAAGCGAGGGCAAACAGAGCGAGAGCGAGAATATTTTTCATATTACTGATTTTAGGGCGTTATGTTTTGCATGCCGGATTTGATAAACCCGCTGGAGAAACTGTAGTTGTTAAGCATGCCCTTAAAGCTGAAGCCGCCGGGATTGGCCGGATCGGGCTCAACTTCCCAAATTGACGGAGGGCTGACTTCCACTGAACCGTCATAGACTATCCAAGGACGATAAGAGTAATAATTGGCGGGGTATGTTTTGCCGGGTTGAGAATATGATTCGATGGAACATTCATTAATTAAAGTATCATTTTTGTTAATTTCCGTGTTTAATTTGGTATCCGAACCGTCCCAACAGCCTCCATACGGATGCCTGGTGGTTTGATCTGCGTCAACTTTGGGTCCGCCGGGCTGGGCCTCGTCGGATTGGGAACAGTCGCCCGTGCACCAGCCCCAATTATCCAAGACCATAACGCGCGGAGTATAGCGGCAGCGATTCAATGTATTATCGTAACATCCTCCACGGGGAGCAAGACCGGTGACGCAAGCTTCGCCGATGCGGCATCTGCCGCAGCCGTAATCAGGCTCCTGCTCGCAACGGTCAAAGCTGTCGCATAAGAGGCCGATCTTATCGTGCATGGTTTCGTCGCATTTATAAACATGGGAAAATTCAAAATAACCTTGCTGGCACGCTTCGGTGCTGTTGCCAAAGAACATTCTGGTTTCACACTGATCGTTATTACCGCAATCAATATCTTTATAACATTCTTTATAGGCTTGTTTTTTGCAATATCCGCGCTCGCGGCAAGCGCCGGCTCCGGGCGGGCAGTCGGCATCGCCCGAACAAGCAAGACCGGGGACAAATTCGCACTCGCCCGCGACATTGCAAACCGGTTTGCGGTTCTTCATCTGCGTATCATTTATTTGCTGAATCGTGCCGTCGCCCCAATCAATATAGATGGATTTGAGCGGACCCTGGTCGTGCGCGGCCCAAGCATAAAAGCGGATCGTGGCACGGCCTTGTCCGCCGCCATAATAGATTAATCCGCTGGGCCGGCCGTCGATGCTGAAGGTGTCGACAACTCCTACCGGTTGGGCATTGGCGGATGTTCCGGAGCGTCCGGCATCGGGCGCGGCAATGCGCGGAGGACGCGGGCGGTACCAAGAGATGTATTCACGTCCGTCTTTGTTCTTTTTGCCTCCGGTGAGATAGAAGTAAGTATCCAGACCGGTGGTGACGTCTGTTGCATTAGGTGCGGGAGTTTTGCTTAAATCGCGATTTACATGGCTGGTGGACTGCAGATCGGAAACATCATAAGAGATTAGACAGTTATCTCGGCCGTCGGCGCAGACGTCTCCGCGAGGCACATAGCCGGCGCGATGAGTGCAAAGATTATCATCCAAATCAGGATCTTCATGACCGCGGATGCCGGTATCAGCCTGACAGCCGGTTTGCGGCTCGCCATTGGGTTGAGTGACAGGTTTGCAAATATCGGACTTAACTGAAGATTGTTTTTCAGCATCGGATAATTTGTCGGGATTCATCGAATCGGGCAGATCGATATTGCAGTCATCTTGGCTTTCTTGTACGGTTCCGTTTAAGCGCCCGCCGACACAGCGGCAGGTTGACCTCAAGTCGTTGACAACCGGGCAATTATCACAGGTGATGCCGATTGCGGAAGATTCGGTTCCGAGCTTGGGAGTGACCATGGGCTGAATCCAGGTATATTTTTCGGGCTTGGTGGTTCCCAAATTATTAGCTTCGCGATGAAAATACTCTTCAGTTAAAAATGTTTCCAAAATATTTTCGTTGTTAACAGGCCAGGGCATAACAAAAGGTATACCGTCCACAGAACCTAAGCCCCTATCATTAAATCCGCAGCCAGAGCAATTATCAGATAAATCCGGGCCGGTTTCATCTACACTATTGACATTAAAAGCTGCATTTATATGCGAAGCCCAAAAAGAATCAGGAAGACCCAAAGCCGCCCATTTATTGGATTGATTGGGTAAAATTACATTAACCAACTCTCCGTCAATAGAATCTGAATCAGTGCCTCCCGGGGGCGGTTCGCAGTGCCCGGGAATATAAACGTGGTATTTATCGCGGTAATCGCCGGTCTGCTTGGGAATGGCAGCCGGAATAGCGCCCGGATACAAAGCCAAGTCAGGATCATCCGGTTCATAAAAACTGCCCCAGCCGGTTTTTGAGAAAAAGTTATCCTGCATGTCGTTGGCCGCCTGATTCGCATAATCTTTTTCTTCTCGATATGTGTCGTAGGTTGTTGAAAATGTCTTATCTTTTTCCTTATTTTCCATGTATTTGGAAGCTATTTCAAACAAATCGCGCGACATGCCAAAGCCTTCCCAATATTTTTCGAAAGGTTTTAAATAATTAGGGCTCTGACTGTTCCAATATATTTCATAGCCTTCGGGTTCATTATACGCGCCTTCTGCGGCTAACGGGAAAACGGTAGTAAAGTATAACTTGTCCGCCCGCCATGGGAAGCTGTCATTTAAGCGTTTCAGATACCCGAATACAGCATTAAAATAAGCGGGTGATTCTTCTTCGGTCAAAACTCCGGTAAAAACAGAAGCCCAGCCGGAGAATTCATCCAAAGACCAACCAGCAAGATCTGTCAAGATACTGTTATAAGGACTGCCTAGCGGATTACCGCCAAAATAATATCTGTAAAAACGAGCTCGCCCTTGATCCATGTCCATATGTTCATCTCCAGCAATATCCAAAAAGATAAAACCATGCGATAAAAGATTGCGTATGGACGGGTCAACCGCAAAAGGAGCCACTGCCGCAGTGCGGCGTTTTTGATTGGCTGTGCTTAACGCAATAATGTCGAAATTTTTGGCATAAGAATTAGGATACATGCGCATAGTTGTACGGCAATAATTTTCGCACCTAGTCACCCAATCCGCGGTTTCGCCTTCCCAGCCTGACCAACTGAAAAGCCGCAACATACTGTAGCAAACATTGTGCCATGCCTTATCGGCACAATAAGGTGTTTGTGCGCCTTTTGCATAAGCCTCCACTTTTGTCAAATGTTTATCATCAGCACCCGTATACATGCTCTGAAACTCATCTAAGTAATTTCCGGGAGCGGAGCCGGCCAACGCCAAGGTTGCAGGTTCGGAGTAGTTATCCGGAACTTTATTGTCCGTGGAGTTGAACAGCGGCCTTGGCAAACGCACGGTTTTGTTTAAATTGGCGCCGGGCTTGACCCATTCGGGATCCGATCCGGAGAATACCGGTTTTAAATCTTGTTTTATTTCTATTAATTTACCCTGCGCTCCGCCTTCATCATAAGCGCCCCAGTGCTCAAACTTGTTAAAAGTACAGTCATTATTGGAACGGCAGCGCGCCAAGGGGTTGAATCCTTCACAATAACCAGTTCCCGGGTAAAGCTTCCAATATTGATCTTTTTGCTTTTGATCGGGATCGTTTACGGTGCAATGCCCGCAAGTTGGCCAGCCATCCGCGTCGGTTTGGTAAGTATTGCACGGTTTGATTTCCCGGGGGCAATCTATGGAGTTGGCCGATTCTTCACGACAGGCTTCTCCGGCCCGCACTGAACCGGTATCGCACTGAAAGCCGCCCAATAATATATTAAAATCCTGATTAAATGCGCCCAGATCCATATAGCCATCAATGCTGTTTCTCCAATAATCATCAGACACCGGACTCGGTATAATCTCTTGCGTGCAGCCTACGCCTTTATCATACGCACTCAATGCCGCTAACTGTTCATTTAGAGTAGTTTCGGGAACAATTGACCAGACAAAATACAAACTACGCATCAAACCCTCAAAACCCGCTTGAGAATCGGGTCTCGTAAAAGCAGAAGTTGTTTCATTTTGACCAAAAACCTTACTTACATTATTTTTTATCAACACTAATTCAGCGGCATCGTAGAATTTATTGCGCAGATTAGCGTCTTTGCTGATAGCGACTAAGATGTCTCTAAAATTACCTTGGCTCTGAAGACCCCCGCCTGACTGTCCCGTAGCTACCAGATCAGATTGCATCTTGAGAATAGCCCAAACCGCTACATACGGTGTTGCTTTATTCCCGTAATTTGTAAAACCATTATCATTTAAATATATTAAAGCGGGAACAAAATACTGACCTGACGGACCAGTAGCAATGTTTAGGGTGATGTCGTATTTTTGATCATAACTTCCATTCCAAGTGTCACATAATCCGCCAGAATGACCAGACATGCCGTATTGTCCGGTAGATAATTTTACACTTGCGGCATTGGGAATTTTTTTACAAGCGCCGTATAATTCCTTGGTTTGCAGTTGGCCGGTATTTTTATCCTCCTTCCAGGCAACCGGCGCATTATGGCAGACTGGGTCAACATTGCGCGCCGGTACGGTTTCATCACCGCAGTGTAAACCGCGGTTGACGCCGGACAGGGTGTTGCAGCGCCAGTTTTGATTTTTTTCGTTTACCGAAATATCAGGGTCGCAGGTCGCGTAATCACTGCAATCAACCAAGCCTTGATATTTACTGGCGTTGACGGTACAGATTTTGCCTTTTTTGGAGCCCGAAACACAGGCCCAATCCCAAGAGTGAACCGGGATCGGATCCCAGCGCCAGACTTTGTAGACGCGGGCAAAGATATTGGAGAGCGGCGCCCAGGCATTTTGCCGGTTAAATAAACTTTGCACCGTGACTCCGGAATCAATAAAGGTTGGCGCGCTGCTGACATCGGCTGAGATGGGCACGGAAGCGCCGACCAGCATGGGATCATTACCGATGGCGCCCGTAGCCAGCGCGGAACCGAAAGGCTCGTTGCGCGATGCGTATTCAACACCGATAACAGGTAAAAAGAATTTTCCTTCGGCCCAGACACGGTCCGCAAAAGCCGCGCTTTCACGGGTATACGGGGCAACAACCTGGCCGACTTCCTGGCAGACATCAGCCTTGACTATATCCAAACGCATATAAAGCCAGCCCGGATCAAAACGCTGGGCGCTCTTGGAATAATCGGGCGGCAGACAGGTTGTAATCCAGAATCCCACAAACTGCCACGGTCCGTCGAGTTTAAGATTCTTAGCCTCATCGGCGGAGAGCCGGTTGGAATCCCAGTTTAAGTTTTGGAACATGGCGCGGATGGAGAAAAACGGTTTGCCGGCAGTGCATTCATGCGCGTAATACACGCGGAACTGATCGCGAAAATTAAACTGGCCGAGCTTATCTTTATGTGTTTTTTCGGGCCAAGTAAAAGCCTCTTGTCCGCCGTCATTAAAACCGGCTTCCCAATATTTATAGAAGCATTCCCCGCCTCCCAAGGCGCATTCAAGCTTAACGGGCACTCCTTCGGAATTTCTTAAAATCTTTTCGCTTTGGCGGTCGAGTACTCCGGGGAATTGCTGGTTAAACTGGTTAACGAACTGCTGGGAATTTTGCTGGATCTGCTGGAGATAGCCCTGGCAAGAAAACTGCGTGGATTCGGGTGAAAGATCGGCCGTGACGTGCGACATGCCGAGCCAGCGCGGGTTCCATTTGCAGGCGGATCCGACCGCATAGGGAGAAATACTGAACTTAAACAGACCGTAACGGTAATCAAAATATTTTTCATTAAAGGGCTGGTTCAAACTCAAACCGAATGGGATGAAGTACTCCATGTAAGAATTGGAAATGGAGTTGCCGGTCATAATCCAGCGGCCTTCATTGTCATTAGCATCCGGCCTCTCCCAGCCATCAGTATCGGGCGTAATATAGCCCTCGCACAAACTGGCGCGGCGGCAGGCAAAACGCATGTTCTGCGTATAATGAGCCTTTACATTATCGCCCTCGTCGCATTGCGTGGGACGGGTCGGTTTTTCAACCTTGCTGGTCTCGGGATTGTCAACAACCAAATTAATGCAATCAACGTTTGAGTCTCCGCCAATGAAGCGGTTGCGGGCGCCGTCTATGGAAATATTATCATAAGCATTGGCCGGTTCGGTGCCATAGTACCAGACATCGGAACGTGAGAAAGCGAATTCATACAGATTGCCCGGATTCCAAAAGTTGGAGCCTCCGCGCACAGTACCTACATCACCCCAGTAAGTTTTAAGATCCGGGGCTTCCAATTTTTGCTCATTGCCGCCGCTGACGCAATAATATTCACCGCTGCCTTGAGGAGGCATGTAGCCGGCCGTGGGTGAGAAATGCGATAAATCATAACGACCGCCCAAAACCGCTTGCGGGCTCCAGGTTAAACACGGCGCGCTGGTCTGGGAAACATCGCCGGCACGGGTTCTGTCGCGCTCCAAGCAATAACCGTAACGGCCGTTTTGCACCACAACATCTTGAATCGCCGCGCAATACCCGCCTCCGCAGGCGGCGCTGACCACGCTTTCCAAGCCCGTCGAAGTTTGACCGGAAACCAAAACACGGTTCGCGTTATCGACGGGAATATAACCGCCGGGAACGCAGGCTTTGCCGGCATTCGTTCCGCCAACGCAAATGCCCACCAAAGGCGCGGCGCCCTTAACCGAATAATACAATTCATCGCCGGAATCATATCTGACTTTGCGGTAAGAACAGGAACAATCTTCGCCGTAGACGCAAGCGTTGGCATTTTCATAACCCTCGGCCATTTCTTCCGGAATGGGCGGTTCAAACGCGGTGCTCCATTTGGCCACATATTGATTGGGCAAAGGCGAAGTGGCCTCGGGATACAGCTGGCATTCGGGAGCGGGCATGGCGGATTGCACATTGGCGTTGTTTTGGCTCACATTGCCTTTGACGAATTCGGAATAGATCTGCTGGATATCGCGCGAAAGATCGGTATCAAGAGCCTGTCCGCCCACGGAAACGGAAAGCGCCTGCGGTTCGTTGATTGCCAAAATACAGTAATCGCCGTCCGCTTCTTTAACCACATAACCGATGCGTTTTGTGCGGCTGTCTTGGCAGAGGTTCACACCGCCCGTAAAGTTAACATCCGTATAAGAATCCACGTCATCGGATTTCATGGGAATTTTAGCCGTAAGGCGGACATCATCCTCGTAGCGGTTGGACATGGAGGCTTCGGGCGGCAAAAGATCTTTGGCCACGGAGCGAGGCTTGATATCGGGCAATAAATATTGATTGGGAACCGTAAAACCGGAATAATCCATGGCGCCGAAATAAATTTGACGCGCGGAATATTTTTCCAACGAGATAAACTGGCCTTCTTTAAAGAAATCCTCGGTATTGCGATTAACGAATTGCGAGCAGAAAATATCTTCATTATTGGATCCGTTGCGTTCGCAAAGCTCGAGATCCGTGCATTGATTGACGAATTTTTGCTGGGCGGCGTCATAAAGAGTTTCACCGGTTCTGCAACCCATCCAGCGAGCGCATTCGCGGTCAAGATTCACTTTAAGAACAATATTCGCATCGTTCTTGGCGGTGACGCAACGGCCGACGAAAGAACCGATTACAGCGTCGCCGTTGGGATAATCGCGGAAAGTAAATTCACAGTCGGCGTCGGTTTGACAGCCTTGATTCTTGATTTTTTCCTGCAGTTCGGCCAAACGCGGAGCTATGGATTCATTGTATTTATTAACAATTTGCTGGCCGTATTGATTGGGTACCGCGTCAAAATCGGCGCATCTGGCGGTTTGCGCGCAATAAACGTTGTCAGGATCTCCTTCGCAGTCAATATAACTTTGCGGGGCGCCTTGTTCATCCATGACTTTGGCATACGTGGCTTTGGAACTGGCAAACAGCTGGGGTACGCTTTTATTGTTAAAAAGGATGCAGCCGGAAAGAGGATCAACCTGTCCGGAACAAGACCTTGTATCAAGTTTACTGCTGTTGATTAAATAGTAAGGCCGGCCGTCCGGATAATCGGCATTGGAGCTGTCATTGGGATCAACGAATTCCGTGCATTCGCTTTGATCCACCGGGCACTTGCCGGCCCAGCCGCTGTATTGGTCTTCGCCGTTAAAGTATATTCCAAATTCATCACCGTTCTTCTGGTACGGTGATTTTGAAATTGAGCCCGGATAACAGGGCGTGTCCGTGCCATCGCGGAACCAGCCTTTGTATTCGCCGTCAGTATAGATGCCGACCGATGGATTGGCTTTTAAGGCTTTGCCGGTTTGCCAGAAACAGGTGTGATTGCCTGGATCGCGGAAGTATTCGGTGACATTGCCGCTAATGAAACGATTGCAATGCAATTCATCTTTGCGGCAGGCCAAATCGGTTTGTCCCTGCTCGCCAAAATATCGATCCCACTCGTCTTTTAAGAGAACGGTTTCAAAAGCGAAGATGTTTTGCTGATTTTGATAAACGGCAAGATCCGTATCCAATACGGCATGAGATGTTGCGGCGAGCGACAAGCGGTCTTGGCTGAAGACGGGACGGCCAAAAGCGCGGCAAGAGTTTTGATCTTCGGCGCAGCGGCCGCGTTCATCATCTATGGCGTAATAATAACGATACGGCTTGCTGGTTATGTTCCAAGAGCCGATATACTGCTCTTCATAAAGACGCGCCAAGCCGTCGGACTTTAACGAGGCGCCTTCCGTGCCGTTGATAAAATAGGATTCTTTATAAGGACGGGGCATGCCGCGCGTATCCACAAAGGCTTTGCAGCCGATAGCGTCTTCATTGCAAAGATTGGAGAATTGCCGCACATAAGCCGTATTGCCGTCGCGGTCATTGTACGCTCGGCAGCCGAGCATGGCGCGCGGTTCGGGTATGCCTTCGGGAGTCGCGTCGCAAGCGGCGGGAACAGACCAGCTGTTCTTGATTATGAAGCGGGTGTCATGAAGCTCGTCAACCTGCATGGTATCCAAGAAAACGGAACCCAATTGTGCCGGTCCGCTGATTACCAATTTCATGGGATTGGACACGACATAGAAAGGACCGAATTCAAAACGCTGCCAGCGGATGTCCGGAGCAAAACTGCCGATGGTATTGCCGTCAACGGCAACCGTTGCCAACACATTGGCCGCGGTTTGCGGATATTCGGATTTGGCCCAGAAAGAAACACGGAAAAGGCTGCTGGTGGCCAGCAAAGGAACTTCAAATTCGGCTTGAATTCCTTGGCCGGGAGCCGGCTCCAATCTGATTGACTTATCGCCGACCAAGACGGATTCATCGGATTGAAGAATCGAGGTATTGGCATTGCTGGAAATCAAATTGAGCATTGCGTCATCTTTAAAATCGGTTTCAAAGGCGCGGATTACATTGCGGCCGGTAGGACCAAGGAAAGCGCGGCAGCCGCCGGCCGAAGCCGAACAGATCGAGCTGGCCGAAGGCAATACATTATATAAGCAGGATTTGTTTTGCGGGATAAATTCAAAGCCGCCGGTCTTGTTGCAGTCGGCTTCGGTTGAATCATCTTTGCGCATAACCGTGCAAGATGCGTCAGAGGCCACGGTTTGAGAAAAATAGCGGTAGTAAACTTGGCCTTGATCATCATAGAACTGGCGGCAATCAAGATCAGAGCCCGTTTGCCAGGTTATTTCATTGCAGGTTTTGGGATCTTTGATATCTCCGAGCTGAGCGCCTTTAAGCAAAAGCTTGGGAGCTTTGTCGGTTGTTGAAGAAGCTATCAGAGCCCAGGTATATAATTGATAACCTTCGGCATCCGAACCTTCCCAGGTAAAGTAGGTTTGCGTTAAATCATTGGGCTTTTCACAAGAGCGCGTGTAATTGTAATGACTCACCTGCTCGCCTCCGGCCGCGGCGGACTCCATGTTGGTAAAGGCCTCGCAGCCGACTTGCGAGAGACTGCATTCCTCGGCCAGATTGGGAATAAAGTAAGCCACGGTTTCATCGTCAGGATCATTGAATTCGGGCTCGGCCGGATTTTGCACCAGATCAAAAGCCGAAGCCAGCTTGCGGTATTCTCCGTAGCCGGCGCAAAAGCCCGGGCATTTGTCGCGGTCGCTTAATTTGGCGGGAATCTCGGGAGCTGTCGGATCTTCGATGTCCGTATAACCCTGACAACCGACATCAAGTTCGGTGCATCTGCGGGCAAAATTTTTGCAGGACGGGTGGTCATTGGCATCATCGCCGGTGCAATTATATTCATCGGGAGCGATCTTAAGATATGCCGCAGGCAAATCGGGATTTACGCCTTCCACAAAATCCGTGGCGACTTCACCGGCTTCAAGCTGGAGCTGATCGAAGTTTATACCGTCGGCCGCGCCGGTAAGTGTGATGAGAACATGGGTAGCCTTAACGGGGCTGGCGAATTGGCAAACCGGATGCTGCCATTCCCCGGCCTCGGCCGGAGATATGCCGACGCGGAGACGCAACAATCCTCCGCCTCCAAAATTGCAATCCTGATAAAAAGCAATGTCGCCGGCGGCGCCGTTGAGCTCGATAAAATCTCCGGTCAATTCGTCGAGATAACCGAACAACAATTCGATATCGCCGTTAGGCGAGGCATCGGGATTCTTTGAGTAATAAGAAAAGGTGTAATTTTGATTGGGGGTAATTTCCACAAGCTGTTCCGCTCTAGCCGGATAGTCGCAGCCGGATTCTTTCAATAGGATCGAAAAACCTCCCTGACGGTAGTCAGCCGTGAGAGATTCGGTCAGAGATGAAAATTGCGTGCAAGTTCCCAGCCCGTATAAATTCCAATTATTCACTCCCAATATGTCGCCCGTATCATCATCCGTAATGACGCTTTCAAACGAGGAGTTGGCCACAAGATTCAAAGCCGGCTGGCCGGGAGTCACTTTGTATACGCGGGTGCAGCCTTCGGCCGAGCAAGATTCGCGGGTGCCGTCCAAATAAACTCTGGGGCCGCTGGTGACGGTGCCGACCCAGAGGCCGTCAGGCGAAGCCGTGCTGGTGACATAACGATTGGTCGCAAACCACATGCAGCCCACGGATTCTTCCGAACACTTGCCGCGCTCAACCGTATAACGCAATGCGCTAAGCTGTCCGCCGTCGTATTGATAAGTTCGGCAAGAGGCAAACTGCGCTTCGCATTCTTGAGCTTCGAAGCGGTAAACAGGCCGTTCGGCCAAACAATAACCGTAACCGCCGACACATTCGCCTTTTTGATTGGTGCTTAAACAACTGACAATATCGCCGCAATCTTCCATTCTATCGCCCACTTGGGGGATCAGAGCGTCGCCATAACCCCGCGTACGGCACTGGTAGGCGGGCGCATTCAATATCCAACCCGGATCGATTAGATGGCACCAAGGATGATCAACGTCCAATTTGCCATCGTCATTGCAATTATGGAATCCGCGGATGACTTCGCCCAGCGTTATATATTTTCCGTCTTTTTTAATATTAAACGGAGAATTGGCCGCCATTTCCCAGCCAATGGGAATTATGCGCGCCAAACGGAGTTTCTTTAAATTGCCGGCGCAATAGGCGCGCTGATAACAAGAAGGATCGGTATTGTTTTTTATATCGCTTTCCGGAATCAGTTCCCAATCCGGATGCAGGCCCTGAACCTCGCCCGCATAAGAGGCGTTTTCACTACCAACGCCTGCGGCGCGGCCAACAGTGATGGCGCCGTCTTTTGTACCCGCGTAGATCGTGGCCATCAATGCGGTATCTATGGCGCAATTCCAGCGGTTGCGGATTGCGGGACAAACCGACATTTCCTGCAAAATATCCAAATCGTCTCTGGCGGAAAAATTAGGTATCACAAAATCTCCCAGAGCCTTGGCCAGCTGTTTGCGCTCATAAAGATCTTGAGCTTCACCCGAGGCATCCGCGTTTTGCAGCATTTCGAATTTAATTATCAAATCGTCGGGAGAATTCGTTGTCGCTCCGGCAATATCGTCGGGCTCGAACAGTTTTTGCAGAATTCCAAAAAGCAAATGACGGCCAAAAGTTCTGATCGAAAGCCAAGCAATGGATTCCAAGCCGGCCTGCCAAAACGCGTCAATCATATATTCTTCCTGCCGGTTTATATGATCTATCGTAATTTGCTGGGGGTTGTTTTTTTGAATACTGTCATTGGCAAGAACGCTGGGCCATTTTATGGTGTCGTCAATCTTGCCCAGAATCGGAAGCATACCCTCGGACTCGTTGCGTTCCAAAACCGCATCACGCCCGGCTGTTAATAATTGGTCGATATAACGATTATTGACATCCAAACCAACGGCCAAATCATCACCGGTCGGCGTAAACTTGGCTTCGTGTATCTTTATGGCATCGCCCGAACTAACCAAATCGGAGACCGCGGTAAAATTATCGGCGATTTTAGACAAAGTACAAGTTCCGGGGCTCAATAAACCCGTGTCTCCAAAAGCGAGCGACAATTGAAAAGCTATGGGGTTTATTTCCCCGCAGAGCAGATCATGGCTGGCGTTCACTATCATGCCCGCCGGGCTGTTGGCATCCGTCACTTGCTGCATGTGCTTAAACGCGCTGTCAAAAAATACACCGCTTGCCGTATCCACCGTATTTTTTAACCAAGAACCGAAATCATCGGCATAAAACATGGGGTAGCCGCTGTCTCCGCCGGTTAAAATCATTTCCGCTGTTTGATAAGCAAATTGCTGGGAATAATAACCCAATACATCCAAAACTCCGCTTAACACCGCGAGCTGCAATTGAAACTGCCATTTTTGCATGATGACTTTTTTATTTTCATAATAAAAGTCATTCAAGTCCCGCTGATATTCGCGGGAATCTGCTACATAATCGCGAACCGGTTCATTAAGGTCGCAGCCGGGACCATTGCACATGGCAGGTATCAAGTATGACGGAATAACAGACCTGGGCGTCTCCCGCGGTACTTCCGTGTCTACATTAGCATGAGCAAAAGACGCCAAAAATGCCGAGCCCGCAACCACAAGCATGATGATGACGAGAAAAAATTTATGTTTAGGATTGATATTACGATTTTTTATCATAAATCTGTTTTGGTATCGTCTTTGGCTTGATTATTTTCCGCCTGATATTCGGCAACGGCGTCATCATAAAATTTTAACAATTCCTCATCCGTGATTTCATCCAAACGCTCTTTGGAAACGGTTCCGTATTGCAAAAGAGCATTGCGAATCATTTGCGGATCCCTGTCCAGGGCCTTGGCCGGATCAACATCAACGCCAAGAGCAGTGGCTTTTTTCTCAAGTTCTTTCACCGATGATTGACCCTCGCTTAAAAATCCGGCCGAATCTTGCAAGCGGTCGCTGATATCCGCATTACCCGGCAAAGTGCTGGTGCCCAGATCGTATCGCAAGGCTCCCGCATTACAATCCTGCCCTTCTTTGCAAAGCGGATTTAAACCCATGGCTATTTTGACGTTGTCGGGCAAGTTGTCGCCGGCAGTGCTCCAAAGATAGGGAGAAGTTTTGTAAACATTTTCCTCGGCCCAATCGGAAAGACCGTCGCCGTCCGTATCGATGCGTTTTTTTAATGCCGTGTGTTGCTCGATCGGATCCTTGAGCAGTTCTTTCTTGGCCTCGATCTCATCAACCGAGACCAAAAAAGGGGCATAGATTCCATGACGCAAACTTATAAATGAAAAAACAAAAGCAAAAACAGCACATATCACAAGAATGATAAATGCGATTTTTTGTTCTTTGCTCAATTTACTCCATTGCTCCCGTATTGGCCTTTTTAGAGGCTGGGAATCCTCCTGCATAATCGCAGATATATATTATCATATATGTAAACAAAAAAGAACGTAATTCATACGTCCATTGTGCATAAAAATTAACTTAATAGAACAGGATTTGCTTGATTATTCAAGATTGTTGAATTGGTGTAAAAAACAATCATGAAAAATCCTGATCGTCAAGTAAATCCTGCTACTATTTCCCCCACTTAACCTTGACCTGTTTTCCATCTTTGCGGATGGGTATGCGGATTTCCAAAATTCCGTTTTTTATTTGAGCTTCCGTGGCATCGGCGGCAACGTGATAAGGGAGGATAATGGAGCGGCTGAACGAACCCCAGTAGCATTCTTGATAAAAAACATCATCCTCTGACTTTTGTTTATTTTCCTGACGTCGGCCGCGGATGGTTAATAAATCACCATTGACGGCAATGTCAAGATTTTCGGGTTCCACTCCGGCTACGAAGGAACGGATAACGAGCACATCGCCTTCGCGAAACACATCAACAGAGAGCTGGCCTTCTTCCGTTTGAGTAAACCAGTCGGTTAAATTTGTTGAGGACATAAACTTATATCCAATTATACAGTTTCGAGAATCAAGATACAACCCCGTTAAAACCACCCTCAACCCCCGACCCCTTCCCGCCTTGTTAGGGGGAAGGGGCGGATCTAATCTATACAGTAAAAACAAGTCCTTTCCCCCTTGGAGGTGGGAAAGGATTTAGGAATGAGGGGTTGATCTTAAGTTATTCCCCCGCCGTATCAGCCGGAGGAGTATCGCTTGGCGCGGACTCATTGTCTGCGCCGGACTGCGCAGCATCGCCTTGGCCTTCGGGATTGGAAAGCTGTTCGACGCCGATTAAGCAGACCGCGCCCCAGGGGCGGTAGTGGCTGCGGAAAGTTTCTTCGCGGACTTCGCCGTTGGCATAAGTAATCTTGGTAGTGAAATGAGCATCCGCGCCGGCGTGGGCCGATTCGGTACACTTCTTTTTGCCCGGAGCGAGGTCGGTGGTTTCGATTAATTTTGTGGCGGGCGCGGCACGGATATTGTAGATTTCAGGATCAGAGGTTTCCACTTTTCTGCCGTCGCTCGTGCCCCACATTTCAAAAACAACTTCGGTGCCGACTATGTACGCATTTATGTATATATGTTTTTGAGTATCATTCAAAAAACGAAAATCAGGAGACGGCTCGTAAATCGTGGCATCGGTACCGGCCGGTTCATAATAGCTGACGCGGTAAGAATGGTTGCGGCGTTCGGTAACTTTAAGCCCCGTGTCCACGGCGGAGCGGAACATAGTAGTGCCGATTTGGCAGAGTCCGCCGCCGTATTCGGGTGTGGTTTTATCGCCTTTGATAACAAGCTCGGGAAGCCAGCCGTGCGCACCATCGATCTCTCCCAGTGTTTTTAACATGGAAAATTCTTCGCCGGGAGCGATAAGAGTGCCGTTTACGTGATCATGAACAGCCTTTTTAATATTTTGAGTACGGTTGTAAGGCGATCCGCGGAAATTGGACCGGCCAACGCCGATCAGCTCTTTGATGCCGAATTCATCCAGCTCGCTGCCTGTAATTTGTCCGACCTCCTCCTCCACTACGAGAGGAAAGGTTGATGATGGCGGCCAGGAGGTTAAAATCGGCTCAAGTGTTTTGGCAATGTTGATTTTTTTGCCGAGCGTACCCGCGGTAAAGGATACGATCTTGCCGTCTTTGACTTCCATTTTACCGCTTTTACTTTGCACTTCCACATCTTTGGCCAAAGCGCGCACACTGGAAGCGAAAGCCGTTTCATCAAGAGTTATGCTGTCATCCTCTGTTCCGGTTATAATCCATGTTGCGATTTCTTCAACCGGTACTTTAAAAGTTTGATCTTCAAATGTCAGCTCAAGTTCCGGACGGGCTAAGACCTCTTCCACTTTATGAATGACGGCTTGCAGATCTGTGGCCTGTTTGGCGGCTTTAACGTTTGTGACGTGCAGAATTATAGTTTGGAAATCCAAAATTTCAGCTTGTTGTTTCAGCTTTTCAATCACGCCTTGCATGTCCAGTTGAGCACCGTCTTTATCGGGTATAACCATCACATCCGGTCCGTCTTCAGGGAAGGAGGTATCGATTTCAAAATTGGCATCTACCGGTGCCGGAAGTTTCTCGGCATATAAAAGACTCAAAGCGTCTGTCAGCCTATTCTCGTCGATTTCTATACCAACCGGAACGCGGTAATTTGTGAGCCGCGCGCGTAAAATCTCGTAGAGGATCTTGTAGCGGGCATCCTTGCGGCCGATTAAGTAGGCATCATCAACGGCTTTATAGATATCGTAGCGGATGATATCAGGCACGTCACTGCCGGCGGAGACTTGGAGTGTTTTTTGTTCACCGTCCAAAGTAAAAATCAAACCTTTTTCCAGTTTGTCGTCTACCGCCTCGATGAGCTTGACTCTTGCCTCGTCGGGGGTCAGACCGTCCAGGCGAATGTTTAAGACTTTAACTCCGGGATAAATTTTTCCATTATAAATTCCCTCATAGGCATAGACTCCGGCAGCCGCAGCGGCGATCAGCAGAGCAATAACGCCCAAGGTGACGGCAGTCCAAATTAACGTGGACTTTAAGACCGTGCTTTTTGATTTGTCTTTTTTGGATTCGGATTTGGCGGATTCTTTTTTATTATCCAAATTGGACTTTTCCGTTTTCTTGGCGTCAGGAGACATAAAACATCAATCATTGATTAAGGTGTTCAAAATATTTTTAGCCAATTGCTTGGGCGCCTCTTCGGGATTACTTACGGCAGCGGCGCCGAGATAAATCGTATCACCCGGATTTGTTTCCGAATCCAAAACCGATTGAGGCAAAGATAAATCAGACCCGTCCGGCAACTGTACATGTAAACGATTATCTTGAATCTTAATTACTTTTCCTTTTATCATAAGCTTAGCTTAGACCAAGTTTAACAGGGTTTCAAGGGCCAACCGCAGGGACCAGAAAATCTGAAAGCTATAATCTGAAATCAAGCGACTAGCGGCTAAAAGCATGAAAATCCCGCTAAATAACAAAAGACCTTAAACAATCCGCATCCAAGAAATCTAATTACAGGAAAACGCGAGTCCGAAGACCAGCGATGAACCTGCGAGTAGATCCCATGCTTGTCGTGGACGCGGATTGTTTAAAGCCTCTGTTGGGTTTTTGGCGTCAATTGGAATGATCGGGGAATTGATATTTATACCATGTATTAGGGTATATGTCAAGGGTTTTGTGTTTAATTAAACACTTTTTTGGCTTTTAGATGACAAATGACGCCTCTGTTTGGGCGTTAATAAGGTACAAAAAAAGTATGGCATAGCACCCACTTTCAGTCAAGCTGGTAAATTTTGGCTAATTTTAGCTATTTTATGCTTGCTTGAGAATCTCCTTTAATTTGACCGAAATTAGCTTGCTGGAACCCCCCTCCCCCATGGTAACTCCATAAAGGATATTGGCTCTTTCCATGGTTGCCCTGTTGTGCGTGATGATGACGAATTGAGTGCGGTCGGCCAAGGTATTTATAATTTCGGCGAATTTATGAGAGTTGGATTCGTCCAAAGCGGCATCAACCTCGTCGAGGACAACGAAAGGCGAGGGATTGGTAGCCATAATAGCACAGATAAGAGCAATGGAAATAAGCGCTCTTTCTCCGCCGGAAAGCAGGGCAATGGCTTTGAGGCGTTTTCCGGGAGGAGTGGCTTGTATCTCTACACCGCTGGGTCCGGCCGACTTGTCGACAACGGCCGTTACATTCCCCTCTTCATCAACCTCGGGTTCGGGATATACCTCCAAAAGCGCAGCCTCGCCGCCGCCAAAGATTTTTTTAAAGTAAAGTCCGAATTCCTGATTAAGACGCAAGAATGCTGTTTTGGATTTTTCGGCTATTGTCTGATCCAGTTCTTTGATAATAGTCTCGAGCGATGCCATGGCCTCGACCAGATCTTGGGATTGAGTTGTGAGCTCTTCATAGCGCGCTTTGGTTTGATCGTATTCTTTGATGGTTTCCGGATCAATACCTCCGATCCATTCCAATTGAGCTCGAAGCTTGGTAATGCGCGGCAATATTTCTTCGGGTCTTTCGGTACCGGAAACTTGTTTGGCCAGTTCATCAAGATTGGGTTCTTGATCGGGAATATTAGCGCGTACATCCTGCAAAAATCCGTCGCGCTTGGTTTCGATGCGGGCAAGACTCACAGCGATATCTCCGGCTTTACGCTCTGCGGACTGGGCATCGGTGCGGCGACGAGAGAGCTCGCGCTGAAGCTCAAAGATGTGCGAGCGGTTTTTTTGTTCGCGGTTGTTCCATTCGCCTATTTCGGTCTGCACGGACTGAATTTGATGATTTACATCGTCGAGAGATTTGATAATGTCGGCAATTTCTTTTTCCAGTTTGGGATCGGCCTCGGTTGGCTTATCGGGTTCGGGAGCTGGACGCTGGAGCTTGCCGATGAGTTCTTTGGTTTGCGATTGCAAATCGGAAATCATTGATTTGACTTTGGCCAGATCGGGATTTTTGACGTTGATTTCTTGCAAAAGACCGTCCTGTAATTTATTAAGATTTTCTATTCCGGAGATTATTTTGGATAACGGCAAAGGCGCCCAAGGTTTTTCGGCGCGGACTTTGGCCACTTCGCGCGAGGTTTCGAGCTTCATCTGGCGCTCGCGGATTTTGGAGCGTTCTTCCATTAAATTATTAAGCGATTCGCGCAATTTACCAAACTCTTCGGACGGAGGATTGGCCGTTTCCATTTTTTTCAGTTCAGCTTCGAGTTTTTCCGACTCTTCCGCCGCGGAGGCGACAAGTTTTAAAGCGGAATCGTGCTCGGCTTTGGCTTTTATCAAATCGGACTGTAATCCGCGCCACATCCCGCCATAATATTTTGTCTGCAAATCTTGCAATTCCTGTTCCAGAGATTCCCGTTTTTCCAAGCGTTTGACCTGCCTTTCAAGCGATTGCAAACGCGGCTGGATTTCACGAATCAAGGCCTCGGACTGACGCAGATTATCACGCGATGAATCAAGTTTATTGACACTGGCCTGCCGTTTAAGCTGAAAAGGACGAAGTCCGGCTGCTTCATCAAAAAAAACTTTTCTTTCTGTCGGAGTTGACGAGAGGACTTCGTCAACCATGCCTTGGCCGATAACGCTGTAGGTACGCTGGCCTATACCGCATTGCGCCAAAAGCATAACAACATCAGACAAGCGGGCCGACTGTTTGTTAATTTCGTATTCGGATTGACCATCCCGATAAAGACGGCGGGTAATTAAAATTTCAGAAAAATCTATTTCTTCATTATCATCATTAACCAAAGTCATGCTGACTTCGGCAAAACCGGAACGGGATTTTTTTTCCGATCCGGAGAAGATAACGTCTTCGGATTTTTTAGAGCGTAAGAGCTTGAGACTTTGTTCGCCCATGACCCAGCGGGCTGCATCGGCGATGTTGGATTTGCCCGAACCGTTAGGGCCGACTATGGATGTGACGCCGCGGCGTCCGTTTTTATCAAGTTCAAATTCCAAAACGGTTTTTTGGGCGAAAGTTTTAAAACCTTGTAATTCCAAGCGTTTGAGATACATACAAAAAAGCTAAAAGCTTAAAGCATAAAGCTCAAAGCTGTTATCAGGTTTATATTCTAAGCTAATTTTAGCCTTAAGTCAAAAGGGATTCAGCTGGTAGCTGTTAGCAGACAGCTGGCAGCTTTTACTAAAAAAACGGCCGCGAGAGCGACCGTTAACCAAGGTTGGTGAGAATTGTTTCCAAGAGGGTGCCGAGTTGAGCCAGGCATTCTTCCATGGAGGTGTAAAGAAGCTCGATGGGGAAAATTTGCGGCGTGCCGTGAACTCCAACGAGCAGATGGATGACAATGATGCCGCGGGCCAGCATCTGGGCGGAAAGTTTTCCGGCTAATGCCATGTCATCAGGGCCGTCATCGCAAAGAACAAGCAGAACTTTACGGCGGTGCTGTGACTTGGCCAGCTTTTGGCCCACGTATTCGAGCATATGCGTGTCCGAATTGGTGCTACCGTGATCGATACCGGCAATGCGGTTCGCCTCTTGGAGCGAACCGACATCAAAGACCGCCCGATCATCATACGACCAAATGTGCCCGTTGATATCATACATGTCTTTCAGCTCTAATAACGAGGCGGCGAAGAGAGCGGCGATGCGCTTGGCTTGAGCGAGCTTGCTCCCGGCCATGGAACCGCTGGTGTCAATCGCCAAGTGCATATCCACGCTGATGTTGCGCTCCTCAACCGTTTCTTCATGATAACCGGGCAATCCGGCAGCAATACGCGCGCATTCGGAAAAATCCAGATCACCCTCGTCTTGACCATAGAGAGTGTATTCGGACGGATTGTCCAATAGGCGCAGTTTTTTGATGAGCTCGTCTTTGTAACTTTCCACGTGACGCAATATTTTTTGATACTCTTCGGCATCATCAGGCTTGGATTCAAGTTTCTTGAGCGGTACGCGGTTCCGGCGGCCCGTGGAAATAGGTCCGGGATGGACCATGCCCATACTTCGCAATTGGCGCATGAGTTCGATCATGCCGTTATTGCGTGCCTTATCAACATTTTGCCGGATGATGGAGGCAAGAGCTTTTTGCAATTCGGGAGGCAGAGGCTCCAAACCGCAGGTGCCGTGCTCGCACGACGCAAACTTCAAGCAGAGCTGAAGGAACGCTTTTTGATCATCGAGCTTGGGCGGGATGCCCAAGATTTGGATGACTTTTTCCGCGATTGCCAAGAGCTGATCCGGCGAAGCCTGCAAAAGCTTTTTGCGGGTCAGGTGCTTCATTGCGCGCCGTACCGGTTTGAAGCGCGGGGCAATATGGCACTTGGCCGCGTAAAAGAAATCTTCGTAGACATCGGCCGGGCGAAGGTGACGAAGAAAGCTCTGCGCCTCATCAGCGCTCATGCGCTTGATCAAATTTGCATGACGTTCACGCGCTCCCAAAGTGCGGATAACGAGCAAGCGCCGGCGCAAGCGGTCAGCAAAACCGGGCGCATGATCAGCGACCAGCAGATCGTCTTTGCGGTCCATCACAATATTGAGGATATGACCCAACAACTCACCTCCGCGTCTGCGGGCAAGCTTCATCAGATCTCCGCCGTAAGGCGAAAAACGAATGTGGCCCGATTCGTGATAGGCAATGCCAAAACCGGTTTCGCGGTCACCCTTCAGAAAAAACCAGGGGTTGATGCGGACTTCGGCCACGCAATCCGTTGACGCGGTCTCCTGTGACGGATCCCAAATCAGGCGGAAGGGACGGCAAACCATGATGCTTACATCATTGCAGATGAGCGGGAACTCGCGTTTCAGGATTTCTTCGGCTTGGGCGACGTCGATTGACGACTCGGCTTTGCCATCTTTGTTATCAAAGATTTGGGTTGCAGATGTTTGTGCCATTTTACCTCTTTTGATTTTTAAGGTGCCAAGTACACCCTTCTTAAATTTACCAAGCTGATAGGCTTAAGAAAGGAGCGGAGATGAACTCTCCGCTTTAACAGAAATCAGGAAGCGACTTTGAGATCGGCTACGGCATCTTTGATGATGCTTTCGCCTTTCATGCGCAGTGCGCTGTAGGCTTTGGCGACTTCGGTGTTAAACGTGGTATCAACATCGCCTTTGGCATCGAGTACAAGGTCACCGTCCAGCCAGCCCAGGAATCCTTTGATGATGGCAAGACGCAAGGGTACGTCGTGCTTAACGAGCCGCGCCACATCACGGCAGCCGCGATAGCTGGGCGAGTGCGAGATCTGTCCGCCGGCTGCGGCCTCACGCAGTGCATTGGCGACGCGTACGATGGCCAGAGCCTGGCGTTCCAAGATGCCGGTTTCCTCGACCAAACGTTTGACTTCGTAGTCAATGGGCACGGGCCGCATCTTAACGGCGGCGAAGCGATCTTTGAGCGCTTCATCCATCTGAAAGATGCCCTGATATTGCGCGCCCAGATTCATGGTGCCCATAAAGTGCAGATTGGGCGGCAGGCGAATGGTTTTGGAACCCTCGGTGGTGACAATGGTCACCTGCCGGGTGTCGTCGAAAAGTCCGTGCATGCTTTCGTTGCTCTTGGCGTGAACACGGTTAATCTCGTCCAAAATGACGATGAATTGCGTGGGAAGACCCAGCTCGTGCGCGGTCATGGCCCGCTCAATGTAATCAAGGAAGCCGGAGCGCACAAAGTGGGTCGAGCCTTTGGTAGCAGCGTCGGATCCGAAGAGATCGGTTGTGCGCTTGATGGTGTACACATCAACCTTGTAGGGCTCTTGCCAGCCAAGCGCCGCGGCCAAAGCAAAGGCAAAAGTGGTTTTGCCCGTACCTTTGTGCCCCTGCAAGATGATGTCCGTGCCCGTGTGCAGCCAGATAAGAACCATCTGCAAGTCTTGCGGGTCCATCCAAAAGCCGGGCAGCTCTTGGATTTTTTGCCAGGGCTGAAGTTCCCGGACCTTGGCTACCAAACGGACAGTGGCGACCTTTCTGCGGGTCTTGCCGTCATTTTTGGTGCTGACAAGTTCCACCTGCCAAATGTCGCCATCACTGATGGCGGCATATGGAGCCTGGTCCAGCTCGATTCTGTAGCCGACCATGCTTTCATCCACGAATGACCAGGTGATACCTTTACCGTTTTTGGCTCGGATCTTTAGCAAATCCATGATTTCTCCTTTTGAAAGATCATTATTTTTGAACTCCATAGTTGAAGTGCAAAAACAAGGCGAGGAGCACAGAATCGTACTCCTCGAGTTCCGGTTTGGATTGGAGCATACGGAGGGAGCGCGAACTTGGATGGCAAAACGATGCGAAGCGTCGAGGCCCAAAGGGCCGGTTTTGACATCCAATGTGAAGTGTTCCCTCCGCGCAATTGCAAAGCAAAGCTCTGCAAGTGTCTGCGGCAGACTCATCCTGATACAGGACAAGTTTAAAGCGGCCGGACCGAGATTTTACTCCCGCACAGACAAGCAAACCGGATTGTTAAGGTGCTATCACCTCATGCTGCGGCGATCTTGGATCGCGGCAAGATGAGATGCCGGAGCGTGGTACACGCTCCGGCGAGAAACCGGTTTGGATGGGCGGGAACCGACGCTTGGGGTTCATGACGGCGGCCGTGGCACGCCAGTGTCGAGGTCCGCAGGACCTCAGGGCGACGTCATGAACTGCAAGCGCGGCCATCGCAGGCCGTGAGCTTCCCGAAGCTGCGGTCTATCTCGCTCTGGGACAGAGAGAGTTGAAACGACCGTTCATCGCAAGGCGATGAATCAACAAGCAAACCGGCGTCTTTTAGCCCGCGACAAGCGGGAGAATCTCGGCCAAGCCGGTGTCCGTTCCGGATCCGGTTTCTGTGGCCGGAGATTGCAAAGCTTTGTTGGCGAGCGCATCGGCGCGTGAGTTTTGCTCGCGCGGAATGTGCACAAATTGCACATGGCCAATGTCGGCAGCCAGCTCCAAGACCTTGGCGTGCAAAGCGCGGAGCTTTGGCAATTTGGCATTGCGTTCACCGTTTAACTGCTGGACAATAAGCTCATTGTCCAGATAGCAAGTGAGCTCTCCAAGCTTACGATTGACTGCGGCTGCAAGACCAGCAATCAAGGCCGCGTACTCGGCTTGCACGTTGGTACTTAGTCCGATTGGTTGGCTAATTTCTACTACGTCAGTGCCTTGTACGGTCAAGACGGCTCCGATGGCAGCCGGTCCGGGATTGCCTTTGCAGGCTCCGTCACTAAACAGAATGTTGGGGCACTGGGTGACAGGGAGTGGAGCATCTTTGCAGCGCTTGGCCAAGGACGCGGAACGCCTGTCCTCGATCCTCGAAGAGATTTGTTCTGCATGGTCACGAATTCTGCTGGGCAGTTTACGGGGATAGATGAGCCGGATGTATGCCAGCGTTGCTTGCGCTCGGCCAAAGTCCTCATGAGTCCATGCGGGCATTCCAAGATAATGATGCAAGCGCGCGCGGAGCTGATTCAATTTGCGCGGAGCCATGGTGAGGCGGCCGTCAGCATTGATAACGATACCGGTGACAACCGGGACTTCGCCGGTTTTGGGGCTCATTATCCTGGTCTTATCCGTGCGATCATGCGGGAAAAAACGATTCTCTTTGATGATCTCCAATGCTTTTTCCTTGAATCCGGGCGGGAACTCTCCATTGGAAGAGATGGTGATATTATCCGAATATGCGGTGTAGCGGTATTCCTGAATGGGTGTTCCACTCTTGATGCAATACTCCCAAATATCTTTGTCCATCTTCATACAGACCAAGTTGAACAAGCGCGGTGAAGTTGGCGGACCTTCCGGGAGCCTGTCATGCAAGCAGACGAGATCCACCAAAGCATTCAGCATGTATTCGATATCATCTTCGCTGAACTCCCGGCCCTGGAACTGGCGCAGGATGAAGATGAAAGGCTTGCGCAGATTGGCTTTGATGCGCGAGCGGTACACGCTGGGGTAAGCGTTCATGATGTCGATTGCCAAAACCGACTTGGCAAAACCCGCGTGCTGCTCGGCATTGGTGATGATGGACGAGCCCAAGCGATAACCGTGACGCGAAAAATGCACCGGAATCTGGGACAGAAGTTTCTGATCTATCGCCTTTTGCACGAGCTTGAGCTCGTCGCAAGGCACCGCAAAGTGCCTGCGGCCTTTGCCCGGGCCTTTGGACTTTGAGTACTCTTTGTAGGCATCGCCTTGCTTGATGCGGTTTAGGGCAAATGTCCAGGCCGCATTGTCGAGCTGGAGCAGCGTACGCAGATGAACGGCCAAGCGCTCCGGGAGCTCAAGGATGTATTTGAAATCTTCGAACTTCCATTCTTTGCGCCGGCGGCGTCTTTTCTTGTCTTCAGCCACGTTTTCCTCCGGTTTGGTACAAACCAGTTTTTTAAGGGACAACGAGATTTTTTAGCATAACAAAGCTAATTTGTCAATATATTATAGTACGAAGTACTAGGTACTAAGTACTAAGTGTTCTTCCTGGTTTACACTCCCTTGGCCAGGACTATGTACTTAGGACCATGGACGGATAATCGGTTATCTAGTATTGTGGCTTTGTTATGCAAAAATATTCGCAAAGAGTGGAGCATTTTAAAGAGGCTATAGCCGACATCTTGAACCGTGCAGTGGAGTTCCCGCGGGGGGCTTTTGTGACCGTGGTCAATGCCGAGCTGACCAGTGATCTTAGATTTGCCAAGACGGTTTTAAGCGTTTTGCCGGTTACAGCGGAAGAAGATGTTTTGGAGGCTTTAAGAGATTACCACGGTGAGATAATGGATGAAATGGCCAAGACTTTAAATTTAAGAAGATTGCCAAAATTGCATTGGGAATTCGATAGAACCGAGCATGAAGCGGCAAAGATCGAGAGTGTTATTGATGAGATGAAGGCTGATGGGGAACTGTAATAGCTGACAGCTTTTAGCTGATGGCTGATAGCCGACCAGCATTGACGAAATGTCTTAATGCAGATAAGGTTAGTCATTCAATTATGGAGCTCCCCTACCGCCTCAAGCAGATACATGATGTGCTGGTTAATTCACGGCGCGTTCTTATTGTTGCTCATAAAAAACCTGATGGCGATGCGTTGGGTTCTACAAGTGCGCTTTACAGCTGGCTTAAGCGTGAGGGCAAGGAGCCGGTTTTATTCTGCCGTGATTTGCCGGCCAAGCAATATCAATATTTGGATGGGTTCAGTGCTTACACAAATGATGAAAAAGTTTTTGATGAGCATTTTGATGCGGTGATTGTTTGTGATTCGGGTGATTTGGTCTATGCGGGAGTTGATGAATTATTGCCGCGATTGCCAGCTGCTACAAAAGTGATTAATATTGACCATCACAAAACCAATCAAAATTATGGAGATTTTAATGCGGTTGATGTTGAGGCGACTTCTACCTGTGAGATGGTGATGCGATTTTTTGAAACAAATAAAATTGATGTGGATTCGGCTATGGCGACTTCCATGCTGACCGGTTTGTTTACCGATACATCGCATTTCAGCAATGCGGCCACAACGCCGGATGGAATGGAAGTTGCCGGGAGGCTGATTGTGGCCGGCGCCAGAATGACGGATATTACAAATCATTTATTAAAAAATAAAGAGCTCCCAATTTTAAAAATTTGGGGATTAGCATTATCGCGCTTGCGCAAAAATGAAGAGCAGGATATTGCAGTGACTTTTGTGAGCAATAAAGATTTTGAAAAATTCAGAGTTGATCCTGCTGCGGTTGAAGGTATTTCCAATTTTTTACAAGCGGTGACCGGCAATGCGGAGTCGATTTTGGTTTTGCATGACAGGTGCGATGGTACGGTAAAAGGATCTATGAGATCCGTAAGCCGTGACGTTTCCAAGATCGCCAAGATGTTTGGCGGAGGCGGGCATAAACTGGCAGCCGGGTTTACCATAGACGGTGCTGTCCGCGAAACAGCGACCGGGTTCACGATAGTCTAGTGTATGGTGCATAATGCATAGTGCATAACAAAATCTAAATAAACGATTTGTTGTACATTGTGCATTATTCATTCTGCATTAATAATTTAGCACTCGGCTGATTTGACTGCTAAATAATTATCCCCTATACTGGTTTAACGATAAAAGTTAAAAGAAATTATTTATTATTGATATTTTTAAATAAAATAATTATCAAGCTTGCTTGATTCCTGAATTATTAATTATTAATTTTTAATTCTTAATTTAGCGAATTGAGCTTGTCTCGATGAAGCGATAGTTATGAATCCTCACGAAATTACATCCATTGCACCAAAGGGATATTTGATCCCTACGGTGATTGAGAAAACACATCAAGGCGAGCGCGCTTATGATATTTATTCGCGTCTTTTAAAAGACAGGATAATTATGCTGGGCACTCCGATTGATGATGAAATTGCCAACATCGTTGTGGCGCAATTATTGTTTTTGGAAAGCCAGGACAAGACCAAAGACATCAAACTTTATGTTAACTCCCCCGGCGGATCGGTAACTGCCGGCCTCGCGATTTACGACACCATGCAGCACATCAGCTGTGATGTTTCCACGATTTGTACGGGCATGGCGGCAAGCATGGGTGCTGTGATTTTAGCCGGCGGCGCCAAAGGCAAAAGATTCGCACTCCCCAATTCGGAGATTATGATCCATCAAGTTTTAGGCGGTGTTGAAGGACAAGCGACTGATATTAAGATCAGAGCCGAGAGAATCTTGAAGATGAAAGATCAGTTGAATGGAATCTTGGCCAAGCATACGGGCAAGCAATTAAAACAAGTAGAGAAAGATACGGACCGCGATAATTTTATGGACCCCAAGCAAGCTTTGGCTTATGGAATAATTGATAAGGTTGTTGAGTAACTGTCTGAACCTTGATTAAACATGATTCTCGCTCAAATTAACTTGATTACTTAAGGTATATATTTTTATGTCAGTGACTATAACATATTTTGTTCACGGGACGACAACGGATAATGAAAAAGAAATCTCTTCAGGATGGAGTGATGTTGAGTTATCAGAATTAGGCATACAACAATCCAAGGATTTAACCGATTTCATCAAAAATAAAAAATTCGATGTTGTTTTTTGCTCGGATTTAAAGCGTGCTGTTGATTCGGCAGAACTTACTTTTAACGGCGACCTTGAGATTAAACAGGATGCAAGATTGCGCGAATGCAATTACGGCGATTATAATGCCAAGCCTTCCGAAATCGTGGAGCCTTTGCAAGAAAAGATGATTAGCGAACGATTTCCCAACGGTGAAAGTTATGAGGATGTGAAAGCGAGAATCAACGATTTTTTACAAGATTTAAAAAAGGATTATGATGGCAAACATATTGCTATCGTTTCCCATAAAGCGCCGCAATTAGCCTTGGATGTTTTATTGAAAAGCAAGACATGGGAAGAGGCTTTCGCGGAAGATTGGAGAAAAAAGAAAGCCTGGCAACCGGGGTGGGAATATATTGTTGAATAGCTGATAGCTGTTAGCTTTTAGCTGATAGCTAAAAAATCCCTCGTATTTATACGGGGGATTTTTATATGATCTTTATTCCTAAAGTAATCAAGTTAATTTGTTTGGTAATCTGTTTGTTAATCAAGGTTCTGACAGATTAATCTTCTTTGGTTGGCATTTCGTCTGTGTCGACGAATGTGACGGACGAGACTTTATCGCCTTCTTCTTTGAAGCGCATGAGCCGCACTCCTTGCGTATCACGGCCGAGGAGGGGGACGTTTGTGTAAGCTTGGCGGATCAGGACGCCGTGTTTGCTTATCATCATGAGATCTCTTTCGTCATCAGCGAGAGCGACGAAGGCCGCAACGACCGGGCCGGTTTTAGCGGTGACCTTCATGGCGCGCACTCCGGATCCTCCGCGGTTTTGGACTTTGTATTCGGTGATATTGGTTTGCTTGCCCATGCCCAGTTCGGAAATGGTGAACAAAGTGAACTTGCCTTTGTTGGCGAGTGACGGATTCACAATATCCATGCCCACTACAACATCATCTTTCTTGAGCTTGATGCCGCGGACTCCGGCGGCGGAGCGTCCCATGGGGCGCACGTCATCTTCGTCAAAGCGGATGGACTGGCCGTTGCGGGTTACGATTGAGACTTCGTCTTTGCCTGAAGTTGGTTTAACCCACTGCAAGTCATCACCTTCGTGGAGTTTGATGGCGATGAGGCCGCTGCGGCGCACGTTGGAGAAATCATCCAGCGCGACTTTTTTGATTGTGCCTTGGCCGGTGACCATCATCAGGTATTTCATGCCGTCCATGTCTGCAAGCGGGAGCGCTTTGGCAATTTGCTCACCGGGCGCAAGCTGGAGGAAGTTCACGATGGCCTGGCCTTTGGCGGTTCTAGAACCTTGCGGGACTTCGTAGGCTTTGAGCTGGAAGACGCGTCCGCGCGAAGTGAAGAAAAGCAAATCGGAGTGCGTGCGCGTGGAGAAAAGCTGAAAGACTTCGTCTTGCTCTTTGGTGGTTAAGCCGGCAACTCCCTTGCCGCCGCGTCCTTGCGAGCGGAATGTATCGGGCGGGAGACGCTTGATGTAGCCGTCGCGGGTGAGCATGACGACAGTGGATTCATCGGGGACGAGATCCGTCATGGAAAATTCGCCAACCGGATGCGGGATGACCTTTGTGCGGCGCGCATCACCATATTTATCCTTTAATTCCATGACTTCTTCCTTGATTATGCCGAGCATCTTTTTAACGGATTTTAAAATGGATTCCAGTTCTTTAATGAGTTCGAGTTTTTCTTTGTATTCCTGTTCCACTCTTAAACGTTCAAGATTGGCCAATTGCTGCAAGCGCATCTCCAAAATCGCCAGAGATTGGATTTCGGAAAGTTTAAACTTTTTAATTAAGTTAACCTTGGCTTCATCGCGGTCTTTGGATTTTTTGATGGTATCGATAACTTGATCGATTTTGAGAAGCGCAATGCGCAAACCCTCCAAAATATGAGCGCGTTCCTTGGCTTTGGTGAGATCAAATTCGGTTCGGCGACGCACGACCTCTTTGCGATGATCGATGAATTCAGTGAGAATGTCTTTGAGGTTTAAAACCCGAGGCTGCTTGCCTCCGTCAACCAAAGCCAGCATATTAACATGAAAAGTCTCTTGCAAAGACGTCATCTTAAAAAGCTGATTGAGTACTTTTTTGGGATAAGCATCTTTTTTGAGATCGATAACAACGCGCACTCCTTCTTTATTGGATTCATCGCGGAGATCTTTAATGCCTTCGATTTTCTTTTCCTGAACCAATGTGGCGATTTTTTCCAAAAGAGTGGCTTTGTTAACCGCGTAGGGAATTTCGGTGACAATGATGCGGAACTGACCGGCTTTTTCTTCTTGGATTTCGGTGGCCGCGCGGGTGACTATTCCACCTTTGCCCGTGGCATAGACTTGTTTGATGGCGTTTTTATCGTAGATGATGCCGCCCGTTGGAAAATCAGGACCGGGAATGTGTTTAACCAAGTCATCGATGGTAATTTCCGGATCGTCGATTATTGCCGCAATGCCGTCGCAAAGCTCGGAGAGGTTGTGCGGGGCGATGTTGGTGGCCATGCCTACGGCGATGCCAAGGGTGCCGTTTAATAAAAGATTTGGGAGCTTGGCAGGGAGGACGGTTGGTTCGCGTTTGGATCCGTCAAAGTTGGGCGCAAAATCAACAGTCTGTTTTTCAATATCGTAAAGCATCTCCTCGGCAATGGCCGCGAGCTTGGCCTCGGTGTACCTGTAAGCGGCAGCGCTGTCGCCATCCATGGAACCAAAGTTTCCCTGGCCTCTGACCAGAGGATAGCGGAAAGAGAAATCCTGAGCCATGCGGACCATGGCCTCGTAAACCGCGGAATCGCCGTGAGGATGAAAGTCACCAAGCACACGGCCGACAACCGTAGCAGACTTGCGGAACTTGGCATTGGCTTTTAAACCCTCTTGCCACATGGCGTAGAGAATACGGCGATGGACGGGCTTTAAACCATCTCTGACATCCGGAAGAGCGCGGGAGATGATAACCGACATTGCATAATCCAAATAACAGCTCTTCATTTCTTCGGAGAGCGGCTGTTGGATTATTGTGCCGATTGCATAATTGGATTCCTTTGTTTCCTTGGATTCCGTAGTATCTTTTTCAGCCATACTTGATTCAGTTTCGAGATTCAGGACTCACTCCTACGCGAATGCTTCGAAGTGCAGGCAAGTCGCGTTTAACGCGCGACAAGGCTCAAGTCTTTTATCTCGTTTATAAATATCTATAAATTATTAATTATCGATTTTAATTCCTTTTGGAAGTTCAAAATTATTTAACGGTTGAGTTGGAGTATCGGGTATTGCCTGGAAAAGTTCACGCCCGCCATCAGTGGTTGTTGCCGCAGCCGAGCTGCTGGCCAATGTTTGTTTTAAAGAATCAACCGCGGCGGCCTGCAGTTCCAATTCACGAAAATTTTCCTGTTCCGCAATTTCGATTTGCTCTACAACGTCATGCAGGTTGGCAAAAAGATCGTCTTCACCGGCTCCCATGGCTTCATTAATCTGTTCATCAAGGGACTTGGCCGGAGAATTGTTTTGATATGCCGTGACGATGCTTTTATGCGTCATGTAGAACCAACCTACGGCTATGACAGCCAAACAAATCGCTACTCCCATCCAGAGCGAAAAACGCTGAGTGGAGTCAACCGGCTGACGCATGGCCGCATGAGCCAAGATGAGCTGCCGCTTTTCCTCTGCGCTTAAAACGCGCATACGCTGAGGCGCTGCGGTGCTCGCTGCTTTTTTTGCAGGCGCTTTGCGGGCGCGCTTGGGAGCGGCCAACTCGGCTTCTTCGGTTTTTATGGTTTTGGAACGAGGCATAATTATAATGAACAGCGGATAACGTATAATGCACAATGAACAATTCCCTACGAATTTAGTATCTAGCGACTAACACCGTGTATCGCGCATCGCGTATCGTCTGACGATTCACGTTATACGTTGCGAGTTTCGCGAACAGAGTTCTTGGGACTTGCGACTTGCAACTTGCGACTATGACTATGACTGCATTTAAGATCTTTCAATGACTGTAATGAGCACATCATCAGCCGGTAAATCCTTTTTACTGATTTTTAATTTATTTACATCCTGACGTTTGCAGACTCCGAGCGAATTGCAGAATTGATCAACGGTTCCAAGCTTGGCTTTGATGCCCGATATGTGATAGTGGATCGGAATGACGAGGCGAGGCTCGACTGCGGAGATTGTTTTGCTTGCCAACTTTGCATCCATGACAGTGTCCCCGCCCACAGGGAGGATGAGGATGTCTACAGCTCCCAAGCCATCCAGTTCATAATCGGTCAATTCCCGGTTTAAGCCTCCCAAAAAAGCAATCGTAATATCTTCCGCGGTTAATTTATATATCAATGACCGCTTTGCTCCTTGTTCTTTTTCAGGATCCTGGATACCGTGCGCAAAAACTCCGTGTACTTCATATTCTCCCGGTTCGGAAACTATGAAGGGGCTGCCGGTAACACCCGCTACGTTGAATTGTTTACGATCTTGATTTGAGAGCAGCAACAAATCGGGTTCGGCGGCCTTGGGAAAGCGCATAGCCGATTCATTTTCATAAGGATCAGTCATGACCATGCATGACTGATCTCCTTGTTTGGTTTCGATGCGGATTGATGAATATCCCTGCCAATAAATTTGCATAATTTTTTACCTTTTTTAACTTAAAAATTTTAGCATAAGGATACACGTTAGGCAAGGCTAATTTGGGATAAAAAATCAGGCAAAAATGCCTGTTTTTATTGGTTAATTTTCTTATGAGTTTGATATGATAATCCTCCGGCGATGGCGATTGCCAAAGCGTCTGCCGCATCATCAGGTTGGGGAACTTCTTTTAAGGATAGAAGACGCTGGACCATGGCTTGGATTTGTTTTTTATCTGCTGCTCCATGGCCGGCCACTGTTTGTTTTATTTGATTGGGAGTGAGTTCCAAAACGGGAAGTTTGGCATCACTCAATGTTAAAACGATTACACCGCGGGCCATGCCGACTTTGATCGCGGTTTTGACGTTGGTTTGAAAAAATAATTCCTCAACCGCTGCGACAACAGGATTAAAACGGCGGATGATTTCGCTGATATCATTGCGGATAGCTTGCAAACGGTCGGGGAAAGGCATATCTGAAGGAGTTTCGATACAAGCATGATAGATATGCCGCAGGCGGCTGCCGGTGAGTGAAATAATGCCGACACCGGTTCGGCCAAAGCCGGGATCGATGCCGAGGATGACAACCCCCCCACCCAAATCTCCCCCATCCCCTCTTTGACAAGAGGGGGGATTGTCGACTGGTTTTTTTAGATTACTCGGCATTGGTGTAGACATTGGTTACATCGTCCAGCTCTTCCAATAATTCGATAATTATAGCCACCTTCTCTTGAACGTCATCCGTGATGGCGACTGGGGTCCGGGGCAGCCATTCGATTTCGGCCGAAGCGACCTTCAGGCCGGCGGAATTTGCGGCATCGTTTAAAGATGATAAGCCGGTGATTGCGCAAGTAATTATGGTTTGATCGGCTTCGTGAATGATATCTTCGGCGCCGGCTTCGATTAACGCAAGCTCGATCTCGTCCCGCTTATCAGCGGGGACCAAGTTGGTGCGCACGACTCCTTTTTGTTCAAAAAGATAAGTGACCGCGCCCTGGTTGGCGAGCGTACCGCCGTGTTTGGATAAGATGTGTTTTACGTCTCCGGCTGAACGGTTGCGGTTATCGGTAATGCATTCGATAATAAGCGCCGTGCCGCCGGGTGCGTATGCTTCATAAACCAGTTGCTCAACAGCCGATTCCCCGCCTTGGCCGGAACCACGGGCAATAGCCCGTTCAATATTGTCTTTAGGCATGTTGCCGGCGCGGGCGCGATCAATGGCAAGACGAAGTTTAAAATTCATGTCCGGATTAGGGCCTTTTTCGCGGGCCGCGACTTCAATTTCGCGGGCAAGGCGCGTAAAATTAGCCGCTCTTTTGGCATCAGCGGCGCCTTTTTTATTTTTAATTGTTGACCATTTACTGTGACCACTCATATTAGCTTTTAGCTTATAGCGTTTAGCTATTAGCTTTTTGTTAAGTTACCGCAAAAAAGAGTATCGGGCAAGAGATTGACGCATGGGCTTTTTTATGCAATATTGATGTTCTCACGTACTTTGGAAAGGAGATGAAAGATGGGTTTGAACATCCTGATCAGCCAAAACAAGCTTGACGGCAAACTTACCGCAGAACGAACTCATATCACCGACAAAGAAGAAGCTCGCGTCATTCTGGAAGACAGTTCCGGCGGGGAGGAAATGTTGCTGGATCTTATTTGTTTTAATCCGCGAGGCGATCAAGAAAAAGATTCTCTGGCAGCAATCGCCGCGCTCATGAAAGCAGCTGACCGCGATGAGGGCTCGATCGGCCAGGTACTTGAAAATATCTTTGCACGGTGCTTCGAACACGGCATGAATTATAACCGGGAATGATCCGCAAGAACAGCAAAAAGGAGGAATAGATGGCGCTCAAGTTTAGGATTTTTCTAAGCAGGAACGACCAATCCGTACTGGCCCGTTTTTGCCCGAATAGCAAAAAGGATGAAGCTGTGTCCGCAGGATTTGACGCGTTGGACGAGGTTGAATGCACCGGCGTAACCGCAAACACAATAGAATCTTTGCTGACCATGCCCGGAAGCCAGGGAGAATTATTTCGACAGATCCTTGAAGAGCTGGTGGCACAATCCTACCGGCAGGGCCTGAACGCCGCGGAAGATAAAGAACCCAACTTATGCTGGCCGCCGGGTCATGACTGATCTTTTCTCTCAGAGAGACGCATACTTGCGTCTTTTTTTGAAGCAAAAGCGACCCATGCGGGGCCGCTTTTGCTTTGCCGGGGCGACCGTATAGGATCGCTGTTGCTTTGCCGTGAGCGACTCGCGAGTCGCCCTTACAACAAAGTTTATACTGTTTCTACGGATTCAGGTTTGATGTTATCGATATCTTCGGGATCGTAATCTTCAAGTTCATCGGACTCTTCCTCTTGCTGCAATTCGGGGAACAGCTCGGGGTGATGGTATGCGAATCCCGTGCCGGCCGGGATTAGACGGCCGATAATAACATTTTCTTTAAGGCCTTCAAGATTATCAACCTTGCCCGATATGGCGGCCTGGATTAGGACGCGCGCGGTTTCTTGAAAGGAAGCTGATGACAAAAAGGATTCGGTGGTTAAAGCGACTTTGGTGATTCCCATAAACAATATTTCGAGCTCGGCCGGTTTGCCTCCCGCCGCTTCGGTTTTGGTATTCGTTTCCATGGCCCTGGCACGCTCCACGATTTCTCCCGGTAAAAGCTCGGTGTCTCCCGAATCACGAACATAAGCGCGGGAGAACATCTGGCGAATGATAAGCTCGATATGTTTAGAGTTGATTTTTTGGCCTTGAGTTGAATATATGGAGAGAACTTCTTTTAACAGATATTGCATAACCGCCGGACGTCCTTTGGTTTTATAAAGAAGATGCAGATCCAAGTGTCCTTCGGTCAGCTGATCGCCGGCCTGAACTTCATCTCCGTCGCCAACAAGGATTTTAAAGCCGAGCGGCGATTGATACTCATGAGCTGATTTGCCTTCCCAAACAACAAATAACTTGCGCTTTTCCATTCGCACAACGCCTTTATGCTCGGAAAGAATTTCCGTGTCATCTTTGCGAACCATTAGCAATTGGCCTTCGTCGACTTTGTCGCCGTCTTTAACTTTTACATCATCTTTTTGCGTTACAACATAAGCATCCTCCTTAGTTTCTTTGGCTAAGACTCTGATGATTTTTCCGGTTCTGGCGGAGTCGACCAGCTTGGCGCCGGTTGTTGTTAAAATTTCCATGGCTTCGGGTTCGCCGATTTCAACTTTACCGGCAACCTCGGCCATTACCGCGCGGTGCTTGGGATTGCGGGCTTCGAATAATTCTTCAACACGGGGCAGACCCTGGGTGATATCAGCGCCGGATGCGACACCGCCGGTGTGGAAGGTGCGCATAGTAAGCTGCGTGCCAGGTTCGCCGATTGACTGTGCGGCAACAACTCCGATGGCAGCGCCGAGCTGTACTTGTTCATTGTAGGCGAGATCGTAACCGTAGCACTTCATGCAGAGACCGCGGGTGTTTTTACAAGTCATAACGGAGCGCACGTGCACCTCGGGTATGGGCTCATCGATGGCTTTCAGGGCGCGGATATGATCTTCGGTAATCAGGGTATCTTTGGCGACGATAACCTTTTTGGTTTTGGGATGTTTGATTTCTTTGATAGTAAAGCGGCCCAAAATACGAGTGAGCAAGCTCTCGCCGATTTCTTCACATTCTTCGTGCGTTAAAACAGATCCCTCTTGGTCGCCGCAATCGTCCGAAGTAATAATCACATCTTGGGCGACGTCGACCAAACGGCGGGTTAAGTGGCCGGCATTGGCGGTTTTTAAAGCCGTATCGGTTAAACCTTTGCGGGTACCGTGCGAGGAGATGAAATATTCCAACACATCCAAACCTTCGCGGAATGAGGATTTGATAGGCAGCTCAATAATTCCACCGCTGGGATTGGTAACCAAACCTTTCATGCCGACAACCTGGGTCAGCTGGACGGCAGATCCTCTGGCGCCCGAATCAATCATGGCGGAAACAGATCCGGTTTTGGTAAGCGAATTTTTAGACAGTGTTTTGATACGATCTTGAATGTCGGACCAGACTTTGATGATCTGCGTATAGCGCTCGCGCTTAGTAAGCAAGCCCTCTTTATATTGTTCTTCGATGATCTGGACGCGGCCGGCGGCTTCTTCCATTAATTCGGGCTTAGAGTCCAAATGCGGCAAATCACCGACCCCATAGGAGAATCCGGATCTGGTGATATAGCGGTAACCGGCTTCTTTGATGCGGTCCAAAAATTTGGCCGCAACTTCAAAACCGTATTTTTCAATACTTTGATGTGTAATTTCACCAAGCTGTTTTTTGCCGATTTGATCATTGACGTAAGGCATTCCTTCGGGCAATTCATCATTGATGAGAATGCGGCCAACGGTAGTTTCAATGATGGGATCGCCGGGAGCAAATCTGACTTTGATCTTTTCACGCGCGGTAATACAGCCGGATTGATAAGCGTAGACAGCTTCTTGTTTGGAACCGAAGGCTTTAATTTTGACCCCCTCTTCGGGCTCCAGCATTGTTGTCATGTAGTAGACTCCCCAAACAATATCCTGACCCGGAGTGGTGACGGGACTGCCGGTTGCGGGTTTTAGCAAATTTTTTGTGGAAAGCATTATTTCCGCAGCTTCGGCCTGAGCCTCTTCGGTGAGCGGAACGTGCACGGCCATCTGGTCGCCGTCAAAGTCGGCATTAAAGGCCGTACATGCAAGCGGATGGATCTGGATAGCCTTGCCTTCGATAAGCACGGGCTGGAAGCCTTGGATTCCCAAGCGGTGCAAAGTCGGAGCTCGGTTTAAAAGCACAACCGCTTTTGAAGCGACTTCTTCCAAAATATCCCACACTTCGGTATGGTCGGCTTCGATGAAGCGATTCGCGGAACGGATATTATGAACAATCTCGCGTTTGATGAGCTGGCTGATGATAAACGGGCGGAAGAGTTCCAAGGCCATGCTTTTTGGCAATCCGCACTGATGCAATTTCAAATAAGGTCCTACAACGATAACCGAACGTCCGGAGTAATCAACGCGTTTACCCAAAAGATTCTGCCGGAAACGTCCTTGCTTGCCTTTCAGGCCATCGGCGAGGGATTTGAGCTGGCGTTTTTTGCCGGTGGATGCCAAAACGGTTTTGGAATGCCTGGCGCTGTTATCAATTAAGGCATCGACAGCCTCCTGCAACATGCGTTTTTCGTTTCTGGTAATAACCTCCGGGGCATGTAATTCCACGAGACGCTTTAAGCGGTTGTTGCGGTTGATGACGCGGCGGTAGAGGTCATTCAAATCAGCCGTGGCAAATCTACCGCCATCCAAGGCCACCATGGGGCGCAAGTCGGGAGGTATAACCGGAACAGCCTTAAGAATCATCCAATGGGGTTCGATTTTTTGGTTGGCGAATGATTTTAGCAATTTAAGCCGGCGGATTATATGTTCGTATTTTGTGCCCGTGGCTTTTTTCAATTCTTCCTGCAAAATGTTGCCGGTTGCTTCAACGTCAATCTTGTTTAAGAGTTCGTCCAAGGCTTCGGCGCCAATTTTGGCTTCAAAAATATGGCCGAATTTAAGAGCATATTCATGATATTCATTTTCCGAAAGGATCTTAAGCGGTTGGAGAGTTTTCAGTTCTTTTTCGGCTTCATTGAAATCAGTTTCCAATTCGGCAAGCTTTCTCTCTTTATTTCCATGCATCCTGTCCAATTCTTTGGTAGTAACGTCATCGGCGGTTTTCTCTTTTTGCGCTTTATCATTGACGCGCTGAACTTCGCGCTCATATTCGGATTCGATCTGTTTGCGTTTGCCCTTATATTCCGTGCGCAGCTGCTCAAGCACCTGCTCGCGCAATTCTTCATCAACCTCGGTGACGATGAAGGAGGCAAAGTAAACAACCTTTTCCAAAGCCATTACCGATAAGTCGAGGACTGTTCCGATACGCGAAGGAACTCCGCGTAAAAACCAAATATGAGTCACGGGCGCCGCCAGTTCGATATGACCCATGCGCTCGCGGCGGACCAAGGAGTGGGTCACTTCGACACCGCATTTGTCGCAAATGATTCCCTTGTAACGAATTTTCTTATATTTGCCGCAGTAGCACTCCCAATCCTTTGAAGGACCAAAAATCTCTTCGGCAAATAATCCGCTTTTTTCGGGTTTTTGCGTTCTGTAATTGATTGTTTCGGGTTTGGTCACCTCGCCGTATGACCAGCCGCGGATTACTTCGGGAGAAGCGAGTTTAAGCCTCATGCCGTTAAAATCCGTGGTCTTAACGTGTTCTGATTGAAAAAAAGACATAATGGTGACCGTTAGTTGTTAGTTTGTTGTTCCGGATTGGATTCCCATTCAAAATCTTCAATTTGGGGCAGAGCCGCCGGCTTGACCACAGCCGGACGGTTTTCTTCTATGCGATGGCCATCTTTTAATAACTCAACCTCCAGACACAAACCTTTGAGCTCGCGCATAAGCACGTTAAAAGATTCGGGAACATTTACTTTGGAGATGGGCTCGCCTTTAATAATCGCTTCATAGGCTTTTGACCTGCCGGAAACATCGTCGGATTTGATTGTAAGAATCTCTTGCAATGTATGAGCGGCGCCATATGCTTCCAAAGACCAGACTTCCATTTCACCAAAACGCTGTCCGCCGGATTGAGCCTTGCCTCCCAATGGCTGCTGGGTAATGAGAGAGTAAGGACCAATGGAACGTTGGTGGATTTTATCTTCGACCATGTGGTGCAGCTTAAGGATGTAGTTATATCCCACCGTCGGAGCATGCTCGAAGCGCTCACCCGTACGTCCATCATATAATGATATTTTTCCATCATCAGGATAACCGGCTTTGATTAATTCTTCGCGCAGAGTTTCTTCACTGACGCCGTCGAAAACCGGTGTCGCCACATTGTATCCGTTAGCATTGGCAGCCAAACCCATATGAGTTTCCAAAATCTGTCCCAGGTTCATACGGGAGACGACGCCGAGAGGTGAAAGTATGATGTCGACCGGAGTGCCGTCTTCCAAAAAGGGCAGATCTTCAACCGGGACTATGCGGGAGATGACACCTTTGTTTCCGTGGCGTCCGGCCAGTTTGTCGCCGACTTGGATTTTGCGCAGATCGGCTACGGCAATAACTATGCGCTTTAAAACACCGGGCTGCAGTTTGTCGCCGTTTTCACGAGTAAAGACGGTGACACCGACAACCTTGCCGCGGGCGCCATGCTCGAGATACAAAGAAGTGTCTCGGACATCGCGGGCTTTTTCGCCAAAGATTGCGCGCAGCAGTTTTTCTTCGGCTGAAAGATCGGTTTCACCTTTGGGCGTAATTTTACCGACCAAAATATCACCGGATTGAACTTCGGCGCCGATGCGGATTACTCCGTTTTCATCAAGATTCTTTAATTTCTCTTCCGATACGTTCGGTATGTCGCTGGTAACGACTTCAGGACCGAGTTTAGTATCGCGTACATCAATTGGAAAGTGTTCGATGTGTACGGATGTAAAGCGGTCATTGTGCACCAAACGTTCGGAAAGAATGATGGCATCTTCATAATTATATCCATCCCAGCAAAGGTAGGTGCAAAGCAAATTCTGACCCAGGGCGAGTTCGCCGTTTTGGCATGAAGCTCCGTCAACCAAAACTTCGCCCGCATAGACCTGCTGGCCCTTGTTGACTCTGACGTGCTGGTTTAAACAAGTGGACTGGTTGGATCTTTGGAATTTGATCAGATCGTATTTTATAGTTTTACCGTCCGCGGTTTGCAATTCAACGCAATCAGCGGAAAGAGCGCTGATGGTTCCGTCCTCGGGAGCCAAAAGAGCATGGCCGGAGTCAACCGCGGATCTGCGCTCAACGCCGGTGCCGACAATCGGCGCGTCCGGTTTGATGCAAGGCACGGCCTGACGCTGCATGTTTGAGCCCATAAGCGCACGCTGTCCGTCATCGTGTTCAACAAAAGGGATGAGCGATGTGGAAATTGAGAGAATCTGCTTGGAAGAAACATCCAGGTAATCAATTTCATGGACATCGACAACTGTTGGTTCGCCGTTTTTACGAGCCGGAGTGCGATCTACCAAAAATGAACCGTCTTTGCCAACCGGGGTTGTTGCCGGCGCGGTGGTTCCGCGTTCCTCGGTAAATGCGTTCAAGTAAACTATTTCATTGGTGACTTTGGGAATGATGGGAAGTTTATCAATAGATACGGTTGTCAGTTTCTTGGCAATATCTTTGGTGACTTCTTCGCCCGCTTTGGCGACCAGTTTACCCGAGCCGTCATTAACATCAACGCGGAGTATGGCGCCTACCGCGTCTTTTCCGTCATTTTGCGCCCAGTTTTTTACTTTGCGGTACGGGGTTTCGATAAAACCGTAGTCATTTATGCGGGAGTAGCTGGCCATATGGCCGACCAAGCCGATGCTGGGGCCTTCAGGAGATTGGATGGGGCAGATGCGGCCATAGTGAGTGCGGTGCACGTCGCGGACTTCAAAGCCGGCGCGCTCGCGTGAAAGACCGCCGGGGCCGGTAGCCGAGAGACGGCGTTTATGCTCGAGCTCTGAAAGCGGATTGGTCTGATCCATGAATTGAGAGAGCTGCGACGACATGAAGAATTCGCGGATGGCGGCAATAACCGGGCGGGCATTGATTAAGCGGCCCGGAGTCAGGGTGGAGATTTCCTGCGTGGACATCCTGTCTTTGATGATGCGCTCCATGCGCGCCAAACCGATGCGGAAACGGCTTTGAATAAGCTCGCCGATTGCTCTGACGCGGCGGTTGCCCAGGTGGTCAACATCATCCGGCTCTTCCTGCGTATTATTCAAACGGATGATTTCTTTTAAAATCAAGACGAGATCCTCTTTGGAAAGAATGCGGTTATCCTCATTTAAAACCATCTCATGATCCCAGGGCATGCCGAATCTTTGATTGAATTTGTAGCGGCCGACAGGACCCAAATCATAACGCTCGAACTTGAAGAACATGGAATGTATAAGCGACTTGGCATTATCAGCCGTGGCCAGATCGCCGGGGCGGATGCGTTTGTAGACTTCGATATAACCTTCGTCTTCGCTGGTGGCCGCATCTTTGGCCAAAGTGGCTTCCATGTATTTATTCATGGGATGAATATCCGTATCTGCAAAAATTTGGGAAATTTCATCATTTGTGGAGACGCCGAAAGCGCGCAACAACGCCGTTGCGGCAACTTTGCGCTTGCGGTCTATTTTTACCCAGATGACGTGATTGGAGTCGGTTTCAAATTCCAGCCAAGCGCCGCGGTTAGGTATGACTTTGGCTCCGTAGTATCTTCGGCCGCGGGCGACTTCGGCGGTAAAGAATGCACCGGCAGAGCGGACCAGCTGGGAAATAACAACACGCTCAACTCCATTAATCACAAAAGTGCCCCTATCGGTCATAACCGGCAAATCGCCGAGATAGATTTCTTGCTCCTTTGTTTCGTTGGTGCGCTTGTTGACCAATTTTGTTTTTACACGCAAAGGAGCCTCATAAGTAATGCTTTTTACTTTTGAGGTTTTTTCATCAAATTTAGGTTCGTCCAAAAAATAATCGACGAAAGAGAGTTCCAGATCGCGGCCGATAAAATCTCTGACTGGGGAAATTTCATGAAACAGATCGCGGATGCCGGTTTCCAAAAACCAGCGATAACTTTGTTTCTGGACCTCGATGAGATCCGGCAATGCCATCGCATCACGCGTGGCTGTAAAATAGCGACGCTCAACCGGCTGATCTTTTTTAGCCGTGCGTCTAAACGCCATTGTACTCATGGACAAGAGTTTTTAATAAACGAGTGCCAATCCCTACCGGACCTGCTCTACGGACCTTGCAGGCGGATACGCAGGTTGCAGAGAGATGAAGCAGCCGTCAGTTTAAATGATAAAATTTTTGCAAGATACAAAAACCCTCCGAAACTTTTTTTCGAAGGGTTGGGTTTTGTTTTTAAAATGGAATAATCATTGAAATGATGATTGTTTATTTGTTGCCGGAAGCTTGCGGAATCAAGCTGACGCAAGCTTTTAAAGCTTTGTCAACTTAATGGGGTGTACGCGCGCGATTATCACATTTTATTAGAATTTTGTCAATTTTTCTGTGGACTAATTAACAAAATAATAAAGAATAAAAAACAAATAACAAAGTCCGGAGAGATGGATATTTTAGCTAAAAATGAGGCAGTTTTGTAAATTGGGCTTAATTTAGCGAATTTTTTTTGGCTGAGCTTAGCGATATTTTGATGCCAAAGACCCTTGACAAAATCATTAAAATATGATATAGTTATTTGTTCAATAAAATTCTTCGTGATGGACATAGAGGAGGGACTCCTGCGGCAGCCGAACACGGTCAATGCCGCGGAGAGAGGAGGAGATCATGACATTCCGGTTTCGACTGGAATTTCATGACAGTACGACTCACTATGATATCCGGCGCTTGCGTTACGGATATCAACCTGCTCTCGCCCAGTGCGAGAGACCTCTAGATCTATCCCGATGATTATTTGTCGGCGATCTTTAAAACAAGTGTATTTAAAAAATACCTTGAGAGACGTGGAGGAGAGAGAACACTCTCCGCGGACTTGTCATTTTAATGCCAAGGCTCGCGGGTGCAGTTCCAAAACCATGTTGCTTGGTCTTGACTGAGCATTTATGGCTTAGGCACTGCGGATTGACCTATTAAAAAAGGAAAATCCCCTCCGCATCTCTCAGGGTATTTTGTTTTCAAGAAAACAAGGAAAGGACGGAAACAAACATGAAAAAGCTGATGTTTGCTGCGCTGTACGGACTTGTGGCCATGGCATGCGAAGCCGAACCGCAAAAGACAGAACCGCTTGCCGCGGCAAGCAACAGAAGTGTGGCGGACATGCCCTGGTGCCCGGCCGGAGGCAAGGGCTGGGGCGCGGCTCCATGCAACAAGGCAGAAGAAATGCAGAAATGCAAAACCAAAGCCGGCGATGTGGTAATCTGCCACAATTGTATTCGTATGGATTTGAATTCTTACGAAACCCTCAAAAAAGAGGGGCGGGATATCATCAATCCCAGATGTAAGTAGACTCGGGGGAGAATCTCTCCCCCACCCTTTTATGTTATACTGGACACATATGGGTAAAAAGGGGTCTCAAACAGTACACCTGCCATCTGATGATAATGAGATTATTATTATCAATCCCTTTGAGATTGATAAAAAGCTCCGCAGACCCATACCGCCATCCGGACAATCTTTTAAAGACAAAACTCGGTATACACGTAAACAAAAACATAAAAAAACTTATGATGATTCGATTTAAATATTGTCTAAGTTAACGAAAATATCGTTATTTTGGATAAGGTTTAAATTAAAAAGCCGGGCAGGGGCTCGGTTTTTGCTTTGCGATGATATTTGAGTGACGGCTAAATTAAGCTAAATATCTTGACAAAAACTCATATTTCTGCTAAGTTTTTTAATCCTCTTATGAGAATCAACTTGGAGGGGAAAGCGATTTGTGCAGCTTTTAAATTAACCCCGGCGGACGCTGGGCTTAAGAAAAAAACAGCACGCCTTGGTTCGCGACTAGCAAATGCAAACTCGTGAGCTCGCCTCCAGATTGATTCTCATAAGAGAGTCCTCCAAAGCAAACAATTGAAAGGAAAATGGCTGCGGAGTATTTCAAAAACCGTGTACCTTACAACAAACAGTTTACGTAAAGAAGAAGGAGTTTGCCATGACAACGACGAAAGACGACCGTGAACGCATCAACATCCGTTTCGATACGGCAGTGGAAGTTGGAGACAAGGCCGTCGAGATGGGTTTGGACGATTTCGAGAACTGCGCATACCGAAATCTCCAAGCGGCCGTGCAGATTGTCTGCCCGGCTGAATTGCTGGAGGCGGGCAAGGTGGAGCTGCCCGCTCGGCTCGACCACCATGTTGGCGAATGCAGCGTGATCGTGGATTACGATGTGTATCAGCAGGTGGTAGCAGAGCCGGTAGGCGCTGTTGCCGAGAAGCTGGCCAACATCTTGTACCAGCAACGCGCCGACGGCAGGGTGGCTTTGCGAATCAGCCTGCCGCCGCCCGTGCCGGCAACCGAGCTCACGATCTCCATGCCGGCGCGCGGTTCTGGTCAGCGCTGGGGCAACAACCTCATCAGCGTCCACACCAGCCTGGACTTGTTCGTGCGCCTGCCCAAGAGCGGAAAGCAGGGCGGCGGACAGCCCCAGTTCCCAGGACATCCCTCCTTTTTGCAGGCCGACCAGGTCAATTACTGGATGCTCCACCCCGAGAATCCGGAAGAGCTGGAAGAGCGCGGTGAGTTGCGTGTATACTCCGGCCAGTGGCCGTGGATGAAACGGACGCAGCTTAACTGTTTGCTGCATGACGACTTCGAGGTCAAGCCCGAGGACTTCGAAGAAAAATGCGCCTTCTATCTGGAAGGCATGCACGAAGACGTACGAAATGCCGTGAAGGAAGGACGGGTGCGATTGTTCCTGTTGCCGCGCTACCATGTGCAGCCCACCAGGAGCAAGTTCTTCACCCGTTACTTCCCCAACTATGCGCGCGCTTTGCGAGATCATGATAACTACGAGATTTCCTCGAAGCGCAATCATATCGAACCCAATACGGATACGGAGTTCCACTTCCACGGCTTTACGGGAGTGAAGGATCCGCGCCGCAACAAGTTCGATCTGACCGGATTCTTCTTTGGGATGTACCCTCCGCTATTCACCGGCCGGAAGACAGAAAGCGGCGAGCAAGAAATCTGTCGGTCCACGGGCATCATCGTGCTCATGGATATCGAAACCTTCCGGGGCATGATGGCGGCCTTCTACGAGTTCTATGCCAGCGGAAGGATGCTCGGCGAGTGCAGGTACAACTGCCTGCGCATCGGCGACGAGGCTTTTGCCGGCGATGACGCCCGGGGTGATTCCGAACCCCCGCCGCGACGCAAGCGGCGCAAGGGCAATGACAAGCCCAAGCCCAAGAGCGCGCCGCCGGATGAGCCGAAGCCAGCTTCTGAACCGCCGGATGAGCCGGAGCCGGAACCTGAGCCCACGACCGAGGCGGTTTCCGAACCTCCGCCGGCCGAGGCTGCACCCGAGCCGGAGCCGGATTTCGCCGGTATGGGCATCGACCCCGCGGACGACGACAGCGTTCCGGGTGATGATGACTTGCCGGGCGACGAAGATTCGGATGACACTGCGGACGACGCAGGCGATTCCGAGAAGAGCGAATAGCCTACTCGGCCACATCGAAAGATGTGGCTTTTTTCTTATCTTAATTTTAATTACGCTTACGGCCCACCCTACTTTTTTTCGTCAGGGCATTTGCCGGCATTCCATTCGGGGATCTTTTTCGTCATGGTATTTGCTTGCCCAAATACCCCAACACCCCAAAGGGCCCCCCGACCTTCTCTCCTTGTGCGACTAAATCTTGCTCATGGGCTCGGCTATACTCGCCAAATTATATATACTCGAACAACGCCTTCGCTTTTACCATTCGCTCATTAAGTCGCCTCCGGTGCTCGGTGCGGGACTTTTACTGAGGTGAAGTCTAATGAATTTTTATACATAAGACCCTTGACAAAAATCATTTTTATGTTTAGGATAAAGCCAAAGATTGCGGTTCGCGATCTGCGAAACGGAGCACAACAATACACAGAAATTCATGGTTACTCGGTCTATATGATTGAGTTCTCTCTCCTCCCATGAAATTCTTTGTTCTTATGTGGCGACTTTTCGCAGATCGCGGATTACAAAAAAAAGAGCGGACGCTCTTTTTTAATTTATTGTTGATGTTGTTGACGACGCAATATCCAGATTTAAATCCGGAAGCGGATCCATGAAGCTCGGCCCATGCACAGGGGCAAAGGTCACGTAACGAATGACGGAATTCATTCCGCCATACTGCCTTTTGGCAACAATTTCTAATTCATTCATTCCCCTCGGCAAATCCAAAGAAAGTGAAAAATAACCATCTTGTTCCACAATGGCTTTTTTGCCGTTGATTAACACTGATGCTGATGGGTCTGTAAAACCATGAATTTCCAAAGTTGGCTCCCGGATGACGGCAAAGTCGGCGGGTGCGATTATATTTAATACCGGAGCCCGGGTTAATGACGATATTTGGAAGTAAAGATACCAGATTAATAAAAAAGCCAGAGGCAAAATCAGCAGTATGGGCACATATCTTGAAGGAGTGAATAATTCCCAGCTTTTAACCCGGTGAATGAATGAATGGTATTTTTTGGGATTTTCCAAACTCAAACCCCGCTCTTTGATTGCGCCGCGGTATTTTTGAATAAAAAAAGGAACTCTGCCATCCAAAGCTTTGACCATGTTTCTGACATGATATTCCGCATGTTTTACATCGCTTAATTCGGAAAATCTTTCTTCTTCAAAAATTGTAATTATCGATTCATGAATTCCGGTGTATTCTTGCAGTTGCTTTTTACTCCAGCCCCGTAAAAGACGCAGTTCTTTTAAATCTTTTCCAAATTCAATATCAGATCCGATGCTTTTTTGAATAAATGACATATATTCCGCCCCTGCAACAATATTGACGATTTATTTATCATCCTCGTCATATTTATTATTAGATGATTCCGGGCCGGATTCATCATCTTCCTCTGCATACTCTTCATAATCGGATTCAGGAGAGCGGCCTTCGTAATCCATTTTGAGTTCCGGCTCTTTTGATTTTGTGAAATCAGCTTTCAAAATCTCCCTTGGTTTGGCGCCGTCGGCGGGCCCGATAAATCCTTCTTCTTCCAAAAGATCCAAGAGACGGGCAGCTCTGGCATAACCGATACGCAATCTGCGCTGCAAGAGGGATGCGCTGGCCTTGCCGGCACGGATAATCTCTTCCTTCGCGTCTTCGATTAAAGGATCCGAATCTTCACCGGATGACAGACCGTCTCCTCCCAAAACGGTTGACGATTTGGAGCGCTCAATGACTTCCGGATCATAATCAGCCGGGTCGTATTTGGATTTTAAGTATTCCACGACGCGCGAGACTTCGTCATCGGCGATGTAGACGCCTTGAATACGGCGCGGCGAGGGCAGTTCGGCGGTTGAATAAAGCATGTCCCCGCGGCCGATCAGTTTTTCGGCGCCGGATTGATCCAAGATGGTCCGCGAATCCATAAGCGAAGCAACGGAAAAAGCTATGCGGGCCGGAATATTAGCCTTGATCAGACCGGTAATTACATCAACTGACGGCCTTTGAGTTGCCAGAACAAGGTGGATACCGACCGCGCGCGACATTTGCGCCAAGCGCACAACTTGGGATTCAACGTCTTGTTTGGCGCTGACCATTAAGTCGGCCAGCTCATCAACTATCATGACGATGTATGGCAGCTTGTCTTTGGTGCGATCATTATAACTGGCGATGTCGCGGGCTTTCATCTTGGATAAAAGATCAAAACGCTGGTTCATTTCCCTGACCGCCCACTTCAGCGCATTGACGGTTTTATCCACTTCGGTGATGACCGGAGTGATGAGGTGAGGTACGCCGTTGTAAACCGGGAATTCGACGCGCTTGGGATCCACCAGAATAAGTTTCAAATCATCCGGCCCGTGCGTATATAAGAGCGACATGATGATGGTATTTAAATTTACGGATTTACCGGAACCGGTTGCACCGGCAACAAGCAAGTGAGGCATGCGCGCAATGTCCGCCATCCAGGGCTTGCCGCTGACGTCGCGGCCAAGAGCAAAAGTCAGAGAACCTTTTCTGCCGCGCCAATCCTTGGTTTCAAAAAGTTCGCGCAGACCAACTATGGCAACACTTTGATTGGGAACCTCAACGCCGACCATGGATTTGCCGGGAATCGGCGCTTCGATGCGAATGGGGTGGGCGGCCAAGGCCATGGCCAGATCATTATGCAGGGCCGTAATTTTATTGAGCTTGATTCCTTCCGCGGGCTTGAATGTGAATTGAGTGACGGTAGGGCCAACGGCAACCTCGCCCATTTCCACAGGAATGCCGAAAGTTTCGAGCGTGCGCTGGATTATGAGCTGACGGCTCTCAATATCTCCGGAGGTGGGTTTTTGATCATGGCGCGTTAACAATTCCAAAGGAATATCAATTTTAGGTCTGCGTTTTCGGGGTTTCGGACGCTCAACCGGAGCTTGTTCAGCATGGCCTTCGCCATCGTTTTTGCCGGAGTCTTCCTCGGTATCATATTCTTCTTCCTCTTCTTCATCATCTGATTCCTCCTCTGAATCATCCTCTGATTCCTCCGCGGTCACTGACTTGCGGACAAATTTATCTTTTATGCCGCCGAATAATGCCATAAGAGGACGGCCGATAAATCCGAATATTTTAGTAAAGACGTTAAAGACTTTCATCAGCCAATCCACGATTGTACTTAGCTGGGTATTAAAGATTAAAACGATGGATGCGCCAAAAACCGCGGCAAAAAAAATTATTGCTCCGGCTACGCCAAACAATGGCACAAAAGGCTCGGCTATCATCTGCCCGATTTTGCCGGCAGCCGCATCTATGACATTGCCAACAGTCTTTGTGCCTTTAAAGGTAAGCAAATGCACCAAAGGATTTAAACCGATAAAGAACAGTAAGAATCCAATAAAATTGGATGTTTTTAAGGGTAGTTTTTCCGAAGAATACAAAAAGATGGCAATTGCAAAAATAAAAAACGGAACAACAATTTTGTCCCAGCCGAATATGTGGGACAAGGATTTATCTACACTGATGCCAACGGAACCGGCCAAATCAAATAAAGATGCCAGAAGAAACAAAGCAAAAGCAAAAAACAAAACGGTAATAATACCCTTTTGGGTATGTGAATCCAAGTGAAAATTCAATTTAAATCCTTTTTTGCGAGGTCTAGGCATGTTCAGTGCATATTTTACCTAATAAACACCTTTTTCGTCCATAGTTCGGGTTAACTATTCGGCTGATCCGTCTTCTTGTTCCGCCGTTGCGCTATCCGCATCCGATTGAGTCACTCCTTCTTTGATTTTCCAGGCATCAATAATTTGCTCACGAATCTCTTTCATCATTGCAGGCTGATCTTTAAGAGCGAGTTTGGCATTTTCACGGCCCACTCCCAGTTTTTCTTGACCGAATGAATAGCTGTTGCCCGCTTTTTTAATTACATTCCACTCGACTCCGAGATCGAGCAAATCGCCGGCGATGGAAATGCCTTCGTTATACATAATATCGAATTCGCAAGTGCGGAAGGGGGCGGCCATTTTGTTCTTAACAATTTTGGTTTTGACGCGGTTGCCGATAATCCGCTCCCCCATCTTGATTTGAGCACTGCGGCGCACTTCGATGCGGACTGAAGAATAGAACTTGAGAGCCATGCCGCCGGTGGTGGTTTCCGGATTGCCAAACATGACGCCGATTTTTTGGCGAAGCTGGTTAATGAAGATGACGACCGTTTTGGTGCGGGAGACGACGGAGGTGAGTTTGCGCAAAGCCTGGCTCATGAGGCGGGCCTGCAGGCCAACGTGCGTATCGCCCATTTCGCCTTCAATTTCAGCTTTCGGTGTTAGAGCGGCTACAGAGTCAATGACGACAACGTCGACGGCATTGGAGCGGACCAGAGTTTCTACGATATCCAGCGCTTGTTCGCCGGTATCAGGCTGGGAGATGAGCATGTCATTAATGTTGACTCCGATTTTTTTGGCATAGTCCGGATCAAGAGCATGTTCCGCATCAACAAAAGCGGCCAGACCACCGGCCTTTTGCACTTCGGCGATGATGTGCTGGGCCAGAGTAGTTTTACCGGAAGCTTCAGGGCCGTAAATTTCGATAACACGACCGCGCGGCACGCCCATGACTCCGAGAGCCAAGTCGAGCGAGAGGCAGCCGGTGGGCACGGCTTCCACGACCATCTTTTTAGCTTCTCCCAAGCGCATGATTGCTCCCTCGCCAAAACGTTCCTTGATTTGATCGATAGCTTCTTGAGCGGCAGTTTGTCGCGCATCGCTTTCGTTAACAGTTTTTTTAGCCATACAATATTAATTAATAAATAACAAATAATAAAGATTGTTAATTTAGGTATTTGCAGTTTTACATGTGATAAGTGTCTTGGTTAGAATCTTGATAATTATTAGACAGTCCTCTCTTAAACCCTCTGCCGTATCACTTCCTAATATTTTTGAATCTTTTAAAAGTCTTATCCAATAATCAGTTTCTCTTGCTTCTTTGAGAACTATATGAGCCTTCGCGATAAAATCCGCCCGTGATTGGGCACCGGCAGCTTCTTCGAGATTAGCGCCGATAGAAGTTCCGCTTTTAAGTAATTGCCTGGATAGTACAAATTCCTTCTTCTCGTTCACTAAGTATAAATACACTCTAATAACTTGAAGTGCAAATTTATAACTTTTTTCCAGTGCAATATTCTCCTTCATAACTTTTCCATTATACTTTTTTATTTATCGTTTAAAATAAATCCGGTGGCTTTGTTCTTTGTTCTTTATTATTTGTTATTTAAGTATGTTTGTTCTGTTTTTGTTCTATATGCATCAGCTTAGCAAATCCGCTAAAAACAGTCATTGTGGACAACTCTTACGCTCACTTCGTTCACTTAATTACGAATTACAAATTACGAATTACAAATTTGGGAATCCCTTACGGGATAATGATAGATATAAAAAAACCGCATGAGTATGCGGATTAGAATTACGGCTAATCGAGGGGGCGGAAGCCGACGAAGTATTGCTGGCCCTGCCATCTAGACTGGTAGCAATGAAAGTTGAGCTTGCAGCATTTTTGACCATGGATGGTGAAGTTGGGCACGCAAAGATCATTTGTAATCGGATAAAGGTAGCAGGCTGTAGACGGAGGAATGGTAGCGAAGTGACCGCGCGGTTTGTGCAACCTGATCCATTCCAAGAATGCACCAACATGACCTATCATGCCAAGCTCATTGAAAGTGTTTCGAACTAGTTCTGAGAAGGTTTCCCAATTGGGGTGCCATCGCGGTTTGCGGACAAAAACTTCGAATCTTTTACCGCGGCCGGGAATGACGCGGCCATTGTCGGCTTTGTGAAAATCCCACTCACGGTATGCGGGATCAATGAAAGAAAAATCCATACTCCTTTCCAGTAATTCCACATACTCCACAGCGGGAAGATCGGGAACAGTGATTATGGTGATGATTTTTTGAGCTCTCATGCAATCCCCTTTGTGTTTTTAGAGATGTACTGGGGCTATATTACAAAAAAATCGGAATTTGTCAATATCGCGTCTAAACCTTGACGGCGACCCTCAGAAGCCGCAGGCGTAGGGGGTTTAAGCTTGACACTGTCGCTCGCGGGCGACGTGTCATGATTCTCGCTCATATTTACTTGATTACTTCGGGATATAATTAATCTTATACAATAAGTAATCAAGTTAATTGGTTGGATAATCGGTTTGGAATCAAGGTTCAGACAGTTTAAAAAGCTCCCCGAGGCGAGGAGCAGGAAGACGCTAGATGCTAGACTCTAGACTCTAGATGCTAGATGCTAGATGCTGGTTGCTAGATGCTGGTTGCTTGTCACGGATTAAGACAGCCGTTCATGTAAGGAAATTGGCTTTCACCGCACATATTGGAATAGCCGGGATTAATGATGCCATTGGAGCAGAGGCCGAACTCTGTTGGAACTCCGTCGAGAGTAAGGCTGACCGTGCCGAGGACGGTGACGCTGGTGCCGAAATAATTCGGCAGATCTGTGGCGGGCACGCAGGGCGCGGGCGCAAGGCCTGAAGTATCTCCCCAATAACGATCCATGCCCAAGCTGACTTGCCAGCGGAAGCTATCGAGCGCTGTAACCGGAAGTTCGAAGCTGCAGTTTGCGGTTTGCGGCGCGACAGTATCGCAGCCCGGAACCGGGCCCCAAGCATTGGAGCCGACCTTGTAGGTAAAGACGGGCAGAGTCCAGGCAGGGCCTTCGTAGCTCAAGCCGACAGCGACCATGCCACTGTTTGAGGACCCGCCGGCGCCGGATGTGCCGCCAGAACCTGACGAGCCCGCTGTGCCGGACGTACCGCCGCTTCCGGCGGATCCTGCGGAGCCGGACGAACCCGCAAAGCCTGAAGATCCGGATTCTCCGCCGGCGCCTGACGCGCCGCCGGAACCCGACGCACCTCCGGCTCCGCCTTGGCCGGCTTCGCCTCCGCCGCCGGGACCGGATGAACCGCACTCGCAAGAGCCATAGCTCTCGCCGTTTGGCAAACAGACTTGATTGCTCCAGCTCATATCCGGGCACTCGCAGGGGATTGTCTGACCCGGCGTGCAAATCTGATGAGATGTTGCGTGGCAGACATCGATCTGATCTTCATCAAGAAAATCAGCAGCCTGATTTCCGGCAACAGCATCCAGGGTCTGCTCTTCGACTTCGAAGATGCAATCCGGATTGTAGGCGAGGCGCTCGAAAACGCCGTAGTTGATGATGGCCTGGCGATTGCCGTTTTGATTGGCGACAAAGACGGTGCTTGCGCCTTTGCCCTTGGCGAGCGCGCCGGGCATGAAGCCGGCTCCGCCCATGTTGTTCAAGTTCCCGATCAGCTGACCCTTATCAGCGAGAGGATGATGCTCGATGTCTGATTCAGCATAACCCCAGGACAGGAATGATTCATAGGACAGAAAAGCTCTGTAGCCCGTGAGTTCAAAACCGTTTCCCGGATAGAGCTGATAGACCTGGGGTTCGCCGTCGAATTTGATAACCCGGGAATCAAACCAGAGCGAAAGCGCGTCGAATGTCGTTTGCTTGTAGCAAGACATGATGACGGGGTCGGCTTTGACGGCACACTCAAACGGCACGGTTTGATAATTACTGACGTCCATGATCTCGCCGGGGCGCACGACCATGAAGGTTTGCCCGGAATCCGAGCTGTAAAGCAGTGTGCCGATGGGGTGATTGGTGGCAGATGTGGTATCTGCGCTTGACGGCGGAGAGAACGGCTGACCAGCGTGTTCCATCAGTGCCGGTATGAATGCAACAGGATCGGTGTAATATTTTTTATAAGCATCGGACGCGGTATCGTTACCGCGGAACCAGGCCCCGGGATCGGTTTTTTGCGCTTCGGCTGCGCTTTGCAAACGGATGCCAAGATGCAAATGCTCGGGTCCGTCGCCGTTTAAGGCATTGGTTTGGATATACATCACCGTATCTGATGGCCGGATCTGATCTCCCGCTTTCCAGGTGAGGTCTTTGCCGTTGCCAACAGGATCGGTTGCGGAGCCATGGCCGTAGATTGATAAAAATGTTGAAACCGAGACCGGCTCGCCATCGCCGTTTATGACGGTGATCGGGCTTGTGAGCTGGTGCTCCATGACGGCAACCAAAGTTCCATAACCTTGGGAAGAGCGGTAGATTACCAATCTGCCGCAGGCAATGGGGTGGATGGGTGTGCCTGCTGCGTAAATGATATCCGTACCCAGGTGCTTGATACCGTTATAAGATGATAGAAACCCGCGATTGCCATAGAGCAGATTATCATCAGAGAAATCCTGCTCGCTGGTTGGATAGCGGACTTCGCCAACGAAGCAGGCATTGTCGCCTGTATTCGCGCTGTTGTTTTGACCGCTCGGTTCTTCTTCTTCTCTTAGCATGCCGCAGCCCATGGCAAGGAGAGCGCCGAGCAGCAAGATAGCACAGAGCATGAGTCCCATGAGGCCGTTTAGACCGGCCGAAGGAGTATGGATTTTGAAAATTGCGCCGCCTGTTTTATTGTTCGGATTGTCCAAAGAGCTTTCATTGCGAATCATGACAACCTCCAATTTCCTTCCTTACGCGTCTTGAAGGAAAAAGAAATTATCATATCCCTTAAAAGCAAAACGGCAAGCCGGTTGATTGTTCGGCATATAATCCGACCTCGGTAAAAATCATGCGCCTCCCCTTTTGCTTAGACTTAGCACGGATTGGCCGCATAAACAGATATGGCTTGCTTATTACATGATTAAAACCCCGGTTCCCCTATTCTCTACTTAAGCTTTGATTTTGTTTATATATATTGAAATCGCGTTGATATATCTCTCTCCTTTTTTGTAATTCGCCATCGCCGATTCAGTTGCCGTACCAAACCGGGGCCGCGGCCAAGGCCTTTGAGCTCCTTGGGACGGCCGGGCAAAAAAATATTTCGCTTAAGTGCCGTTTTGCAATCTAGGATTTTTATGGTGCGGGCGATGAAGCCTTACTTACAGTGTCGGCATATTTTTATATACGGTCAAATCAAACGCTTCCCGACAAATCCAGATAAAATATGTAGATATATATGAAAAATTTTTACTTTAAATAAGATATTTTTTTACCAAGACCCGATAAGTTGGGGCTTTTGGATAAATTAATGTAAATCAGGCTTTGGACAAAAGATAATATTTTCTGCTGATAACTAATTTTTTTGCCTCAACCTATACCAAAAGATGATAATAAATGCATATGTACCAAGGCAAAAGACCAGATTCATACCGTTAATGTGGATATCCAGCCAAGGAAAAATATTTACCAAACCGGAAACTGAAAAAATTATTTTACTAACACCGGCGGCCGGCAAAGCGAACAAGGGAGCGATTAATGTACCGGACGTTAAAGCGCTTGCCGCGCCTAACAGCATCAGCCAGGGCACAAGCGGGACCGCGGCCAGGTTTGTGAATAATCCGGCCAATGATAGACGCTCAAAAACCAAAGCAATATAAGGAATGGTCATAATACTGGCCGCCAGAGTTGTTGCCGCGGCTTCGCGCAAACCGAAAAATTCGGGGATATATGAAAGTTTTTCAATCAAAACGGAACTGCCGTATATCAAACCGATTGATGCCAAAAAAGACAAAGCAAATCCAGCGTCATAAACAAACATCCAAGGATTGTAAATGCATAAAATTGTTGCCGCGGCCATTAACAGATGCCCGGGTTTGGTTATGCGGCCCAGATGGCGCGCGGTTAAGACCAAGATCCCCATTATGGCCGCCCGCAAAACCGAGGCGCTCAAGCCCACGAAAAATGTAAAGGCTATAATGGATACGCAGGTGATTTGAAAGGCTTGCCGGCGCCAGAGCCCGAGACCTAAAAAGACCGCGAATACAATGCTCACAATCAGAGTCATGTTAGATCCGGAAACGGCGATGATATGAGTGAGGCCGGCGCGACGGAACAGTTCTTCATTTTGCGCGCTCATTCCCCTTTCGCCATAGAGAACGCCGGCGATTAGAATGCCGTCATCTCCCGGGATTTCGGATTGGATTCGCCCGGTTAACGATGCGCGCCAATTGTAAAAGTCGTAGCGAAAATCCAAAGGGTTTGGCTGCGCCAAAATATTTATGTTTTGAGGATTGCAGGAATAGGCACCGTAGTAATGCAAACGGTAGAAATCATATTTGGATTGGTCTTCCTGTTTTTGGATTGTTTTTATCATGCAGTCGAATTCTATTTTTGACCCAATGGGAATCGGATCCTTGAGGTTGAGGCGGATTTTTTGCGGCGGATGCCATGTTGGCCGACCTTCAATCTTGGCGATGGCTTGCGGGCCGTATTTTCCGGGCCGCAGCGAGGCAATTAAAGCTTGATGGCGATTATTGGCGGTGAATTCGCCGGAAGCGATTGAGAGATCAAAACGCAGCAAACCCAAGCAAAGCGAAAGAAGAGCAAAAAATAAAATTTTGGATCTTTTGTTAATTGAATAGACAGCAACCATGACCAATAACAAACAACTCCAGACAAGCATGCTGATTTGCTTAAGCGGAAACAGTGAATGAATTGTGATACCAACTAAAAACGCGAATAAGTAAAACTGCAACTTATTTTTGGATAAATAAAAAAACATGGATTTGATACCCATGCAACAGCATGAACACAAATTGACTGAATTTTCAAGGGGATAACTCCCGCGAAGCGGGAATGACCAAACTTAAACAAGATACACACCTGCACCAAGGTTTCGGTGTGCAGGCAAGATACAAACAAATCTCAAATTACAAAATCAATTATCAATGCTGGAATCTTTTACGCTATTTTTAAATAAATTGCTGTAGGATATTAGATGGTAAATATTAGCTAATAGCTATTGGCTAAAAGCTACTTGTGCGGATTGTACAGCCATACGCAATTGGGACTTACGGCATAATCTTTGGGTGAAATTTCCTCCATCTGGAATAAAAAATTGTGCCTTTCGCTTTCCGGACGCATTAAAACTTTTTGCCTTTTTTCTTTGGAGACGGCCAAAAAATACGCGCGCTGGGCAAATGTGGTGCAAACGTACTGGTCAACGTCGATAACATATCTAGTGAGCCAATTGACGACTCCGGCGCCAAATAAGCTTTCCAGCTTTTTCTTTAAAAAATAACTGAACAACCTGGAAAAATCATAAGGCGTATCAACCGCATCCAAAAAAAAGCCGCGAAAACGGTTCCTCTCTTCATCGGTAAGTATGGGCACGCGCTTGATGCCGATATCGTATTTTTCGGGATGCTTAATATAATGCTCGATGCGATGAATTTCTATTCCTTTATCCAGCGCTTCAATCAAAAGAATATCGGGGTAATCGGTTTTATTGGGAATTATTTCAAAAACCAGCGCAACATGGCTCCAATATGATTTGGTGGCCCGGCGGACCAGCTTTGAAATAAAATAACCTTTGGTGTGTATTAAAAGAATATCCCCGATCTTAAGATTGGGAAGCACGCTTTGTATTTTTTTATACCTGGCGCCATTCATATTCAGCGCTTATTCCAAATCCAAACTCCGGCATCGCTGTTTGCAATATCGGCGGGAGAAGTGATTTCCTGAATTTCAATCGGTGTATAGCCGGAACCGCGGAAGATGACGTCGGTGCGGTCCTGCCAATCCGATGCTTCATAAAAAGATTTTTGCACCAAGCCCGAACATGAATATCTTTGGCGGCTGTTAAGATATTTGCGGTAAGTTTTGGAAACCCAGGCAAGAAAAAATTTGCTGGTAAAAATCGGATAATAGGGAGTATCAACGTTCATGAGCATAAAGGCGCGCACTCTTTGCTTCATGTCTTCACTCAACCAAGGTATGCGCTTTATACCCACATCATATTTTTTCGGATCATTCAAATATTTATCCAAGCGGTGAACTTCCACTCCGCGTTTATAGGAACTGTTCAGGCCGTGCTGTATGGCTTCGATGATGATGTTGTTGGCATAACCGCGTGAATAATCACGCGGAAAAATAATAAGAGCCGTATGATCCCAATACGACCGCGTTACTTTGCGCAAAAGCCAGCGAGTCAAACCTTTTTTATGCCTGACAAAGACGATGTCCGCAATTTCCAGCTCGGGGATTTGACCGTTAATTTTTTCCAGCGGCGAAATCTCCCTTCTTCCGCGCTTTGTGGATGAGCCCCTCTTTTTTGTTGGCATAGATGGTGATATTATACTAGAAAATCATTATGAAGACAAAAAAATCAACCAACAAATCCGCCGGCAAAAAGAAAATGCCGGCAAAACTCAAACCGGCAAGGCCGAACTGCTTTCCGTCCGAATGGTTTAATGACATGCCGACTCCAATTTTTATTTTGGATGAAGCGGGAAAGGTGCTTTATGCCAACGACTCTTTTTGCGATTTGATACGCAAACGAAAAAAGGAATGTTTGGCCGTTAAGCCCATGGATATGATGATTGATCAAGAAGAAAATAAGAAGTTTCTGAAAGACTTGTTGCAGGTTTACAGGGGCTTGGTTATAGCAAGAGGCGTATATAATTTACATATTTCCAATAAATCTTTCAGGGCATTGCTGGATATTTCTCCTGTATACGACACGAAGAGAAAAATAGTTCAGTACGCGATGGGCGTGGTTTTGGATAATGATGCCGGCAAGAAACTGCGCAAATTGAGAGATTGGTTTAAATAGACTGTCGCGTTTAATCGCCTAGAACGCGCCTCGCGCGACCGGACTCTAGATTTTAGATTTGAAATACATTAACACGTAGTCTTGTTGATCCGTTATCCAGAACTAAATACATGATAACGATTGAACCGGAATACCGAAGCACGAAAAATCAGACTCTAGACTCAAGCGCCGGGCGCTAAGTAAATTCGTATTTAAAAATCGAAGCGGTAAAGCTTCGATTTTTCCGGCCGGCGAGTTTTCCCGCTAACAAAAATACAGCCAACGTTTGGGCATATCGTTGACAAAAAGGGATATTTTTGTTATAGATTAAAATCAGTTCTTTTGACAAAGGTGGAGAAATGCAAAGCATAGACGACGCATTGAAGCGCATAAATCTGCACGAGGGACTGGATCGCTTCTTGTCCATGTCCGAAAGGCTGAAGAAAGCGGCAGACAGACTAAAAGGCGGAGACGATCAAAGCCGCACGCCGGCCGAGTACACACTTAGAGCCGAGCAGCAAACCGTTTTTGAGGATGTCGCATATTTTTTCCATGAACTTGCGGAATCGGAAGGCGATCAGAGCCTGCCATTTGGCAGAATCATTTTGCCGCCGAGAACGGGCAAGACGATTGTAGCGGGCTTTGTAATCCGCTTTGCTCAACTGCATTCGCTGTTTGTTGTGCCATCAGCGGTACTGGTTGGCCAAACGGCCACAAGAATAAGAGAGATGATGCCTGATGTTGCCGTAGGCGAGTATTACGGTGAAATAAAAAATCTTGTAGAAAACGGCGTGAACGTGACAACCTATTCAAGCCTGCAGCGCGCTTGGCGCGATAATGGAAAGCTTCCCGAGCAAATCGCATCGGCCGCGCTTATTTTTGTTGACGAAGCCCATCACGCAATGACAAAATCGCGGCATGAAATCTTACAACAAGGTTTTGACGAGCTGGCGGCAAGGATAGCTTTAACGGCGACTCCGGATTACAATTCGCAAAAGACGCTGAACAATTTTTATCCGGAATTGATTCATGAGATTACCCTGCTCGAGGCGATCGAAATGCAGCTCTTGGCGCCCGCTCGTTTTTGGGTGGCCGAGGTTGACCAAGACGCTTCGGAGGTTAAGCTTGTTGCCGGAGATTACGACAATGAAACGCTTGGCGAACTCATGTCAACGGCTCCTTTTTTGGAAGCGGCGGCCATGTTCCGTTACAGCGAAGCAAACCGATACAGGCCCGCTCTCATGACCTGCAAGACCCGGCGGCAAGCCTACGAATTACTTAGGTATTTTACGGCTTTTAGGCCCCAGGGCGCGGCGGAGCCGCAGATCATTTTGCACGAAACTCCAAAAAAGGACCGCGAGAAAATTTTGCGGCGTTATGACATCGGGTATTACGATACGCTAATTTGCGTGGGGGTACTTATTGAGGGATGGGACTCGCCCCGTTGCAAATTGTTAATTGACTTATCGCCATCAGCTTCCAGAGTCAGAGCGACGCAAAAATTTTGCAGAGTCATGACCAAGAACGGGACCGATGAAGCGCATATCTACTGCATCGTGCCTAAAGACTTGTGCGCCCGGCCGCTGTATCCCGTGGACATCCTGGGCTTCAGCGCGGATGATTACATATCCGGAGATTTGCTGGAACCTAAAAAGCTTATATGCCCGCAGCAAAGCAATAAGCAAACTGAAAATCCGGAAGAAATGACGAAAATCAGCAATGTGCGGCTGGTTCACCGGATTGCGGCTGCCATGAAAGTTGAAAAACCCAGATTGAGAAAAGACAGCATCGAACAAGTGCATGACGTGATGTCAAGCCACGCATCTTACAATCCCACGAAACTCTGGGGATTTTTCCGCTTTATGCGGCTGCAATTCAACCACCGGCTCTTCAGCGGGTCCGGGAGACAGCTCTTAAATTATCTGGGTATTCCACGCACGAGCGAGGTCTACCAGCTCTTTCTTGAACAGGTTCTGGATATCCGGCTGCCCGATGGGGCGCATCGCGCTTATTACCAGGCGCTTAAGAGCAGCCTCAAGACAAGATCGACAACATCGGAGTATGACCGTCTGCAAGCTTTCTTTGCATCGGGAACAGCCAAGAGCCGGGCGGAAGCCGAGCGCGCGCAAACCGGCTGGCTGGCACTGGGGGGTTCGGTTGAAGCGATTCCGGATCCGGAAGCGATTTGCGCAATACAGGAAGAAATCCGACTAAGCTTGTCATTTGCCGAACAATTAACCCCTTTTCGCAGAAAAGTTTTGTATTACAAGCTCGGACTTTGCGGGCATCCCATAAAAAGCGCGGTCGAAATCGCGAAAATATACAATCTTTCCAAGGCATACATCGGAACGATCTACCATCAGTCCGCGATGGAAATTCTCGCCGAGCATATCAACAGCAGGGAGCGGGCAAAGCGCGCCCACAAACAAGCTGTGGCATTGAGGCAAAAAACGGAGGCCATGCGCTACTTTAAGCTGGAGCAGATTTATGTGGACCGGGCCAACGGGGATTACGCGGTTTTACACCCCAAGACCATGAAGCCGGTTGGCTTCTACAGCCAAAAACACAAAAAAATCGTTTACGGACAGTAAACAATTTCTCAAGACCTGAAAAAACGGTCTTTTTTTATTCCCGTTCTTCCAAAAACTTTTTAGATTCCAGCGCGGCCATGCAGCCGGTGCCGGCGTAAAAACAGGTTACACAATTTTTGTTTTGAGTAATTGAGTTAATTCATGAGTGTTAGCGTGTTTGCACAAGCCCAAATATGACGCGCGGTTACTTTTAGTAATCTTTTTGAGTATTCTGTTGCGGGTTTTTGTTCTTATAACCGTAGCATGCGGTGATAAAACGTATCCCAAAAAATCAATACCTTGCGCATAAGACCTGATAAACACTTTATTGGGATGGAGATTTAACTTCAACCTCGAGGTTAGAAAGCTCGAAATTTGAGGTGTAAGTTTCTCCAGTTTTTTCCGATCATTATTTAAGATAATAAAGTCATCGCAGTAGCGCAGATAATATTTTAACCGCAACTCGTGCCTGATATAAAAATCCAGTTCGTGAAGATAGACATTGGCAAATAGTTGACTGGTGAGATTTCCAAGAGGCAGCGCGCGACCCCGCACTGCATAAAAACTATCAATTACTGTTGTAAGCAGTTTTATCGTTGAACGATCTTGTATTCTCTTCACGAGCAAATTTGTTAAAATCGCATGATCGACACTGGCGAAAAATTTTTGGACATCACATTTGAGAGCGTAGACTGTTTTCGTATTATTCTCGCTGGCTTGATTTAGAAAACTCCTTAACCTTTTAACCGCCGCATGTGTACCTTTGCCAAGTCGGCAGGAATAACTATCGTAAATAAACCTTTGATTAAAGATCGGTTCAATAATATTGACAATGCCTTGGTGAACGAGCCTATCCTTAACAGTCGCTTTATGGATCTTGCGCCGTTTAGGATCAAAAACAGTAAATGGTTTATAATTGTCATGTTTATATTCGCAGTTTAGCAATGCGTTGCGCAACTTAAAGATATTATCTTCCAGATTATTTTCAAAAAGCATTATATCGGCTCGTTTATGCTTACCCTTGCTAAACTTACCCCAAGCTGAAAACAAATTCTCCAAAGATGCAATTCTTTCCATCATGATAAAAATTGGTAATTCGTAATTGGTAATTCGTAATTGGTAATTCGTAATTGGTAATTCGTAATTCTATGAGTCTACCCCCCCCGATAGATTTCAACAATTCACATAATCGCTCCTCTAATGAGCTGGGTGAAATCCCGATTGTGCGTTCGGTTTATCTTGCTTATGCGTACTGGAATGAACTGCTGTTAAAATTCCCAAAATCACAAAGATACACGCTTGGAACCAAATGCGCGGAGTGCATTTTGGAAATTCTTGAGCTGGTCATGACCGCCGCGGAACATATCGATAAAACCGAAAAAGCGAAACACCTGCATAGCGTTAACGTAAAACTCGACATTCTAAAATTACTGGTCAGGCTTTGTAAAAACTGTAAGTGCATTTCCAATAATGCGTATTTACAAATGGAATCACAACTCCAAGAAATCGGTCGCATGCTTGGCGGCTGGCTGAGATCGCTTAAATGAAAAATCCCCCGCCTTGATAGACAGAGGATTTAATGGGGAGTCCCGGACAAGCGAGGCTGCAGCCCAGTTCGAGTTGCAGTTGTCGTACCAGTTGCAGTTCAGCTTGATCTTGCGGACGCTCCGATTGAAGTTCAAGTTCGGTACGTTCTGCCACTGATTCTCGTCGGAGACGCAAGTTGTGTTTTCTCCTTCCATGCCACCGGACCCGGGCGCACCCAAGTCCTGAATTTTATGCGGGATCCAATTCCCGATATTAATCGGAACTGATTCCAAGAGAAAACACGGAGTACCCATCATTCGCTATGTACCCTTTTAGACTTCGTAAAGACTAAAATTCTGACATTTATGCGTTTGATAAGAGATTTCGGCGATTAATACACTTATGTATTAATTCATTAACCTACTCTCCATGTTAGATTATATCTTAAATTAGACAATAAAAAAATGGAGCTCGCGCAACCGAAGTCCAAAGACCAAGGTTACAAGAGCCCCAAGAGCCAATTACCGAGAACCGAGCGGCTCCCGGACAAGCGAGGCTGCAGCCCAGCTCGAGTAGCAGCTGTCGTACCAGCCGCAGCCCAGCCTGATCTCGCGGACGCCCCGATCGAAGCCCAAGTTCGGTACGCCCTGCCACTGAATCCCGTCGGAGAAATTGACCTCGTAGCCCGGTGCCCAAGCGTAGGGCACTTCGTAGCCGTCCATGGCCTTGACCCACTCGGGGTGGAGCATGGCCGAGGCGATGACGCCGGCATGGGGCGAGGTCTTGGGGTCGCGGACATCGACAGGCTTGCGGTTGCGGTTGCAACCCAAGTCTATCACCTCCCAGCGCAGGACGGGTTGATCCTTGCCCGGGTGATCGATGCCCTTAAGCAAGCGCAAACGATCCGGGCCGGCTTTGTCATAGCCGCCCCAGCGCCAGCTTTTTTCTTGAGCCGCAGCCGCAGCCTTCCAAAGCTCTTGGAAGGTTCGCTCCACACCGCCCATACCATCCGCATCGGGCAAGTACGGGACGAGGGTGACGGCAACGAGGTTGCCAGCCGGCCACGGGGGCACGGATCGCTCGGCCTCCGCGAAGTCCTCGTCTGTGAAGCCCCAGCCGCGTTCGGCGTTGAGCTCGCGGACGCGGGTGAGCTGGGCCTCGACGGGGGTGAAGAGGGAGCGGATGAGTTCCGCGTTCTCCGGCCCACCGGACGGGCCGCCGCGATACGGGTGGCCACCTTCTGGAATGCAGAGAGGCTGTTGAATGAGCCTCTTGCCCTCGACGAGCAGCTGCAGTGCGGTCATGGCCGGTTCGAATTCGACCGAGCCTTCATCCACGCGGCGAGCCAGCTCGCCCAAACGCCTCTGCAATCTGCCGAATTGTTCGTCTGTGACACTTTTGCGCGTCATGACGATCTCCTTTTTTTGGCTCACCTCTCATTTCCGCACCATGCGAAAAACGAGAGGCTTGCCACTGCGTTGCGTTAAGTTAAGCGCCCGAGGACCAAGGACAAAAGTCCAAAGACCAAGGTTCCAAAAGCTCCAAGTACCAAACTACTCCCGGACAAGCGAGGCTGCAGCCCAGTCCGAGCTGCAGCCGTCGTACCAGCTGCAGTCCAGCCCGATCTTGCGGACGCTCCGAAGGAAGCCCAAGCCCGGTACGTGCTGCCACTGATTCTCGCCGGAGACGTTGACCTCGTAGCCCGGTGCCCAAACATACGGCACCTTGTCGCCGTCCATGGCTTTGACCCACTCGGGGTGGAGCATGGCCGAGGCGATGATGCCGGCATGGGGCGAGGTCTTGGAGTCGCGGACATCGACCGGCTTGCGATTGCGGTTGCAACCCAAGTCGATAACCTCCCAGCGCAGGACGGGTTGATCCTTGGCCGGGTGATCGATGCCCTTGAGCAAGCGCAAACGATCCGGGCCGGCTTTGTCATAGCCGTCCCAGCGCCAGCTTTTTTCTTGAGCCACAGCCGCAGCCTTCCAAATCTCTTGGAAGGTTCGCTCCACACCGCCCATACCATCCGCATCGGGCAAGTACGGGACGAGGGTGACGGCCACAAGCTTGCCATCCGGCCACGGGGGCACGGATCGCTCGGCCTCCGCGAAGTCCTCGTCTGTGAAGCCCCAGCCGCGTTCGGCGTTGAGCTCGCGGACGCGGGTGAGCTGGGCCTCGACGGGGGTGAAGAGGCCGTGGATGAGACGGAAGCCAGGGTACTGCTCGTACTGGTCCAGCCACCACTTCATTAGCTTGTCGTCTCCGAGAAGTTTTTGGAGCATTTCCTTGTCTCCGCCGAAGCGACCGAAACGAGCAAAAAACTCTGCGGACTGCGAAACGCTGACATCTGCTGAAAAACCAGCCATGATGGCCCGCCTTTCTTGTCCGATCACGCGACCGGACATTTCGTCCCGTAAAGTCCGATTTCCATCGGCCCACGAGACGCTGCCGTCGACTCGCCCCTTCTCGCCTGATTGCGAGATTTAGGACGCGCCTTTGGTTCAAAACGGCTTACTTAACACCAGATCGTCCCGCGTCGCGCTTCCCAATCGTCCCACGTAGTTTAGAGAGATAAAATTATGTGAAATAAGCCGTTTTTAACGGGTTGGATATTAAAAGAACGATGGATAAATATAGCAGAGAATGAGGTTTTTGTCAATACCGTACGAATTACGAATTTGCGCGAATATACGAATAAGCAAGTAAGAAGGAACTCTTTAATAGAGGCAGTTGACTTAAATAGTTTTGCAAGTTAAGATTATCTTAAGATTATTTTAAGATATCTAAATTATATGGATAATTTAATAGGATTAAAACAATTGCGCGAAAAGACGGAAGACTATGTCAGGGAAGTGCAAAAAGGTCAATCATTTATTGTAATGCGCAAATCCAAACCGATTTTTAAGATAATACCCGTAGAAGATGAGGCCTGGGAAACGGTTGCTGATTTTACCAAGCTGAAAAAGGGCGGCGTGGACATTGAAGACATCTTAACGCGGATCTGATTTTATGACCGACAAGATCGAGAAGGCTTTGAGCAAACTCTCCGCAAAAGAGCGATCAGTAATACAAAAAATTTTGTTATCGATTAAAGATGAAAAATTGGAAAGTTTGGATATTAAAAAATTAAAAGGGCGGGACGATATCTATCGAGTCCGCAAAGGATCGTTACGCATTATTTTAAAAAAAGATTATGACAAATGGTTTTTGCTGGCAATTGAGAGGAGGTCGGATAGGACTTACAATATTTAAGATCGTCCCACGTTGCTCGTCCTACGTCCCGCGTCGGGCTTACTACGTCTACAACTAAGCACTGCGACCAGGAATCGCTATTCTGTTTCTTCTAAAAACTTTTTGGCTTCGAGCGCAGCCATGCAGCCGGTGCCGGCCGAGGTTATGGCTTGGCGGTAGACGCGGTCCATAACATCGCCGGCGGCAAAGATGCCTTCAACATTTGTTTTAACACCTTGCGCGACGATGTAGCCCTCGTGATCGCAAGTGATGAGATCGCGGCAGAATCCGGTGTTGGGGGTATGACCGATGGCGATAAAGACGCCGTCGATCGGTTGTTCGGACATTTCACCGGTTTGATTGTTCTTGATGCGGATTGACGTTAACTTGGCATCGCCGAGGAATTCGTCAATTTCAGTGTTAAATAGAAATTTGATTTTTGAGTTTGATTTGGCGCGCTCAAACATGATTTTGCTGGCGCGGACGTCTGACTCGCCTTTGCGGACCAGGACGGTGACGGACGAGGCGAACTTGGCGAGGGTCTGGGCATCTTCCATGGCCACATCGCCGGCGCCCACCACGGCGACCGCTTTGTCGCGAAAGAAGAAGCCGTCGCAAGTTGCACAGCCGGAAACGCCTTTGCCGCGGAACTTGATTTCCGACGGCGTATTTAACCACTTGGCCGAAGCGCCGGAAGCGATGATGACTGATTTTACCTGTGCGGGGTGTTTATCGGCATGCAGATAAAAGCCGCCGTTTCGGGGTTCTATTTTAGTAATAAGATCCTGGAACAATTTTGCGCCAAAACGCTCGGCTTGTTTTTTGGAGCGTTCCATGAGCTCCGGGCCCATAATGCCATCCGGAAAGCCGAGAAAGTTTTCGACTTCATTGGTAGTTGTGAGCTGGCCGCCGGGTTCGGGGCCCAGCCAGAGGGCAACGGACAAGCCGGCGCGCGCAGCATAGACGGCGGCCGAATAACCGGCCGGGCCGGCGCCGATGATGCCGATATCGGCAGTGATGATATTTTCCATATTTTTGTAAATAGTGATTAGTGGTCGGTGACCAGTGCGTATGAGAGACAAGCAGTGACTTGTCAGTACCGCATAATTAAATAGTGTTGACACACACTGTATTACTTACTCAATTTTAATGCAAATAAATAGGGCTGGATATATCCCAAAATATGGTTTAGTATGATTAAGATATGAAATGTATAAAAAAATATCAATATATATTAATGATAATGATGGCATCTTTTATGGCCGGGGATTATGTTTTGGCGCAAACAACGGATACGGGAATGCTAACCGCGACAGATACCGCGCCTGTTGCTACGGATATTTTTACTGTAAACGTTAATGCCGGGGCGCATGCCGGGAATTTGTTTGAAGCAAGAGTGATTGAAATCCTTGAACAAAGAAATGCACAAACAGAAGATGGCGCGACGATTTTACAGCAGAGAGTTAAAATGAGAGGCTTGGAAGGTGATTATAAAGATAAAGAATTTGAGTTCAATGGCATATCGGATATTATCGCGGTTTCAAGCAATTCATATAAAAAAGGCGACCGGGTAATCGTGGGCCATCAGCTGGATTCCGACGGCAATGATGTTTTTTATATCGCGGATTACGTAAGAAGGTGGCCGTTGTATTTATTGGCCTTTATTTTTGCTCTTATTATTACAATCGTGGCCAAGGCCAAGGGCTTAAGATCAATATTTGCATTAGCTATCAGTTTTTTTATTATTTTAAAAGCAACAATCCCGCTGATTTTAAACGGTTGGAATCCTCTCTCCGTTGGAGCGGCTACATGTATTTTGATATTTCTTATCATTGTCTACATTACGGACGGCTGGAACAGTAAATCGCATATCGCGGTTTTGAGTCTGGCCTTGTGCCTGGCTGTTGTAGCTGTTTTGTCTTTCATATTTACCAATCTGACCAGGCTGACAGGGATGGCCGGAGAGGAAACCATGTTTTTAATCGGAATCGGCAAGCAAGCCATTGATTTTCGGGGTTTGTTTTTAGCCGGTGTTTTGATCGGCGCTTTGGGCGTGCTGGATGATATGGTTATCGGGCAAATTGAAGCCGTGAATCAGATCAAAAATGCGAATCCGAAAATGCCGACCGCTCAAGTTTATAAAGCGGCCATGAAGATTGGCAACGCGCACATTGGAGCAATGGTGAATACTTTATTTTTAGCTTACGCCGGCGCTTCACTGCCGCTTTTGATTTTATTCAGCATTAATGAACCCCCGTTTTTAACGTTTTCGCAAGTTATCAATAACGAATTGATTGCCAGCGAAATAGTACGTACACTTGTCGGCAGTATAGGTTTGGCTTTGGCAATGCCTCTTGCCACCATTTCAGCCGCCAAATTTTTAACGGAAAAACAAATCAAAAATTAATTCAGATGTTCGGTAAAATTTATCGTGGCTTCGCGGATTTCTTCGTTGGGGCCCAGAAGCAATTCCGTAATACTGGCCAGATCGACTTCTGCGGGCTTGCCGACCAATGCTGAACGGATTTGCGAAATAACATCCGAATGAGTAATCAGCAAGACATTGTGTTTATCATATTTTTGCCGCAATCCTCTGACAAAATTTGAAATCCGCACCTCAAAGGCGGCTGCGGACTCTTTGGAATCTTTAGCGCGCAAATCTTTTGTGAGCATCAACGTGATTTCGGGCATGGCATCGGATATAACGTATGCGGTAGCAAGCGTGCGCAGTATATCGCTCGCGTAAATGTAGTCAATCGATCTTTCGCGCAAATGTTTAGCCAGCATCCCCGCCTGAGCTCTGCCCAAATCGGTTAGAACGTTATGCATGGTCTGGTCAACTGAAATCCCGTTCATGTTGGGAACGGTCTCCGCATGACGGGCGATGAATAAACGCATAATTATCTTCCGACGGAAATATAGTTAAAGCCATGCTCTTTGACTCTTTCCGGATCAAAGAGATTTCTTGTATCAAGAATCACATTGCCTCCAATCGTTTCTTTCAATCTGGCCAGATCCAAGGTGCGGAATTGCTCCCATTCGGTAGCGATGATGACTGCATCTGCGTTTTCACAGGCTTGGTAGGGACAATCAAGATGACTGAGTTCAAAGCCATTAATTTCCTCCGGGGACAATTTAGCCACCGGATCATGCGCTCGGACGTTGGCGCCTTTTGACCGCAAATGGTTAACGAAGTCTATGGCAGCGGATTCCCGCGTATCATCGGTATTGCCTTTAAAGGCAAGCCCCAATATGGCGATGTTTTTATTTTCAAGACCTCCAAGCTCTTGCTCGAGCCGGTCAATAAGGCGCATGCGGGCAATGCGGTTCATAAAAAACGATGCATTGATGACGGGGAGTTCAACATTCAATTCTTCGCCAAGTTTTTTTATGGCGCGAACATCTTTGGGAAAACAACTGCCTCCCCAGCCCGGGCCCGGACGCAGGAATTCTTTGCCGATGCGCGGATCAGATCCGATGCCGCGGGCAATATCCATAATATCGGCGCCAATGGATTCGGCCAGCATGGCGATTTCATTAATGAAACTTATTTTTGCAGCCAAAAAAGCATTAGCCGCATATTTGGTGAGCTCGGCGCTTCGGCGCTGCATGACAATTTTGGGGCAGTCGACATGTTCGTAAGCTCTTAGCATTCGCTCGGTTGCGAGCGGCGATGCCGAACCTATGACTATGCGGGCGGGATTTAAAAAATCAAATACAGCATGGCCTTCGCGCAGGAATTCGGGATTGGAGACGACGTCGACTTTAATACCTGTTGCTTCCCGGACAATATTTTCAACCATTTCAGCGGTACCAACGGGAACCGTGCTTTTATCAGCGATGACAGCATAATCGGATAAATGCGCGGCGATATCCTCCGCAGCAGATTTAACATATCGCATGTCAACCGAGCCGTCGTCAGCGGACGGGGTGCCGACCGCAATGGATATCAGCTCGGCTCCGGGCACGGATTCTTCATATGAAGAACTGAAGCTAAGGCGTCCGGCGGCCATATTGCGGCTGACAAGCTCATCAAGCCCGGGTTCATAAATCGGCATTATGCCATTATTCAACGAATCGATTTTTTCTTGCTGAACATCGAGGCAAATAACTTGATGGCCCAATTCGGCAAGACAAGCGCCGGATACCAATCCGACATATCCCGTGCCGATAACTGTAATTTTCATACGCCCCTATTTAAGCACCATTGGTTATTTTAGGCAAAAAAACAAAACAAACAAATATATACGAAATAGGCGCTTTTACAGTTGCGGAAAATCTTTTTGATAATTTTTCAAAACATTACGGAATAATCTTTCCGCTTCATCCGGAGCAAAGTAATCGGAAGGAAGACTACCGGATTCCAGGTTTTTGCACATCTCGCCATATTCCCTTACAGAATCTTGATAGTCCGAATCTTTAGCTTCGCTAAATTGCTCCAAATAGTGCAAAAGATACTGAAAATGCAATTTTCCTTTCAATTTCCGCTCATAAAAATCAACTTGCCGCTTTAATCCCAAAATGCGTTTCACCGCAGCTTTATTCCATGCGGACTGTTCGTGCTCTGCTTCGACGCCCGAAGCAAAACCATAATTCCAGGATTCGGGAACATTACTCATACTACGAGGTTTAAAATCTTTCCTCGGACATAAATAATCTTCCTCGGTTCCTTCCCGGCAAGATATTTTTGTATATTCACATCTTTTTTGGCGGCAGTGACGGTTTCTTCCTCCTCCGCATCAGGGGCGATTAAGATTTCAGCGCGGACTTTGCCATTGACTTGTACAGCTATGGTGACTTGATCTTCAATTAATAAATCAGGATTGAAGTCCGGCCAAGACTCGAGGTGAATTGAAGTTTCATTGCCAAGCTGATGCCAAAGCTCTTCGGCGATATGCGGGGCGAACGGAGCGAGCAGTTTCAGATATGATTGATAATCTTCATCTTTGACGAATTCCGCATCAACCAAAGCGTTAGCGAGGATCATGAGCTGCGAAACGGCCGTATTAAAACGCATGGAATCGATGTCATCGCCGACTTTTTTGATGGTTTTGTGCAATAAAGTCTCGTACGCCGTACGTCGTACGTCGTCCAAATTATTTGTAATTTTTTTGCGAAGCGACCAGACTTTGTCCAGGAAGCGTTTGGTGCCTTGGATTCCGTGAGTGTCCCAGGGAGCATCTGTGTCAAACGGACCCATGAACATTTCGTAACAGCGGAAGACGTCCGATCCGTATTCGGCAATGACGGAGTCCGGATTAATTACATTGCCTAAGGATTTGGACATTTTAACGCCGCCGGCGCCCAAGATCATGCCATGGGCGGTGCGTTTGGCATAAGGCTCATTGCCGCAGGACGCGGGTATACGGCCCAGATCAAAAAGCACTTTGTACCAAAAGCGGGAATATAAAAGATGCAAAGTTGTGTGTTCCATGCCGCCATCGTAGATATTGACAGGCATCCAGTATTTCAGATTTTCAGCTGAAGCAAATTCTTGATCGTTGCGCGAATCGCAATAGCGAAGGAAATACCAAGAAGAGCCGGCCCAGTTGGGCATGGTATCCGTTTCACGGCGAGCCTTGCCGCCGCAAAGCGGACAAGTTGTATTGACCCAGCCGGTGATTTCAGCCAAAGGCGATTCGCCGGTGTCGGTGGGTTCGTAATTTTCGACAGGCGGCAACAGCACGGGCAGATCGCTCTCGCGGACCGGCTGCCAACCGCATTTTTCGCAATGCACCATGGGAATCGGCTCACCCCAGTAACGCTGGCGGGAGAAGACCCAGTCGCGCTGTTTGTAATTGATACAGCCGCGGCCGGCGCCATGTACCTTTAACCAGTCAATCATCTTCTTGATTGCCTTAGAAGTTTCCAAGTCATCCAAGAAATCAGAATTAATACTTATGCCTTCACCGCAATAGCATTCCGATTTTAAGCGAACATCTTTTTGTCCGATAGGCGTGACGCCCGCCGGAGGATGGCTCAATTCTTCGAGCGCCGGAGGCTGGACGACCTTCGCGATAGGCAAATTAAACTTTTTCGCAAATTCAAAATCACGGTCATCGTGAGCAGGCACAGCCATGATAGCGCCCGTGCCATAACCGGAGAGGACATAGTCCGCAACCCAAATGGGAATCTCATTGCCGTTTACGGGATTAATGGCGGTTAAACCTTGAATTTGTACACCGGTTTTATCTTTATTCTCTTGCCTGTCGATGTCTGATTTTTTTGCGGCTTGTTCCTGATAATCCTTAATCTCGCTTTTATTTTCAACAGCCCCGCTTTGCAGCCAGCTTAGCAACAATGGATTCTCCGGCGACAAAACAAGATATGTTGCGCCAAAAAGCGTATCCGGACGCGTGGTAAAAACTTCAACTATGCCGGCTTTACGATCAGCATCGTCATGGATGTTAAAAAAGACAATAGCGCCTTCGCTGCGGCCGATCCAGTTTATTTGCTGGGTTTTGATTTTATCCAGATAATCGACACCGGCGAGCTCGTCGATAAGCCGGTCCGCATACTTGGTAATGCGGATCATCCACTGTTCTTTTTCACGTTTTTCCACTTCACCTTTACAACGCTCGCAGATGCCTCCCTGCGCTTCTTCATTAGCTAAACCGATCTTGCAAGACGGACACCAGTTGATTGTTGTTTTAGCTTTATAAGCCATCCTTTGCTTGTCGCGATATTCAGTGACCGCCTCTTCGCCTTTGTCTTGAATTTCTTTGGGCACTTTCAATTCATCGATTGGACGCGCTTCGCGTTTTTCTTCATCAAAAAAACAATTATAAAATTGGATAAACATCCATTGCGTCCATTTATAATAAGCCGGATCGGTTGTGTTAATCTCTCGATCCCAATCAAAACCGGTTCCCAAAGACTTCATCTGCCTCTTGAAGGTGGCGATATTCCGTTCCGTAATTTTTGCGGGGTGCATTTTATTCTTTATGGCCGCGTTTTCAGTGGGCAAACCAAAAGCATCCCAGCCCATAGGATATAAGACGTTAAAGCCCTGCATGCGCTTTTTGCGTGAGATGATATCCAGCGCCAAATATGACCGCGGATGACCCACATGCAAACCATCGCCCGAAGGATAAGGAAATTCCACAAGAGCATAAAATTTTTTCTGCCCGGATTCGGATGGCTGTTTGGCTTTGTGGGTTCCGTTATCTTCCCACCATTTTTGCCATTTTTGATCGATCTCTTGAAAAGGATAATTGCTGGACATAATGAGCATACTATAAACTGACAACTTATAACTGACAACTGACCCCCACTTCGCGTAAATCTTCGTGGGGCAGGCAACTGACAAGAGTTTGACCTTGGCTAATAAAAATACAAAAATCCCCCAAGTAATTGGGGGATTTGATTGTTTTTGATGTTTAGCGCTCTTCGGCGGGGCGGGCCATATTGACAACAATTTGGCGTCCACCCATGTCTGTTTCGTTGAACATTTCGATGGCCTTTTGAGCGGCCGAGTCGTCGGCCATTTCTACGAAGGCGAATCCGCGGGGGCGGCGTGTTTCGCGGTCTGTCGGAATGAAGACTGAAACCACTTCGCCGGCCTGGCTAAAATGCTCTTGGAGCTCAGCATCGGTTGTGCGGTAAGGAATACCGCCAACAAATAACTTTACGGGCATGCGTATATATGTGAAGAATTAAACTGGACTTTCTTTGCGCACACCTTACTCCTTCGACCCAATCGCTTTTGAAGCGAGAGGATGGCATTCGCACGAACTATCCGCAAGGAGCATAGCATGAAACAAAAATTTTTGCAATGGCCGGCGCTTCATTGTAGACGGATTGAGGTTTTGTTATTATGGGGTTGTATGAAAAAGTTAATTGCATTTACAGCCGTAATATTTTTAACGGCAGCGGGGTGCGCTCAAGAACCGCCGCAGCCGGCGCCGGTTATCGGACAAGCAGAGCCCATAGTCAGCGATGTCGAAGCGGCCGCTTTTATCGATGAACCGATTGAAGTAAAGACCATGGCCATGCCTTGCTTATTATTTACCAACAATGACGGATTTTTAAGGTGGGTTGATGCTTATGGATTGGGCGAGAATGAGCAGGCGCTCCTTATGGCTACAAGACAGAGTTTGCCCAAGGAAGCGGATCCAGAATTAATAAAAGCATTGGTTGTTTCACATCCGGAAGGTGCAACTTATAGCAATATATGCGTGATTCACAAACAAGCGCAGATGATTTCGTGGGCAGTTGAGTTTGTCAGCTCCACAACCATTTATTCTTACAGGGGCGGCAAACAAACCAGCTTAAATGTTCAATCTCATGCTTTGGAGAAAGATCAATTCTGCCAGCCGAGGATTATTACCAATACCAAATTACAATGGGTTTGCAAAGATCCCAATGAAAAAAATTGGCGGCAAGTCCATGTGCAAAGGAAAACCGGACAGATGGAAGTTTTGGATTGCATAGCCGAAAAAGACGGCAAAGAAGTCCGGCCCGGAATAGGCTGTCTTACACTTGCTCCGGGAATTTAAACATCGGAAACCGTAAAATCCAGACCGTCGGTTTTTCTGAAACCGATGCGGTCCGGGGCGTAGTCACTCGATAAACCCATCATGGAAGCGAAGATGATGGCTTCCTCGCCATGACGGTCGCGGATGGAATCGATGGCTTTTGTGGTACGCGAGTTTTTTAACTCCCCCCTACCCCCTCTTAAACCAAGAGAGGGAGTCTGTTCGTAAAGCGCAAACCCATCCCCAACCCCCTCCCTTGTCAAGGAAGGGGCTTTGTTGGGTAAAGTGAAACTTAGTTGGCGGAGCGGTGGGACGAGGTCGATTAAGGTGACAGCCAGAAAGGTGACGATTTCACCGTGCCACATTTGCTCGAGAGCGCGTGTGGCTGCGTGAACGAGGGTGAAGGGGTCGTTGGCGGGGTCGACGAACTTGATGGTTTGAACGCATTCCGACCCAACCCTAAATCCCTTATCAGGGACTTGCGAAATTTGATTTTTTAGCCCCCCTGATAAGGGAGAAAGAGGGGGTTTGAATGAGACTTGGATGACCATGGCGCGGGCGAAGCGACCGAAAGAGCGGAGGCGTCGGCCGGCGCGTTCGGTGAGGCGGAGCAGGATTGGCAGTATAAGATTTTGTTCGTTGGCGCGCTTGGGGACGCAGAAGGAGTGGCCGACTGACTTTGGAATCGAACAACGAACCACGAACGACGAACTACGATTTTCGGAGTCGGAACCCTGGCGCATGGTCCTGGGTACATGGTCCTGGTTTAGATCTGTGTTTGAAGATTCGAAGCGGTCGATTTCGCGGGCGCGGAGGCGTTCGTGCCAATAATAGCCGGCGATGCCGAGGGCGCGTATGAGGTTGCCGACCGGGTAGTTTTTGAGGTCGAGCAGATTGTAGATGCCGAGTTTGTTTAAACGGCGGCGGATGCGTTTGCCGATGCCGCAAGCGTCTTCCAGATCGCGCGTAGCGAGAGCGGCGTCGAGATTATCTTGGTTGATACTAGTGAGGCCGTTGGGCTTTTGCATTTCGGAGGCGAGTTTGGCGAGGAATTTGGATGGCGCAATGCCAACCGAACAGCGCAGCCACTCGCCTACTTCGGACTGGATGCGCAGACGAGCGCGGCAAAGCGCCCAAGCAGCTTCGGCCTCATCGCGGTACCAGCCGGTGAGATCCAAAAAGACTTCGTCGATGGAATAGTGTTCCACTTTGTCCGTGAGTTCGTGGAAGAGGGAGAAGACGCGCGAAGAAACGGCGCGGTATTTGGGCGGGTCGTTTTGGATAAACTTCATTTGCGGGCAGACGGCTTTGGCGACCTCCATGCTCATGCCTACTTTGACGCCGCATTGCTTGGCTTCGACGGACGCGGCGATCACACAGCCGGCTTTATGCAGATAAGCACAGACACCCAAAGGACGACCTCTGAGCTGAGGATTGGCCTGCTGCTCGACTGAGGCGAAGTAGGAATTCATGTCCACATGCGCGTATAACGCGCGTCGAACGTCTAACGTCGAACGTCTAACGTCGGGGCTGGTGAGTGAGGAGGGCATATTAAAAATCTATAATCTAAAATCTGAAATCTAGCAGTACTAAAATTCTCTTTGTGGTTTATCGAGCTCAGCTCGATTTATAGTTTGTAGTTTGAGGTTTAGAGTATGGCCATCTCTTCCAATTCCCATTTAAGAGTTTCGGTGGAAAAGCGCAGGCGAAAGGCGTTGACTTTGTCGGTGACTGAATAGATGTACATTTTATTGCGGCCTTTGCGCTCGGTATGGACGAGGTTCACGGAGGTGATGCGGTAGTAGCGATTGTTCCACTTAAAAATCACGGGCTCTGCTCGATCCTGACGAAACGTGGCAATGACATCCACGGGCTCGTGAACACTTTGGTACATATATTGTCTGAACCTTGATTAATCTTGATTTTCGCTCAAATTAAGCCTGATTACTGAAGGAACTTATTTTATTATTGTGGATTCTTTTGTATTCCAGACTTTTAGCACCAAAATTAAGAATAAGACCGATTTCAGTGTTATAAGCTTCCAGATAATTCATTGCTTGCGCCATGTGTACATCTTCCATGACTGTTAAAGCTTTAAGCTCAACCATGACGCAATCTTCAACAAAGAAATCAACTCTCCTTGTTCCAACTTCGTGCCCATCATAATAAACCAACATCTCCTTTTCTCGCTCAAACTCCAAGCCTTGCTTTTGCATTTCGATCTCTAGCGCTCGCTGATAAATAACTTCTTGAAAACCATTTTTTAAAGCACTGTGCACCTTCATGGCACAACCGATTATTTTATAGGTAATTTCGTTAGCATCCATATAAATAATCTTCCTTAAGTAATCATGATTAATTGGTTGGCCAATCATGTTTAATCAAGGTTCAGACAATGAGCGGAACATGTACGATAGAGTTTATCCAAACTTACGGATTACCGCTTTAACTGTTCCTTGAATAACCGGGTCATAACAGTAGATTGGTTTCATGGTGGAGTTAGCGGGCTGGAGGCGGATGCGGTCGCGCTCGCGGTAGAAGCGTTTTAAAGTTGCATAAGCGTTATCGAGAAGTGCAACGACGACGTCGCCGTTTTTTGGCGAGGGGTTGCGCTCCACGACCACATAATCGCCATCGTAGATGCCATCTTCGATCATGGACTGGCCTTTAACACGCAGTACGAATGAGTTGGCCGAGTTGGGCGCAAGATCGACCGGTACGGCGATGGTTTCACGCTCTTCGATGGCTTCGATTGGCTCACCGGCAGTGATAAGGCCGGCAAGCGGGAGGAGGATGCTCTTGCCCCAGCGCACGGCTTTGTCTGTGGGCTCAAGCTCGCGGGCCGAGCCGCCGGCCTTTAAAAAGCCGCGAGAGCGCAAAGCTTGAATGTGCACATGGACCGTGGAGGGCGAAGCGAGAGAGAGACCGTCAGCTATCTCGCGGAATGAGGGAGCATAGCCTCGGTCGTTAATGAACTCGATTATGTAATCGAGAACTTCTTTTTGCTTGGGCGTTAGGGGGGACTTCATATATTTAATTCAAAATTCAAAAACCAAAATGCAAAATGTTGGAATCGCTATGCGATATTATTTATATAATAAATGCCGAAGGCCTCGATAATTTTGAATTTTGGTTTTTGAATTTTGAACTGTTAAGTTTATTGTAGAACAAAAGTAGAACACTTGTCGAGAGTAGTAAATTGCCTCAATAGAGAGAAGGGTGACGATGTTTCCACATCCCCTGTTCCAAAGTTGTTCGAGTTATCCACTAACTTGATTAGCAGGATTTGCGGGATTGGCCGGATTGATTTGCATGGCAAACAATGTAAATAGGGTTTTTGATTTACAAAGATGCGGGGGTTGGGTAGGATTTATATTGCTATGCAATCCATAAATCGACTGACAGCGGATGATACTCCCTCCATTTCAGCCGTGGCGCAGAAGATAATCTCCGAGACTCCGTATTACACATCCGAGGCCAGAGCGGCGGAATGTGATAAATTCAGTGCGGATAATCTGCGGAAGATTTTAGACGATGATAAAACAATCTTCCTCGTTGCCAAGCATGGCGATAATGTTATTGGATTTTGTTATGGATATTTTGATTGCGGTACTTTTTGGGCGGATTGGATAGGAGTTTTGACCGAGTACAGAAGATCCGGAACGGCAACAAGCCTGATGCAAGAATTGAATACAATTCTGAAAGCAACAAATACACATAAAATCTGGTGCGATTCAAGATGCGATAATATTGAATCCAATAATCTTTTGCAAAAATCAGGATTTGAACAAGCGGCGCACCTAAAAAGACATTGGTACGGGCAAGATTATTATCTTTGGGAAAAGTTTATTTGACCTTGATTAGCCGGGATACTTAAGTTCTTGGCGCTACATGCTGGCCGCCGGATGCCAAACCCAAGTTTCGTCTCTTAAAGCTTTAAGCTTATGGCTTAAAAATTAAACAGTTGATTTATTCTGACGAAATGTTAACCTTGCAGGGCAACTTTGCAAGGAGGGGGCAATGAGTGAAAACCGAGATAAATCACGTGAGCCCGATTGTGCGCTGAAGCACATAAAATCCGGAGCCTTTGGATTTGGAGGATTCCAAGGACAACACCTGCTCTTTATCCCAATGAGGATTTATGAGAAATTGGGTGAAGAAAAAATCAATGAAATCGCGATCCAAATCTATAGCACAACCAACTTTGAGGAGTTTGTGGCGTCGCGGGCAATGTATCAGCATTCTTTCATGCTGGAGCTTCCTCCGGAAATTGACCGTTTGCGCAAGTTTGTTGCCGCGCTTAGGAATGCGGCAAGAGATGCGCTGAAGCAAGCCAGCCTCAACCGGCCCTAGGGCTGGTTTTTTTTACTTGCCTGGGCTATCATTTTAACCATATGAAAAAATCCAAGCATGTTTTTTACGAATTGATATTGATAATTTGCGGTGTTTTTATTTTCCGCGGGTTATGGACTTTAATGGACAGGGTGGAAATTTTAAATAATTCTTACATTCATTTCGGTTTATTGATCCTGGGAATTTTCGGATCGATATACGCGATAGACGAATTAACTCATAAAAATTAATTATGAAAATATTTACATATTTTACGGGTTTGTTATTGGCCGCTATTTTTATATTTAGCGGGTGCGGGCAAAAATCGGAGGCCGTGAGTGAACAAGCGGTTTTGGAAAGTACAATGAATATTTCCAAAAAGTATCTCGCGCTCAGATATCAAACAGATAATGTTTTGGTAAATGCGGAAAATTTTGCAGATTATGATGAATGGAATAATGAAATGTCCGGCATTATCAATGGCTGGGAAGAATTGGAAAAAGAGGCTGTAGATTTAGAAAAAGAATCCGCAGCTTTAGCCGAGGAAAAAGTAAGCTATGACTTGATAAACTCGGCTTACGCTTATGATAAACAAGAAATTTCCAATATAATCGACAGCGCGCCCATGGGTAAAAAAATCCAGACGCTGGCCAAGCATCTTGGCGTGGATGCCAAAAAGGCACAGCTGATTCTTAATCAAGATCAGGCCCAAGTGACACGAGAGGCCTGGGGCGAAGCCGGAGATACTTTTGAAAACCTGGAGAACTCGGCCGTCGCTGTTAAAGACGGATGCAAGATAGCGGGGTTTGTTGGAGGAATCGCGCTTAGCGGAGGCGTGTCGGCAATTGCGGCCGGTTCGACATTAACGCAAGCCGCGGTTGTGGTCAGCGGCGCGGATTTGGCTTTGGAAGTGACGGATGACGGCGCGCGCATGGCACTCGGCAATGGGAACAAGATATCCGCATTCGTAAATGATGCGCGCAAAGTAACCGCGCCGGTTGCGACGATTTTGACCATTACGGATATTCCAAACAATTTAAGCAAAGGAATCGATAAATTTAACGCTGTCATGATCGGACTGGAGCAATTCAGAAGCGCGGCCCAAGAAGGACAAGTCGTGGGAATTGCTTTGCCGGCATATTCGGGCGAACCGACCAAGAATGTGGAAGTTGCGATATTAAAACCAGAGGAAGTAAAACCGTGGCTTAAAGAAAAAGGCGCGGAGTATAAACCGGAGACAGCCGCCGAAGTGGAACAAGCGCTGGGAATAGAAAAAAAGGAAGTTCAAAATAATTCCGGTGATGCCGGAGGCGAGGCGGAAACCGCCGATGTTGAACAGCCTCAAGACACCGATTCCCGGGACACGGAAGAAAAGCAAGATACTGATACGGGCAACACCTCGGCCAAATCCATGGCCGGAAGTTATAGCGGAAACGCGGTTCTGCAGCATGTTATAGAAGATGTAGAAGCTGAAGATAGTTTGCCGGTAACGCTACAGCTTAATGAAAACGGCACAGGAACTGTAAATGTGAACGGTTTTGGCGGTAATGCAACATACGCGGGAAGCAAAGTTCACTTTTCCGTGAAGATGAAGGAAGACGGTGCGACTGTTTATTGCACATTTGACGGGAGAGCATCCGGCAGCGGCGATAGTGTTGGGATCAGCGGCACCATGACATTTACGATGATGGGTGTTGATTTTGCCACTTACAGCTGGAGCGCGCAGAAGTAAGATCCTCTTGAGAAATTTGGCGATTTAAAAAGGCGCAGTTTGCGTCTTTTTTGTATTGTCTACATAATGGATATTAATAGTTATGCAAAGCAGACGACTGCCATTGAGTTGGATTATAATTGCCGGTTTGGCGATTATTGCTGTTATTTTATGGTTTTTGGCACCAACTTATCCGCCGCATTTCAGCAGTTTTGATGCAACACTCGCCAACTTGGGGCAAATCGCCGGGCTGGTTGGAGCGGTTTTGTTATCGTTGAATTTTATTTTGAGCACGCGATTGAAATCTTTGGAAAAAATATTTAAAGGTTTAAATGATGTATATATTAAGCATGAGCTGTTGGGACGAATCGCGGTGATTTTATTGCTTGCCCATCCCCTGCTTTTAATCAGCAAATATGCGAGCTGGTCACTTAATGATATTTTAGGATTTTTACTGCCCGGAAAATACTGGGATGTGAATTATGGAATTTTAGCTTTGGCTTGGATGGTGATTTTAATTGTGATTACTTTATACTTGCGGCCGCGTTATGATATTTGGAAAATTACACATAAATTTATGGGCTTGGCGCTGATTCTTGCCGGGCTCCATATTTGGCTCATACCCAGCCATACGGCGACTTATCTGCCATTGCGGTTTTATATTTTGATTTTAATTGCGTTGGCGATTGCGGCTTATACGTATAAAACGTTGCTCGGATGGCTGGTGGCGCCAAAGATTAAAATGGAAGTGATTGAGGTAAAACTTTTAAACCACAATGTGACTGAAGTCACGCTCAAGCCAAAAACAAAGTTTGACTTTGAATCCGGTCAATTTTGTTTTATAAGTTTTGACGATAAGAACTTGGGACGCGAGAGTCATCCCTTTAGCTTTGTATCTGCTCCGCATGAGAGCGCGATCCGCATAGCGATTAAGGATTTGGGAGATTATACAAAGCTGATAAAACAGTTAAAGCCGGGCGCTACTGCCAAAGTTGAAGGTCCGTTTGGGATTTTCAATTATAAAAATTCCAGACTTAGGCAGCAGATTTGGATTGCGGGCGGAATCGGCATAACGCCTTTCCAAAGCATGGCCGAGGATTTGTTGAAGCGCAAAGCGGATTATGAGGTGGATTTGTTTTATGCGGCCAATGATGAAGAAGATGCGGTGTATATTGATAGGCTACGCGAGATTAGCCGCGAGCTGAAAGCTAAATTTAGAGTTCATGATCACTTTTTTAATGAAAAAGGTTTTCTATCGGCGGACGAAGTGAATACAAAAGCAACCGGAGTAAAAGATAAAGATATTTTTATCTGCGGACCGCCCAAAATGATGGATATGATGGCAAGTCAGTTGCAACAATTGGGAGTAGAAAAAGAAATGCTGCACATGGAGAGGTTTAGTTTATAATATTAAAATCATGAAAAATAAAAATACCACAGACGCTCAATGGGTAAAGTTAATTGATTTTTATACCGTTCCCACTTATCTGAAAAAATTTATTACAGAACCCTTTTTATTACGAAAAAAATTTTTAGAACCGATACTGGATGCAGGTTGCGGCACAGGACATGTATTGAAAATTCTAACGGACAAAGGCCTGTTTGTGATGGGCGTGGACATTAATTTAAATAAAAAGAAAGTTCAATATAGAGCAATAAGGGCTGATATTGAGAAATTTAAACCCAAAGATTTTCTAGTCGGCGATGTTTTATTGATAAATGTTTTTTCATGTATTGATTCGGCCGCTAAAAGACAAAATATTTTAAACAATCTAAAAAAGATAAAAAGTCCTAAAGGTAAAATTTATGTAATTCACATGGCGGAAGATATTTTAGGAGATGACTTTAAGTCTTCGGTGATGAGCGTTTCCCAAAAGCAATCCAAGAAAGCCTATCTAAAATTTAAACAGATAGACGGAAAGGAAATCGGCATGATGGATAATATGATTTTTGAGCAAGAATTTGAAGAGCAGTGTAAAAAAGCGGGATTAAAAATATTGAAAAAAATTTACAAAAAGTACAAAAAAGAAAAATTTAACATATATACCATTTACATACTGCGCTAAAAGGGTTGATGTTTTGGGATTATTGAAAATTTTTCAGATATAAATCGACTACCAAGCAACCAATGAATAATAAAGAACAAAGAATAACCCAACGAGCGGACTTTGTTATTTGTTTTTTGTTAATTTGTAAGAAGCTGGTCTTTTTTATGTATTTGGAGTTATAATCTGACTATCCTAAATCACTAATGCAAAGCACTTACAATTCAAAATGCAAAGTTCAAAATCCAAAATAATTGAATCACTGCGTGATATTTATATAATTGATGCCGTAAGGCCTCTTAAAATTTGAATTTTGAATTTTGATTTTTGAATTAATTCATACAATATGAACAAAAAAGCCCCAATTTTTATCGCTATCGCAATTGTTTTACTTGCGCTCATTGGCGCAGGCGTGTGGTATTTAAGCAGGTCATCAAGCGATGAACGGCCGGCGGCGGACACGAGCTGGAAGTTTGAAAAAGTAATCACCGAACCCAAGACAGGGACGGCCGGTGATGCGGATTTGAAGCTGGGCGATTTGGCGACAGATAAGGTCAGTATCAGCATCCCAAAGGGCGCTTTTGAGACTGCGACCGAGGTGGAGATCTCGACTCCGGATAGTGCGCCGGATTATTCATCGCTCGAGGCTACGCCGATTGGCTCGCCGGTTGAGATTAAATCCAGCGGAGATGTGAGATTGAATGAGAAAATGACGGTTACCTTTGCATTCGATAAAAGCCAGTTGCCGGCTGAGATTTATCCGGACCAATTGCAGGCAAGTTATTTTAACGGAGACAGATGGGATTATCTGGTTCCTAAAGTGGTTGATCTGGAAAAAGGAACGATGACCGTGGAGTTGTACCATTTTAGTTTGCTAGGGGCGAATAAGGTTGATGATGAAACGGTTTTAACAAAACAATGGATTCATTCGCAAGCATTGGACGATACGATGCGCGATAATATTAATGATGTTTCGGATGAAATTGCCAATAAGATGGTTGAGCTGACACTGGCGAAGATGGGGATTACAGACAAAACTATCAGCGGGCAGGTTTTGAATGATATTTTGACGGATGACAGCTATAAAGACATGTACGATGATTACCAAAAGGGTGATGTTGCCGGATTTAATCAGAAGCTGGCTATTTTAATGGGCGGCAAGATTGCAACCCGCGTACCCGAATCGGCATTTAAATCCGCGCTTGAAGGCTTAGCCGGCGATGCGGCGGAAGACGTGGAAGCGGTTGCAAAGGCGGCGGGCTATGCAGCTGAAGGGCAATACAGAGAAGCGGCCAAGATTATTGGCGAGCAGATCGCGGATAAGTTTTTGATTACTACCGCGGGTAAGATAGCAGTTGAGGTGATTGATTATCAGATTCAAAGCTGGAAGAGCGATGAGGTTGAGGCCGCGTACCAGGCATATAAGAACGGATCTGATAATTATTTTTACGGTTACAACAATGAACCCGGTGATTTTGGAACTGTCTGGACACAAATGCGCGGAGTCAGGCGTCAGCTAACGATTGAGGCGATTGCCAAACAGAACGAGGCAAGGCGCGATGCGGGCATGCCCGAGCTGGATGAGCGCGAAATGGATATGGTGCGCGATGGAGTGATGAGATCTTTTGAAAGACAGTTTAAGAGCCGGTTGGAAAACGACAAAATCGTGGAGCAAAAAGAAAAGGATCTGCAAATGTTGATGGATAAGTTTAAGGAGTCGAATTTTTTAGAGAGGAGCTTTGGCCCGAAGGGCTTGCAAAAACATGATGATCTAAAAATAAGAATGGACGTTTTGTACCACTTTACACAGAGAATGATGAAGGACACGGGCAGATTCAAGTTGAATGATAAACAAGGTTTCTTGGTAGATGATTACATATCGGTTCATGATATCGCCCAAGGCGTTAGAATCTTTTTTGGCGAAGAGGGCGGTGAAGATGCCTACCGTAAGTTTTTGAATGAAAGGTTTGGCGTTCCGCTTTACCCAAAGCTGAGTGATTTATCCGGCTCGTGGCCGAATGGAACCATAACAATAACCGATGTAATCTTTTCAGAAGAAGCCAAGGCAAAAATCGCTGAAGCCGAAGCCGAAGCGACCGAAGAAGGCTGTGATTTTAACATTAATTTGCAAGATTTAATCGGGCAATCAAATCCCATACCTCTTACAATAACAGCTTCCAGCGAGAATGCAGGAACCATGGTCTTGGGAGGAGAAGAGCCAAAAACTGTTAACATCAAATATGAAGGAGGAATAATAACGGGAACTTTTATGGAAGACGAAGGTGTTGCGACATTATCTTTGCCGGTTACAGAGGATGTTGGCGCTTACCATATAAGTGGAACCGCGACGATAAACTACCAGGGTGATATGGTTAAGATTCTTGCCAGCATAACCGCAGATAAGGCGAAAACCTCACAATAACAAATAGAAAATATCAAATAGCAAGAGTAGCTTAAAAAACTTAGCAACTCTTGCTATTTGCTATTTGTTATTTATAATTAACCCATGTTTCCAGTTCTTCTTGATACAAATCTATTTGGCTTGATGATACACATAAGTTCGTATCGCTTTTTCATGTTGCTGGCGATTTTGATTGCGGCCTTGGGGAGTTATTGGATGCTTAAGCGATCAGAGCTGAATCTTAAAAAGTCACTGACGGTTTTGGTGATTGCGATAATGGCTTTTTTGCCGGGGGCGAGGTTGCTGAATATTTTGATCAATTTTGATCTGTACTGGAATAATCCGGCGCGGATTTGGAGTTTAAATGCGACCGGCTTTTCGGAATACGGCGGAATTATTTTTGCCGTGGTTGCGGGCTGGATTGCTACGCGGCGGTTGAAGATTGATATTTGGCGGCTGGGCGACCTTTTGGCGCCGAACTTGGGAGTTGGGATTGCAGTGATGAGGATCGGCTGTTTTTTGAATGGTTGTTGTTTTGGCACGGAAACGAGTCTGCCTTGGGGAGTCAGGTTTCCCATGTTGAGCGATGCACATTTGCATCAGATAAGCGAAGGCAAGGCGACCATACTCTCCCCGCTTCCGGTGCATCCGACAGAGATTTATGAGCTTATAGCGGCGCTGATTGGAACTGCGCTAGCGATTGTAATCTTGAAGAAAAAGATGACGCCGGGCGTGGCGATTTTGGTTTTTGCAATTTGGTTTACAAGTTTTAGGCTTTTCAATCACTTTATCAGAGTCATGCCGCCGAGTTTTACGGCACCCGACTCCTTCTACCCCATCTTCTACTCGATACTTATCGTTATTTCAGGCGCATTGCTTTATATCCGGCTGAAACCCAAGTCCCAGTCATAGTCATAGTCATAGTGACCAGTGGCCAGTAACCAGTAACCAGTAACCAGATTCTGAGTTCGGAGTTCGGAGTTCGGAATTCGGAATTCGGAGTTCTTGAAGCAGACTCTTGTCAGTTGTTAGTTGTGAGTTTATAGTTTGAACATTATGTTTAAAGAACCAGCATTCAAAATGCCGAATCAAGCTTCAGAAGCGGATCGGTATTTAAAATCGATCAGAAAAATTGCCGCTGACATAATCGAAAGATGGCCGGGTAAAAAGATCCTCACAGCCTCAATAGCCGCGATGATGACGCAGGCCTGCGCGGCCGCGGAAAAAAGACCAATGCATGCGGCGGCAGAGCAAGAACAAAGCGCGGAATATGTTGAAGCAAAAGCAAAGTTAGCGAAAATGCTGACCGAAAAATCGGGAGACGTGGACGGCGCGGACGGGAATGCCGCCTATTTGCTTGGTCATACCGCCTTGCCGCGGGCGGAATGGTTAAAAACGCGCGGTTCCCTGATTAACAAAGGCGGGGCGCAGGCAATAATCAATCCGGATCTTATGCCTATTGATGTCGGCGGCATGAATAATTTAACGGCCGCGCTTCCGCGCGCATGGACTTCGCGCGCTATCAATTCACAAATTGTTTTTTTGGACAGGCCATCGTTTAATGACAGGCAAAGCAAGCAAGTGTTTGCGGATGCGGATTTTGACCAACACTCGGGAAATTGGGAAACCGTTTGCACCAGCGGCTTTTCCAATCTGGATAAAACTTCAAGTATTTACTGCAACGCGGACTTGATGAAAGAATACGGTTACAAAAAGGCTTTGAGGGAGAGTTTTTTTCATGAATTCGCCCATAGCGCGGATCCGGGGAAATTGCCGATGCCGGCAAATGTTAAAGCCGGTTTTTGGCTGCGCCAGCAAGAGATGGTCGACTCGGGAAGCGCACCTGATTCGGAGTACGTGGCACAGTGGGAAAAATCCATCGAAGACAAAAAAGACGCGACAGCTTACAGAGTATTACTGGTCGAAAGCTGGGCCGAAACAATTGCAACCGTCTTTAAAACCACAGAATTTACAAAAAGCGCAAATAGCTGGGAGAGTTGGGAATCGGAATATAAAAAAGCTCTGATAGCCGATTACGGATGCGACGCGGACGGAGCGGAAAAAACATTTAATCTGATTAAAGATTATTTTACGGAGATTGATCCGGAATTTAAACCTTGGGAAAGCGCGAAAATCATAAACTCCGTCTTAGCGGAGGATGAGTCCTAGTCTAAAGTCATAGTCATAGTGACCAGTGGCCAGTAACCAGATTCGGAGTTCGGAGTTCAGCGTTCAGAATTCGGAGTTCTTTAAGTAGACTCTTGTCAGTTGTTAGTTGTCAGTTTACATTATTTGGTATGGATGGAACAATACGTAAAAACATAAAACCCGGATCGGTGGTTGTAATTGTTCAGAAAAATCATCAAAAAACCGGCGAAATGACGCAGGGTATTGTTAAAGATATTCTGACGAGCATTCCCGTGCATCCGCGAGGCATCAAAGTGCGCCTGACTACGGGGGAGGTGGGGAGGGTGCAGTTTATTCAACAATGACCAATCACCAACAAAACAATAACCAATAAATAACCAATGCTGTAATAACCCAATATCCAATGTTATGAGTGATTATGATTTAGAGGAGCGTACACTCCAATTTGCGAAAAGGATTATTATTCTGTGTAAGTCATTACCTCATAATACAATCAATCAAGAAATTGTTAGGCAATTGGTAAGATCTACAGGTTCCATTGGAGCAAATTATCGTGAAGCAAATGATGCACTCGGTCAAAAAGATTTTATATTCAGGTTAAGAATTTCACGTAAAGAAGTAAAAGAATCTCATTATTGGTTGGAATTATTATTAGAGGCCAATCATGACAGAACAAATGATATCAAGATCGAAATTCAAGAAGCTTATGAGCTGAAGCGGATATTCTCTGTGATTATTTATAAACTCGAAAATAAACATAAATAGCTTTAAATAATAACCAAGCACCAACAAAACAATCACCAATCAATTATCAATAACCAATTTAAACAATAATCAATTGGTTATTATTCAGTTATTGAAGAATTGGTTATTCATCGGTTATTGGAGCTTGATTATTGGTGATTAGGCGAATAAAGTGAGCATAGTTTATGCCCGAAGGCCCGGAAGTACAATCAATCGTCAGCGATTTGCAAAACCTGATTGTCGGCAGGCGGATTTTGGATTTGCAGACTTACGATTATACGCGACGGTTATTTGGTGAAGTTGATATTGATGAACTGCGCGATAAAATAGTGGGCGCAGAGATAATAAATGTAAGCCGGCTCGGAAAATTTGTAGTTTTAAAATTGGAGTTTGAAGTTTGGATGGTAATCCATCTGCGCATGACGGGGCAGATTTTCTTGAGGGACGACATTCCACGATTTTGCCGGCTGACGATTAAACTCGATGGCGATGGTGATTTGCATTTGGCGGATGTGCGGACTTTTGCGACTTGCGAGATTTGGGACTCTAAAGCCTTCGCGACGTTTGAAGCGCAAAAGAAAATCGGCGCTGATGTGCTCTCCCCCGCTTTTAGCTTGCGCGACTTGGAGGCGGCGCTCGTCGGCAAGCGGTCGGTGCATGCGGCATTGTTGGATCAAACGAAAATCTCGGGGCTGGGAAATATATATGCAAATGAAGTTTTATTTATGGCCGGCATTCATCCTTTGCGCAGGGCGGACAGTTTGGCGGAGGATGAGGTCGCAGAGTTGTATAAAGCGGTTGTTGCGACGCTGACCAAGGCGATAAAAAGTCGTGGAACGACTTTTTCGGATTATCGCTTGCCGGGCGGTGAGATGGGGAGTTTTCAAAAATATCTAAAAGTGTTTCGACGCGAAGGTGAGATTTGCAAGAAATGTGGAGCAATTGTGAAACGAAAGAAATTGAACGGCCGAAGCGTATTTTATTGTGATAATTGCCAAGATATTTAGCTATTCAGACAATACGATTAATGATACTATGCTTGATAGTAATTATCATCTTAAAAATTATTTTATATTTTATGAAAAAGTTATTTTATATTTCTGCGGTTGCAATGCTTGCTCTGACTGCAGCGGGATGCCAGCAAACTAATTCTAACGAAGATTTTTCAATGGTTGATGCCAGTGATTTTATTTCACCCCACCCGGTAGTTAGCCAAATGGATAAGCAGGCGTTGAGCGAAGAAGAGGCCGCGGATTTAAAATACATGCGTGAAGAAGAAAAATTAGCGCGTGATGTTTATTTGGCTTTATACGATAAATGGGGGCAAAAGATTTTTTCCAATATTGCCGGGAGCGAACAGACGCATACGGATTCGGTGCGCTATCTCTTGGAGAGATACAGCCTGGAAGATCCTGTAAAGGATGAGACTGTTGGAGTTTTTATAAATAAGGATTTGCAAAAGCTTTATACGGATTTGGTGGAGAGAGGATCAACATCATTGGCAGATGCATTATTTATTGGCGCAACCATAGAAGATTTGGATATTTATGATTTAAAAGAAGCTATTGCCAGAACCGACAATGAAGATATCAAGACAGTTTATGAAAATTTAATGCGAGGATCAAGAAATCACATGCGGGCTTTTTCCAGACAATTAAAACGCAACGGCGGATCTTATGAAGCGCAATATTTAAGCCAGCAGGAAATCGATGGAATCTTGCAAGGTGATAATGAAACCGGCGGAATGGGCGCAGGCATGGGCAAGAATCAAGGAAATCGAGGCAGTGGGGGTGGAAACGTCATGGGAGCCGGTGGAGGAAATCGATAAAAAAACCCTCGGAAATTTCCGAGGGCAGAGGGTCCATCTCTCCTTTCGCGAAAGGAGAGATCCGGGGTCTACTTGTAACGTCGCTCGCGAGCGACGTTACTTGCGGACGAACAGGAACCGGAGGTCGGAGTACCACTCGAGGTCGAAACAGTCGAGGCCGAGGAGGCGCCTGCCGGAATCACCGAACAGCACCGCGACGCGGCGGTGACCGTCGGACACCGCGGACGAGCCGAGAGCCACGATCCAGAACCGACGCTGCAACTCGGGGTTTGCCTTCTGGAACGCGTACGCCTCCAGGTGGGTCGCCGGGCGGTAGCCCAGCTTGTCCATCTCGGCGATGTTCGCCTCGCTCGTCGTGTCGCGCCCGAAGTGCTTGACGAGCATGATGCGCTCGCCCGGGGTCTGGTTGATCTCGGCGCACGAGGAGTGGAGTTGCCACTCGTAGTTGCCGGTGAACAGATCGGACACGCCGTCCTTCGAGAACTCGGCCTCGAGCGTCGCCTTGTCGCGCGGCATGTCGTATGTCACATGGACGAGGTACTCGCCGACGGCGAGCGGGCACTCGATCTCCGAGCCGGTTTTGCCCCGTGCTTCCAGCGATTGCCGAAAGCCTTTCCAGGCCGCAAGCACAGATTCGTCATCCGCGGCGCGGATGTCTTGGGCGGAAAAGCGGCGGCCGAGCAAACGCTCGAAGTTCCGCATTTCTCCCGCGGTGCAAGTCCACATTCCGTCTTCCGTCTTTGACTTTGAGCGTGCCATTTTGGCTTACTCCTTGCACGGCTCTCGCGGCTGGCCTTGGAGCGCACCATGCGCTTTTGGGGCGGACCGGCTGTAAAAGAGCTATGCGCCCTATTTACCAGAAAATTGGGGTTTTGTCAATTGTTTACGATCAGAGATTTCGCCCATTGTCTGAACCTTGATTCCAAGCCGATTTACAACCAAATTAACATGATTACTTTATGAATAAATATATTATATTCTTATAGTAATCAAGTTAATCTGAGCGAGAATCTGAGCGTCAATCAAGGTTCAGACAATAAGTAATCAAGTTAATCTGAGCGAGAATCTGAGCGGTAATCAAGGTTCAGACAATAAAGTGATTACGGTTCAAGACAAAAAAACCGCTAGTTGCGGTTTTAGAATTGATTTTGATAGTCGGCGATGGCGAAGGCGCAGATGCTGGAAGCATCGGTGATGCGGCCGTCGGCGATCATATGGCGGATTTCCGCCACGTGATAAGAACAGAGTTCGATGGCATCTTTGTCCAACTCGTCGCGCCCCGGGACTTTTGCCGGCTCGGCTTGGCGGGACAGAAAGACGTGGCCCCAGATTTCTGCAATTCCATTCGCTTCCTGGAATTTGCCGATTTGTTTTAGGTCGCTCGCGGTAAAGCAAGTCTCTTCTTCAAGCTCGCGACGGGCGGCGAGCAAGAGATCGCCGCCATCGGAATTGCCCATGGGCAATTCGAGCGTGACTTCACCGGTTGTATAGCGATGTTGACGTACCATGAGGATGCTACCTGCCGGACTAAGAGCGATCACAACCGCATGCGGCGTTAGACGCACGACGAAATAATCAACTTCAATCCCGCCGGGCGAGATGACACGGTCGTGATCGACTCCGTAATATTTTTTGTTCTCACGGCCAAAGCTATAACGTTGCAAAGTGTAGAGTTTTTTCCATTTTTCAAGGGGCATTGTTATTCCTCCTCCGGAAAAGTTAGACCATCACTGAATATTTGTCAAAAAAATAACCGCCCGGCAAGGCGGCAAGATGTTATTTTTTATTTTGTTTAACAATAAGATAAATTTTTCGCGCATAATCGATCGTCATGACGGTTAAAATCGCAAAAGCCATGCCCATGGCCATGTATTCCGCGATATTAATGCAGAGCAATCCGGTTTTATATGACTGTTCCAGAAGCAAAAGAAGCGCCGCAGATAAGATGAAAGCTATAACAATAATCTTGAACAGTTCGCGCCGCAGGAACAAAACGGCTTTATCCAACAGAGCTTTCATCATCTTCCTCCTCCGTGAATTCGATGCCCACATGATTTGCCGCCCAGGCAAACCAGTCGCTAAGCAAGTCACTCTCTTGCGGAGCGTCAGCGGCGTCAAGATCGTCCGCAAAAATACTGATCAGAATAAGCCAAGCCTCAAGAACATCTTCGTCCATTGCCCGCGTTTGAATAGAGTCATAGAGATGAATAACCAAACAGCGCAAGCCATCATGCTCCAGCTCCAAGATTTTTTCGGTTGCGCGCGAAACCAATACTCTGTGATAAACAGAATTATTGCCAAAACGCATTTCCAGTTCGAAAAGACGAAACATTTTGGCGGTCTCTTCGGGAATGAGGCTTTCTGCTGTACTGTTAATCTCCTCGGTTGCAACAGCACATTTATCTTGACTTGAGATAATGGACCGGCTCATGTTTTTCCCGCCTCTCTTTTTGCCCAGGCGACCCAGCCTTCAATATCATCATATGTCCCCGGTTTCTCCCAGTTATTGATATTGATAGCGATATCATTCAGAAGCATGCCCCAGCAGATGTGCAAATTTAAATTTTTATCCGGCGGATTGGCTTCTAGGTGGGCGGCGACAAAAGCAAGAACGTCCCTGCCACCGCGAGCAAGCAGACGAGCCGGACTTGAACGCGCAGCTTTTACCAAATTTCCCCGGCAATCACAACGGATCGTATTCTCGAATTTTATTATCAATTCTTGTACTGAATGCTGAATCATGATTTTTCACATTCCCTCTTGGCCCAGGCGAGCCAATCGCCGATGTCCGCAGTTTCCCGCGGAGCGTCTTGCGCGCAAATTTCGTTGGCAATGGCTTGGAAAAACAGAATCCAGCCCATGCACAAACTTTCTTCTTTACCCAAATCTCTACGTGAATGATATTGCAGAATATCCGGGAGAGACTCACGTCCCAGGCTGACCAGCTTGAGCGCGGCATCGGAAAAATCGATCACGACGATGATTCCGCGGGTAAATGCCGCAGCATGCCGGATATCGGACTCGAATTCCCGAATCAATTCTTGAATTTCGTTTTTCATTTCACCTCTCCTTTGGCCCAGGCGAGCCATTCATCATAAAGCGCATTCCGTTGCGGAATTTTGGACGACTTAACGGCTTCAGCGATGTTGCGCAGTAGAATGCTCCAACCCAATTGTTGGCGATGGTCCAGATGTTTACGAGCTTGCAGGTGTACGACGATGGCCGGCAAAACTTCTTGACCGAATTCCTGCATCTGCAAAGCGGCTTTGGAACGCGCAACGCAGACGATCACCATCAGACAATCAGACTGCAAGTCGCGCTCAAAGTCATCGATGAGCTCGGTTGTACTTTTCATCGAGAACCTCCTTTTTTAAAGGTGCTTGTTTATTTAAGCTAAAAAATGCGGGAATGTCAACACTTTCAAGACTCAAGACGCAAGACTCTAGACGCTAGACGCATGTCACGTTAACACGTGGTCCCGTTGACCCGTTCTCCCGTTGACCAGCCCCGCCACATTAATTTAAATATATTCTGAAAGGCGGGGTCCCGTAGCGGGATACTCCGGGGTTAACTAGTGATAACGGTTTAACGGGTGCATTGGAACACGGATCGGCTAGTTGCCGGTTGCTGGTTGCCGGTCGCCAGTTGCTAAATGCTGGATACTAGACGCAAGACGCTTGCTGGGTTATCTTAGTTATCGTATGACCATTTGGGATAATATTTATAAAGATTTTCAAGCTGGAGGAGAAGCCTGGGCGACACTATCTGAAGATATTGATGAGAGATTTCAAGAGTTTGTGAAAAATAATGATTTTGACTTAAGATCCGCTTTTGATATTGGCTGCGGTACTGGTAAGTATCTTAAATTTTTAAAGGAATCGGGATTTGCAGTGGCGGGTATAGATTCCAGCCCGACAGCAATCGAGATGACGAAAAAGCTAGTTGGAAGTGATGCTGATGTTAAAGCGGTGAATATGTTTGAAGTTGAAATCCCAAGGGGCAAGTATGATTTGATTTTATCGATTTCGACAATTCATCATGGAATGAAAAATGAAGTTAAAAAATTGATAAAACAAATCCAAACAAAACTGGCGGTTGGCGGAAAAATTTTTATTACAATTCCTGATTACAATAAAGCGATCTATTGGAATACATTTAAAGATCATGATGAGTTGGCGCCGGGTACTTATGCGCCAAAAAGCGGCCCGGAAAAGGGCTTGGCTCACAGTTTTTTTGTGAAAGATGAAATTGAAGAGATGTTTGCTGATTTTACTGATATTAAGATGGAATTGGATGATATCGGCAGATGGTTTGTGACCGCAGGCAAACAAAAGTCAATACTCTTGACAAAACAGCTAAAATAAGCTATCATTAGGCAATTAATAACTTAATACACGTCGCACGTCCCGCGTCGCTCGTCCCGCGTCTAAAGGTTAGACGATATGACTTTCGGCTTTTGACGTACGACGTATGGATATGAAGGATTTTAAACGAGGGGGATATGATAGAAGCGGCCGAGGCGGCCGCGGTTTCGACAGGGGTCGCGGAGGTCGCGACTTTGAAAAGAGGATGTTTTCTGCGACATGCGCAGAATGCGGCGACAGGTGCGAGGTGCCGTTTAGGCCAACCGGAGAAAAGCCGGTATTGTGCAATAATTGTTTCCGCGGTGGAGACGATAGAGGTGCACGTCATGAAAGACATTTTGATAAACCTCGTCGCGACGACAGACCGTCCCGCGACAACCGGAGCAATGACCAGTTAGAGCAAATCAATGCCAAACTGGATTTAATCTTAAAAGAGATCGACAAGTTGAAGCAGCCTAAGACGGTTCACATGGTCGAAGCCAAGGCCGATGAAGCCAAGGGGGACGACGAAAAGCCGGCAAAAGCCAAAAAGACCAAAAAGGCAGCCAAAGAAGATGCTTCCGAGGCAATAGCCGAAGAAAAACCAGCCAAGAAGGCAAAAAAGACAAAGGAATAACCCCTCCCTCTCCCCCCAGCCCCTCCCCCGCAATCAAGGGAGGGGTGCGGACGGAAGATTGCAAGGCGATATAAAAATCAGGCTCTCGGGCCTGATTTTATGTTATACTTTGTTTGTATGACAAATTGGAAAACAGCCAAACTTAAGCGATTAGCACAAGCGCTTTTAACGATTGATACTGAAGCGGAAATGCTGGGATTTTTGCGCGATATTGCGACGCTTGAGGAACTGGAGGCGTTAAGCAGCCGCTGGGAAGTTGTATTGCAACTTGAAGACGGGAAGAGTTATCGAGATATTGCGGAAAAGACGGGTGTGAGCACGACGACGATAACCAGAATCGCTCATTGGCTGAATCATGGCGAGGGCGGATATAAAGCAGCCCTTGAGAAGCTAAAATGATGTTTACTTGGCTTAATATATTCCTTATCCACCGCCTCACTTGACAGAATTGTCATATTGTATTAATGTGTTAATACATCAAGACTTATGACCGGCTTTCAGCAACAAGTTCATCATATCTCCGACCTCAAGTAATTGAGCCGGATTCATTTTGTTAACTTGAGGTCAAATAAATCGCTAATAAGCGGTTTTTTGTTTATAAACCGGGATGAACAAGATTATTTCAATAAAATTTACAGGTTTATTAATATAATATTTTATGAAAATAAAGAATTATCAAATCGGAATAATCGGCTCGGCGGGGAGCGATGATTATAACGGCGCTACCGGAGCGACAGTTTCTATGATGCGCATAGCCGAAGACATTGGGCGGCTTTTAGCAATGAGGGGCGCAATTGTGGTCACCGGAGGTAAAAGCGGAATAATGGAAGCGGCAGCGAAAGGAGCACAAAAAGCCGGCGGTATTACTATCGGAGTAATCAAAGGCGGACAAAGATTCAAATCAAATACTTATACGGATATCGAAGTAATAAGCGGTATGGAAATAGACGGTTTGGACGAGCTCTTATTGGTAAACATGTGCGATGGCTTGATAGCAATCGGAGGCGGAGCAGGGACATTGCAAGAAATCGCCATCGCTTACCGGAATAAGAAACCCGTAATTGCTCTAAATTGCGAAGTTGGCTGGGCTAAAAAAGTCGCGGACTGCTATTTGGATGACAGAAAACGAATATTCATTGAATCAGCGAGCTCGGCGGAAAAAGCGGTTTCCAAAATGCTAACAGCACTTGATGTTTTATATGAATAGAATCGAATCTTCCAATCATCCGACCAACTCTTTTAAGAAGAGGATGGTTGTAATTTAAATAATTTTAAACGCCCCTCCCCTTCTTAAAAGAAGGAGCACATTAAAAGGAGGAGCGCATGAAAAAGCATCTAATAGACGACGTGCCCGGGTCACGAGCCAAGGAGCTGAAAAACACGTTTAGGGATTTCGACATTGTGATCCTGGACGCTGAACAGATGACAAAGGACTTGCTCACCATGCCGCTTTGGCAAAATGCCGACCAGTGGCGGACACTTATAATCCTGCCGGGCAACGGAGCCAATATAGTGCGGAGATACATTGAAACGCTTGATCGTTTTTGGCTTTGGCAATGGCCATGGAAGGCTTTTCCGCCGGCAAAAAGAATTTGGATGCCCGGACAAAGTCCGGTTGCCTTAACCAGCCGCATCAGCAATGGCTTTTATGCCGGATTAAAGCTGGCGATTATAATTGATGACGTGGTTTCTTCGGGCGAGACCTGCAGAAAATTACGCAAGCTGAATTTGCCGCATCTGCCGAATGTTGAGTGGCAAATCGCAACCTGGGCGCGGCAAGAATCAGCCAATACCAATGGATTTGCCAAGATTTATGCCTGCCGAACCGTTGGCGAAACAACCGGAAAGGCGCCGATTAATTCGCTCTCAACACTTTTGCAGGTTCAGGATATTGCTAAAAGCTATGCCCTGCGCAATTTTGGCAATCGCGCTGACAGTTTTTTGCAGTTACTTGAAGATTGCCGCTAACTCAAAAGAGGCGCTCGCCTCTTTTTTATATCTTTCTGCTATCATAAGCCCAATGCAGGATTGCTTGGCGCTGTTTGCGCCGGCATTTGAGATCGCCGCGCTTGCAATTCTTTTTGACTTGGGCGATGTGCCGGGCTATGGCGCGCCAGCGCTTGATTTGCCGTTCGTCATCCAGGCTGCGCCGGCCCAGGTAGTAGCGGCAATACCACTCAAACCAGCCGTGCGGATCTTGCTTGTTAATCCAGCCTTTGGCGCGCCAATACGCAAGCGGCATACTGGCGCGGATTTTGAAGAAGTTAAGCTCGCCATGCTTTTCATAATCGGGTGAGAGTTTAACACCAACGAACCAGGACTTGGGATATTCTTTGGGAATCAGATTTTTAACGCCGATAAAGTAGGCGCCGCCAAAGACACCGAGCTTTAACATCTGGCGCGGCGTGAGATCGGGCTTGAAATCCGGATGAAAATTGCGGCCTATGGGTTCGGTGAGATAGTAGAAGTAGTTTTTCTGGAAATCATTACTGACTGTGATTTTTTTAGCTTTTGGCATATACTTACATTATAAATAATAAATAAGAATTAAGAAATAATAAAGAGTGAAGAATAAAGGGGATATGAAACAATTGCAGAAAAAAGTCGCGGAGTTTGTCGCGCAAAATAATTTGGATACGGGCGCGGAGTTCAGGGCGCTGGATCTGATGAGTGAAATTGGAGAGGTTGCCAAAGAGATTTTGAAGATGACAGATTATGGCAAGAGTGATGCTGAACCACGTGAAGAGATTAAAGGTGAACTTGGCGATGCGCTGTTTTCTCTTATGGCGCTCGCGAACCGATTGGATGTGGATTTGGAAGAAGCATTAGATTCGGTACTGCAAAAATACGCAAAGCGACTACAACAAGGAGGCTCGGCGGGGTCGGAATCCGAAAATGCATAATGTATAATGCATAATGTATAGTGCATGGTGCAAAATGCATAATGAAACAATGAAAGGAATAAAAAATGAAAGTCTTAGCGCTTTCTCATAGTCCTAGAAATATGCAAGGAACAATCTATTTCATTACCGGAAATGCGAATAAATTCCGCGAGATTAAATCCATGCTGCCGGATGTGAAGCAGTTGGATTTGGATTTGCCCGAAATTCAGGAATTGGATGCGGAGGAGATCGTGAAAGCAAAATTACTGGAGGCTAAGAAACGCAAAAAAGGAAGTTTTATAATAGAAGATACTTCGCTTTATATCAAATCATTAAAGGGTCTGCCCGGGCCTCTAATTAAATGGTTTTTGCAATCTTTGGGAAACAATGGCCTTGCCGATTTGGCGATGAAGCATGGCAATCGATCGGCTACGGCCAAGACTATTGTGGGATATTGCGGAGCGGATGGAAGAATAATGTTTTTCTCAGGCGTTGTTCATGGTAAAATAGTAAAGCCCAGAGGAAAGACAAGCTTTGGCTGGGATCCGATCTTTTTGCCGAACGGCTATAAAAAGACTTTTGCCGAGCTTGATGCCGATATTAAGAATAAAATCAGTATGCGCCGTAAAGCAATCAATAAATTAATAAAATACTTAAAAAATCAGATTTAATTATTTAGCATAAATCTATGCAAAAAAAATATTTTTATATTATCTTATTGATGCCTTTAATTTTTTCAGGCTGTACAGTAATAGGAGCGGCTGAAGAAGTTGCTTGCGGTTTCATAAGCGGCAAGGATCAGGATCATTGTTATCAGGATGCGGCCAAGAGAAAGGACAGTTTTGATACGTGCGCCAAGATTAAGGCCGAGACTTTCAGCGCATTGGAAGGACCCGCTACTCGCGATAAATGCTATTTGCAAGTTTCAGAGCAAAAAGGCGATCCGTCAGGCTGTGAAAAAATTGAAGGCGGAATGATCAGCTATTCCAAAGAGGAGTGCGTAAACTCGGTTTTAGGCAAGAAGCTCGATGATTTGCAGGCAAAGATACAAGAAGAACAAAATAACGGCGAGGTCACTGAAGCGACTTTAAAGGAACAACAAGCCTTAATGGATCAATCGCAAAAGTATTATGAATTGCTTTCTGAAATTAACAAACAAAAGCATGACATGCAGATGAATGCGATTAGGAATTTGAAATAAGATTGGAATCTGAAATCTATAATCTGGAATCTGAAGGGCGTATAAGCGCCCTTTTGCATTACTTGGCTAAAAAGCTTAATATTGTTATATTGGCTTATAAATATGCATAAAATTCCCTATCACAAACAAGAAACAAATTATACTTGCGGAGCGGCCTGCATGCGCATGGCTCTGGAGGCTCTGGGCATAGCAAAGACAGAAAAGCAAATAGCAAATCTGTTAAAAACCAACAAAGTTTCAGGCACGCGGACGCCGCAGTTTCCCAGAGTCGCGGAAAAATTCAAACTCGATTACCGGATTGAAAGAAACAATACAACAATCAGACAATTGAAAAAGGCGCATAAAAACGGTTTTGTGATTATTTTAAATTACATGCTGCCGACACAAGGCGAGCATTATGCGGTATTATCCAAAATCGGGCGCGAATATATTTATCTGCACGATCCTTGGGTCGGGCCGGATACCAAATATCCAATCCGGACTTTTTTGAAGATTTGGCGCGGAGCGGGTCCGGGTAAAAGGGGTTCGGATAATGAAAAATTTTGGTTTTTCGGAATAAAGAAATAATTTTATTTTTTATATGCGATTTATCAAATTAATGACGGTGTTATGTTTTTTGAGCATTACATCGCTATTTGTTTTCGCAAGTTTAACCAATGCGGCAGAGCTTTCGGAGCGTTTAAGCGGACGGATTTTACTGCAAGTCGAAAGCCATGGCGAAGCTTGGTATGTGAATCCGGAAACCGGCAAGCGACATTACATGGGCGGAGCCGATGACGCATATCAGCTGATGCGAAGATTGGGACTTGGGATATCCAACGCAGATTTTGCCAACTTTGGCGACAAGGCTCCCGCGAGGTTAGCCGGAAAGATTTTGTTAAAAGTCGAAGACTATGGCAAGGCTTTTTATGTTGATCCCGGGGACTTGAGTTTGCATTATCTGGCCAACGGAGCCGATGCTTATCAATTGATGAGGAATTTGGGTTTAGGAATAAAGAATGCCGATTTGAATCAAATAACGGTTGATGACCAATCCGCTTCCGGATTACCGCAGACAAATGAGGAATCCACAGAAACAAACGGTGCTGCCGCCGGCAGCAACATCCGCGATTATTACTGCCCGAAGCTGGTGGAATATGAGTTTACGCATCCGGAAAACTTAAGCGGTATAATGGGTGGTTTTATATCTTCAGGACCTCCGCTCTTACGGTTGACACGTGCGGAATTTCAAGGTGATGACATGGCTTGCATTTATGAAAATCAGTTCGCCACCTCGGAATATAATAACACTGACAATGTGTTCGCCTTTTATTTGTGGGCGGCAGAGAGCCAATGCCCGAATTTTTTAGGATTAAATATCCGCAATAAAGATTATATTGCGCCGGGCTGGAAAATTTTATATCCGGGATATGTTAAAGTTGACAAGACGCATGCGGGACATAAATATGTTGTGATGTATCTTTATTCATCAGCCGATGAAAAAGCTTTTACCTATGACGGCTGTGTCTACAGCACCATATTGCAAGAAGGGTCAGACCCGACCTTGCGGAAGCCCAAGGATGGATATTGCCTGGTAAATGAAACGAATGACGGCTTTAAATGCGCTGACAGCTTGGCAGAAATGTATAGCACGGGAAATACAACTCCCATGCTGAATCAATAAAAAAATAATCCCCCTTCGTCGTGTTGAATCACGCAGAACGCGACTCGCGCGAGTTCTTCTCCCTCTCACCCCTCCTTCGCATAAAGCTTACAACTTCGCTAAAGCTCCGATGGACGCGTCGGTGGGCAGATAAAGGGGGATTTTAGTATAGCTTGCCCAAATCTCCCTAAATCCCTCTTTGACAAGAGGGACTCATTCCCCTCCCTTGTCAAAGGGCCAGGGGAGGGATTATTTCTTATTTCCAAAAATCCGGCTTTTCGGCTATGATGCCTGTAATTAAAAACCTTCAAGAATATGAAGCAGTTCACACAATACGGCAAGATAGCCTTTAGCATATTTGTTATCGTTTTTCTGTTCATGATAACCCTGATCTTTTTTGATAAAGGCGCCGATGAAGAGCCGCGTGCCACAAAGCAGATTTACGATGAATTCAGCTTAAAACAAAAACAAGAAATCGCGAGCCATGCTTTTACTGTTATTGACGAGTATTTTAACTCCGGCGAGACGGGAAAAGTTGCCAGCCCGCCGGTTGATTCGGATTTTGAATACGATCATGTATATGTCAGTTTGATCAATCAAGGCGTTTTGCGTTGCTGCACGCAAGGCAATGCGGAGCAGGATGATAAAAACAGAGTTTTGGAGGATATTAAGCAAGGAACAGAAGCTTGCATTGAGGACAAGCGTTATGGCGGAGTTTTACTAAAAGAGGAAAAAGACTCCGTGATTGCTATTTTTGATTATTTTTACAATAAACGCAAACTAAAACAAAACGATCTGGCATTTTTGGCGAGAAATATAGAAATGGGAGTGCACGCGATTCGAATCGAAAAGAATGGAAAGGGTGCTTATTTTAAATCCTCGGTTCCGATTTCCAAAAACTACGATTTGCAGAGGACTCTGGAGCGGCTTTGCGCCAAAGCGGATCTTGAAGCGGATTGCTGGCAAGATAAAGATACGGATATTTTTATTTTTGATACTCTGACATTTAAGAGCAACCGCAAGTTCGAAGTCCAAGATTTATACAGATACAGCGACTTGGTGGATATTGAAGAAATTACCAATAAATTTATTTATGACAGGGTTTTGCTGGGCGGGCTTTGGTTTGTAAACAATGTAGATAAAGATACCAAGCTTCTGGAATATGAATATCATCCCAGTCTGGATGAGTATTCCAGGACCAATAATTACGTACGGCAGTTTGCGTCTTTGTGGGCCATGAGCGAGCTCAAAAAATTTACAGGCGGAGCCGATTGGGATGAGCTCATAAATCATTCACTGGACTGGTACTTGGAGGATAAGGTGGAAGCTGAAGCTGATGACGGCAGTAAATATCTATATTTGAATACTGACGGAACCGGCAAAATGGGATACAGCGCATTTATCATGCTGACTTTATTGAATATGAAGGATTATCCCAACAGAGATGATTTATTACGCGGGCTGGCGGACGGCATCTTGCATCAGCAACAGGAAGGCGGAATGTATAAGACCTATTTTGAATCCTCCAATAACTCCGGCCAGGACTTTTATCCGGGTGAAGCCATGCTGGGTCTCATGAGGTACCATGAGGAAACAAAAGATGAAAAATACCTAAAATCCGTAGAAAAAGCCTTCCCCTATTACAGAGATTACTGGCGCAACAATAAAAACACGGCTTTTGTTCCCTGGCAATCGCAAACATATTATTTATTGTATAAACAAAATAAAAATCAAGAACTCGCAGACTTTGTTTTCGAGATGAATGACTGGCTGATTGATAATTATCAAAATCTGCCCAGGAAATATCCGGATTTGGAGGGTGGTTTTAAACATGAACCCGGAAACAGCTCTTCAGCTTATATGGAAGGCGTGGCTGATGCTTATGCTTTAGCTGTTCTGGCTGATGATAAGGAGCATATGAGCAAATATAAATCGGCGATTGAAAAAGGCACGCGATTTATTCTGCAGTCGCAATATCATTATGATAATGTTTTCTACCTGCCCAATCCGGATAGAGCTTTGGGAGGTTTCAGAGAAAGTCTGACCGCAAACGATCAGAGGAATGACTATACGCAACATGCAGTAAGCGCGCTCATGAAAGTGCATGCGCTGAATGTGTTTAGATAGACTCAAGACTCAAGTCACGTTAACACGTTGTCCTGTTGATCAGTTTTCCGGAGTTAACTCTTTATAAACGGTTTAACGGATAAACTGGAACACGATGTTATAGTTGCAATTCAACAAAAGAGTGGCTCTTGGGTATTTTGTGCGTATCATCGATTTTTACTTGCCGGTCAATCAGTTTAAAACCGTTTTTTTCGAATTGCTCGATATACCATTCATCGGGACGCGTTGAAAAAGACATGGATGTTTTGCGCTTCTCTACGCGGCGGTCTTTGTGCGTGATTTCCCAATGGTAACTGATTTCCAAAAGATGTTTTTCGGGACGACGGACTGTGGTGGATTCGCGGCGCACAGAAACGCCGAGTTCTTGAATAAAAAGAGGATCGCTCCAAGCAGTATATTTGACCCGCGGCAGACGTTTATCGGGCAAACTAGGACGGGAAATATCAAAGATAAAGCGGCCACCCGGATGCAGATGATATTTGACGTTGTCGATAAGAGCGGGGATGTCTTTGTCTGCAACTTGGCAGATAGAATTGTAAGGAAAGACAATGGCACAAAATTTTGTGTGGCTTTTAAATGTTAAAGCATCGCTGATGATGAAGGAAATTTTAAGGCCTTTTTTGGCTGCTTTTTTGCGGGCAATTTCTATCATGGCCTTGGCTTGATCCAAGCCAACAATGTTTATACCCGCCTTTTTTAGAGGAATCGTAACACGGCCGGTTCCGCAACCGAGTTCCAATATTTTATCTTGGCAAGATTTTAGCTTGCCCGCATAATAATCGAAATCCTCAAAATGGGCATCGCGTTCGCCGTAATCATAATGCCAGGCAAAAACTTTATCGTTATATCTGTTTAGTGTGTTCATATTTTTAAAAAAACCGTCGCTGGGGCGGACGGTTAAGCGATTTGACTAAATCACTCCGCCCTACTTTTTAGTTCTGATGCCAAAAAGACAGACGATGAACACAACGGCATACATCACGAAGCCGTAAACGCAGGCCGGGATGCCGGAGATGGCCGTACAGCCGCCCTCCAGCGGACAGATACGGGCTGTCAATTCACCGTAGGATAAATACCCGGAAAACAGCATGCCGGCCAAAGAAATTATTGCGGTTATTTTTAAAGCCAGATCTTTGCTCATATAATGTGTTAATTATAACAGAACGGACTCGTCTTGGCGATTAAAAAACCCGTCATGCAACGGGCTTTAGTAAAGCGGGAGACGGAAAGCGTAAAACGAACCCTCAATATCCTCGTTTGCCAAAATCATTCCGCTCATTTCGTACGATGATGTCTGCTTTGTGCGGTATTCAAGGTTGTCGTAGTAAAAAACCAGCTGTTTTTCATAAATCGAACCTTGATCGTCAATTTCCACCGTAAGGAATCTCCCATCCTGTTCGATGGTCAAAGCATGACAGCCGGCTCCGGGGTCCGGGGTAAGCTGCGGGCACTCAAAGCACCAAGAGCCCTCCATGTTTGCCACGGCGCGGACGGGAATCGATCTGCAAAGACCGGAATGGTTTTTATCCTTCCAGCCGCCCTTGGGAATCGCGCATACTTCGAGATTGGTCGAGGGCTCCTGTGTAAGATCTTCCTGCGAAAAAATATCGCTCAATGCTTCAAGCTCGACACTGGAGCCAAGGGGATTGCTGTTGTGTTTGATGCGCACGATCGATGGATCGGCGATCTTCCAAGTAAAGTCAGCCTCAACGTACGAAATGCCGTGGGATTCGGCCAGAATCGCCTGCGCGCGCACCTTATGGCACTCCTTGCCATCGGCGGGATTGAGAAGCACCGCGACTTCGTCCGGATCCGGCTCGCAGGTTTCGAGGATGATCGAATTCGGTTCGGAATTTTTCGGCGGAGCTTTCATTCCGGATGCCGAGTATGCCGGATCCAACCGCTTTGAGCCGATCGGATATCGATCTGAATAAAATTCAGATCGCCCGGGACCGGATACCGCTGATTGGTTTTCCGGCTCTGCCTCGTCTGGAAGAGCGTAGTCAAAAGGCTCTCCGGCAAGCACGCAGCCGAATTCGCCGATAAAAACCATAACACCGATACCCGTAGCGATCAGAGTGTGACGGAAGCGTTTCATTGTCTGTCTCCTTTTATTAAAAGAACGGATGAGAAATGGCTCTCATCCGCCCTGCACCTGTAATTCAGTGTGACGGAAAATTAAAAAATGTCAAGGGGATAACTAGCCTTGCTCTCGCAAGGCAATTAAAAATTAAGAATTATGAATTAAAAATCTTGGGATCGCTAAAGCGATATCAAAATATTTAAAATGCCGGAGGGCCTCCGACATTGTTAATTGTTAATTGGTAATTGTTAATCGGTAATTTATTTGAGTTTGCCGATTTCGTAATTTGCCATATAGCTGCGGGCTTTAGCCGAGTGGGGAGCTCCGCTGCCGGGTTTGGCATTAAATGATTCCGTGGCATCTTTGCCGCACTCTTCATAAAGGATATCTCCGCCCGGATGCATAGTGTAATTGGTTACATCATAAACCAAACCCTCAATAACCAACCAGCAATCTTCTTTAACATTGTGTTCGGCGACTTCGTCGAGCGTATATTCATAGCTTACTGTCGGACTTACTTGTTCTGCGTTGCCGCTGGAATCACTCTCTCCCGAGGCGGCTTCATTTTGCATGACAGTGCCCGAATCTTGATTCATGACTTGATCTTGGGCGGGAGATTGATTGCAACCGGCGCCAAAAGCGAATAAAGGAACTAACAATAAAATATAGAGATACTTCATACAATAAATAATGATAAAGGATAAAGGATTAAGGATTAAGGATACAGAGTCATAAGTCCTAGTACCTAGTACCTAGTACTCAGTACTCAGTACTCAGTACTCAGTACTTGGTACTTGGTACTCGGTACTAGGTGTTCAGATTTAAGATTGTAGATTTCAGATTTTTTAGTGACCAGTAATCAGCGATCAGAACGCGGTTCGTCGAGCTCGGCTCGATTCGTAATTCGTGGTTCGTAATTCGTTGTTTAAAAGTGATGTCGGTACATTGCGGTTATACGCCGTTTGGGTTTACCGGCTTTCACGCCAAATGTGCAATGATGTTTGATGGGCGTACCGGATTTCCAGCTGTTACTGACAGCTTTCTCATTGCCCAGATAGAATCCTACGTGCGCGTGTTTAACGCCATCACCGGTAAAATCAACCGGCTCCCAGATAAGGACGTCGCCCTCTTTGGGCTTACGGACTTTTTTCCAGCCGGATTTTTCCAAGTCTTTAATGAGCCCGGCGACCGTGAGGTGCGGATCGTTGATAAGATCAAAAAAATTCAAGATGCCGGATACAAAAAACGCGCAAGACAGATTGCCTCCCTGAACCAAATCGCGGCATTTGCCATCCACGGCGCCGTAAAAATTCCGATAGGCTTTGGAGCCAACGCTATTTTTAATCATTGCCAGATAACTGGCGGACAAGTCGACTTGAACTTTGGCCGGTTTGCTCATCACATTAGTATAAACTCACATCTGACAACTTACAACCAACAAGAGCCGACTTCAAGAACTCCGAATTCCGAACTCCGCCCTACTCCAACCCGCTACGCTAAGACTTCGAGGGTCGAGCGGCTTCGGGTGGCGGGCTGAACTCCGATTAAGAATCTAAGAAGCTGAGAATCTAAGCTGCTAAGCTGATAAGCCAATTAGTCAATAAGCTTAATCGCTCAGAGGCTTGGCAGCACAGTCGCTTAATAAAATAATCCTGCGAATCTTTATTAATTATGTAAATCCTGGTTCTGTTCGTTGGGAAAGAGGAATTTAACAACAATAAAGCCCATGGCGATTATTTGGGCAAAGTTTTCACCGATGACAACGTAAAGGAAATATTGATAGTTTAAAAAGTTAATGACGCCAAAGCCGATCAGCGCCGTGAGCAATATTTGAAAAGCGATCATGACCGAGATGAAGATAACGAGGTAAAGCGACCAGCGATCGCGGAGCTTGTAGTAACGCTCAAAGCCGCCAACGTGAGCTTCCCTCTCGCGCAGTGCGAGCTTTACCTGATCTTTGCGTTCGGAAAAATCCAACTCGTCTTTAACGCCGATCTGCGCTTTTATGTCACTGACTGATATTTCAGGCATATTTTTCCTGCGCCCCATTGCGGCCAAACTCCAGCTCCAGGCGATAACCGAGGAAATCAGCCGGAACGCCAAAAATCTTGGCCAGATTATTGGCATCGTGATCTTTATATTTTTCCAAAAGATTTTCCGGGATTAAAAGATTCGCCGCAAAATAAAGCGACTCTTCTTCAACCGGTCCTTCCATCTCGCCCAGTGGGATGCGGCGGAGGACGTTGTAGGCTCCATCAGTTGAAAGTTTGTCGCGATAAAGGATGAATCGCGCCAAGAGAACGGCAACTGTGACAGCTTGGCGGTCTGTAGAATCTTTTTCGTTGACGAAGATGGATTGGCCGTCGATAAAGCCGGATATGGTGGTGGCATAATCATTAAAATCAGCCTCTACAAGCTCAAGGCCGTAATTGGCGGCAATTTCATCGATTTCAATCGGAGGGCTGACCACATAATTGTCACCCAATATGCGCTCAGCCTCGTTTTTAATGCGTTCTTTGGCACTGGATTCCATAACAAAAAAACCTTAGCGAGGGGGGAGGAAATTGGCAAGGAGTATTAACTCACCCCCAGCCCCGTTTTCACTGTTTTGTAAAGCGGTTGCCATTCCCTTCGGGGACTCACTTTTTGGCGACAAAAAGTAAGCAAAAATCGCTGGGGTCTGCGATGCCCTCTCATTACATGGGCCACTCCATCGCTTTTACCATCCAAGGTTAGCGCATCCCCCAGACCCCTTGGAGTTTCAAATCGGAGTTGATCCAACTTGCTAAGACAAAGCTTTTTAAGAACTAAAGACCTCCTTTTTGAAAGGGGGAATCGATCGCGTTAAACGCGACGAAGGGGGAATTATAATTGGGCAGGAAATTGACAAGACTCCAAATCTCCCTACATCCCTCTTTCTCAAGAGGGACATTTATAAATAAAATTCCCCTCCTTGAGAAAGGAGGGGCAGGCCGCGTTAAACGCGACAAGAAGTGGATTTAAATCAGAGAATTCCGGCAATTGTGTCCAGGTCGTTTTTGACTACACGCCAGTCATCTTCGGCAAGGTGAGCTTTGGTGAGTTCCAGGAATCCAAGAACTTCATCCTTGACAGGATGCCCAAGTACCTTTTCACCTTTGATTTCATCTTGGCATTTGTCCAGTCTTTGTTCAAAGCGCTGAAGACGCTCGTCAAGATCTGCGAACTTGTCCGGAGCCATGGCGGTCACGATCTTGGTGGGCTTCTCATCGGTGCCACGGCGGCGCAGGCGATCTTTGCGTTCCAGATCATCGAGCAGGAAAGAGAGAGGGAATATGATTTCGCGCTGCAAAGCGTTTAGAACAAAAACCCAACGGATACCTTCGCGCAGGCGATAGAGCGGTTTGGCTTTTCTTTCTTGGTTGGAAGCAAATGCAGGGTGCGAGATAACGTCGAGGATTTCGCCAATATCGCGAACCGTATGCCTGGCATTTTTGATGAAAGGCCGCAAGCGAACCGCCTCAAGCTGACCATGCAGCAGGCGCATTTTGAGACGGCGCTGCTGCGTTTCGTGATGAGGCAGTCTTGTCAGCTCGGCAATGGCCGTGTCCTTGCCGACCATGTCCCAAAGCTGCTGATACAGCTCCATATGCTCGGCGATGAGGCGCTCGGTTTGGACCGCTTTTTGATCCATGCGCATTGAAAGCCATTGAATCGCTTCCTCGCGTTCCAGCAGGTGCCAGATGGCGCCGCCCATGCTCATGGCAGCGGCAGGAAGATTTTTGCGGCCAAGCGAATCTTTTTCGATCAAGCCGCGCAGCATCTGCTCGGCGGCTTTCTTTTTGTCTTCGTCAATCATCCAGCCGTAGCGTTTGGCTAATTTCATCATGGCTGTAAAAAGATCGCGAAGTACATGTTCTAGATGCGGACCCTGACGAAGCAAAAAGACTACATATTCGCGTAAAGCTTTTTTGGTAAAGTTCAAATCACCGGCTTCGGTGATAGCCTCTTGCCCGCGGATGCCGTAGCGTCGAACCGCATGCTTGGCGCCGCGTTCAGCTTCATAGGCGTCGTGATATACGATGTGTGTGGTTTGAGGATTTTTCTCGCCGGCCAATTTGCGGTTGGGCCGCAAGATTGTGCCCGGAGGCAAGCGCTCGCTTTGCCGAGAGCCATCCGGAAAATACAACGTTCTATATTCCAGCAAGATGAGATCGCCCCAAGGCATGAGCTGCATGGGGCCCTGCACGATTCCGCCCTTGTTTTTGACTTTGAATCCCGGGATGTTTTTACCGAATCCAGGAAACATCGGGTGCTCCTTTGTGAGGGTACTAAGTGGCTCTTATTTAGGCAGTTTTTAGGGGGAATGTCAACCCCTCTCTCCCCCTTCGGGACATCTCCCCCGCATACCACTTCGCATAAAGCTCCGAGGCACAGGGCGAGGGAAAGGAGTTGATACAAAAAACCCGAGGACTTTGCCCCGGGTTTGTAATATAAATGATTTATACCTTAAGCCACCGCTCCGGCGGGGTCCCGATAATATATCAATAATAGGTTCGGGATAATCATTTTAATCGTGAGCGAAAATCGTATTAAACCCCCTACGCCGTTGGCTTCGGAGGGTCGCCGTAAGGTTCAGACAATTAGTATCCCATTCCACTGCAGAGCGGATTTGTCGGTTTGTAGCTGGAATCCAATCCGGGATTGACTTCGTGCGAGCCGGCTTCGGCATTGGTATGCGCTTGCCACTCGGCAAAGTTACCGGTCCAGTCGGTTAACCAGCCATCGCCCAGGTTGAGCTTGGTGCGGCCGTCTTGGTAGGTGCCCGCACTGCCGGCTTGATAGTAGCAATTATTATCCAAACCGGTTGCGCCTTGGAGGCCGCTTAAACCACCCAGCTCGCCGCTTTGGCGGATGCCAACCATGTGAGCGTCGCGTTCGGCGGGCTGGCTCACTATGTTGTGATGAATAGATGGATTTATATTGGCCGGGCGGCCGGCTTGGGGTTCCCAATCCTGGAATGTGATTCCATAGTAGATCGGGCTGTGATGAATGCTTGCGGCGTTTATGATTGTATTGTTGTAAACTTGAGCATCTTTGGAAGCATAAAGAGCGATTCCCGCCCATCCCGTATTGCGGATCAGATTGTGTCGCGCGATGCCGCGGATGTTTTCGTAATAATTCGGATTGTCGGCAAGGTCGAAGAATTCGGGACTGGTATCAAAGCCGATAATTATGCCGGCCGCGCCCGTGTTTTCGATTAAATTGTTTTCAATTATGCCGTCGGTGGCGCCGCCTTTAAAATATACTCCGGTTGAGCATGTGTCGTGGATATAAGAGTAAGAAACATGCATTCTGTCGCCGTTTACATTATCGATGCCTTCGGCATTACATTCGCCATCCATCTCGCCGTTTGAAGAATTATAGATTTCGGCATGGCGGATTGTGATATCGTCAGATTGAGGTTTGATTTTAACAACATCTCGATAGGAGTCGTGGAGTTTTACATTTTCCAAAAGGATGTTGGAGGCTCCACTGCGATCAGTCCCTCCCCAATCCCATTGGGTTTCGGTTGAAACGGTATAAAATCCGCCGCTGACTTCGACGCACTGAAGCTTGCCGCCATTGGAACCAACATAGAAATAAACTCCCATGTCTTCACTCGCGCCAGTATTGCGATTAATTACCGCCCACTCTCCGGGATAGGAGGTGATGGTTATGTTAGGAACCCGGATGCGCAGTTCTTGTGTTTCGTTGTACGTGCCCCCGCGCAGAACAATCGCGGTGCCCGCATCAGCAGTTTGAATAGCCGCATAAACTGTTTTAAGAGGCGAGGAGATTGTACCGGCGGAGGCATCGTTGCCATTTGGTGAAACATAAATGGCCGGACCGGTGATGGCTAGGCTGTCGCACATATCCATATCCACGCCGACTTTAAGCGATCCGGATGTTGGAGGTGATGCCGGGGGTGAAGATGGCGGCTGTGTTGTTGCGGCCGGATTTACGGTGACACGGACTGCGGATGAGCCGGTCATTTCTCCGCCGTTGTCAACGGCGACAGCAGAGAGGTGATATTCGCCGGCGCCTACGTTTTGCCAGGCAAAAGAGTATGGCGCGGATGAGTCTTCGCCGATTTTGGCGGTTCCGCGGTAGAATTCCACGCGGGAGATTGTTCCGTCAGAGTCAGAAGCGCCGGCTTCGATGGCGATGCTGGCCGGAGATTGGAACTCGCTATCATTAGCAGGTGAAGTTATGTTTACGACCGGCGGTTGGTTAGAGGCTTTTACCATGATACGGACAGCTTCGGATCCGGTCATATTGCCATCATCATCATGCGCTACTGCGGAGATATGATATTCGCCGGCGCCAACGTTTTGCCAAGCAAAAGAGTATGGAGCTGATTTGGTTTCCCCGATTTTTTGCGTGCCTCGGTAAAAATCAACCTGTGTAATTTGGCCGTCCAGATCAAAAGGCGCCGCCTCAATGGTGATATTGGCCGGAGATTGGAATTCGCTGTCATTGGCCGGGGATTTGATGGTAATGGTCGGCGCAAAATTTTCTGTTTCCGCTTCAGGTTCCGGAGTTAAAATTACGTCATTACCGGGCTGCGTTTCTGCAGCCGGCGCCAAAACAAGAACCGACACCGCATCTGAATTGCCGGACAAACCCTGTTCATCTATGGCTTTGGCATAAAAAGTATATGTTCCCATGGAAACATTGTTCCACGTATATTGATATGGAGCCGCAGTATCCTCTCCGATTTTGGAATTGCCGGCATAGAACTCCACGCGCGCCACACGTGAGTCGTCGCCGGCATTGGCCGAGATGAGGATGTTTGCCGGCGCTGTGTACCGGGTTCCCGCCGTTGGACCGGTAAGATTTACCGCGGGCGCAGAATTAGTTTGATTTTCATCGGTTATTATTTCTTGTTCCGCGGGAACGCCTGGATCTTCGGCCATGTAATAAGTAATTTCCAATTTGGGCCGCAAAGCCGGATTTGAATCTTCGGAAGAATGTATTTCGGCTGTTCCGGCATTATCACCCGTGTCATTTATGATGATCATTCCTTGATTGGAAGACGGGTCATTGATCCAAGATTGGACTATGGCCGTATCAAGGTTAATGGTGCGGATTTGGTCGCCGGATTTGTTGAAGCCGGACATGGTAAAGGACTTGCCGGAAATCAAATCACCCGATCCGTCAGCGCCTTCGGCCGACCAGGGCAATTGAGGATCATCACGGTAGAGCCAACCCAGCTTTTCGGCCGATTGATTCCAGGAGTTTTTCAAATAATAACCTTTTAAGACGGTTTGCGGCATGCCGTTGTAGCCGCTTTCCCAGTCGGTGACGACCAATGTGAGCTTGGCGGAAACAACCTGTGCTCCGGCAGGAATGCCGAGGTAAGCAAATTTAAGCAAAGCGCGTTTTTCATACGGAGTCTTGCCGATCTCCGCTTTATAATAAGATTTGACGGGGCCGTCCAAATCAGTGACACCCACATCGCTCCATTCAATATACTGATTGGAGATGGTGACATCTTGCGTGCCCGAATATCCATTTACACCTTGTTGAAAGATCATGGTGGAGTTTTGGGCATGCGCAAGATTCATTAGACCAAAACTCATGGCAAAAACCAGGGCAGTGATCGACAAAAGATAAAATTTATTACGCATATTATTTATATATTGATTATAAGATGCCCGTATTGTATCTAACTTAAAGCAATAAAGCCAATAACATGTTTTGACTGTGAATATCCTGTCTTTTATTGACTGATTTTTAAACTTGTCAAGACTCAAAATGTAAGATTTATTGATTTGTTTAACAAAAATAACAAGACGTTATATTTAGCACGAAGCGCAAAGCGCAAAGTACGAAGAATTGAGTTTATAAATCTTAACAAAACGAAACAATCTTAAAAATCCAAAGATGTTAATACCCAGTTTATCCACGGAAAATTAGAATCTCATGTCATACTAAAACTAGATAAAAAGCAGGAACGCATTCTTGATTCGACAGGGGATCTTTTCTGCGGACTGCATAAATAAATATGAGGAGAAGCAAGTTTATTTGCCGGTGGGTTTTGATTAGCCAAACAGCCGTGATGCTGTTTGTGACCATGCCGGCTCCCGAGGCAAAAGCCGACGGAGCGGTTTTTATCAGCGAAGTTGCTTGGGCGGGATCGACTTTAAGTGCCGCTGATGAATGGATCGAGCTATATAATCCAACTGATATTGATTCTGATGTTGGCGGCTGGAGGCTGGTGGGTGCGGGATCAAGCGGGCACGACATTGTATTGCCGAGCGGGACCATGGTGCCGGCGGGCGGCGCGCTTTTGTTGGCAAACTATGAGCCGGGCGATGAAAAAACCGCACTGACGGTTGAGGCCGGCATAGCAACCAGCACTCTCTCACTTTCCAATTCAGCTTTAATGATTGAGCTGTTTGATGCGGATGGAGTGCTGGTTGATTTTGCCGGAGACGGAGGCGCGCCGCCCGCCGGAAGCTCGGGCGATGTAAAACAAAGCATGCAAAGAATTGACTTTGACTTGCCGGGCGATGCTGATGAAGCCTGGGCGAGCGCCGAAGTATCGGTAAATCTAACCACGGAGGATTTAGGTGATCCGGGTATAATTAAAATCACAGAGACTGTGAATGCGGATGATGATATGACAGCGACAAGTACTTTGCCTTTTTTAGACAGTGCGACTTCGACGGACAGTGTCAGCACGAGTACCATTGTGATTATTGAGCCGATTGCGACCAGTACATTGGCAGCAACTTCAACAGGAATAACACCGACAACCGAAATCATCATAGTTTCAACTTCTACAATTCTCGATGAACCGCAGATCGGCAATACAAGTTCTTATCAAAAAAATCAAATCCGCCAATTTTTGCGCCTGAATGAAGTTATGGCCGCGCCCTTACAAGGCAAAGAATGGATCGAACTCGTGAATCTATCATTGGAATTTGATTTAGTCTTGGATGATTTGGAAGTTCATGACCAGACCGGGAGGATTATTAAACTGGAAGGCAAAATCCTGCCCGGCAGCCCTTATCTTGCGGCAGAGATATCTGCCAGCAAACTGAACAATTCGGGTGATTCGGTTTATCTGCGCTTTTCGGACGGCGAGCTTATAGATACCCTGACTTACGCGGCGCATGACAAGGGCACGGTTTTAGCGCGGGATGAAAAACATGCCTGGCAATACAGCGTGACTCCGACTCCGGGGGCCGCGAACGTTATTACGGAGCAATTAACGGATACCGGTACAGATGACTATGAAGAGTCGTCCAAAATAAATAACACTGAAACCAAGCCGGTTGGAATTTCTGCGACTATTATCAACTCGGCAGCGGCGGCGGACACGGGAACGACGACGGATAATCTTGCGTTGGCTGATCCGCAGACCATGCATAAACCGATTTTGTCCGAGATAATGCCAAATCCCAATGAGGGCAAAGAATGGATTGAGGTTATTTGCACGGAAAAGACCATGCCTCGGCAAAATATTGAGATATTTGATGCCACGGGAAAGATATTCTCTTTGCCGGATAATGTTTGCAGAGATGACGGTGTATATGTGCACGAGCTTTCATCGGCCAGATTGAATAATACGGGCGATGAAGTTAGCTTGCGCCTCGCGGACGGCACTGTTTTGGATTCTATAAGATACGAAGGTTCGCAAAAAGGATTTTCATTTGCATTGCAAGCGGACGGAAGCTGGCTGGAGATAAACGATTCAAGCCCGGGAGAATCCGCTGCCGTCTTTACGACTGAAAAAGCGATTGGAGCGGCAATTGATGCAACCGGCAGTACCGCTGATATAAAAGATGACGGGAAATCCGGCACAGTGATTAGCACAAAGAGCAAAACCGCGAGCGTTAAAACCACAAAATCAACAACAGCTAAAGCCAAAGGTGCGGCCAAAGCCGATATAATTCTTAAAATTAAAGATTTTTATATGCTGCATAACGAACAATTCGGCGGCAGCCGTGTTTTATTGCAAGGCACGGTTGGCACAATGCCGCGGCAGACAACGGGGAGATCCTTTGTTTTGCTAAACGGTGACGGGCGAGGACTGCTGGTGAGCGTGCCGTCACACCGCAAGTTGCCGGAAATGGGATCATTTATAGAGATAACCGGTACATTAAAATTCAATACCTATGAACTCCCCTATTTATCGGTGACAGTTAACGACGGCTGGACGGTGAGAAGAAATTATTCGGAAAATCCGCAAACACGGGATGTATCATTTTTAGCTCCGGCATTGGAAGACGGCTGGAGTTTGGTGACGGCAAGCGGGACCGTCACCGGAGTTTCAGGAAATACAATCGATCTTATTGTTGATGATGTTGATGTTAAGGTTAAAGTAAAATCCGGGGTTGCGTACCGGGCCGGTAGATTGAAAAAAGATGATGTGATTTCAGTAAGCGGTGTTTTAGATATTACGGATGACATTCCGGTAATAATTCCGCGTACCGCTGACGAGATTCAACTCATACACAGTTCGACATTGGCGGCGGCGACGCAAACCTCGTCAGAATCAGGGCTCCCGGGCTGGACACCGTTTGGCGCGGCTTTTATAGCTGTCGGAGCATTGGAAGTTGTAAAAAAAGTTAAAACCAAATTTAAAAAAGAGAAAGCTGATTTGGCGTTACAAAAAAACGCCCTGGGGCGTTAGGATTACTTGCGTTCATGTACAATGTATTTGTCTTGATAATGAATGATCAATTTTTGCAACATAGCGCCGGTTTCGGTTAATTGCGCACCTTGAATATTGGGGGCGCTTAAAAAGCGCATGCCCGCCATCCCCGACCTTTTGTAGGTTTTCAGACTTTTCCGCACAGCATGCCTGGCAATCAAGCCGCTGCAAGGCGTGAACTGATGCGTATTCAGAATCAAAGATCTTCCTTCCGATAATTCCCTTACCACTTGGACTTTGATGCGGCTTTGACCTTGAAAATCGCCAACTGCCAACTTTTCGATGATTTCCGCTTTGACGTGAGCCTGAAAGACCATTTCGATTAATGGCTTTAAATCCGGAACCCGGCCGTATGTCTGCCAAAAAGCATCGTCACTTTGATGCCAGTCCTTGATCTGCGTAATAAAAAGCCGGTCGCCGTTTCTGGGAAACAAGGTTAAAGGCGCATCCCGCTCAACCGGAAACCCTTGGCCGGCTTGCAACATTTCTTGATAAGCAAAGCGATATTTTTTTTCGGACAGCAATTTGGCAATAGCTTTTTCCCAAAGCACAGACAAGTCCAAATCATCCGCCATGCGCGACCTTTTGCGCGGATTGGTTGCACGAATCAAGTTTATCGTTTCAGCCGCAGGTGCATTATCCAACATGCGGTATAATTCATTCGGAAAGTAATTCAGCCGGCATACTTTGTTGAATTTTCTGATTATATACGAAATTATCCGGTCGGTTTGCTGATTGGCCGCCGCATGGCTGAAAAGCATGCGCAAACACCATCCTCCTTTTGCATTGATGACAATTTGAAACAGTTTTTCATAATCATCGGGAATGGCGTTAATTACATGCGAGAATATATCTTCAGCTTCGGCCGTGTCCGCGAACTGCCGCATGTTGGCCGGGTTATCGATAATTGCTCTGATCAAGCCATGCCTTTCAGCGTCGTTCTGCAATGCTTTATGCAAACGCTTAAGTGCCCATTTCTCCGATTTGGGTAATGCCAAATTTAACTCCTTTTTTACAGGTACGAGTAAAGGCAATGATATAGATATCCAGGGATTTGTCAACCCTCTCTCTATCCTTCGCCAAGCGAAGGACATCTCTCCCCCGCTGGCGAGGGAAAGAGGATGGGATGGGATGGGATGGGATCTGATCAAGATAACAATCCTGTTAAGACCCTTCGATTTCACTCAGGGTCATTTTCTGCGAAAATGAAAAAGACGCCGGGATGGCGTCAGACGTAAATATGCGATATGAAGAATGGGGTAATACCGTGACCTTGGGATATCAGATCGTCCGTGCTTTCAGTGACCTCAAGAGTTCGATCCGGATCAATTAGAGCGCTGGCGCGGTATTTGGTGAAAAGCCCGTGTTTAGGGATTTCAATTCCTTTGCCGCCGCCTATATTTTCTTCTCTGTAGGCTTTAATGCCAACCGCTGACCGAATAATGAGTTGGGTTTTTGCTACCAAAGCCTTGGAGTGTTTCACGATTGCATAAAAGACCAGCAAATCCACAATATTGGGAATTTTTACAGCCATATGATGCCCACTTCTGATGAGCCCGCCTTTAACTTTAAGGCCAACGGTTTGCGCAAGGTATGGCAACATATCTTCCTGATCTGCAAAGCTCCGGCAAGCCGAACCGGGCATAATGCCGGGAAATGCCAAAACCCAGTACCCGGATGGCGGTATGCTCGGTGTTCCGCTGGGCGGATCAAAAGGATATTGCGAAGGATATCCTTCAATAAAATTGCCTTCCTGCTTCCAGAGCGCATCCGTAATCAGCTCTGCGTCATGCAAGATGGCAAAAGTTACATCAGCCGGAATAAACCAAAGAACCGGACCATAATAACCGTAAGATCTGACAAAATATTCAAAGCTACGGACTATTGATGAATCCGGAAGATTGTTTGGGATCAAAGTATTGTCCATGCATTTTTCCAGTCCGGACTTTTTTTCATCAGGAGTACGGTCATAAACATCGTCAAGAAAATTCCTGGTTCGCAAAAAGGCGTTTTTTGCCAGCCGCATAACATAATCGCCCGATCCGGGCCGGTCCGATTTCCGTTCAACCCAAGCATTCACGCTCTGGGCCAAGTTTGTCGCCGGAGGCTGGCTCGGTTTTGATTCGCCAAGACCCAGAAAAGTCTGCATATGGCCATGACCGCGCCGGGCTGTGGCAATTTGAACCTGACGAGACATAACCTCATCCAGCCGCTGTTTTTCCGGCAAAATAAAATGCAAAGTAGGATGCTCGCTGGGTACATGCTTAATAGACCCGGGACTTTGACCGGGAGCCGGGTTGGCGGCCGGTGCAAGACCGGGGTTGGTGTTTGGAGGATCAGTGAAACGACCCGCATCGTCCTGAACAGAAGGTTGTTCATTTGGCGGTGTGTCGCTTAAACGGCGAGAGCCGTCAGCGGTTAATTCATCCGGATAAAAGGAAGTATGGCGTTTCGGATCTTTCTCGACAGGCATATCGCCTCCTTGTTTTTTCGAAGAACTAACCAAAGAATTACCAAATTTATGCTTGGTAGTCAAGAACTAATAGACGCTAGACTCTAGACTCTAGATACTAGACGCTAGCCTAAGGCTAAAAGCTTAAAGCTCAAGGATTAAGGATTAAGGACGGCCTTCAATATTACTCGGGATCTTTTTCTGCGAAAATGAAAAAGACGCTTTTGTTAAGCGTCTAATACGTGTAAGCGGTTTTTTGTTTTTTGAATTTGCCCGGCCAGATAAGAATCCGCGTCGAAATCGGGATCAGCGAAGCTGCGGGCTTTGAGCTTGGAGACATTCATGGAGCTGATATAAATCATAATCCATTCGATTTCCGAAAGACAGCGCATGTAAGGCAGCAATTCAAGCAAGTCCGGATCGAGCGGCGAGCAAGCAACGTAGTGGTCGAGGAAGAATTGCTTGTCTTGCGGCGACATGCCTAAGGCGCGGTCATGATTAACGTATTCGCCGACTACCCGCAATGGATGATCCCAACCGCCGTATTCAAAATCAACAAAATATGGTTTTCGATTTGCCGGGAATATCATATTGTGCGGACCAAAGTCGGCGGGCGTAAGGCGCAGATCTTGGTCAGGAATCTCATGACTGATAATTTTTGGACCCGTTTTCTCGCGAAAGACCCGCAAAGCTTGGCGCACACGAGCAAAGACGTCTTCTTGGACAAGAAATTCCGCGAGTCTGGGATGGGTTTTTCCTTGATCGGTCTCCGCTTCTATTTCGCTCATACGGCCATAAATTAACACATCAATGGTTTGAGCCATCGATTGTGAACTCATGATCGACCGCGGCAATGGGACGCTGACCTGATCCGGACTAATGCGATGCAAGTCGGCTAAGAATTCAGCCATATGAGCAATGTCTTTACGCGATAGTTGAGCTGCCGTCTTTTTTTCGCCTTGGATAAACTCATAGATTGCGATTTGATTTTCTTGATCAGAGATCATTGGTTGCGGTACTTGCATGAGTCCGTGTTCGCGAATGATGGCGTAGACGTTCCATTCACGAAACATACGCCGACGATCATCAGAAAAATACTGCTTAAGCAAGAGCAGTGAGCCATCTTGGAGTTGAAGTTGAAAAACCCGGTTATTTGATCCGTAATAAATTGGAATTGTTTTTATAACCCGGTACGGCAAGCGTTCCAGCAGATTTTGAAAGGACGTGTTTTGCTGCATGGAATACAGAATATGGTGAAAAATACATTTTTGTCAATATCCGAATAAAGATACTTGCCATATTTGGCATGATTTGATAATCTGTTGCCACAATCAAATAGCAAGCGGGTATCCCTTCGACTACAAGTTACTCACCCGCTGACATTATATGCGGGTATCGTATAGAGGCTATTATGCCACCTTGCCAAGGTGGAGAGACGGGTTCAATTCCCGTTACCCGCTCCACGTAAAAGGACTCTTTAATCGGAGTCTTTTTGCATTTCGGGAATTGAACCGGGAGGGGTTTGGGGAACGGTAGTTCCCCACTGTCCTGGATGGAAATCGTTGGGAAAAACCGGGAGGTTTGTCCCAAAAGCGAGCTTGCGAGCGAGTGAAATATCCCGTTACCCGCTCCACGTAAAAATCGTCTTAGCATTGAGGCGATTTTTGCTTTACAACAAACCGGATTACGATTACGTGGCACAGCCATCGCGTTAAATCACGTAAAACGTGACTCGCGCGACCATCGTAAAAGGACTCTTTAATCGGAGTCTTTTTGCTTATTTAAAAACCATGCAAACAATGCATGGCGAATTATAATGGACTATACAATAAAGGACACCCCCTCGGCATGGAGCAGAGGTACAATCCTTTGAACAAAAAGGGTGTAACGCTCGCAGGCAATTGGATCGGCTTCGGTAAGAGATGGTGCCATATGACGGCAACCGCCACCGCAATATGGTAATAGTTTACAATCTCGACAGCCGACAATATCTTTAAGTCGCATCTGTTTCAATTTTTGTAATTCAGAGTTATACCAGATCTCCTGCATGCCCTCCCGGAAGACGTTACCGTAATGTACCCTGTTCCAACTGGTACAAAATTGCACATCACCGGTTGGCTCGATACTGCATGCGTGTTGTTTATAATCGCAAATTTGCAAGTCGGGATCGAAGATGTAAGCACGGCGCTTGTTGAGCATCTCCGTACGAAATACACTTTCAATATTGATCTTGAATGGATCTTGTTTTTTACGCCAATCTGCAAGGTAACACGCAATTACCCGCTCATAAGCGTCCATCAGTTCTTGCGGGGGCACTACTAACCCGAGATTCTTTGAGAGTCTTCCTGTAATTCTGCCGGCATTCATGCGCCAACGGTGAATGGGTAATGTTTTTAAAAACTCATACCATTCATGTAAGCGACGAACGTTGTATATATTGATTTGACTATTTACGGCGACTTCTAAGTCGCTGACTTGGGCAACAGCACCAACTCGCTGAAGGAATCCAACTGATTTCTGAAAGGATCCTTTACCGCGGTAACGGTCGTTGGTTTCAGCGTCAGGCCCATCGAGGCTGACATAAAAAGAAGTATGCAGGCCCTTTGCTATCAGGAAATCGAGAACTTGATCTAGAGTATGATTTTGAATTGTACCGTTTGTAAAAATACCACTAACCAAGATATTGTGCTCAGTGACGTAACGGATAAAATCCACGAGATCAGCCCGCAACAAAGGCTCTCCGCCGCTTATTGCGATTCTTTGAACTCCTAAATTTTCCAAATCGACTATTACTTTCTTCCAATCATCCAAAGGATGTTGTTTGCGCTTATTTAGAAGATCACCTCGGTAACAATGCGGGCAATGACTTGCCAGATTGCATTGATCGGTAAAATCAATATGAACTTCCGCCAACCAAGGCTCTTTGGGGCCCAGGTGAATTGGCACATTACAAAATGTGGGGTTGGTATTTTTCAACACAACCCCACGCGACGCTAGTTCGTCGATGAATACGTTCAGCGCGTCTTCTAACACGCCGTGCCTTACGGCGAGAGCAACTACGGTCCTTTGACCATTCATGTCGGCGACTATTTGCGCCAACGGAAGCGAGGGTAACGGGTAGACCAGCGTCTTGCACTTGTGCGCCAGTCTTGGCACTTCCAGGGTGCCGCAGAGTAGAAAATCTTGAACTGTCGGGTACATCAAGCGGTCTCTTTTACTTGGAACCTATGTGTCTGGTTCCCGGTGGAAGAACTTTACACTCGTGTGATCAATGGAGGATGTCAGTCCGGCATATCCATATCGACAGCCGCGGACATGCGCTTGGCAAAGCTTTGGGGCTCGAGAACGAACCCTTTCAATGCCTCGTTCAAGTCCGCTTCTTGCTCGACCGGCGCCTGCCTCTTATCAGTATCTGTACTCATGACGAAAACCCTCTATGTGAAAGGGACATGTGAGCATTGCACACCGTGTGCACTGCTTCAATTTGAGTATATCATTTTATATTTTTTTGGCAATATATATGTTTCTGGGAGATTCTTCCGACATTTCCCCCGACATATAATTACCGTATTGAGCAGTAATTTTTAGACCAAATTTTACTAAAATAAGCTTTATTTCTTCTGGAGTGTAAACACGATATTTAAAAACATATTCTTTAACTTTTTGTCCTTTTTTATTAAAAGCCGGGTAGACCATTGAAAAAACTTTTTTTCGCTTATTGTATTGAGCGATTGGCTTAATAATTAACCCTCCCCGTGATATTTCTTGTTTATAATTTAGCATGCGCCGAATAGATCCCTGACCGGTTAAATCCAATAAAAATAATCCATTGCTTTTTAAGAGTGATGCGATTTTTTGAATTATACGTTTATTAGTAAGGTCATCATAGTAACCAAAACCAGTGAAGAAGAAAAATATTTTATCAAATTGATTTTTAAAATCATGTTCTAAAAAATCATCGTTGACTAAATCAACCTCTTCTAAACCCCTATATTGCAAGGCTTGCAGATATAATTCTCTTGATTGTTCAATACCTGTTAAATTTTTAAAACCCTTATTAAATAATTGTTGCAGAATACGACCATTGCCCATACCAATATCAAGGATTGCATCTTCTTTAGTTAAATTTAATGTTTTAATAATGAAATCCGTATCGCTTTTATCATCACGACCTTGTTGCAGGTATTGATAGTAATCCTTATCGAATACTTTATTCAAATCGAATAATGTTTGCTTGAGCATATTTAATATTTAGCTTACAAGTAACCCTGCATAATAGTCAATTTTACATAGATATATTTTTGACCCACGGTTTGTATGCGAGTAAAATATTCTCATATGAAAAATCCATATAATGAAGCTGTAGAATTGCCCTCGGAAGATCTGATAGAGATTGTGCCGGCCGGTGAAAGGCAGAAACGCGATGTGGTTGAAGCACAGGAAGTGCCGGGTTTTGATAATATAGAAGTAAAAATTACTCTGCAGAAAAAGCCGAAGCGCGGTGCGTTTGAGAGAAATCAAGATAATGTTTTAGCTGATCCGGAAACCGGTTTGGTTGGCGTTTTTGACGGAGTCGGGGGTCGTGATCATGGCGAAAAGGCCAGCCTGGCAGCAGAAAGATATTTGCCCGAGCATTTCCAGTCCTTTTTAAAAAAAATGAAGAATCTTGATGTACAAAGAATCATTCAGAGAATCGTCGACATAATGCAGATAAAACTGAAACAGATAAGTCTGCCGCACTTGGTTAAAGAGCTGGAAGATAAGATAAAGAAAGATTTGGAAAAAATTGCCGAAACGGATCCGGAGATTTTAAAAAAGACCATCGCATTGCTCTTGGCGCTAAATGAGACCGGTGAAAATGTTTTTGCAACAGGCGGGCGAACGACTGCCTGCGTCGGCATCACGCATCAGGCTCCGAATGGAAAGACTTATGCGATAATCGCAAATGTTGGCGACAGCGGCGCTTTTATACGCCGCGCAGACGGCAGTGTGGAGATGCTGACCAGAGACGATGCTCTGTTAAATCAGATGTTAAGCGAGGGTTTGCTGGATGAAAAACTTTTAAAAAAGATGAGAAAAAATCCAAAAAAGGTTTTTGAAATCAAGAAAGGCGAAAGAAATATTCCCATAACATATCATGATATAAAAAGACAAATCGGCGCAGTCTTGGGCAGCGAGGCGCCGGACTCAATACCTTACAAACCGTCACTGGAAATCCATCGTTTAATTGAAGGAGATGAATTATTCTTTGCTACGGACGGAATTCTGGATCATTTTGAAGTTGACGATGAACCGGATCTGCATGGTTTGGAATACACATTAGCCCACCTCAATTACGGAGAAGACAGCCTGGATGCTCTAAGAGAAGAAGCCGTTCAAAGAGCATTTATGCGAAAGACATATAAAAGGCCGGACGATATCGCCGCCGTAAAAGTTGCTTTAAAATAAAAAATCCGCTTGAAGCGGTTTATAGGGGTTTGAAGAAAAGATTTTCCATGGACCATTTCGGCTTAACCGAATCGGTGCTTATTTTTTTGATATTGGAATCGAGGTTGCAGCCTTGAAAAGCAATCAGGCCGAGATCGCCGGGAATATCCGGAAGAAACTCATAAGAATACCAAAGGCCTCTGGGAGAGGATTGCACAATAGCGCGCAGTACTCCGGCGATGATTCGCGTCCGGCCATTAAAGCAAACTTCCAAGTCCAGAGCAATCACTTCCATGGCGGCGGGAGCGAAAAGTTTATAAGCTTTAAAACGAATTTCGAGGCTTTTTCCATTATTCAAAGGCCGAATGGAAATAGCCACAACATTTTGCAAAGAACGGTAAATGGACGGTTCTCGAGAGTCCACGATCATGGCCGTTATGTTATATAGATTATTTTGGCTTTTGTCAACCCGAACAGCCCGCCCGGCATCCTGCGGACTGAAAAACTTTGCGTATTTTCAAATTTTTTGGCAGAATGGCTATCAAATAACTAATATCACATAAACGAATCATAAAACGATAATATGGCTAGTACTGAAATTAAACACAAAGAACTGTTGATTTTGGCCAAAGACCGCGCGCAGGCGCAAAAAGAATATTTACAAGCAGGCATCGAACGCGAAGAGCGCCAAAGGCAGGCTCTGATAATTCACGTGACTTGCATGGATGAACGCGACCGGTTTGCGGTTGATGCCACCGGTGAGCCTTATGGAGCGGTGGAAATGTTTGCCTCGCCGGGCGGTTGCTTTACGCAAGATAGGGATGCAGTAAACGGCGCAAAAAAGTTTTTAGAAATTTACGGCAAGCAAATTGAAGCAGCTAAGAAAGACGGTAAGCAAATCGTTATTTATTTGATGCCGCACACATGTTTTGCGGATAATCACGCCGGTTGCGCCGCGTTTGCGGGTGATGAAGAGGCGGAATATGCCTACTTTTCATCGCTGGCAGATGAGTTAAAAAAACTTCCGGAACTTGTCGAAGCCGTCATCCATACGCATATGTATGATACGGATACGCATGAACTGGTTCCTTTTCATGGAGATGCGATGCAAGACGCCTATCACAAAGCGACGGATTATCTGCAAAGAGAAAAAGGCATGGCATCTAACGCGGAAGAGGATGAATGGGACAGGTTCCATGCCGGCTATAGAGTTTATATCGGGGGCCTGCCGTTGGCGTGGACTCCCCGAAGAAACGTTGCATATCATTTGCATGATAAAATGGAGAAGGAAGAATTATTGGAAGGGATTGCTTTAGCTGTGAAGATAATTAAGACACACTCTCATGCTGACGAGGATGTACATCCGGTCGTTATCCAGATTGATCACGCGTTTGGACGGGAACCGGCGATTGATTTGGACGACCAAGCTCTTGTGGACCGGTTAAATGCTTCAAAACTGCTGATTGATGCGAATGTAAAAATCTCACTCGACGATGTTTTAATCGTAAGGACGCAGACAGATCCGGAAAGTTGGGATGGGGAGATTTTAAGCACATCCCTTGAATCTTGACAGATGATCCAGATCCTGTTATTCTGTGGCTGCACCTTCAATGAAAAAAGCAAAGACCTCGCGCAAGCGGGGTTTTTGTTTACCGCACTAACAACTATAAACCAACAACTGACAAGAGTATATTTATATCCCTGAAATTGTTTGAGAATTTGAAAAAATCGCCTAAGCGATTTTTTCTGGTGGGCCTGGTGGGAATCTCACATCCCCTTCGACAGGCTCAGGGTCTTTAAAACCCATCGGTTTTAATATTTCCGCCAACGGGGAACCCAGGTTCCCCAACGCCCCTCCTGGTTCGAGTCCCATCTTAATATGCTTGTAGCGTGCTTCATGAATTTGGAAATTGAAAAAATCGCCTAAGCGATTTTTTCTGGTGGGCCTGGTGGGACTCGAACCCACAAGCCTTGCGGCGACAGATTTTAAGTCTGTTGCGTATACCAATTCCGCCACAGGCCCGAATAATTTGCGCTCGCAGTGTAGCTTGTTTATCATTATAAATCAAGAGCTATGAAAATTACCCTTTGCGGCAGTATTGCCTTTTTTGAGGAAATGCAGAAGGTTCAGCAAGAGCTGGAGTTTATGGGGCATGAAGTTAAAATTCCTCCCACTCATATAGAGGATGAGAGTGGGAAAATGATACCGGTGGCTGATTATTATAATCGACGTAAATCGGCCGGAGATGACGAAATTTGGGTTTGGGAACGTAAATCAGAGGCCATGAAAAATCATTTTGAAAAAGTGGAATGGGCGGATGCAATTTTGGTTTTGAATTACGATAAAAAAGGGATTGCAGGTTATATTGGCGCAAATACACTTCTGGAGATGGGTCTGGCTTTTCATTTGGCTAAGCCGATTTATCTATTGCGGCAGATACCGGAAATTGATTTTAAAGAAGAAGTCCTGGGTATGAAGCCCGTCATCGTAGATAATGTCCTGAAATTTATCCCCTTGTCGGTTGACAAATAATCGTTGTATGGTAGGTTATCGCTCGTTCTTTGAAAGGGGGACAAAATGAGTATAGGCAGCAGCAACCCGCCCTGCGGCTGTTTAAGCAGCCACCCGCCAACTACCACTTTAATAGCAGAAGATGATAATGCGCGCGAAATACTTGTGCAATTGCGCCGGCCATTTGCGGTTGCGGATCAGACTGACCCGAGGCAATCGCTGATTGACCGGGTTCAGGATCTGTTTCGGAGATCTCAATATGCCGTTGATAATCAACAGCTAGTGAGCGCGATCGATGAAGTTCTTGGCCGCGGCCTGGTGCAGTACAACCAAGACCGGAAGTGTTTTTATCTGACACAAAAGGCGGCCGAAGTTTTTGACAGGTTGTTCATCGTTACCTGTTCGCATTGCGGTGCGGCAAATGTTAAGCCGACCCACGATGCCGATGAAATAAAAGAACTTACATTTTGCTGCCGCTGCCAGCACGTTATCTGATCCTCTCTCTTGCCCGTACACCGGGCTTCTTTTATTAACTGCCCTCACCCCCAACCCCTCTCCCGCTCTACCACTTCGCATAAAGCTTCGTGGTACACGGCGAGAGAGGGGTGTATACGGTAGCAATAAATCGTCATATAAGATATGCCCCTTTCGTTATATTTGGTAGTAACAATTAATTACCTAATTTATGCGAAGAATACATATTTTCATTATTGGAGGGTTAGCCATTTTAACAAGCGTTTTTGCTGTGGCCATGCTTTCTTATGCCGGCGGATCCGGCGTGAGAATCCCGGCAGTTAGCCAAAGTTTGGAAAAAATCTTTCCCAGCCTGACTCCTCCGAGCGAGGTGAAGTTGCCCGAGCCGACAGATGAAATTGTAAAATTATTACAAGACCGCGAACCGGAGGTTCCGGTGATCACGCAAGATCAAAAATGGAAAAAATTTACATTTACCGATTATCAATTGGAGATCCCGGCTGACTGGCAAGCCGAATGGCCGGAGACCGAAAACGGCTATGTGACTTTATTATTTAAAGACGGCAACGGCGAAGTTGTTGCCGTCTTGCAAAGCCCGCCGCCTGTGACAGGCTATGAAGTTTGGAGATTTGAGAATCAAGACAGATCGGAAACCAAAGACGGCGTGACCTATAATTATCATCTGGCGCATGGCACGGTTGGCGAGGAATATGCTAAAAATTTTAAGTTAAAAGATCTGCATATCCTGTTTGCGCAAATCGATGGTTTTAAAGCCAAAGGAGATGCATTGTTTGATCCGGCCAGAGGTATTCAGATCTCGTCAAATAAGGACGGTATGCGAGAAATTTTTGACCATATTTATGAGACGATTCAAGCCAGAGATAAATGGAAATTGTTTAAGGGCGATGTGTTCAGCTTCCAATACCCTTCCAATTGGACAGTTAAAGAAGATGCGGGCATGGGACATCGCTGGGCCGAATTTATGGACAATAACAACCAGCGCATCGCAATGTTGGAATGTCCAATTGTTGAAACCGGCTATGAAGGTTTTGACTTACAGACGAAAGAAAGAACTTTGCAAAGAGCGGATGGAACTTTCGACTTTAAATATTGGCATGGCGATGATGTGGAATTCGGCAGGCCTGATATGGAAATCATCTTTATGGAAAATTTATCACCAGACGAAGGTAATGAAGGCGGATTTGGCGGCAACTCCTGCCAATTGTTTACCTTGGATAATGATTCGCAAGCCGATTATCAAAGAATATTTCAGACATTAAACGCAACCAACTAATCATTAAGCCAACTAAAAACTCCGTTTTTGAGACGGAGTTTTTGTTTTATTAAACGATTTATTGTGCGACAATTTCTACGTCGTTGCTGTATGTGCCGCAATAGCCGCCCAGGTATTCGCAGACGCGGAAGTGATAAGTTTCACCCGCTGATAAGCCGGTCCAAGTATCAGACCGAGATTCGGGATCGGCGAGATAGTGATAATCATTGCCGGGATAAACGGGATCCGGGTTTGTGTCTTTGACGACCTTAAAGCCCTTTGGCGATGTCATATCAGTCAGTGTCCAGGTGATGTTGGCTTTACCGCCGGCGACCGGCGTAACGGTTAAATCAATTGACCCCGGAAGAACGTTTTCTGCGAAAGCGCCGTTGGTCGCGACCGTGATAGCGATGTCATTGCTGTAGACTCCGCATTTGCCGCCCAAATACTGACAGACGCGGAAGTGATAAGTTTTGCCTCCGGTTAATTTGGACCAATAATCTTGGCGGGCGGAAGGATCGGAAAGATAATGATAATCATTGCCGGGATAGACGGGATCAGCCGATTCGGAGATAACGATTTTGAAACCTTTTGAGGCGTTAAGACCCCCGGTTGTCCAACTTAGCTTTACTTTGCCCGGATCGGTGAGCTGGCCCTGGAGCGTGATGGATCCTGTGGCCGGAATAGCATCATCCTCGGATTTTTTAACATCATCCTTTTTAGCTTCGGGTTTGAGATTCGTTGTCAGATAATAACCGACTTCGCCGGGGTTAAGGAATTTGAGTCCGCCGGCCGGGTTTACCCAGTAGACCTCACCGCGGGCATGGACGCGCAAAACCAGCATATCCATCAATTTCTGGCGAAGACCGGGATCGCCGGCTTCCAGCTTGGCAAAATTAGCTTCATCAATGCCGATGAGTTTGCGGACCTTGAGAGCGGTCACAGTTTCTTCTTTTTTCACAATTTTTGCTTCGGTCTTTTTTTCAATCTTTTTACCCAACTTATACGCTTTGACTTCTTCAGCCGTGAGAAGCTTTAAAGTACCGTCCGCATTAACCAAATATGCCTTGCCGTGAAAATGGACACGGAGCACGACCGTGTTTTTTAAACGATTGCGGAGACCATGATCGCCGCCTTCCAACATTTTAAAATTAGCTTCGTCGATGCCGATGATTTTTGTTGCTGCCGGCGGAGAAGCGGGTTCGTTATTTGTTGTGACGGTTGTTGCAGTGCCACCATCGCGATTTGTAACTGTGATGAGCCGGGCACCGACCCAACCGGTTTTATCGCCTACGTCGACTTTATACCAGCCATTGGTTTCAGCGATAATGCGGACTTGTGTGCCGGCAGGTAAAACGGTTAAGATCTCCGAGCCCTCCATGCAAGCGATTGAACGCACGCGCGAACCAATAGTGGTTTTACCGGCCCAATCACGGGTATAAACCGGATCATTGCCGCAATCCGCAGCACTGGCGGAATTTGGGATTATCAAAGTTAACAATAAGCCAAAAATGGCTAAGGATAGATAATGTTTCATATTAGTATTCATATAAATACATGATAACAATTCAGGCTTTGAACTTCAACCATGTCATGCACAACCTGAAAGTGTGTTATAATTAAATAACTAACAATAACCAATGACAAATAACAAATAGCAAATAGCAAGAGCCTAATTAGAAATATTGACCAAACATTAACCAAGTTATACCCCTACGCCAAAGGCTCCGGGGTACAGGCGAATTAACCAAACACTGTCTGAATATGCTTGGTAAAGATTTGGATAAACTTGGAAAAAACTTGGGAGATATTTATTTCAACCGTTGATATTTGATATTGGATATTTGAAATTTAATATATGTCTGAAAATATTCCCCAAACGCCTGTAAGGGATCGCATACTCGAAATCTTTGGCATTGCTTTGGCAATGACCATAGCCTTCCATCTTCTGCCCGGAGAAAATCCATTCGGATTTGCTTTTGCGATATTTGCGATACTCATGGCAATCGCCATGATTACAATTTCTTTAATGCACCGCTCCAGAAAAAATACCTGGGCTTTTTTGTTTTTATTGCCCGCAGGATTTGGAGCCATCGCGCATGTTTTATATGCGAGTGACATAACCCGGGTTTTGGCATTTTTACTGACACTGGGATGCTTATCTTTATTTGCTTATTGGCATACAAGGCCTTACCTCCCCTATCGGGAAGTTCTGAGTTTTTGGCCGAGATTCTTTTTTTTAGATACAATCTGGCCCTATAAATCTTTAAGCGGACAATTAAAAAAAATGAATGAAGATAAAAGAATTTTATCGATCGTAATCGGGATTGCAATCGCTATTCCGTTTTTATTTATTTTTATAACTCTTTTCGCTTCGGCGGATAAGTTGTTTGAAAAATCCGTTACGGATTTATTTTCCAATGCGGATTTGGGAACATATATCGGCAAAACAATTCGCGATGTTATTGTTGGTCTCTTTTTCCTTTCGTCGGGACTTTTGATGTTTGCAAGAATGAGAAAACAAGCACCCGAACAAAAACAAATTCAGGAATCTCCGCTGAATAAAATTGCTTTGGCGACTTTTTTGACCATGCTAAACATTTTATTCGCGATTTTTGTGGGATTTCAGGCCGCATACTTTTTTGGCGGCGAGGCGATTATCACGCAGTACAGCATTACTTATGCGGATTATGCGCGGCATGGATTTTTTGAACTGCTGTTTGCGGCGGGTTTGGTTTTTGCAATAACAGCCGCTATCTATCGCTCTACGGGAATGAAGCACCGGCTTTCAGCGGGACTCAACGTTGCTTTGATTGTACAGACGGGTGTGATTATTGCTTCGGCTATTAGCAGACTTTTACTTTATGTTGATGCTTATGGGCTGACGCTTTCGAGGTTTTGGGCAATGTTTTGTATTTTGCTGATTGCGATAGTGCTGCTCACGAGCGCCATTGGAGCGATTATAAAAGTTGAATATTTTAAAATGGCAAAAACAATTTTTCTGCTGGCGCTTTTTGCCTTTTCGTTTACGCTTGTGATTAACAGCGAGGCTTTTATCGCGCGGTACAATGTTATGCGGTTTTTAGAGGGAAGAAACACCAATATTGATATCCCTTATTTGGTTTACAGATTATCAATAGACAGTTTGCCCGTTGCTATTGATCTCTACAATGCGAAGTGGCCGTATAATAATACGGACATAATGCCTGACGCGGGCGATACGGTGGCGAATAACAGACAATGGCTTTTGGATATGATTACGCAAAGACAAAAATCAGCCAGTTATCTGATTCAAGAGAATTGGCTCGGTGCGTCGGTTGCGCATTTCAGAGCGCTCCCCTCGATACCGGGTACAATAAAATAAAAAAGCCCGGCGAGGTGGACCGGGTTTTTTAACGAGGGGATTTGCGGGGGTATTTTTTAAAATAAGACCTTTCATCCAAGATGAGATCTTGTTGGGTATGAATCTGCCACGCAACAGAGAGTATGTTGATTGCATGACGGAGGGATGACGTACCGGTACCTCCGGTGCGCATAATGTAAACTGTTGATACCGATAACTTTTGCGGATCCCATTGCAGCTGCCGCTTCATATGACTCAAGGAGGCAAAATAGGCATTGCCCTGATCTTTTGGGCCCAAGCCATTAAGATGCTTGAGCTGCGCCGAGAGATATTCCAGCTCGCCCCGGCTCAAATCCATCAAAGGAAAACGCTCATGCATCAAAATTTGTACAAGCAATTGACGCAATGCATCCGGCTCGGGCACCTTGCCCGGCAGATGCTTAAATACTATGTCCAAAAGCTTGGGCATGGACTCGGCCATCAAGCCTTTTTTGCGAAATAACATTTGAGCGTTTACCAGTTCACCCATGACCACCTCCGCCAACAAGATAATTCAATAAATCATATTTCCTTTTTATTGTCAAGACTTTCGACGACGTTTATAAATGAATTTTGTTATTCGACTTTAACAAATGAAATTGGTAAAATACCTGCATGCCCATAGACTTTACGGCATATAGCGGGCTAAAGGAGGAAAGAGTAATTTCCAATCAAAAAAAATACGGGCCCAACCAGCTTTACGAACAAGAGAGTAAAGGTATTTTTCATTACACAAAAAGACTTGTGCAAGAGCCAATGTTATTAATGCTCTTGATTGCGGCTTTGCTTTATTTTTTTATCGGATCAACTTGGGATGGACTGCTGATGATCGCGGGCGTTTTGGTGATGATCGGTATTGATGTATATCAGGAAAGAAAAACCGATAAAGCTCTGGAGGCTTTAAAGGAACTTTCAACTCCCAAGGTAACCGTTATAAGAAACGGGCAAACCGAGAGCATCTTGAGTTTGAATTTGACGGTGGATGATATCATGGTCGTGCAGGAAGGCGATAGAATAGCGGGAGACGGCATAATTTTAGATACTTCAAACTTTTCCGTAGACGAATCATTGCTCACAGGCGAGCCGGGAGCGATTTTTAAATCCCCTTCTCCGAATGGATCCAAAGACAGGAAGTTTAAAGTATTTACAGGAACATTGGTCTTGTCGGGCCAAGCCGTGGCGCGGGTGACAGCAATCGGCAACAAGACACAGTACGGTTCAATCGGTGAATCATTGGCTAAAATCTCCGATGAACGGACGCCTTTGCAGAGGCAGACCGGCAGGATTGTTAAAATCTTCGGCACCGTGGGCGCATTGGCCTGCCTGTCATTAATGGCTATCGTTTATTTAAGAAGCCAGGACTTGGTCGACAGTTTATTAAAAGGACTGACATTGGCCATTTCGGTTATTCCGGAGGAAATTCCGGTGGTGCTGACAGTTTTTGCCGCACTTGGAGCTTACAGGTTAACTCGAAAACAGACATTGGTGCGCAAGATAAACGCGGTTGAAACTTTAGGACACATAACCACTCTTTGCACGGATAAAACCGGGACTCTTACTGAAAACAGGATGGCTTTAGAAGAAGTTTTCGCGGGAAATCATCTGATCAATATTAAGACAGCCAAAAAGCAAAGGAATGAACTTAGAGATGCGGTTGGATTTGCCATATTAGCCAGCCAGCCGAACCCATATGATCCGATGGATATCTCCATTCACGAATTGGGCAAAAAGATCGGCATGCGGCCAAAAAATATTTATTTCAAAAAGAATCTGATTCATGAATACGGTTTTGATCAAAAATTAAAATTCATGGGTCATCTATGGAAATCAGGCAAAGATAAAACCTTGGTAATCAAAGGTTCCGCAGAACATGTTTTGGAAAGATGCAAATTATCTAAATCAAAAAAGAATGATCTAAATAAACAAATAGATGATTTGGCCGGCAGAGGTTTAAGAGTTTTGGCAGTTGCTTATAAAAGAAATGGGAATGGCGAGCCTAAAACTTTGAAAAAGGCAAAAGACTTCGAATTTGTCGCTTTGCTGGGATTCAGAGACCCGCCAAGGGCAGATGCCAGACGAGCAATCAAAATAGCCCGAAGCGCAGGTATTATCGTGCGGATGATTACAGGCGATCATCCGCAAACCGCAATGCATATAGCCAAGGCCGTGGGAATCAGCTGCTCCGGCGGCGTGATTACCGGCGCAGAGCTTGAAAAAATAAACGAAGCGGATTTGGCGGATAAAATCCACGGTCTGCATGTATTTGCCAGAATTAACCCGGAACAAAAGTTAAAAATAATCTCTGCTTTAAAGCGCAACGGCGAAGTTGTTGCCATGATGGGCGACGGGGTTAATGATGCGCCATCGTTGAAAGATGCAGATATCGGAGTAGCCATGGGTCAACGGGGAACCAATGTTGCCAGAGAATCTGCGGATATTATTTTATTAGATGATAGATTAATCACCGTCATGGGAGCGGTTGAGGACGGCCGAAGAATTTTTGACAATATACAAAAAGCTATCGCTTATATTTTTATTGTTCATGCTTACATAATTTTAACTGCGTTGATCATACCGCTGGCCGGTTTGCCGATTTTACTGACTCCGATTCATATTGTGCTTTTAGAACTTGTGATTGACCCGACTTGCGCGATTGTTTTTGAAGCGGTGCCGGCAGAACTAGATACCATGCGGCGCAAACCGCGCAATCCTAAAAAACCTTTAATTGAAGCGCCGCGTTTGTTTAGAATCTTTGCGCATGGTGCCATAATTTTTTTGATAACAGGCGGATCATATTTATATGCGCTGAATGCTAATTTGGATATTGAAGTGGCCAGAACAATCGGTTTTAGCGTAATTATTTGGACAAATTTATTTATAGTTTTGGAATTGGTTTCAAGATCTTTAAACTGGTCAAGAATCTTTGATTTTATAAAAAACCGCGTTTTCATAGCGGTTTATGGATTGGTGGTAATTGCTTTATTTGCTCTTATTTACATTCCGGGAGTTAATACAAAATTCGGTTTTACAGCTTTGCCGCTTTGGATTATGGCCATAACAATAGCATTGGGTTTGGTGCCGGCTTTGCTGGGTTTAAGCATGCGTAAAATTATGAAGAGTTAATTGTTTAAATATTTTTCCAAATTGGATTGATGGCCTTTGAGTTCCGCTTGGGCCCGCAGGAGCTGTACGTAAGCAGCTCTTTTTTGACTGTCCATGCCGCCGGAGCGCAGATCATTTGTAATGGAATCGATTATCGCATAGGTTGATGCGATGTCATTTAAACCGCGCTGACATTCGGCAGAGAGCTCCGGCGTCAGTTCATTGGAGGAAATATCGACCGATGGAAATCGTTCAGAAAATTTCATATTAAAAATCTTTATCCAATTGCTTGGCCAAATAGGCTATGCGAGATGATCCGGCCTGCGGATTTTTTTTGATTTCTTCCTGCATTTTTTGCGCCGCAATTTTAAGATGTTGTATACGGGCCGTTCGCGCATGAATGTCATTGGCGATGGATTTGATACTGTCTGCACGCTCGCTTGAATCCATGCCGCGGGTAAACTTTTGGCCCGGAGACGATGAAGATTGCACGGGCGGGGGCGGCTGTACTTTTGGTATGACCCCGGGAACAGGACGGATGAAAGGATTAACTTGCATTATACTTAATTATAAATCAGCAATTAGCAATTAGCAATCATGTGTAGCGCGAAACGTGTAACGTGTATCGTAAAATGCCAGACGATACGCGCTACACGTTGCGCGATGCGGGTTATATGTTCCAAGTTATTCGAGTGTGTGCTAAGCTCGATTTATTATGCAAGAGGAGTGTTTAACATTGCCCGAGGCGAATCCCGATGAAGAGCGGGTTGAGGTAAGTTTGAGGCCGAAAAGCTTAGCGGAATTCGTGGGACAGCCTCAAGTTAAAGAAAATTTGAGCATTTTGCTGGAAGCCGCAAAAGGCAGAGAAGAGCCTTGCGAGCATGTTCTGCTTTATGGTCCGCCGGGATTGGGCAAGACTACGCTGGCGCATGTTATTGCGCATGAAATGGATGCGGAGATAAAAGTGACGAGCGGGCCGGCATTGGAAAGAGTTGGTGATTTGGCTGCGATTCTGACAAATCTCGAAGAAGGAGATATTTTATTTATCGATGAAATCCATCGCTTGAACCGTAGCATTGAAGAGGTTTTGTATCCGGCCATGGAAGATTTTGCTTTGGACATTGTTATTGGCAAGGGACCGGCCGCAAGAACTTTGCGACTCGACTTGAGGCGATTTACAATTATAGGAGCAACAACCAGGTTGAGTTTAATGAGCGCTCCTTTGCGCGACAGGTTTGGCGCGCATTATCATTTGGATTTTTACGGGCCGGATGAGATGACCTCTATCGTGAAGCGCAGTGCGGATTTATTGGAAGTTGAAATTGACGAGCCAACCGCGTATTCGATCGCGGGCAGAGCGAGGTGTACTCCGAGGATTGCGAATCGACTGCTAAGGAGAGTTCGCGATTATGCGCAAGTCAGAGCTGAAGGACTGATGAATCCGGAGACGGTTGATGCGGCATTGTCGTCTTTGATGATTGACGGGCGTGGTTTGGACGAAACGGACAGAAGAGCGCTTTTAGCGATTATAGAAAAATTTAACGGCGGGCCGGTTGGACTTGGTACACTGGCCGCATCCATGAGTGAGGATATTGCAACTCTTGAGGATGTGATTGAACCTTTCTTGCTTCGCGAGGGCTTGATTACAAGAACTCCCAGGGGGCGCATGGCGACCAAAATGTCCTATGAGCACTTAGGTAAAGAAGCGCCTGATGATTGGGAGGGTTAGATAAACTCCCTCTCCCCGACTCACACCGGTTCGTCGCCCCTGCCCCGCAAGCAAGGGAGGATTTTTATTAACCTTTACAAACCGACTCCTTTCCCTCGTCCTGTACCCCGGAGCTTCGGCGCAGGGGCATTACGAGGGAGAGGTTTCTCCGCGATATTGCGGAGAGGTAGAGAGGGATTAAAAAACCGCCCCAGTTTGGGACGGTGATGTTTTTAGAGGTAGACGATTGCGGGAGCAATATCCGCAACAGCCTTCTTAAGATCTTCCGGATTCATGCCGTACAGCTCGGCCAGCTGAAGCAGAATCTGCTGGCGTTGCGCGGGTTTTTGATGTGTCAAGAAGCGCGCAGCAAAGTTGAAGCGGAACTTGGGATGTACGGCACTGTTCACGAATGTGTTGATGATGCCGCCGCGACCGGGATGATCCGCGATGCCGAGCTTCTTGTGCCAGACTACGCGAGCCTTGGCGAATTCATCAGGACCGCAATGCTTTGCCCATGCAAGCTCAAAGCGCGCCCGATCGTTCAGCACCTTGTCGGGGAATCGATCAACCTTGTCCTGCTTGGAGGCTGGCTTTTTGCCCGGCGCCGTTTTGGCCGTTTTTGAAGCCTTGGCCTTGTTTGGTTTGGACTGGATGGATTTGTCCGAGCGCCTTTGCCGGCGCAGACTGCGCTTGGAATACTTCAAAACCAGTTTGGGCAAATCTTTTTTAGCTCTGCGTCCCGGACTCTTTTCCGGATATAGACTGGTTTTGGCATGGGCCAAAAGTTCATCCTTGGAATTCAGGTACAAAGCCGCAAGGCGATCCAACATGGCTTCGAGTTCTTGTTTGGATTTGCAAGAGCGCAACATGTTGGCGATGAAAAAGGCACCGGTTCCCTGCGTTGCTCGAGCCATAATGCCGCGAATAGCTTCTGCAGGGTTTGTAACACCGAATTCTTTGAGTTTCTGAATTGACTCGACGCGAGCAGCGGCATACGCTTCGCCGCCTTGAGCGCATGCCTCATAGAGAAACAAACAGAGCTTATCGTCAAGAATCAACTCCGCGCCTTCGGGTTTTAGCGACGGTCCGGATTCGGCAGCGGATCCATTGACATGCGCAGCAGAAACAGCTTTGCCTCGGAAACCCGCCGGCCTGTGCCGATAAAACTTGTGTTCATCGCGCCAGGTTTTTGTTGCCCGGGCCAGCGACAGAATTTCATGAGAAGTTCTTCCGTAAACTCCGGACAAAAGCATGAGCATGATTTGCTTTTCATATTCGTCAGCGCAAGCTTTGAGCAGGCGCGCAAAGAAATGCGCGGCACGCTCACCGCTCGCGGCGGTGATTAGACCGCTTATACGTACCTCCGGCCTTCCCAGCTTGTCATACCCAAGGATCTTTGAATATTTTTGTTTGCAAGCCGTATATGCCACGTCGCTGATTGCGCGTGCTTCCATAATTTCCAGACGTGCCAAATCCTCGGTCAGGAGCCTGGTTTTAATTTCATCGATGACTCTGGGGGGATCGGCGTCCGAGCCGGCTGCAGACTCGGGATCGGGCTTGGGTTCGGGACCTGCGGGAGCAGGATCCGGAGCTGCTTGAGTTGGATTGTTTAGATCAACTTCAATCAACGTGGTATTGATAGCTTGAGCATGCTCATGAAGACTAATCATGTTATTCCGCAGACACCGGCGCAGAGTTTCATGCTTTTTTTCCAGTTCTGTGTAAACCGCTTCCACGGTCTTGGAACGGACGCGGAGCTCATCGTGTTCTTTGAGCAAAGCTTGATGTTTCTGCGCCAGTTCCGTATAAGCCGCTTCCAGCGTCTCTGTGCGCCCGCAAGCTTTACCAAGCTCGGCTTCAAGCTCGGCGATTCGGGCCAGGGATTGCTCATGTTTGGCTTGCAGATCCGTGTCGGATCCTGCCGAGTTTTGAGCGGCCAGATCCAGCAATCTTTCAATTGCCGTTCTACCCTCTTCATTAAACAAAATGAAAAACGGCTGCAAAGCTGTGCGAATTTTTTTGAGATCTGCCTGGTCTTTGCTCATTTCAGCACCTTTTCTTGGTGTTTTTTGTGAATGAACCGTTATTGGCTTAGCATTTATTGAGGGAACTGTCAATGGAGCCTGAAACGTTCCACGTCCTATGTCATGAACTACAGATACAACGTACTCCGGTGCAACCGTAAATCCGTTTTCCAGAGTTAACTCCGGAATACGGGTTAACAGGACTACGGTGAAACGTGCTTTAAATCAAGTTCAAAAAAGACCCCGCGCGGAGGTCTGAAAGAAAAATAGATGCAGAGGAACTATTCTTGCGGCCAGGAGTGATGCTTGGCGGCCGAGGCCAAGACTTGCTCTTTGGTGTACCCGTAAAGCTTGGCCAGCTTGGCGACCAGAGAGTTGCGCTTGCGCCCCTCCGGTTCGGCCAAGAGCACGCGGGCAAAGAACTCGGGCTCAAAGCCCCCGCGGGCGCGGGCGCGAAGACCGCTGAACATATCGAAACGGTTGGGCGCATCGGCAACACCGAATTTTTCAGCCCATTCGTCGATGGCGGCGTTCAGAGACGCGTCGCGATCCTCGGCCGCGGCGCCAATCCGGGCAGCTTCCATGAGAGCGATGCGCGCAGAATCCTTATCTTGAAGACTGACGTGGCTCAAGCTGGTGATCTTCTCGCCTTCGGGACGCACCTTCTTGGGCCGGCCGCGCTTTTTGGCAGGCGGAGGCGGAGGTCCGGACTCCTGCGCAGAAGGATCCGAAGCGGGAGACGGCGAAAGCGAGTTCGACTGAACCGGCGCCCCGCCCTTGAGCGACCGCAGAATCGCTATCACCTCGTCGAGCTTGCTCATGTCCAACTTGGACGCGGAATCATCATGGCCAGATGCAAGCTCGAAAAGTCTTTCGACCTCCCGCAGGATATCCTCATTCATCATGGCCATGATTGGCCCGAGCCTGGATTTGATCTGTTTGATTTCTTCGTTTCTTTCCATGCTGATCCTCATTCTTGAGGTTTGGGGTTTGATTTGACCGGCTTGCGTTCCATATTGGTCAAACCAGGTGCAGACAGAACTGCTTAGCTCTATGGCCAGACTGGTTAGGGGTTGTTTTCCTTTTTCTTGGGGTTCGAAGTGAAAAAAGTAAGTCCGCATACGAAAGCCATCTGATGAATAGACAAAGCGCAACACATTGCTGCAGACAAAACCGCTCATGTAATCCGGACATGAGGACTTTTGCAAAGCCCGTCCCAGAACCACAAGCAGGCTGAGTTCGCGCAGGGCGACTTTTTCCGTATCAGCTTCTTGCAGGCATTCAAGGCGCGCTTGATTGTGCAAGTCGCAGAGCAAGAGCCAGGTTTGCCAATGCAGCGCCGGCCAGAGTTTGGCGGCGGCCAGGAAAAGCTCTTTGGGAGTTTCATGCGCCAAGTTGCGGCGCGCATCTGCCACAGTAACCGCAAAGCAACGCGCTTGGCTGCGGAAAATAAGAGGCAGTATTTGTGATATCTCTTCTTCCAGTCCGTTGATGGTCCCGCAAAGATCCAAATGAAAAAAATCCAAGCCCCGTTCGGCACTCCGGCAGGCACAAAACACATTCGCGAATTGATCCAGAGATCCCAAAATCTGTACAGCGCCTTCGCATTTTTCCATCAGCGCCTTCATGCGCAAAGGATCGCGGTCAATGAAATAAGAATTTTCCGGTTTAATCCCCGCTTTTCGCCAAACGCCGGCCTCGAGCCCTATTCCGCCCAAGGTACCGACAATGGCCGCATCTGCGGGCACATATCGGCACACCAATTCGGTGATGTGCCCAAGTACCTGCTTTTTGGCTAGGCTCATTGTTCCTCTTGGGTTTTAAGGTTCGTTATTTAGCCCATTTTCAGCATAAAAATCCACACAAGTCAAGCTAAAAGAAGGCGGATGGTTAATATTCGATTTTAGTTGACTTTTTTCGCAGAATGTTATGTTTACACCCGAGGCTTGGGACCTTGACAGATCTCCATATTTTGGCTATATATAAACATCACACCGAAACAAAACCGGTCGTTGAAAAACGATATAAAGGAGATCCTCATGGATCAAACTGAACGCAAGCGGCAGTTGGCAGAAGACCGCGAGCATGTGCTGGCATTGCATGAGCTCTATGAAGAATTGCGCGATGCGATCCACGCCAAGCTCAAAGAGAAAAAAATGCAGCCCGGCGACTTGGGTTCGCATTTAAACAAAAACAAGCAGCGTTGCTTGGAATTCCTGGCCGGTGAAAGAGCCTTGATCCAAGGAAATTTTTTGACCGCTGTCAGTGAATTTGCCGGCAAGCAAATGCTGGGCAATCTTATCGGCGGCCATATTCAAAAACTCCATGGAGATAACCGGGCCGTCCTGGCTCTTTATTCCATTGAGATTATTGATCTGGTATTTCTTATCCAGGTAATTTACGCTGATTTTTCCGACGATACCGGTATCGAGGTCTTTGCCTCGGCTTTCTCAACAAATCAAAACATTATCCGCGATATGCTGTTTTGGAAGCGAAGCGCCTTTGATGCACTCAATAATGCCGAGGTCAGCCAAGCCATCACAGATGAAGCGACGGGTACCAAGCTTGTATCGCGCGTACAAAAAAGAAGCCAGGAGTATTTAAGAGCAAAGACTGGCAAACAAAAAGAGTTTGCGGCACTGCTCGAAAAGCTAAAAGAAAAGTATGCAAGTCAGGCCAATGTTGCAAAAGCAATGGATGAGAAACCCGGAACGATTTCCAAGGCCATTACTGCCGAGGGACGCTATCCGCCCATCGAAGCTTTGGAAAAGCTGATCGAAAAAGCCCAGTGTTTGCTGAATAAACAAAATGAACCGGTATGTATGAGAGATGAAACACCCTCATCTCTAAAAAGCGATAACAAGTCAAGGCAGCCGGCAACAAAAAGACAGAGCAACGGCCAAAAGAGCGGCGAGCAAAAAAACTCAAAACCCGCTCATGAGCCGGCAGAGCTAAAAGCTGACGCTCAGCAGTGCATAAACGGCAAAGCTATTTCGGGAGTGATATCAGCTTTGCATGCACTGGCAAACACTTTGCAAGAATTGACGGCAAATCTTGATGATTTTGAAGCAAATGACCGCTATATGCTGGCACGAGCCGTGGTGCTACTTATGAATACAGGCCAGCTGGATGACCAAGACCTAAAAGAGGCTTGGCAAGGCAACCCCATCACCGACCCGGGTGTGATTTTACGCCTGAGTCTGATGCTCTCACCTGAAAGGACGAGCAAATGATACGTGGACACAAGGTTGATCAAACCGTCGAAAAACCCTCAACGAAGCCCGAGGAAATGCAATGGACCTTTGTCACGGGTATGAATACCTATGACATGATCTTCTCTGATCAATTGTACAAAAACCCCATCGCCAACCTATGGGAACTGATCCGAAATGCAGCGCAAGCCTGCATGACGGACGAGGAGAAATGGGATCCGAGCCTGACCTATGTGGAATTGGACTTGGTCAAAAACCATCCGCTTTCACCCGGAAGCTTCGCTCTTGTCTGCATGGACCGCGGGAGCGGCTTCACTGTTCCCAAGATACAGCGCTTCTTGAATGTCGGCGGTGATGAAATCGATAACAGTACTCATGGCGGAGCGTCTGCCAAACAGATTGGACGCTTTGCGTACTTTGCTCTGAATTCGAAAAATGTTGACCGCGACAGAGACAGCGGTTTCTACATATTGACGCGCACGTCTTCGAGCGGGCCTGTGATGTTGGTTGAGGTTACGCCATACAAGATCCGCTATAATCAGGTCAAGCCAAGAATGGTAGGTCCTGACGCGGATGAATTGGGAAAATACAAAAATATCAAGGGCAGCTTTACCATTGTGGTCATCCCCAACTCGGTCATCATCTCAATCAAGGAGATACGAGAGGGATTGCAGTGGAAGCTGCCGCGCAAGGCTGACAGGGCGATCAACTTGTCGGTTGGCGGTGAGCCGCTGAATGCTCCGCCTCTCAAGAAAAAGGTCATCGCCCATGACGGCATCGAAGTGTACATGGACAAGCCCAAAGCGGTTGACGACCCTAATGCTTCCGGCCTTTGGGTCTGCGATGGTGCAACGGGGCTGCGCTGCGGATATGCACCGGAGATGATTGGCCTTTTGCCCTGGGTTCTTACCAACCGCGGGCTGGAAGGAGACATCTTTGTCAATGATATGAATCTGCTCTTGTGGCAAGACACCTCACGAGCAGGCCTTCTTGTCAAGTTGGCGCGCACCAAGCAGTGGAAAGCGGTGTACCGAGCCTTGGAAAAGGCTGTGCCCTATGCCAACAAACTCTTGGGTGACTCTGATTCGGGGGAGCGGGATTCGTTCCACAAACTGCTGGACGATTTCACGGAAATGTTCACTGCGGCCTTTGGTGAAGCGGACATTGACCTGGACAGCCTGCGCAGCAACACTCCGGGTCCGATCCGTAAAAGAAAGCGCAACCGGCGCCAGCACGCAAGCGCCGATCCAAAGCCGCGTAATCCCGGCGGCAACGGGTCAAGCCGCAAGCCTCAGGAGAATGAAAGCGATGACCGGGATGATGAAGGCAGGAATCTGCCTCTAGCCTGGAACATCGGCGGCCGAAGCTACATAGTGCAGACATTGCCCGGCATGAGCACTCACATGTTTGCACTGGTTCCGGTCATTGGTACCCAGATTTGCCTGAATCCGGATTATGAGTTCAAGCACCCAACCTCCAAGGTTGCGGCGGCTGAACATTATTTGATGCTCGTATTGCAGGCAGTTGCCATCAATCGCGAGCCCAACAACTTTTTGAAGGTTGCGGAGCTTGTAGGTAAGTTCAGACTCGAGCTATTGCAAGCCAAGAAAAACGACACGTAAAAAGCCAGTCCGAGCGGACTGGCTATTTTTAATTCAAGAAGTTTTTTCAAAGAGCGAAATGCAAAGTTGCAAAATGTTTTCAGGAATCACCTCCCGAACATCCCAGGGCAACTCAACGTTATTACGCACATATTTATGCGATTGAGCGCCGGCTCGGCCGGCATATTTGAGCCAACGCCTGCTGACACTACTTTCATACCTATACCCGTATTCGCGCCAATACCTGCCCATGGAATCCATATCCTCATTGAAGAGCGAGAGGATTCCGGCCGAATTGGCACGCTGCATGACTTGCTTGTAGGGAACGGCTTTTTGGCCGCTAGGGAAAAATTCGTAGATGCAAGCAATCAGCACATCCTGCGGTTCGCAGTTGTTTTGACGTGCCGTTTCTTGGAGTCTTTTCTGATATTGCCCGGGATTGCCGGTTATGGCCGAGATGATGCGCGGCTTAACAGCCGCAGAAGTTTCGGGGTTATGTTTGTCATTCCGGTCATCATGCTCATCATCCAATTCATCCGGTGAGAGCGGAATCTCGGGAAGAGTCAGCCTGGAACGATCCAGACCAGCATCTATCACATCCATTGCATGGATATGTTGTTGCAGGCCGAACAGAATCTCATCTGCCTTTTGGAGCAGAGTTGATAACCGCTCTGAATAAGATGACCATTCGCTTAGCTCTTGGCCCAGTTCGGCGAGCTCATCCTGAAGTTCACCGGTTGGTTCACTCTTGTCATCGGCAATGGATATGGAGTCCTCGACCGAGGCAATTTCTCCCTTGATTTCTTTGATAGCCGATTGTGTTTTGGACAAAGATCTGGAGAGCTCAGTCTGAAATTCGGACCAAGTCTTAATGGCTTCGTCGATAGTCCGGCGCTCAACCGAGCCCACACGAATCGAGGGCGGGCCGGAATTGGGCGGGATGTCGGAGAGACGGCACTCCAGGCGCTCAACGTGCTGGTTCAGAGCGGCAATGAGAGCTCTGGCCTCGAACTCGGGGCTGTCTGCGGCGGACGGGGGTTTGCTTTGAAGCTCGTTAAAACGAGCAGTCCACAGATCACGCTCCTCGGCCAAAGCCGCGCTCTTAGACTTTTCGGCCGCAAGCGCTTCCTCGGCGACTGTGCATTCATCGCGCAGCTGCCGGATAAGCTCGGACAAGGCTGATGATTCAGCCGCGGCAGACCTGATTGAAAGCAGCTCGGCTTTGGTTTTTAATTCAGCAATGATTGTCTGAAGCAAACCCTCCCGGGTCTGCGATTCTATTTCAGCGGCATGGAAGCGCTCCTTGAGACTCGCGAGCTCCGCCTGCAAAGCAGAATCGGGCGATGGAACCGGGGCTGTGACCTGCTCCAAGAGCTCATCGTAGCGCTCCTGAAGCTCCATGAGCTTTTTATGCTCAGACGCCACATTGGCACGTTCCGCTTCAAGATGAATATTCAGAAAATTCTTGACTTTGCCGTGCTCGGCCACGAGTTCTTGAATACGGGCATTGAGATTGGCATTGCGCTCATTGGCCGCGGCGATCTCGTCGTACAGTTCTTTGAAGCGCTTTTGCACAATCTCGTTATTATCTTCATTGGCGGCATCAAGCTTGGCTTGGAGAGAAGCGGCTTGCGCCCGGCTCTGTTCCAATGAAGCTTGGGCATCAGCCAATTGAGTTTGCAGTTCACCAAGCGATTGCTCGGCGACTTGAACTCTAGCTTCTGCCTCGGATTTTTGCTCGCCAAGATTGCGGCAGCCTGCAGCGAGCTGGTCCCGCTGTTCCTCGGCGGCCTTCAATCGATTATTGAGCTCCGCAAGGCGCCGGCCAAATACCTGTTCCCTGTTGGCCTCCATTTCGGCAATGCGCTTCTCCAACTCCGTAGAGCGGGAGATAGCCTCACCCAATTTTGCCTGCAGCGGCTTAACGGCCGCCCTGGCATCATCACGCTGGCCGCGCACCTGCTCGAAGGAGTCCTTAAGCCGAGTATGCACCTCGAGAGTTACGCAGTTCGTATGAGTGCCGCGCATTGCTTCCAGATCAGCTTCGGCTTCGGTGCGGCGCGAATCTGACTGCTGCCATTCACCCATGGCGGCTGCGAGTTCAGCCTCGAGCTCTTTGATGCGCTCGCCGTCGGCAGAAGGAGCGGTGGCCGCTTCTTCAAGCTCGGCAATATGGGATTGCAACTCGGCAAGCGACTGCTTAGCCGAGTCAGCCTCGGCTGCTGCAGCGTCGCGCTCAAGACGCAAAGACTCGAGCTCGGCACGGAGCTCTTGCAGCTCTTGGCTTTGCTCTTCCATTTTGGCCTTCGTTTCTTTTCGTTCTGTTTTATAATTTTCATGCGTACGCTTATGGCGCACAGATGCGGCTTCCAAAGCTTGTACTCGGGCGCGGTATTTTTCACAAGTCGCTTCGGCACGCTCGATGCGTTCAACTTGCTGATTACGCGCCGCGCGGCCGGCTTCAACGCTTTTTTGTAATTTATCATGTTCTTCCATTAAGAATTGAAGATCGCGAAATACTTTGCAGATATAATCAAGAACATACATGGTGGGCTGGGTGCATTCGGGTCCACCGCAATGACATGTAATCGCCAATGTATCCAGATAATCCATGGCTTTTTCATAATTTTTACGTTGCTCTTCGGTGCCAATGCCTTTTGCAAGAGGTAAAAACCTTCTATGAACTTGTCCAAAGATCGCCAGACCCGAACCAATTGCCGGTGCGGGATAACTGATATTCTGATCATTTGTGCCGGTTAAAGCACCTGATTGGGCCGCTTCCATCACCACCTCCCAATTAAGTAAACCCTGAAGGGTTTGGTTTTATGACGGAATGCTTTATTTAAGCGTTTTTTTGTGGTTTTGTCAAGACCGCTTCTGCGTCGCTCGTCCCACGTTCCAATCGTCCCACGTCATTGGTTATTATTTAGAATTTTATGCTATAATAGCAGCATGATTCCCATTGCAGTGTTTGTAATAGTTTGGCTGATTTTTGTTGGTATCTTTATTGTAATATCCATCTTATCGATTTGGCAGATGTTAAAATTCGGAGTCGCGGGACGGGAAACAAGATGGTCAACTTATTTATTTATCGGCTTGACCTTGCTGATTATTATTTTAACATTGATATTTTTGTCACAGGTTGATTTACAACAAACTTTGAATATCAATGTCTTTTTAGAAGGAATTTTCCCGGCAATAACCGTATGATTCATTTAGACAATCTCCCCGGCTTATTGCCGGATGAAAAGTTAATCAAGATCTATCGCAGACATCCGATAACTCTTTGGGGATTGTATATCGGTTTGGCGGTTACTTTTTTGGTGCCTTTGAGTTTGTTTGTTATTGCGCGGGCAATGAATCCCGACTTTTTTTCCGATACAGGTTATTTAACGGTTTTTATTTTATTTTTATCGGTGTTTTTGTTATTTGCTCTATTGTTCATGTACCAGCAATTCTTGGATCACTGGCTGGATATTTGGATTGTGACGAACAGGAGAATAATCAATATAGAACAAAATGGCCTTTTTTCCAGAGTAAGATCAGAGGTAAGATTGTACAGGGTGCAAGATGTGACATCCGAAGTCAAAGGCTTTCTGCGCCACCTTTTTGATTACGGAATGGTTTTTGTACAGACAGCCGGCGAAACGCATCGCTTTACATTTGAAGATATCGAAAATCCCAAAGATGCGGCAAAAATCATTCTGGAACTGGCAGAAAAGGACCAAAGAACGCATGAACAGGAAATAACAGCGGACAAACCATCGGCATTTTATAAAACCTAGCCGTTAAAAAAACTTACCCATGCCTGTAAGTCATTTACACAGACTTTATATTCTTTTTCCAAATAAGGAGTTAAACCTATTCTATTTCACGGTTGCGGCTTCGGCTTTTGGCGACGGCATAATCAGCATATTCGTGCCAATTTATTTGTTTCAGATGGGCATGCCGGTTCATAAGATTGTTTTCTTTTATTTTTTATTGTTTTTCTATCTATCGCTCATAACACACTTTGGAGCCAAGATAGTTGAGCGCATGGGCGCCAAACACTCAATGCTGGCATCGGCACCGTTTGCCGTTTTGTATTATCTGGGTTTTATTTATTTGCCCGCGCACGGCTGGCTGTTCTACATTTTGCCATTGGCAATGGCCGTACGCGCGACTTTATACAATTTCGGCTATCACTTTTTGATCATCCCGCGGCTTGAGCGCAAGAATGAAGGCAGGCAAATCTCTTTAATGTATGCTTTGGTGACTTTGGCCGGAATTATCGGACCTGTTTTGGGCGGTGTAATAGCTACAAAATTTCATTTCTCGGTATTATATTTTATCGCCGCAATTACTTATGTAGCCGCCACTCTGCCTTTGTTTTTGACAAAAGACATAAGGTTCCGAGACGGTATCAGCTGGAAAAATACATTTAACAGTATTTTTGCCAGAAAAAACCGCGGCATGACAATAAGCAGTGCGAGTTATGCCATTGAATCAATTTTGGATTCCATGCTCTGGCCGATTTATATTTTGCTAATATTGGGAACCGTGGAAAAAACGGGATACTTTGTTTCATTATCGTTAGCGATTTCTTTTTTTGTATTATTTTTAATCGGCAGATTAACTGACAAGATCAAAAAACCAAAACTGCTTAAAATTGGTTCCTTGTTATATTTTTTCGGCTGGATAGGCAGGCTTTTCGTGAAGAATGCGACGGGGATTTTTATTACGGATTCTTACAAAAACTCTGCACAGAAAATTTTAATGATTCCCTGGGTGGCGTATAATTACGATCTGACCACAAAACATAATTTTGTGGGATATATGGTTTACCGCGAATTCATGTACCACTTTACGCGGACTCTGTTTTTGCCTTTTATTATTTTGATTTTTTATTTTGATTTTTATCCGTTTACGACCTGCTTCATAATTGCGGCCGCAGCGAGTTTAGGGTATGCAAAACTGAACAAGCTAAATACTGACGCTGGACGCTAGACGCTAGATGCTAGACTCTAGACTCTAGACTCTAGACGATAGATACTAGATGCCAGACTCGAAACTCCGGCTAAAAGCCAAATGCGACATGAACAAATACCAAAAAACAGAGGCGCCGCTCTGTTTTTAAATTTACTCTTTGCAGTTTATGGTTTGCAGTTTTTGTTTTTACCTGTACCACGGTTGGAGTTGGATGCCGGTGTAAAAATATTTGAGAATATAATCGTAGGTTTTGCCGTCATGAACAGCCATGGCCAAAGCGCCGGAGGCGGACATGCCAACGCCATGACCCCAAAGAGTTTTACCTTCATCGTGCGGAACCGGTACGCCCTTGCACCACGCAACGTCACCGTACCAAACCTCTTTCCAGTCGCGGGTGCGGCCGTCGGAGCGGGAAAAGTAAGGAGTGATGGCGATCTTGTTGTCATAAGTGACAACGATGCCGCGAGTTTCATCGATGGCCCGGGCGATGGTGGGACTGCGGGCTTCTTGGCCGTAACCGCGGTAAACCTGATCATATTTGGCATCCACGATAAAGTATTCGTTAGCGTGTTTTGTGGCGCGTTCAACATGGTACATGGCGTATGTGCGGGCCGCGACCAGGAGAGTTTTATGGAATTCGATCGGCGATAGTTCGGAAGTTTCGGCAATGCCTTTTAAGTACCATTCGATAGGCAGTTCGTTTATCAGCCAAACGCTGTCTGTGGCCGGCGTGTAGCGCAATTCAAGTTTGGCGCGGAATTTATTGTCATTGGCGCCGGGCAACCAGGATACGGGGCGATAGAAATCCGTCACTTCCAATGGAGCGATGCCGTCCGCGGATTCGGCGACATAGTAGCTGCTGGATTGGGACTGACAACGCGGACCCGTAGCCTTGTAGACTGCGTGAGCCCTGTCGTAGATAACTTTAACTTCTTCATGCTGGCTGAATGTACAGACAGTGACGCCGCCTTGTTTGAGATTATAACCCGTGGAAACTCCCCTTATCACCATGGTATCATCAGTGGTTTTGTATAAACCTACGCGGATGATGGGTTCTGACGGGAGATTGGCATTTGATGGAGTTGTGTGCGGCACGCCGGGATTGGGCACGGCAGGATCGGGCTCTATATATCCATCAGCCGTGACAGTAACCGGAATATTGATTTCGCCTCCGGGGACTTCCTGGCCGTCAGCTTCGAGCGCGAAACGAATATTGTAGGCGCCTTGTTTGGCAGGGGCCTTTATTTTGAAGTTAACAAGACCAAGGTGCCCGGGTTCTGTGACCGATGTTGTGCGGTTGGCGATATTGGCAGCCGGCCAAGACTCATGCTTAACGCCGGAGAGTTTGTCTCCCAAATTTGGAGAGACCTCTTTAAGCTTGACGGAATATTGATTCCAAACGGCGGTGCCGACATTTTTTATGCCGTAATTCAAAGTAATCGTGGCATTGCCGGATACTTTAAAATCTTCCTTGGGACGCAAAAGCAATTTAGCCAAATAACCCCCGACCGAATTGCCGCCGGCAACGGTATCGTTGCCGCTATTGCCATTATTTTGATTCAAAACAAACTGATCGGGCATGCGCACGGCTATGGGGAGAGTAAAGCGGCTGCCCTCGATGCTGCTGATTCCGTCTACGTATAATTCGAAAGTTTCATTATACTTCCCCGGTGCGCTCGGAGCTCTAAGCTGGATGCTGAATGTGGCGGATTGGCCTCCGGCGACAGCAGTTTCCGTCATTCTTGCCGCAAAACGATTACCGATCCAAGAACCATCCCAGAAAGGACTTTTAGACTGCAAGCTTAAAAGCGCGATTCCGCCATCTCCTTCTTTATTCCAGTTGCGAGTACCGCGATTTTTGATCTTTACGGTTACAGTCATGTGCGCACCCGGATCAACCTGCCATTCCGTGCCGCCCATATCAGTGACTTCGGCCTTGTAATAATAGCTATTGGCAGCCGGCACTGTGATTTCTGTTGATGGATCGATTGTTGGAACGGGTGATGCAACCGGAATTGAAGTTTGATTGCTGACGTTGAATGTGATTTGTATCACTGTATTTTTATGCCAGGCGCTGCCATCTCCCAAAAGGAATCTTTCGGTATATTTTCCGGGTGATGAAGGGGCCTGCACATAAAACGAAGCTGTAGCGAGCTGGCCCGGGGCTACTGCGTTTTGATCGATGCTTTTAACCGGCAAATCATTTTTAAGCCAAGATGAATGCTTGAGAGATGAGCTGTTGCCGTAAAGATAGAGCGAAGTCTTTCCGGAACCGTACCAGGTATAATTGGTCTGGTTTTGGATGGAAACAAAAATGCGCTTTGCCTCATTTGTCCGAAGATTGACAGTTGAAGAATCAACGATTGTATAAGCCCGCGCCTGATTCAACAGAGTCAAAAAAAACAGCAAGGACAGAGCCCCTGCCACCGCAACAGAGACGCCTAACCTTGCTATTCCATTTTTCCTCCTGATTTTAAACATACAAATGATGGTTTATTTTGGTTTTGAATACAACAAGTATCTTTAATTATTATATCATAGGATTTGAATGAGTTTTTGTCAATGTGAAAAAGTTGTTAATTGGCTAATTATAAAAGAATTTTTCAGCGAATTGGAATGATCATAACCCGCTTCGAGTTTGGTGATATATTTTTGAATCTTTGTCTGCAAAAGATTTTTGTCAAAGCAATGACAGATAAAAGCATTAACGTTTTTTGCGTCAGCAGCCTTAAGAGTTTTAGCGGCCGCGATTAACGTGCCGCCCGTATCAGACATGTCGTCGATTATTAATACGTTTCTACCGGCAACTTTCTTTTTATCCGTTGCCGATATTTCAGAATCTATCTTGCCCGCTTGACGATGCTTTTGAATAATTACAACAGGAAGACGGAGTTGACCGGCGATTTTTTCAGCTCGATGAGCGGCTCCCCTGTCGGGAGCGGCGATACAGTGAACATTATTTTTTAATGTTGCGGAGATCATGCCGGCATGGGGTTGGATATTTTTTAATTTATTTTTAAATGCTGAAATAAAAGCCGGACTGTGCGCATCAAGGGTGATTATTTTGGCAAATGACCTTGCTAGCAAATCGGCAATGACCAAGCCGGCCGGCGAATTGCCGGGTGCGGAAGATTTGTCCTGACGGCCATAGGCAATCCATGGGGCTATGAGCGTAAGCTTTTTTGCGCCCGCGCGCCGCAAACAATCGGCAAGCAGTATCAAGGTTAAAACGCTTTCCGGATCTTCCATGACATCGGCGGCTACGATTGTGTGCGGAGCGGCGGTCTTTGGACCAAAAACCGCCAATTCGCCGGCCGGATATTTTTCGATGGATGCGAAAACGGTTTTGGCTTTGAGCCGGTTGGCAATTGTACGCGCCAATGACTCTTGGCCGTGCAGGCCAACGATGCAACTATTGTTTGATGCCATATTGTTTCATTATTGATAAAACTTCATCATCCGATGTTTGGCTGAAGATTTGATAGTATTGGCCGACCGATCCGTAAAAGCCGGGCTCAAAAAGAGCTATAACTTGGTCGGCTTGGCGACGGAGAAGATCCAAGCTTTGTTTGGCTCCGTGAGGCACGGCGACCGCTATTTTGTCCGCATGCTGATGCTTGGCGGCCGCTACGGCGGCCCGCATTGTAGCTCCCGTGGCCAAGCCATCATCGATGATGATTGCGGTTTTGCGCTTCATGTCAGGAAGCGGACGGTTATTGCGATAAAGAGCGACGCGGCGCTTGGCTTCGGCTTTTTCCTTGAGGATGACTTTGTTAACTTGCGGATCGTTTGAAAGATCTTGATCGTTCCAGATGATTTCGCCGGTTTCAGCCATGGCGCCCAGAGCAAACTCGGGATCAAAAGGCGCGCCGATTTTGCGCGTGACAATGATGTCGAGCGGAAGTTCCAGCGCCGCCGCGACTCGGGCAGCCACGGGCACTCCCCCGCGCGGCAAAGCGAATAGCAATACATTGTCTTGATTTTTGTATTTAACCAGTTTTTGCGCCAACAGATCTCCGGCCTGGAGTCGGTCTTTAAGCTGCATATGTTTATATTCTAACAAAAAAATAAAAAAGAGCTCGGATGACTCTTTTTTAGCCGCAACCTGCCCTAGGGAGAATAAATATACCGAGCCCCGCGGCTGCGATCAGGTTTGAACGCAAATTTATTGCTCCGTAGGTACAGGTCAGGCCGTAAACAATTATACGCAGGATTTAACCGCGCGCTTTCAGCGGGTGTGATAGGCCGGGATATTGACTCTTTCATAAAAAAATGCTTAAATGCAAACAAACAACGAACTTTGCAAGGTGTTAAATGGAAAATCCGGGTAAACAACTTGAAATCCTTCAAGAAGCATTAGTCAAGAAAGGACCGGCCGGGAAGACGGCGGCGCAATCGTTTTTTGAAGCCTGCTTAGCCTTTTCACGGGCAAAGGCCCTGCGGCTGCCCAACATGCTGATGAACGAACCGCAGCCGGATATCAAAGGCGCGGCGAACGGGGTGATCAGCCAAGCAAAAGAAATCAAGAAAAAATATCCCGAGATCCAGAATGATTTTCTTAATCAAGCCGCGGATGAGCCTGATCCCGTTGTTATTCGGGCACTGATCGAACTCATGAGGCGAAATCTTTAAATTGCTTAATGATACCTCAACATGGTATCATTTTTTTATTATGAGCCTATCAGAATTTCCTTTGAGAAAAAGGAGTGACGCCAAATCCGAAATTCAATATTTTCACGATCAAAAAGGAGAATTTCATGATCCGCGCCAAATAACAATCAACCCTTTCCAGAAAAAAACTTTTTACGCGATGCAGAGAGAGGAATACATGAACGAAAGTCCGAGCGCTAAAATGGAACTTGACCGCATAAAATTATTGATGAATATTTTAAGGAATGATAAAAAAGGCCTCCGCTTGCTGGGACAGGTTTTAAAATCATGCCAAGATTACGGGGAATCAATCAACAGATTGGCAAACGTTAAAAGATTAAGTTCGGATTCGGGAACCGAAATTTATAAAATGGAGGTGGGAGCCGCGGACAGCCTGCGAAAACAGAAACACAATACGCTTATCGGCGAATTCGCAAAATTAAGACGCTATATGATGACGCACTACGGACCGGACGGAGACATTGAGGCTTATGACGAAAAGGAGCTGCCGGCGACGGTTTTATTTACGGGCACGGCCAGTGAAGTGCCGAGCCTCCCCGATAAGGAAAAAGAACATTCACTGCTAAGAAAGGCGCTGGGAAGAAACGCATGCCGGTACAATGAAGCAATCCAGCTTTTGACTGATGCTGAAATAGAAATACTAAAAGAAGCGTTGGCGTAAAATCGAACTTAAATGAAAAATCCGGTTTTTTAAGGTTAACCGGATTTTTTTATTATAAGCGCCGTTTATTCGCCGGCATCAATCAAATTACTTTTGATTTTATGCTGTTTAACACGTTTAACATAGTCGGCATGCGATTCTTGACGGGTTTTCTGCATAAGATCCAAATGCGGAGCCTCGTCCATTGAATCCATTTTTAAGCCTTTGGCGCGCATGGCGGCGCGCTCTTCGCGGCCGCGGCTGACGATTTCATCAGAGGCGGACTGGGTGTTTTGATCGGGCATAGTATTTAGACGAAAATGCTTTTTTATGACAAAATGATGAGCATGAGCCAAACACGCGCCATCGCCTGGAATACGGGATCGCAAGCCGCGGGAAAAGTGATTTCCACTATTTTTGGCGTTGCGATTATTGCGCTGATGACTCGGTATCTGGGGCAAACCGGTTTCGGTTATTATTCCACGGCTAATGCATTTTTTCAAATTTTTGCGATTTTGATAGACCTCGGAATCAATGTGATGATAGTGCAGATGCTGGGTGAGCGCAGGGGGGATGCGAAGTACGAGAAAAGAGCGGTGAGCGCAACAATGACGTTTAGGATCGTGACGAGTTTGATATTTATCGGCATCGCGCCTTTTATCGCCTTGATGTTCCCCTATGCTTGGGAAGTTAAGGTGATAATGTTTGCGCTGTGGGTTTCGTTTTTCGCGGCCACGCTGAATCAGATCGTGATCGGAGTGCAGCAGAGATTTTTAAAAATGCACATTGTGGCAATCGCCGAGGTGGCGGGCCGGGCTTTTCTGCTGGCAGGATTAGCCGTTGCCATGGCCATGAATTTGGGGCTGTTGGCAATTGTAATAATAGTTTCGGCTGCGGCTGTGGTGAACTTGGCGATGAATTGGATCGCGGCGCGCAAATACGCGGATTTCGGCTGGAACTGGGACCCGGAATTTTGGAAAATTTTGCTTAAACGATCCTGGCCCATCGGCATTTCCATCTTTTTTAATCTGGCCTATTTCAAATCCGATGCTTTTATTCTTTCACTGGTCAGATCCGCCGATGAAGTAGGTATTTACAGCGCCGCTTACAGAGTGCTCGAGATTCTTATCACCTTTCCGTTTATGCTGGCCGGAATCATGCTCCCAATGATGGCGCATGCTTGGGTTAAGAAAAATAAAAACGAATTCGCGAGATTGCTTAATCAGGCTTATACGGCGATTTTGATTTTTGCCGTGCCGCTTGTGGCCGGGATTCTGGTTATGGGCACACAGACAATTGTTTTTATCTCCGGCGAAGAATTTGCGGTTTCGGGGGATATTTTAAAAATTTTGTCGCTGGCGACTTTTATGATTTTCTTTGGCACGATTTCTTCGCATGTCGTGGTGGCGATTGACGCGCAAAAAAGAATGATACCGGCTTATATAGCCGTAGCCATTGCGACGGTTATTTTATATGTGATTTTTATACCGAAATACGGGATGTGGGCCGCGGCCTGGCTGACCGTGTTTTCAGAAACAATGATTGCCGTTGCCGCGACTTGGTTTGCGTTTAAAGCCAGTCCGGGATTTTTTTCGATCCTGTCTTTTGGCAAAATTGTTTTTTCGTCTCTGGTAATGACTTTGGCAATTATGCCTCTGGCAAACTTATGGCCGCCCATCCCAATTATAATTGGCATGATTGTTTACAGTGTTTTATTGTTCTTGACCGGTACGGTGAGCAAAAAAACAATAAAAGAGATCCTTGCTTGGCGCAAAGGACCCGAACCGATTGAAAATGTTTAATCTTGAGTTGATCTTCCGTCGCCCGAGATTGGTATAACCTCGCCTAAAAAGCGGGGTTTTGATTTTATAATTTCCACATCAATATACGCTTTGACGCGGGCAAGGGAATCGCGGATTGTATTTACATACCACCAAGGATAATAAAGCCGAGCCTCAACGCCTTGGGTTTTTAATCCAAGACGCTTGGCGATATATACTGCCCGCGGCAGATGAAAATTTTGTGTAACGATGATGACCGATTTTACCAAAAAGACATCACGCGCCCGATACAGACTGTCATAAGTATCAGAGCCGGCATGATCCATGAAGATATCTTCAGCAGGAACGCCGTGATTCTGGAGATAGTCCTTCATTGCCTGAACCTCATTGTAATTTTTTTGACCGTGATCGCCGGTCACAATGATTTTAGGTGCGGCGTTTTGATTATAGAGCGATAGACCGGTATCCAGACGGTCTTTTAGAATCCACGAGAGTTCGCCATTCGGGCGGACGTAGGCGCCCGGAATGATGATGGCATCAGCGGGCTTAGCTTCTGCGAGTGTGACGATTGAGTTGCGAGAAACCAAATAAACCCAAAGATTGGCCGAAGCATAAAACAATCCGCTCAAACAAAAAAGCGCAAATAACCGCTTACAAACTGATTTCATAAACCAATTGTGAGTTAATTAACGCGCTTTGTCCATTGCAAGTCTAGTTAATTTGCAAATTTTAAACTCTGAATAATATCGCGGTATGATTTTAAAGCTGCTGATTTTTCAGATTCGGCGATATCCTGCCAGGCGCTGTAATCAATGCAAATTTCCGTCCGCGTACTGAATATCTTGCCGTCTTTGGGAATCAGAATATATTCGATAAAGCATTCGTTTGATGCTGTGGCTTTAACCGCCGGCAAACCTGCGACTTGAATATCCTCATATTCGCCATACCATGAGCCGCTATAATCAGCGTAGCTGGAATCAAGCCACTGGCGGGGACTTAAATTATCGGGATTATCATAAGTACCGATGGACATGTGGCCGCCTTGGGCGAATTTAAAACCCGGATTGCCGGCCGTGCCGCTTTCCATGATACTGTCTGTAAGGATTTGAGCTTCATCGGGATTGTAGGACAGCTCATAACCATAAACATCGTTTTTATAGGTTTGAGTCTCGGCGCTTTGTTTAACGCAGCCGCCGGAGATAAGGAGTGCCGCCAATGAGATTACGACGAAGAAATAGTGATGGGGTTTCATAATAATGATTAAAGTTGAAGAATAAACGATTAATGCATAATGAATAGTGCATAGCGTATAACAATTTAAGTCATAGTGACCAGTGTCCAGTGTCCAGATTTTGAAATCAGAGTTCGGAGTTTACCCCTACGCTCAAAAAGCTTCGGGGCACGGGCGGGATTCGGAGTTAGATTGTGAGATTTGTCTATTTTTAGGTAATTTACTACACTTATAACGACATGTTTAAAAGAATATTACATTATTTGATAGTGTTCTTGCCACTAGCGCTGCCATTATATGTGGTGCGGTTTAATATCGGGCCGCTGCCGACAACGCTGCTTGAGGTTTATGTACTGATTTTACTGACTGTATGGCTGATTACCTTAGTACAACGTACAACACACTTCGTACAAAAGGCTGAGTCCGGAGTCCGGAGTCCGGAGTCCGATGATCGTAGTTCGTGGCTCGAAATTCGTGGTTCGATCGGTAAATGGTTTTGGCCTCTACTGGTTTGGTTGGCAGCGACGTTAGTGGCGGTTTTTGTTGCACAAGATGGTTGGGCGGCATTTGGGCATTGGCGGGCGTTTATGCTGGAGCCGGTTTTGGTGTTTATCCCTCTCTCCCTCGCCCTCTCCCCCGCAAGCGAGGGAAAGGGAACGTTGCGCGGGTTGTTATATTCGATCGCTGCGGTGACGGTTTTTATGGGATTTTATGCGATCTTTCAGTATGTGACGGGTTGGGGAATTCCGAGTCCTTGGGATGTTGCGGGTGCAAGACGCGCTACCGGAACTTTTGGATTTCCGAACGGACTATCGTTGTTTATTGTTCCGTTTGGGGTTGTCAGCTTTATAGCATTAATGCAAAGTGCAAAGTGCAAAATGCAAAATGATGGAATCAAACTTCGTTTGATATTATTTATCTTGGCGACATTTTGTTCAGGTGTGGCGACGGTTCTTGCTAAAAGCATGGGCGGGATTTTGGCTTTTGCAATCGGAGTTGTGCTGACACTGCTGGTTTTTAAAAAGACGAGGATTATCGGGATTGCACTGGCGGTTGCGGGGGCTGTCGGCGCGGGATTTGTGGCTTGGCAGATTGTAGGCACGGAATTGCATCCGCAGACTATTGAGGATAGTTTGGCGGCCAGTAAAAAATGGTCGGGATCGGTGAGGGTAATTATTTGGAAAGAATCTTTGGAGATAATTAAAGCTCATCCCTTATTAGGGACAGGTCTTAGGAGTTATAAAACCGCTGTAGCGCCTTATCATCAAGCGAGCTGGATGGAAATCTACCCGCATCCGCACAATATCTTTCTAATGTTATGGATTGAAACCGGCTTGGCGGGATTGTTGGCGTTTCTTTGGATTATTTGGACCTGGATCTTTATCGTCCTACTTCCTACGTCCTACGTCAAAGCGATCCAAGACGTGGGACGCGGGACGGGCGACGTGCGACGGTTAATATGGTTAATCCCTCTGATTGTTATTTTGGCTCATGGCATGGTTGACATGCCTTACTTTAAAAATGATTTGGCGGTACAATTCTTCTTACTCGCGGCAATAGCCGCATCGTATAATGCACAACGAATAATGCATAATGAATAACATATGAAATTGATAATTACCTTTTGCTTGATTGCTCTGGCGACAGTTGGAGCAGGTTGTGCCTTGCCTTTGCCCGAGTCCGAAGGCAAGACGATTCCGACTACGGCGACATCGACCGCGTCGGATGCGGATTTTATTTTGTATGTGAGTGACAGTTGCCCGCATTGCGCGACAGTTAAGGGACATATTAAGCAATACGGTTTTGATAAGGATTATAAAATTGAATACAAAGAAAGTTACAACAATCGGGATAATACCGCGGAATTGCTGCAGAGAGCGGATTACTGCAGGATCCCGATAGACAGGGTTGGAGTCCCGTTATTATGGGACAAACAACGGTGCTTTATGGGAGATGATTCAATCATTGAATATTTAGACAGTTTGCCAAAAAATTAAAAAGCCCGGGAGCTGCCGGGCGCTAAGGTTCGGTCACGCTTTCCAGAAAAACGCGCTGACGCGCGAATGCGGCAGATGGCGTGACGATTCGGATAAGCTGTCGATATTCCGCAATAGATGGATATTGGCAAAGGGATAATCTTTGGCGATTTCTTGACGCGTTACCATTTCATCATCTTCAAGACAGAGACAAAGCATGGCTCCGCAATTACAAGATGAATATTGATGCTCATCGAGAATTGCCTTGTGGTGGAATTCGATATTGCAATACGGGCAGATGCACTCGCCACGCATGACAGCCTCCTTGGCTAAAGTTTACAGACCGGACGAGTGTTCAGTCCGTCTGATTGTTTTTTTCGGGTTGGATTTTTTCTTCTTGCTTTTTACGCCGCTCTTCTTGCAGAATCCGCCAAAATTCACGGGCGATTTCCGCGGATTCCGCCGGATCGGATGCGGGCCGGTTTTCTCTCGAATCAGTCATTTCGCCTCCGTTTATCGAGGACCTGCGGTTTTTGCTTTAAGAATTTTTGCGATTAAGACCTCGCGAAGCTTGTCCTTGCCGAGCATGTAACTTGCGCGTATAGCTAGAATGGAAAACTGTACAATAAGTTCACCGGCTGTTCGCGTATCCGGTTCTGTTGTTTTTCGTGAATCCTTCATGTGTATTCGCTTTCCGCATCCTCCGGCAAGCCGGCCAGCAAGTCCTCATCCGGTTCCGGAGGAAATTTGTCAGTCTTCCTCGCGATTTCAAACTGCAGACGCAAAAGTTCGTTAAATAAATCAAATATACCCGATTCAGCTGATATTGGCAGGCCGCGCTGTTTTAGCGGAGTAATTTTTCCGGCAAACCGCAACATATCCACTCCCTTTCGAAAGAACACTTGTATTAAACCCAGCCTATTATGCAGGAAATAGTATTGCAGGTCAATACCGGCTACCCGGAACATACAGCAAAAAATCCCGTTTGGGATTTTTTTGGATGGTGCACGCACCTGGACTCGTCCAGTCATACGACCGGATCTTTGAAACCAGGGACTGACTAAAAACAAAAATCCCCCGAAGCTTTATGCAAAGGGGGATGGTGCACGCACCTGGACTCGAACCAGGGACCCTCACAATGTCAATGTGATACTCTAACCAGCTGAGCTATGCGTGCTAACTTGAATAACCAATAACCAAGATCCAATAACCAGAGTCGGGATCACTACCCTTCGACTAGCTCTCCTCGAGTCTGAGCGACCTCGGAGTCGAAGACAGGGCGGGTCGCGATATTTATTTATATCCTCTACGTGGGACGTGGGACGAGCGACCTGGGACGTTTGTGTGGTGAGAGTATAGAAAATATTCAAAAAAATGTAAAGAGTCAGGGAAGATTGCGCGTACGATCGACCAGTTCGGAGCTGGAGCGGATTTTGCCGCCGCCGATGTTGAACATGACTTTACAGCCGATCCGCTCGCAAATATCCCATTCGGGGATGTCTTTGGGCTCGGCTCTGTCACCGCCCTTGGCAAAAATATCGGGTTTGATTAGCTCGATGGCGCCGGATACGAACTGCGTACCATCATCCCAGGGGATGACGATGTCTACGCCTTTAATGCCCTCGATGATTTCCATGCGGTCTTCCACGGGCATGAACTTGTAGCGTTTTTTGCGGATCAAAAATCCATCACCATTGACGATGACGATTAAAGTTTTGCCGAGAGTCGCGGCCTCACGGATACAGCGCAGATGGCCGACGTGAAGCGGGTCAAAACCGCCGGACGTGGCGACAAGAGGGCGCGGAAGTTTTTCCAGCTCGGACAGCAGTTGGTAGCAAGTCAGAATCATATTGCTAAATAATAGCCGATGCGCGGAGCAAAGCAAAGCTCTTGACCCGCCCAATAATGCATGATATAAAAATATCCTCACAAAAAGGAGATCTTGCGTGAAAAAAATTCATACTGCGGTATTTGCCGAGGGAGAGAGTTGCCGCGCCGTAAGATTCTTCACGGACGATGTGCCGGAATCACTGCTGACAAAGGCAATAATTATTGTTACCGAGTTCTTAGATCCTCAATGCATGACAAGCAGACAAGAGGCGCATGACCGCGCTCAAAGAATCTCGAAACGCTACCGCTAGCCCCCCCCTCCCCTCATCCCCAACCCTTCTCCCGCGAGCAAGAGAAGGGTGCTCAGGCTGAAGTAAAACTCCGTTAATCAAATTTCTTTCTCTCTTACCGACATTAGTCGGTCTTTTTTTGTAACACGATTTTCATGATAAACAGGATTATTCAGGATTATAATTTTATTTGCTGTTAAAAACACCCCCTTGGTTAAGGGGGTCATCCGGCCAGGCCGGATTGAGCGATTATTTTTGCCAAGGTTTATTGCCTTCTTTGCCGGGTTTGTATTTTTTCAAGGCTTTGGCAACAGTGAGTTCAAATCCTGCTTCAAGATCCACATTGAGTTGATTGGCAAGCCGGCAGATGCCGAACAAAAGATCTCCCATTTCTTTTGTAAAATAATCTTGATTGTCTTTGACGTATTTGATGCGTTCACGTTCGGATTTGTACCGCAAATATTGCGACATCTCAATCAGCTCTTCATGAATGTGATCGAATTTATCAATATTGGGAACGTCTTTCCAGTGATTGCGTTTGGCAAAATCTTTTACCTTTTTTTGAGCGTCGGTGATTTTCATAACTTAAGGGATCAGGGGTCAGTGGCCAGTGGCCAGATTCTAAACTCTAGAACTCTGTTAGCGAAACTCGAAACGTATAACGTGAAGCGTCAGGCGATAAAGGATCGAGCTCATCGCGCTAAACGCGACTCAGCTCGACGATACACGATGCGCGATACACGATGTTAGCTGCTAGTTGCTAGTTGTTAGATGCTAGATGCTAATTTACAGTTTTTAGTTTTAAGTTTGAAGTTTTAGAAGATATGTACCAGATGATTGTGGCAAGGACGAGAGTGAAAGGCAAGATATACATAGCAAGAGACAATCCCCCAATCAGAGTGGACAAGAAGCCAATAAACCAGATGCCGAACATATCACCCGCCAAACGGCCTAAAAACATATTGACGCCATAGGCTGTGTTTTTCAGATCTTTGGGTACGGTTTGAAAAAACGCGAGGCTAAATGGCGTGTAAGTTGCAAACAGCAAGAACTGCACCACGGCCATAGCGATAAAAAACCACAATGCCTGTGATACGGCAATAGCGATGAACGCTCCCATGGAGGCCGGAATCATTAAATATACAATGATTTTCATTAAAGTTTGGCGGTCCTGATTTTTTGCAAAACGATTTATTAGCCAGCCGCCGAACAATGTTCCGACTGCTCCCGTGCAGATAAAGATAATCCCAAAAATCATACTACCCTCGGCCGCAGGATAATTGAGGCTGCGGGAAAAATATACAGGCGCCCAAAAGGCAAAACCCGCAATGGCAAAAATTTGTAAAATATTACCCAGGAGGGTTATTAGGTAGTTTGGATAATAACGTAAAGATAGAATACGGCTTTTGCCATAACGCGGCCGGTTAGCATTGAAGACGGGTTTGATTGGACAGCAATGTAAAAGCAAAGCCACGGGTATACCAAAAATACCAACTGCGACAAAACCCATTTGCCAGCCGATTGCAAGATCAAGATAACCCCCGGCTATGAATCCCAAAGCTATGCCTATGGGCATGGCCGCGTTGTACATGGTGATGGCAGTGTTCTTCCATGATTTTGCAGCCATGGCTTCTATGATCGGCAGACTGGCCGTGGAAAAAACAGCCTGACCAATACCTATGACGGCGCGCAGAGCGAGCATGGATAATAAAAGCCGAACTATGCCGGTAGCGGCTGTTGCACCAGACCAGGCCATTACGGCAAAAGCCAAGACAATTTGCGGACTAAAGCGGCGCAACAGAGCACCGACAAATGGCGTTGCCAGCACAAAACCCCAAAGAAAGGCCGTGCCGATCAAGCCCAGCTGGCTATCGGTAAAGCCCAGATCATTTTGGATCGATGGCGCTACAGCGGATATGATAAAGCGGTCGGCGTAGTTTAAGACATTCAAACCGACCAAAAGATAGATCATTTTTTTATTTTGGTTTGTCATTGCAACCATTATACCATTTCTTGCACACTTGAGTGACGGGGATTAAACTGAACACGTTAACCAGTGGTCCCGTTAACCAGTGGTCCAGAGTCAACTCGTTATAAACGGATAAACCGGAATACGGATTGACGATAAATGTTATGAACGATTTTGAAGCAGTGATTTATAAGAGACGGAAAAGCGCTACTGCGATCACTTGGCTGGTTTTTGGTTTAATACTATTTAGTGCCTTGGCCGGAGTTGGGACCGCTGTCTATTCGGGCATGATGGGCGATGCCGAGCTTTTAAATCAATTCGAGGTTTATGCGGCCAACTTGGCGGTTTATTTTTGGCTGGCTCCGGCGGGTTTGATGGGTTTGATTATTTTTTTACTGGTTGCGTATTCCTTGGGAACCAGAAAGACGCTGACCATCAATGGTGATATTTTGAGATTTGATAATTACGAAATTGATTTGCGCTCTGCGGATATTCGCATGGGCAAATGGAACATAAAATATGCCGGGGCCGTGGGCAGTATTTTTTATTTGAACAACGGAAGCGGGCCGATCAGCATCGCTTGTTTTGGTGTAAACCATGATAGCGACAAATACAATATCAACCCCGATTCTGTCTTTGATTACGGACTGAATGATCCGAATAAATCGAAAGAACTTGCTGATTTGATTTTAGCAAAGATGAAAACCGGTCGTGATCCGATTCGTGAGCGGGTTTTTGACTTGCAGGGAGCACGGAACGGACTGCAGACTTTGGTGATTATGGTGATTTTTTATCTGGGAGCGGGATTGTTAAGTTTATTGGGGTATTTTGTATTCAATTCTGGGCTGGACGAGAGGACGGCAGTACCGATTTTTATGGGGAGTATTTATGGATTTATTTTCTTGATTGTGATAATCGGCAGTTTTATCACAAAACGCAAAGGAGCAAGATTAAAAATCGGCGAAACAGAGTTAACCATAAGCGACCTTAAATCCGGTCAGGAAAAAAACCGGATTCCGATTGGCGCCATCGAAAAACTCGCTTGTGATTGGAAGGTTGTTAAACGGCACGGACCGGCGATTGTTCTCAATCTAGAAGGCAAGACTGTTGCCATAGGATGCAGGGATGCGGGTCTTAGCTGGACGGCCAGCGAGGGGAATGTTCACTTTCCCAAGTATGAAATTGAATCAGACGAATTTAAAGAGATTGCCAAGGAAATGAATATGGCAAACCAAATTACGAATCTTGCTGAAAACAAATAAAAGAAACCGCTGTTGCGATTTCCGGTTATTTATTATTGAGTCGAGGTTGCCATGGCCGGTTCTTCCATTATGGTTGAGGTTGAAGCTTCGGGTTCGGCGGCCGGTGCGGGGAAAGGTTCCATTTTTTCCACCAGATCCTCGGCGTTTGATTTGACTTTGACCTCAACCGGAGTCAGGTCAACACCGCTTTGACTGCGCGTGTAGTAAAAAAACATAACTCCGGCGCCGATAAAAATCACGAGGTTGATTATAATAAAAATGATACAAAGCTTCTTGGTATCTTGAGATGTTTTTAACACCTCGTTGCCAACAGGCTGATTTTGGGGCTGCATAGTATAAACAGTATAGCCTAAATTGAAAATTGGAGCTAATGCAAAAAGCGACGTTTAACGTCGCCCTCTGCTTGTATATTCGCGCGAGTCGCGTTCTACGCGATTAAACGCGATGGCGGAGAGATAGGGATTCGAACCCTAGGTACCCGTAAAGGTACACCGCATTTCGAGTGCGGCCCATTCGACCACTCTGGCATCTCTCCAATAATATGGAATACTAAACTCTTTTTGAAATGCAGTCAATTAAAAACCGGCTTATTTGCCGGAAGATTTTTGCAGATACATCCGCAGCTGCCTGGCGTTCATACGCCGGCCCCGCTGACTTGAATCAAAGAGCGCTTCAATCGCAAAGACCATGGCTTCATCCAAGATATCCGTTTCTCCCGGGAGCAGAAACTCCGTTAGAGGCGGTTTACCGTGACGGTAATACGCTAAGCAGAAACGCCGGAGATTGGGGAATATGGCGCACAACAGATAATCTGTAATTGATCTGTATTCGCATAACGCCCGGGCTCCTTCCAAATTTAAAACCAAATCATTTTTAACCGGATCGTTCTCGAGCAATGCCCTGGTTTTTGGAAAAAGCGATGAGATTAAATCGCCAGACTGTTCCGTTTTTTGTTTTAATTTTGGCTTAATACCTCTTTTTTCCATGTCTGCCCTCCTTGAATATTCAAGATTAACAAAAATAATTCTTTTTGTCAAGACTCTGTATATTTAAAAAACACGCAAAGATGAGTATATCAAAATTTCTACTGGAAATATTATTTTGCTTTTTGCACCAATTAAGTTAAGCTATAGGCTCTATGAAAAATCGTACAACTTACCTCGTACAACGTACAACGTTGATGTTGGGATTGATTATATTGCTGGGAGCCGGGTGTGAGGCCGAAGTTTCGGAAGCGCCCAAGCAGTTTCCGCAGCCGGCGACGGCTGTTGTGGAGCCCGAAGCAGTGCGGGAACAGCAATTGCCGGATTTTATGGAACGCAGAATCATGACTTATGACGACGGACGAAACGTAAAATATATTCTGGCAAAAATCGAAAACAGCGAATGGAGATGGGGTTTGGCCAATGAACCGGAAGCCCCGCGCACAGTTAAGGACTGGCAAAATGCGCTTACAGCCGATTTGGTGATTAACGGTTCTTATTTTGACGAAAATATGAATCCAACCGGTTTTTATCAAATAGCTTATGCGACTTCAGCGGTTGTTTGGCCGCAAATCCAAGATGAAAATCTGGGTTATGCGGGCATGGTCAGAATTTATGACGGGAAACTGGATTTGGCGCATTTGCCGACAGATAACAGAGGCGAACCCGCGGAAGATGAAACGGCTTTCTTAAGTTTTCCCGTGTTAATTGCAGGGCACAGATCGCAGGTCAGCGAGGATAGTAAAAAATACGCGCGGCGGACGGCGCTGGCTATCGCCGGAGACGAGACTCCGTATATTATTGTGACAGAAAGCGGATCGCCATCTTTATTTGAAATGGCTAAGTGGCTGCAAGAGCAACCGGAAGATTTCAGAGTCGCGGTTAATCTGGACGGGGGAACATCGACCGGGCTGTATTACAGTGATGAAAACAGCGGCGAGGTTGTTGACGTGACTTCGGCGGTGGTTCCGAACGTTTTATATCTAATACATCAATAAATATATAAATCCCAACCAACAAGATACAAACAAATTACAATAATCAAGATTCAAAATACAAACATGACCCGTGTGATTTGGTAGTTGAGATTTGTTTATTGTTTGTGTCCTTGGATTTTGGAGGTTGGTAATTTCTGATTATATGCTATAATCAGCATAATATGGCAGACCAAGAACAACTGAAAAAGCTTTGCTTTGATGAAAAGGGCGAGCTTAAATCAAAAGCCGAGTGCCGCGCGGCCATGATTAACCATCTGATTCTGGATGAAATGATGGATATTGATGAATCCGAGGATTTTGTTGACCAGACACTGAAAGCTTTGGATCTTTGGCCGGATGGGGACGTGGAAAGCAAGCCTTTGTAATAAAAACCGCTAAGATACATTATATATAAGAGAGGGACTTTACAGTTTGCTCTCTTTTTGTAAAAGTTAGTTTAAAGTTAATATTTTGATAAAAAATGATATGTTTTCCAAATTAATCACTGCTGTTTTTGCCATGGGTGCCATACTCGTTCCGAGCTTGGATGTTAATGCGGCTGCTTTGGATTCAGCGATAGGTATACCGGGACTGGAATATAATTCCAAGGTACAAATCGCGGAAATGAGAGTGTCGTACAGATTTGACCAGATGGGATCAGAGAGCAAAGAGCAGAACATGATACCCGTGCAGACGACCTACAGACTGCATAATACGGGAAACACGGAAACATTGTCTTTGGGAATTCCTTTGCCGGAAATGGGCGGAAGAACTGCGCTCTTATCCGCTATTTACATAAATGGACAGGAAGTGCCGGCAAAATCAGTCGGAGAATTTAAAAATCAAAACGGAAGTTTTAGAGCGGCGCAAGTGGATTTAACGGTTTTGCATGAATCGGACGCGATTTTGGATATCAGACTTTTAGAACCGCAGCAATCACAATTTTTTCCGTTCTTGATAAGTACGGGCGCGGGTTGGCTGGGACCGATCGGGGTTGGAAGCGTGGAGGGCATCTTTCCTTATGATACGGCTGTCTGGAATGTGGCTTTAAGGAAAACCGACGATAAGAGCATGATGCCGCTTGTATATTCGGGCAGATCGGCGACTTGGAGCTTTCAGGATTTGAATTTTGACGCGGCTAATGATTTTGAATGGATTTATGCTGATGTTGCGGCCATGGATTTGTATAAACGCGGAAATGACCGCTGGGCCAAAACGGGCGGCGATGCCAAATCATACTTGGCTATGAGATCTGCTCTTTTGGAAATGATTCCTTGCAACGGCAGATTGATGCCGGATAAGGACTGGTGGCTGGATATGTATGATACGGTGACCACGGGCGTGATTGCCACAACAGAGCCCGAGAGTGCGCAATTGGCCGCTGCCTTGGAATTATGGAGTGACGGCTGGCGGGTGGCAGAAGGTGATAATGCGGAATGCATTGCCCTGCGGCAAAGACCCGACAGGTATCGCGCGGCTTTAAAAAAGATTTTAGAGATTAATGAGGCTCAACGCGATTCGGTGCTGAATGAGGTTTTGAAAAATCATTATAATTTTTTACAAAAGATGGCTGAACGAAAAGGTGATGACAGCTTGGCTGTTTTACCGGCAGGGAAAGATCCTTATGGAGAAGATTTATCCGAAAATGATAAAAAATTGCTGGGAGAGTGGGATCAGAGGTTTTTAACCGCCGACCAAATTAAGGCAATGTCAGCTGCTGATAATGAAAAATCAACTGCGAGCTCCTCAACGAATATCGCAATAAAAGCAATAAATAAAATTAAAGACATTTTTCCCAATTTATCTTTCTGGTCGCAGGTAATTTTATTCGGATTGCTGATTTTGATTGCGCTGATTGTGATTGCTTTAATTTTTTTACGCTGGAAAGAAAAGCAAGATCCGCCGGCTTTTGAAAAAAAGTCCGTGACCGGTTCCGCAATGCCCAGAGTTTATGAATCGCCCTCGTTCATTCCGGCTAGAACCGAAAAAGACAAGTCAGGAATAGGCGAAATAAAGATAGACGAGCTTAAAAAAGATGAGACTATTGCCAAAGCACCGGAGAAAAAAGAATATAAACCGCCCGTGAACTTTCCTCCTCCAAAAAAGATGGGGGATGAGAAAAAAGATTTCGCACTAAAGGATGACCAGCAATTTAAAAAGGGTGACTTGGATGAAGCTTATAAAAATCCCGAACCAAAAATTAAAAATGATATGCCTTGGATTAAAGCGGATCAGCAAACAGAGTTGATCAAACCCAAAGCGCCGCCGCCGCAATCACCTGCGCCGAATAACATTCCCTGGCAAAAGAAAAACGATGACAATGAACACAAGCCCGGACCAACGGTAAACATTTAATGTTCATTAAATGATTTTAACAGAGACGCGATGCATCGCGTCTTTATGTTTATCCACTGTTTTTTCTTGACGCAAATCGCGCGGCATGAGAAAAATGATACAGATCGTCGCACCCATGCTTGGCGGCGATTGCCAGATAATAAACCTTCTCAATGTTGAGAAGGTTTTTTTGATACCCTCACTCCCCCTCACCCCGTCTCGTTTCACTCGCCGACCCTCTCCCTTGTTAGGGAGAAGGTTGCTTACATAGTCTATCTAGCGTATCTCGAATTTGAATCAAAGCTTGGCTGGGATCTTCTAATATTTCTGAATTCTTAAATCTTAAAATGGTTACACCTTCTATGGCAATAATCTCATCCCGTATTTTATCATGTTCGATCTGATCTTTTGTATCATGTATTAATCCATCAACCTCAATAGCAAGTTTAACTCTTGGACAATAGAAATCTGCAATATATCTATCAATAGAATGTTGTCTTCTGAATATATATCCTGTATTGCGCATTCTTTTTAAATAAATCCACAAAATTTGTTCCGCTCTTGTTTCGTCAGCTCTTAACTCTCTCCGTCTTTGTGTGTTCATTATTCTATAATTAACCATATCTCAAAGTATACTACCTTCTCCCTTGCCCAGGGAGAGGGTCCGCAACTTCGTTGCGGGGGTGAGGGCAATTTTAAAACCCGCCGCAAGCATGTGCTCACAGCGGGCTAAGCGCGACCCCCTCGGGGATCACGGAAGGTTCTGGGTGATACTTCCCGAGTCGAGCGGGAAGTAGTAGTCGCGGTACGAGGAATCCTCCTGCACCGCATTGCAGGGGCGGACCGGCCGGCCGCTGGGGCCAAAGACGCAAGGACGCACGCCGGTCATGTGAATGAACCGGATGCGGATGCCGCACTTGGCGGTTCCTTGCCCGCGCAGACAGCGAGAGAGCTTCTGTGTGGGAAGCACGAAGCAAGCTCTGCCGCCTTGCGGGATCACGGGAACGAAGGACCGGGTTTCGGGATTGTACACCGTTGCCCAGACACGTTCGAACCCGCGGCAAGGATGCATCTCCAGGCCCGGATTCTCAAACTCCACGGCCGCGTTCTTGCTCCCCGGGAGGTGGTTGACCACCCAGAGAGTTTTTTGCGGCTGCATGGGGTAAGCGACCGGCCGGTAAGTCTCGAGCCGGGCCGGGCCGTCCATGTGCACGCCGGTGCCGCCGCCGGGCGCGGGGAATGCAATCGCAGGAGGCGCACCGTTGGTTCCTCCTCCGCTGGGACCTGAAGTCCCCTGCCCCGGCTGAGGCAGAACGGCAACCGGTTCGGGAGCCGGCTCGGGATCGGGAGCACGGTGCACGGGAGGAAGCGGTTCGCGCGGCGGCGGCAGCTCGACCTTGGTTGCGACCGTGACTGTTCCACTTGCGTCGCTGGCCACTGCCGGGCTGGCCACTTCACCGGTTTGCTGGCCGGTGACATTGCCTTGGCCGTCGACTGTGACCACGCCGCCTTGGCTTTGCATGCTTGCGTCGAGAACTTGCGTCTGCTCGCCGGCACATGCCGCGAGACTCAAGACACAAGATGCGAGACTCAAGATGAAAAACTTGTTCATGAGAAACTCCTTAATCGCGCTCGGCGATTTTTTTTTATTGACACCTGCTTGGGTTCTTACGGCAGAACTCACGTCTCCGCTCCAAGCGGATTTGGTTCATGTGCTGCCGGTCTGATGCATCGCGGCTGCGCTGCAGATCACGGATCTGTGCATCGCGGCGAGCGTTTGGTGTCATACCCGGTTGGAACTCATCACCCTCGGCCACGTACGGCATCACGCTGTCGCGCTCGGGGCAGATTTGCTGACCGCTGGCGGTCTCATAGCAGTCGTACTCCCAATACTCGGCCTCCGGGTAATCCAGAGCGCCGGGCGGGATTGCGCCGCCATAGTAGCCGCCGTACGGGCCTCCGTAGGCTCCATGGCCGCCGCCGACATGCACTTCGTGGCGGATCTTGGGCCGGCCGAAATCGTCGCGCTGTTCGTGATATGTCTCTTCGTAGCCGGGACCGGTCTTGTTGACCGTGACGTCAGCGCCGCGGTGCGGAAAGACGCAACCCGACAAAGACACAAGACTCAAGATGCAAGACACGAGACAGAAAAAAACGAAATTACGGTTCATGAGAATCTCCTTCCCCTTTGGGGATTTGTTTTGCGGTTTTGTGGCGGGGTTTAACTCCCTCTAAATCTCCCTCTTAACTCAAGAGGGAGACTGGACGCTGTGGTTTCAAGGTTCGTCTCTGCTTAGGCAAAGGCCAAACCGGACGGATTCTTCCATCCATTTGACGTGTTAATATAGCACAATTTACGCATTTTGTCAATGCTTCAATACAATGCCCAATCACCAAATACCAATTACCAATGTTGGTATCGCTTGAGCGATTTTTTATTTTTTCACAGAAACGAATTACAAATTACGAATTATGTCAATTTTGGCTTATTTTAGTATAAAAAGAGCTCTCACTCCCCCTTCTCCCCCTCTTAATTCAAGAGGGGGAAGCTATTAAACAATCCTGGATAATTTAGCTAATCCTGGAAATCTGGATCAAAAAAGGCCCGGGGAAGGCCTGGAGATACGGATCAATATCCGTAGCGTTGGTAGTAGGGAGAATAACGGCCGCGGCGGTAGCGGTGGTTGTAATACGGATCGTAATACGGATAGGGCTGGCCGTAGTAGCCGTTGTAATAACCGCCGCCCCAGGTTTTGTTTCGCTCGCGGACCAGGATGCGCTCTTGGCAAAGGTCGTTTTCTTGACCATATGGCATGGGACCGAGCTGGGCACGACAGCGTGCGTATTCGCCGGTGTCGATGGTATCCACGCCCCAAGGTCCGATGGAGGTTTCGTGCTGGGTGATGATGTTGCCATCACGGTCAGCATATTGGTCGCGGAAGGTTGAACCGCAACCAATCAAAGCCAAAAGCGACAAGCTTAATGCTACATGCAAAATCCGCATGATTTTTTCTCCTTTGTTGAAGAGCTGTACTTATGGAATAGCACGGATTTGGGGGATTGTCAATATCGTCCTGCGCCCCGATCCTAACTCCCCCTTTATCCCCCTCTTAATCTAAGCGGGGGACGTTTTCAGATTTGCATTCTCCTCTTAAGTTAAGGGGAGGATTTAAGGAGGGGTTATGTTTTCAAGCAAATTAAAAACCCCGCTGACCATCCAGATCAACGGGGGTAGAAGCCCCTTCCCTTGCTTGCGGGGGAAGGGGTTTGGGGTAGAGGGATAGAACAATCAGCGGCCGCCCTCGTTGGCCAGCATCCGTTGGTAATACGGATCGACCTCCAGGGTTGGCTCGCGATATGGTTTGCCGGGCTTGGCGCGCGGAGCAGACCGGTGCGTGGACGAAGGCGGCGGCGCTTTCTCGTCTTTGTCCTCATCCGACTTGTCCTCGCTTTCCTTTTCATCCTCATCGGATGAGGAAGGAGGCGTGGGCGAGTCACCACTCCACCAGCGCTTGATGCGCGCCCAGACACCGGGTTCTGGCGGTTTGACCGACTCGGAGAAGGCTTTTGCATCAGTCGCCTCTACGCTGGTCAGGTAGCCGAACACCGGATTGACTTTGTCGACCGCCTCATCGTCATTGCGCATGACGATTTTGTACGGCGGGATGCCGGACGCCACGCGCGGGAGCTTGACGAAGTGCCGATAACCTTCGCAGTTCTGACCAAAGCTGCAGCTTTCGACCGCTTCCTTGGTTTTTCCGGAGGTCATGGACAGATAGCCGGGAAGTCCGACTTCCCTTGCCCAAGCCAGATCTTCGAATTCCACAATGCCTTGCGCGGGCTTGGCCGTGTAGAAAACGATTTGCTTGAGATCTTCGTCAGGCGGGGGAGCATCGTTCCAGCCGACCACCACCTTGGGCACATCTTCACCCACCTTGGGGAGGCGGATGCGGTCGCTGGAGCAAGCTGTGATCATGCCCACGACCGAGAGAAAACCGCAGATGATAGCCACGCCGGACAGCACTGCCGAAGCATTGGATGCCCAGCCGAGAATGGTTTTGTGCCAGTTCTCTTCTCCGTGCTCATGACGCGCCCGTTTCAGGGTTTCGTCATCACTGCGCGGAGGAGTCGCCGGCCTCTTGGCAACCTCGCGGAAGAAGATCCAACCGCGACGGCACAGCTCCTCTGCCAGCACAGCGATAATGAGCGCTCCGATATACCACCACATGCTGCCGTGGGTGATGAATGTCAGGCCGTAGCGGAAGTTCTCCAAGGCGATCAGGACGTTTTGCCCTTGCGGATCACCGTGGAGATACCAGCCGGCCGTCAATACGACGATAGCATAGGGAAATGCCACCATCAGCAGAATGCGCCGCCCGTTCTTCATCTTTTCGGCGACCTCTTCGGCCGCGTACTTATCGGAACGGGAGAAGATCCAGGAGAGCATGCCCATGAGCACAATGATGAAGGCGCTCAAGACCGCAACATAGGGATGGGGCAAGAGGAAGATGTTGAAGTCGTAGGGGACAAACGGCATCCAGGATGCAAGGAGCAACGTGCTGACTATTGAGGCCAGCTTTTGCTCGTCCAGATAGTCGATTTCCCCGCCGATATTCTCTAATGCGTTCTTGAACGTCAGGTGCGGAAGGGCGGCAAGGCCCAACTTGGCAGCCAACGTAGAAAGCACCTCTGTTGCCCGAGTGCCCTTAACGATGAACGCGCCGAGCAAAGCCGCGACCAAGGTACCGGTGATACCGTAAACCAGCTTGCTCATGAAACCCAAAGCAATGATGCTCTGGGCTGCGAAATACGGCTCGTAGAGGACTGCGTGCCATTGCACGGTAAAGCCCTGCCAGAGCGCAGTATACGCAATCAGAGCCAACCAGATTACGGGGTGACTGCGGAAGACTATGGCGTGCAATTCCGGCAGGTTGCCGGGATCTTTTACGCCATATGAGCGCATCACAGCGTTTTCATGGACGAGTACGTATTCACTCATCTCGACCATGTTGCCGGCCCCGTCATCCTCTTCCCAGGTTTCTTGCCGGACTTGGCCAAAGACCAAGTTGCGGCGAGCCAGGTAGAGCTGACCGAGACTGACAAGCCAGAAGCAGCCCATCAGAATCCAGAACCACCACTTCCAGTGGGCTTCTGATGCTGTGAAGAGGCCGGCCGTGAAGACTGCCTCACCCGCCACCAGAGCGATGGACGCATACCAGAAGATGCGCACGAACCAGGAGCGAATGGGCAGGATTGCATTGCGCAACCCATTGCCCGCTCTGCGCGCCATGTTGGCGGCCATGCCCCAGAAGTGCGCGATCCAGGGCATCTGTGTTGCGAGAATGGCGAAGATGAAAACGAAACCGAGGATATCGCCTGTCATGGTTTACTCCTTTACCGCCTGCGGGCGGGTTTGTTTTGACCATACCGAGGCTTGCGATTGACACGCACGCGCTCGGCATTCTTTTGCTTGAGCACGGGCATGAGGCGCGCTTTGCAGGCCTCGGGTGATTCGCCATCTTGCGGCTTGACGTGCTTGTGAGCAATCAAGCGGGCGAAATAGGTGTCGATAGTCTCGTCCGGCTTCATGGCCGGGAGACTGCCGGCGGCTTGCGGAGCGTCCGGAATGAGACCGCTCAAGCCTTCTTGGAAGGCCGAGAGCTGATCTTTAACTACACTTTTGATTGTCGGAGGCGGAGGCGGGAGCTGAGCTACGAGTGCAGAGTAGATCTCTTGCGCTTTTTCTGCTGTGAGCTCCGGGGCTTTGTCCGCATCCGGATCGACCGGGACTGCGTCGAGCAAGTAGACTTTGAGAGTCTCGAGCACGAGCTTGGCCTCGGCGTTAGCGAACTTGAGCGACGTACCGGCGATTCCCTGCAGTTCGGTGAAGATTTCATCCACCGTGTCCCTGTTCCAGCGATCGCTGTTCAGCTTCTTCTTGAGCAGTCCGGGCTGGAGGCGGCAGGCGAAATCAAGGAACTCGTCTTTTTGATCCTGCGTGAGCCTTTTCCAGAACTCATCGTAGGATTCACGCAGACCGGCGTCCTCGATGAACTGTTGGAGATCGCTGATGGGCTTGGCGGGAACCTCGCACTCATCAAAGACCTCTTCGAGCATCTTGGCGGTGAGCCGGCCCTCGCGAGCCCACTCACCAACCGTGTTGCGGTCAGCCGGAGCGAGCTTGGAGAACCAGAGCCGCCACTGTTCCTTGGCCTTTTTGCTCATCTTGCCTTTGAGCACGATGAGACGGTTTTCGCGGCGCTCGGCGTCGGGCTTGGCGACGTAGGGCTCGAGCATAGATGCCAGGAAGGGCGCGAAATGATCCATGCGCGAATTGTAGCTCTCACGCTGATCGGCGGAGAGGAGCAGGAGCCACTTGGCGTAAACCTGCTTCAAACCGTCGGACCAGGACTGCATGACGTCAACGAGCTTGACCTGGGCTTTGGCGGTTTTGCCATCAGCTTTAGCCGGGCTCAAGGACGACATGTAGACCTTGCGCAATTCCTCCACTTCGCGCTTGCGCTCATCTTCGGGAATGGACTCGTCGTCCATGATGCGCTGGGCCTGCCGAGTGAAGCGCGTCATGCGCTCCATGAACTGCGCTTGCTGCTCGGGTGAGAGCTGCGCTTGCGCCTGCTCGACTTCTTCGGCAGTGAGCTTCTCCTTGTTGGAAAGGAGTTCGTTCAGCTTGCCCATGCCAAAATCGCGCAGAGCGTGCGCCGCCAGAGAGCCGGCGGTATCGGTGAGAAACGGCGTCAGGCCTCCAAAGATGGATGCGCCTGCAGCCTTGGCTCGAGAGGTGAGTGACGGGGTTTTTCCGGGCTTTGCCATTTCAGAACTCCTAGTTGAGTTTTTTCATTTCTTCCGGAGTGAGCTGCTTGCCTCCCTTTTTGAAAAGGAGATCCAACTCACCCTTACGGAAATCGTTGACAACATGCGCTACCAACGAACCAGCCGTATCGGTGAGAAACGGGCTGATCTTGGAAAGCTCGGATCCGGGTTTCTTGTCTTTCGACATCTTATACCTCTTTTTAGGGTTGTTGTTTGAGTTTTCGAGGTCCTTCTTTTCAAGCTACAAGCCTAAAAAGAATGTGTAAATATAGCACAATTTTCGCAAAATGTCAACCATTTTACTCTAATGAAAAATTAAGAATTAAGAATTAAGAATGGAGGACCGAGCAGAGCTCGATATTTATTTTATACTTAGCCAAAAGTTAATTTGTTAATTGTTTGACAGAATATAACTCCCCCCTCCCCCTCTTAATCCAAGAGGGGGTATTTTATTATTCAAGAACCTGATAAGCTGTGGCGCCGTTGCCCGAGGCGAGGTTGAGGTAGCGCGGGTCGGAGGCGATTAGGTTATTTAAATCCGGCCAGCGTTCGTGATCAATGATGACGAAGTCTGCAGTGATGCGATCGTGGATTAAACTCCAAGCCTCATCTTGAGTTGATGAAGCACGGTTAAAGACAAGGTCTTGATAATCGAGTGCAAGGTCGGAATCTTTTTTGTATAAAAATGTGGGGTCCAATCCGGAAACGTATTTAAAGTTTTGATTTTGATAAAAGAGGATGGGAAATTCATCCCACATGGAATGATAGATGCGCGCGCCCGGCTCGGCGATTGCGGAGATGGCTTGCAGGGGAATTTGATATTGGTCGTTTAAAAATCTTTTGGAAAAGTGCATGGATGAGTAAGCGCGGGTTATGTTAAGCGGAATCAGGATGAAGACGCAAAAGACGATTAATGCAGGAAGCCAGGATCTGCCGATGATGGTTGCTGAAGTCTGGAAAAGTTTGATGTATTTTTTCCAGTCGACTTGAGATGCGAGCAGAGCGACCCAGAGAGCCAGAACGGGTTGGAAGTATTCGGCGAAACGGATGTTTTTAACTGAGGCGGCAAAGAGTATTACGAGCAAAAGACCGAGAGAAGACAAAATTCTTAGATCGTATTTGGTATTTCCCTCCTTCGCTGATGCTTCGGGGGGCAGGCGTATTTGGTATTTTGCGTCGGAAGTCGATACGTCTATACGTCGGAAGTCGGGGGAGAGAAAGAATCCGACGAGGGCGAGGAGGAGGATGGGGAGGAAGACAGCAAAAAGGCCGATGATGTCGCCGCCCCAAACAGAGTTCCACTCTGCGCCGAGACGGAGAATGCGGGGTGTTGCAATGGCGATTTGCGCGATCTGGATCCACAATAACGATAATAAATCATTTCTGCCGGGGTGGATTGCTAAGCCGATGGCGATACCGCTTAATGAGGCGATTAAACAAAAGAATTTAGAATTTAGAATCTGGAATTTAGCAGTTTTGCAAATAAACTTTGCGTAGACTAAGTCGGTGAGGAGGAGGGTGAGGATGGAGATGGGGAGAAGGATCCAGCCCCCGTGGGACAAACTGTAAAATAGACTAACGAAGAATATTAAGACCAATCTAAGTTTAGAATCTGGAATCTGGAATCTGGAATCTGGCAGATGTATAAGCACAATTGAGAGGCCGAGGAGGTAGAAGAGGATGGCGAGCGGGGAGGCTTTGCCCTGGATGAGGCGGGTGCAAAACGGCTGGCTGAAAGCAAGCAGGATTGGCCAGAGCCAAAAGAGTTTGACGCGGAGTTTGTAAAAGACGAATGAAATGCCGAGCATGCAAATAACGGCGAAGACGATGGAGGAGATGCGAGCCGCAGTAAGAGGATCAAGGAAGTATAAAAAAGGAATTTGCAAGACATGGAATAAAAAATGCTGGTCAGCAAAATGATCACCAAGCGTGGTCATGTCCAGCCAAGGGAATTGCGTAACCGGACCATGCTCGGTGATAAGACGAGCCATGGTTATGTGATAAAAAGCATCAGGATCGGCAAAACGGTCAGCCGGGGTGAGGATGGTGAACCAAACGGAGAATAGCAAGCCCAGTGCAAAAAAGATAGTTAAATCCTTCATGAGCTTATCGTACATCGTACGTCGTACATCGTACAATATACCCAGTACCACGTACCACGTGCAACGTACAACGGACGAAGCAGAATGTATAATGCATAGTGAATAGTGCATAGTGCATAATGCATTTTATAAATTCCTTTCCCTTGTTGCCATGGTGGAAAGGTCTCCCGCGATATTTTTAAATGAGGGACGGATAGAGGGACGGGGGATTCGGCAATAATAAAAAATCCGCTCCAGCGGATTTTTTATTCTCCCTGCGCAGAGAGTTTATTGCGTAACATTGATTAGCGATCCAAGTACGAAATTGGAAATCGCGAATGCAGCTACAACTATAAGCAGACCAATGACAGCATTTTTGATCATGGTTTGCGCTTTTTTGACATTTTCATCCGAACCGCCGGCTGTCATCCAGAGGAAACCGGCGTAAAGAATGTAGATCAAAAGCAAGATACCGATGAAACCTAAAGCAATATTGATAATATTGCCAATCATTTGCTCCAGAGTTTGCTGTTGGCCCACTCCGGCACTTTCTGTGACTGTACCTACTGATGATTGAGCTCGCTCGAATGGATTGTCTTGCGCAAAAGCAATGCCGGGCATGGCCAATGCAGTTGATGCTGCAGTATAATAACAGGTTTTAAGAAATTTTTTCATAATATTTCTAACTTAGTCCAAGCGTTAAGATTCGTTATGGAGTTGGAACGGGCGGCGAAGCTTGTCCGCCGGCGGTTCCGCCGCCGACCGCAAAAATCAGTTGATCTACCACCCAATTGGCAATGGAAGCGGCCATGACTATGACTATAATACCCACAAGAGCGTTTTTAATCATGGTTTGCGCTTTCTTGACACGTTCATCAGAACCGCCGGCAGTCATCCAGAGGAAACCTCCGTAGATGAGATAGACCAGCAATAATACTCCAATGAGCCCTAATGCGACGTTGATGATGCGGCCGATAATAATAGCCGGATCAGTCGGCTCGCCGCCCGGGGATAATTCCGCAGTACTTGCGGCTGTTGTTAAGCCGGATTTGATATTATCGCCGAAAGCCGCCTGGGTTTGCCCGGCAAAGGCAAAAAGCATTACCAAGCTCAAAGCCAAGATGGTTGTTTTGTAAATCAGGCCTTGATGTTTGGCGAGTGCGGTAATTTTGGAGTGTAGTGATGAATATGCCATACGAATCTCGTAAGCGTAAGAATAAGTTTATTGTGTAGCAGTGATCAACTGACTGATGACAAAGCTGGTTATTGCCCATCCTGAAAGAATGATGGCCAAACCGATGATACCGGAAATAATCCAGCCGCGGGCTTCCTTGGTTTTGCTTTCGTCACCGCCGGCAATCATATATTTAAATCCACCGATAAGAACAATAATTACAGCTATAATGCCCAAGAAACCGAGAGCGACATTGATAATGTTGGCGACTGTTGCGCGCAAATCGCTTCCTTCGCCTCCTGATAATGCGATTTGTTCGTCAAGGGCGCCTACACCCAAAGTATTTGCCGTTAAAGCGGGTTTTTGCGCCAAGACAGCGGCGGCCGGCAATAAAATTGCCAATGCGATTGCGATTGCAGTTATTTGTTTTGTGATTTTCATTTGCGTACACCTCCTTTCTTCATGTAATTAAACATATTATATCAGTTACTCATTTCAGCGTCGAGAAAAACATCCACACCTGATTTTTACAAAAAATATTTTAAAAAGACGCAGTTTAAGCGTCTTTTACAATGAACAAAATTTGTTTAGGACGCGGCGCCCGCCAAGCCGGAAATTACATAATTCAAAGCCAGGTACGATCCGAGAATAATTACCAAACCGATTAAAGCATTGGTCAGAATTTTTTGCGCTTTGCCGGCTTTTTCCGAGCTGTCTCCGGCCAAGATGAACATAGCGCCCCCGTACACAAACATAAGAAGCAATAAAGAGCCGGAAACTCCCACCATCCAATAAAGGATGCGGCCGATAATTTGGGGTATGGTTGTACCGCCTCCGAGCGGACAAGGAAAGCGCAAACCGGTTCCGGGTTCGGTGCAGGTGTCGGCAGCCGAGCTTAGGTTTTCATCAGAGGCTCCCGCCGCAGTCCCGGTACCAGCCTCGGGTTCGGTTGGGGAACCGCCTTGGGGCGTCACAATTTGCACGCCGCAGCAGACCGCGTTGGGAACAGCTTCACACGAACCGTCCGAGCTTGGATCGCTTAGCGCCGGAGCGGGCCAAGAACCCGGCTCGCAAAGCGACGGCGGAACGCAAAATCCCATACAGTCATTTTCCGGGGTTGCCTGCTGTGGCTGTTGTTGTTCCGGCTTGCAGCAAAGAAAGCCATAGGCAACACAGCCGGCAACGATATCTTTAACGGTTCCTTGCGGACAAACTGACTGATGGCATTGTGAAGGCGATTTGCACTCAACCAAGCTGCCGCTTTCTATGGTGCCCTGATAAAGAGCAAAGACGGTTTTGGGATTAAAACCGATCGTGACGATGCAGACGAACATCGTGATTAACAATATTGGCAATTTGTAGATTTTTTTCAGCATAAATTAAGCCCGCCTTTGATTATGGACAGCACCAGACTTTAACTTCCGGCGAGCCAAGCGAAGGATTTTGATAGATACTGCCCGCGCAAAGCGATCCGGACACACCGGATGTATAGCAGCCGTTGGAATATGAAGTTTTGCAGGAGTAGCCGGGTCTGAACGTATCGCAGGTATTTTGTTTCTTTTTGGCTTCGGCGGCGGCTTCGGCCGCTTGTTTTTTTTGAGCTGCGGTTTGTTCGGCGGCGGCTTGATTCTGCTCTTCCAACGTAGTCACTTCCTGCTGGGCTTGAGTATCTTCTTCGCCCGGAGCGCGCAGGCCCTGAACCGGAGCTTCGGGTACGGGATTGGATGTCCAAGCGTTAATAAAAATACTGGTAAGCGTATAGGAGAACATAATGATTATGATTCCCAGCGCAGCGTATTTGATGGTGTTTTGGGCTTTAGTTGTCCTGTCGGACCCGCCGGCGGTGAGGTAGAGAATACCGCCATAGACAAAAGCGAGTAATGCCAATGCGCCGACTATGCCCAAAAAGGCTTTAATGACCCGGCCGGCAATTACTGTTAAATCACTTGTTCCTATGGGATTGGCCAGAGTGTAAGTTTTGCCGGGAGTTCCTGACGAATTGGTTGATGTGGCTCCTTCTTTGGGTTTTGGTATGGCGCAGCAAGGTGTTGCGCCAATGCCTTTTCCGGGAGCATATAATGGACAAGATGTTTTACCAACTTCTTTATAGACGGTTCCGCCTAATTTTTTACAAGCATCTTCATTTTCCGTGCATTGATAAGTATCCCCGGTTTCAATCGCCTCGTCGGGTCCGCATTTTTGCTGGGCGCCGGCAATTACAGATGTGCTCAAAAATAACAATACAGCGATTCCGATGATGCTGACTAATTTTAGCGGATGGTACTTTTGTAAAAAAATATTCATAATTTTATCCTCCATGACCCAATGATTGAGCTAAATACCAAACTGATTTTGGACATGAACAAAACATATATTATTTTGGCAAGCAACATTTGATATTGGTCGGTTGTCCTTTACAATAACCCGTTTTACAGTCCTTACCGTCTTTTTCATCAACACATGTCCAGCCATCGGATGCCGGCGCGTCTCCTTGGCCGCAGACTTTTGTTTGGGCGGTAGGGCTCCCCGTGCTGCCCGACGGAGCCGATCCGCCGCTGTATCCCAATGATTGGGCTACGTACCAAACGATTGTCCAGGCGGCCATGATGAACACGATACCGATGGCGGATTTGACCATGGCGTCACGGCCTTTGGTGACGTAAGCTTCCCGGCCGAAGGAGAGAGTGTACATGGCGCCGCCCCAGACAAATGCGATTAAAAACAAGGCACCTGAAAGGCCCATAATGAAGCCGGCAAAGTTAATCGCTTGCTGAACAATATCTTGGATTGTGCAATCACCGGTGCGCGTGCATTGCACGAGCTTCAGTCCGCTGCCGCTGCCATAGCTCCAAGGCGCTGTACTGCCCGAAATTGTGGGGCTGCCGGAACCGGTTGAGGTGGCGGCCCCCGAAGAGCCGGTTTTTTTATAACAACAAGATTGACTATCTCCTGCGCCGTATTTTTTTTCTTCGCATGTCCAACCATCTTTAGTTAAATTCGCAGCTTCTGTGGTAGCAACCTTTTTATATTCATTAATTTTTGGTCCGTATTTTTCCACCCAGCCCAAACCGCAATCCGCGGTCCATTTTCCGCGGCCGCAACAATAGCCCGGAGCGCCGTAACCGGGGCCGCAAGTATAGCCTTGTTTTTTTAAATTATCAGCCTCGGCTTGGGTGACGGCTTGGAATTCAAATTCTGTGGGATTTTTATCGGCTTCGGGAATGAGATTACAACCGCAAGTTCCGGAAGGCCAATCTTTGACTGTACAGGCGGCATTGGCGCTTTGCGACGTTCCTAAAAACAGTACGGCGGCAAAACCGATTATGACTGCCGGATAAAAAATTAAGCTTTTATAATCACGAGTCATAGTTTACGGATTCTTTTTGGCCCGAATGGTTTGATTTACCTTGTCTTGAGCGACAGAGATGATTTTGACCCAATCTTTTTCTTCACTCAACGGAGCCGTGTCGATAATTTCGAGCATGGCTTGTTCGGCGGTTTCGGGATCAGCTCCGCGGTACCAGGATTGCGAGGTTAAAAGCTGGGAAGCGAAAACTCCAAGCTCTTCGTCATCAAGATATTTTTCGATTAAAGATCGGTGAGCCGGCGGTTTGCGGGATTCGTCCAGATATTTTTGTTCGTTCTCCACCCTGGTCAGAAAATTGATAAAGTTCCAGGCGGTTTCGGTTTCTTTGGATTTATCGGAGACCGTCCAGACCCAGTAGTTGGCAAAGTTGACCTCCGGACTCCCTTCGATTTGCGGGAGGCGGGCAATGCTAAGATTCAATTTTGGCGCGCGGGCTTTAATGGCGGCCAAGTCATACGAGTAACCGAAGTAATAAGCCAGCCGCCCCTGAACAAAAGCGTCCAAAGCATCAGGCATGGAAGCATTCCAGGAGTAAACATTTTTTTCTTCATTGGCAAAATCCAGATAAAAACGCAGAGCCTGAACAGCCGGAATTTCGTCGCGGATTTGCGACAAGACTTCGGGCATCAGGGCAAAGGTGGGATAACCTTCATCAGTGGTCATCTGCGTGCCGGCTTGCATCATCAAGACGGATAAGATATCGGAAGCGCGATCGATGTTATTGGAAGTGCCAAGAGCTGCGCCAGCTTGGATAATTTCCCCTTCGGTATCAACCTGAACAATACGGTTCATGGTGGCCTGAAAAGCGCTCCATTCGTTGGGAATTGTGGGAATGCCGGCGGAATTTAAAATATCTTTGTTCACAAACATAGCCATGGTATCCACGGACATGGGCAGACCCACGACTTTTTCTTCGATAAAAGCGGCTTCGCCCGCGGATGCGGTATTGATTTTGCGGATTACATCTTTACCGACCACATCAGGATAGTTATCGCGGACTTCGCGCAAAGTAATGCTTTTTTCGTTTTGTAATATCAAAGTTTCTTTACGGTTGGTATAACCGCCTTCCACGATTGTATAAACCATCTTGGTAAAAGCGGGCATGGGTTCTATTTTGGGGAGATATTTGCCGACCCAGGTGTTATGGATCATAAAAATATCAGGACCGCGGTCTTCGGCAAAAGCATCAATCAAAAGATCCTCATATTCCTCTAGGCGGAATCTTTTATAGGTTATGGAAATGTGAGGATGGGCGGTTTGATATTCCTCAATAAGGTCGGCGTAGGGGTCACGGTCATCAACCACTGCCCAGATGGTAAGCTTTTTAGGCTGGGACGCGTCGACCGTGGCCTTGTCAGGACCCTTGGTGCAGCCCTGCGCAGTAAGCGTTAATGCGGCAATTAAAACAATAAATGCCCGATAGAAAAAAGACCTCATATGATATGCGGGTATTATAGCACAAACACTGACCTTGATTAATCTTGCTGTCTGCAACTTATTGTCTAAACCTTGATTAACCCATTGTCTGAACCTTGATTTAAACTCAAATTTACTCTCAAATTTTCTTGATTACTTAATGTAGAAATAATTATATACCTTAAGAAATCATGTTAATTTGGTTTTAAATCGGTTTGGTAATCAAGGTTCAGACAGTATGATTAAGCGTCTGTTCTGAAGAAGACAACATCACCGTCTTGGACGATGTACTCTTTGCCTTCGATGCGGACTTTGCCTTTGTCTTTGGCGCCGTTCCATCCGCCATTGGCGACAAAGTCCGTATAAGTGACGACTTCGGCGCGGATGAAGTGAGCCTCAAAGTCAGTATGGATGACACCGGCGGCTTGAGGGGCGGTTGCCCCGCGGCGGACCGTCCAGGCCCGGGTTTCCATCTCACCGGAGGTGAGGAATGTGATTAAATCCAAGGATTTGTAAGCGGCGACGATTAATTGATCGAGCCCGGATTTGTCTTGGCCGACGGATTCCAGATATTCTTTTTTTTCTTCGGGACTCATGTCGATGAATTCAACTTCCATTTTAGCGCAAATCGGGACAAGCTCGAACATCGAACCACGAACAACGAACTTGGATTTCCAGGAGGCGGACTGGAGCTGATCTTCGCTGACGTTTAAAGCGTAAATCATGGGCTTTAATGTGAGAAGCGAAAGTGATTTCATGGCTTTGAGTTCGTCCGGAGTCCACTCAAGATCGCGGAGCGCTTGGCCTTTGGCGAGCGCGGACTTGGCGCGTTCCAATGCGGGGACGAGTACTTGCAATTCTTTAGTCGGGCCGGCTTTTAGTTGTTTGGCTGCGGTTTCCAGACGTTTTTCGACGACAGCCATGTCAGCCAAGGCCAGCTCGATACCAATGGTTTCCATGTCGCGAGCAGGATCGATAGCGCCGTCAACATGAATGACATCCGAATCTTCGAAGACGCGAAGAACTTGAACTATGGCGTCCGTGTCGCGAATATTGGCCAAAAAAGCGTTGCCTAAGCCCTGACCTTCGGCGGCTCCGCGGACCAGGCCGGCGATGTCCACGAATTCGATGGTGGTGTGAACAATTCGGCCGGATTTGGAAATTTCCGCCAGAGGCTGAAGACGTTCATCCGGGACTTCCACAACGCCAACGTTGGGGTCGATGGTGCAAAACGGGAAATTGGCGCAATCCACCGCTTTTTTGGTAATGGCTTTAAATAATGTTGATTTGCCTACATTGGGCAGGCCGACAATTCCTATCTTCATATAATGTAGCATGTAACATATAACATGTAACATAAAAAAGCAAAGATTTTGACTGCATGTAGCTAATAAATTCCAAATCCAAAGGACGCAAGATACAAACAATAACTCACAAATTCCAATAATACCCCTACGTTTATAACTCCGGAGCACGGGCAAGATACAAACAAAACTCAAAATTCAAATTACAAACATACGAATAATTGCGATTTGGAAGTTGATAATTGTTTGTATCCTTGGAATTTGTGTATAGTTGGTTATTGGTATTTGGATATTAGTGATTGACAAGAAGTGCTTTTTTGTGTTAAAAGGAAAACAGCACACTAACAAAAAACGGCTCGAATGCGGGCAGGGAGATAACAATGAAGACCAGGTACTTGTTCTTGACGTTTGCGCTGTTTTTGACAGCGAGTTTCATGGCTTGCGGCGACGATGATGGCCCGGCAGGCAGCGGCGGCTCATCCGCGGGAGGCGCGGGCGGAACCGGCGGCGACGGTGGACTGGATGCCAGCGCCGGACAAAGCGGTTCGGGCGGAAGCGGGGGTTCGCAAAATCCCCAATGGGTTAAGGGACAGGTTGGCACTGCCGACCGCGGCGTCATTATTTTGTCGCAAGGATCGGGACAAATTCAGGGCATGACTTTGAAGCCCGGAATGGTTATGCGTACCATGGATGCTGATGCCGGAGCAGCCGGCATGGCAGGTTCCGCAGGCGCCGGCGGCGCAAGCGGTTCGGCAGGATCTGCGGGAGCAGGAACGCCCAATACCGTACCAAAAGTTGACCTGTCACAGATAACTCCCGATTTTACCGAGCTCTGGTTTCCGATTCCTCCGTACCAAGATCAGAACATGGGGCATACAATTCCTCCGCTTACAGGTATTCTGACGCCTGATGGGAACATCCATACATTGCAGCACTTCCAAACCTGGGAAGATGAGCTGACAATCAAGTGTTTTGGCACTTTCCCGGTTATGGTGAATGGGAAAAACATGCGCTCCTATGGCGGTTTGTCTTTGGACATGGCCACTTGCCTGGATCGCCATTTCTTGATCTCGAACGGCTCGGATAAGGTCTGGGAGCTGTACGATAACGGTAACAAGAGCGTGATCGTAGAGGACCTTGATGGCGCGTCGGCGATCTTCTGCCATCCTCAAGGCTACCTGGTAGTAACCACCTTGCCTCAGTACGAAAAGAATGCAGACATCTCACCACCGGTAATTGGCGTGAGACTTTGGAAGGTTGCTCTTGACGGCGCGACGAATGAGATCGCGGAACTTCCAGTTACTGCTGATTACGCAACTCCTCAATCTGTTGCGACATGCTGGACTTTCCCATACACGGACAAGGCTATGCCCGCGGGCTTAAGTATTCCGATCGCCCTCCGGCCAGACAATTCGTTCTTAGTGGGTGACGTGGGAGCGCGCAAGATTTACACGGTTAGCGAAGACGGCGCAAACATTGATGAGTTTGGCGGCATGCCTATGCTTACCGCATCGGCAGTACTTGCTCCAAATGATGTTGTTTATAGAGTGGATGCGCCACTTTTGGGCCAAAAAAATGACGGCAACCCGGTCTACGTGCTCGAAGGCCTGAAGATTCACGGCTATGACGGAGTCTCTTGGAGCGAAATCATAGCTTTCGACGGCTACGATCAATACGCCGAAACCATGAGCTGGGGCTTGAACGCAGTTTCCTGCCCGGCGCAATACACAGAGGAAGACATTTGTCTGCAACCGTGGGGCGTCTTCGCAAAAGTTCAACCGGGCGCATCCCCGGTTCTCTATGTGATGGACCCCATCAAGGGTCAATTCTCTGCTGTTCCGCTTTCTATGGGTAATGACCCTGACGCGGGTGCAGCCGGTTCCGCGGGTTCTTCAGGTGCCGGAGGTTCCGCTGGCGCGGCCGGAAGCGCCGGATCTTCCGGTGCCTCCGGTACTGCAGGATCCTCTGGAAGTTCCGGAGCCGGCGGGGCGTCCGGCTCTGCCGGGTCTTCCGGAAGCGCCGGAGCGGCGCCCTGATCTTTAATACACGGTGAACACCGTTCTCTCACTCTCCGATTTTCGGGGAGTTTTTAATAACTTGATTTGCGGGATTGGCTGGATTTTCAATCTGATAAATGATAAAGGATTAACGTATTCCAGTTCATCAGTTAAACCGTTATCACGAGTTAACTCCGGTTAACGTGTTAATCCCGCCACGGACGGGACCCCGCCTTTGAAAAAATAAAAAAATAATGTGGCGGGGCGGGATCACAGGTTAAAATTTGTTGCGGCAAAAAACTAAAAAACACGGTTCTGACAGGATACCGTGTTTTTTATGACCGACTTGCCCATGCCGATAGACAAGTGCAGTCTTTTTGTTTTTTTCGCCACTATTTAGGTGGCATCCGTGGATGTGGCGGTTTCACCACCGGTGACAGGCGCGGTGGAGGAGACCGACGCATCCGTGTTTTCTACTTCCGTAACCGATAAAGTTGAGGAACTCGTCGCCGTATCAACCGGATCTTCAGTTGGAGGTTCTGCTATTGGATCTGTTGAGGTTGTTGTTTCATCTTCCAAAAGCTCTTCTTGAGTCGGACCGATAGGATGAGCTGTAAGATTGTCTACGTTGTGGTAAGTGTTGTCTGATACAAAGCGGATTGTGCCGGGATTCATGGGACGGGCCATCCAGGTAAATTCAATGTCATGGTTCTCCGGCTGGCTCAAGATAATGTCGAAGCCCGTATCCGTGCGGTTGGTGATCCACCAGGAACCTCCAAGCGAAGCGTGAGGGTTGGCATAAATCATCGGGTAAGCCAATATGGAACCGTAGGAGATGTGTACTTCTGTTGCGCCGGCGCGGATTGTGGCCAAGCCTTCGATTTCTGTGCGCTGCACGGGAGCTTCTATGGTTGTATTGTTGTAGACGATGGTTCCGGCGGTTTCGGTTTCATTGGAGATGACACCTGCGGTGTAACTGGGTTTGACAAAGACACTGATCAACCCTTCTTCCGGAGAATCGTAAGCCTCCAGAGCGATACCGATGACGTTGCCCGGACCGATGGCTTTGACGCCAACTCCGGAGTTCTCCGAGGCTGTGATGTAATCACCTACGCGGATGGCGCCGTTGATTGTGCTGACACGGGTGGGCACGCGGCCGGCCAAAGCAATTGGATACCAGCCATCATAGTGGCGGCCGGTGACAAAGCCGGGTTTGGTGGAAACGATACCCAAGAGAGGATCTGAAGGAGATGTAGCGCGTTTCACAAGATTGACGCCCGATGCATCGGTTGTGACCAAGTCGCCGGGTTCAAGTTCTTGCAAGGATTCGTAGCGTTCGGCGTAGTCATAAGTTGTTTCTGTTTGCCAGCCGTCGGCGTTGGTTGCTATGTAAGTTGAAGTCGGAGCCAATGTGTCGTCAACAAAGATGTAGGTGCCGGTTGAAGATTCACCTGTGGTCTTGGAACCCAGATAGAGTCTGCGGCCTACGTGGAGATCGCCCGATACATGCATGTCGCCGGCATTGGTGATTGTAAGTAATTCTTGCGTAAAGCCGGTGCCGGTTGTGTAGATGAATTTGAGTTCGGAAGAGCTGGCATGGATTGTATTGTTGAAGACATCAAATGATGTTGTGATAGCTTGCGATGTTGAGGAATTCCAAGCCGAGCCCATGTAGCTGAATGTGTAAGAATCAAATGCTTGCGTGGAACTCGTGGCCGTGTCTTGAGGTTTGATTACAGTGTCGCCGACAGCGACATCGCCGTTTTGATCGATTTGGACTTTGGCCCAAAGAGGCGAGCTGGATGCGTAGATTTCTTGAACGGCATTAACAAGAGGTACAACGAATTGTCCATAAGTTAGACTCTTGAGAGAATCGGCAGGAGCGCCATCAATTGCCGGATCAACATATCCGCTGAAAGTGATTCCGTGACTATCCATGACATCTTTGACTTCCTGCGCAATAAAACCTTCAACTTTACGATCGTCCCAATTGATCATTTCAAATCTACGCGGTTGGAGATCCAAAATAAAATCAAGGCCAACATTATAATTTTCAATATTTTCTTTTATTCTTACATCTGACAAATTAGAGAAGCCGACTATACCGCCGATTTGTTTGATAGCGTCGTTACCAAGTCTAATATGATCTGAAGCATCGACCCTTGCACCAGCGCCAAGAGCCATGGCATTATTATATTCGTAAAAACTGTGACCGCCGGTATCATAACCAATATAAGTGCTACTGCTTCCTCTTGTAGTATAGCGTGCTGCTTCATAACCTATAAATACATTGTAGTCACCGTTTTCGAGATCGTGCGCCGCGCTATAGCCAACAGCCGTGTTTCCCGTATCGCCATCATCACTGTAGAGGGCATAATTACCCAAAGCTGTATTATAGGTACCTGTGGCATTATAGTTCAAAGATCTGTATCCAAATGCTGAATTGCCACTGCCCGTAGTGTTGTTATTTAGCGCATAATGGCCGAAAGCATCATTTTCGTCACCGGTTGTATTATCCTGCATCGAATAGGTACCCACGGCAGTATTGAAATCACCGGTAGTGTTGTGGCGCAGGGCATTACTTCCGACAGCCGTCTGATTGCCTGAGGTGCTGCTGGCTAAAGCCATATAGCCAATGGCTGTGACTGAATACGGATTTGTATAGCTAGATAGGGCTTTTGCGCCGATGGCCACATTCCAACTACCAAAGACCGCAGAATCCATGGAATTGGTACCTATGGAAACGTTGTAAGATCCAGTAGTCAAGTCAAGCAAACTCTCAAATCCAACCGCTGTGTTAGAAGCGCCTGTAGTTAATCCATACAAACTCCTTGCTCCGATGCCGGTATTGTAACTCCAGCCCGAATCGCCCTCATTGCCGTTTAGAGCCTCATAACCAACACCTGTGTTATATAAACCATTTGTATTCCAAACTATATTAGAACCTCCCAAGCCGGTATTATAATTACCGGTTTGGTTGCTAAATAACGAAGCCCAGCCATAAGCGGCATTATTAGATCCACTGGTATTGGCCCGCATCGCCCAAAAACCTTGCGCGGTATTGTAACTACCGGTTGTATTTAAATACAAACTTTCAGTGCCTACGGCAGTATTGGATTCGCCGGTGGTGTTATTAAACAAACTGGCATAACCTACGGCTGTATTTGATGCGCCGGTTGTTAAAAGTCCAAGGCTGAAACTGCCGATGCCCGTATTATAGGAAGCGTTTGCTCCGCTCGCATTGCCATAAACCGCTCGATAACCGAGACCCGTATTATAATTGCCGGTTTGAAAATTGCGGGCGCTTTGAGAACCGTTAAAGGTATTATAACTACCGTTTAAATCATACGCTGCTTCCGAGCCGGTTATAGTATTTCTTATTCCCGCGGTATTTGAATAAAGCGCTCTCGAACCAAGTGCCGTATTTTGGCTTCCGGTATCATTTAAATACAAACTTTCAGCGCCTACGGCCGTATTGGAAGCGCCGGTGGTGATATTGCGCATTGCGTCGGCGCCAAAAACAGAGTTGTAAGAGCCTGTAGTGATCAAATTCATCGCTAGAGAACCCATGGCTGTATTATAGCTATGACTGCCGCCGGCACCGCTCAAAGCGGCATAACCGACAGCCGTATTGCTTTTTCCGTTGGTATTGGCATACAAAGCGGATGCTCCGATGGCTAAATTGGAAACACCCGCCACATTGGAATACATGGCTCCCGAGCCAATAGCGACCAGACCGCTTAATGATGAGTTGCTGTACATCGCCGAGTCGCCAATAGCTACATTATTATTTCCGTTTGTCAGGCTGTATAAACTCCCAAATCCGATCGCGGTGTTTGTTGCACCCGATATATTGTTAAATAATGCTCTTGCGCCAATACCGGTGTTATAACTGCCGGTTTCCAGGTTGGCCATGACGTTGGATCCGACTCCTGTATTAAAGCTGAACGATTCCCCGCTACCGGCGCTTGAAAGAGCGGCATAACCGATGCCCGTATTATCATTGCCAAAATCATTATCGCCCAATGTATAACTGCCATACCCGACATTTCTTTGACCCGTTCCTATGGCTTCACCGGATCTATAACCGAATGCTATATTGTCGCCATTATCCCAAATTGTTCCATAGCCAAAACCGCTCTTCGTTAATGAGAAATTTCCATCAACGGCCTGAGTAATATTCCATGTACTGGTTCCGACATGGAAAGTAGCGCCCCAAACATCATCCCAGCGGTTGGTTGCAAGGCCCAAATCTTGAGAGTTGGTATTAACCGGATAAAGATTGCCCGTATCATCAAGAACAATTAATGAATCCTGAATCTTGTCGGTACCGTCCATGCGGACTATACGATTGTCGGTGCCGGCAATGCCCAATCCATTAAACGGTACTCCATTGATTATCAGCTGAGTTGTACTAACCGTTGTAGCGGCCAAGCCCTTCCACATGCGCGTGGAGGTGCCGATCCAGAAAGTATCATGATACAAGGGGAGAAGATCATTATTAATGTACCCAAAGATTTGAATATCCGAGAAGGTGGAAGTGGACTGAACCGCGAGGCCGCCGTTGGTGATGATGCCGTTAATGCCGACGTGCAAACCGCCTTGAATAGAAAGCTGGCTGCCGATGGTCATGCTTCCCTCAACAGCGAGGTCGCCAAAATCACCAACATCCGCATCGATTGACATGCCTTTAAAGCCGGCCAGTTTGTAGATACCCACTTTGTTGGTTGGCGTATCGCCGTAGCCGCCCGTGCCATGTCCGTAATGGGCCGAGTATAAGTATCCTTTGTAAACTTTAATACCGCGGGGAGAATAACTTTGGATGGGCATGACGCCTTTTACCTCATAAATATTTTCCGGATCGGATATGTTATAAATCCAAATTCTGGCTTGAGCACCCGCATTATCCGCCATTTCATTGGAGACGTAGAGGCAATCCCCTTGAATTTCAAAGTCATGCACAATTCCCGAAAAATCCACAGTCGCGACTTCGACGGGATTATCCTTATCCGTGATATCAACAACTCTGATATCCGAGCCTTCCGTACCGGCCACATACGCATAGTTATCTTTTACGGCCACATCGTTAGGATTATTTGTACCTCCATAGACGAGATTGCCGCGGTTCACTGGGTTTAATGGATTCCTGATATCAACGATATACAAACCTCTATTGCCATAACCGGCGGCAACATATGCGAAGTTGTCTTGGATAAATAAACCCGTTACGCCGCTGACAAGCGCTAAACTGCTAGCGATATATGGATTTTGCGGATTATGAATATTGATTACATACAAGCTGTTATTGCGGACGAGGTAAGCGTAATCTCCCATCACTTTAAGATCCCCGTTATATGAACCCGGCGTTACGGTTAAACTGCCGGCCAGAACCGGATTTACGGGATCCGTAATATTGAAAATCTTAAAGTTGTTGCTGGAATTATCATAATACACATACAGGTAATTACCCCTTACGACATTTTTAATCGGCAGGGTGCCAAAAAATCCGGAGTAGGTAGTGGTGACAATTGACGCCTGAGACGGATCGCTGACATCCATTACCGTTAAGGTGCCTTCATTATTGTTTACAACATAAGCCATGTTGTCATAGACATCCACATCAAAAGGTCCGGATGTGCCGGTCAAGCCAACCGAAACCGTTGTGACGTATTGAAATTCCGATATGGCGGTGACAGGGCCGTTGGAGATGATGCCGCCATTGCCGACGCTTAGGGATCCGCCAACGTCCAAATCATTATTTACAACGGCATTGGTTTGTACGTTCAGGTTGCCAAGCTTGGCGCTGTAGGCATTAAGACCATGCGTTTCGATGCCGCCAACATCGTAAACACCTAAATAACTTGCTTGAGATACATATACGTTTCTTCCGGATACGGCCAAGCCTCCGCCCACACCGTCCAGGGTTGTTTGATTTAACACAACCGGAGCCGTAGAGCTGGACGCGTCCACGATGACTAATCTGTTTGAATTATAACCTGAGATATATACATAATCACCGACCGCTTCAATATTTTGAGCCGTCTGCATAAGAGCAGAGGGCTGCGTCCCAATATTAAGAGTTGCCGCCAGGAAAGGACTATAAGGATTCGTGGCATCCGTGATGTATAAATTTGATGATCCCACGGCCATGGTGTATATATAACCGCTTTTCACAAAAATACTGGAAACATTAGCGGCAACCGTTGATGTTGCAATCAAGACAGGATCTTTGGGATTGCTTGCGTTAATTATGGAAACAGTACCGGATGTATAATTGGTGACATAAGCCAGGTGGCCTTCCACATGAACGGCCACGGGCCCGGCGCCGCCCGTGTTGACCGAACCGGCCGGAACAGCCCTGATTGTTGCCGGGGGATACGAGTAGCCGCCAAAGCTATAAGTATTCTGGTAATCCGAATAAGCACTGGTAAGGTCGTATATTTCCAGATTATTGCCGTGAGGCACAAAAAGATAATTGCCGGACACGTCAAAGCCTCTTTCGGCATCTGTGATATGGTAGTAAGTGGCGACCACATAAGGCGAGGGCGGATATGTGATGTCAACAACCGAAACATCGCCCAAATCATTAGATATGATGGCATAATTTCCGTGCAGGCGGATGCCATTCGCTCGGGCACTGCTATTTTGGGGGTTAATGCTTGTGCTGGTGACTAAGATAACATTACTTGGATCGCTGACGTTGTAAATTTGCAAATATCTATTAACAGCTTGATAAGCATAATCCCCGCGCACAACCACCGAGCCATGTTCCCCATAGCCGCTGCTAATAAGATCTGTTTTTACAACATGAGCGGCATCAATATTGGTAGCGTCAATATTGCGCGTCCAAATATCATCAAGGTAAGACGTGCCGGTGGCGTAAATATTGCGCCATTGGGTGTTGTAAGTGCCGAGATCATAGGAGTTGTTCAAATATGGCAGGACGTTGACCAAAGTGGATGTGGCTCCGGCTGATAATGGGCCGTTGGAGTGTACACCGCCTGTACCAACATGCAGATCTCCGAGGATGGAGAGATCATCCGATATGCTGGCTGAGCCACTAACCAGCAAGCTGCCCATTCTGGCCGTATCAACCAAGAGTGAATTGGTTTCAATGCCGCCCAAGCCATGAATTTCAACCGATCTTGAACTGTAACCCCAGAATACATTTTTGCCATCAACGGCGATACTCAAGCCCGTGCTCCCAAGACTTTCAGAAGCGACCAAGACCGGCGAGGCGGGGTTGCTTACATCAATAATATAACCGATATTACCGGTAGCACAGGATAAATAGGCATACCGGCCATGGACTTCTATATTATCGGCATAGTCACCATATGCATAACCGGCCAAATCCAACGTAGCAACCACGGAAGGCGAGGCCGGGTTTTTAACATTTATTACGCTAAGAGTATTGGCGCTGTTTTGATGGTGAACATAAGCATAGCCGCCTTCAATAGAAATGCCTACAGGACCGTTAGCTGTGGCCAAGGTGGTTACCAAAGAAGGATTTAACGGATTTTTGACATCGATTACAGATATGTTATTGGAGTTATAATTAGCTATATATGCATATCCTTGATAAACATCGATCCCCTTGGGACCGGTGCCACCTGTGGCAATAGTCGCGACCGGCGTGGTATTCATGTTTGCCGGGTCAGCGGCATCGTAGATGTAAATCGAATCACCAATCAAAAAATACACATAATGACCAACCACATCAAGCGACTGAACATCAGCCGAAATATTGGTGCTGAAATTAGCAACAACGCTGGGGTTGGCGCGGTTTCTGATATCAACTGTTGCCAAATAATCTTGCCCGCCAAGACCGCCATCAAGCCACACATAAGCATAATCACCCTGAACTTTAACATATCTAGGAGTCCTGCTAAATGTGACCTCGCCGACAAATGAAGGAGAAGCCGGGTTGGTATAATCATAAATACTAAACATCCTTGCGCCCGTTCCGGCTCCGGCGACGTACATATACGTTCCATCAACGTCAATGGAATAAATATCCCCGGTCGTGGCGGCAGGCAGAGCTCCGGCATATTTTTGAACCAAAGATGCGTCGCTCGGATTATCAGCATCAATATTAACTGACCAGATATCACGCAAATAGGATGTACCGGATGCATAAATATTGCGCCAGTTGTAATCCCAAGAGCCGAGATCATAAGTGTAATTAGCGTGCGGGAGGGTGTTGGCCAGAGAAGATGTGGCCATGGCTACGACGCCGCCGTTGGTGACTAAACCGCCGTGCCCCACTTCAAGCCTGGTGCCGACGAACAGATTATTGGCAACGTCCGCATCACCGGTGACCCAGAGCTGGTCGCTTTGCAGGCTGTCCATTTCGGCAGCATAAAAACTTACACCGCCAATATCATAGATTCTGAAATCCACGGTTCCGGTGCCGTTGTATGTATTAACATAAAGATACCTTCCTTCTATGGCCATGCCGAAGGGCTGGGAATCATCAGTATTGGCGCCGCCCACATAAGTCATGCTTGTCGTGCTGGATATGTCAATAACAACGACATCTTGATTTGCGCCGGTAGAGAGCGAAGCGTCCGAAAAAGATACGTAGGCATACTTATTATATATCTTGACGTTATATGCGGTTGAAGTATCCAAATTGATACCATCCGAATAAACAGGCGCCACGGGGTTGGAAATATCATACCTGATAAAATCTTCGGTGACTGTCGGGTCTCCATTTAAAGTAGTTAAGTAGAGATAGCGGCCGGCCGGCTGTAAATCCATCACATAGTTAGCTCCAACGTTAACGCTGGTGGCAACAGTGGGAAGTGCGGGATTGCTGACATCAAGAACGAATAAATCAGCATTGCCGGTTCCGTTATTGGTGCCAACATATACGTAATTACCTTGGCGCTTGATGGCTCTGATAATATTTGCCCCTAAATCAAGAGTATAAACAAGTTTGCTGTTGCCGATTGATTCGGGCACACTTACATCAATAACCCCAATATCACCGTTTGCTTGTCCGGCATACGCGTATTTATCAATAAGTTCAATGGAATAGACGGAATCGATGCCCGTGTCAACATCGCCGAGCCTGACAGCAGAAGCGGGGTTGGAAATGTCATAAATTGAAAACTCTTCAGTAGAAACAGTTGATCCCAAATACAGATATTTACCGCTAACCACAAGGGAAGGCAAGACGCCGGTTGCAGGTTGGGTTATCACGCTGGCAATCTCCGGATTATTTTTATCTGAAATATCAAAAACCGTAATGTCGCCGTATTCGGCCGCGTACACATAAGAGCCTTGCACATCCAGAACAGAGGGGGAATTAGCGCCGGAATAATCAACCCCCGCTTTATAGACAGGATCTTTATAGCCCAATGTGATGCCTTTAGTCCAGAGTTCTTCGGTGTAGGTAGTACCGGAGACGTAGACGTTGTTGGTGTTGAAGATGTCGTTAGAGTAGAGATTGCGGCCGAAGATTTCATCGGTATGAATAGCGCTGTTTACGTATAAATCATTGCCAATTGTGGCATTGGCCTTAACTTCCAGATCCGTGGAAAACAGGTGGCCGATATCGGCGGTGACGGCTTTTACGGTATTAAGTTTAAAAATCTGGAAGCCGTCTTCGTCGCGTGAAGTGGTATATAAGTAATTGCCGGAGACAGAAATTGAGCTGGGACCGTCCAAATAAGTGTTGACCGAGTCGGTAATAAAGGCGACATGGGACGGGGCGGCCGGATCGGAAATATTTAAAACTTCAATGCCGTCATCCTCCAAAGCGGTAACATAAGCATAATCGCCGATAACTTCTATGGAATTGGCGCCGTCCAATTCGGTTAGACCGGCGTCGGTTATATAACCAACCTCGGTTGGAGCCGTGGAGCTGGAAATGTCGATGATGCTGACTCCGTCATCCAGTTCGGAAGCCACACAAGCGTAATTACCGACAACTTTGATGTTTCTGGCGCCGTTAAGTTCCTGGGCGGTTTCCAAGGCAACCGGACAAGACGGTGAAGACGTATCGCAGATGACGCCGGCGGCAAACGGAGCTTTGGGATCGGATACATCAATAATCTGCACGGCTTGCGAGGTGTAGGAAGCCACATAGGCGTAATTGCCTTTAACGTAAACACCGTGCGCAAAATCAAGGAATGTATTGGCTCCGACATTATGCAAGATGGAACTGACGTGTTTGGGAACGGTCGGATCGGAAATATCGATTATGGTAAGCGCGTCATCATCGCGGGCCGTTACATAGGCATATTTGCCGGATATATAAAGGCCGGTTGCTCCGCCCAAATACACACTGCCGCCATCATTTAAGGTGGCAACCAAAGAGGGTTGGTAGGGATTGGAAACATCAACGACAGCGAATCTATTGCCTTCTTCCGCGGTAATGAAGGCATAATCGCCTTGCACTGAAATGTAGTAAGCGCCGTTTAAATTTGTGGCGTCTGTTAAGGTGCCCAATTGAACGGGGGAGTCGGGGTCGGAGATATCATAAATAGTCAATCGGTCTTGATTAAACGAAGTGATGTAGGCCAGATCTCCCTGAACAAAATGACCATAGGCATAATCCAACACCGCATTTGTCACTTTGCCTTTGGCGACAGGGGCCGAAGCGTAAACATCCACGTCATTGGAGTGCAGACTGTTCCAGGCGTGGTCTGCATCGCCAAGGTTGAAACTGCCGGAAGAATCGGGCAGTAAATCGGAAATCACATTGCCGGTTAATTCAAAACCTCCGCCGACTGTCAGCTTGCTTGAAACGTTGAGATAATCGGAATCAAGAAGGCTGATATCGGCGATCGGAGTTTTTAACCGGTTGAGTTCGAAAATCTGCAAACCATCCTCGCCGAATGAAGCGACATATAAATAATTGCCTTCAATATCCAAACCGGCGGCATTAAGCAAATAAAGGTCTGCGCTGTCATTTACAAGAGCAAAGTGGGACGGGTTGGCCGGGTCGGTAATATCCACGATTTCGAGCCCGCTGTCGTCATAGCCTGTGATGTAAGCGTGATCGCCGAGTATATCGATATCCCAAGCGCCGTTTAAATTCGTGGCGGCCGCGTTGTCAGTGATTTTTCCGACGTGTATCGGATTTGTAGATGAGCTGATGTCGACAATCTCCATTCCATCATCGTCAAAAGATGCAATGTAGGCATAATCACCCATTACTTTGATGCCCACGGCGCCGTCCAATTCGCAAGTGGCGGCCCCACAGGTGGTCTCCGTGATAAAGCCTTTGGCGACAGGATTGTAGGGATCGGTGATATCGACTATCTGCAATGAGTCTGATGTGCGCCCCGTGATATACGCATAGCCTCCCATGATATCTATGCCATGAGGGTAAGACATGAACCGGCTGGTTCCATTATGCACCAAGGAAGAAACAGGCACCGGATTTGACGGATCTTTGATGTCAATAATTTGGAAAGCATTATCATCGCGCGAGACTACGTAGGCGTAATCACCCATGACCTTGACTCCGGCGGCCCCGTCAAGATAAACGCCGTTAGTGTTATCGGAAGCCAAAGAGCCGGTTAACACGGGGTTGGTTGAGCTGGAGATATTGACAACAGCGAATCGGTTGCCAAGTTCGGAAGTGATATAAGCGTAATCGCCTTCAACATCCAAAAAGAAAGCCCCGTTTAAATTTGTGCCGTCTTGAAGAGAACCCAGCCGGACAGGAGCATTGCGGTCTGAAACATCCCAAATCGTTAAATAGTCTTGGTTATAAGAGGCCGTATAAGCAAGATCACCGATTACTTCAATGTCAAACGGTCCGTCCAAATACACCGCGTCCTGCACCTTGCCCAAAGCGGTGGGCGTGGCCGCGGTTATGATGATTGAATTATCCGTAGTGTTGCCGTTATCCGTAGCAACTTGGAGATCGACTACGCCGGAGAGTAAATCAACATACGCACCGCCATTTTCCGAAACGCGGAATTTATTGGTATTTTTATCAAAATAGATAATGCCTTGGCTGGAAGAAGCCGTGAAAGGCTCTACCATACCCCTCCAATTAACCGCACCGCCCAAATCAAATGCCGCCATGGGTTTATGACGATAATCATTGGTGTAATTTAATTCGAAATAATCAAATTCCGTGGTAAGATTGCCGCCCGAATAAACTTTGTTGACCAAACCCACACTGGTTGGAGTAAATGCCTGAACAACCGAACCGGAATTGGTAAAATCACGGCCGTTAACGGAATAATCAAAATATAAAGTCGTCCCCACACGGCGGATGCGCAACCAAAGAGGAATATTGGTAACAGTGGGACCGGTAAATATTACACTGCCTATATCACTGACAATCCTAAAAGCTATTAATTGATCGTTTCCATCCAATATCCAACCATAAACATTGTTTCTGTCTTTGTAAACAATCGGGCCGGCATTGGTCTGCGGGATCGTGTTGGCAAATGAAGATATTTTTGTTGTGATGGTAAAGTCTTCATCATAATCCAAGCTTTGTGTGATAATGGGCGAGGATTCTGTGCCGCCTGTCCACCAATCACATATACCGATACATTCCATTGTGAGCACATCATCATCTTCGGTAATTGTTCCGGCCGGAGTGGAGGTTGTCCAATAAGTTTCGATGCGTTCATTATCAAAGTCGTCAATATTTTGACCCAGGCTGATTCCCATCCAACCATTTTCGTCGATACGTAATTGATCGTGTCCATACAGATAATTTCCCAGACCAAACGAACGGTCCGCGTTTTGATACAAATCCCATGTTGAACTGCCGACATGGAAGGTTTGGCCCCAAATATCATCCCAGCGGTAAGCGGATGAGCCCAAATCGTACATGAGAGTTGATGACGGTACGATGTGATTGGTAGATGATGCGCCGTTAAACGCGATCCAGTTGGTTGTGGTTGCGCCAACGTCCGTGACTTGCTGGAGATTTGGCGTTGTGGCGCCGGCCACGGTTTCCCAAGTCAGGGTGCCCGAGCCGTTGTTTTTAAGGTATGTATTGGCGCCTCCTTGAGAGGATGGCCAGGAATAGGTGACATTGCGAATTTTGATAAGATCGCCGGTTGAATCAACTTGAAACAAGTCGCCATTGCCCACGGTAAAGAGGGCTAATGGTGAGGTGTCGCCGATGCCGAAATTGCCGGATGAATTAATAGTAATTCGATCAGAAGCATTGGTTTGAAAACGCATTTCATTGGCCGCTGATCGGTATAATCCGGTGCCCGTATCTCCTACAAAAGAATATGCTAAATTTCCCGCTCCCGATGCACCCGCATCAGCCAAGACACGACCACTGGAATTGACTTGGAACCGGTCGTTATTGCCAACCGTAAATAATGAGGCCGGTGTTGTATCGCCGATGCCCACGTTGCCGGAGTACATTACTCTCATCTTTTCGTTATATCCGCTTCCGTCCCAGAACTTAAATGCCAAATCCGCGGTACTAAAGCCCGTATTAACAACAATGGATTCCAAGGCTACGTTTGGCGTATTATCACCCGATCCGTCAACACCAAAAGCCAAACGAGCATAATTACCCACATTATTAGCCGCCATGTTGGTAATCCAAACATCACCGCCCAAGCCGGCAGCCGTGGATCTATTTACATGCAAATTGCCGATCCAAGGATTGGTGTAATTAATACCTACGTTGCCGTTGGAATTTATGGTGACGCGATCCGTGCCATTGGTTTGAAAACGCATTTCATTGGCCAAAGAATTATACAAGCCCGTATCCGTATCATTGACGAAGGAGTAGGCCAAGTTGCCGGCTCCGGACGCGCCGGAGTTGGCTTGAACGCGGCCGCTGGAGTTTACCTGGAACAGGTCGCCGTTACCGACGGTGAAGAGTGCTGCGGGCGTTGTATCGCCGATGCCGACATTGCCGCCACTCAATATACGCATTCTTTCGAAGGCTGTACCGTAACCGCCGGTATTGAATCTGATATCTCCACTGGCACCGGCGTTCATGAGCACCAAACTGCCGTTGGCGTTTTCTTCGATAAGACCGATTGAATTGGCGGGAAAATTAATCGCTCCGCTGGAATAAGTGTTGCCGGTTGAGAACATCCTGCCGACGATTCCGGAAGTGTAGCTCTTAAAATCAATCGAGCTCCAGCGCTGATCCGCAACGCCGTTTGCGGATGTTAAATCCATGACCAAGCCGTTATTATTACCTCCCGTGCCAAGATTGAGATCCAGTTTTCCGTTAGGACTTGTTGTGCCAACACCCACTTTACCGGCATTGGTGATGGCAAAGTATTTATTGGCAAGATTGTTATTGGAAATCATGAAACCCTCATCAGCCTGCCATAAATCCCAAGTTGAAGAACCGATGCGGGTTGAAGAAGCCCAGACGTCATTCCAGCGGTTGGATGAGGAGCCGAGATCCAAGGATAATGTCGGATCGGGCAAAATATCTCCGGTTGTGGTTGCGCCGGCAAATTGTACCCAGTTGGTTGTGGTTGCGCCCACGTCTGTGACTTGCTGCCAGTTGGGGGTTGAGCCCGCTCCGCCGGTGATTTGGACTCCGTCCACCCAGAGTTCGGATGTGGTGACGTAGTCGGCTGCGAGGTTGGTTGTGGTGACGTTGACTGCGTTTAAGCCTTTCCAGCGGTAGCCGTCTATACCCAGATAATAGGTGTCATCTATATATGGATTGAAATCCGAGTTGATATAAGCATTGAATATGGCCGGAGTATCCGTGGCCGAGCCGATAATTGACGTTCCGTCGACCTGGAAGCTTCCGGTTGTGGTGACATTGCCGCTTCTCGTGATGGTAAAGACATCAAGCAAACCGTTGTTCATGCGGGTTAAGAAATCCCAACTTTCACTGGTTCCTTTTGTCTCTACATATAAAGCTGTGCGAGTGGCGCTGGCAGGAGTGTCGGATCCTTGATGCAAGGCAAATAAGTCTCCGCCCGTTGTTCCGTCAACGGTATGAGAGGCGTATTGGCCCTGTAGAGTTTCACTATTATAAGCATAAGGCACCGCGGACAAGCGTTTGCGGGGCTGCATTTCAGCATCCGCGCCGACTGTGACGCCAAGATAAAGCTCATCATTATTAAAGAGATTTTCCGGGAAAGCGACTTGATTATCATTGGTATCTCCTAAAAGGATGGAGAATAAGCCGGATTTGACTGCGACCGGGACAGTTGTGGTTGTGCCCGTTGGCAGACCATTAGTGGTGGACGCCGACCAGAGTTGATTACCGCCGGTCAAGGAATCGTAGATCACGAAGATCATGTCATAATCGCCGTCCGCGACATTGCTGCCGCCGGCATCCATCAAACGTCCTTGGTAATTGATTGTGTGAGATATGCCTTCTGCCGCCTGAACCGGTTTAACCGAGAGGAGATCCGCTACGTTGACAGAACCGAAGCCGAAGAGAGAACCCAGTACTTGTGCCACAACCATCATGGCGCAAACAAAAGAGCCCACGTTCATCGTGCGCTTAGGCCTGTCTGTTGTTTTGGTTTTCCTGTTGGTTAGGAAGTTTGATTTGAGCGGCATGTTGTTTTTGACCGGGATTGCCTTGATTTTGGCTCAAGGATTGCCCGGATTGATTTGATCTTGATTTCCCGATTTTTGCGATTTGTCAGATTTTGATTTTCGGGATTTGTTGGGACACGTTGTTCGCGAATGACGTGTCAGGATTTGATTTTGCGCCCGCTGTCAGTGCGGGAGATTTTACTTGGCGATTTTGTGAGTGTTTGTTTTGGCTTAGCTTTGAGTGTTTGGTCCGGGTTAGAAAAAAGAACAGGTTTTGGCGGACGGCTCTGTTTGTCATGACAAAGCTGTCTCGCGCTCAGACCTGTTCTCTTCGCGCCTGTATAAATATTAGCTTATAAATAAGGCTTTGAAATTTAGCCTTAACAAAGCAAATTTTTAAGGCCTTATATAAACGCGCGTATGTGAATACTTTGCCGATAAGATTCTGACTCAGATTTGATGATTTAGCTGGGTTGAGGACTTATCAGCAGACAATGCTACTTATCCACAAAAAATTAACATACAAAAAAATGGCTTAATAAAGCCAAACAGAAAAAACTATGCACAAACAAAACTTAAAGCTTAAATGGACTCGGGACTCGCGAAACGTGTAACGTGCAACGCGAAACGTCTGACGTTGCAGGATACGGGTTAAACACTACACGACTCGCGATGCACGATTTTAGTCGCTAGTTGCTAGATGCTAGATTCTGGGCTCAGGATTCAGATTTACGAGTCCAAGCCACTAAGCGCCAAGGCTGATAGGCCACTCCGCCAATAAGCTTAACCGCTCAGAAGCATGACAACTTGGTGGCTTAATTAACAATCTTGGATAATCAAGTTAATCCTGTATATCAAGTTAAAATAAAAAGCTGCATACGGTCCCAAGTGTGCGCATGCAGCCTCACGATTCTCTTTCGATAAGATTGAGCTTTCGTTGGCAGTATTACTGTTTTGGCAATCCTGCGATATTTTGTTTTTGCATCAGGGCTTTTGCTCTGATGTGCCCATAGAGATTTTGCTAAGGACAATACCAGTTTAACGCCATGTTTAAAGTTTGAAAAGTTATGCTTTTTCTTAGGAAAAATGATGTTTTTCACCTCTTTGTGGACAGGTTAACTTGTTGATGTTTTGTGATCAGATGTTAGCTGTTAGCTAGTAGCTGATAGCCGGTAGCTCCCCCCGTTCTCATCCCTCAAGTCTATGTTCGTATCTTGTATCTTGGTGGTGTTTGGAATTTCAAAATCCGGCTTAAACCGGATTTTGTTGGCCCCGCTTCGCTCCTCTTCACCAAGGCTTCGAGGAGCTACGAGGGGCACTCCCCATAGCTCGACGTAGGTCGAGCGACGAGGAGTGGTGGACCCCCGAAGAATTCCTAACGGAATTTACGGGGCAGGCTTGAGGGATTCGAACCCTCGACCTTCCCGATGGACATCGGGATGCTCTAGCCAAACTTGATATATCCGTCATTAATTATTTT
>JBMOLN010000007.1:0-221259 GCA_049325475.1 Patescibacteria group bacterium | reverse complement strand
TAAAATCGATCTCGCTTTACGGAGTAGAGTATATATAAATAAGCCATATATGGATTATAGCAAAAAACTGCTAATTTCTTAGCAGCTTTTTACGTGGTGGACCTTGAGGGATTCGAACCCTCGACCTCTTCCATGCCATGGAAGCGCTCTAGCCAGCTGAGCTAAAGGCCCTGGCTTTAATTACAAATTAATAAATACCAATTACCAATTCTGGAGGGATATTATATATTTTACGTTTTATTGTCAATTCAGCGAAAACAAGCGCTGAATTCGTTCGGTTAAGGCTAAGCGATTACGGCGGGCGCTGTTTTGGCGGTCTTTGTTTTTTAGTTGCAGACAATGATCTTTGAGGTTGTGGACTTTATCCAATAATTCCCGATTTTGAGCATCTGAAAGCTCAATTTCATTAATTTCATGCAACAAATGATTGATATTGCGGATAACATCCTCGGTTTTATGGTCCAGATAGCCGGATTCCACGGCTTTGGCTTGAGCCATGCTAACGACTGCGTCGGGAGGCGATCCAATATCGCCGGCAACACTTTGCACTTCAATGAAGGGGATTGGGATTTCAACAGCGGACGGGGCGGCGGGCTTGAAGTGATCAAATTTTTGATTGCGGATGTTTAGTTCGCTGATAAGCATTTCTTTGCGGATCAAAGCTTGTTGCATATCCTCATTGCCAAGACCGGTTTCAAGACGGCGGTTCCACTCCATCAACTCTCTTTGCAGGCGTGATTTTGGTTTTAAAGCACATTCCATGCGCAAGCAGGCATATAAAAGAGATTCTTGCATTTGCGCGATGCGTTTTAAGCCGGCGCGGTCATTGGAATCCGTGGAGCGGATAAGGTCGGCTACTTGTTCCAATTTATAAATAAAAAGATCGGAGATGCGCTTGATGCGTTCAGCCAAATATCTTTGTTCGGTTATATTACCTTGTTTTCCATGATTCTGGCCGGTAAAAGCTTTAAAGCTTAAAGACGAAAAATCATCCTTAATGCCAAAATAAGCGGGGATTTTTGAGGTTATCCTGATTATCCAGTTCATGCAACATATTATAACACAACAAACGTCGTACGTCGTACGCCTGCCCACCGAAGCTTTAGCAAAGGCGGGTCCCAATCGTCCCGCGCCGCGTTAAATGAAAATAATATTTCGTATATCGTGTAACGTACAACGCGAAACGTCAGACGATACAGGATCGAGCTCATCGCGTTAAACGCGACTCCGCTCGACGATACATGATGCGCGATACACGATGCTAGCCGCTAGATGCTAGATGCTAAAAAACAGAAGCTGGAGCTTCTGTTTTTTTGATTTGGCTATTCCGGCAATGGATCGCCTTGGATGGGGTTTTGTTCTTCCGGCGAGCTTATCTGCTCTTCAACCGGCGGGGGAAGTTCCGCGGCGGGCGGGGGAGTATTTTCAGCGCTTTGCAGACTTTGCAGATAGGCAATGCGTTCGCTTACGTTGGGATTGTCAGCATTGGTCTGCTCAATAATCCGAACTTGTTCCAGAGCCTCGGCAAGGCGTCCCTGCTCCTCGTAAATAGCGGAGAGATACCAGCGGGCATTGGCATACTGCGGAGCGATCTGGACGATTTTTTCAAACGTGGCCAATGACTGATCTTTATTGTCATTGCGATAATAGAGGATTGCCAGCTGGAAGGCGATGCCGACATCGTTTTGATTAACGGATAAGACTTGCTCGAGTTTGGTAATGGCGTCTTGGATGCGTCCTTGGCGCTCATAAACCAGACCGAGATAATAATGAGCAGGAGCAAAATCAGGTTTGGCCTGAATGGCGCGGTTAAGCCATTCGGCGGCCTGGTCCAATTCGGCTTTGATCTTTTGTTCGGCTTCGGCGCGCGCCTGTTCATCACTGGCCTGCAACAGGGTTGTGAACGCATCAGCGCGCATGATGTGCAGTTTGCCTATCTCATTGCTGTAAACCGGATTGTTAGGTTCACGGTCCAGAGCTTCCTTGAAATTATTGATGGCGAATTCGTCGGCGCCTTGAGTGAAGGAAGCGATGGATTGGTAGATGATCGCCAGATTTTCCCAATTATCAACGTTCATGGGATTGATTTCCGCGGCTTTTTTACCGGTATCGATAGAAGCGGCGATAATTTGGTTAATGGTAGCAGCTCCTTGCGGATCGTTTTTCAGAACTTCAAATTCTTGTCCGGCTTTAATGAGATAAGCCTGGGAAAGGTTGCGGTAATAAACATCGTTCCAGCGGTTCATGGCCACGGCGCGGTTTAAATGTTCAATGCCTTGATCGATGGGTTTGCCTTCACGATAACCGATAACCGCTTTTGAGTAGGCGGCATCGGCGGCAAGGCGCTGACCCGCCAGCCAAGCAAATGACATCGCGCCAACACTTAAACAAATAAACAAGACGGAAATGATAACCGAGCCGGCGGAGCCTTTTTTGGCCTGCCAGACATAAGCTTTTTTGGTGATAAGCGAAACCAACAGAGCCGTGAGCAGCCAAAAGATAAAATGATGGGCGAAATTGTAATTATATATGAAGGCGATAAAAGCAATTGTCATCCAACCGGTAAATATTGTCAGATACGCCTGCCATTCGTCATCATCTTTTTCGGTAAAGAGCGTTCTGGCGCTTTTCACAACTGATGAAATAACGAGCATAAGCCAAAGCAATACGCCAACGAGGCCCGTCATGGCGATCAGTGAGAAGAAGGCTGTTAGACCGCGTTCAAAACGAATTGTCCAGAATTGAGATAAGTTGACGGCAGGGGAGCGATATTTGGCATAATCATAAATCCATGTGCCGGGACCGGACCCGAAAATGGGATTCTCACGCAGAACGCTTTTGGCAATGCTCCAAGAAGCGGCTGCCGAAGGAGAAACTTCGGCGGGCAGATTAAGATTGATCGGGGTTTTGAAGATCAACAAAAGTATAGAGATAATGCCAAGCACGATGGGCACGGCAATGCGTGCCGGGTGGGAGATGTTGGTAGAGCGTACCAAGGGGATGACAGCGAGCAAGACGAGGCCGAATAAAGCGCCGGCCCATGCTACCCAAAAATCGATCAGGATTAAAACCACCAAGCTGATGATCATCGCGCTCCAAACGATTGTATTTTTCATGACACTGGCTTTGGCTTTTTGGCCCAAAGTACATTCGCCATCCTTGCAGCCAAAGACGGTTAAGGATGCGGCAAGGACCAGCGGAATGGACATAAAAACGCCCAGAGCGTTGATTGTGCCGATGGTGTTAAAGGTATTGACTTCGGTAAAAGGGGCGAAAAAGCCAAAGGCGTGAATGCCGGTTAATTGCAAAATGCCATAAATTCCGACGAAGACCGAAGAGAGCAGGAAGGTCAGAACATAACAATACAATTGCTTGGTGTTAAAAACATTATTGACCACCAAAAAGTAGAAAGCGACAAACATGGCGATCGTAAGAAATGACCACTGCATCTGACCAAAGTTGCCCACAAGCGAAAGGTAAAGATCTTTGGAAAAAAGACTGGTGACGAGCCAGCCGCCGGTGAATAAAAGCACCACGATATTAAACCAGGAACGGCCGAGGAAAAACTTGCGGTCGGCCAATGCTTTGCCCAGCCAAGCGGTTAAAGCAACCAAAACTATTACGGCAAAAAGAGACTGCTTGTTCAGCTCCAAAACATCAAGAGTTATGGGCAAAAAGAAAAGCGGGGTAATAAATATACCCAAACGCAAAGCTATTTCGATAACCCATTGTAAAAAGTTCGAAAGCTTGGGCATTTTTTCAGCACTGCCATCGGCAGAAGCCATAAGTAATTGCTTATTAAGCATAAAACAAAGTTCGTATAAACGTTAAAAATTTTCAAATTGATTAAGCAAAATTATAGCACATCCGCAAGAGAATATGAATGTGTAAAAAATCGCTTGTTAATTATTTCGACTGCTCCGATTGAGCGCGCTGAAGCGGAACGTTGAGGTCGATAACGGTTTGTTCGCGCGAACCCATATCCAGATCTTGTGAAATGTATTTAAGATAACCTTGTTTTTCAACAGTGATGTAATATACGTTATGTTCGGCGAAAAATCCGTAGCGGCCCTTGGAATTGGTAATTTGGGTATCCAATAATTTATTGAATTTTTTGTCAAAGATGCGCACGATTGCCTGATTTATGGGTTTGTTGGTTTTTTGATCATAGACTCGGCCCCAAGGCTCGGCTTGCGCCGGCAGAGCCAGCTGTCTGAACAGCAAATAAAAGCCAACTTGAACTATAAGCACCAAGCCGATGAACCAGGTTGGAGAAATTACAAAAGCTATAAGCGACAAGATGACGCTTAGCAAAGCAATAAAGTGCTGGATGCGTTTAAATAAGCGGCGATAGACAATACTGCGGGGCATTTCTACGGCCTGCACGGGATCAATGGGGATGTTTAAAGCGATAACGCCGTCAGAATCCAAATGAATAACCTCGCCATGATAAATATTGGGGAAGATTACATCATCTTTTTCATTGGCGAGATATTGGGTTGGGAATTCATGTTTGGGCTTAACCACTTCGATGACATAGCTGCCCCGGTTAGCTTTAAAGATATAACGGCCTTCTTTGTCGGTGACCTTGGTCTGAACGGTCATCTTGGTTTCATGGTGAAGCAGGCGGACAATAGCCAGTTCAACGGGCTGTTTGCTTAATGAATTGTAGATGACTCCCCAGCGGCGTTTGCGCAACCTGCCAAAGAGCAGGATGGGCTGGGTGAAAATGAATTGTAAATAAGTTAAAAGATTGAAGAGCGATAAGGCTGTCGCCAAGTTGATGACGGAGACGCCCAGCAATAAGGGCATGATAAAACTTTCAAGCTCTTGCGTTAATTCCAGGTCTTGCAAGAAGTCAAAACCGGTTAACATTATGAATTCCATCTGCAAAGGAATGGCTTCGAACTGCGGTACGGTTGTAATGGGCTCTTCGCAGAGATCCGTGTTGCCGGTTAAATCCAAGGTCAGTGTTTTGCCGTAAGCCGCGTGGGAATCATAGGTGAGGACATATTCTTGGCGGAAAACTTCTTCGTAAAATATTCTGGCGCGGATTTGATGGTGCCAAACGGCATTGGTTTTTAAAACCGTGAATTGGAGATGCTCGCAATTACTGCGGTCGACCTGTATCAAAACATCGTTGTAATCAAAATCAAGACCCTTGTCTTCGAAGCGATAGAGGACAATGCCATTGCCTTGATCAAGAGCTTCAGCATAAACCGTATTCATGCGGCGCTCCGTGCCGTCCGGATTGATAATATAGATTTCGTAGCTGACCTTGGAACAATCTATTTCGCAGGTTGTAAGCATCAGCGGAGGCGGGATCTTGATTAATTCAATATGACCGCCAAATGCATTGCGCTCAATATCCATTACCGGAGTTCGTTGCACAATGTAACCGACCTTGGCGGCTTCGGCATAATAGCGGCCATTGGGAACATGAAAGATGAATCCGCCGTTTTCATTGGTCAGAGTGGGATTTTGCTGGCCATACGGTGCGCCGTTCCAGATTACCCATTCGCCGTTTACATAATGATAGAGCGTGACTGTGGCATCGGGTACGGGATTGATGGCAATTCCCAATTCGGCTTCCACAACATCACCGGGCGGCATCACAATAAATTCATCAGAGTATCCGGCTACGCCGCAATCACTGAAGCCAAGCGTAAAGTTAACCGTAAAATATCCGGATGCGGGTGCGGGAAACGTACCTGAATATTCGGTGCCGTTGGATGATAGATTAAGAGAATAGACCTGGCCGTTAATAAGAGCCGTTACCGCATAAAGCTGCTGGCCCAAGGTGGTTGCCGGTATGCGCAATAAAACCGTTTCATTAGCAATGACACCGCGGATACCGCCGGCGTCGGGTTCCAGTAGCAATGTTCCTTCGGAGCCGTAATAAGCACGCACGGGCGGAGCGGTTAGAGAAACCGGATAGGTCGTTGTGCAAAGCGGCGGCAAGATGGGCGGAGCCGGGAGCAAAGGAAGAGTTGTGGTTGAGGGGGGAGGGATCGGCGGAACGGGCGGAGTAGTGGTGGGCGGAGGTACGGGCGGAGTAGTGGTGGGGGGTAAAACCGGCGGGCAGACGGGTGTGGCCGCGGACAAGGATCCCGAGGAAAAATTTCCATTCGTATCATAGGCGTAAGCCGCATAATAATAAGTGATATCATTAGGCAAAGCCGGATCGGTAAGGCTGGTAGCCATTCCGTCATAGACCAAAACGCCGTCATAAGGGCCCAAGGGATAACCGCCAAGTTTGCGCATGACCCGCACGCCGGCAAAATCAGCTTCGGGCGAATGCGTCCAGTTCAGATTTACGGAATCGCAATCCGGCACAGCCGTAAAAAATACATTGGTCGGCGGAGTTGTGTCCGGAAGCGTCTGACAAGATACGACGGTGGAAGTGGCGCCAAAACCGTTAACATCATAAGAAATGACACGGTAATAATAGATTGTGTTGATGTCCAGGCCCGTTAAAGGCTGTAAGTGATTGGTGACCAAATTCGCTGAATAAGAATCATTGCCAAGTCCGGGGGTTTTGCCATACTCAACGCGCGAATCAGCAGGGCGGTTGGTATCCCAAACCACGTTAAAACTCGTATCCGTTATGTTTGAACATGATACATTGGCTATCAACAATGGCTCGGAACTTAATGTTGTAAAAGTAAAATCTCCACCGGCTTCGGATAAACCGCAAAGAGAAACCGAGCTCACGCGGAAATGATAAGTTGTACTGGGAGAAAGTCCGGTTAAATCTATTGCATGCGATAGAACCAAGTCCGAATTACTGACAACGTTGCCATAAGCAACGGTCAGCCCGTAATCAACGATTGAGTTGGAAGAAGCGGCCGTGTCCCAAGTTATCCGGGCGCTGTTTGGAGTAATGTTGATTACCTGAATATTGCTGATACCCGGAACAGATGTACAGCCCGGGCCTCCTCCCGGAGGTGTGGTGGTGGGAGTCGGAGGGGTGGTGGTGCTGGGCACCGTGCCGTGAACAAGCACGCGGTCATCATTGATGTATTGAGCGAATTGCGACTGATCGCCAAAGCCTCCGGCGATGCTCATGTTTACCTGACCGACCGTACCCGGATTGGTTAGCCGGTTGATGCCGCCCACAGCATTGGTGCCCACGCGCATGACGATGTAGTTGTTGGCCGGCACCGTGCCGGGACCCGCGTTGGCCGGCGGAGTCAAGGTGATAATGCCGCCGGCAATGCCAATGCCCCAAGTGTTGATGCCGGGAGCCGCGGCATGGAGATCGATATTTTCCAGACCGGTTGTGGGGCCATGGAAGATATCAATGTCGCCGACTCCGACCAAGCCAAAGGTAAAAGCGGACAAATTGATGGTAATCGTATCGGTTGGCGAGTCTACACCGGATGAAGTTTTGAATTTCAGCTCATGATTGGCGGGTTGGCCGGTGCGATGCGTGCTTATAGAATACTGAACCGAAGGAAGCCAGGCCGCATTGGAAACAACAGGCAAAAATAAAGAAAAAACCATCACTACCGACAGCATGATGGCTTCAAAATTGCGGATAAAATTGTAAATCCTTTGCAACATTTTGTTTGTGGCGTCTTATGGAGATATTTTACTCCATTTTACCTGCAATAACCAGACGCAGTCAGAACCCCGAAAACTTCGGGGTCCGCTCTGTATTGATTATTTCTTTTTGGAAGATTTTTTCATAGCTGACGATACAACGGCCTTGTTGTAGAATTTCATGACTATCAAGAAAACAACAATCAGAACCAGCAGGATTGTGAGCATGCGCCAAGGAATTACCCAGAACGATGTTGATGCCTCTTCCAGAGGTACATTTTTACTGCCGTATTTTACATTGACCGTGGCCGTATACTTGCCCAAAGCAAAGTTGCGCCATTCGTTGATCAAGCCGGCCGTGAAGCCGCCTTCGGCGATTTTTTCGGATTTGATCCACCAGGTGTTGATGCGGCGGATACTGTTGGGCAATACCGCGCTGTTGCCGGGATTGGCTTCGACCCGGGCTACGATGCCGCCCCACATATTGCGAACTTCCAAAGATCCCTTGGGGCGCAGGTGCACATTGCCCGTATTCTTGATACGCAAGCTTAGATTGGCGGGCAGGTGGCTGAAGATTTTTTTATTGGTTTTAAATGATTCCAAGTTGGCCTGCTCGGTGACTTCGCCCGATACGTTAACCAAAAACAAGACTCCGGTTCTGGCGCCCATGCCAACTCCGGATTCTTCTTCCGGATCCTCCGGGCTGGTAGAAATGAATACGGCCGCATAATGGCCCCCGGGTTCGGCATTGGGCGGGATGCTGATAGTATAATCAACTTCTTTGGTTTCGCCCTGGCTCAAGGTGTAGGAATTGCCGTTGATATCAAACCAAGAAGGCAGACCCTGAATATCGTCCTCGGGCAAATATGTTTGCAAGCCTTCCTCGCCCCAAGGCGCGAATTTTTGAACGATTATATAATAGGTTTGATCTCTGCTGTCAGTATGGGTAAAGCGCAGTTTACCGCTAACGCTCATACCCGGCGCGGCTTCATGGTCAATGACGGTAGGTGAAATTATGACCGCGGAGGCGGGCTTGATAAAAAAAATAATTCCCCAGAATAATAATGCGGAAAAAGCCAAAAATTTAAATCCCTTCATAAATAAGATTTAATTGTTAACGAATAAGTTTTGCAGCCCCGCCCACCATGTTGGCACATGGCAGGGCGAAAGGCAAAACCTATAATTTAGAAGCTGGGTGTGACAGTATAGGTGACCAACTGATCATAGTAACCGGAAGGTGTTGTGGGCGTGATCGTAGCAGCATGGGTTATTAGAGAGGTTGCCGTAAATGCACTTGTGCTAGACACGACGAAACCGTCCGTAAAAGAGAACATCTGCGGGGTGGTATTGGTTGGAACCGGAGTATAATCGGCAGTAAAGTCAAATATGGTGCCTGCATCATGTTCTACAATCGGTTGATCGAACAAACCGGTAATAGGATTACGACCACCGTCGGTAGCGGCTTCTAAAGCAAAGCCGTAAGCTTCACCTGTTGACGGATCCGGGTATTCATCATCAGTAACATCGGTGATGGTTGCGTAGCCGCTGGAGTCAAGCGGGCCGTCGGAAGTGACATAAACGATAAAACCGTCGGTTGCATTGGTCTGGACCTTGATGCGGTAAGCGCAGGTGTTGGTGACGCTGTAGTCCATGTTGGTCAAACTTTGGTCTTCACCAAGCTGGCAATCATGGTCTTCGGCTTTAAGGTCGCCTGTTTCTACGATGGCGAATTCCAGCGTTGGACCGATGGTGCCGTGAACGTTAACATCATTGCCGCCATTGGAATAATATTCAATACCGCCGAAATCACCACTGGCGCTGTCTCCGGTAACCAAAATGGTTAAAGAGAAGTTGGCTGTTGCTTGCTCTTCTCCGGCAGCGTCGGCAACAGGTACGCGCAAACAGATGCTGTCCGCTCCCGTATTACCGGTAGTATCAAAGGTAAAGGTTGCGTAGTAAATATTATCCGAACCGGGTTGATTGGCTGAACCAAAAGTATATTCAGCACCGAAAATTGTGGCCGCGGAACAGTTTAATATCTGACTTGACGTAGAATCCCAACCACCGGTATCGGACCAGGTGACGGTGGCAGTGATAAGGGTATCGGTTACGTAGGCTATGCTGGGAGTCCATTGGACTGATGCTGTGGCATAGCCGGCTGCGTCCATGCTGTCCAATTCGCCGTTGGTCGGGCCCGGAGCCACGTACGTAAGCGTTCGGGCGCCTGCATTGGCCGGCATAACGGAAACCGCCAACGCAAACAATGCGACGAAGGACAGAACTTTTAAAGTATATTTGTTCATAATATGTTTTAGTGTTTTTTGTTTAAGCTTTGTTTAAGCTTGATCGAAGCTCATGCAAGCCATGAGCAGTGCATTTTATATATCCATGTTTTCCTCCCTCATGGTGAAAAACACATCGATACACGCTTCGATGTTAAAATTTAATTAGTCCCCAGCACCATGAGTTCATGATACTTGGTACTTCGACCTTTCAAGGAACCATGGTTGCCCGACCCTGTCATGCGAGCAAACATTGCCCCTTGAGGCTTGTGTTTTTCGCCGGAGAACCGCTGTCAGACGATGCTCTGCGAATGAGTTAGTCTATGACCAACTTTACTTATGCACAATTGTACACCATTTTGGAACAATTGTTAAAAGATGATTGTGTATAAGTTTTTTTAGTTTATCCACGTTTAAATAAAAAACAATATTATCAGTATTGTTTATTATTGCTTTGCAGAGCAAGGCTCTGAACACTTCTCTTTGAATAACTATTTGTAACAATGGCTAGAAGTTGGCGGTGACAATGTAGCGAACGGTTTGCCGGTAATAGCCGGCCGGGGTGACAGGTGTGGTGTTAATTTTATAAATCATGCCCACTCGGCTGTTGGACGCGGTGGATGTACCCATTTGAATTTCTCTAAACGTTGATGTGACGGGAAAATCAAAACCCGTGCTTGTGGCATGATAGCCGTAGACCCGCGCGCCATATTCTTCTGCGTCGGTTGAGACGGTGCCATCGGAAACATCCACGATATGTTCGGTACCGTTGTTAAAATATCCGTCGGATTGTATTTGGACGGTAAAACCGTTTTCCGCAGTGGTATTGACATTGGTGTAGACAATTCCGGTGTAGCCTACGCCGTAATTCATATTGCCAAAATCAAGATTATGATTGTCCATGCGGTAAACATAATCATCACCGCCGGCGGGGATTAAACCAATGGTCGAGGTTGTGCCTTCCCAGGCGTCGACGTAAATGACCGAGCCGAGAACGTCCGTGATTCTGCCGATGACAAAGTTTTGGCCCAGACCCTGATTTTCTACGACGCCGATGTATGATCCGGTTGCATAATCGGTTGCATCGGCAACAGTGACGGTTTTAGCGGCAAGCGACAAAGCGGAATATGTTGTTTGGGTGGAGTTTTCCTGAACACCGATTTCAAACGACAAGCTGGGCTCAAAGCCTTCATCGCTCTGGCGGTAACCGGCATGGAGGAGATGGTTCGAGCTGGAAGAATATCCCGTCCCCTGCTCGCCAAAGGTATCATTCATCTGATAGCTGGTTGATGAACTAAAATCCGTTCCGCCGCTGTTGATGGAATCAAAATTTATCTGATAATTTGTGCTGGTCATGGCTCCGGCCGTATTGATAACCGCAAAAAGCAGAAGCAAAATTGAGCCAAGAATTTTACGTATTAACATTACAGGCAATTATAGCATTTATGACGGCTCTAAGAAAAATCCCCCGCACAAGCTCGGGGTGGATTTAATTTATTTGATTTTTCGCTTAACGGATTTGCCCGGACTTTTACGCGGTGCGGATCCGGATTTGGGCAAGATCAAGAACTTTTCTTTTTCTTCGGTAATATCGAAGAAGATGTCGCAGGCGCCGCGCAGTTCGGAGCTGGAAGACTGGCCAAAGGCGACTACTTCAACAATGACACCGCGAGCTTGGAGATACTCAACACAGGGCACAAAGTCGCCGTCACCGGTGACCAGGATGATTACGTCGACTTTTTCGGCGAGCTTAACAGCATCCATGGCCATGCCAACATCCCAGTCGGCTTTTTTAACACCGCTCGCATATTCAATGACTTCTTTGACGCGAAGTTCTATGCCGCCGCCGACCAAAGCTTCGAAAAATGCCATTTCTTCGCCGGTTTTTGACTTGGCTACATATGCTATGGCACGGATCAGCTGGCGGTCTTCGGCCGCGGAGCGCACAATAGCCGGGAAATTAAGTTTGGCATCAAAAAGATTTTTAGCGGAGTGGTACATGTTTTGCGTGTCGATGAGAACGGCTACGCGCTGGGAAGGACGCTTTATCATAAATTTAAAATTAAAAATTCAAAATTAAAAATGCTGGAGTCGAGCTTTGCTCGATATTTATATAAGTTTATAACTTGGGCCGGAATAAAGCAAAATCGACCTTGCGGCCGACTTTCTGCGACTTTGTACGTTGTACGATGTACGTTGTACGATTAGATCTTTAGTTTGCTCATGAGCTCGTCGTAGGCTTTGGAATCTTCGCGTTTCAGATATTTCATGAGACGGCGGCGTTCGCTGACTTTTTTGATAAGACCGCGGCGTGAGGAAAAATCTTTTTTATGCGAGCGGAGGTGGCCGGTCAGTTCTTTGACCTCTTCGGTTAAGATAGCGATTTGCACCTGCGGAGAACCCGTGTCCGTAGCATGGGTCTTGAATTTATTAATGATATTTTGCTTGCGTTTGGGATCCAACATATATATTGGCAGCTGTGACGCACGGGTGATCGGGGGCGATCGGACCGGACAGCAGAGCGGCCAGATAAGCGCTTTGGCGAGCTAAAAGCCTGCCGGGCGTAGTTAATTATTGATGGGCTAAGATTAGCAAAAAGACTCCGAGACGTCAACTCCCCCTACCCCCTCTTTGGTAAAGAGGGGGTTTTTGTTTTTAACTTTAAGCTTAAAGCTAAAAAGGAGGGGTGTTGCGCGGAAGCGATGAGGGAGGCTTAAGCCACCTTTTGTTTCATGATTTTTTGGGCTTGGGCTTTGGCGTATTTGGCACGGATACGGCGGAAGCGCTGGGAGCCAAATTTGGCTGATGTGACACGGAGTAATTTTTTCGGCAAATCCTGAACTTGGTCGTCGGGGACGATAATTACATTATGATCTTCGTAGGCGCGCACGTCCTGCTCATTGGGCGTTTTGCCTTCATTGTAGACGTTAGTGAAGTAATAATCTCCGCCGATACCCACCCCAATAGCAAAAATTTGATCGCGGTATTTCTCGATGCGCTCGCGGACCTTGGCGGAACAGCCGGGTTCGATATATTCCAATTGACGAATCAGCCACTCGGGAAATGCATGGCTCGTTCCGTGCAGATAGCGCATGAGTTCGGTCATTTCATGGATAGCGCCGCAGCCATCGGTGATGAAGTAAATAACTTTAACGCGCTGTTCGGCGCAAGCGATGTTGGAAGCGCCATCACCAAAAGCTTGGTGCAAGGCATGCGCGGCGGCCAGATAATCATTGGTTCCACCCATGTATGTATCATAAGAATGCATCAAGTCGACACCAAATTTTTCTTCATCCATTTCCTGATCTTCACCGCGGGTCTGACGGTTAATGAGCGAATGATTCCAACCGCGCTCATTCATCTTGCTGACATCGCATGAAAACAATAAACCCAAATAGCGCAAGGGCGGATTTTGCTCGATTTCCAGTTCGGAAAATCCCAAGCGGCGCATTCGCTTGGCGATTTCGGTGTTGACGCGGTGAGCTGCACGGGCCAACGAGATGTTGGCGGCTTTGGCGTTTTCCTCGCGCAGACCGGCCATGGAACCCGAGTGATCGTTGACCACAATAATATCCACGCCCATGAAGCGCTCCATAATTTTACGGACTTCGCGCACATTGGGTACGGCTTCACCGCCATAACGACGACGAAGCGCCTCGGTTTTGCGGATGGTCGGAATAGAACCGTGCGGTAAATCGGTTAAGATGACGCGTTGGCGGTCTTCGGCAAAACAGCGGATCAGGCCATTAACCAAATCGTGCTGGGAGGCATTATCAATCCGACGACAAACTTGCTGATACTGATCATGCTCGTGTTTAGAAACGCCCCATTTTTTTAATTGCTCCAATTCGGATCCGGCCTCTGAAGATGATCCGCTGGAGTTGCCGCCTTCTGATGAACCGATACCCGAACCTTGCGAATGGTGCAGGGGCTGATATGTGCGTCGTTGCTGATTGGATTTTTGCGATTGATTGTCTTGACCATGTCCCTGACTTTGGCCGCGGCCCTTTCCTTTACCTTTGCCTTTACCCTCTCCTTTTCCTTTGCCATTGCCTTGGCCTTCTCCTTGCCCCTGACCTTCACCTTTTCCCTGACCTTTTTCCTGACCCTGACCTTGTTCGGATCTATCGCCGGGTTGATCATTTTGCTCTGCTCCGTCTTGGCCGGGATCCTTGTTTTGTTTTTGCATATCAAGCAAGGCTTGAATGATTTGTTGGGCGGCTTGGGCCGAGTCTTGCGGGAGACCCTCGGACTGCGCTTGCGACTTCTGCTTTTGTTGATTGATTTGCTCTTCCGCTTCGGCCGCTTTTTGTTTGGCTTCGTCGATTTTTTCTTGCATGCGAGCCAAAACCGGTTCCGCTTTTTCTTGGATTTCCTGATTTTTCTTTTTTGCTTGGCGCAATTCTTGCTCCAGCTGATTTTTTTGTTTACGAGCCTCTTTACTCTCGCGCTCTTTTTGGGCAACCAAATCAGTATCGCCGGCCCGCAATGCTTCGGCGGCGGCTGAATTCGCTTGTTCATCAGCTTGCTTGGCTTGATTTATCTGTTCTTCGAGATTAGATACTTCCTGATTAGCTTCCGCGACTGTTTCGTTAATCTGCCGAGTTGCTTCTGCGGCCGCTGCGGCCAAGGCTTCGGCTGTTTGCTTTTGCGATTGCAGCTCTTGGGTAATTTTTTCTTCAGCTGCTTTTTTTAGGGCATCGCGCAGTTCGGCGGCATCTTTCAGCGTGCACTTGCCTTGATCTATCATGTTTTGAATTTCTTTTTCCAGATTCGGCTGCCAATTTTTTATCAGCTCAAGATAGGCCGTGGCGATTTCTTGGTTAAATTCCGTACTTCTGGCTGTAACGCTTTTGCGCGGATTGCCGGCCTGCAATAAATGAGGCCGGATTTGTTTAAAGATTGCATAAAGCGCTCCGTCGGATTCGATGTAGGGATTAGGCTCGCGTTCTTCTTGCGGACGCATGATGCGTTCATCGGCATAATGCCAATAAACCTCGTGCTTGATGCCAAGGCAAAAATTCCGGGGACGCAGCAAGGTTTGATGGACTTGCTTAACCAGATCGACAGCGCCCGGACTAAGTTCGGATTCAGCCAGCGATGCGGCGAATTGTTCAGTGGAAGCGTTCTTAGTCCTGGGAAACGAGTGACCGTAGAGAGCGGCGTACGGATCCATCAGGCCCGGGTGATCCGCTTGATTGTCGGCATCGATTAAAATGTCATACTTGGAATTAAGCAACATCTTAATTGCTTCCTCGTGTTGTTCGAGTTCATGGAAAAAAAGTTCTTGATCACCCTCTTCCATGCGGCGATAGCGGATTTGACCATGGCCGTATTCATGCCACAAGAGCGCATAAAGAGCGCCGGGCGGGCCATCCCAAAACATGGAAGGATCATAATGAATTTCTTCTAAGATTACTCTTCCGGTTTTCTCGTCGAATCGGCGGGTATTGCAAAATACGCGACTGCCGATCGGCGCTTCCGTAAACCGAAGAGAGCGCGACGGTTTGCCGCGCTTGGCCTCGAGAGTTATGTGGCTAACCAATTCAGCAATCGCGGCCCTGAACTCTTCGTGGATTTGTTCGGGAGTTTTTGGGATTTGTTCTTGGAGATTTTCCATACTTATGCGACTTTCTTTTCACCTTTGTCGACGATCGTTTTTTGACTGCAGACGATAGTGCCTTTGATGTTGCGGCCCAAGCCTTGGTGGGAGGTGACATTTATTGTGCCTTGCGTGGCCATATCTTCTCCAAGGCGGTCGCCGGCTCGGCCGATCTTGAGAAATCCGGACATACCCTGACCGGCAAAATTACCCGCCGTATCGGCGCTGACCGTGCCTCCTGTCATTTCTTGGCAAAGCCGGTCGCCGGCAATTTTAATTTCCACAATGCCGCCGCGCATACGCCGGCAAGCGCGCCTGCCGACCTTATTGGCCTTAACAGTGCCGCTTTTCATTCCGTAAGCGAGTTTGTCGCCGGCTTCTTCCAGCAAGACGGTACCGCCGCAAAGCTCGCGGGCTGTAAACTCACCGGCTATGCCCTTGATTATCAAGGTGCCCGCAGGCATGGCATGGCCCAGATGATCAAGCGGCAAGCCGGCGCCATTATTGCCGGAAGCGGTAAGGTCAAGGCGGAAGACGGCTTTTTTGGCGTCTTCCTGTGGCATTTCGGATAAGGTTTTGTTGATTATCATTTGCAATAAGAGTCCGTCTTTAACCGCTTGTTGACTTTGCTCTGCCACCAGGCGCTGACATAATAATTCGATATCGCGCATGGGAATGGAAAGTTTTTTTCCGCGCAGTTCATTTTCTATGAGTTCAACTCCGGCTTTGAGCAATCTTTCAGGGTTGCTGACTTCTGCGGGCGTTAAATTACTGACCATATCAGCCAGCATCCTGCGCATGCGGTCGAATTCAGCTTGAATCTCGGGCGTGCCTCCCATATCTTCAATTTCGCGGCGCATTTGCTCTTGTTCCAGTATTTTGGCCTTGCCCGGTGATAAGAAGCGCAGTTGTTTTTTAAGAGCTTTGTTTTGCGCACGTTCCTCTTTGGCCAGATATTGGCCGAGTAGGACTTCAGCCGTTACCGGCTGACCATCCCCTTTAAAAGCAACCGCTTCGCCCATGAATCCGGCGGTTTTGGCAGCATCCAAACTCATCACTTGTGCCGCTATCTGCGATTTGCTTGCGCCCGTTCCGGCGGGCAAGTGATTAAAGATTCCGCTGTCAGAAAATATTTTAGCCAGCTCATTGATAATCCGTTCGCGTTGATCGTCGCGGAACGGACCGGCTGATACTTCTTGCCAAGCGGCCTCAACCAACATGATCAGATCTCCCCTGCTATCGCGGGTTCGCGTGCGGGTTGTTTCATCTATCAAGCGGCGCTTGATGTTCTCGAGCGTACGCACCGACATGGGAGTTAAGAATTGCAGTTCGCCCGGATGCAGATAAAAATCACGCAGACGAGGGAAAATATTTTTTATAAGACATTCGGCCATGCGATATTCGCTGGCAGTCAACATGGACCGGCCATCGGGATTGGAGGTCATGATTTCGAATAATTGCATCTCCGTGTCCGGATCCAGATAACCGATACTGCGTTTTTCGACAACGCGGGAAGCGATGGGCGCGGAGAGTCGGCCGGAACCGCCGGAAAATTCGGTTTGCGCATCGCCCCAGTTGGCTGTCATGACAACGCGGGCGTCAGGGTGGATTTTGAAACTGCCGGGACGACCCGGAGGCTGATATTCATCACCCGGACGTCTGGTCAATAAATCCTGCAGACCTTCGAGCGCGTTGCCGGCGCGGTCAGCTTCGTCGAGGATGATGAGATCGCCGTTGATGAGGCCTTCGGCCAAAGGCTGATCAAGCCAGGCAGCCAAAGCGGCTTGCGATGCTTTGCGCACGCGCGGATCATCGGGCGAGACGGCGCCAAGGGCGGCGACTGCGCGGGCGGATTTTAATTTAATTTCAAACCAGCGCTTAAAATCAGCGGCTTTTTCGGTTAAATCTTTTCCGGCAAATGCGGTTAAGACTTCAGTGGGAACTTCTTTGGCGACATCGATCGGGTTTAGATTTTTGATGGACAACCAAAAGCGCTCGGCATCGGCGACCGTCTCGGCCTTGGGCAATGGGATTTGATGCATGCCGACCAAGGTCTCGAATGTTGATGTTTCGTGCAGTGAGATGACGCGTACGCGCTGTTCGTGCAGATTGCCGATTTCGCGAAGCGATTCGGTTTTACCGGTTCCGGGCGGACCATAAAGAAAAGCGCGCAAAATCGGACCGTTGGGGCCGGTGATAATTTGATCAAGTTCGGATAATTCACGCTTGATGTTGCCGACAGGTATAAAACGCTTGCCGGAGATGTGGTAGAGACGGAGTAATTCCTCTACCTCTTTGTCGCGGGCGTATTCGGCCAAGTCAGCATGGCGCGCATCGGTTAAGACATCTTGCCAACACTGTCTGCGCTCAGCCAATTGTTTTTGCTTCTCGGCGAGCTCCACGCGCATGACTTCGGCCGGCATCTCGAGCTGGCTTAAAATATAGGACTTGAGATTGGCGCGATAAACATCATCAGGCATGTTGCCGGGCTTGGCGATCAGACCGCTTTGCGCCAGTTCTTCTACGACTTGATCCAATTCGCCCGCCAGCTCTTCATCAATGATTCGCTTGCTGTTTTGCTTATATCCACCGGCTTGCAGTTTATTTTCTAAAACTTGACGCAAGCGCAAAATCTTAGAAAAGATTTCCAGCTTCTGCTCCTGCTCGCCAATATGTTGCTGATCTTTGGCATAAACGGCGTATTTACGTTTGGCATCGCCTTGGCGCGCCAAACCGTAAAGCATTACTTTTGCCTGTTTTTTTATAGTTGAAGCATCGTGCGGAATAGCATCCGGCATGCGCAAAGAACGCCGGGCGTAAATCTCCATGAGCGCATTCCAAGCACGCTCCAAGATTTGATTGCGTTCTTGGAGTTTTTGTTTATCGTTGGCGGCATTAATGCTTTTTACACCTTTGGACAGATGCCGGACTTGCATTGTTTGCGATCTTATCTCTTTAAGCAAATTATCGATTTCTTGATAGTCAGTTTGGATTTTGTGATATTCAGTATCATGACTTTTTACCTGATCGGCAAAAAGACCGGCTAAACCCTGCAGACCGGTTTCTGATTCGATTTCCCTGGCCTTATCCATGGCTTCCAAGCGCAAACGCAGTTCACGGCGCAAGGAGACTATGGTCAGGTAGGCATCGGCGGCCTCTTGATTGGAGTTGTCGATTTCCACCATGCCGTCCGCCACATCTTCAGCGCCCACGTACTCGGACACGCCGTCTTTGGATATTAAGAGATCGGAAAGGCCTTTGGCTTCGGCGGATTTGCGCAAACGCGCAGACATAAAAACCGCTCGTCCGTCTTCAAGAGCGGGAGCGATATCGAAACGCTTTTCAGCGGGGAGGATTAATTTTTCTTGGGACATATAATATGTTTCACGTTTTCCAGTCTTCCGGTTTTCCGGTTTATGACGAGCAAGGCTCTGGAATACGGAAGTACCGGTAAACGGATTAACTTTTAGTAAAAAACAAAGCCCGTCCAACAAGTTGTCGAACGGGCCGGATTGTTTTGAGATTTGGAGCTTACTCCGGGGGCATGATGCCCCTGCCACAGAAATCCGCGAAGCGACGCCGGTCTCTATGGCTACCCCGTACGGCATCGCACCGTAAATGGGGAGTGATTCACGCATGCCTATTCGCCTTTAGCACTAGCGCGGGTCCACTGAACCCTTCTCTGCTTTCGGGATATAACAGAGATTACCTTTGCTCGGACGTCAGGCCGCACAGATACAGCAAAGGAACTGCTGGCAGCGGGAAGCCGCCGTTTGGAGAGCCCCGAACTTATGCCCCTGCTCCATCGCAGACCCGCCCACATGGGCGGGGTCAAGAGCAGGAACCAGCTCTGCGTGGTTAGGGCCTTTTACCCCGGGAGTCCTGAGTCTCCCTGCCCGGTTTTCTGAATATGGCCGGACTTACCATGACCTCGCCATGGGCTGTCAGATAATCATTAAAGAAACATGATACACCTCCTTAGTGGATGCAACGCGCCTCTATCTGTTAGACACGCACGACATCCGGTACCCTTTTCTATACGCAATGATTGCGGACAGAAAACAATATCGGACATAGCACCCTATCATGGGTTGAGAGTTTTGTCAAGGGGGAGGTTGACACCCCCTCACCCCACAAACCCTCTCCCGCTTTACCACTTCGCATAAAGCTTCGTGGCACAGGGCAAGAGAGGGGTGTATACGGGAGTAAAAAAGTAAAACTGCTAATTTTTATTAATCTTGTTAATCAAGGTAAAAGCCAAAACCCGCTGGGAGTTGGCGGGTTGAGTGTTGAGGTTTGTTTTGGGCTTACCCGGGAGCTCTGGGCTCCTGCCTTACCGGTTTTAACTGCACCGGATTCGGCTACCCCATGCCGCATCACGCGGCGTAGCGGGGAGTGGTTTTGGACACATGGCTAGCCATGTTTTATTCCGAGGCCCACTGCGGCCCTGTACGATCTTAATCCCGAAGGACGTATAATCGCACTTACCTTGCCACCGCTTAGCGCGCCCGGTGACTGACAAGGATCCGGTTGTGCGGGGCATTGCACCCCCTTTGAGGAAGCCCGTTGCTCCATGATACCCTGGGGTCCGGCATCCATTCGCTATTGCAAACGGAATACCGAACCAGATCCGATGCCTCCGTCCCCCGTGCTAAGGGGACCGATGGCTTTTGGGTTACCATGGCAGACTTTTTTACCTCGGGCCTGCTAAGCGGCCTGCTCAACTTTAGGGCGGCTTTGCCTTATGATTGAGCTATCCGGATCCATGCCGTGTTGATAGGCCATGAAACCGGAAACTGGTGGCGGTTACCGGACATTTTCCGCTAATCAGGCCAAATGACCTGACAGGGAAAATGCCCGGGCGGCGTGCCGGGTCCCTCTGGTGGGGGTAAACCGAACACGACCATTCCGTCTTCTTGCGCTTTTTGACTAAAGAGCGACATTACTTTCTATCACAGATAGATGGTTTTGTCAAGGGGGTGCATTACAAAATTACTGTCTGAACCTTGATTAACTTATTGTCTGAACCTTGATTTTAACTCAAATGTTCGCTCAAATTTTCTTGATTACTTATTGTAGACATAATTCTATATCTTAAGAAATCATGTTAATTTGGTCGATAATCGGTTTGGTGATCAAGATTCAGATAATTAAAAACCCGGTGTAAGCCGGGAAGGTACGAGCAAGGTTGAGTTACCAAAGCTCGGATTGGGAATAAGGTTCGGACCGGGTCGGTTGATTGTCCGGTTGGGATATATCCCAGTCAAAGACATAATCTGTCAAAGCGTGGGCAATTATCAGGCAGGCTATAAGTACAAAATAGCGGAGCATGGCATCAAAGTCGGCGCGAGCAACCTTGTCAGATCCGGAAAAGTAGAGGCTCGTTAAACTTGAAATCATTAAGCCTGTGCCGGCAATGGCAAATACCACAAGTGCATCATGTTCTATTTTTAGCCAAATGTAGGCAAAAAATCCCAAGAGATAGGTTATTGCGCCAATGACGAACAGCCCCCATTGTTTCATTCGGCTCGTACCTCCTGCGCAAGGTGGGAAAAGATCATGGCCGTGCAAGTTATTTTTTGTAAAAAGAAATATGCCAGACCCAGAATAATCACAGCGATAATCAGTGCTGAACGGATTTTTTCATACCGCATGCTATTCCCAATGTTGAGGTTTATCATCGGGTATGAGCACCGGGATGATGATACCGCTGATAAAGCCGATAAAGCCAGCGACAATCAGTATAACGCCGGCGCTATAACACCAGGCGGGAAGCATTTCTTTACAGGCAACGAAAGCAACTCCCGCAAGCAAAGATACTGCGCCAAAACTCAATTGCCAAGGTAAGCTTTTTTCCAATTTGCTCATCATTCCCTCCTTATGAGCAGACAAAGACTACTGCACTTTGCGGACTATGTCAATCGGCAAGACTAAACTCACCTCCAACTACGCTAACCCACTACGCTAAAGCTCCGAGGGTCGAGAAGCTTCGATGGGCGGGCTAAATCTCTCTCTTAAGATCAAGAGAGAGACTTGTTGACTTAGTATATACAAATAACTTAAGAACCGGCCTTAATACCCCTTCTCTTATTCTTAAGAGAATTGGGGGCAGGGGGATGAGTTAGGCCTTGCTTTGTATTGTCCGACGCATCAGTCTGTAATATAATTAAGCGCATATGAAACTTTCAGGGCATTTGAGAAATTTCTTAACCTATTTGGAGATTGAGAAGGGCAGATCTTCCATGACCATCGCGAATTATGATTTTTATTTGTCGCGGTTTATTGAATGGGCAAAGGATCCCAACCCGGAAGATATCGATGATGACATGGTGACTAATTATCGATTATGGTTGAACCGCTTGCAGGATAAGACGCGCGGGAATTTGAAGAAGAATACACAAAATTATCATTTGATTGCGCTAAGATCGTTTTTAAAATTCTTAGCCAAAAAGAATATCAAGACGCTGGCGCCAGAGAAGATTGAGTTGGCAAAAATGAGCTCAAGAGAGCCGGTGTTTTTGGAAGCTGATGATATTGAGCGATTGCTCGAGGCGCCGACCAAAACAAAAGATGCGGAAATTTTACAAGCACGCGACAGAGCGATACTGGAATTGTTTTTTTCAACCGGCATGCGCGTATCGGAACTCGCGAATTTGAAACGCGATCACATAAATCTGAACCGTGATGAGTTTACGGTGCGGGGCAAAGGCGATAAGACACGTGTTGTATTTTTATCGCATCAGGCCAGACATTGGCTCAAGAAATATTTGGACATGAGGGATGATGAATCTCCGTTCATGTTTATCAGGCACGACAGGGCGGCGACCAAAACCCCCTCCGACTCCCCCTCGTCAAAGGGAGAGAAAGAAGCCGGAGCGATTACACCAAGATCGATTGAGAGGCTGGTAAAAAAATATTCTCTGGCTGCCGGAATTCCCAAAGATATTTCACCGCACAGTTTGCGGCATACTTTTGCGACCGACTTGCTGATGAACGGAGCTGATTTGAGAAGCGTGCAATCAATGTTGGGACATTCTTCGATTACTACTACACAGATTTATACGCATATAACCAACCAACAGCTGCGCGACGTCCATCAGGCGTTTCATGCTACCCGCAGGAGCGGGAAGAAGGATGAAGGATGAAAAGGATCAATGCATAAAGCATTATGCATAGTGCATAACAAATGAAACAATATAAGGATGAAATCGAGCTGAGCTCAATGAAAGAATTAATCATTAAGAGTTAAATGATAAAAATATTTATTGATTGACAATGGAGCTGATTTCGGCTATATTGTGCGGACTCTGTGCCCTTAGCTCAGCCGGATAGAGCAACAGCCTTCTAAGCTGTAGGTCGTTGGTTCGAATCCAACAGGGCACGCCATCCCCCTTTGCATAAAGCTTCGGGGGATTTTTTAAATTTCAAATTTTAAATAACAAACATCAAACAAAGGTTATGTTGGATTCGAATAGGAGGGGCGACGGGGAACCTTGGTTCACCGATGGCGGAAATATTAAAACCGATGGGTTTTAAAGAGCGCAGCGACGTGAGATTCCAACAGGGCACGCCATCCCCCTTTGCATAAAGCTTCGGGGGATTTTTTAAATTTCAAATTTAAAATAACAAACTTCAAACAGGGGTTGTCTTCGCAAATAAAAGAAAGCACCGAGGTGCTTAGGAGGTTTTAACTGAAAGATAAACCGCAATGAAAGCGCGGCAGATGTCGGCAATCATGAGGCCGGAAAATTTAATGCCCAGATTTTGGAGGAGCTCCAGGTGTTCTTTGATATGAGCATCCCATTGTTTGACACTATCACTGTTTAAGAAGTCGCGGCGCTCGCCATAGCTCGGCAACCTTTGTGCGGGTGCTAGAATTTTTTCTTGATAATCGCGCGCAGCTTTGTAGAATGCATCAAGGGCTTTTGCTTGTTCGGGTTTGAAAGGTTTGGCCGCAGCGAGTTTGGCCGCAATGATTTGCTTGGCCGCTTCACTGGCCATCACGCACCTTCGGCCAAAAGCGAGCAAAGTTCGGGGATGCAGTCATCTTCGCAGATACCGGGATGCTGATTGCGCAGAGCTGCGAGCTGACCCCTGATGAGTTCCAGGCAAGCTTCCGCCACGATTTCGCTTTCTTCGGAAATGTATCCGGGCGCGCCGATATCGCGGCGGCATTTGCTGATGTTGATATATTCGCGCGCATTTATGCGCAAACGATCAATGGCCGATTTATCAACGCCCGAACCGCGACTTTTCAAGAGCTGTATTGTTGCCAGGGCGGATTGCCGCCTGGCCCGTACCAGCTCGAAGTCTTTTTCGTCAATATCATGCTCCCTCAACATGTTCTCCTCCTTGTAAAAGGACATTATATCTATGGCATGAATTTATAAAATGGTCAAGGCAAACAAGACTCTAGATACTAGATTCGAGATACGAGTCACGGTAACACGTAATCCCGTTAACCGGTGATCCAGAGCCAACCCGTGATAAACAGAGCAACCGGATCACTGGTGAACGTCCGTTAATTAAAAAGACCCCGAGCGGGGTCGAGATCAGCCTCGGAGGAGGCCAAGCATTCTTTCGTACAAATTCGGACGCTTGAACGGAGGAGGGGGTTTGACCGAAGGAGGAGCCGGCAGAGATTTGGGGCGTTCATCGGGAAAGAGCTGGGTTATTGCTTCGCAAAAATCTTCAAAACAGACCGGATTAATTTCTATTTGCTGCCGGCCTAAAGCCCGCAGAGCATCTTCGACATTGATGCGGAGTTTCCAGGCCTGCATTGATGTCTTGATCCGTTTTGCGGACTCGGAATCCGCTTCGGCCCGTGACGGCACGGTTATCGTAAGATGAAAAACATGGCAATTGTATACCAAATCCTTAATCAGAGGCTGATAAGGGCCTTGAGGCAAAATGTCCCTCGCGGCAATTTGAAAGCCGGCCTTCTCGTTGGCTACACTCATGACTCTCTCCTTCCGCATATATATTAATTTTGGATAAGAGCTTAGTCAATTTAAAAAGCGGCAAAGGCTTGCCGCAATGATCAGCCCGCGAGGGCTCCGAGACGTTTCTCCGCCTCATTCAAAAAGTGCTCGGCCGAATCCGGATAGTCGGCGACGGCCATGATGCCGAGACGGCGCTGCCCCTGCGGCAGGCGCAGACCGGAAAGCATGTAAGGAACGATACCGCTCGGCCTGTCGATTCTGTAAGGCAGGTATTCCAGAGCCGAGATGACGCCGTCAAAATCAAGAAGCTCGGCTTTGGGCTCAATGATTTTACAAGCGACAGCCCAGGGCTTGAAGTTTAGACGCGATGCCAAAGCATAAGCATAGGTTCCGGCTGTGACACGTGCGTTAGCTTCTGTCAGCCAAAGACGATCGCTAGCAACATGATAGACCGCGTCAAATCCTATGATACCGTTATATCCCTTTTTTATCGCGTGAGCCAGTATAGGCCGGGTCATATGACGCAAGCGCTCGGAAATACGGAAATCAACAGCTCTGTCGTCCGAAGCAATTACGTTGCCTTTGTGAACAAATCCCTGCTGTAATTGCCGGCTGGTACCCACATACCGCGCTTCGCCGTTAAAAATCAGCCACTGGTTACTGATCGGGACGTGGGGATTGATCCAGGCTTCGACAATAAGCTCGTGCCCTTGGTTTGCCTGGCAGAATTCATAGCGGCCGCCGCTAGTCCAGACACAGAAACCATCCCCGCTGGCCAAGTCGGTGCGCTTAACGACCACTTCCCTCATGCCCAAAGCTTTGGCGTTCCTCTCAATCTTCCAGACCGCGGCCTCAATTTGTTCCGGGCGCCAGTCTGCGGAAAGCGCGATGTGCGGAGGAAAGATTTTATCTTCACCGGCTTCAACGGCAGCGCGGCGAATATAGGCTTTGTCCGCCAATTTTTCCGCGATATCGGGATCGCAAGACAATGTGTTGCGCCAGTCAATGCCGAGGCGCCCGATAAGTTGTTCTTCGAGAGCCGTAGTGCGGAAAAAAAACGGGCGGCCGCCGGCTTTGACTCTTTTTTGCAGGTCGGCAAAGTGCGGTGCCGATTCCTTTAATCCCTGAAACAGGCACGCGTGGGGAATCTCGATGACTTCACCCGGCGCCAAACCGACTTGCTTTAACCAGGGCAGGACGCTTTTATCAGAATCAGCACCGACATAAACAGTATCAGCAAAAAAATATGAGCGCTCAACGTATATCCGCGCAGGACCCAGTTCAGCTTCCTGTTCCATTCGCGCACCAAGGCGCAAGTGGTCAAAACCGTTGATTTGATGCATGCAGAGAGCCTGAAGATTTGCCGGAAACATGCCGCCTCCTTGTAGATCCATTCCTTTTGTTAACGGTTTATTTTTTGCAAGGTACGAAAAACCACCTCGTGTGAGGTGGCATGCTAGTATTTACACTTCAACCTCACCCGACTTTGCAGTGGGTAAAGAAAAAGGCAAATACTAATCCTCGCATGGAGATAAGATAATGGAAAGCGAAGATTTAGTCAAGCGAATTAAAAATCCCGCCGGAAGCCGACGGGGAGTTGGGGGGATTTGAGCGCGGATTGCGCTCGAGAGATCAGGAGATGAAGAGGGGCTGAGCGGGGTGATCGAGCTTCTGGAAGTAGAGCTCGAAGCCGGTTTCGATCAGGCGGTGGCCGACGTAGACATCGTCGAGAGTGGCGATGGAACCGATAATGGTGTACGGCGTGCGGTACGTCTCGCTCCACCCGGCCGACACGGTGTCGTTGACGCGGGTCAGGGTGACGACACGGCGTACGGTCTCGACGTGGTTGACCACGAAGCTGATGGCACCGTCCACATACCGGACGCGCGAGAGGCTGAACATGGCAGGTTCCGCGTGATCGGCGATGACTTGCCACTTGCCGATGTCCCTGAGGATCGCCGGGTTGCCGAGGAAGTCGTTGACCTTGACGCCGACCAGCTTGTTGCCGAAGAGCTTGTGGTTCAGAGCCAGGCCATAGATGTAGCCGTACTTCTCGTCGTAGCGCAGGCTGGTGACCTTGGCGCCATCCTTGGTGAGCCAGAAGATCTTTCCGGCCAACATGACGAACTGATCCGTGGTACGCGTACCGTAGCCCACACCGTAGAAGGCTGTGGCCGGGTTACCGTACTTGTCCTTGAGCACGCCGAGCTGGAGGACGAGCTTCTGCCAGGTGTCGAGGTTGACCTTCTGGCTCTTGTTGTCGCTGTCGACCTCGAAGGTGATGGCGTCCTTGATCCTGGCCCAGGTCATGAGCGCGGGCAGCTTGTTGCCTGTGATGATCAGTTGATTAGTGAAATCTCGGGATAACAGTTTAACGGATGAACTAGAATACGTATTTGTTTCGTATGTTAAGCGCCAGACTCCAGATTGGAGCAGCCGGTTAAGTTACCGGCTTCGTTGAAAATAAATCTCATAGAGACTTTACCGCCGGCGACTACGCCCGGCAGCCAAATGGGGTCATCTTCCCACATTAAATGATATGGGATTTCGGATAAGAAAAACCAGGCCGGAAGCATCTCTTGGGTTTCTTGCGGCTCACCTATCAGAGAACCGGAGACAAAAATATGACATTGTTGATTCCAATCCGGTTTATTTTCAAAAATGAATTCGATGATACCGCGGTGCTCGAGATTATTAACCCTTGCGCCGGTTTCTTCAAAAAATTCCCGAGAACAAGCCTGTTCGGGAGTTTCGCCGGGTAAAGCTTTGCCGCCCGGTCCGTTCCATTTGCCAACTCCAAGCCCGCGCTTCTTTTTGGCGAGCAAGATCTTGTCTTGGATAATGACGTAGCAGAGAGTGGTCAGTTTCATAAACATTAATATTGTACTACGTAAATATTGTACTACGTACTAAGTACTGCGTGCTACGATAAAGCGACTTGACGTTGCGGCAGGTTTTGTTAATGTGTTTATATATGAATGAATTAATACCAATATTTTTTACTATGTCGTTATTTCCTTTATTTATCGTGGTTTTGGTTATATTGATGGCTTCCATCAAACAGGTCGACCAATACCAAAGAGGCATTAAACTGCGCTTGGGCAAATTTGCCGGTGTAGTTGAGCCTGGCTGGCGAATCATTATTCCCATATTCGAATCCATGGTTAAAATGGACATCCGCGTTAAGGCGGCCGATGTTCCTTATCAGGAGACAATTACGCAAGACAATATCTCTTGCAAGATCAATGCCGTTATTTATTACCGAATTGCTGATCCGGCACGCGCTTTTTTGGAAGTTGAACATGTGATGCTGGCAGTAAGCCAATTGGCGCAGACAACCATGCGTAATGTTTGCGGAGAGCTGACGCTGGACCAACTGCTCTCTAGCCGCGAAGAGGCCGCGAACCGTATTAAGAATATTATCGCAACTCATACGGCTGCGTGGGGTGTTGAGGTAGGAAGCGTGGAATTGAAAGATATTTCTTTGCCGGACGACATGGTGCGTACCATAGCCAAGCAAGCCGAGGCAGAGCGTGAAAAGCGCGCTGTGATTATTAAGTCAGAAGGTGAATTGGCCGCGGCGGATAATTTAAAAACGGCTGCCAATATTTTATCTTCAACTCCGGGAGCGTTGCATTTGAGAACTTTGTCGACTTTGAATGACCTTTCATCGGATCAATCTAATACCGTGGTATTTGCAATTCCCTTGGAGGTTTTAAGAGCGTTTGAGAGAATAGGGCAGAAATAACCCTCGTCAATGCATGATGTAAAATGCATAGAGGTATAATTATTTAGGTATCCCGCTTTTGCGGGATATTTATTTATGGTGCATTGGGTTGTTTTGGATGTACTCCGTAATTCGTTTTAAATGATCATTGTTGCGGATTATGGTTTCATAATAAGAACGTTGCCATAATTTACCATCGAAATATGGCCAATTATTTGTTTTGACATTGCGTATATATTCATTGGTTGTCATGGTTTTAAACCATCCGATTATACCCTGCAGGGACGGCCCCACGTGGCCGTCCCTGGTTGATGCGTGGCCGCGGGCATCCATGTGAGGCCGCCCGTACGTGCCACATTGGGTCGAATGCGATGGGCGACCACATTGGGTCGCCCCTACAAGGGAAACGATGCCGTGGAAATGGTCGGGCATGGTTATGTATTCATGGATTTGGGCGGTGGGAAATTTGGATGGAATTTTGTCCCACCATGAATTAATCATTTGACCCGCGGCGTTTGGTAATATAAATCCGTTAATTATTCTACCGAATAATGATTTTCGATTTTGGCAACAAATGGTGATAAAATATATTGAGGTTGAATTGTAATCATGTTTAACACAACGCATTGCCTTCCGACGGTGTTCGATGTACATATAAATACAATCGTAATTATTTTTGCACATGTCAATCGGGATAACATACGGCAGAATAATTATATTAATTTACTTACATTGTAGTGTCGAAAGATTATGACAATTTCAGTAAGAATTATTCCCAATGCAAAGCAGACAGAAGTGATTGGATTTGAAGGCAAGACATTGAAGGTCAGGGTTGCGGCGCCGGCGATTGAGGGAAAAGCGAATAAAGAGCTGCTGCGGTTTATGGCAGAACTTTGTGATTGCGCACCGAGTGAGATTGAGATTATAAAAGGACATGCTAGCAAGCAGAAGATTTTAGACATACCGAATGAACCCTTTCTTGAAATCTGAAATCTACAATCTAAAATCTGATCAGTCTTGTTAGTTGTTAGCTGTAATTTGTAAGATTATACTTGTTCTATATGTCAGAAAAATTATTCGAGCCAGTAAATCCTAACGAAGAGGAGATGGCTGATACCTTACCAAAAAATGCGGCTGCGGAAATTCCGGAATATGATGTTTTGCCAAGCGCGGAACCCAATGGTGAAATAGAACCCCCGACGCAATATAACTGGCCGGAAAGCGACATTCCGACCGGCTTTGAGGCAACCGGTGATGCGGGCGGCTGGGCCTGGGGCAATGAGGTTGCGCCGTTGCGCAGACAAGACTGGGATAAAGAAACAAAGATGCGGCAAGAACAAGAGATGACCGCCGAGTCATCCTCTTCCATGCCGCCCCGGGAATATGATGCTGAAGAAACTTTAAGATCAGCTGCTGAAGATATGCCGGAATCAAGTATCAGAGAAAAAACCGCCGGCGAGACCGGCAGACGAGGAACCGTGCCCCGGGGGCAGGAGACAAAAGCTGAGGAAATATATCCAATGAAAGAGTTGCCTGAGGGATTTCGATTAAGTGAAACTCCGGAATGGGATATTGGGGTCAGGGGCACCATTGAATCCCGGGGTGACGAGAATCGTCCGCCTTATGCGCATTCGGTTGCAGAAGAAGAAGCGCCGGAGACGAGAAGAGCGGCGTAAAACAGACGGTGAACATCGGAATTTAAACCATATATAAACAACCTTTAAATTAAGAATAGCGAAAAATTTGCAAATGCGATTCCGGATTACGATCAAACATTGGGTGAAGAGCTTAATGATTCCACGGATACTTTAAAATCATCCGAAAAAGATATTAAACCTTCGGGGGTACGAGAAAAATCCGTGGGCGGCGTTTAGGGTTTCGGTACGGTACCGGATAAACAAAGAATTGATATGATACAAGCACCCGCCCCAAATCAACCACAGGGTTTTAAGGATGCCGCAGCGCCCGAAAGGGAATTCAGCGCCCAAGGTACGGTTAAAGTCAGGGGTAATGAAAATCTGCCGCCATTTTCACAATCAGTTATTGAGAAGCCCTCACGAAAAAAGAAAAAAGCCGCTTAATTTAAATTACAATTATCAAATTTAAAACTCCAAACTTGGAGTTTTTTGTTTAATAATTTTTTTATTTGATGTACCAGCCTTGACATTTTGGCTAGAATATGCTAAAAAAGCACATTGAACTTTGGAAACTAGACGATGGGTTCTAGACACCAGACTCTAGGCGCTAGACTCGAGATTCTAGACTCGAGACGAAAAGGAGACTGACATGAAGAAGACAATGCAGATTCTGTGTGCAGTGTTTGTGGCGCTGATTGCGGTGCCGTCTTGGGCGCAGACGCTGAAGGACGGATACTGGCACGTAAGGCGCGGCCAACAAGTCGACCGGCGGCAATGCCGCAAGGTGGAAGCTTTGCAGGCGGCCGTCAATACCTGGCTGTACAAATGTCAAATGCCCGGTTCGGACCGCTGGCAAGTGATTCATGGGCGCAAGGCCTATGACCCTGCGGTTTCGGTTTGGAACTTGAGCTTCAAAGAAGGCAAAGTCATGTTCCGCTGGGTGGACGTATATGGCCGGACCTGGGATCAGGAGAACGACAAGAATGCGGCTTACGTGGAGCCGGTGGGCGGCTATCTTAGCCTGCCCGCATACCGTCCTCCGTTCAGCTTTGATGATCAATGCGGATGGGGTGGCTGTTCACGAACCACCACCCGGACGATGCCGGTTCGCAATGCTTGCGGCAAACAGGTTCGTGATTACATTCTCGCGAATGACGAGCCGCTCGTAGCCATCTATCTTGGTGCGGGAAAATATCAGGTCTGTCACGCACAAGAAGATCTGGGCACCTATGATGATGTCAAAAATCTGACCTTCTATCAGGGCCATGTGCGATTTGCGGCAAAGACGACGCTCAATGGCTGGTATCTTGTCCAAGACAAGACCGTTATCTCGAGGCCTTTTACGGTGCAATCACTGCCCGTTGATTATTTTGATGAAATCGATGGCGTAATCTACTCCGGCGGCAAAGCGCTGGCTCGCGGACAAAAATATGGCGAGTATTATCTTCTGGAAGACGCCAAGGCGTCGGGTCCGTATGATGAAATGACAGCGCCGATTGACGCAGGCAATGGAGTGGCGCTTTACGCGACACTGAACAAGAGGCCTGCGAAGTGATTCCCTCTCTCCGTCGCGTTAAACGCGACACCTCTCCCCCGCTGGCGAGGGAAAGGATCTGGCCGTGCTAAGTAGCGCGGCTTTTTTAATATCTTGACGGGCAGGATTTGCTGGACGATTCAGGATTGCAATCCTGGATAATCCTCTTAATCATGTTTATCACGCTTCGGAACGGGATCGTTGCCGCCCTTCGATGAACTCGGGGTGGTTTTATCATCTTTCATTGGAACAGGGTCAAAACCACCCTCGCTCCAGGGGTTGCAGCGCATGATGCGCCAAATTGTCATGGGGATTCCGCGGATGATGCCAAAGCGGGAAATCGCGCCATAGCCATACTCCGAACAGGTTGGATGATATTTACAAACAGGAAATGGAACGAAGCCCGATAAAGGACCGTGATCAAGCGAAAGAGTTTTTTGGTAAATTACAATACAACCTCTCGCGATACGACGAGGGATCCAAACTATAAAACTGATAATGCCCGGGGGCGGGAGTTCTTTTATCATGATTACGAATTTCTAATTACTAATTACCAATGCATGAAACGCTTACGCGTTATTTTTTTTATTGCTCGTTGTCTGACGCTTTGGCGACCTTTTAGGTTGTTTTGGCTTTATAAATCGGGCGCCGTGGGCAAGTTTGCCTTTGCCGAGTTCTTTGCGGGCGCGGGGTGAGAGTTTAAGCGGGCGTGACATGGTGCGCTCGATTTTAGTAATCATGTGAGCGACGTCATCGCGCATGGCGGCATAAGGAGCGTCCAGCGTTTCGGATTTGAGAATAAAAATAAATTGATACCCTTTCGGAAATTGGGAAATAAGTTCTTTTACAGCTTCTCGGAAGCGGCGTTTGGCGCGATTGCGTTTGACAGCGCGTTTAAAAGTTTTGGTGGAAATAATGAAACCGATTTTAGGTGATTCTTCGGCCGGCTTGGGATGTTCTTTGGACGGGTGGACGGCGCGCACGCGAAGAGTTGAATAGATACCGTAAATCGAGCGACCCTTGGTTGCCATGACTGCAAAATCTTTGGTTTTTTTTAAACGATTATCACGATCCAACATACAATTACGAATTACCGATTACCAATTAACAATTTAGGAATCACGTTGTGATATTCATTATATAATATATGTCACGAAGTGACACCATCATTGGTAATTGGAAATTGGTCTTTGGTAATTTAAAACGGGCTTTGGCCCGTTTTGTTATCCTTGTTTGGTTACTGCGATCTTGGCGCGGCCCCTGGTGCGGCGGCGTGCTAAAACCTTGCGTCCATTTTTGGTGGCCATTCGGGATCGGAAGCCATGCTTCTTGGCGCGTTTGCGCGTGTTTGGTTGATATGTTCTTTTTGTTGCCATAACTCTTGAAATGACCAATAATCAAAATCCAATAGTCAATGGTTGAATCGCTAAGCGATATTTATTACTGTAGTTTATTGCGTTATTGAAAGATTGGGAATTTATTGGTGATTGTTTTGTTGGTTATTACCGATATTATGGAGCTTAAAATATCAAAGATTAAAGTTTTTGGCAAGAGATAACCTGTTTTTACGAAATAGACGCATTTTTTTCGTATTTTTTAACAAAATTACGCTAAGTTATCACAATCTTTATATATAAAAAGACGCCCCAGCGGGGCGTCCCCATGTTTTTTACAAAGTCCTGTATCATGCATCCGTATGGATATTATATGGCCTCGAAGGTGACACTGACCCTTCGACAATTTCGGGGTGAGTGTGTTTAAACAGCGGGGCCAGACTTAACGGACTTCAAATGTTACACTCACATATGATGTGACTTTTTGTGTACCGGTTTCGATTTTGGGTTCGGGCATCATTTCCATGCCGGCAGACATGGTTCTTTCCATCATGTCATACATGGGTGCGGGCGAGCCCCCGCCGGCTTCGGAGAAGGAAACGACGCGGACAAGATCCATGCCGAGTTCATCGGCCAGTTCTTGAGCTTTGCTTTCCGCGTCTTTGATGGCTTTGAGGCGGGCTTGTTGCTCAAACTTGGTTGGATCATCGATGGTGAAGTTTAGACCGCCGACTTGATTAGCCCCCAACTTGCCGGCTTCGGCCAGAACTTTTGAGGTATTGGCTTCATCGCGAACTTTGATCTGAACGTTCTGACTGATTTCGTATCCAGCCTCTATGCGTTCGCCGTCGGTCCAGTCATAAAGCGGGCTGACGCTGAAGTTTAAGGTTTTGATATCATCCGCGGCAATACCCAAGCCCTTAACCATGTCGATGATGCTGTTCATTTTATTGGTGTTTTCAGTTTGAATGACTTCGACCGTTTCACCTTCGGTGACTACACCCAGCGTGATGGTGGTGAGATCGGGTTTGGCATCCACCTCTCCTTGGCCGTTGATGGTAATGGTATCGCGGACATCGCGGCCGATGTAATTATATTCTTGCAGAGAGTTGCGGGTCAGGACGCCGAGATAGACGAGCAGGACCATGCCGACGAGAGAGCCGACAATATAGAGGACTTGTTTCATAATATTAGCTGATAGCTATTAGCTGATGGCTGATAGCTAGATAGAGGATAAAACCCACTTCGCTCTTGTGAGCTTCGAGGGTCGTGGGATTAAGGATTAAGGATTAAGGATGAATGATAAAGGTAGTTTAGCACTTCTGGATTAACTAGTCGCTAGGCGAAACGTACGTTGACCCGCGGTCCTGTTAACCAGTGATCCGGGATGAACTCGTGATAACGGTTGAACTGATAAACTGGAATACACTGTGTCAGATACTAAATATTATATAGTAAATAATAAATAATAATTCTGGTTTTGCAGGAAGGTTGGTTTAAGGTATACTACGTAATTATCAACGGTATATCCACAAGTTTGACAGGGTGTTGCGGGGCTGTTGATATTTATAAAGATTAAATGACCTAACACGATCTTTGCCTATGAATCCCAATGAAATTTGGCAAGCCACCCTTGGAGAATTGGAACTCACCCTCTCCAAAGCCAATTTTACAACCTGGTTTAAAAATACCTTTATATCAACACTGGAAGATTCAAGGGTAATTATCGCCGTACCCAATACCTTTACCAAGGCATGGCTGGAGAAGAAGTACCACGAAGCCATTGTGCGAGCATTGAGGAATGCGACAAATAATAATGTCAGAGAAGTAAAATACCGAGTGGAAGTCAGAAATACAACGATCGTGCCCGGCTTGGAGGAAGCGGCAGGAGTTGAGGCGTCATTTGAAAACAATGATACGGCAAATCAAGCTTTAACCGAGACGGAAGCCGTTCAGCAGGAAGGTTCCAATAATATCGGCTTAAACCCGAGATATAACTTTCAAAACTTTATAGTGGGAAAAACCAATGAACTGGCACATGCTTCGGCGCAGGCTGTGGCGGCCAATCCGGGCATGACTTACAATCCCCTGTTTATCTTTGGCGGAGCCGGTTTGGGAAAAACTCATCTTTTACAAGCCATCGGACACCATGTATTGGCAAAAAATCCGGGAAATAAGGTTTTATATGTGACCTGTGAAAGATTTACCAATGATTTTATTCAGTCGGTACGCAGCGGACGGGCTAAAGAATTTAAAGAAACCTACAGGGGTTTGGATCTGTTATTGATAGATGATATTCAATTTATTGCCGGCAAAGAGGGTACGCAGGAGGAATTTTTTCATACTTTTAATGCCTTACATCAGGCAAACAAGCAGATTGTTATTACGTCGGACAGGCAAGCTAAAGACATTCAGGGCTTGGAATCCAGACTGTTGTCGCGCGTGGAGTGGGGCATGACCGCAGATATTTCGTGTCCGGACTTTGAGACCCGGGTCGCCATCCTGGAAGGAAAATGCAATGAAAAGAAATATCCTTTAAATATGGAGATTTTGCGGTATATATCCGGGACGGTGCAATCAAATGTACGTGAGCTGGAGGGTGCGTTGAATAAGGTAATAGCCTATCACCAGTTTAAAAACATTGAACCCAGTATGGCCACGGTACAAAGCTTGCTGCAAAGCTTTGTACCCAGCGTGCCAAAAAGAACCATTACTCCGAGAAGGCTGTTGGAGATCGTTACGCAGTATTATGATATTAAAATTGATGAAATTTTAGGCAAAAGCCGCGAACAGAGATTTGCTTTTCCAAGGCAGGTGGCCATGTATCTGCTCAGGGAAGAAGCCAAGTGTTCGTTTCCGGCCATAGGCAAGCACGTTGGCGGACGAGATCACACTACAGCCATGCATGCATGCAACAAGATTGAGACCTTGCTGAAGGATGATGATCAGTTGAAAAGAGATTTGAGTTTAATCAGAGAGAAGGTTTACATGGGATCAACTTCTGGATAAGAGGTGTGGAAGCATGTGAATTTTTTTGTGGAAAGATCCACACAGCCTAAATCATGCACATGCCTTGCACGAACCTTCCCGCGACCATCCCAAGACGCTGCACATGGCTGTTTACAAAAAAACAGCTAGATAAAAAGAAAAAATCAAGTTATCCCAATTATTCACAACACTTATTACTATTATTACTATTCTTAAATATTTATTCTTTAAATAATAATCATTTAATAAACGCTAATCCGCAATCCCGATAATCCGTAATCAGGAGCCTATCTCATTATGAACCGAATTACGATTAAATCGGATAACGTACATTGCGTTAGCGACAGAGTTTATGCAATTCTCATGTACTCAAGAAAACTTGGTGCAAGGACTATCGGTTGTAAGCCATATTACTGGTAAGAATATCAATTTGCCTGTTTTGGGTAATGTTTTGATAAAGGCCGAAAAAGGGTCGATTCAGCTTCATACGACAAATTTGGAAATTTCGGTTAATTGCCAAATAAGGGGAAAGGTTGATGTTGAGGGAGAGTACAGCGTTCCGGCCAAGGTGTTCGCAGATTTTGTCGGATTGCTGCCATCGGGCAAGGTTGAGTTTGTTTTAAAAGACGGCGGTTTGGAGGTGTGCTCCAAGGAGCAGGAAACGATATTAAGGGGAATGCCTGCCAGCGAGTTTCCTCTTTTGCCAAAGCTGGTAAAAAATCAAACGTTTCAATTAAAATCACAAGAGGTAAAAAAGGCCATTTCCAGAGTCGTTTTTGCGGTATCAATGTCAGAATCAAGGCCGGAGCTATCGGGTGTGGCTTGTTTTTTTAACAATCAAGGCAAAGAAGGAAAAGTTGCGTTTGTGGCTACGGATTCATACCGGCTGGCGGAACACTTGATAGGCGGCGGAGAGAATAAGAAAAATCAGACGATTATTGTGCCGGCCAGGGCCATGAGCGAGATTCAGAGAATTATTTCTTCTTATAAGGATGAAATTGAGCCGCCGGAAGAGGTGGGATGGAGTGTGTCGGATAATCAGTTGGTGGTAAGTTATGGCGCCGTTGAATTAACCACAAGGCTGATTGAGGCCAATTTTCCCGATTATAACAATATAATACCCAGTGATTTTAAGACCAGTGTTGTTTTATCAAGATCGGAACTGCAAAAGGCTGTGAGAACAGCGAGCTTGTTTTCCAGAAAAGAGATAAACGATGTTCATTTGAAGTTTAATCCGGAAAATAATAATTTGACGGTAGAGTCGTCGGATGAAGGCACCGGCAAGACAAAAACAGTAATAAATGCAGAAATTCAGGGTGAAGAAAATACGGTAGCGTTGAATTTTAAGTATTTGGCCGACGGTTTGAATGCATTTGACTCGGATAAGGTTAAACTGGCCGTGACCGGTCCCATGTCGCCAATGATGATTTTGCCCGAAAAAGATGAGAATGGCGAGTATCGTTATTTGGTGATGCCGATTAGGCAATAATCATTGATAAACGATTAAGGATAAATGAAAAAGATCGAGTTAAACTCGATCTTTTGATATCTTGTGGAAGGTTGGATTTGGTGATTAAATGGGGACTTGAATCGAGTTCATAGCGTTTAACGCGACGAAGCTCGGCGAACCTTGCAAATTCGAATCACGATGATTCGGATAAGAAAAGGAGAGGCGTTTCATGACGCAAGATAAGGACTTGACGGTTAAGCGGAGGTTGGTTGATTTGGTTTTGAGCGGAGGATTGCCCGAGGAGGTGCAAAAAGAATTATTGGCAAGATATGCTTGTAAAGGTGAAACCACAGAAGATTTTATTTTTTGGGAAAAGCACTATCCGGGATTGGGCCGTCAATTTCTTGCGATATTATCGCCTTGGTATGTTTGGGATGCAAAGATGCGCATGCCGATAGACGAGTTGAAAGACGCTGCCCGGGATGCGGTACCCTGGCGCGCTGTTGCCAGAGTCAAGGCATATTCACCGGCAGACATTAAACGTATGCATGAAGAAATGGATCTGGATTTTTGGGAATCGTTTCAGGATTCTCTCTTGGGTACAATGGGGCATGCTTTGGGCGAGGACGCGCAAGCGGAGCTAAGGGGGTTGATGCGTGTTTCGCTTTGGGATGATTTGGAAAAGCTGTTTATCCAAAATTTATGCCAAGAGATAACCAGCCAGCTTAGCTTTGAGCCCTGGATGGATTGTTTGGATTAATTTGGATTGAAATTATGGAACAGGCTTTGGCGGGCTTATGCCGCAAGCATCGCAAAAACTCTTGGAGACTTGTTGTTTTATTCGTGCGGTTTTGCCCTGCAAGACAGGTTTGATCAAGTTGTAAAGCTTCAGAAGCTTTTAAGGCTTTTTTTGGCCGGCAACTATCCCGTTGGCTTTGCCAAGGGCTCGGGCATGTTGTTTCTCGTTAGCCGCACGTAGCGCGACTAAAAAACCACCCTTTGATGAACTCGGGGTGGTTCTTTTATTACTACGAGCTAGCGCGTGGGTCGATGACCGGTGCTCCGGAATACGGTTCAGCGGGAGTACCGGAGAACGTATTTTGGTTTACGGATCGATGGTTAGGGTTATTTGGTCACCCCGGCTGGTTGATCCGTCTTTGCGTTTGATTTCCGGGTAGAGGGTTAATGACCCTATTTCAGGGACTGCGTTCCAGGAGATTTGGTTGGTTAATTCATCAGGACCAATGATTGAGCCGATTAATAGGTTTTTTCCGTCTTGGTTCATTTTGAGATCGATTTTGGCGACGTCCGCCAGATCGCTGATTTGGATTATGGTTTGAATCGGGAAAGAAGCTTGGTTGATGCGGGTTCCGTTGGCTGGAGATACTATGTAAACATTTAACGGAGCCAGATCCGCGTTCAGGTTAATAGTAATGCTGTCTTGAGCTCTGTTGCCGACATCGTCGATAACTTTAACGATTATTTCATGATAACCGCGCGGAATGGTGTTGGGTATATGAGCCTCTAGGGTTCCGTACCCCGTAGACTGGGCTATTAAGCTTTGGCCGATGAAGGCTTCGATTCTGGCAATGGGGCGTTTGGCTTGGGCGGTGACGTTGATTTGGAAATCCCGACTGTATTGATCGGAATTGTTATGCGGTGAGAGGATGGACAGAGAAGGTTGGTTTTCGGGAGTGTGAACATCGTCATATTCGGTGGGAGCGGTGCTGGTGGTGTGCCAGTTTTCTTTCTCGATCCATTTTTGGACCGCGCTTTCCCAATTCGAAAATTGCGGATCTGATTCGGGGTTAGCGGGCGGAGGACCCTGGGGATTGTCTTTGTCTACGTAATAGAGGATGTTGTGACCCTCGAAAAATTCTTTCTTTTCTTTGAATTCTTCGGGGGTGTATTCGGTTGCCAGCTTGCCGCTTACGGTATCGATTTCCAATTCAGTTTTGAATGACTTGCCCGTCAATACCGGTTTATCAGTTTCGATTGGCGGCGGGGCTTCAAAGGATTCTACGGGCATATCTTCCAAGGCGCGGCGCATGAATTTTTGCCAGACAGGAGCGGCGATAATTGAGCCGTCGGCGCCGGAACCCATTTCCGCGCCGTCACTGTTGCCGCACCAAACTCCGGCAACCAAGTTGGGAGTATAGCCCATGGTCCAGGCGTCTTTAAAGTTATTGGTAGTACCGGTTTTAGCGGCGACTTGGCGGCCGGGTAAAGTTAACGCATTATTTATTCCAAAAATGTAAGCCCGGGAGTTATTATCGGTGAGTATGTTGGTTATCCAAAGAGCGGCGTCTTTGGGAACGGCCTGATTGCCTTCGGGTTGGAGCCACTCTTCCAGAAGCTGACCATCAGGATCTTCAACTTTGAGTATGGAAGTTATGGGATATTGAACTCCTTGATTGGCAAATGCCGCGTAAGCATTGGCGTGTTCAAGCAGTTTTACCTCTCCGCCGCCAAGAACCAAGGCCAAACCAAAGCGGTCGCGATCTTCAAAAGTGGTATAACCAAGCTGTTCAGCGAAATCCAAAACCCGGCCGATTCCGACCAGATACATCATTTTAACGGCCGGAATATTAAGTGAACCTTGAAGCGCTTTACGCATGGTTAACGGGCCGTGGTAAGAGCCGTAATTGTGCGGAGTGTATGTTCCGCTTCCGGATTTAAAGGTGGTGATTACATCCCAAAGTACGGTTTCCGGGGTATAACCTTTGATGAGGGCGGCCGTATAGACGATGGGTTTAAAAGATGATCCGGGCTGGCGCGGCCGGGTAGTAACATTCACTTGGCCATCAATTTCCGGATCAAAGAAATTCGCGGAACCAACCATGGATAATATTTGACCGTTTTTCGGATCAAGCGCAATCAAGGCAGAGTTGGTGTATTTGTAAGCCGAGCCGTACTTCTCTACTCCGTTTTTTACCTCTTCATCGGCAATCTGCTGTTTATCCCAATCTAAAGTAGTGGTCACTTTGAGGCCACCCTGCTCAACGGTTTTTTGTCCGTATTTTTCGATTAAAAGACCGCGCACATACATAACAAAGTGCGGCGCTTTGATATCGCTGACTTCTTGAGGGACGAGTTTGGATAAAGTATCAATTTTTTTAGCTTCCTCGGCTTGCTCTTGGCTTATGTAATTGTCGCGCGCCATGGAATCCAAGGTGAAGTGCTGGCGATCAACAAGTTCGTCGCGGTGATCACCGCTTACGCCGGCGCCGTATGGATTGTATTTATCCGGAGCTTGGGGAATGGAAGCCAAGAGAGCGGCTTCATCTAAAGTGAGTTCGCTGGCGGGCTTGGCAAAATATGACTGTGAGGCTGATTCGATTCCGTAGGTCAGGGCTCCGTAGGGAATTTCATTTAAATACATTTGCAGAATTTGATCTTTGGTAAAAGTCCGTTCAATCTGCAGGGCCATTAAAATTTCCTTGAATTTTCTGGTGAATTTTTTTTCAGGAGTGAGTATGGCGTTCTTAACCAGTTGCTGTGTCAGGGTTGACGCGCCCTGGGCTTTGCGTCTTTCAATAATGTCAACGTAGACGGCTTTGAGCATGCGCTTCCAGTTGATGCCGCTATGTTCATAAAAGGCACGATCTTCCAGAGCTATGGTGGCATGCTTTATGTTGTCGGGAATTTGTTCGAGCGAGATTAGCGTTCTTTTTTCTTCGCCATGGATTTCATATAATAGGGTTTCACCGGTGCGGTCGTAAATTTTGGTGGAAAGCGGAATTTCACGAGTCATCAGGGTATTTGGTTTGGGTAGGTCGCGGCTGATCCAGGCCATGAGGATGGTGAAGGCTAAAACGCCCACCAAAGCCAAACCCAAAAAACCAACAATTAAAACCGTGATAACAGCTTTAAGGCGGCCGCCGGTTTTTTTCTTGATTTGCTTGGGGGAATCCTGAAGGTATGATGAAGGTTTTTTGAGTTCGGGGATGGGCATATACCTAAAATAACAAATAACAAATAATAATTAACAAATAAGGAAGGTTGACACGATCTTGAAGAGAGGTTTTCCGGAGGGTAAGATATGCTTCATCTTATCACGATTTAGGGTTTTTTGGTAAGATTTGACTAGGAAAAAATTTGGCTTATTTTAGCTAAAATTTATACGTTTACCCTTGACAAAACCTTGATTTTGTGATATAAATATAGGTCTTGAAAATAAGAAGAAGTGTATTTGGAAGCAACGAATAATTAATTATTTGGCCTTTGTTTGGCGGTTTTTTCTGAAAATGGCATCCGATTTTTAGTGAAATCTGGTCTGTTCAGCAAAAAAACGCGAGTCCACCAAGTTGGTTATCAACAATGGTGAGGCGGGCTTTCGAAACACGATTCCAACTTTCAAGCAGATATAATGTATGAAGTCTCGACTTCAACGAAATATTAAACCTTTAACAAAAAATATAATTATAGTGCTTATAGCGGTTGTAACAGTAACTTCCGTAAAAGTACAGTCTGCCTCGGCCGTGAATTTATTGCCCTTGGTGCCGACATTTACAACGGCTACCCGTGCGGTATATGACGTGATGCAAGAACAGGGATTTGTTATACCCAAAGTTGAAGCAGAAGAAATAAAAGAAGAAATTCCAATGTCTGTAGAAATTCCGAGTGTTAAATATACCCGTTCGGCTACAGTGACAGCTTATAATAGTGTGCCTTGGCAAACCGATTCAACACCCTGTATTGCGGCTGACGGATCCGATATCTGCAAGTTGCGCGAGCAAGGTGAGATGAGTTGCGCTTCTCACTTACCCTTTGGTACAAAGATAAATATTCCGGGCTTCGGCGTGTGTACGGTTCGTGACCGTTTGCATCCCCGCTTTGCCCATCGTATTGACTTGTACTTCGGCGGTGCTGATCAAATTCAGGCCGCTAAAGAATGGGGCAAGCGCAGTTTGACTGTTGAGGTGCTTGATTCATAAAAAAGAACCGGATTATTCCGGTTTCTTTTTTTATGAAAATTAAAAATTAAGAATTAATAAAGAACAAAGAATTTAGAATCTAGAATATTGAATTTAGCATCTAGCGATATATGACTAAAGGCCAATGGCCTACGTTGCAATCGTGAAGGATCTTGTTCATAAAGATAATAAAGATAATAAAAGAACCCCTAGCGGGGCGGGAGGTTGAGATGGTTGCGGATAGCGAGGTAGAAGATTACTGACAGGCTTAGAATGAATATTGAGATTTCTATAAATTGATACAGCTGCTGTTTATTGATTTTCATAACAGATCGAACTGGATCAAGATTGTCAAAATTGCAAGCATGGCGAAAGATATTCCGATAATGATATAGAGGATTTTGGCGGCTTGGCGGGCTTCATGGCGGTCGTGGTGGAATGATATGAGTGTTTGGGCTTGCATTAAAGCCAGGTCATCTGTCAGCGATGGATCCAATATTTGTAATTGCTTGGCAAGATCTTCCGCGGAATAGCTTTTATGGTTGTTAGCTTTTGTTTCCATATGGAACCCCTAGATCCAGTGGAATTGTATGGCTAGCAGAAACAGTATTAAACTGACGGCAATACCGCCAAGAACCACGGCAGGTATAAAAGTTTGAAATAACTCTTTTTTAGTTGGACGCAAGTCAAATTGATAGTTGCCGCTTTGCTCAGATGGAGCGGGCGGTGGATGAGAGCTGATACTTTTTATAGCCTGTCGCAACACTTCTTTGGTTTGCGAGGGTTCGTTCATCAAAGCCTCCGCGGTGAGATTAGCGCAGATAAGTAAGGTTGTCGAGTCTCTCCGTTTGCTTAACCCTTAACCCTTAATCCTTAACCCTTAATCCTTAATCCTTAACCCTTAATCCTTAATCCTTAATCCTTAACCCTTAATCCTTAATCCTTAACCCTTAATCCTTAATCCTTAACCCTTAATCCTTAATCCTTAATCCTGTTATAGGGGATCTTCGGCAAGCTCGGGGCACGTAAAAACCGCTCGATTACTCTCGCGGTTTTTTACGTGGAGGCGTGAGCGAGATATCTCACCCGCTCGCAAGCTCGCTTTTTCGAGAACCTTCGGGTTCTCGAATTACTCTCCTCCACAAGAAAGGGAATCCTTCCCTTTCCAACCCTTGGTTCGATTCTCTCTGAGAATACTTAGTAAACAAAAAGCCCCACTTCGCTCCACTGCGCTAAAGCTTCGAGGAGCTACGAGGGGCACTCCCCATAATTCAACAAAGTTGAATGACGGGGAGTGGACCCCCCCTCTCGCGAGAGGAGGGATGGAGGCGTGAGCGAGAATCGAACTCGCGAATACAGGTTTTGCAGACCCGTGCCTTACCACTTGGCTATCACGCCAACTCATGTAACTTGTATCATGTAGCATGTAACATGAGTTTTGTTACAAGTTATATGTTACGTGAAATGATGTTATCAAGAGAATAAAAAATCGTCCAGACGGACGAGAATTAGGACAGGGTTTCAAAAAGCCGCTCGGCGAGGAAGATGGATGCTTCATTGATGACAAGGTTGTCCAGATCATCAAAATTGGTCATTACATAATCGGTTGTCATCTTATTGTCATTACCAAGGCGGACGCAGAGACGGCGGAATGCGGTCAGTTCTTCCGGCCGCCAACTGCGGACAGAGCCCGTGTTGCCAAGCTGCTCCCGAAGTTGTTTATAGGTATTGCGGATGTCGGCGAAACATGTGATTGCGGAAGTTTGTTTTGGCGCATAATTTTGACTGATACCAAATGTTTCATGCAAAAAACGGCGATATTTTTTATACACGGCTTCAGCTATGGGCGAGAGTATGGTGCTTAGCGGTAAAATGCCATCCAGGCGCAGATGTTCGGGATTGTTGGGATTTAAATGCGGGTGACTGCTGACAATTGCATGAGCCAGTTTGGTGCGCAGCTGCTCCTCTCTTTTAAAGGCAGAACCGTCTACATTATAAATACCTTTTCTGTAGGCAGACTCATAGAGCTTGGCAAGATCCAGGGCTTGTTTGAGTGTGACCATGATTCCCTCTTGTATGGTGCTAGCTTAATCAAAGCTGAAAATTGCTAAATTGTCAAGGCTAATAATACGTATCTATATTTTAAATTTACCCTTTGGGAACTAACTTTTTGACAGCAAAAAGTAAGCAAAAACTGCTGGGGTTCGATATAACCTCTCATTTTATGGGGTGCTTTTTCTCTTTTACCGACCACGGTGATGCTCACCCCAGACCCCATGTCATTTCAAAATGAAATTTTAAACTCTAATTATTTTACTTTGCAGTTTTAGGGGCTTGATGTAAGATTGGGCTAGCTATGTTGATATTCGGTCATCGAGGCATGCCAACGCGGCACGTGCAGGAAAACACGATGCTCTCTTTTATGCAGGCTATTCAGGCGGGTGCGGATGGTATTGAGTTTGATTTGAGGGTTTCCAAGGATGGTGAACTGGTTGTGGGTCACGATAAAAATCTTTCCCGGATTGCGGGGATTCCACATTCCATGGATAAATTGACGGTTAAGGAATTAAAAGCATTGGAGCTTAGAGGTGCGGGGCAGATTTTAACTTTAAATGAAATTACGGAATCCATACCGCATCCGGTGCAGTTGGATATGGAGGTTAAAGATGTTAAAGCCATTCCCCTGCTGATTACCAAATTAAAAACCAGTTCGCAATTGCGAGAGAGGACGATAATTTCATCTTTTGAGTTGGAAGTTTTGGAACAAATGAAACAAGAATTGCCTGAAGTCAGGAGGATGGTATTACTGCATACTTGGTCGGCTTTGCGCGGATCCAAGGAAATGTGGGAAAAGGTTTTGGCATTGGAGCCATGGGGCGTGGGAGCAAGAAGAGGATCTTTGACCAATAAAAGAATTGCTTGGATCAGAGAGCATGGCATAAAAGCTGCGGCTTATGATAAGGCGAATTCAAATACGGCTACGCGACGGATTGTAAAAAAGGGAGTGGATGTTGCGATTACTTATAGACCCAACGTTGCAAGACGTTGTCTTGCAACGATTAAAAATTAACAATGCAAAATTAAAAATTCAGGTATCGCATTTGCGATATTTTTGTAATAACTCTCCCCAACCCCTCTCTTAATCCAAGAGAGGGGCTAGTCTCTCTCTTGATTTAAGAGGGAGATATAGAGGGAGTTATAATTTGGGCGGTGATTTTGAGCTCTTTATACTTTGCGGTTTATACTTTATAGTAATCTCATTATGAAAAAAGCACTCGTGATTGATGCAAATGCTCTGATTCACAGGGCTTGGCATGCGTTGCCGCCAATGACGGCGCCGGATGGAAAACTGGTGAATGCGGTTTATGGGTTTACTGCGGTTCTCATAAAAATTCTGGCACAGGAGCGGCCCGATGTTTTGGCTGTTTGCTGGGATACGGCGGCGCTGACGTTTAGGCATGAAGCGCTGGAGACTTACAAAGCTACGCGAGTAAAGCAGGATCAAGCTTTTTATGATCAGTTTGATGATGTTAAAGATGTGGTTGAGGTTTTGGGCGGGACCAATATGGAGTTGGATGGTTATGAGGCGGATGACCTTTTGGGTACCTTGGCGGTGAAGTTGGAAAAAGATGGTTTTAAAGTTTTATTGTTGACGGGTGATAAGGATGCCTGGCAGTTGATATCCAAGAATGTGAGCGTTGTGGCATTTAAAAAAGGTGTGAGCGAGACTGTTATTTATACGCCGGAGAGTTTGCTGGAGATTACGGGTTTGCGTCCGGATCAAGTGGTGGATTTTAAAGCTGTGCGCGGGGACGCATCGGATAATATTCCGGGTATTAAAGGAATCGGCGAAAAGACCATGACTGAATTGTTGCAAAAATACGATAATTTGAAAGGAATTTTTAAAGCGGCTAAGGATGAGAAGAGCGATATGAAGCCGGCAGTCCGGCAAAAATTGTTGGAAGGCGAGCAAGTGGCTATGGAGACATTGCCGATTGTGAGGATTGTGACTGATGTGCCAATAAAAGTTGCAAACAAAGATTTGCTGCGCAGACCTGTGAGCCAGGAGGATGTTGTTGCTTTGTTTGCAAGGTTTGGGTTTAAGAGTTTGATTGCCAGGCTTTTTAATAAGCACGAAGCACGAAGCGCGGAGCACGGAGAACGTCCTACGTCGCACGTCCCGCGTCCCGCGTCAGGGAAGCAAAGTTCCAAGTTCAAAGTTTCAAGTTCTGTCGAGCTTCGTGTAATTAAAAACGTCGAGGATTTGCAGAAATTTTTCGTAGAGACGACCCGCGGGGCGTCCAAACTATATATTTATTTACCCGAGGTGCATCAGGAATCTTTGTTTGAGGATTTGCCGACGGTGGCGATGGGCAGTGAAAGCGTGACGGCGACTATCGCAAAGCAAGTTCTGGAGAAAAAAGATTGCCAGAAAATGCTGAGGGATGTTTTAGCTGATGAGAAAGTGAGAAAGATTGGGCATGGATTAAAAGCGGTTTGGCATTGGGCGGATAAAATGGAAATGGATTTCCAGGGAATAGATTTTGATACGGAGTTGGCGGCTTATCTTTTAGCGGCCGGAGAACGCGGACATGATTTAAAATCGGTTGCGGCTATGAAGTTGCAAAAAGTTTTAGACGACAATAAGCCGGAAACGGTGTTGGATGCGATTCGCGAGCTGGAATGGAAACTGCGCGCAGAGCTTACGGAGCAGAAGTTGACGACTGTGCTGGAGAGATTTGAGATACCTCTGATTTCTATCCTCGCAGAGATGGAAAAAGAAGGGATAATGGTTGATGTGAAGTATTTTCAGAAGTTGGCGGATGAATTGCGCGTGGAAAAATCCAAATTAGAGAAAAAAATGCATAAGGTGGCGGGTGAAGAGTTTAATCCCCTATCACCAAAGCAATTGGGACATATTTTATTTGATGTGCTGGAGATTCCATCCAAAGGAATCAAGCGCGGGAAGACCGGGATATCGACTGCGGCGGCGGAACTCGAGAAGATGCATGGTTTACATCCGATTGTTGAGATGATTGAGGATTACCGAGAATTATCCAAGTTGCTATCCACCTATGTGGAAGCTATTCCGGAGTTGGTGGATGATGAAGGGCGGGTGCATACGACGTTTAATCAGGCGGTGACGGCGACCGGGAGATTGTCATCCTCGGATCCCAACATGCAGAACATTCCGATTCGCACGGAGTTGGGCCGAAAGGTGAGAAAAGGTTTTATCGCGAAAAAGGGATATGTGTTGGTTGCGTGTGATTATTCGCAGATTGAACTCAGGATTGCGGCGGCGTTGGCTAAAGATAAAGCCATGTTGGAAGCGTTTGAACACGGTGAAGATATTCACACGGCCACAGCGGCAAAGATTTGGGATCTGGAGTTGAAAGACGTCACGAAGGATCAACGACGTGTGGCTAAAGCGATCAACTTTGGTCTTTTGTTTGGGCAAGGTCCGCAGGGCTTGTCGCGCACAGCGGATATCAGTTATGCGGAGGCCAAAGATTTTATTGATAAATATTTTGTTGCTTTTTCCGGAATTCGCGAGTATATGGATACTGCTAAAGCACTGGCTAAATCGCAGGGTTATATTGAAACGCTGTTTGGCAGACGCAGACCTTTGCCTGAAATTGACTCTCCCCTGCACATGGTGAGAGCGCAGGCGGAGAGGATGGCGATCAATATGCCGGTTCAGGGCACGGAAGCTGATTTGATAAAATTAGCCATGATCGATGTGGCGCGCGAACTGCCTAAGATTTCTAAAAATGCCAGATTGCTTTTACAGGTACATGATGAGTTGGTTTTGGAAGTGCCGGAGAAAGAGGCCAAGAAGGTTGGATTGGCTGTGGCGGAGATTATGCAAAGCGTGGAGAAGATTGGTTGTCCGATTGTGGTGGATGCGAAGGCGGGGAAGAATTGGGAGGAGATGGAAACTGTTTGAACCACGATTCGCCCATTGTCTGAACCTTGATTCGCTTGATTTAACGATTAACACGATTATTTTTTTTATATTTCGAATATAATAAATAATCAAGCAAATCCGTGTAATCGTGCAAATCAAGGTTCAGACAATTTAAAAAAGCCGACAGATCAGGTCGGTTTTTGAAGCATTGGCCAGTTTAGACTGTTGAGCCAGCGGATGCCGGCCATGGCGGGGCGAACGAAGACGGGGATGAGGAAGCTAAGATGCATGCTGCGATAAGCGTGTTCGCAGAAGCGCAGAGCCACATCGTGCAGATCGGGTTGGGCGCGGAGCATGGCAATGTTGGTCGCCACAATGGTACAGCCAGGGATGCAGCGCACCAGCAAGATGCCGGGGCTGTGCAGATGACCGAAGCTTGTACGGCGGTCAATGATTGGCCAGATGCTGACAGCGATATTGTTGGCCAGCTGTTTGAGCCACCATGGGAGGGAAAAATTGAGCAAGTATCTGATGATTATAGAAGAAATCAGAAGGACTTCCAAACCGGCATAGCCGCGAACGGCTTCGATTTTGTTGAGCAAGTCGTCTGCTTGATCCTGGGTTAAAAGTCCGGCGTCCAGCTCGCGGCAGATTTGCTTGCGGTAGAATTTGAGGCCGGTGAGATCTTCTGCGCCATTGACCATTGCTTGGATCATTGGGTTCTCCTTTTTATGGTTAGATTGTCTAAGTTGCGATGAATAAAATTAGCAGAAATTAGAGAAAAAGTCAAGATGGGCAAGGCTCAACTCACCCCTTACCCCTATGCGCGGCCTAACTCATCCCCCTACCCCCAATTCTCTTAAGGATAAGAGAAGGGGGATTTTAAAATACCAACAAACAAGTCTCTCTCTTGATTTGAAGAGAGAGATTTAGAGTGAGTTTGGTCTGTTGCCTAGGTTGCGACCTTGCGATAAGCTAAGGCCATGTTAGTGATATGTGCGGGGCCGGATGGTTACAGGGCGCGGAAAAAATTCCGTGAGATGATTTTGGGTTATAAAAAGAAATATGATGAACAGGGTTCTTCGATTGAAAGATTGGAGAGTACTGACCTTTATCAGACCTTGCTGACAAGGTTATGTTCCCCTTCCCTATTTTCTGAAAAGAAGATGGTTCTGTGCGAAGGTTTGTTGGAAAAGGTGACTGCCAAGCAGGCGAGTGATTTGCAGGATGCATTGGTTAGAGATGCGGAGCAGACTGTGGTTTTGGACCATGAAGATAAGCTGCCCAAGTCGGCAGTGATTAATAAATTCAAGGATGAGAATTGTAAGGTTTATGAATTTGATACAATCTCGCAAAGCGAATTAACGGCATTGGTTAGAGATCTTTGTAATAAATATGGAGTTGATCTAAAGATGACCGGAGAATTAATTAATAGATATAACAGTGATTTATGGGCGATTGATACGGCGTTGCAAGCGTTGAGAGTATATAAAGATGCTGATCTTGAGGAAGTGCAGATTTCAGACTTGGGGAATGTCTTTAGCTTGGTAGATATGGTTTTGGCCGGTAAATCCGGGTGGCGAGAAAAGGTTGAGTATTATGACAGTAATCAATTTTTAAATACTTTGATTAATCAGATGAGGCAGTGGCTGATGGTACAGGATGGGTGCGCGGAGGGCATACATCCTTTTGTGCAAAAAAAGTTAAAGTATTTAAAATTGGAAAATGGCGAGGAAAAGTTAAAACAATTGATTGGCGTGTTGGTTGCATCAAGATCATCTTTGGCGCAAGGTGAAGAGATGGTGCAACTGTTTTAGCGCTAAGGTTAAGACAAGGTTGTATTGGTAAACGTGAAACGTAAAACGTGTAAAGCGTAACGTAATATGTATATAGTGCGAAAGAATCAAAAAAGAGGTTTTATGCCTCTTTTGTCGTTTCTTCGGTTTCCGATTTAGGAGTTTTGAGTGTTTTGGGATTGCTTTGTTTTTTGCCGCTGATCATGAGCATGAGCGCAGAATTTTTTCGTTTGGCCCGGTTTTGGGAAATTACGTGGCGTTTCGCTGCTTTGTCTGACGCTTGTTGAAATTCTTTTGCTTTTACCTTAGCCTCTTCGGTTTTTCCTTGTTTTAATAATTCTAAGCATTCTTTATAAAGATGCTTAACGTTGGTTTTGATTCGGGCATTATTTATTGTGCGCTTCTTTGTTTTGCGCAATTCTTTTAATGCGGATTGCTTATTTGCCATATAATGGGCTTATATTAGGCTAAGTTAAAGTTAATGTCAACTAATTTAGCTGATAGCTGATAGCAGTTAGCGAATCGTGTATTTTGTTAAATTTAATAAATTATTATTTAACATTTGACAGCTATTTTGGTTTAGAGTATATTATTTTCGCTAAACAGAGGCAAAGTTTTATATTGTTATATATTTTACGACGCATATGTTCCTGTAGTTTAATGGATAAAACAAGGGACTCCTAAGCCCTAGATGGTGGTTCGATTCCACCCGGGAACGCCACTTTTTACAAATATCAAACCTTATAATACTGCAAACTTCAAATTTTGTACTTTTGACTTGAAAATGGGTAAAATGTTTCACGTGAAACATTTTTCTATAAATTACTTGCTTTTCAAAAGCTTAGTGTTAGTCGAAGGAATGAATCCCCTACAAATGGGCAAGTGAATATTTTTTTAAAATGATAACTGGATGATGAAATTGTTTCACGTGAAACAATTTTAGTCTTAATACTTAGTCTTAGTTATAGCACGAGTTGATCAAATGTTTCACGTGAAACAACTCTTGGTTACATTTCAAACTTTATAGATTATTTAATTATTATTTAACTTAAATTATGGGCCGGTATTTATTATATTAATACCAGCCCGTCGTCGTTCGGAACTATCAAAACTTCGTTTTGCTGATTCACTCACTCCTAGGGCCGGTAGCTCAGTTGGCTAGAGCGCTGCATTCGCATTGCAGAGGTCGGGGGTTCGACTCCCCCTCGGTCCACCATAACAAAAATCCGCTTAAGCGGATTTTTGTAAATTCCAAATTTCAAGATCCAATAACTAAACAATGATTAATCTACAAATATCAAATTGTTTCACGTGAAACATTATTTATATACCTCCGCCTCATTTCATTCGGCACCTCCTTTAACCAAAGGAGGCTGCATTCGGAGTGTTTCACGTGAAACATTTTAAAAAGCGACTAGTTTGTCGCTTACTTTAAAGTAAAGCTTTTAATATTTTTTATGATCACGGATTTGTGCAAGACTAATTATATTTGGAAAAACGTAATAATTTGATTTATGTTCGTCTCGAACTATATGGTCCTCACCTTTTATATCACGTAAGATAATTGTTGGGTAAATTTTTTCCTTATAAAATAATGATAAAATGGTAATAACGAAAAATTGTGTACCTTCTTTATTGCAAATTACTTGAACGATTTTAAGGTCTTGCATGGAAAGTTCAACAAAGCTAACTTGTCGATTTGTCCCGATTAACTCCTTTGTAATTATTTATAACTTTTACAAACTCTCTTATCAATTGTTTCACGTGAAACATTTTTTAGTCCTAGTACGCAGTCTTGGTCATAGTAATGCTTGACGTAGTGTTTCACGTGAAACAATTACAGTCATAGTACTTAGATCTAATTATTGTAATGCAAAACATTCTGATCCCCCGAATTTAAAAAACTGATTTTCATTCTTATCGAAGTATGTATGAATTTGAATGACGATCTGCTATTGTTTTGCTTTTTGTTCACAAAATTTAAGAGGTATTTATATTATATATTTTGCGACGCATAGAATTTATCTAAATATAGCGTAAAAACTATGGGACTTGAAAAAGGTCGATTTTTTTGCTATAATAAGAGAAAATATAGATGAAAGGCTTCAAATACTATTTGACCCTGTTTGTGATCGTTGTCTTAGCTCCGATTGCGGTTTTAGCGTCAACGAGTACAAATTTTGAGGCTACAAAAGAACACGGGGGGCCGGTTAATTTTAATGCTACCTCATCAAATTATGAATTTAGGGCTGAAATAGGTCATCCGGGAGCAGGATTGTCGACCAGCACGAATTATGAATTTTGGCATGGAACATATTGGGAAGAAGATGATCAAGCACAAGTAACAATACAGTGGGCAGTACCGGAATTAAGAATCGGAGCTACAAGCACCAATGACGATACTTTATTTTATTTAACCATCAGATCGGCGGCTAACAATGAAGATACGATTTTGTATACGAGCCCGGTAATTGCATCAACTACCAATCAAGGAACTTATTTAACGCCTTTATTGATGACCAATATTCAACCGGGTACATATGACATTGGTTTTAAAGGGCACCAACATCTCACAAAAGTCTTACAAGATGTATATCTTACCGGAGGAAATAATGTTTTAAATTTTACCAATACAACAAATACAACAGCATTTGGATCGCAAAGGTTATTGGCCGGAGATATAAACGGCACAACATCGACGCCGGCTGTTATGGGGGATGATGTAATCAATTCAATCGATTTATCATTAATGCTTTTTGATTTGGATCTAGATGATCCAAGCGGAAATGAACGCCGTCCAAACGTGAATCAAGACGTGATTGTTAATTCGGTAGATTTATCAATTTTATTAAAAAATTTGGATCTCGTGGGGGATAAATAAAATTATTCAAACATGCTATAATTTATGCGTCTAATATGGCGCGTAATTTTGGTTTAATTATAAAATTGAGTTCGGGTTTTTTGAGTACATTTTTAGGTATTTTATTATCAGTCAATTTTGCCATAGCAGCAGCACCAAGCGGGGCTGATTGGTTTCAATTGATTGCCAATCCATCAACCGGTTCTGATAATACAGGCGATGGCGGAACAGGTTTGCCTCAAGATTTGAACTACTATTATGTGGGTCAAAGTTTTTTAACAACAATACAAATTCAATCAGGGGGAACAACCGCGGCAAATATCTTGATTGATTATGATACGAATACATCTACAGCATCCAACTTGATGATCGGAACTTATTTTCCGAGTTGGGCGGGTCAGTCCATTTCCGGAGGAAGAGTGATGTCGACAGGATATCGTACAAGCGGACAATCGAGCGGTCTCGGAAATTTTGGAACCGTGCAATGGACAATGGATGCGCCATCTGAAGCAGCATATGGATCATCTACGCCATCGATTCTTGATATTAATATCGGAACCATAGGAGCAACTACAGAAAGCAACATTTCTTTGGCGGGAGTTGATCTTTTGGATGATGCCGAAGATTTTCAAATGTTGGTTTGGGCAGATACGGTAAAACCATATGCGGGTAATGCCTCGCCGGCTTCAGGATCTGCAAACGTTGCTGTTGATGCAAATTATTTATTTGATTTGCGAGACAGTTTAAATGGGGAAGGTGATGACAACGGATATGGAACCGGGGTAAATACGGCGACTCCGCCCGGAGCTATTACAATTAATGCGGTGGATCAAACTCCATATGATGCGTATGTTTGCTCCGGAGTTTGGGGAACCAATCTTTGCAGTGTGACTGTTAATCCGCCGAGTCCATCGGGAATTACCGGCGATACTCGGAATTGGGATTACAATACTTTGTATACGGTACAGGTCAGCGGTTTTGAGGATTTGGCATCCAATAATCAAAATCAATTAGGTGATGCCAATGGGCCCAACACAATGAATTTAAAGAGCTGGGCTTTTACATCGGAGGCAGACATTGTTGCGCCGCAAGTAGTGGCAGAAGTTCCGGCAAGATCCAGTTTGGGCAATGCAACGTCAACAAATGTGACGGTAACCGTGCATGATAAAAAAGTTTATCCGGGAAATATTTCCGGAACCGGCGTAAATGCAACGTCTTGCAGAATATCAATTTCATCAGCGAGTTTCGCGAGTACAACTTTTCAGGCCGGTGACGCGGGGGTTACCATCAATCCCGTGGATTATGGATTTGATTTTATAATTAATCCTGCCGGTGATTTTGGCAGAAATGAAGCAGTAAGCGTGACGGTGTACGGATGTGCCGATTTGGCAAGCAATGCGATGACCGCAGACTCTTGGATTTTTACAACCGCTGATGATTTTCCTCCTTTTGTAGATCAATTGGCTCCGCCAAATGACAGCGCGTTGCCCGCAAACGGCATGGTTAGATTTCATATTAAGGATTCAGACGGCGGTGTTGATTTGAATAATGTGGTTGCGTACTTAAACGGAGTTTATTATACCAACGGCGGAGGCGCGGGATCGGTTACAACAAACGGTACCAGGATAACTTTTTCATCAAGTTTGGATTTTAACGGCGGGAATTACGGCGGGGATTCCACGAGCGTGACGGGTTCGGCGACTGATTATACAATTTTATTGGATCCGCAGAATGCGTTTACAGCAGGCGAAGCGGTGCCTTTAATTGTTTATGCCAAGGATTTAAGCGGTAATATCATGGAAAGATATGTGGCGGCGTGGGCGGTGGGCGGAGGCGCTGTAACTCCGGGTACGACATCGAGCGGCGGAGGCGGATCGCCGTTGTCTTTACCGCAAGTAAATGTTTTTTCAATCCAAGCGGTTCAAGTTGATGAGACAACGGTTTTGGTCAGCTGGCTGTCAAATGTAGATTCCGAAGGGAGGGTTGTGTTCGATGATCAGAGCCATGCATCAATCGGCGGTACGCCGAATTTCGGATATTCGCAGACCACTGAATATACCGGGATTAAAACAACGTATCATTCGGTGATAATTGACAGTCTGGCGCCGGGTACGGTTTATTCGTTCAGGCCCGTGATAAAGGTAAACGGATCAGAGACATACGGACCGGAGGTAAGAATGGCTCCTTTATATGCAGTTAAAACCGTTGAAAAGATAGTTGAAATTCAGGTTGAAAAAGAATTACCGATTTGTAAAGCGCAGCCACCGGTTTATATTATCCGCGAGATGCCAACAGGAGCGGGCGGAGAGGCTCCGGCACCTGTAACTATTGAAGCGGAAGGCTTTCCGGAGTCTTTGTTAAAAATATTAAATATTGAAAAGAAAGAAAGCATAGTCGAAGTCGAAGGAAAAGCCGCGCCGAATTCCAAATTAAAAATTTATGTTTACTGAACAAGATAATTCATCTCAAATGCTCCAAGATTCATCGCCGCGAGCAATTTTTGAGGTACAAACAGATGCGGAAGGTAATTGGAATTTGGGGATTCCCAAAGATTTGGGACCGGGTATACACAGAGTGACTGTGGTGGATGAGCAGGGAATGGAAAAAGACACGGCTTTATTTACTTTGGAGAAAGACGTGCAAGTTATTGAAAAAATAAGAGAAGGCCTGACGCCCGCATTTTTTTATGGAATAATATTTTTTCTTTTGATAATTTTGCTTTTAGCGGCCAATACTTTGAGATTGATGAGGAAAGCGAAAAAGAGGGAAACCAAGAATGAAGCAATGATAAAACAGAGAACAACGGCAGCGATTATGGTTATTGCCATTGTGGCATCATTTATCGTGGGCGGTTTGATTTTGTTTTTTACAGGTTCTTTTAATCTTTCAACTCAAAGCGAGAGTGGAGCCGTACAAACATCGTCACAAGAGAAATTGGAAAAAACAGCGATTATTCATGAACGTATAAATGGAGTGGTTTTAAATCCGTATACATTGCTGCCGGAAGCGGGATTGAGGTTAAAGATGAATGAAGTATCAATTGATGTGGGCGAAGCGGGCAGATTTGTATTTACGAAAGTAAAAGAAAGCGAACCTTTGACAATAGAGCATGAAGCTTTGAAAGGCCATGAGTTGAGTTTGTATTTAACGCCTGATGCAAATAGCAATGTTTTTATCTATTTTGATAAAAAACTATATGGATTAATTGTGGATATCTTTGAAGCAGAACAAAGTCAAACTATAAGTCAAATATATAATTCAGCTGCCAATGGTTTGCAGGAAGAAATGGATAAACTTGGCTTTGTTGAGCATTATGAGTCTTTGTATGATGATAAGGATGGTGATGATTTTTCACTAAAAATCAAATCAATGAAGTTTGTGGATAATTATGTGTCCAGTTATGAAATTAGTTATCCAAGGGTATTGCAAGTTGAATTTGAGCATGAAAATCGTTTAAACGTATATTCGTTTACCTATGAAAATGATGCCTGGAAATTGGTAGAATAAAGTTCCACAGAAAATAGTAAATATTTCCACAGCCCTCTGATAAAACAAAGGGCTCTTTTTTAACTAGATTAAGCCAAAAAACATAATGCTATATATATATTAAAATTAAAGCAACAAAAACAAACGGCAAATATGGGAAAAAAGTCAAAACAAAACTTCAGACAAAACATTAAAATTTTTGTGATGAGCATACTTTGTTTTGCTTTTTTATTTTATCCACATGCGGGCTTGAAAGCTGATATTCCGGAAGTGATTAATTATCAAAGCAGATTGCGATCAGCTGGAGGTGTGCCGGTTACTTCTTCAACTCAAATTCAATTTTCCGTTTATTCAGCGCAGACAGGCGGAGCACCGGGCGATGTGCCGTCAGAGACCGGTCCATTGCTTTGGAAAGAAGTTTATGACCAGGCCAGCGGACCGTGTGCCAAAGTACAGCCGGACTTGCAAGGTTACTTTTTTGTGAAATTAGGATCTTGTGTGGCTTTTCCGAATTATCTCAAGTTTGAGGATGAACTTTATTTGGCTGTCAAAATAGAGTCAGATGCGGAGGCTCAACCCAGAGTTCTTTTGGCGGCTTTTCCTTATGCGTTAAATTCCAAACGCGTAGGAGCTTTTGTGGCTTCAACGTCAACTCCGGGAATATTAGGCGAAGCTCAAGGTAATGCAACCGCAATTAATCAAGGGGTTGATTCGGCTTCGATTTTGTTACAAGGATCGGGATGGAATGGAGCCAGTTCAGAATTTAAAACTTTGTCAATCAGAAATGTGATGACCGATGCGAATAATTATCGCTTCTCGGTTTTTAATGACAATGACACGGAATTATTTTCGATTTCCAATGCGGGATCGGTTTCAACAACAGATTTATTTTTATCAAACAATTTGACCATCCAAGGCATTGCGTTGAGCGCGACAGGAACCAGTAATTTAACATCGGGCGCAGCATTGGTCGGAGTATTTGATGAGTTTGTAAATTCCAACGGAGTAACGGTTCAAGAGGTGCTGGCAGATTTGGATGCGGCTATAGCTTCGGTTTCATCAACCGCTTACAGTTTGGATTTTCAGCAAGTCACGAATAATGGCAGTACAACAACATTCGCAATTCAATTTGCCGGAGGCACCTCAACGGCTGACTTTAACGTACAAGGAACGCTGCTTGCTGACTATGCGTTGTTTACAGCGGCAACAAGCTCTGACCTTTATGCAACGACATTTGGATTTAATACTGCGGTTGGCGCAGAGTTTTTGGCAAGTGATGCAACGACAACGAATTTATTTGCCACCAATCTAAATGCTTTATCCGGAGCATACACGGATTTAACTTCAGTCAATCTTGACGCGACGTATGCAACGTTTACCAATTTGGCCGTACTGAATCCGGTTTATTTTCAAAACTTGACTTTTGACTATGCAACGGGATCAGCATTGGCGCTGTCTTCCTACTTAACAATCAACGGAATTCGTTTGGACGATGTGGGAACAAACAATCTATCATCCGGAGCGTATTTGATCGGTGTGTTTGATGAGTTTGCAAATTCAAATGCCACATCGGTACAGGCTGTGCTGAACGATTTGGATGCGCTTTTGGAAAGCGCTTTGAATCAAATCAATAATTTACAATCTGACTTGGCGGCAGCCACTTCAACGATTGCGAACATCCAGACTGATTTGGCAAGTGCGACTTCCAGCATTGCGCAGAATGCCACCGACATTGCCAATGTTTCATCAACTGTCGCGACCAACACTGCCAACATTGCGCAGAATACGGCTGATATTGCTCAAAATCAAACTGATATTTCAAATTTACAAACCGATCTAGCGAATGCGACATCGAGCATAGCGCAGAATGCAACCGACATCGCAAACGTTTCATCGACTGTTGCGACCAACACTGCTAACATTGCGCAGAATGCGTCGGACATCGCGGCGGTATCGTCAACAGTCTCGCAAAACACAGCGGATATTGCAACTGTTTCTTCAACTCTGGCTCAAACACAAACTGATTTGCAAACAGTATCGACCACGGTCGCAAACATTGATCTGCAATATGTGACAGACAGGGGAAGTATTACGACTCGTGCTATGCAATTTGCCGGAGGTACATCAACAGCGGCACTTATCATCCAAAATACTTTGAGTGTAATCGGCATATCGAATTTTGCTGATATTATTTTTCAAAATGCGACCGGAACAAATTTGGCTTTAACCAACTCGCTTTCAATCGGCGGCATCTTATTGAGCGCCGTCGGAGCGAGCAACATAACATCGGGTGCATCAATCATTGGTGTATTTGATGAGTTTGTTAATTCCAACAATACGACAGTACAAGCAGTGCTGAAGGATTTGGATACTGCGATAACAGCAGTTTCGGTTTCCAGTTCGGCAATGACTTTGCAGCAAATTACGGATAATGGCGCTACTACAACCAATGCAATTCAGTTTGCCGGCGGTACATCAACAGCCGACTTTAACGTGCAGGGAACTTTGGATGCGGATTACGCACTCTTTACCGCCGCAACAAGCTCTGACTTTTATGCAACATTGTTTGGATTCAATAACGCGGTCGGTGCAGAGTTTTTGGCAACAAATGCAACCACGACAAAATTATTCGCAACAAATTTGGAAGCGACAAATGCAACGATAGCCGGTCTTGATTTTGATTATGCAACGGGTACGGGTTTGGCTCTGGCATCTTATTTAACAATCAATGGAATTCAATTGGACGCAGTTGGAACTAACAATACAAACAGCGGAGCGACTTTGATTGGAGTGTTTGATGAGTTTGCCAATTCCAATGCAACAACAGTACAAGCGGTACTGGCGGATTTTGATGCTTGGATTACACAAAATGCAAATGACATTGCTTATGCTTTAAACGAGATTGCCGCGGCGACTTCAACGATTGCCACAATTGAATCCAATCTGGCAAACGTGACATCAACGATTGCGACGATACAGACAGATCTTGGAAATGCAACTTCGTCCATCGCAAATTTGCAAACCGATTTGGCGAATGCGACATCGAGCATCGCGCAGAATGCAACTGACATCGCAAACGTTTCATCAACTGTTGCGACCAACACTGCTAACATTGCGCAGAATACGGCTGATATTGCTCAAAATCAAACTGATATTTCGAATTTGCAGACAGATCTTGCGGGGGCGACTTCTTCGATTGCCAGCTTGCAAACCGATCTTGCGAATGCGACATCGAGCATCGCGCAGAATGCAACTGACATCGCAAACGTTTCATCAACTGTTGCGACCAACACTGCCAACATTGCACAGAATGCGGCGGACATTGCAGCGGTATCGTCAACAGTCTCGCAAAACACAGCGGATATTGCAACTGTTTCTTCAACTCTGGCTCAAACGCAAACTGATTTGCAAACAGTATCGACCACGGTCGCAAACATTGATCTGCAATATGTGACAGACAGGGGAAGTATTACGACTCGTGCTATGCAATTTGCCGGAGGTACATCAACAGCGGCACTTATCATCCAAAATACTTTGAGTGCAATCGGTATATCGAATTTTGCTGATATCGTTTTTCAAAATGCGACCGGAACAAATCTGGCGCTGACAAATTCTTTATCAATTGGAGGAATATTATTGAGTGCTGTTGGTGTGAGCAACATAACATCAGGCGCATCCATCGTCGGCGTGTTTGATGAGTTTGTGAATTCCAATGGTGCAACAGTGCAAGCAGTGCTGAAGGATTTGGATACAGTATTGGCGAATTTAACAAATACAGTTTTCAATATTCAGACCGATTTAGCGGCAACCACCTCAACGGTTGCGACATTACAAACCGACCTAGCGAGCGCGACATCGAGCATTGCGCAGAATGCCGCTGACATTGCCAATGTTTCATCAACTGTTGCGACCAACACTGCCAACATTGCACAGAATGCGGCGGATATTGCTCAAAATCAAACTGATATTTCGAATTTGCAGACAGATCTTGCGGGGGCGACTTCTTCGATTGCCAACTTGCAAACCGATCTTGCGAATGCGACATCGAGCATCGCGCAGAATGCGGCTGATATTTCAGCAGTGTCTTCGACTGTCGGAACCAACACAGCGAACATTGCGCAGAATGCTGCTGATATCGCTACTGTATCTTCAACAGTGGATGCTATCGATTTGCAATATGTGACTGATCGCGGGTCCATTACAACCCATGGCTTGCAATTTGCGGGCGGGACTTCCACGGCGGGGCTTATCATTCAAAATACTTTAAATGTTGCAGGGCTTTCGTATTTGAATGGTTTGATTTTTGCTTCAGCAACCGGTACGTCCATGTCGCTGACGAATTTCTTGTCGATCGGAGGAATCAGACTGGATGCGATTGGCACATCGCCATGGACATCGGGTGCGGCGCTGGTTGGTGTGTTTGACGAATTCGGTTATTCCAATGCAACGACAGTGCAGGGAGTATTGAAAGATTTGGATACCGCCATTGCCAATGTGCCAACATCAACGGGCGGGGGATCGCAGAATTTGCAAGACGTCACGAACCTAGGGAATGTGACAACAAATACAATTCAGTTTGCAGGCGGGACATCAACCGGAGACTTTAATGTGCAAGGAGAATTGGTCTCGCAGAGCGTGTCATCTACATATATATATGGAAGCACGGTTTCTACAACCGAGCTTTGGATCGACGGCAAGAAGATTGAAGTTGCTCCCAATATTTTTCAGGGAAGACAGTCAGCGGCATTTAATGATTCAACCAATGGTAATTGGGAATCCATTTTATTAAACAGCACAAGAAAAGACAGTTATTATACGCATACAAACGGAAATTCTGTCGTGACCATAACGGCAACAGGAACATATAGATTAAGCGGACAAATTACATTTTATCAAATAACGGATTTGGGAAGTGAACGCTCCGTAAACCAGGTAAGAATTTATAAAAATAACAGTACGGCCGTAACAGATGAGATTTTTACTTACAGCCGCCAGCCATCATCGGGTGAGGGCACGGCCACCATACCGACAACAATAGTCAATTTGAATACCGGGGATTATTTGGAATTGCAGGGCGCAAAGTACAGCGGTCAATCCGAAATCGGAAGCCTAAGCGCTTCCATGTTGATTGAAGCGGTGACTATTAACGGGGAATCGGCAGGAGGAGGAAATCAGGATTTGCAGAGTGTGACGGATCAGGGATCGATTACCACAAACGCAATACAGTTTGCAGGCGGAACTTCGACAGCGGATTTTATTGTGAACTCGCAGTTTACGGCTTTGGGCGGTTCGGGTTTGCAACAGGTCAGCTTTACATATGCAACCGGAACGCAGATCGCTTTAACCGGCGGAGTAAATTCAAATTTATTACCGAGCGTGACAGATCAATATTATTTGGGCGATGCGGCCAACCGCTGGCTGGGTTTATATGTACAGACAGTGACAAGTACCAATATATTTACTACCAATTTACAAGCCGCGAATGTAACCAGTACCAATATATATGCTTCGGGATATGTTTCAACAACGGCATTATATGTTAACGGCGTGCAGATTACGGGAGGAGGCTCGCAGTCATTCCAAGATGTAACCGATATCGGCAATGTGACGACGAATGGTATCCAATTCGCGGGCGGAACTTCGACCGGGGATCTGATGCCGGGCGCGCATCTGGCCTATGATTTGGGGCGGCCGGGAATGCGCTGGGATGAAATTTATGTAAGACGAGTAAGATTAGGAACAAATTCCTGGGATTTGGAAGAGGCTTTAAATGGAAATTTAACAATCGGGTATACGGGAGCAACATCTACCGCCAAAGTCAGTATTGGCACGGACACGACAATAGCCGGAACAGTTGACGCGAACGGCGCATCGTTTATTACGGCAACGACTACGGATTTGGCTGTGCTGGGATTCGTAAATTCAGCATTATTGCCTTCGGCGCCGGATATTTATGAACTGGGTTCTTTTGCCAACCGCTGGCTCGGCATGTATGTGACAAATGTGACCACAACAAATTTATCGGTTTCGGGAGTTGTCTCCACCACGGCCATTTATGTGAACGGCCAGCAGATCGCGACTTCTACGCCGACATTTCAGCAGGTGACAGAAGAGGGCAATGTGACTTCTTTGGCTATACAATTTGCCGGAGGCACATCAACGTCTGACTTTAACGTGCAAGGGACTTTGGATGCTGATTACTCACTCTTTACCGCCGCAACATCAACTGATCTTTACGCAACGACTTTTGGATTTAATTCAGCCGCGGGCGCGGAATTTATCGCAAGCAATGCGACAACGACAAATTTATTTGCAACAAACTTAGAAGCAACGAATTTTGCAATCGATAATTTGGATTTTGATTATGCAACGGGTACGGCTCTCGCGCTGTCATCTTATCTGACAATAAACGGCATTAAGCTCGACGCTGTTGGAACAAATAATACAAACAGCGGAGCGACTTTGATTGGCGTGTTTGACGAATTTGCCAACTCGAATGCAGGGACGGTGCAAGGAGTGCTGGCGGATTTTGATGATTGGATTTCACAAAATGCGAATGATATTACTTATGCAATTTCCGAATTGGCCGCGGCAACATCGACTCTGGCATCCATTTCAGCGGAAATCGCGATTGTTTCTTCTACGCTCGCAACGACAATTTCAAATTTAGTTAACGTGACCGGCGATATTGCCAATCTTCAAACCGATCTTGCCAACGCAACATCCAGCATAGCGCAGAATACGGCGGATATCGCCAGTGTTTCCTCAAGCCTTGCGGGCACTCAAACTGATTTGCAAACAGTATCGACAACGGTTGCAAATATTGATTTGCAATATGTGACAGATCGTGGAGCGATTACAACTCATGGTTTGCAATTTGCCGGCGGGACTTCGACCGCGGGGCTTATCATTCAAAATACTTTGAATGTGGCCGGACTTTCATATTTAAATGATTTGATTTTTGCTTCAGCTTCCGGAACGTCGTTGGCATTGACGGATTTCTTATCCATCGGAGGAATCAGGTTGGATGCTATCGGCACATCGCCATGGACATCGGGCGCGGCATTGGTTGGAGTGTTTGACGAATTTGATAATTCCAATGCCACGACAGTTCAGGGAGTGCTGGCGGATTTGGATGCGGCGATTTCGGCAGTGACATCATCAGGCGGAGGTTTTGACGGCAGGATGGACGATACTTTGATAATGGGCACGGCGCCGTCTCGAACCGAAACCACTTGGACAAATACGGGTTTATCAGGAGGCGGTTATGAGTCGGTCAGATCTTTAGTGTCATATAAAGGCCACTTGTATGCGGGACGGGGCGATGGCGGAGGTGAAGGTGATATATATGTTTGCGATCCGACAGCGGGAGGAAATACAGCGGTTTGCGACAATTCAGCAGATTGGTCGCAGGCTTATAATACGGGTTATGACCAAGTAAATACTTTATACGCATATAAGGGTTATCTATATGCGGGTTTTGGCGATGATGCCGGAGAGGGTGATATATATTATTGTAATCCGGGGCTAACGGGTGATGCGGATATTTGCGAAAGCGGTGATTGGAATGATGCCTCGTTCCCATCCGGACCGTACAGAATCCGTCAGATTATTGAGTTCAATAATTATTTATACGCTGCCAATGATACGGGATCCTCGGGCAGCGGCAGTGTGGGAGTTTGTAATCCGGCCGCGGCGGGCAATGCGAATATTTGCGATAATTCCTCGGATTGGACGAATATTTCCTTTTCAGGATATGAAGAGTTGCCGGCGCTCGCGGTTTTTAACAATCGTTTATATGGTTTGATGGGCAACAGTAACGGTTCGGATAATGATTTAATGTTGTGCGATTCAACGGCAGCCGGAGATGCCGGCCGTTGCGACAGCTCTTCCGACTGGTCTGTAAGTTTAGCGGATCCGTATTCTAATTACGACTCTTTTGAGAGCGCAGCGGTCTATAGGGGTTTGTTATATTTTGGAGCCGGTAATGACAGCGGAGATGGAGATTTGTACAGCTGCGATCCGGGAGTTTTGGGCTTGCCAACGCTCTGCGATAGCACGTATGATATTGCGGTTTCACAAAATAATGGCAGCGGTGTTTATCGCATTCCGGCTTTGCTAAGCTATGACGGTTTCCTTTTTATGGGATATGAAGGAACAACAGCGGGCGGCGGACAGATATATAAATATGATGTTTCCAATGCGTATCTTTCGGATGCGGGAACCGGCTTTGAGGCTACATACGCCTTTGCGGATTTTAATGGTTATCTTTATGCGGGACGAGGCAACAGTTCGGGTGATGGAGAAGTTTGGTATTATCAGACAGCCAGAACCGGTTCGTATGATATTGCTTTTGAAGCGGGAAATGCCACGGGCTCGGTTTGGTTTGATAATGAGGCTTACAGTATGAGCGGTGCCGGGGATTCCCAATCAATCGGCGCGTTTAAATTCTCGCATGGAATAATTACGGATGCGGGCGCTTATGACTTGGCGGAAATGTATCCATCGGCAGACCCCACGCTGGAAGCCGGGGACGTTGTGGCTTTGGATGACGTGTGGGAAGGTTATGTTAAAAAATCTTCAATGCCGTATGAATCAAGTTTGGTTGGTGTTGTTTCCACCAAGCCGGGTTTCTTGCTTTCCGGTCCCAAAGATGAAAATGCCAGGCCCATTGCTTTGGTAGGTCGCGTTCCTGTAAAAGTCAGTTTGGAGAACGGCGAAATTAAAGTCGGCGACAACCTGACATCAGCATCAATTCCGGGTTATGCCATGAAATCCAGTGAATCAGGAATGATACTTGGCCAAGCAATGGAATCGTTTACATCCAGCACAGCCAATGGAGCAACAACCGGAACGGTGATGATGTTTGTTCGAACCAGCTTTGGCGTGCAAAAGAGCGGTTTTGCCATAAATTCTGTGGGCGCGGCATCCAGCATATGGTTATTGCAACAAACATTAAGCGCTGATTTGGCGGGATTAACTTTGCAAGGCAGTACTTCATCGTTGCAGATGCTGACCAATGGAGCTTTAGCGGCAGAAAAGCCGATTTCCTTGGCAACGGGCGATATACTCTCGCAAAGTTTTGATTTGAATCCGGCCAGTGAACAAAGTTATTTCTTCTCTTTGGAGACGGCATTGGGCAAGGCCACGGTGCTGACAACCGAAAATTCGGATTTGTATTTGATGCCGCAAGGAGATCAGATAATTTTGCGGCCGTTATTTGATTCGGCGCAAGGAGTTTTGTTTATGGATGCGGACGGCGGAACTCCCATTATGACGGTTGATACCTTAAATCACCGCATTGGAATCAATATGGATAATCCGACTGTGGAATTGGATGTGAACGGCGATGCCAAGATTAAGAATATAGAAGTTCAAGAAAATATTTGGATGAACAAAGACAAGGTTGTTAAGTTTAACGGCAAAGACGGACAATCGCAGATCGGATACAATTCATTTGATAATTCATTAAAACTGCAAACCGAATTGGGCAGTAATGTGAATGTTGTGCTGGGGGATAATGACGGAAATACGGAATTTGTTTTTACAAGTTCGGACGGAACAAAAGCGGCAAGCGTGGATTCCAAGGGCAATACTTATTTGGCCGGATCATTGGCTGTTGGCACAGAAAAACCGAAATCAAAATTACATGTTGATTCCAATCAGGAATCAGAGAACGCCATAGCCACATTTGAAAATGCGGGCGGTGATTTTGAAGTGTACAGAGTTGATAAATCTCCGGAAGGATTGGTAGCCGGCAATATCGGTGACTTGGCGGTTGATACGGTAAATGGCACGACGTACATTAAGCAATCGGGGGACGGTTTATCCAACGGCTGGGTGCAGTTTGCCACGGGTACTCCCTTGTATTATGAAATGGATACATTGGATTCGATTGCGGAGAGAGGCAATGAAACGAATTGGGCGCTATCGTTCCGCGGCGGAACAAGCACGGGTGATTTGCTGCCGCAGGTGACGAACGCGTTTTCTTTGGGCGCCAAGGAAAATCAATGGTCCAATGTATGGACGGAGAAATTGAATATCGGTGCTGCGGCTTGGAGTTTGTCGGAAAACGAGCTGGGAGATCTGACTATTGGCAATAAGGATTTGAGCGCATTAACAATCAAGACGGATGGCAAGGTCGGCATCGGTACAGACGCGCCGGAAGCCAAATTGCAAGTCAGCGATGAGCTTAAGGAGGCTCAAGAGAACGCTGTAGGTTTGTATTCGCAAATGAGTGCAAGGATAACTTCAGCGGGCGGATATGCCAAAGGAATGAAGTCGGTTGCCAGCATGAACAGCGACCAGCAGGCGGCTTTACTGCAGGGTTTGGTCGGTTTGGAGGCTATGGCTGTTAATGAAGGTTCCGGCTTGGTGCATGATGCCATGGGGGCTACGTTGGGAGTTATGAACGGCGGTGACGGATCGATTACCTATGCTCATGGTTTAATGGTTCGGTCCGCAATTAATTCTGGCACGGGTAAGATTTCCAGATTAAGCGGTATAACGGTGGAAGAACAGACGGCGGCGGTTTATAATACGAATTTATTGATCGGCACGAGTACGGCACCCACTGCGGATTATTCAATTTATAATGAATCGGGTAAATTGAATTTCTTTGCCGGTAATTTGGGAATCGGAGTTGTGGTGCCGGAATTGCCATTAGACGTCCGCAGAGTTGGCGGGGCGGTAGCCGCGTTCAGCAGGGTTTCCAATGACGGCAAGATTATATCTTTAAAGCAGGATGATTATGAAGAAGGAACCATATCCATTTATGGAAGTGTGGTTTCTTACAATGCATTTACCGGGTCGCATTATGCTTGGACTGATGATGAAATTTCGAGCGGAATGCTGGTTGTGATGACGGGCGAGAATAAGAGATTGCACGACAGAGCTGATTCGCAGTATGTTTACGGGGTTAAGCTTTGCACTAAGGCCAATGATGCGGAAGTTATGGGTGCTTATGTAAGTGTTTTGGAACCAAAATTGACTCCGAGCAAGGATAATCCGCATATTGTAATGGCGGCAGGCAAGGGTGAAATTTGGGTTGCCGATAACGGCAAAAATATCAGAGTCGGCGATTACCTGGTTTCATCCGATGTTGCGGGTCATGCCATGAAAGATTTGCAAGATGAGCCGGTGAGCTATGTTGTGGCCAGAGCCGCGGAAAATGTTGATTGGTCCAAGGTTGAAGCCGAAATTAATGGAGTGAAGCATGTGAAGATGGCGGTATTCTTTGATTCGTTCTCCAAGAATAATCTGGATCAGCAAATTCAGTCGTCGGTGTTGGGAATAACTTTGCAAGGCGGTGAACTGAAAGAAGGAGATATTCCTGATTTGCATGTGGCCGGAGCGATTTTTGAGGGAACTGTGACGGTTAAAAAGCATATGGTATTTGGCCGAGATACGGTGGGTCAGGCTTTGATCATGTCGGGTGAGTCGGAAGTTCATGTTTCGTTTAAAGGTGAATATGAGACTTTGCCCATCGTGACGATAACTCCGGTCGGCTTGCACGAATTCCAATACGGCGTAAAAAATATTACTTTGCAGGGATTTGATATCATTTTAAGTGATAAGACTTATGAGGATACATTGTTTAACTGGCATGCGTTTGGCAATGATGATAGCAAGGTGTTTGTGAGCAATGGCACGACATTGGAAATAGAAGTAACGGAAATGGGATCATCCAAGATTGAATATGATATGGATGTTTTGGGAGAAGTGTTGGTTGATGAGGCGACAACAACACAAGACGGCACGGAGCATGAAGCACGTCCTCCTTCGCATGAAGCTATGGAGGATTCAAGCACGGAGTCTGATGAGCTAGAAATAATTGCAGTTCCTGAAGAACCGGACGAGCCGGAAGTGGTTATTGTTGATACAGTGGCGGAGTCTGAAGTTACCGGTACAGAGACAGTTGATGAGGTTGCGGCTGATGGAACGGAGCCGGAAGCGGAAGCAAATGCGGATACGACAACGACAACCGATCAATAATGTCATAGTACTTAGTCGTAGTCATAGTCCAGTGACCGGGAGACAATGACAAGAGCGCCTCTTTGAAAGGGGTTGTTTTTTTGATATACTAAGGTTAGCTGTTAGCTGTTAGCTGTTAGCTGATAGCTGATAGCTGATAGCTGATAGCTGATAGTTAAATTTATATGCCAAGTAAAAAAATAGAGGCTCAAGAGCCGAAAATTGAAAATCAAGATCATAAACCTGCGGTAGATCTTAAGCTGTTCTTTTTTGGAGCCGGGGCGGCGGCGATTTTGTTAATCGGGGCGTTCGGGTTTTTTAAAGCCATTACGCCGGCCAGCGAAGCTCAAGAAGATAAAACAGATGTTGCGGATGAAGCTGTTTATGAAGGCGAGTATCAGGCTGTGTTTTTGTCTAACGGGCAAGTTTATTTTGGAATGATAACGGAAAAAACCGAAGAAGAACTGGTGTTGAAAAATATTTATTATTTGCAAACAGACAGGGCTTCGGCCAATGGAATTATTGAAGGCCAAGGTGATTTAAAGATAATCAAGTTAGGGAATGAATTACATGGTCCGGAGGATAGGATGTATATTAATCGCGAGCATATTCTTTTTGTTGAAGATTTGAAAGAAGATTCGAAAGTTGTAAAGGCGATAAAGAGTTACTTATTGGCTAAATAGACGCTAGACGCTAGAACTCTGTTCGCGCATCGCGAATCGTATAGCGCGAAACGTCAGACGTTACACGATACAGGATACACAATGTCAGACTCTAGAAGCTAGATTCGAGACAAGTTGGCCAGTATTCCCGTTGACCCGTTAATCAGAGCTATTCTCGGTATAACGGTTTAACGGATGCACAGGGATACGAGGTCGGTTTTGACTATTTGGCTTAATCGTGCCATTATAAAGGCGCGCCGATACAACCGAACACCGAACGCCGAACACTGAACACCGAATTAACACAATGACGTGGGACGAGTGACGCTGGACGGTGGATTAAATTAGTTAATTAAGTTTATTAGTTTGTCCTGAGACAGGGATCCAAAGAGCACGTAAAATTACATCACGTGCCACGGCGCGGGATTTAGTTTCAGGGCAAGCAACACAAACGTCAATAAGTCGATAAGTCGGAAGTCTGAATTTTAGACTTCTGACGTATAGACGTACGACGTAATGCGTTAGTTTATGCAAAATCAAAAAGAATACTCTATTGAGTGGGGTGGAAGAACCCTGACTATTGGCATTGATCTTTTAGCCCAGCAAGCTAATGGATCGTGTACTGTGCGCTATGGCGACACTGTTGTGCTTTGCACGGCAACCATGGGCGGCATCCGCGAAGGTTTGGACTTTTTTCCTTTGCAAGTTGATTATGAAGAAAAGTTTTATGCCGCGGGCAAAATTAAAGGCTCGAGGTATATTAAGCGTGAAGGCAGGCCTACTGATGAGGCAATTTTATCGGGCCGCTTGATCGACAGAGCCATCAGACCTTTGTTTGATGACAGAATGAGGAACGAAATTGCTGTTGTTTCAACGGTCTTAAGTCATGATGGCGAGAACGATCCGGATGTAATCGGTTTAATCGGTTCATCTTGCGCTTTGATGATTTCCGACATCCCATGGAATGGTCCGATTGCAGCGGCGCGAATCGGTCAAAAAGACGGACAGTATATTTTGAATGCCACATATGAAGAAGTGGAACAGGGCGGAATGGAAGTTATTGTGGCCGGAGCCAACAATAAAACAGTTATGCTTGAGGCCGGGACGAATATTGTATGCGAGGACGCGGCTTTTAAAGCGATTGAGTTTGCTCAGAACAGTTTTGCGCCGGTAATAGAATTAATCAATAAGGTCGCGGCAGAACATGGAAAAACCAAGGTTGATATATTTACCGCAAAGAGCGAGGAAGAGATTGCTGCACAAAAGGATATGGAGGAATTGCAGGCAATGGCCAATGAATATCTCAATGAGCATAAAAACGAATTGTTCGCCGAGCCCTTAAGATCCAAGAAAGATCGAAAGAATGCTGTAAATAAATTAAAGGATAGCTTGGAAAAATATTTGACTGAAAAAGAAATCGGCAAAGACCGCAGGAGGGTTGCCATGGAAGTTTTAGAGGGATTCGTGGATGGAGCCGTGACAGACATGATATTGGAACAAGGTAAAAGAGCGGATGGCAGAGGCATTGATGAAGTCCGTGCGTTGTACGCGGATACGGGCTTGCTGCCCCGTACGCACGGTTCGGGTTTGTTTATGCGCGGGCAGACGCAGGTTTTGTCTTTGGTGACGTTGGGCGGGCCGGGCATGGAACAGCATATCGATACAATGGAATTTAAAACAACGCGCCGCTTTTTCCACCATTATAATTTTCCATCGTACGCGGTATCAGAGACCAAGAGCAATCGCGGACCGGGCCGCAGAGAGATCGGCCATGGAGGATTGGCGGAAAGAGCTTTAATACCGGTCATTCCCAATAAAGAGGATTTTCCTTATACCATCAGAGTTGTTTCCGAGGTTTTGGGATCTAACGGATCTTCGTCCATGGGTTCGGCTACGGCATCATCTTTGGCATTGATGGACGCAGGCGTGCCGATTAAAGCACCGGTTGCAGGTATTGCGATTGGCGTCGCATCCATTGAAGATGAAAATAAATGGAAAGTTATTACCGATATTCAAGATTTGGAAGACGGCGAAGGGGGCATGGATTTTAAAGTAGCCGGTACACGTGAGGGAATTACGGCCATTCAGATGGATACCAAGACTCGAGGTTTGCCGCTGGAGGTTGTTAAAGAAGCGTTTGAGAAAGCGTTAAAGGCCAGACTGCAGATTTTGGATGTAGTGCAAGCCAATTTGGCGGAACCCAGACCGGAATTGTCCAAATATGCACCCAGAATCGAAACCATACATATCCATCCTGATAAGATCAGAGAAGTGATCGGTCCGGGCGGTAAGATGATTAATGAAATTATTGATGCTACGGGGGTGGAAATCGATATTGAAGATGATGGTTCGGTTTATATTACTTCGGTTTCAGCTGAAGGCATGGAAAAAGCCAAGGAAATGATTTTAAATTTAACCCGTGAAGTTGAGGTTGGCGAGGTGTTTACGGGCAAGGTAACCAGGATTATGGATTTCGGAGCTTTTGTGGAGATTTTGCCGGGCAAGGAAGGAATGGTGCATATCAGCGAACTGGCGCCGCAAAGGGTTGATAAAGTGACGGATGTTGTTAATATTGGAGATGAGGTGACGGTTAAGGTTTATGAGATAGATTCAATGGGCAGAATCAATTTGTCCATTAAGAGGGCAAATCCGGATTATAGAGGCGGGGGAGATGAAAGAGGCCCGCGCGGACCCAGACCGCCAAGACGAGACGGAAACGGCGGCGGAAGACCACATCATCACGGCTCCGGAGGTAATGACAGGGGTCATGACAGACCGCCAAGGCCGCCGCATAAGCCTCAATCCAATGATCCATTTGCAATTCAACTGTGAGAGATTCGTTAATACGTGATGCGGCATTCCGGGGTTCGCCCATCCTATCTTACGGAACGGCTAATAAACGGAGTGCTTTGCCAAAGCTCCTCGCTATTGCGGCGGGGAGTTTTGCGATTGCGGTGTTATCCGTATATGTATTGATTTGGCATTTGGCGAGTTTTCCTGTGGCGCAAAATAATGCGGTTTCCGCTGTTTTGCCGGCGCAGAGCTCTTTGGATTTGGATGCGCCTGATGTTTGGCGGCAGGTTGCGAAAAATAACAAGTATTTTCCGACTTACGCAGGCTTGGCGAAAGATATAAACGGCGAACTGCGAGCATATGCTGTGAGGTTTTCTTTATTAAGTATTATCACAGAAGGCAAAGGGCCGTGGATTATTGAAGGTGTAAATATGAATGAGTTTATCCGGCAAAGATCTTCTGCGTATAAAGAATTGGGGCCTGTTTGGAAAAAGACTGTAAATACAAAATTAAATATGAATCTGCAAGAGGTATTTGGGGATGCCGGCGATGAACTTGCTCTGCCAAGATCGGTGCAAGGCGAGCTGGAGGATCATGTTTGGCGTACGGATATGAACGTTGCTGATTTGCAGTATATTTCATTTGCAAATGCGGAGAAATCGGCAGTGTCTTTGGATGGTAATGCAACGGAAATTGTTGAGACGTTTTTAATGCAAAGCGGATATGATTTGGATTTGGCCAATAAGGGCGTAATCAGCTGGGAAGCGGTTTCAAGTTCGCTAGCTGTGGATTATGTGCCTTCGACACGCCAAGCAGATGATTTAATTGGGATTGCCGCCGGAGCAGATATGGTGGAAGAGAAGGAGTTTGAGCTGGAGGACGGCGATGTGGTTAAAAGGATATATAGAATCGACAGATTTACAACCAGCACTGATGTTAATGAGTTGATGAGCGGAGTAAAGGGTTTGGTTGTTGATTCGGATATTTCATTGATCGGCAGAGAAAGTGTCAGAACTTTGACATGCCCGGGGAAACAAATTGCTTTGTTTGATGCGGCAAGTATTAATAATATTTGTTCATGGACTGACATTTGTTTTTGGGATATTAAACAAATTCAAATTTCAATTGAAAATGAGAAGGTGATTTTTTGTTATTTTTAATACTTTTCCACAAGATGTGGATAATGATTTTAAACCGGTTTTTTTGGCATAAATAACAATAATAAGTTATTCACCATTGATAAAAGTCAAAAAGTACGATATAATAATTATACACAATCGTACTTTAGATTTTATAACGCTCTTTGTGTGGAAGCGCTTGATTTGCAAGCGCGTTTCGTGTCGTATATGGCACATGCAAGCCATGCTCATGGTCGGTTTGCAGGCAACTCTATTGATTACCTCATAGTACATTTCAAACCACTTTAAATAATGGGTCTCCATAACCTGTTCTTATGGACATCCATGAATTGGATTATCTCATTCCCGCCGCGTTTAACGCGACACATTGAAATCAAAAAACAAAACTAAAAACACGGCGTGTCAGCTCATTGTGCAGGACATTTCATGCATAGCGACCTGACACGCACACCAGGCACACTTCATTTATGAGACTTCATTGCAAGTCTCGAAGTTCTTGCCAGGAATGGGATGAACCAGTGGTCTTATTGGCCAGGGATACCGCTAGTATCAAAATCGTGGAGCGATTCGCTCCTTCTCAATGTCGGCTTTGCCGATTAATTGCCCACGAGAGTTGATCCGCGTCTTGGCCTAGAGCTGTGACGCCACAAAAATTATCAATTCTTAGGGCGCAACACGGCTCTTCTTTTTTTTACCAGGATTACCTTGACACGGTCGTTCGCGAACGACGTGTCTTGATTTTAAAATGATCAGCAGGATTATTATTTGATTGACGATTGTCGTTAGACGGCAGTCAGTGATTGCTATGGACTTTGTACAATGTACGATGTACGTTGTACGATAAGTTTATGAAGTTACATCGATTTATCGGCAAATTTGATTTAAATAAAAAAGAACTTGTTATTGATGACAAGGATTTTGCGCATCAAGTAACAAAAGTTTTACGCATGCAGACGGGACAAGCGTTAATTTTATGTGACGGATATGGACGTGAAGCAGTGGGGAGGATTGATAGTATCGATAAAAAGTCGGTTACGATTATTTTAGAAGATGCAAAAGAGATCAGCGTCGAAACATCTAAAAAAGTTTTTTTATTCTGCGCGGTTTTGAAAAGAGAGAATTTTGAGTTAGTGGTGCAGAAGGCGACTGAAGTCGGGGTTTGGGAGATTGTGCCGATCATCACTGAAAGAACAGTCAAGCAAAGTTTAAAAATGGACAGGGTAAGATTAATTGCCAAAGAAGCGGCCGAGCAATCGGGCAGGGGGCATGTGCCGCTTGTAAACGATCCAATACCTTTAGCATCGGCAATGGAACGGGCGAGAGATCATGAAGTGAATTATTTTTATGATTTAAACATTGAGTCTGAAGCGCCGACGCAGAAGAATCCGCAAAGAGCGGGAGTTTGGATCGGGCCGGAAGGTGGATGGAGTGACATGGAAGTTGAGCAAGCAAAAAGGGCGGGTTTTTTATTGCAAAATTTGGGAAGTTTAACCTTAAGAGCCGAGACGGCGGCGATTGTTGCGAGTTATATGGCTTGCAACTGAATGGCAGACTCGAGACTCTAGATTCTAGACTCTAGATTCTATTACGAAGCTACTAAGCGACAAAGCCGCAAAGCCAATAAGCTTAATCGCTTAGTGGCTCATTTGCTTATCGGTTTAATTAATAATCCTGCTAATCGTAAGTTAAATTCCGGAAATCTTGGTTAAAAAAATGCCCGCTAAGGGGCAGAGAAGACAGATGCTATCTTGTCTATGATCTGTTTAATGGGGGAGGATGATGATTTTTTACAACTACAAGGTTTTTCATCGGGAAAGCGATATACTTCCGTACAGCGGAATTCGCCTAGAACAATTTGATACATTACCAAATCCATGCGATGCAGGCATCCGTCAATGCAGATTTCACGATAAGCAAGACGAACGCCGGGTTTGCGGGAGCGCAGTTTGCGGTGTTGTATGATTTTTACCCCATGGTTTTTCTCCTTTCAATTTGATTGGAGGTTCTCATCTTTATCTCACATTAATATCGTCGATGAGTCGGACGTGGATACGTCGATTTGGGACGGTATGTGAAGTAGAGATGGGAAGCAGGCGATTGTTTCCGCCTGTTGGATTGAAGGTTCCGGGCTATTTATATCAAAAAATAAGGGGAAGGTCAATATTGTCGCACGCCCTGCACCGTACGGTGCGAGGGTTCGTCCCAATCGTCCTACGTCCTACGTCATGAACTACGAATATACAACGTATTCCAGTGCAACCGTAAATCGTTGTCCAGAGTTGACTCCGGAATACGGGTTAACAGGACTACGGAGAAACGTGCTGTAAATCAGGATCAAAAAAGTCCCAGGGGCGGGACTTGAGTTGGCAGATCGTATCTGCCAAAATTTATCAACCGAGACCGTCGTGGTCTTCGGCTGGGCTTTCGGCCGGCGGCTTGGCATGCGAGGGGTGATTGGGGCAAATGATTTCTTTGCATGAGGCACACTTGGCCGGGTCGGGGTTGAGCATGTTCTCGAGCGCCTGACGAGCGGTCGTCAATAGGTTGATTTGCTCGGTCAGAGCCGAGAGGGTTTCCTCCGGGCCATGTTCTATGGCCGCGAGGGTTTTCAGTGTGCTTTCACTGATTGCGAGTGCAATCATTTGGGGAACGTTGAGATCGGTCATGTTTTTGCCTTTCTATTTTGAGAGGGTGCTGCGTTTGAGTCGATTGCTCAATGTAGCAGAAATTGGGGGATTTGTCAAGCCGTACATCCCTCTCTCTGCCCCTTTAATTATTCTATTGCGGGACATCTCTCCCCCGCGAGCAGGGGAAAGAAGTAAGATTAGGGAAGAATTGAAACCGCATTAAGAGGAAGATTTCTTGATAAATATCGGGAAAGGTCTAAGCGGGGAAGAACAATAAAATAATAATCCTGCTAATCGTAAATTAAAATCAGGGTAATCATGGTCAAAAAAAGTCCCAGAACGGGACATAGATGATTTAATTGAGATCTTCGGGCGGAGCTTCGTCTTCCATTTCTTCTTCGCTGGAAATTGTGACAGTGCAATCCGCAAGTTGGAATTCGGTTTTTTGCGGAACGGCACCGTTTTCGATTGCCAGAATGGCCTGGAATATTTCGGCCAGCAGTTTTTCGTCTTCCTTGGTCATGGCGCTTGCCTCTTTTTTCTCCTCGCGTGAATGCGAGGCTTGAGGCTTTGGCGCAGACCGAACGAGAGATCAACCGCTTTGCGCAGGATTCTGCGCGCGACTGTGGTTTTGCGGCCGCAGGAACCGTCGCAGGGGCAGGCCTCGTGGAGATTGACGTCCACAAGAATGCGGCGGCCGCGCTGAAGGTTTACAGTCTTCCTCCAGCAAAGATGGAGAGCACCGCCGATACATTCGGTATGGTACTCGGTTGTAAGCGGCCAGGTGTTGATGCGCCAAGCTTTGAAAATCGCCATTATATTCTCCTAGTTTAGGGATCTTGGATCAATGTCCGGATCGGGTATGAATTCTACCCGCGGTGTTTTCGGGCCGTTATTATCGGGATGAAGCGGACAGTCCACCGCATCGCATTGCCGGCACTTCTCCAAGTCTTTGGCTTTCAGGTGTTCGACAACACTGTCGAGCATTTCTTCGGTGCCTTGGGCGTGAGCATCCATGAGATCCATGATAGCATCAGGATCGTCATCTCGCTGGAGAGATGCTTCCAGCTTTGCGAGTGTATCGAGTGATTTGTTGATTAGTGCAAAGATGGCTTTTTTGTCTTTGGGCATGGTTATTTCCCCTTTTAGCAAGACTCAAATCCACCCCAAACCCCTCCTTTCTCAAGGATGGGCAGGTTGCGATAGAGAATTTTGCAAGGGCTTGTTTGGTGGTTTTGTGTAGGAACAATGGGTAAATATTACATAAAAAGAGGGTTTTGTCAATGCTCCCTCTATCCCTCCGACATGCGTCGGAGACCTTTCCCCCGCATACCACTTCGCATAAAGCTCCGAGGCACAGGGCAAGGGAAAGGAGCTTATGTTAAATTTTTAAGCCTTAAGATTAGAGCTAAGAATGGGGTGTTATTATGCCACTTTATCTAAAAAGTTTTTGAGGACTTGGTAGTAATCGTGTAATGCGGCAATGGAAACCCATTCGTTTTTTGAATGCGGGTCGCCGCCGTCCGGCTCGCTCATGAGCACAGCAATTCCTCTGGCCGAGAAAAAGCGGCCATCGGAACTGCCGTGGTCCGCGCTTAATTCGGGTTCGCGTCCGATTGACCTTATAGAATCTTGATAAGCGATTAAAAACGGATTGTCGGGTGCGGTGTAGGTTGTATCAACTTCAAGTTTAAGGTTGGCCGTGACGCCATCGGGCAAAGTATCTTGGATTTTTTTCAGGATTGATTCGGGGTCATCATTTTCAGTATAGCGGATATCGCAAATTGCGCTGGCGGATTCGGCCAAGCGGTTGGGAGCGTCGCCGCCCTGAATGGTGCCGATATTGCAGGTGGCATTCCAGTGATCATTATCGTGTTTGGAAACATCCAAAAACAGATTTTGAATCCTATCAATGGAGAGAAGCAGTTTATTGATGGCGTTTTCACCGAGCCAGGGACGGGAAGCGTGGGCGGGAATGCCAGTGCTTTTAAGTTCGATCCAAATCGCGCCTTTGGCTTTATGCATGACACGGTGAATGGCTAAGCCGCCGTCCGGTATTACAGCCGCTTGGCAGGAATATCCGCGGTCCAGAAGCGCTTTGGTGCCGTTGAAGCCGCCGATTTCTTCATCGCTTGTAAAAATCAAACCAAAGTCATGTTTAGTATCCGCGAATTCTTTCATTATATATGTCATGACGGCTACGCCGCTTTTCATATCCAAAGCGCCGCGGCCGTATAAACGATCATCCACGATTTTGGGAGCAAATTGTTCGGGAGAGCCCTCCACAACATCAAGATGGCCGCTTAAGAAAATTATAGGCGTTTTTGTGCCTTTAGTGACAATTAAATTCGGATAGCCGTTAATATCAATTTTTTCAATTTTAAGACCGGTATCTTTAAGATAATTTTCCAGGTAATTAAAACATTTATTGATTTCTTCGGGATTGTTTTTACTGGATTCAAACCGGATAAGATCCTGCGTGATTTTTAATATTTCTTCGGAAGGGGTCATAGAGTTTTTAGAGTAGCGCAAGAATGACTATCAGGCAAGAGCGAGGTATGGCATTTGACCATTTGGAAACTTCATATTAACTTGATGCGGGAGGGAACAATGCAAGAAGAGCGTCCGTCATTTTGGCCCAAGAAGATTACCTGGATAAAATCCATTCCGCCGCCCGGAGAAGATAATCGGAGCAGAGCGGAAAAATGGTTCGGAATTTTTACACCATTTGCCCATGCGTGCGCCGGCTTATTCGCATCCGTACTTTATCTCTATCTATCTTGGATTTTATTTGACCATTATATTGCAAAAATTTTGGCTTTAAGTTTGATTGTGATTACATATGCTTCGTTTTTGCTGATACTTTGGAAAGCGGATTTAAAAATCGCATATTGGTTCATGTTGCTTTGCGTGGGAATTTTGATCGGCATGATCATGATGCAGAGAATCTTGGCTTGATGTCTTTTTATCCCTTGATTAAGGGATTTTTTTGTTGATGTATTTGATATTGCCAGTTTGGCTGACTTAGTATATACTTTCTGGAATAATAATCTGATATATTAATGTATATGGATAGCTCAAAAATCGAACAATTTAAAGGATTGCTGATGGAAGAACAAAGCCGCTTAACGCATGAGCTGGCGGATTTGGGATCCAAGGATCCGAATAATTTGGATGCTTCATATCCGGAGTCGGGATCCAATTCGGAAGATGATAATGCGGCGGAAATCACGGAGTACGCGGATATTGTTTCCATTGAAGCCAGAGTTCAAGCTGAATTAAAGGATGTTGAAAAAGCATTAAAGTTAATCGATGAGGGTAAATACGGAATTTGCAAGTATTGCGGCAAAGAAATCGATGAAAAACGTTTAACGGCCAGGCCGGCTTCGACCAGCTGCATTGAATGCAAAAAGACGTTGACGCAGGAACTGTAACTTAGCTGATGGCTTTTAGCGGGTGGCTGATAGCTTATAGAGGATTAAAAGAAACAGAGGCAGCTCTGTTTTTTTGATTTACTCTTGTAAGTTGTCAGTTGTAAGTTTATAGTAGTTTGAGTATGTTGACTTTGCGTTGTACGTGTTCCAAGAAAACAAAGATGATAATTTTTGGCGTCAGCGCAGTTTTAGACGTGCTGATTTTGGATTTGATATTGAAATATGCAATAAAGCTGGAATGGATTATGACGAGGGAGTTGATTCCGGGCGTCTTGGCATTAACCAAGCATGAGAATTTCGGTTTGCTTGGTAATTTGCCGATTCCGTTTTGGCTGATAATGATTTTGACATTGTTTGCGCTTGCGGTCTTGGGAATGGTAATGAAGCAATCTTTTATGGATGGACGCCCGGGTGAGTTTTGGGCTTTGTCTTACGTGTTAGGCGGCGCGCTCGGTAATCTTATTGACCGGATTGTAAATGGTTATGTTTTTGACTGGATATTGTTGTTTAATACTTCAATAATCAATATTGCGGATATTGCGATTACGCTCGGGATTGCGGGGTATGCGGGGGTGTATTATTTGCGCAGCCGCAAGCAGGAAGATGACGAGTAAAGGAAGTCGATACGTCGGACGTCGATACGTCGGAAGTTTGTTTGTGGATTGTTGAAATAAGATGACAAAAAATGTTGCTGTTTGTTAAGAAAAGTATAGAAAGTTTTGGGAATTGTTAATTAACTTGCAAAACATTTATCTCTCGTTACAATAGTAATAGGTGCAAAGACGAAGGAGCCGGAAGGGCTTCTTTTTTACTTAGCCGATAGCGGATAGCTGTTAGCTGATGGCGATCGGTTTATATCAGAATAAGATATATGAAGATCATTTCGTTTAAAGACTTGTTAGTGTGGCAAAAAGCGAGAAAATTAACAGTACGTATCTATAAGTTATTTTCAGATAGTAGAGATTTTGGTTTTAGAGATCAAATAAGACGAGCGTCACTTTCTGTTATGAATAACATAGCCGAGGGTTACGCAAGAAGAAATGATCGTGAACTTGTTTATTTTTTACGTATAGCGAAAGCATCATGTGTTGAGGTTCAGTCTATGATTTATTTGGCAGTAGATTTGGAATATATAAAAAAGAATGAGATGGGTGATATTTTAAGTGAAGTGGTTGAGTTATTAAAGATGTTGAATGGTTTTTTAAATAGCATTTATAACGATGGCTATAAGCTATCGGCTAAAAGCTAACAGCTTGATTATGAACATTATCCCTACCACTGCCATAATTGGCTTGGATGCTCACTCAGTTTGCGTTGAAGCCGACTTATCTTTTGGCAAGCCGAATTTTACGGTTGTTGGTTTGCCGGATGCGGCGGTGCAGGAGGCGAGGGAGAGGGTTAGGAGCGCGCTTAAAAGATCAGGATATTATTTTCCGAGGCATAGAGTGACGATTAATCTGGCGCCGGCGGATTTGCGCAAAGGCGGTTCTGGTTATGATTTACCAATCGCGATTTCCATATTGGCAAGAAATGGAGAGATTGAGGAGCCGGAAAAAGGCTGGCCGATTATGGTTGGGGAGCTGGCTTTGGACGGCAAGCTTCGGCCGGTGCATGGAGCATTATCGTCGGCATTGTACGCAAAAACTTCAAACGTGAAAGAGCTCATCGTGCCCGAGCAAAATGCTAAGGAAGCGGCTTTTGTGAATGATGTAGAAATATTTGCGGCGCAGAGTTTGAATGATGTAATAGAGCATCTTAAAGGTGAAAAGGTTTTACCGCAGCAACCGACTTTGGATTTGGGAACAATCTTGAAACATAATGAAGCTTTGGATTTTGCCGGCGTGCGCGGACAAGAGCAAGCCAAGCGGGCGCTGGAAGTTGCTGCCGCCGGCGGGCATAATATTTTGTTATCAGGGTCGCCGGGCTCGGGCAAGACCATGCTGGCCCGTGCTTTGCCCGGCATATTGCCGCTTTTAACGCGCGATGAAGCACTTGAGGTGACGAGGATCCATTCGGTGGCCGGAGTTTTGCCGCGCGACGGAGTATGCAGTACGCGTCCATTCAGATCGCCGCATCATACGGCGAGCGGGGCGGCTTTGGTCGGCGGCGGAACCATCCCCAAACCGGGTGAAATATCGCTTGCGCACCGCGGAGTTTTGTTTTTGGATGAGTTTCCGGAATTTTCAAGACAAGTTTTAGAAAATTTAAGGCAGCCTTTGGAAGACGGAATGGTTTCCGTATCACGAGCGCAAGGAACGGTTTGCTATCCGGCAAGGTTTACGCTGATCGCGGCGATGAATCCATGTCCGTGCGGATATTATGGAGATTTGCACCGACAATGTGTGTGCACGCCGGTTAAGATTTTGCAGTACGGAAAAAAGATCAGCGGCCCGCTTTTGGACAGGATTGATATGCGGGTGAATGTTCCCCGGGTTAAAACTGAAGATTTGATGGAATTAAAGGAAGGAGAAAGGTCGAAGATAATTCAAAAAAGAGTACAGGCTGCCCGCGACAGGCAAACAGCAAGATCTGAAATGACCGGTGCGGCAACAAATGCCGAGTTAACCAGCGATAAAGTTCGTAAATGCTTTAAGCAAGCTCCGGAGGCAAAGAAATTATTGCAACAAGCCACGGATAAATTTCATCTCTCGGCGAGATCGTATTTCAGAGTGCTTAGAGTCGCGATTACCATTGCCGATTTAGCATTTTCGGAGCAAATATTGCCGGAGCATGTGGCCGAGGCGCTTCAGTATCGACAAATTGAACACTCTTTATAACTAGAGGCTTAAACTTGAATGATGGATTCAGGACTCGAGTCAAGTTGATCAGTAGTCCCGTATACCCGTTAACCAGAGTTAATACAGTCAACAAATATGAATTTTAAACAAGTTGAAGATATTAAAGCTTGGCAACAATCAATGGAATTAGCTGTTGATGTTTTTGAGGCATTTAGATTGTGTCGAGATTGGTCCTTTAATGATCAAATTCGTCGAGCCAGCGTATCTGTATCCAGCAATATCACGGAAGGCTTTGAAAGAGATTCGAATAAAGAATTCGTCAGGTTTTTATTTATTGCAAAAGGATCTTGCAGTGAAGTTCGGTCTTTGTTGTGTTTGGCTCTGCGCTTTAAATACATTAATGAAGCAACCCATAAAGTTATTTATGAAAGAAGCAATTATATTATTAGAATGTTATCGAAGTTAATTTTTCATTTACGACCGCCTTAACCTTAAAGTTTTCCGGAGTACAGATGAACGGGAAGACGTGCTAACGTCATGGTCAGCTTTCAAACGCGCAATACATTTATTACTACGTATATGACTACTTCAAACAATACTTCACAAAAAAAAGAATATAAGCAAACATCGTTTCGAGATTTGGTGGTTTGGCAACAGGCATTTGAATTTGCCAAGGGCGTGCATGAGTTGGTTCATGCTTTGCCGCAAGAGGAGAGGTATGCACTTGCAGCGCAATTAAACCGCGCGGCTCTCTCCATGTCGGCGCAAATTGCGCAGGGACAGCAGAAGAGAGTTAAAGATGAGTTTGTAAAGCATTTGAATTATGCGCGCAACAATACCGCGGTTTGCGAAACTTCGTTGATGCTTATAAGTGATTTGTTTCCGGAACATAAAGAAACGGTTAACCGGCTGAAGGAAACAAATACCGTGATTTACAAAATGCTGTCGGCTCTCATTTATACAATTGAAAATCCCAAGAAAAAATCAGAAAAAAATGAGGCGCCGGCAACTACAGAACCGGTGCGGGTTGCTGTAGCGGCTTAATCAATTATTTATATTTTTGCGCGTTTGAAAATTGGCTAAATTAACATAATTTTTAACAATATATGTCAGTGAGTGAACAATTCAGTGGATAATTACATTGACAAGCGGTTTATGCCTTGTTAGCTTTGTATTCACCTACCAAAAATGTCGATTAGTTAATAATTCGCTTAATAAACACATTTTTTGGCTAATGCGGATCTTAAAATACGGTTATTTAGCTGGATTATGCGTTTTTACCCGTGGGGTAGATATTTTTAAGAAAACACCATCAGCATTCTGGACTTCTGTCGGAATCGCAGCATTCCGAGGGGTTCGTGCAATAAAAAAAGCAATAGAATATTTTTTTGTAAAAATAATCTATGAGGCATTAAAGCCGATCGGCCGTGTTCTGTTACGGTTTTTTATTCTGCCTTTGTACGGATTGTTTGTGATGATGAGGCTGCGTATTTTGCGTTTGGCTTTACCGGCCCGGGGTTTGTTGCTTTTTGTTATTACAAATAAATATCTTTTTCATGTCGCATTGTGTTTGGCGGCGGCATCTACGGTTTATGCCAACATCCAAAGCCATCAAGTTTTAGCTCATGAAGCGGGCCAGCAAAGTTTGCTTTATACGCTGATGACGAACGGCGAAGCGGAAATCGTGCAAGAGGATTTATATGTTCCGGAGCAAATATCGGATCCTACGTATTTGGCAGAAGGCACGATTGAAGCAATTCCGCATATTGATTTTAATTATTCGGAGGAAGATGAGAGTCAGGAAGTATTTTCCCAATCTTTGCCGGGTACTTTGGTTTTAAGGCCGATCGACGAAGAAGATGCGGAGAAAGAGGAAAGGGTGACGCCAAAAAGAAACGGCGTGGAAACTTATGTTGTTAAACAGGGCGATACTCTGGGTACCATTGCCAGAGATTTTGGCATAGATGTTGGTACAATTCTGTGGGCCAATAATTTGTCGGAAAGGCAATATATCAGGCCGGGTGATTCGTTGAAGATTTTACCAGTATCCGGAGTTTTGGTAGCGGTTAAAAAGGGAGATTCCTTGCTATCAATCGCCAATAAATACGGCGGAGAGGTGGATGAGATTGTCCGCGCCAATCAATTGCCGGATGAGATGGTTCAAGTTGGCAAAGAGCTTATTATACCCGGCGGCGAACCTCCGCGGATTGAGCAAGAAAGAATCATCGCGGTCAGCAGATCCAGAACAAGCAGAGAGACATTGAATGAGCCCGGTGTGGGCAGTTATCAGGCGCCGGCCGAGAACCTTTCGGTTTCCAAGCCGGCCGATAAAGTTGAGGCTGCTCCGACCGCCAAGCTCTTGTGGCCGACTTCAGGCCATGTAATTACCCAATATTACGGCTGGCGCCATACGGGTTTGGATATCGACGGCGATTACACATCTCCTTTGTATGCGTCTGAAGACGGAGTAGTGACCATTTCCGGCTGGAATTCCGGCGGTTACGGTTTACAGGTTTTGATTGACCATGAAAACGGAATGCAGACCAGATACGCGCATGCTTCCAAATTATTTGTAAAAGCCGGAGACAGGGTAAAGCGCGGACAGGTGATTGCCATGATGGGTTCAACGGGCAGATCAACAGGCTCGCATATCCATTACGAAGTTTATGTGAATGGAGCCAGGGTGAATCCGCTGCTGTACATTAGGTAAAAGTCATAACGTCATAACGTTATAAAGTGAAGGCCGGATGATTCCGGTCTTTTTGGTTGACAAAAAGCCGAATTCTGTTATAGTCCATGAATTATGGAACCAATTATCAATGAGCTGGCAGGCTCAAAAATCGAATTAAAATTTTCAGTTACGCCCGATGAAGCCAAACCGTATATTGATGCGGTGGTTGAAGAGGCGGGCAAGGCAAAATCCATTCCGGGCTTCAGACCGGGCAAAGCTCCGTATGCGGAAATCGCCAAAGCTGTTGGAGGAGAGATGGGTATTTGGCAATTAGCTTTGGAGAAAGTCGTGCGTGCTTGGTACGTGAAAACTGTTTTAGACAAGGGTTTTGAAACAATCGGCTCGCCAGAAATTGCGGTGGATCAATTAACTCCCGGTCAGGATATGAAATTTACCTGCACGGTTGCGGTAATGCCAAAGATTACCAATGCTTTCAACATTGCGGAGCCGTTCGTGGAAGTTAAATCCAAGGAAACAAAAGAAGAAGAAATTGATAAAGCGATTGAAGAGTTAAGAAAGATGCGCCGAAAGGAAGTAGTGTCTTTAAAGCCGGCGCAAAAAGAAGGCATGGTTGATATCAATCTGGAAATGAAAAAGGATAATGTGATTTTGGAAGGCGGTACTGCCAAGAATTATAAAGTTTATTTAAGTGAAGAGCATTATATTCCCAAATTTGCCGATCAGTTGATTGGTTTAAACAAAGGCGATCATAAAACATTTACTTTGCCGTTCCCGGCCGATCATTTTCAAAAAATGTATGCCGGCAGGGATATTGATTTTGATGTGACGGTTAATGATGTTTATGAGATTCAGTTACCCGAAGTAAATGAGGATTTTGCCAAAGAGCTGGGGCAAGAGAGCGTGGCTAAACTGCGTGAGTTGTTGCGGGCAAATATGGAATCCGAAGAAAAGAGACGGGCAATGGAATCGGCGGAGATAGAATTGTTGGAAACGGTTGTAGAAAAAAGCAATTTTACGGAAGTACCGGAAATTATGATTAAAGAAGAAGTACGCAGAATGTATGATGAGTTGGCTCATGATATAGAGCGCCGCGGCGGCAGAATGGAAGATTATTTGGCGAGTATAAAAAAGACGGCTGATGAGCTGCGATTGGATCTTGTTCCGCAAGCCATCAAGAGAGTTAAGACAGCGGTTTACATCAATAATTTAGCCAAAGAAAATAAATTGCAGGCTGAAGCTGAAGAAGTTGATAATGAGATCGACAGGATTTTAGCCATGGTGCAGGATAAAGAAACAAAAGACCGCGTGAGCTCGCCGGAATATCGTGATTATGTGGAGACCATGATGAAAAACAGAAAAACTTTGGAATTTATGAAAGAAAAGGGAATTAAGGATTATAAAGATATAATGGATAAATTCGCCAAAGAGGAAGCTGAACATCAGGCGGAGCATGGGCATGTGCATGGACCAAACTGCAATCACTAAAAAAAGCCCATAAGGGCTTTTTTAAATTAAGAATTAAAAATGCTGGAGTCGCTTTGCGAATTATTATTAACCCCGGGGAGATCTCGGGGTTTTTGGATTATTTGACAAAATATAGTTATGGGTATATATTCAATATAGTTAATTAGCAAATAGCAATTGGCAATTAGAAATGACTCTAAATAACTAATTTATTGCTAATTAATAATTTCTAACTGCTAATTTAATAAATTTATGCCCAATTATGATGGAACGGGTCCGCAAGGCCAAGGGCCGGGAACGGGCCAAAGAATGGGTAATTGCGGCCAACCCACTGCGCCAAGGCTTCAAGGGTCGGGTAAATCAAACAACGGCCGCGGAACCGGCAGAGGTCAGGGTCAAGGCCTGGGTCGTGGCCGTGGCCGCGGAATCGGGCGCGGTCTAGGCCGTAATGCCTAACTTTTGCAAAAGTGAACAAGGGTTTCTGATTTTGTTTAGAGACTTTGTTCCATTTTTGCGTTAAAATGTTTGTATATGCCAAGACCAAGACTGGGCAGGAGAATACAATTTGATCCTCATGTGACGTTTTTTAAACCACAAGGCATCCCCATGAGGGATCTTGAGTTTGTGGAATTGTCTCATGAAGAGATGGAAGCTATGCGTTTAAAAAATATTGAAGAGCTGGATCAGAATGAAGCCGCAAAAAAGATGCAGACTTCGCAAAGTACTTTTCAACGGATTTTATCGTCAGCGTATAAAAAAATCGCGCAAGGATTGGTTGAGGGGAAAGCGATTAAGATTATAAAAGATTAAAATAAGAAATAAGAATTAAGAAATAAGAAATAAGAAATATGAAATACAAAGTGGCATTAAAATCCATAATAGTATCATTTTTATTTTTTATTGTATTAAGCGTTGCCGATGTTTATGCGCAAGAGCAGAAGGATGTTGAATTATATTTTTTTTACGGGCAAGGATGCCCTCATTGCGCGGCCATGGAATCTTTCTTGGAAAGATTGGAGAGTCAATATCCGAATTTGAAAGTGCAAGATTATGAAATTTATTCAGACAGATACGGGCAGGCTTTGTTTCAAGAATTGGCGAACGCTTATGGCCGTCAGATTGAAGGGGTACCGACCGTTTTTATTGATGATAAAGTGATTGTGGGTTTTAGCAGTGCCATTGGCCAGTCGTTGGAGCAAGAAATTATACGTTGCAGTGAAGCGGATTGCGGTTCGCCGGCGGATAAATTAGTAAAATCAACAGAACAAGAAAATGAGATTTTACATATCGTAGGGGAGAGTGATCCTTTACAAAGTCCGGAAAAGATTGAGTTTGTGCAAACAATAACCATTCCGGCAATTTTAGCGGCAGCTGCGGTTGATGCAATTAATCCTTGCGCTTTTGCGGTTTTGATTATTTTATTGACCACGGTTTTAGCAGGGTCTTCCAGAAGGCGGGCGCTCTTGGCCGGTTTGGCATTTTCTGCGTCAATTTATATTTCCTATTTGTTGATGGGCGTCGGTTTATATTCGGCAATACAAATCTCGGGTGCAACACATTATATTTATATTGCCGTGGCCGTGCTCGCGATTATTATAGGATTGTTCAATCTAAAAGATTTTTTATGGTATGGAAAATGGTTTGTGATGGAAGTGCCCATGAGCTGGCGTCCTAAACTTAAAGCCGTGATCCGCGGAGTAACTTCTGTACCGGGCGCGTTCATGATCGGCTTTGTGGTGAGTTTATTTTTACTTCCGTGTACATCAGGGCCTTATATTGTGATTTTGGGATTGCTGTCAAAAACGGCGACCAGAAATACCGCCTTCCTGTATTTGCTGCTTTATAATTTTATTTTCATTTTACCGATGCTGATCATTACTTTCTTGATTTATTGGGGATTTACATCGGTGGAGAAGGCAGAGGAATGGAGACAAAAAAGATTAAAGACTTTGCATTTAATAGCCGGCTTAATAATCTTTTTTTTGGGAGTTGGCATGTTTGTGGCGCTGGGTTTGGGGATGGTGTAACAAAAATAGGTTCAGGATTTTCTTCGACAAGACGCAAGACGCTGTTTTTTAGGTATTTGATTCGGAAGAATAACAAAAAGTCGACAGATAAGGTCGACTTCTTATGGGGTGGCCAACGGGAGTTTCACGTCGTCGTTACACTCCTCTTAATAGGGGCTTCCGCCCCTCTTATCGCCCTTCGTAAACTCAGGGCTGTCACCCTCAATATGTAAGGGGAGCCTCTCCCCTTACCATCCCCTGGTTCAACTCCCTCTGTTAACTACACATATGAAAACGCCAGCCCGAAAATTGGACTGGCGTTTTCATGGGGTGGCCAACGGGAGTTGAACCCGTGATAGCAGAGCCACAATCTGCTGTGATACCGCTTCACCATGGCCACCATAAAACTGTAATAATCAATCATCAAACAACAATCACCAATTTTGGATTCGCTTTAGCGATATTTATCAATGATTCGTTGTTTGAATGTGAGGATAGTTATACAGTATAATTTCGTGTTTGGCAAGATCTTGATTAAAGCCTTGACATACGGTTATATCTATGCAAATCTAAATGCCTAGGAGTGAAATCATGCAAGGGAAGATTGAAAACGCGGTTGGTATTTTTTGTCTGGATAATGAGGGACGCATTTGCCTGGTAAGAAGCAAAAAAATGTCCCACTGTTTAACAATCCCCGGAGGGCATCTTGAATTCGGGGAAAGTTTGGAAAAATGCGCAATGCGTGAATTTTTGGAGGAAACCGGAACCGCGTTAACCAATGTACGATTTGCTTCTATCAGCGAGAATATTACTCCTGATTTGCACTATATTTATCATAACTATATCGGGCATACTTCAAAGCCACAAAGTTCGCCTACCGATACGGATGAAATTACGGAGGTTGTCTGGATGCCTCTTGAAGAAGCAGTTGAAAGCCTTCAAGTGTTGCCAAGACATAGGCAAGAAATGAAGATTCTGTTTTTATCACCTGGTACTTAGGTGATTTTTTTTGTATAATGGTGGGGTCTTATATTATGCGAATGGAAGCTACCTCCGGAGAAAATCCTTTCGTGATAAAGCGCGAACAAGCTTTAAGGATCAAGGTGACGGATAAGTGCCCTTGGCGTTGTTCTTTTTGTCATAGTGAGGGGAGCAGAGATATTATCGATTTGGATTGGGGGCCGGAAATACAAGAAATTATTGCGGCTTTTCAAAAAGCATTACCCGAAATTAAAGAAGTTCATTTTACGGGCGGCGAACCGACAAAGAATCCGGAATTAGCAACCATTGCAGCCGGTTTAGCGGCTATGGGTTTGGAGGTAAAAACAACATCCAACGGTCAGTTCAGTGAAGAAGAATTGGAAAGGTTGTTTGCAGCAGGCTTGCGCAGTTTTAATTTTTCAGTTCACTCGGTTGATCCGCAAGAATTTTTATCAACTCAAGAAGGCAGGGGTGTGAGCCGTAAAGGCGGTAAAAGGCGCTTGCCAACTTTAAGCTGGGCTCATGCTCAAGTTGAGCAGGAATTGAAAAGTGTTTTGCGCGCCAAAGAAATAGGCGCTGCAGTAAAAATCAATACGGTCGTCAGCACGGCCGAAGATGCGGGGCGTGTTTCCAAGATAATCGAATGGGCCAGAGAACATCAAATTCCGCTAAGGTTGTTAAATGATTTGGGAAACGGCATGGAATCGATTTTAGCAATACGTAAAATTTTAAAAGATATGGGAGCTGTTGAGGTTTTGCGCAAGGCTAATCCCGGATCCTCCTCGTGCTCAACGATTTACAGATTGCCTAACGGATATGAAATCGGTTTTAAACAAATTCGCGATCTTAAACTTGCCAGCATGTGCAGTCAGTGCCCGCGCGCAACGGATGGTACTTGTGAGGAACAGTTTTACGGTATCCGCTTGGAGAGGCGTCCGGACAGAAAATATCAGGTGCGGCTTTGTCTGCAGGAAGAGAATGAGCAGACAACCATGGATGTAGAAGAGTTTTTGCATTCGGATGCTTTACAAGAAATTCAATCATTAATCAGGGATTAATAATATGGAAATAGAAATTCGTGCCAGAGTTACAGATAAAGATGCTTTTTTGGAAGGCGTCAATTCTTTGCCGGATGTAGAAACGGTTTCCATGGGCGAACGCCAGATTGATACGTATTTAAAGCACGCAGCTGATATTGACAGAGTTTTGGTTTTGCGGATTCGCCGTAAAAAAGACAAGGCAATTCTATCTTTTAAGACCAAGTCAAAGGGTAAAGATGTTTCGTGGCATGATATTGACTTGCCTTTAAGTGATCCGGATTTATTGGAGGATATTCTGACAAACAGCGGATATGTGTATGTGGTGGAAATTGATAAGGTTAGAGACGCTTTTATGTTTCAGGGAATAGAAATTAATTTTGATCAGATTCGCGAGCTGGGCGATTTTGTTGAGGTGGCTGTAGAAGTGCCTGAGAGTGAGGAGAAGAATAAAGCTAAATATCTAGAAAAATTGGAAGAATTGCTGGTTAAACTCGGATGCCCGAAAGATCAGATAATAGAAACCGGTTATGTAAAGCTCATGGAGCAGAAGAATGAAAAAAGATAGTTTGGAAATTGATCAGCTTGAATCAAGGAGCTCCGGGAGCTCTTCTTTTTTATCCTTGACCAAAGCAATTATTTATGCAAATCTTTGTGCAGGCTGTTCTATGATCTTTGAAAACTTCAGGATTGTCTAAAAGGAGAAAAGCAATGCAATTGTACTGCAAAGAAGGTTTGACCTTGCAGCAGGTTGTCCAATTTGCGTGCTACGAATTATTCATTAAACAATATGAATTTTACATTTCTTCTACAGGACCGAATGAGTTTACGGTTTGGTTTTTGCGCTGGCCGGAAGCCCAAGATCTTAATGTCTCTCAAAAATTATTAGCTCATGAGCGAAGAGGTAATCAGCTGGTTTTGTTTTACCGGGCGAATTTGACTACAGAACAGGTCAAGAAGTTGATTCTTTTTATTATGCATCGCGATGCGGTTCAGAAGAGTAATATTTACATTACTCATGATGCCATTAATGGAAATGTGGTGTGGTATTGGGGACGGCGCGATCATAGCAACTTGGAACTGTAAGGAGCGTAAACCATGAAAACCTTCCGTCCGTTGTTTGATGATACGAACGGCACGCATGATTGGAGCGAGGACGAGCGCGAGTGTCCGGTTAAAGGAAACGGCACAAAATCGCATAAACATTTTTACCGCTGCAAGCGTTGCGGGATTCGCAGGCACGGCGCATTTGCCGAACATGGCAACTACCATTACTTCTGCTATGACCATCCGGGCGGAATCAAGCATGAGCTTTTACCGCCATGCAACGGAAGGGCCGGAGAGGGAGCGCTTGTTCGGGGAGTGTTGATCTGCAAACAATGCCAACACATCGTTAGTGATGTAAAAATAGGTTGTGATTACGGGCATGGCAAAGGGACTATTTTGCTAATGGGTTGTTTTAAGTCAATTGATGAGTGAGTCAGTGCAATGAATCAGAAAAAGTCGGTAGCGCTTTTAGGCACAATGGCGACCAAGTGGCGTGAGGAAGCCAAGAAACATCTTGAGGTATGTGAAGTTTTGGATAATACGGATCCGCGTTGGGAACAGGCGAAGACCGCGGAACAGATGGAGCTGCTGTTGGCCCAAGATATTGAGATGATGGATAAAGCCGCATTGGTGATTTGGCATCATGATGCTGATACGGCAGGTCCTACTGCGCGTATCGAGTTGGGATTTTTAGCCGCTTTTGCGTTTATTGAGGCTAAACAAACCATCGTACATGTTGAGCCGGGCGTTGCTTCGCGCGAGTACATGCGGGCATTGGTTTTGAACCTGCCGGACATGCATTGGGCGGAAAGTTGGGAAGAGGTTTATGGTTTGGTTCCTGGGTTGTTGTTCGACTAATTCTCTCGGAAACGAGGGATTTTTTTATTGTCCAACAATAGCATTGACAAAGAGGAGAAATTTTGTAATATTTTTTTAGGTCCTTTGAAAGGAGGCTTACATGATTCAAGTAATTTTAACTGATTTGGGAAATGTTTTGACTCCATTCAACCGTTATCGAGCGGCGGATCGTTTGAGCCGGGAATTGGTATCTATGCATGCAGACGAAATCGATCGGTTGTTAAATCTTGATGAACAAGCTAAAAAAGCTCTTTATGAGCTCGAGACGGGTGCCATGAAGTTTGATGAATTCAGGATTTTTATGGGAAAGCGATTTGGCTCGGATTTGCCGAAGACAAATTTTGCAGAGATTTGGGCTGATATTTTTACCAGAAATGAGCCGGTGATTCGTCTTTGGAGCCGGGCCTTGGAACGAAATCACAAATTGCGTTTGTATGCGCTTTCGGATACGGATCCAATCCGTCTGGAATGGATCATCAAGCTGTCAGGTTTGAGTTTTGCTGGCGCGGCTGCAAGTTTTATGTTTGGAGTACGCAAACCGAATCGGCGGATGTACAAAGAGGCTGTGAGTTTGGCGGGATGCAAACCGGATGAATGTTTTTTTGTTGATGATGTGGCTCGTTATGTACAGGCTGCAGGTGAATACGGGCTGGTTGCTCATCACTATAATTTGGAGGATGCAAATAGAGATGACGATCTGTCCGCAAAGTTAGCACATTTGAATCTTTTATAATCGCAGATGACTCTGCGGTTTTTTAATTAAAAAGCCCCATGGATGCAGGGCAAGAAATTATCCTTTGGGGCTGCGGAGGATTTCGGCGCGTTTACCGCGAACAATGAGACGCTTGGTTTGTGGATCCAAACTGCAACGCGCCGCGAAGTTTTCACTAAACGGATCGTCATATTCACCGTCCAGAGCTTTTTCGCGCCATTCCTCGAAGGGAATGAACATCACTCCCTTGATGTTGTCTTCGACGTTGTCGTGAATACCGTCATTTGGCGGACGCACCATGTCGAGTGCTAGGTAGTTTAACGGATCGGAGAGCGAACCGTCGTCCGTTACCGAGCGGCGTAACAGCCAGATGGTTGACTGCTTGGAAGGCCGGCAGCCGGTTTCGGAAATCATTTCCGAAATCAGCGTATCCAGCTTTTCATTCTTTTTTGTTCCGCCGGCGCAGTGCATATCAATCCATTGGCCGAGGGTACGGCGGTACTCGCGCTGCATGACGACGTAGCCGTCTGCGGTTACGAGCAGGGCACGCATCATTTCGTGGAAAGGACGCATGAGCATGAATTGCATACCATCTTTGATTTCGCCGGTTTTGGGATCGCGCCGTTTGGTGCGATAGATGACGTGCAAGGAGAACGGCGTCCATTGCACGCTGGCAACGAAAATTGTTTGGACCTCGAAATCGTTTTCCAAGGATCCAGTCTCCGTGTCCAGGTGGTAAAGAATTCTCTCTACCACGTGCGGCTGAAGATGTTGCCGCAAATCTTGTTCGACTGGGTCAATGATCAACTGGCTTTCTCCGAAATTGCTGTACATACGCATGTATGTACCCTTCCTTTCTACCCGGCCGTAGGCCAAGGCAAGTCGAAAATAGTCTAAATAAGTCTTTTTGTCAAGGGTTTGTGATGGGGTTGTGACCTTGCTTTTACTTTTGTTTTTTGCTTAAATAATTGCGGTTCTTTAACCCTAAAGAGAAAAAAGGAGGGGGAAATGGACGAAATCCTTCAATCATCTCTCCCTTGGGAGCTGAAAGCATTTATTTGTTTAGCAAGCGGCTTGATCGTCACAGTGCTGGTGTTGGCGATTCCTTACCGTGCATTAGCCTGGGCCGGGCGCAATACACCGCTTTCGCCCAATGTCCTCTCGGCGATTCGCTTGCCTGTGTTTTGGGCGGGTGTGGCCGTGCATTTTTATGTAAGTTATTTTTGGGGATTCGTTATTGTGGTTTTTGCCACAGCACTGGACAGAACTGACGGTAAAATGGCAAAGGCATATGTGATGCACGCCATTACCAGAACCGCAAAAGACATGCGTATAGGTGAGTGGCTGGATCCGTTGATTGATAAGCTGACGCTTTTGCCTCTCATTGCTATTTTCGCGGCGCGCGGAATTATCAGTCCTTGGCTGGCTTTTGGGATTATTTTGATAGATGTATTCGGTACGCTCATGCGCAAAGCAGTAGTGCTTTGGTTTAAGCGCAGAGTGGAACCCAAGATCAAACCTTGGCTGGATAAACGGGCGGCACGAAAAGTGACGCGTACGCGTAAATCCATCATGGCCATGATGCGGCCATCAAAAGCCTCGGCGGCAGGCAAGATCAAAGCTTTGTTGCAGGCATTGGGTCTGGTGGTTTGTATGCCTTATGAGTCGGGCTGGTTCAAGGATACATTGCCGGTGTTTATTATGTTTACCGGTGCGCTTTTCTTTGGCGCGTTAAGCGTTCTCTCGCGCTATAAAATCCACGAAGACGTGGATAAGGTTGTTGATTCCGCCAATGCGGTTTTTTCTCATGAAGGGTAGTTCTTGCCTCTCGATGTGCAGTCGGGAGGTTTTTAGTTCCCTCTCTCCCCCTTCGATAAACTCAGGGACCTCTCCCCCGCGTGCGAGGGAAAGGGGAAAGTAACAAATAGTAATTAAAAACCCTCCCTTGCATACGGGGGAGGGTCGACGAGTGCCAGCGAGACAGGGAGAGGGAAACTGCCGGGAAGAGTTACACCTTCTCCAGCTTCAAGCTTTCTGTAATCACTTTTGGTTCTTTGGCTTTGGAGATGTTGAAGTTTTTAGTCTTAAGGGGTTTGTAGCCGGCTTTGGTAGCGGTTAAGTAATACTCGCATTGGCCGACACGCAGATGAAAGCGGCCTTTGGAATCCGTGACAACGTATTCGGCGAGTTTGTTGTACGGCATAATAAAAACTCTGACTACGGAACCGGGGATTTTGGCAATGTCATCGCGGACAGTGCCCCATTGTTTGGGGGTGAGGCTCATGGCGAAGCGGCGGAAGAAAAGATAAATAAACAGTCCGATGACGAGTGCGATACCAATCATTAAAGATGGATTGAGAATAAAAGCCACAATGCCGACGACCGGGCCGGCTAAGGCAGTCCATTCTTGAGTTGTATGCCAATAATCTTTTTTAATAATTTCATTATCTTTATCATCTTTTTTAACCGGATCAATAGGGATGTTGCTGGTAATGACTTTTCCGTTTTTACCGACTTTAATGGTTTCTCCGTGGTAAATATCCAAGAATTGCGCATCTTGTTTTTTAGTTTTAGCCAGATTTGTGGGAAAACTGAAGCCGGTCTTTTTGGCTTCGAGTTTGTATTCGCCTTCGGGGACTAAAAATGAATATCGACCTTCTTTGTCTGTGACTTGAGTGTAAACCGATTTACCGCTTTTATTTTTGACACGGACAATAACCAGATCTTCGGGAATGCGGGTTAGAGCATTATAGACCGTGCCCCAAGCGCGGCGCTTGCGGCGTCTGAAGAATAAAAGCGGTTCAGTGATGAAAAACCAAAGATAGCGGCCGAGGTCTACGGAGAGAATTCCTTGTGTGGCGATGGCTGTGTTGGCTGCGGCTAATCCAACAGCGGTTGGCGCGGCAATGTTGGCGGCGGTTTCCTTCCAGTCACCCACGTTGATATATGTTGCTACGGTTTCGATGTTTTGGTTGTTGCTTTTATCTACGATTTTGATGAGGCCAATGCCTTTGGCAAAGTAAAGATCTTGGCGGATGGTTTGGGTGGGCGCATCCGGATTATCTGAAGAGATTGTGCCGGTGAGGCGGATTTTTAAAGTATCATAAGTGCCGGCCGGGACCTTGATTCTGGATTCGGCTATGGCGCAGTGATCAATTTGAATAGTATAAAGGACTTCTTTGTTATCAATATTTTGAGAAGCTTTGTAGTTGGTACTCCAGCTGGAACCGAGTTGGACATCACCCGGGAGAAATGAACCGGTTACTTCTTGAGCAGTTAAAGCCAGGTCTTTTGCGGAAGTGTCGACAAAGTTGCCGGCTAAAACAGTTTTATCCTGGCAAGAAATGTTTTGGGTTAGTGATGAATTGGGGAATTGATAATTTATTGTAGTTTTTCCTTTTTCGGAATCACCTACAAGGATTTGAAAACTGCGGTTTGTATCATCGCTTTGATAATGGATTTCGTCACCTTGCTTAAGCGACATGTAGGGATTGTTGCAAGCATCGGCTGCAGCTTGAGCATTGTTGGCAAAAATAAAAAGACCGCCGGCGATCATTAAACAAAGTGCGAAACTTTTCATACTATATACATTATAAATTAGCAATTAGCAATTAGCAATTCAATATTTGTATTTGGTATTTGGAATTTAGCTACTAGCATCTAGTATCTAGCGACTAGCATCCGATTACCCCGTAAAGGGGCCGTGGGCCCCACGGGGGCCTTTACGGCCTGGTCACTAGGACTAGGACTAATGACTGACGACTATTGAATAACAATCCTGATAAATCTTGCTAATCCGGTTAATCAAGTTATAAAAGAACCGCTAACGGGTAGCGGTAAAGCGAGAGCGAGCCAGCCGGAGCAGCTCGGAATCGTTGGAATATTCAGCGCCGAGGCGCTTGGCCATGGATTCGAGCATGGCTTTGCGGACTGCCCCGGCGGCCAGTTCGGCGAGCCGGGTGTGCATGCCGGCGTATGCCAAAGTGATTTCATGATCTTGGTCCCAGCAGAGGACCTGGCAATCCGTGCCCGTGGCCAGCTTTAGTTGACCGTGCCGGTTTACAAGACCGAGTTCGACCATGATTGAAGCTTTGGCCATGGCCATGGTATGCATGAGCTCGAGTGCGGCGTTTTCGGTCAAGTTGCGGTTTAAGGTCAAAATGATATTGATGGTGCCGGATGAGGACGGGGTTTGCCCGCGTTCTTCATCATAGGCTGCGTGATCTCCGGGAGCTACGGCATTGCCCAAGCCCACGGTGCAAAGTGCGACCATGAGCAAGCCTTTGTTGTTGCGAGCAATGGAACAGCCGAGAAACTTTTGTGAGGCGGTGGTGAGCATGGCCACGGTTTCGGGCAACCTCATGCCGCGTTCGGCGATGAATTGTTCGGTGTCGGCTTGAAGAACCGGCAAGGGCCGCAGATCATTTTTTGGCAAGGTGCGATTGACCACAAAACGAATTCCGTTGCGTCTGCCGCCGCCAAGGGGCGCCCAGCTTAAGCAGGAAATCGGTTTGGCAAAACTTAGCATAGTAAAGTCGGGTTTGCGCTTTACATGATGCATCCGATCTCCTTTGTTGGTGTCTTGCATTCTGGCATGATTTTAGGCTAATGTCAATGCATGGCAGATATTTACTTAATATTGCTGGCAATTGCTTTGGATTTGATTCTGGGCGATCCAAAATGGCTTCCGCATCCGGTTAGGTGGATGGGGGCGTTTATTTCATTTATTGAAAAAGGATTAAGGACAAAGGTTGAAGGACAGAAGGAAGTGCAAATCGCGAAACGTGAAACGCGAAACGTCGAACCTTCAGCTGAACGTCAGACGATGCAGGATACAAGATACAAGATACACGATACACGATACACAGATACGGCTCGTAAGCTGAAAGCCGCAGGGATTATTTTATGGTTGGTTGTTGTTGATGTGACACTGATTATTACAAGTGCGATTTATATCATTAGCATAATTATTGATTGGAGACTTGGCGTGGCGGTAAATGTAATTATGATATTTTATGCCTTAGCTATAAGGTCGCTGACAGCAGAAGGGCGGGTGATTGTAGGTCTGCTGCGCCGTGGAGATTTGCAAGCGGCCAGAAATCGTTTGCAGACAGTCGTCAGCCGCGATTGCTCACGTGAAGATGAACAAGGAATAATCCGCGGAACGATTGAGACATTGACAGAAAATTTGTCAGATGGAATTATTGCGCCGTTATTTTTTGCCATGATCGGCGGAGGGCCGTTGGCGCTAACCTATAAAGCGATAAATACTTTGGATTCAATGGTGGGTTATAAAAATGAAAAGTATCGTGATTTCGGTTGGTTTTCGGCCAAGGCCGATGATGTTGTGAATTGGATACCGGCACGGATTACCGGAGCGCTCATAGCCGCTGCAGCATTTTTCACCAAACAACATCCGTTTTTGGCGATAAAAGCTTGGAGGAGAGACGCGCAAAAAGGACCATCGCCAAATGGCGGGATTCCGATTGTGACATTTGCCGGAGCGCGGGATATCGAGCTTGGAGGTGATTGTTTTGCGCAAGACGGGAGCAGGATTTGCATTCCCAAAGTTGGGGGAAGCCGCGGTCAGCTATCGATCAAAGATATTTGGTGGGCGAATCTTTTTATTTACTTCACTACAGGTATTTTGTATTTGGTATATTGTATCTATTTTTTAGCACGGAGCACGTCCTCCTTTGCATGAAGCTTCGGAGGATTCAAGCGCGGAGCACGGAGCACGGAGCATTGAGTACTTTAGTTTAGTGTCCAGAGTCCAGCGTCTAGCGTCTGCTCTTGACAGAGTTGTGAAAGAAGAATAAGTTTTTTGCGTATAAATAGGCAAGAAATATCTATGAATAATAAGTTTTTTGTTGCAACCGCTTTGTTAAGCGTTTTTTTATTGCCAGGGTGCGGAAGCGCGGAAGCAGAGGCGACGCAGAACTTGCCGCAAGACGAGGTTTTGATGGTGCAGAGGCCGGAAAGGGAGCCGGATATGATGGGTATGGTGAGCAATATGGTTGGCAACCAGATGACTATTTTATTATTTAATGAAGAGGATATGCCGATGCGCCAAGCAAGACCTGATGGAACGGGAGATGCACAAGGCGATGCCAATCAGAATCAAAGACAAGGATCGGGTTTTAATCCAACGCAGGCTTTGGGAGCGAACGGCGGCACCGGCGGAGGCAGGATGATGGGCGGTCCGGGAATGGGCGGAGGATTTCGCGGACAAGGGCAAGACGGACAGGCTTTTGACAGAACGGCCATGGAAGAAGCGCGTAAAGAAATGATTAAACAGTTGAAAGAAAGAAGCATCGGATCGGAAACTATTACAATACCTGTCGGGATTCCGATAATAGGCGGATTCAGGCCGGGAGGTGAACCGGGTGCCGGTAATCAATTGTCTTTTTCGGATATTGAAAAAGACAGTATGATAACCGTTTGGCTGAACCAGGAAGTTCAGGATAAGAAAGTCGCGGAATTCGTTTCGCTTATGGGCGGAGGGATGAGGAGGATGAATAACGGAGGAAATTCACAAGCGCAAAATTAATATGTCTGATGAAAAATCGATACTAGAGGAAAGTAGAAAGTCCAAAGTGACAAGAGTTTTTACAGGGGGTTGGGGGTTGAAAAAGATTTTATCAGCACTGGTTTTATTGTCTGTAATATCTGTTGCGGTTTGGTATTTTGGTATAAGAAAGGACAGTTCAACGCAGGTTGCACAGGCTAAGCAAGAAGTTTGGACCGTAAAACGCGATGATGTCCGGGTTGCCATCGAAGCTGACGGCAAAGTAACCGCTGATGATATGGTTGCGCTCTCATATCCTGTGACCGGTGTCACGATTAACAATCTTTATATAAAAGAAGGGCAACAAATCAAGCAGGGAGATAAGATTGCGACAATGGATACGGCGTCCAACCAATTTGATTTGCGCAGCGCGCAAAATTCTTATAAATCGGCTTTGAATAATTTAGAATTAAAGCTGCAGCCGCCAACAGACCAGGAGATAGCGCAGGCTAAAGCTTCCATTGAGCAGGCGGAGATTGCTTTGGAGCAAATAAAGATTTCCAATGAACAATCCAGGGCAACGGCAGAGCAAAATATTGCCAATGCAGAGAGAAGCGTGGAAACCGCTAAGCTGAATTTACAATTGAATCAGAATGCAGATACAAGTCAGATTGTGCAAAATGCTTATGAGGGCTTGTTTAATACGGTACAATCAGTGGCTATTACCATCGGCAACGCCCTCTCAAAATCCGATGATATTTTGGGAGTTGATGATGAGGTTGGCGCCTTGGAATACAAACCGTATATCGGGGTTTTGAATTCGGGTTCATATACTGCGGCTGAGATTAGTTATAATTTGTCCAAAACGCAAAAAAATATTCTGGATTCCGTTATGATCGGACTTTCAGCGGATAGCTCTCATGAAAGCATACAATCGGCGGCAGACACAGCTAAAACGGCATTGGAAGCCTTGCAGGCTCATTATTTGGATTTGCAAAGAGTTTTGGATTATTCCATGACGTCGGCTGATTTTACACAAAGCGAATTGGATTCTTTGAAATCGTCGGTTTCTTCCATGAGATCGTCCATAGCTAGCAGTTTGTCTTCTATCTCATCGTCCAGACAAAGTATAATTTCAGCGCAAAATAATTTGGCTAATTACGAGATAAATTATGAAAAAGCCGTGGCTGATTTGGAAGCTGCAAAAAAGAAGGCCGAGCAGGATCTGGCAACATTGGATGCGAATTTGCGTTTAAAAGAAATTTCTTTGGAACAGGCGAAATTGAATTATGATGCTTTGATGGAACCGCCAAAAGAAGTTGATTTGACCAGCTCAAGAATATCCGTGGAAAACGCCAAGATCAGTTTGGACAGGGTTATGTATAATATTGACCAAGCGACCTTAAAATCACCGATTAACGGCGAGGTTGTTGAGGTTAACGGCAAACAAGGAGATTTGATTTCCAAAGATGAATCCGGGGCTTTTGTGCAGATTTTGAATAAAGATACTCTGTTTATTGAGGTAAGTATTGAAGAAGCGGATATAAATAAAATTTCAGTAGGACAAAAAGCATATGTGACTTTTGATGCACTCGAGGATGTGCAGGTTGAAGGTTCTGTGAGTTTTGTTTCCGTTATATCACAACAAAACTCAAATGGTATTACAAGTTATCCGGTTAAGGTTTTACTGCAATCGGATGGCACGGAGGGCATCCGCGAGGGTATGACGGCCTTTGTGGAATTTGCTGTTGCGGAGAGTAACGATGTATTGGTAACTCCGGTATCCGCGGTTAAAAACGTAAATGGCAAACCTTCGGTGCAGATGGAAAGCGGCGAATGGACGCCGGTTGTAACCGGATTTACTGATGGCAAGGTGGTGGAAATTATCAGCGGCCTTAAAGAAGGCGATAAAGTTTTGTATGTTTCCGGAACTGTGGCGTCAGGATCGGGAAGCGGTGCAAGCAGAACCGGATCAGGCTCGAATTCATCCGGCGGCCCTTCGGGCGGAGGCCAAATGTTTATCAGGCTATGAGCAAAGCTTCGGCAATTGAGTTGAAAGGGGTTAAGAAATCTTATTTTTTATCCAATGGCGATGAAGTGCCGGTTTTGCGCGGTATTGATCTTAAAATTGAAAATGGAGAGTTTGTGGCTATTATGGGTTCGTCGGGGGGAGGTAAGTCTACTCTATTAAATATCATAGGCTGCCTTCATCCGTTGTCCGAAGGAGAGTATTATTTTTTTGGTGAAAATATCGGCAAGGTAAGAGATGATTATACTTTGGCTTTTATCCGCAATAAAAAAATCGGTTTTATCTTTCAGCAGTTTAATTTGTTCTCCAAATACACAGCATTAAAAAATGTGGCCATGCCGGCACTTTATGGGGGTATGCCAAGAGCGCAAAGATTAACAAAAGCGAGGAGTTTATTAACGGATTTGGGTTTGGGAGACAGGATGCATCATAAGCCAACAGAGCTTTCGGGCGGGCAGCAGCAAAGAGTAGCTATTGCCAGATCGCTAATGAATGATCCGACGCTGCTTTTGGCGGACGAGCCAACTGGCGCACTGGATACGCAATCCAGTAAGGATTTGATGGAAATATTTTTGGATTTAAAAAAGCAAGGCAGAACCATTGTGATGGTGACGCATGAGAATAATATTGCGCGTTATGCAGACAGAGTTATTTATTTGCGTGACGGTGTAGTAACCGATGATAATTATAGAGTATGATAGGTGATTTATATGTAATGGCGGTAGATGCATTAAAGTCCAATAAAGCACGGACGGCTTTGTCTATGCTGGGAATTATTATCGGCGTATCAACGGTTATAGTGGTTTTTGGCATTGGTGAGGCGGCTAAACAGAGCATTGCCAATCAATTTAAAAATTTAAGCGTGACTTCGATTTTTGTCATGGACAGCCGCGGCAGACCCGGGGCTATGACAGCTTCGTCCAAATTGTCGCAAGAGGATGTAGCGGTAATATTACAGAAGGGGCAGTATATTTCTCAAGCTGCGGCTATGAAGCAGGGCAATGGTACGGTATCTTACGGATCCACGGATGCAAGTTTGAGTATTTATGGAACAAATGCCAGTTTTTTTAATATTACAAATTTGGTTTTGCAGTCCGGCAGAATTTTTACGGAAGAGGAAAATGCAGCACGCGGTAAAGTTGTTGTTTTGGGCCATGGAGCAGCCGTGCAATTATTTGGTGATGATGTTGCGGCCGGACTAGGACAGATTATTTCCGTGGCGAACAGAAAAGTTGAGGTTATCGGTATTCTTTCAGAGAATGGGGCAAATATGCCCATGATGAGCTTTGATGATGCCGTGTTTTCACCTTATGAAACTGCCAGCAAATCCCTTTTAGGATCGCGGGCCGGGTTGCGCCTCATGGTTTTGGCGGATTCCCCGGATCATGTTGATGCGGCTATGGAAGAGATTGCAGCGATTTTACGTGAGGAACATAAATTAAAAGAAACGCAAGATGATGATTTCAGGTTGATGGATGCGGGAAGTATGGTGGGAGCTGCACAAGAATCGGCAAATATTATGGCTATGCTGCTAACATCGGTTGCGGCAATCGTTTTATTGGTTTCTGGTATTGGTATTATGAATGTCATGCTTGTCTCGGTCGCAGAACGAACCAAAGAGATCGGTATTTCCAAAGCAATCGGAGCCAAGCGTGCTAATATTTTATTTCAGTTTTTAGCAGAGGCAGTATCTTTATCAATGATTGGAGGTATCTTGGGAATCGGTTTGGCCATGGCGGCTGTACCCATTATTAATCATTTTGGAGTTTTGACTGTTGCGGCATCTTTGACGGGATCGTTGATTGGATTTTTATTTTCGGTGTTTGTGGGAATATTTTTTGGCATGTATCCGGCGTGGAAGGCGAGCCGCTTGGATCCGGTGGATGCGCTTAGGAGCGAATGACGCCCCTAAATTAAGAATTAAGAATTAAGAATTAACAATGTTGGTATCGCTTCGCGATATTATTTGACTCTTGTTAGTTGATGGTTGTCAGTTTAAAGTAAATTCAGTATGAAAAATAAAATAGTCGTTTTTGGTTCGGGTTGTTTTTGGTGCAGCGAGGCTGTGTTTAAACAGTTACGAGGAGTTGTTGCTGTGACTCCCGGATATGCGGGCGGAACTGTTGCAAATCCAAGTTATGAGCAGGTTTGTGGTGGAGATACGGGACATGCGGAGGTTGTCAGGGTGGAATATGATCCGCAAGTTATCTCTTTCGAGGATTTGCTGAGTGTATTTTTTGCAATGCATGATCCGACAACAATAAATCGTCAAGGCAATGATGTTGGCGAGCAATACCGGTCTATCATTTTGTGTACTGATGAAGATCAGAAGCAAAAGTCCGAAGCATTTATCAAGGATTTGGAAGAGCAAAATTTATTTGATAATCCGATTGTGACTGCGGTGGAACCTTTGGCGGATTTTTATGAAGCTGAGGATTATCATAAAGATTATTATAAAAAAAATCCCGACAAAGCATATTGTCAGGCCATAATTATTCCGAAACTTAGTAAGTTGAGGGAGAGGTTTGCTTCATTAATAGACAATAGCAAATAGCAAATAACAAGAGTTGCATTAAATATTTTAGTTAAATATGGTAATGAGGTTCATTGAGTTTGAGGACATGAAGATCTGGCAGGAATCAAAGGCTTTAACTTATGAAATTTATGCAGTATTTAAAGATTGCAAGGATTATTCTTTCAGAGATCAAATACAACGTGCTGCGGTTTCTGTTATGAATAATATTGCGGAAGGCTATGAGGGGGGTACAACAAATGCATTTATAAATTATTTGAATATCGCCAAGGGCTCGTGCGGTGAAGTAAGATCAATGCTGCATCTTGCGGTTATGTTGAACTATATCTCTCCAGATGATTTTGATGGGCTATCAAACAGATTAATTGAAATTTCAAAGATGATTGCCGGTTTTATTAAGAATTTAAGTGAAACTTAAAAATAATAAACTCCGGCTATTTGTCATTGGTTATTGGACATTAATTAAGTTGATCCCAAGCGAGTTTATAAATTATTTTGAGAGCATCAGCGAGTTGTTGATTTTTGATAACCATGGCCGTAACATCCTTCTCGAACGAATAGAGCGAGATCTTGTCGTTCCAAATTAAAATATCCGCCGATAACGAAATATCTTTGGGTAAAAATTTCATTTGATAGAGCCCTTTTAAGATGGGTTTATTGATTTCCAGTGCTTCTTTTTTGGAATCTTGTGTCAAGATATCATAAAAAATCATATTCCTAGCTTTGCATCTTTTTAGATGATCAGCAAAAAAATCAGGATTTTGTTTAAAAAGTTTATTCGTAGAAGCCAGGCCATAGGCAACTTCGGCTTCAAGCGTTTGATTGTATAACTGTTTGATCTCCTCGAAACCTTCATAAAATATTACTGACGGTTTACCGGATTTTGAGGCATGCATGGCATTTAGATCCGGCAGCAGACTGTTTAAGATTTGTTTTTTGGATTCAATAAAATTAAGAATGTTATCCGGATTTTTCGGTGAATATTTTTTCCGCTTACCATAACGCCGTTCTTCAATAAAATTACTCGCCTTTAATGATTGCAAGGTTGTATAACAATTAGGCCTCGCGATTCCGGTTGCGCGGGAAATTTCGGGCGGTCCAGAGAGTCCGTTTTGCAGTAAAAACAAATAAATCGTGATCTCGGATTTTTGCAACCCAAGTTTTCGCAATTCATCGCTGATATGCTGAGGGATGAGAATAGACATAAAAAGATATATTTTTTTTATATCATATTTTTGTTAAGATATCAAGCATTTTACACATTAGTATCGAATTTGTTGATGAATGAATTTACGAAAAACAAGAAGATTGATATTTATTAAGTAAATGAACCTTGAAAAAAAGGAGAACTCAGAATGAAGAAGCAATACCTGTTCGGAATCGCGGTGGCAATTATGATCGGCGTTTCGCAGATGGCGGGATGCACGGTTGAACGGAAGGACGAGCCTGACCATGCGGCCCCGTACATCGAACTGCAAAACCGGGTCAAAACAAGTTACTTCGAGGTGGAACGGGCGCGTCTGCACAAGGTCCCGGTCTCCGAGGTCTGTCGGGAGGATCTGGCCTTGGTCCTTTACGCGGTCGTCAACATGGATGATCTGAAGCGCAACGGCTATGTGATCCCGCCGGATGCGGAGGATCAAGTCATGCAAACGTACGATTACGTCATGGATAGCGAAAACATCAACGACGTGGTTGGCGCGATCGGCGCCTTGGTGGGCAACTTGAGCAAGGGCTTGAGCCAGTTCATGTCTGTACTGGGCTTGCTGGATTCCATTGCCGCCATCATGCCCAATCCGGTGGAGGTTTCGGCCTGCACTGCATGGTCCGCATCTCAAGGAGCGAATTGCATGAACGAGGCGGGCAAGAACCATGACGGTTTCACTTCGGGCGAAGGCTTGTGCGCCGCACTTTGCTGCGTTCAGGCAAGCACGATCTGGATGATTGATTGCCTAGATAACAGCGAGCAGTACTACAATTACGAAACCCAGCTGCGTTACTGCCAGAGCGAGGTGAAGATGACCGGCCCCAACGGCGACTGCGCCTATTCGCTGCTGCTCTAGAAAGGAGGCAAGCATGTACAGTCGGAGCCTCACTCCCACCAATGCTTCATGGTTGATCGGGGCAAGCGTGTTCGTCTTGATTCTGTACGCATGCGCCAGCGAACCCGGCGGTTTCGAGCCCGAAGGCGCGGCAAGCATGTGTCCGGTTATAGAACACTGCGTAACTCCTCATGAATACGTTTACTGCATCGGCGTTTCGCAAGCATCTCAAAAATGCGCGAGCGACGAAGAATGTAAGATGACCGGGAAAGTTGCGGGATGCGTCAAAAAGATACAGGACGCAGGGTTACCGGATGCGGAGGATCCACAGGACGCAGGCGTCAAAATCGATGCGCAAGCCGATACCGCCGCCACCCCGCCTGATCAGGATGCCGGGACCGGGGAAAATGCGGACGCGGGCTGTACCTGCGGACCACAGAATTGTCCTGCCAACGGCGACGTGAAATGTTTGGGCAATCAGCCCATGTTGTGCGGCGCGCTGGCCGGCGACTGCAACGATTGCGCAAGCGCGTGGCAGATTGTGGACCCCGAGTGTACGGCCGGCACGGTTTGCGAAGCGAGCGGCCAGAGCTACGAATGTATGCCCGAGCCGCCGCATTGCGATGCAACCAATTGCCCAAATGGCTGCTGTGAGGGAACGGTCTGCGTCACGGCGGTTGGCCTTGATCAGTGCGGGACTTCGGGACATGTCTGCTTGGCTTGCAATGCCGAGCTCGCGGATACGTGCGCGGGAGGCGCATGCAAGTGCGGAAACGGCCCGGCTTGCACGAACCCGGAAACCTGTGCGGCCGGAATCTGCCGTCCGCCGTTTACCATTTTGTCCGCACCCACGAGCGACGACCTTTACACGGTTTGGGGTTCCGGTCCGGACAATGTTTTCATAAGCGGCGAGTACGGCAAAATCTTTCGGTACAACGGAGCGGCCTGGAGCCAGGTTTACGCGGGCGGCAACTACTATGTTGCGGCCATCCACGGCTCGGGAGCCGGCAATATCTGGGCCGCGTGCTCGGACAACAAACTCCTGCATTCAACGGATGGCCAGACATGGACCGGTCAGGAACCTTGCGCGGATGACTACCATCCCGACTTCAGCGACATCCGGGTGTTCAGTTCAAATGAGGTCATTGCAGTCTATGAGGGCGAAGGCAAAGCCTGCCATCAAAAGAACGGCAACTGGCAGACCAAGAACATGGGCAGTTGGGCCAGCTCGGGCACCTGGAAAGTTTGGGGCGCTTCCTACAGCTCGGTATGGACGGTGGACAACAATGATATCGGTCGCTGGAACGGCTACAGCTGGCAGCTCTCATTCCAAGCCAAGGGCAAAGCCGTCTGGGGTTCGGCCGACAACGACGCGTGGATGATGGTGAGCGGAGGCCATCCTTTGCACTATGACGGCAATAACTGGACCGAGGTGCAAACCGACGCCACCGGCAGTGCGGTTTGGGGCTCTGGGCCGAATGATGTGTACGCCCTGCCATACTCCGGCGGAATCGTCTGGCATTACGACGGCGCGGTCTGGTCAAAAATTTCTCTGCCTTCCGGCACGGGTTTGAGGGCCGGATGGAGCAGCGGTCCAAATGACGTGTACATAGTCGGCAACAACGGAACCATCCTGCACTGGTCGCCTTGACCGGTGCCGGATGATTAAACTTTAACCCGCAGTCTTTGCGGGTTTTTAAATTGAACAGCTAAAAAGTGTAAAGCAAAAATTATAAAGAGCCGGGCTTGGCAGATGTTTTGCAATTTGTAGTTTTTAGTTGATCTTTATGTTAAACTGGCAATAATTTTCATTTGTTATTTTTTATATGCCAAAAAAGAAAATATCACAGAATCTAAACTTTTACCCGATGGTTGCGGGATTTTTATTTAGTTTATTTTTCGCAGGTTTATCGGTACTGCTGTTTTTATCGGTTTCCAAAGATTCCAATGCGCAGCCGTTGGCTACAGAGGATGATTTTGATCCGAAAATTTTATACAGTCAGTGGAACGATAAAGAGCCTTGGGCTCCTTGCGGCGAGTGGGTTGATATCAGTAAGTTTGATGATGCGGCAAAAGCCGATGCCATTGTCTGCGTAGAAAAGAGAGATGCTGCTTTAAAGGGCAGGAGGGATTATTATCTCGCACCCGATCAAGGCTGGCATAAGGCCGGTAATTGTATTCGAAACTGCACGGAGACTTGTGAAGCGGCAACCGCCGCAGCCGGGAGGAGTTCGGATTGTGACAATGGTTATATAAGCAGACCGAATGATATCGAAAAAGTGATGCTTGATTGTAAGAATGAATGCGGGGATGTCTCTCGTGCTGAGGAGAATGCATTGCTAAGTCCAAGCCGGGTTATCAGGGAGTGCTGCGAAGCGATCGAAGTTAGCGATGTTGCCGCACCTGAACCGAATTGTTTTGATGGAGTGCAAAATGGCGATGAAGATGGGGTTGATTGCGGGGGATCTTGCGAGGCACGGTGCGGATCGGATATCGATGTTTCGATTTCTCCCAGAGATGTTGAAATGGTTGCAGACGGGAAAACATCAATGGATTTTGTTGTAACTGTTATGCAGGCCGGAAATCCGCTTGCGGGCCAGGAAGTTTCTTATCGCTTGCAAGATGAGAGAAGTAAAATTGATGATGATAAAGAAGGGGCGGTTAAGCAATTGTCTGCCGAGACTGATGCAAAAGGCCAGGTAAAGTTAACTTATACAACGACAGAACAGCCGAGGGACTTTGTAACATCGACTTTGGTTTTACAGGCTGTAAATGCAAATGGAAATCCGCAAGCGCGAATCACGCTTACTCCGGGATTCAGCATTTGGTGCGGGAATTGGATGTGCCAACCGGGGGAGACGCATGCAAATTGTCCGGAGGATTGCGCGCGAGATTTGTCCAAGCAGGAAGCTTACGAATATATTGTTAAAAAATATAATGAGATTCCGTTAAATCCATACGCTCGGCAAGGTGTTTGGTGCGCGAGCTGTCCCACTAATAATCGCGTGTTAAAAGCTATGGCTATTGAGACTTTTTCATCTAATCAGGCAAGTCTGGATTATGCGAGAAGGTTAAAAGAACAATACGAGCCTTGGGTTTGCGGATCACAGCAGACACGCGTAATCAATATGCTGGATCGTTTGCGGTTGAGTAAAGACGCTACGGAAAGATCCATCATCGAAAAATATTATGATTACGGACCGATTGAAGTTTTGGCCCCGCCTGTGCTGAATACGCTGGCCGGGCATCTTGCGGTAGCGGTTTATGAAAAGGGAACGCTTTGGAGCGATGCGGCCAAGATTTTTGATTTATGGTTGATGAACAGTCATGGTATTTACGGAATTTCCGATTGGGAGGATATGGTGGATGGGCAGGCGCACGGTTTTCAGTGTGATCCGCCGTTTTATCCGTTATGCGGAGGCGTGTACCAAAGAGTCCAAAGGCCGGAACTCAAACTGACCAGCGCGGAACAACAATATTTTAATAATTTGGATCAGAATATAAAGGACAAAATCAACGCCAGTATTGCGGAAAGAGCCTATAAGGATGTTCGTGACGCGCAGATGAAATACATGGTAGAGCGCATGATGGCATTTGATGCGCGCGATAAAGTCAGGGTTGTGGTACAGTGTCCATTTAATGTAATGATTATAAATAAAGATACGGGTGCAAGAGTTGGTTATGACGCGGAAGGCAATTTCGTTGTTGAGGATTCAGCTGTTTATCCGGAAGTCAGAGCTTTTGCGGATAATGAGGTTATTTCATATTTTATGATGCCGAAGGATGGCAAGTATGAAGTTAAGGCGGCGGGAATTGACAGCGGGAAGGCGAGTGTAATGACATCCTACCCCACGGATAGCGGAGAGTTTGAAATTTATGAATATAAAAATATTGATGTAAAACAAGGTTCGGATCTTGTGCTTGAATTGGATTCTGAAAAATTACAAGCCGCTCTGACAATCGATGATAAAATAATAGAGCCTAAGCTCCGCGAGAAGGGAGCGGCAAATAGTTCGGTTGATTATTTAACAGATGTTGCGTCAGGATTGTATCCGGAAGAGAATGTGCCCGGTTTGGGAGGAGAAGTTTTTTTAAAGGAGTTTCCTCCGCTTATGTTTGAGCCGGTTTTTGATGGCTGGTCTATATTGATGCTTGTTTTGGCGCTTAGTTTGTTTATTGGAGGCATTGTGTTTTTTATCAAACTTCGTAAAAAGGATAAAAAAACTTTGGGTATTGCCGTATTGATTTTAACATTGATAGCGGGATTGCTGTTTTTATTGATTGTCGCAGGAAGATACACCGGCGAGCAAAAAGAAGTTGGAAATGATTACAGAGCCGTGGCCTCAAACGTCGAACGTCAAACGTTTAATAATGATGATCTGGTTAACGAATCTCGAACATCGAATAATAAAAAAACAGAGGAAGTTGTATCGGAGAGCGGGGAGGTTTCGTTGAGTTATAAAGATAGTGAATATGGTTATGAGTTAACATTGACTCCAAGCTGGAAGGGTTATACGGCGGAGACTTCGGGGGTTGATGGCGAGAATGTTGTTGCGGTTGCACAGTTTTATCTGCCGACAAAAGAAGATTCTGAGTATTCCGATAAGTCGGGTTGGTTTAAAATGATGATAATAAATGTTTACACACATGATTCTTGGGAATGGGAGCGAAAAGATTGTGAGGAACTGGATTTGTGCTGGGATGAGGAGATTGGCCGTGATGCGAAATTTGTTTATGCTTGGAGTTACTTTAACGGCATCCAGCCAAGCGATGTTTCGGAACAGGCTGTAAGGGATATGCAGGAAATTGTTAAGACATTTAAACCCGCCACAAATGCGCCGTTGATTATTTGGGATGAGTCGGCAGATATGCAGATTTATGTGAATTGCGAATTGGGCTATCAGATTGGATATCCAAAAAACTGGAAAAGGATGACTCCTGTTGATGATTTTGAAAATGCGGTTTATTATGGTGACAATATCACAGTTGCTGTTCATGCGGCTGATTATGGCATGAGTTTGGATGAGTTTGTTGCTGACAGAACAGCTTCTTGGGCGAAGGAACCTGTAAGTTCCAGAGATCAAGACAGAGATGGCAAGCGACTGGTTGCAAGGGAATATGAAAATCCAAGCGCGGTTTATGTTTTTTGGGAAGAAGGTGATTATGATTTGGAATTAGCTGTAACCGGCAGTAATATTGAAGAGTTTATTAACGGAGTAAATTTGTTCGCTTACTTTAATAACAATATAGCCGGTTCAGATGTTTGCCGATAGCAAAAAGCAAAAAAATTATAAAGCACAAACCATAAAGAGTTACTTGGCGGTATTGGACGGCTCTTTGTGGTTTTTTGTTTGTGGTTTATACTTGTTCCCATGACAGGAAAAACTCACTTTGTAGTCGGTGCGAATACGGCATGGGCCGCGTTTTTGTTTGTGCCGCAAGATTCGTGGTTTATTGTTTTGCCTCTGATTGGCGGAATTGCGGCATTGCTGCCGGATTTGGATAACCGGCACGCGACCATTCATCAGTGGACAAAGGGATTGCTTAGGCTGTTGCTGATTGATCGCGTGCGGCATCGATCATTGTTTCATTCTTTGTTGATTATGCCGTTGGTGATTTTTGGTTCAACTTTTTTATTTCCTATTCATGCAATGGCGCCAATGATGTTTACGCTGGGTTTTGCTTCGCATCCTTTTATCGACGGTTTTAATCCGCAGGGATGCGAATATCTTTATCCTTGTAAAAAAAATTTCAGGTTTTTGCCCAAATTTTTATGCGTGGATACCGGAGGATGGGTAGATCATATGATTTTTGGATTGGGATTAGTTGGGATTTTATTGTTTTTATTGACGTATGCGGGGCTGATTCATATTTCGATTAATGGTGCATAATGTATAGTGCAGAATGCATGATGAAGAAATAAGAATTATCAGTTGTTAGTTGATGGCTTAGTTTGTGGCGGGTGATTAATGGTTGATGAGAATTTAGCACCTATGCGTAGGTGTTTTTTTGTATTAAAATAAGCTAAAAATTTTGATTAAAGCTGAGATTTAAGTCTTGACAGATAGATATGTATCTGCTAATATCTTGGCATCAATATGAAATATATATTGCTACAAGTTAAAACACCAAATGCTGTCCGTGGCGGGCGCGGTTTTGATGCTGTCCAAAACGGAACTGAAGAGGTGTTAAGGCAATATATTAAGGATTTTTAATATCAAATATTATTTTAAAAATTATTAATATCTTGCCTTGCGCAAGATATTTTTTTACGGTTTAGAATTTGGCGAATTTCTTTGTTACGATTTCCGCTTTTTGCTCAACGTACATCAGGTACGTTTCGCAAAAATGCTCGATCGCGCCTCGAACTTCACCTAAATTCTTAAACCTAGGTTTTATCAGCCAAGGCTGAAAATACGGACTTTGACAAAAGCAAAGGAGACGGACCATGAGCGAAGATGCGGACGTTAAACGCAGACCACCGGTAACAATCTGGCAGTACTTGCTTGATATGCGGGAAACCGCACGATTGGTTAAGTGGGTGTGGGATGAAAAGCAGACTCCCGTGACCAAAAAATATTTCAGGCGCTTTATGGTGCTGGAAATATTTACCATATTGTTTAGTACCATGGCGCCGTATGCGGTTAGTTATATCTTTGACGGCATACAGAATCGGAATGCAATTCTTGCATTGCAGGGGTTTGCGGCTTTCGCTTTTTGTTACACAGTCAACATACTGTTTATGTGGCTACACTTCAGATCGCGCGAATACTTGTTAGGTGAGCACATGGTGAATTGGGATCAGAGCATTCTAAAGCGCATGTTCCAAAAGTCTGCCGGGCAGCATATTCAGCATGCTTCGGAATTGGGTGTTTCCAATATCGACAAAGGCCGCTGGAAGGCCAGTGAAATGGAAACCACCCTGTTGTTCGATGGCTATGCCGTGTTTCTTAATCTTGCACTGGCGTGGTTTTTATTGTTCATGCTAAGCGGTGTTGCCGGATTGTTGGCTACCGGAATGCTGGCAATGCATTTTCTTTGGTCGCTGTTTTTGAACAGGCGGACCATTGAAGCATGCTTGCCGATTGATAAAGAATTCCGGCGTATAAACAAGTTTTTCACGGAACGCATCGACAAGTATGAGCGAGTGGCCGTAAATGCCAAGCAAAAACCCGAAATCAAGGTGCATAGGAAAGATTCATCAGCATTGCTGGTGCGGGACAGATGGTTTTGGCTGTGGTACATAGGTCAGATTTCAAGCCGTTCGTTGATTACGAATATATTCACGATCGTGATTATGGGTTATGGCGTGTGGAATGTCTGGCAAGGCAACTGGAACATGGGTTTGTTGTTTCCGCTGTTTGCCTGGGTGCAAAAGTTGGCGGATAATATGTGGCGCGTGAGTGAAATTGAAAGACATTTCAATTTCAACATGCCGTCCGTAAAATCGTTGAGCGAAGCTCTGAAGATCGAGCCCGATGTAGTGGAAAAATCGGATGCAAAAGATTTGAACGGCGCAAAGGAATTTTGCGTGGAGTTCTCTCAAATCTCGCATACATATCCGGGTCAGGAACCTGATGAAGATGACGATGAAGAGACCGATGATGTAAAAAAAGATCCACGGCCGGTTTTGCGCAATGTAGGATTTACCATCGAACCCGGAGAAAAGGTCGCACTGCTGGGCGTTTCCGGTTCGGGCAAGACCACGCTGATGCGCTTGCTTCTACGGCATATGGATCCGCAATACGGATCGATTAGTGTGAACGGTTATGATTTGCGTGATGTAAAGCTGGCTTCCTGGCTTAAGCATGTTGGTTATATTGCCCAGCATCCGCAGATTTTTAACAATACTTTGCGCTACAATCTGCTCTATAGCCTTTCGGAAGAAGAGCGTGCGCGGATTACCGATGATGAGATATGGGAGTTGATGCGGCGGTATAAGATTGACTTTGAAGACAGGCTCACTCATGGGCTCGAAACCAAGGTTGGCAAAGACGGCTTGCAGCTTTCGGGCGGTGAGAAACAGCGCGTTATGATTGGCGCGGCCATGATCAAGAATCCAGATTTTCTGGTAATTGATGAAGCAACGAGCAACTTGGACTCACTCACGGAGTGGGAAGTGCAGCAGGGCTTGGAGCTGGCGCTTGCCGGAGATCAGGGTGCGCTTGTGATTGCGCATCGTCTTAGCACGGTGCGGCGCATTTGCGACAAGTTTATTGTACTCAAGCCCGCCAATAAATTACAAAACGGCGAACCGCAAATTGAAGCCGTAGCGTATTCCTTTGCCGAACTTTATGAACTTTCTCCAACATTCCGCGCACTTGCGGACAAGCAGGAATTGAGGATTTGAAATTCGAACTACGAACCACGAATTACGAACCACGAACTAGGAATTCTGAACTCTAAACTCTGAACTCTGAATTCGGATTACGGACTGCGGACTGCGGACTACGGACTTCTAAACGTCGGACGTCTATAAGTCGGAAGTCTATACGTCTTCATTACGTGAAGGCGGATTTTGCCCCCTTGAAATCTTGAGGGGGTTTTTAGTTGACCGGACAAGAGAATTTGGATAGTCTTTTATGGGAGGTGGAATGGCGATAATCCTATTAAGAGCAGTACTGCGTTTGATGGGTTATGCGACTCAGATGAAGTACAGCGGTTTTGCAATCCAGCTTAGCTGGCCGGATCCGAAATGTTTGTTGGAGATTTCGCAGTTGCGTTCTTTGTTAAATATAATATTACCCAAGGATTATTTTTATACGCCTCCCATGATCAACATTGATCAAAAAATGACCGTCTTTGTATGGCGAAAAGATGATCCTTTGGCAATCGCTTTTGTGCGCCAACATCGATTTATGATGGGCGTGCTCTAACCTCGACTTTGTCGGGTTTTTATTTTTTAGCTTCGGCGAATAGATAGGCGCTGCGGAATTGTTGTTGAACGGCATCAAGGTATACTTTGCCTTGATTGGGCATGATTATGTTTTGGTTAGGATAGGTTTTGACGCCTTGTTTTAAGATTTTAACAAAATTCGGTTCTCCGATGATTTCAACCCGACCGCCTATAAGTTTGCAGGTAGCGACGACAATTTTTTCTTTGGAAGCAGGATCAATTTTAATCAAATCCACCTCGGGATATTCCCGGTGCTCAGGATTAGGAAGATTGTTTTCCGGATTATTCATATTATTTTTCGGATTTGGGCAGTTGGTGGTTATGTTCAATGTTTCGTAACGATGAAACGAATTTTTCCCAAGCGGATTCAGCTTCATAGCCCAATGCAAGATCAAAGGCGCGGCGCAGAACTTGTTGCACTCCGGGAGCGTGAAAAAAAGCATTTATGCGAGAACCGATAACTTGCATATCTTGATCAGAAAGGTTTTGACCACCGACCTCGCGCAAAGCGGCGGACCAGGTTTGATCTGCGGCATTGGAAGAGAAGACGAGTCCATTATCAATAGCCACGTAACGTCCGGTTTGTTTTTCAACTAAAAAGTTACCCGCATGCCGGTCGACATTGCCGGTGATGGCGTCAAGTAATGCGAGCTTGATCTGTTCTACGCGCGGAGATTCCCAGTAATCAACGCCCATGCCGACTTCGCAATTATCTTGCCAGGCTTGTACGGAGCCCATACCTTCCGGGCCATCACGTAAAACCGTGGGCGGGACTAAATCCAACTGTAAAGCCTGGTCTATTTGCGCAACCAGCCATTCGCGCGCGGCATATGAGCCGACTGGAATGCCACGGGCCAGCTCGGCTTGTTCGCGGTTTTGCGGTTTGTAAACAGCGTCTTGTCCGTTTTCCAATCTGATTAAAAGAGGTTTGTTTTTGGCTATGCCGCCGATTTCGTTTGACTCAAGAATCTTCTTGCGCAAGTCGGCATCTTGTTTTAACCGCGTTAAAATTTGTTCCTGGCGGTAAGGATAGGCGCGCGACATCTCGATAGAAAGCTGCGTGGCGATGTCTTCGGTATGTTCTATGGTTCTTAACGTTTCCAGCCGGGATTGTTCTGGCGGTTCTTGAGATTGAAGAGGTTGATCCGGCCAGCGGCCCAAACGCATAGTTTCCGGAGCTGCGGGTTGGTTTTCATGATCGGGCCAATGCCCCAAACGCAATGTTTCGGGAGCGGGACGGCTGGAGATTTGAGGCATTTGTTCCATGGCAATATTATAAACTGACAACTGACAACTAACAACTTTTATCGTGCTCAAGTATATCCGCCCCGCCACAATAATTTAAATATTTTTTTGAAGGCGGGGTCCCGTTCGTGGCGGGATTAAACCGTTATCACGAGAATACCTCTGGTTAACGGGTTAACAGGATCACGGGTCAACGAGATGAAAATCAGGATTAAAAAAACTCTCATGAAGAGAAGTTGAAAATAGAAGTCAGAGCCAGTAAAAATCGTCCCGGTTTTCTTGCGTAACAGAAAGGCGGCGGGCCAGTTCAAGATGATTTTTGATGACGGGCGCAGGAATCATGCGAGGGTAAAAACAGAATTCGGGGTCGTAAAGCACGGCTTGCATGCCGGCTCGCTGTGCCGCCAACACTCCGACATGCGGATTGTCATCAATGTGAAGAATGTCTTCGATTTTGACACCGCAACGATCTGCGGCGCGGGTAAAGATCTCCGGGTCCGGTTTTCCGACACCTTCTTCGGCGCTGCCAAGCACGTGATCGAAGTAATGAAGGAGGCCGATGCGTTCCAGATCCCGCCTTAGCGTTACCGGCGCATTGCTGATGACAATTAGTTTCAGGCCTGTGAATTCTTTAATATAATCCAATGCCGCCAAAGCATCATGGTAGATGATTTGGAATAGATTTGTTTGCAGATGGCTTTTTTGAAGCGCAGAATGGAAAGCGTCGATTGTTTTGACGTCGATGGATAGATGCGGCTGCCTGCTAATCATTTCGGTCATGATTTCGGTAATGCACTTGCCTTGAACTGCATGAGATTTATCGTAATTTCTTGTGTATTCACCGCGTATTGCACGTTCCATGTTCATAAGTTGAGCCGGAGTGCAGGGAATATCAAGGTGCTTTTGAACGAGTTCGGAGATCCGGTAAACATTTAAACCGAGCAGTGTAAATGCCACATCGAAAGAAATAACTTGCACACGATGCAGATCCACGCATGACCAATTATGTTCCATCGGCTTTTCCTTTTGTGAAGTGTACCGGGGTTTGTATATCAAAAAGAGGATGATTCGTCAATACGTCGGTACGTCGATACGTCAGTACGTCGATATTGAAACGTCTCGTGCCGCTTCCTACGACTACACTAAGGGCGGGACTGCGGGTTAACGAAGTTCGAGTCTAGAGTTTTGAGTTTTGCGTCCAGAGTCCAACGCCTGCGGTGAGAGTTATTGACTATGCAAGTAATTTGCGGTATAGCTTTAGTCATTGATCTTTAACAAAAGGAGCAAGGACATGATTGAATTGGATGATTATTTGAATATCGGGTATAAGGGAATCGTTTTTTTGGAGTGCGAGAATTGGGAAAGGCAAAGCGGCTATAATGAGGAATACACAAGGCAGACTTTTATTGCCTATGATAAAGATCAGGCACCTTTAAAGGTAAGGGTTCTATGGGTTGAGCATCCATTTAAGTTCAAAGAATATACTGTAGAAGCATGTGACCCCATTACTCAAATTGAGTATAAGGCGATTTGTCTTGAGCACGGAGGTATTGCGGATAATGAAGGTTATCAAGCCAGAAAGAAAAAGATGGATATTGAAGCTAAAAGAGCGGAAGCCGCGCTTAAAGGCTTGATTCCCACTTGTCCCGATTGCGGTACAAATATGATTCCGAAACAGAATTCATATACGAGCAAGTATTTTTGGGGGTGCGCTCATTTTCCAAGATGCAGGGGCAGCCGCAACATGCGAAAAGGCACTTATGAAAAGTATCTTGATCTTTCAAAAAAAGCTACGCGCCGCTAACAACGGCGTTTTTTAATATAGTTTATGTATTGACGTTCAAGTATTTTTATGATAGTTCATGATGTATTGATCCTTTGTTCTTCGATAAACTCAGAATCTGCGAAGGGAGATAAAAGTGAATCAAGAAAAATCGCGACCAAAGGTTGTCGTGCTTGGCGGGGGAACAGGGACTTTTACGGTGCTTTCAGGACTTAAGCGGCACGATGTGGATTTGACGGCCGTTGTTTCTATTGCGGATGACGGCGGATCAACCGGCCGTCTGCGCGATGAACTTGGTGTTTTGCCTCCTGGCGATATCCGCCAGTGTTTGGTGGCGCTTGCTGAAGGTGATGATGCTTTACGGAATCTTCTTAACTATCGTTTTACCAAGGGCGAACTCGCGGGCCACAATTTTGGCAATATCTTCTTGTCGGCGTTGGAGATGATGTACGGATCGGCGGAAAGCGCAATTATGATGGCGCATCAGATTTTGCGCGTGCAAGGAAGGGTATTGCCGGTTTCGGCGCAAGCATCCAGGCTGTTTGCAGAGCTTGAAGACGGAACGGTGGTTGAGGGCGAACATGCTATTGATGCACCGCAAAGCAAAAGAGCGCCAATCCGTGAATGCTTTTTACAGCCGCAGGTCATGGCCAATCCCGAAGCATTGCAGGCCATCCGCGAAGCGGACATGGTTGTTCTGGGGCCGGGTGATCTTTATACCAGTTTGGTGCCGGTTTTGCTGGTGCAGGGAGTTGCCGAAGCTCTGGATGCTGCAACAGGTGAATTGGTTTATGTATTGAATTTGGTTTCCAAACCCGGTCAGACGGACGACTATCGGGCATCGCGTTTTGTTGAGCGATTGAAGTCATATATTGCTCCGGCAAGGCTGAATGCGGTGTTGGTCAACTCGGCAATAATTCCGGAGCCGGTGCTGGAAAAGTATACCCGTGCGGGCGAAGCATTGGTTGAAGATGATTTAATTGCCGGCGATTATTTGGTATTGCGCGTAGATATTCTTTCGGAAAGAATTGCGCGACCGGTAATGGGCGACAAGCTTGCCAGAAGTTTGATCCGCCACGATCCGGGCAAGTTGGCGCGTGAACTTATGAAATTTATGGATGAAGAATATACAAGCCGAATAAATCTATAAAGCTAACATTTTGATTAATGTGATTATTTCCTACGCATGTGCCATCAACGAGTGAGCGATTCGGGTCCGCGGATATTCAGCAGGTATTGCAAATAATTCTCGCCTTCCTATTTTGGGAGGTTTTTTAATATTTCTAACCTCAAACTACAAACTACGAATCCAAAACGTATTGCAGTAATCCCGTTTAACAGTAATCCGGATAACTGGTTAACCGGACTACGGGTCAACGTACGTTGCATCCAGCGACCGGTCACTGGTCACTGTTAACGAGGGAGCGGGACTGCAGGTGAACTTTTACAATCTTGGTTTATACATTAAGATAGTAAGACTATGAAAAAGTATTTTTTGATTTTAATTGCAGTCATTTTTATAGCTACGGGCTGCGAGGAGATGAGTATAGATAATTCCGATTCGCAAGAAGTGCAAGAGCAGGTTCCTAAACCGGCTGAGCCTCTTAAAATTTTGAATACGACATCAACAAAAGATCTGGAATACAAGACGGTGAAATTGGAAGATGAACAGGACGGATATTATTATGAAATCGGATATCCTGATTTCAGCGGAGGCGACGATTTAATAAGCAAAAAGATTAATCAAGACGTTTATGATCATGTTCAGACAGAGTTAAATAATTTTTTGAATGAGTTTAAAGCAAGCGAGCATGAATACGATCCCGGGCCGTGGTTTTTAAGTATCAGTTATTATGTAAACCGCAATGATAATGCTTTTGTCAGTATAATAATGCAAGCAAGTGTTTATATGGGCGGAGCGCATCCCAATTCATATTTCAATACATTTAATTATAATCTTGAAGAGAGCGGTAAACTTATGACCATTGAGGATGTTTTTAATCCTATGGCCGAAAAGGTTGACATCAAGACCGGAAAAAAGCGGTATTATCTGGACTTCATTTCCGACTATACAATAAACGAGTTGATGAGTCGCGATTTAAGTGATGAGGATTGGGTGATGGACGGGGCGGGTCCCTCTTCTGAGAATTTTAAAAATTTTCATTTGACGCAAGATAGAATTATTTTTATTTTTGATCCGTATCAAGTGGCGCCGTATGCGGCGGGTCCGCAGGAGGTATTTATTTTATTTGAAGATCTGGCTGATTATTTAAAGGCATACGCGTTTTGATATGCATCATGCAGTTTGGAGCTTGCGACCTGGAACATAGAACTTGGAACTTTAAATTCTGAACTTAATCCGTTTGACAGAATCATCCGGTCTTTTTAATGTATTTAAGGTACTTTCAAGGAGGCTTGGATGCGTTGCGCCACATCGTATAAGATTTTAACTTTGGAGCAGATAGCGGTTCATGCAAAGGCATTAAAGCAAAAAAGCAATGGCAAAATAGTTTTTACAAACGGAGCCTTTGATTTGCTGCATGAAGGCCATGTCCGTTATCTTGAGAGGGCGGCCGGATACGGAGATTATCTTTTTGTAGGTATAAATTCCGATGCGAGAATCAAATCTCAAAAAGGATCTGAAAGGCCGATTTTGTCCGAAAATGTCCGAGCCCGCATTATTGCCGCGTTTGAGGCTGTTGACAGGGTTGTTATCTATGATGACTTGGAGAGCGCGGTGCGGAATATCATGCCCCATGTTATTATCGCATCGCAGACAACCGCATTTGACCCCGAAGCAAACAGATACGCTTTTGCCAAAGCGGCGGGCATAGAAGTGCAATTACTCAACGCCCAATCCAAACTGCATACAACGGATATTATTAAAAAGATGCGTTCCGTTGGATAAACTAAATAAGCCATGCTAAACTAAGCATGGTATTTTTAACCCAGATTTACTTTGATAGAAAATGATTAATCTGATTTAAATCAAGGAAGAATCATTAATATTAAGTTAAGGTTGCATTATCTATATATGAGGATTTTTGAACCTAATCGCGCAATTTACAGGAGCCGCAAGAAGAAGAAAGATTTTTGCGATTTTTGCGATGCCGATACCTTGCAAGACCAAGAGGTCAAGCAATTGCGAAGCGATTTTTGGAGTGTTTTGGCATGTAAATATCCTTATATGGATGGAAATTTGATGATTATTCCCAAAAGGCACGTTTGTGAGCTTGATCATTTAAATAAAGAAGAATGGGAGGATTTTACCAAGGTTCTTTTAACATCTAAAAAACTTCTAGCTAAACTTTTTAAAACCAAATCTTTTAATATTACCATGCAAATCGGGCCGTATTCGGGCGGATCAATGAGCCATCTTCATTGGATGATTATACCGCGTCCGAAATTACAAAATATTTCGGCTTGGAATGCGGTGCATGATTTTTATTTAGTGACATTATCGTATAAAGATCTTATAAAGAAAATTGATGAATATTATAAAACCGGAAACGTCGAACGTCGAACGTTAAAAGTGTAATATCTAAAGATATGAAAAATACGAAATTTATACCATATTGGAAAAATTTAATTAATTTTTTTAAAGATAAAAAGACGGATTGGAAGCCTAAGGCAGCGGTAGGTTTTGCGATTTTGTATCTGATTTGGCCGGCGGATTTAATTCCGGATTTGGCGCCGATTTTGGGTTGGCTGGATGATATTGGGATAACTGCTTTGGCGACGGGGTATTTGGCTTATGCGGTGAACAAATACATATCGAAGTCGGACGTCGATAGGTCGATAAGTCAGGTATCAGAAGTTAAAAAGTAAGTATGCAAGACGTTTTAACAGCAATAATACTTGGAGTAGTTGAGGGCGCTACGGAGTTTTTGCCGGTAAGTTCTACAGGGCATTTGATTTTATTTAATCAATGGTTTGCTTTTGAGGAATCTTTTACAAAAATGTTCGATATCGTGATTCAATCGGGTGCGATTTTAGCGGTGATTGTTATTTTTTGGAAAGATCTTTGGCCGGAAAAATGGGATTGGAGGTCTTTGGAAGAAAAGTGGGGGAGGATTTTAATTGCCTTTTTCGTAACTGCTGTGCTGGGTATTTTGTTTGGCGATTTGATTGATCAGTATCTTTTTTCGCCTTGGGTGGTTGCCGGAGCGCTGATTTTTTACGGTGCGATTTTTTATTTTATTGAGAAGTCGAGACGTCAGACGTCGGATGTCGATAAAACAGAAGCAATTAGTTATAACCATGCCGTGTTGATTGGGTTGGCGCAGGCTTTGGCTATGGTACCGGGAACATCCAGATCGGGAGTTACAATAATCGCATTGCTTTTGCTTGGATATTCCAGAGTGTTTGCTGTGCGATTTTCGTTTTTACTTGCGGTGCCGACTTTGCTGGCTGCGGGCGGGTATTCGTTGCTGAAATATGAAAATGGCCTCGCAGGATCGCAATTGTGGCTGCTGTTTGTAGGTTTTATTGTGTCGTTTATAGTTGCTTATGCGGTGAGCAAGTGGTTTTTGGCCTATATTAAGACAAAGACTTTTATTCCCTTTGCTTGGTACAGGGTGGTACTGGGTGTATTGGTGATATCGTGGTTAGTTAAATAATTTAGCTATATTTAGCTAAAAAATCAGAATTCTGCAAGCAGAGTTCATATTGTTTTATTATTCTTGACAAAATGTAATATTTAAGGCAAAGTCAAATATCTGCGCAAGCAGAGTGAATAGACAACGCACCTTCAAATGAAAAAGTGGAGGATCGATGAAACAGGCCAAAAGGTATCTCTTTCCTTTGTTTATCTTCTTGATTTTGACGCTGTTCTCTTTGCCGGTATTGGCACAGGGATCGTCACAGTATAAGCGGAACATGTGCGCTGATAAGGTGACTGAAGTATGCGTGTTGAACGCGTACAACAGTTACTGGCAGCAGCATCATAACCTCGATCAGTGGCACCGCCAAAAGATGGCGTGTGAATCCGACTATTTGCGCCGAGCCCAGTGGTGGGAGGATTACTACGATAAGTATCCTTTGGCTCGATTCTTGCAGGGTCCGGACGCATCCAGTCAGGCTGACGCAATGGGTTGCTTGAATGCCTTGGAACGCATGCGGCTGCATGAGTACAACCTCAAGGTTGCCGAACCGGATGCCCGTTTCAGGGCTATGCGATTGGCGGAAGCCGAGGAGCGGGAAGCCAAGCGGCGCAGGGACGAGATTACTCGTCTGCGTCCGATTGACCCGAACAGGCTTCCCAAGCCGAGTACCGCTCCCGAACCGCAAAAGCAGAGGCTCACACCCGGCGAGGCCGCGGTGCTGCTGGCGCAAGCCAATGCCGCAGCCGCGGCGACCAATGCCGTATTGACGGGCGAGCCCGCGGCACAAAAGCCGCGAAGAACGGCGAGCAGGCCTGCAGGAAGCGCCAAGCCCAGGACGGTGAGAACCCGCCGGGACGTAGTGCAGAATCGCTACGACCAGTTTATGGCGCGCAATCCCAAGGTTGAAGACGTTCCCGCTTCCGGGGCGCCGGTCGAGGCAAAGCATCGCATCAATTGCATTCCGGAGCATGTCTCGGTCTGCAAGGTCGAGGCTGACGGATCGCTCGAACTCTTCAATGATGCGGGAGCGGATTGGCTGCAGTACGCCCGGTGCTTCCCGGATCACGATACGGATGCCAAACGGGTGGCGGAAGCCAATCCGTTCAAGGCTACAATCGCGTATGCCTATGATTCCGCAAAACCTTTGAACCGGCAGAAGCTGACGTTTTCCGAACGCCGGTGGAAGTTGAAGAAGGAGGAGTGGGATCTTTCCGGCAAAGAAGCTTATAAGGACTTTTTCAACGAGCACAAGGACGAGGCGATCGGAATCGCTCTGCAGGGAAAGCAGATCCTGAAGCTCGCGGTGAAGTCTTCTGGAGAGAAACGAGATGCTGCAGACTCGGGTTCGACCAAGAATACTTCCGCGCCCGCGTCGGGCGAGGGAGCCAGTCTGGAGCGTCTGGAATCAGTACCCTGGTACTATGCGCAAGTTGGCAGTAATGCCGGCAGCGCAGTGAATCAGGAAGACGAGCAACTTGTTCGACTGATGTCGACAGACGCTCGTGCCGCCAAGAGATACAGGCCCGCCGACCGAGCCTTGGATCGCGTCGGAAGTGATTCGCGGGCAGACGCCGGCCGAAAGGCAGGTGCTGCCGCAGACATGCAAGCATGGCGAGAGCGCCAGCGCATGTCGATTCGCAATGCAGATTGTGAAATCCGCAGTGAAAATCTTTTCCTCCACAGTGAACATCGAACATTCCTCAGTGAAAGGGTTGGGGCTTACGCATTTACGTAATACCTTAACCGCACTTATTTCCAAAAACTCACTCAAAGCCACCCTGACCGGTGGTTTTTGAATTGTGATAACTCCCCTTACCCCCTCTTAACTCAAGAGGGGGATTTATTTTAATCCCGCCTGCGGCGAGTCCTACTTTTTTCGTCAGGGTATATGGTTTCTAACTCCCTCTGAATCTCCCTCTTAAAATTAAGAGGGAGACGTAATGTAAAACTTCGTTTTGAAATGGCATGGGGTCTGGGGGATGCGCTAACCATGGTGGGTAAAAGAGGATAAGCATCCCATGAAATGAGAGGGCATCGCAGACCCCAGCAGTTTCGCCTACTTTTGCTGTCAAAAGCAGGAATCACCGTAGGAGGTTAAGGAGTATTAAAAAAATCGCCGGAGGGCGATTGAGTGAAGGGACGGAAAGGATTATTCTGAATCAAATTGTTTGGCGATTTCCACGACTGCTTGGAGAGCTTGCTCTTGAGTAATTTCGCCGGCTTGGCGTTTACGTGCCAGCTCTTTGTACTCGGGCGTTGCCATTACTTTTTCCAAAGTTTCGTAAATATGGGAGTAAACATCATCACCGGGCAAAGCCACGGATCCGGATGTTGGTACAAAGCCTAACTTGCCAGCCAATTGGCCGACTTTGTTGCTTGTGTCAGCCATTTCGTCTTGATCCTTTGTTAAGGTGAAGGGATTTTGCATATTAGGGGTAAATGGTAATTATGTCAAGAGCGGGATATCAGCGGCCGGGCCGGATGGGCATTATGATTTGCGGGCCGCCATGATCGATGATTGATCGGTATTGTGTATCTTGAGTAATATATTGTGGTTCTACTTCAAAATCAGTATAAATGGCTTTTAGTTTTTCAGCGGGTGGTAAATATTGCAGAGCCCATAAATGAAATTGTTCCATGGTTCTGATTTGGGTTTCGTCTAGATTGGGCGTACCAAGCCCCAACTCGGATAATAATTGACAAGCGACATGGAATTTTTTGGGTTGAAACAGCAGATGCAGATCAATCAACGATTGATTATCCATTCCATTTGTTGTTAAGTATTCTTCGATAGCCTCATCTTCAAAGGATGCAGGAGGTTCGGTTAATAATGCCAATAGAAGGTCAGAATGTCTTTTTAAGAATTCAGCAACATTTTCATGTTCTTTATTTTCAGCCGCAGTGGCAAGAAACTCTTTTAATTCTTTTTCGGCTAAACTTAAATTTCGCGTAGTTAATTTAGAGCGAAAAGCATATTCGCCGCTAGCAAGTTCATCAACGAATAATTGATGATTGTCTTGAATGTCTTGAATTTCTTTACGTGTTAGAGTAATTTTTGGACTTTTAACTTGATACAGATCAATCGCTTGCGGTCCTTCTGAATCGTATTCAATACCGATTAAATCAATACATCTGGCAGCATCCAAATAATCATTTGTCCCTAGGTACAGTTCTCGTTCGGCCGGCAACATTCCAAGTCTTTGTCTGCGTCTAAAGTTATTTTCAATATTTTGTAAAACAGCAATAACAGAAATAATACCGCTTTGCAGGTGGCTAATTTCTTGAGACACGCCGGCTCGAAAGCGCGGGTCTTTAATTACGGTTTGCGCATTGCTAAAAATTTTTTGAACTACGGTTTGCAGCTGTGAAGGTTGGTGTGATAAGTAACGGATGATACGGTTTTGGAGTTCGGATTCCAATTCGCGCAACCGGCCTTGATTTGCGGATTCAAAAGCAGATTTGACCAAGTGAACAGCCCGCTTGTAATCAAAATATGGTATGTGTTGGCTATGCGATTCAACAACACGTTCTAGCAATTCATCAGGGCGGTTTTTTACCTTTTTTCGTTGCAAAAAAATATGCGGAGGTATTTGAGGTGCCCGGTTGGGCATTGGCGGCACCAGATTAGGCATGGCTGTCATACGAATGGATGTTGGACTCTAGATACTAGACACAAGAACTCAATTCGCGAAACTCGCAACGTATAACGTGAATCGTCAGACGATACAGGATGCACGATACGTGATGTTAGTCGCTAGGCACTAGATTCTAGTTGATATTAAGCTTATTTTAGCATAAAAATCATTTTGTAGAAAATGAAAGACTTGCAAGGATATTTACGTACTATATTATGCTGGTATGCATTCGGATTTATACCAAAATAAAACCGATGAAGAATTGGCGCAAACTGTTCTTTCGGATGCCCAGGCGCTTGTTGTTTTAATACGACGCTATGAATCGCGTCTTTTATCGTATATAAAAAGAATCAGTCATTTTTCCAATGAGGACGCGGAGGATATCTTGCAGGAGTCTTTTATGGACGCCTATAAGCATATCGCCAATTTTGATCCGTCTTTAAAATTTTCGAGTTGGATATATAGAATAGTTCACAATAGAACGATTTCTGTTTACCGCAAGCAAAAGAAAAAAATGGGAGACGCTTCGTTGGATGATGAAGACGAGGGCTTCGGGCGTTTATTGCAGTCGGGCGATGACAGTGCCCGTTTAGCTGATGCATCTCTGACGGCTGATGCTGTAAAGCGTATTATGAATGAGTTGCCGGAACGTGACAGGACGGTTTTGATTTTGGCGTATATGGAAGAAAAGACGTATGATGAAATCAGCGATATTTTACGCGCGCCTCCGGGAACGGTTGCGACCTGGATCAGAAGGGCGAAACAAAAGTTTCAGAAAGCGGCAGATACAATGGAGGCGGTTATTAAACCAATATGACGAGCATAGCAGATCAATTTAAAGACAAGATTGAGCGCGGTGAGATGCCGGAACCAATACCGCGCTGGCAAGTGCGTGCCAAGCACGCCGGTCTTTGGTTTTTATTCGGATCTTTCGTAATCATTGGAATTATTTCAACAGGCGTGGCTTTTTGGTTTGTGACTGATCCGCAAGGCTTGATCGCCGAGTACAGACAGGGATCGTTTTTGTCTAATTTTTTAGATTTTCTGCCGTTGTTTTGGATTTTATTCAGTCTGGGCACGGGTGTTGCGGCTCTGGCGATTTTTATACATGCTCCGCGCGGTTACAGGTATAGAACAACGTTTATCGGCGGTGTTTTGGTTTTATCCTTTATCGCGCTCGGAGGAGCCGTCTCGGCTGTGGGTCTTTCAGAGAAGATAGAATTTTTAGCGGCGGAAAAATTGCCGGGTTATTATTTAATACAAAGACCCAGAATGCAAAAATTGATAAGGCCGGATATGGGCATGGTGGCGGGCAGGGTTCAGGGTATGGACAAGGCCATTTTATTGATCAGAGATCCGCATGGCATAACATGGCAGGTTGATGTTTCCGAATGCGATACGCAAAGAGCAGAGAGAATTATTGAGGAATCACCCTGCGTCAGAGCATTTGGTTCGGCCAGTACGTCTATTAATGTTTTCGAAGCTAAAGATTTGATGCCTTGCCCCAGGGGCGTGCGTATCCAGATGCTTAATAACAGAGCGCAGGAGCCGGTGAAAGAACAGATGAAGCCTTAGCGTATAAGATCGTGGAAGTCAGTGGAGGGCTAGCGGCCGCTGACTCCCTCCCGCGGGACACCTCCTTACAAACAATAATTGATAAAGGATTAAAAATTAAGGATTAAGCAGCGATTGTATATACAATTGAACAATCATTTAACTTTTTACCTTTAACCTTTCTCTAGTATATATATGAACTACGAATTTTGGAAAAAAGCAGGTATTGCTACCGGCGCTTTGGGAACGATTGCCATTGCAGGAACGGTGCTTGCCAGCGATACTGCGACTAATATAAATAATGATGCGGAAAATGGTTTTCAGATGAAGCGCGTCATGATGCAGAGGATGCATAAAGCGCATCATTTTATGCAGAATGAAGATGTAAAAGCTGCCATTGAAAGCCGAGATTACAATGCATTTGTTGCGGCTGTAACTCCGGAGAACGGCCAAGCGCCAAAGATTCTGGAAACAATTACGGCTAATAATTTCAGCAAGTTCTGCGACATGCATAATGCTATAAAAAATCAGGATTTTGAAACAGCGAAAAGTATAGCAGAAGAATTGGGTTTACCGGGTCCGGGAATGCGCGGAAACGGTCAAGGTCAAGGCAATGGCCAGCCGGTTCACACTGAAGAAGAACGAGAAGCTATTCACGCAGCAGTTTTGGACGGGGACTATCAGGCATGGTTTGCTCTGACGGCGACAGACGGTGAACTTCCCGAACGCTTTAAAGTTATTAATGCAGATAACTTCGCAAAATTTTCAGAGATGCATCAGCTCATGGACGGTGCAAAAACCATTCGTGAAGAATTGGGACTTGAATTGACCGGTAAAGGCATGGGACGCGGAATGCATCGAGGTATGGGTAATCGATAATTTCCCAAGACAAAAACCGCCCTTAAGATAGGACGGTTTTTTTATATAATAAACAATAAATATTAAACTATAAATTTGGAGTAAAAAAAATAAATTTATTTTTTTCCCCCGGAATTTTTTTCTAAGTTTTCAGCTTCTTTGGCGATTTTGATCCCTTCGGCAATTATTTTGACGGTTTCTTCTCGGGCTTCTTTCTTTTTTTCTTGCAAGTAGTCTTTTACTTCATCTTCAGCTTGGCGTGAAGTTTCATCAATGCGCTGCATGAGTTCCATGACATTGCTCTCAGCTTCGTTTGAAACGGTTGCAATACGGTCTTGGACTTCGGGATCTTCGTGGGCTTTGCCGATGGCTCCTCCCATCATTATCAGAGCGACGAATCCGACAGCGGCCATGCGCAGTTTGTTATACGCTCTTCTGACCCGTTCTCTGGCGGCTTGGACTTTAGGATCTGATTCGGCAATGGGGCGGCCGGCATTGTCCACGGTCGCAATTTCTTCCGCAGATAAGACGCCAAAGAACATTTTATTGGCACGTCTATATAAATCAGTATGTGCTTTATCTAAACTTTCGATGGTTTGGATAATTTCTTGATATATACCGGGATTTGATTCGCGGATTTGGTCTAAAGGAATTTTGGCATCCGTTTCCAGTTCGATGCCGGTCGTGCCGGCTTCGGTTTCCTTGGGCCCCGAAGGCGTTACTTCGCTGACCGGGACTTCATCAGCGGCGCCGGGAGGCGTTGAGGTTTCCTCTGCGGCGCTGGGAAGCGTTGGGATTTCTTGCGGTTGTGCGGCAAGAGGCATTTCGGGATTGGCCATACTTTTATTATTAACAATTAATAATTAACAATTAACAATGCAGGAATCGCTGATGCGATATTAATTTGAATCCCCGGAAGTGGAGAGGGATTCAAGTTCGGCGACGGCATCATTAAGTTCGTCAACCGCATCTTGAGCTTGCTGTAAAGCATCTTTGATGTCTTGCTCATCATCGTAATGCATAAAAAATTGAATTTAAAAATTATGCTGATATGATAGCAAATGCGCAATTATAGGCAAATCCAAAATGTCATGTGCTTCTTTGATTGGCGTTTTAATAAATAACTCGTTAAACTATCTTTATAAAGAATAAAGAATAAAGAATAAAGAATGAGTAATGCAATATATAATTTTTTATGAAAGAGAATATCGCTTTGGATAAAAGCTATCAATTTGCTTTAAAAATCATAAAACTATATTTTTATTTATCTAAAGAGAAGCATGAATTTGTGATTTCTAAACAAGTTTTACGAAGTGGTACGGCAATTGGTGCAAATTCAGAAGAAGCGGTTGCTGCTATTTCAAAGGCCGATTTCATTAATAAAGTTCAGATTGCATTAAAAGAAGCTCGAGAAACTGATTACTGGTTAAGATTAATTAGAGATTCTAAATTAATCGAGTTTGAAGAATCTGATAGCTTGTGAAGAGATTGTATAGAATTGATAAAAATTTTAACAAAAACCTTAATTACCAGTAAGCAAAATAAATTATAAAGTCTTATTCAAAATTTTTTCTTTTTTCTTTATTAATTATTAATTAATTTTAGGTATGTTCATGGATCTCTTTATTAAATCGCTTAGTGCGATGTTTATAACCAGCTTGGGTTTGGCGCCGGTGACACCGGTTTTGACGGTTGACCTAAGCCAGCCCGGCCAGCCGCTTGTGCCGAGCAATAGAGTGGAGCGCTTTACATCTTGTTCGGTTTTAAAAGATCAAATTGTTAAGGCGGATGACGGACGCGGAGGTTATATGATGGAAGATGGAATACCGATGCCGACAATGCAGAAAACGGCGCCGCTCGAGAGTACTCCGTCTTCGGCGGCATATTCCGGCGAACTTCCGTCTTCGGCACAGGATTTTTCGCAGACCAATACACAGGTTGCCGGAGTTGATGAAGCGGATATCTTGAAGATGGACGGAACTTACATTTATCATCTTTCAAAAAATAGAATAATGATTTCACAGATTTTGCCGACTGATAATGCAAAGTTGGCCGGGCAGATTGAAATGGATAAAGATGTATATGCCAATGATATGTATATTGATGGCGATAGACTGATGATTATGGGACATACATATAATGATTATATTTATCCCATGCCCCTTATAGGGGGTGTTGGAGCTGAATTTGCGCCGCATTCATGGGGCGGATCGGTGACAGTGGCGCAGATCTGGGATATATCCGACCGCGCAGCTGCAAAAAAAGTCAGAACGGTTGAGTTTGACGGATCTCTTTCATCATCAAGGATGATAGACGGGCATGTTTATTTAATAATGAATTCTTGGAGTCCGTGGCATGGTTTTGACTTATTGCCCGAGGCCAAGGATTTGGTCCCGGCATACCGCGATAGCAATGTCAGTTCGAGTTTTGAACCCATGGTTAAATGCGGGAATGTCGGCTATTTTGATCCGGAGCCGAGCCGCGAGTATCTGACCGTGGCTTCAGTGCCCATGCAAGGCAAAGGTGAGGTGCAGCGCGAAGTTATTTTGGGATCAAGCGAGACGGTTTACGCGTCTTTGAAAAATTTATATGTAGCCAGGCAGGATTGGCAGGTGCGGCCGCTGTTGGACAGCATGATTCCCGAAGATCGCGAGCAGACCAATATTTATAAATTTAATTTAGACGGAGGCAAGATTGTTTTTACAAAACAAGGATCTGTTCCCGGGCATCTTTTGAATCAATTTTCATTGGATGAGCATAATGGATATTTGCGTGCAGCCACAACAAAGGGTCAGGTCTGGAGAACGGGAGCTGATTCCACAAACAATGTTTATATTTTAAATGCGGATATGGATCCGGCCGGGAATATTGAGGGAATTGCGCCGGGTGAAAGCATTTATTCAATGAGATTCATGGGTGACCGCGGATATATGGTGACATTTAAAAAAGTTGATCCGTTTTTCGTTCTGGATTTGAAAGATCCTAACAATCCCAAGATATTGGGCAAGTTAAAAATTCCCGGATATTCGGATTATTTGCATCCAATGGATGAAAATCATATTATTGGCGTGGGAAAGGATACGGTGGAAGCCGGCGAGGATCCATGGACGGGCGAGCAGGCGGGTTTTGCTTGGTACCAGGGGATTAAGATGGCGGTGTTTGATGTGAGCGATGTAAGCAATCCCAAGGAATTGCATAAAGTTGTGATTGGCGACCGCGGTACGGAGTCTGAAGCGTTGCATAATCACAAAGCGTTTTTATATTCACCGAGCAAACAATTGCTGGCTCTGCCGATTAGAATCGCGGAACTGGATGAAGCGGTGAAAGCTGATCCGGACCGCGAAGGCAATGAGTACGGAGATTTTGTTTTTCAGGGCGCTATAGTTTATCGTTTAACAGTCGCCGGAGGCTTTGAGGAGTTGGGCAGGATTACGCATCACAAAGATGATCAAGCTTTATTAAAATCGGGTTGGTATTATGGGAATTATGATGAGGATATTGATCGGGTGGCTTATATGGATAATACTTTTTTGACTTTATCAGATGCGGGAATCCAAATGCATCATTTGTATGATTTACAAAAGCAGGGAGAAGTGGAGTATCCAAATACCGATGAGCCGGGATATAGAGATTACATATACGAATAATGAACAGTGCATAATGCATAATGTATAACAAAGGAGTCGAGCACATCGCGTTAGACGCGACAGGGCTCGATTCTTTTTGATTTACTTTAAATGGGCTATACTGAATTAACAAAAATCGGAGTTCAGAGTTCTATGTTCTGAGTTCGAGCAAGTTATGTCTAAAGGTACTAAAAGAACCGTATTTGCTCACATCATCAGCATGATAGGAAGCTGGTGGGGGATTTTGGTTGTGACGGGTTTGGTTTATTTATTGTCGCCGATTCCCAAAGAGAAATTGTTATTCTTTATTGTTTGGATTTTTGCGCCGACCATTATCGCGGAGCTGATTAAGTTTATTATAAAAAGACCGCGTCCGGCGGCACGCGGAGAAGCGGTGAAAGTTAAAGCATATGGCTATTCGTTTCCAAGCTCGCATACTGTGGCTGCTTTTATGATTGCGAGTTGGGTGATGCTGGTGCCGGAATTGAGATGGTGGAGCTATTTATTTATTGCCTGGCCGTTTATTGTGGGTTGGTCGCGGGTTTGGCTTAGGGCGCATGACACCATCGACGTAGTCGGGGGTTTTGTTTTTGGTACTTTAGCGACATTTTTACTAGTCCTGGTCTAGAGTCCTAGTCTTAGTCGTGGCGATGCGTACATCGTTTGTCGTAAATCGTACAAAAAGCTTAAATTATTTGTTTAGTGGCTTGGGGGACTTTGGGGGTTGACAGTTTTTTCATTTTTTGTTTAAATACAGCATTCAATCGAACTTTGAAAAAGCCTAAAAATGGGCGAGGAGGGTGAGATGAGCGAAGAAAATAAAAGCGACTGGACACCGCCTTCTATTGAGGAATGCGTTGCAATGTTGAAGAGTGGTGAAGAGGGCATTAAGAAGTGGAACGTCTTACGAAAAGAACATTGGCAATGGCAGCCGGATTTGAGCGGTCAGGATTTCTCGGGCATCAAACTTGGGCGTGTGAATTTCTCTGGTTTGGATCTTGCAGGGGTCAATTTTTTTAAAGCGAATCTCTCTATGGCCGATTTTGAAGGGTCGGATCTTTCTGAGGCGAATTTATCCAAAGCATATCTTAGTAATGTGTGTTTCTTTGTGGCAAATCTTTCCGGAGCAAATCTTTCCGAGGCGGAACTTCAAGATGCGGATTTTTTAAATGCGTTTCTTTCCAAGGTGAATTTATCCGGAGCAAGTCTTCACGAGGCGAATTTATGCGGAGCGGATCTTGAAGGCGCCAATCTTGAAAATGCGGATATGTTCAGTGTGGATTTGAGTTATGCAAATTTGACCAATGCGAATTTAACTGATGCAATAACGACAGCTGTTAACTGGTGGGATGCGAAAATCGATGATGTCAAGGGCATGAGGGACGCAGATAAAGCAATCTGCTATGCGACTCGTGTAGCGGCAAAGCTTGATTAGGTTCATACAATTTTTTAGCCGCGTGCAGGTGCAGGCGGTTTTTTGTATCCTGATTTGCAGGATTTACTTGATGGATCAGGATTGTTATTAAGTTCATGAGTGATTAAACCATTGAGTTATCATGTATGAAATTAAGGTAGATGGTGTTTCATGCTATATTATTGGTAATAATTTTTGATTTTTAAATATGAGTGAAAATCCATTTAAGGGTAATGCGGGCGAGCAAAGTAAGAGTTTGCTGGAAAGACTGGCTTTGCCGCGGTATAAGTATCCGGCTTTGCTGGCCATGGCGATTCCGTTTGCCGGAGGGCAAGTGCCAATGAAGCGCGATATCGGCAGTTGGTCGGAAGCAGAAACGAGCGTGAGTGCGCCGCAAAGTCCGACGATTGATGTTGCACCAAGGTTAAAAGTTGTTCGCGGACAGGTAAGGATTGAGCATCAATTAACGCCATTAATGGATGCAGAAAATAATGCGGTGCCTCAGCAATATGCCAGACATTTTGATAAGGCCCAGGCGCTTGATAAAGCTGATTATCAAAAATTGGTTGAAGCCACGGAACAACAAATATTACATGATAAAGCCAATACATTGCATAATGTTGCAAGCGGATCTGAAGTAAGAGGTGAAGGTGATTTGCAAAATTTAAGAATAACCGGAATTCATGTGACAGGATTTTCATCACCCGAAGCTTTCAAGCATGGCGCGGGTGCGGTTGAGCCGGGTTCGGTGCAGGAAGAAAATATCGAGCTTGCAAGAAAGAGAGCGTATGCGGCTGTTGCGGATATGCAAAGTCAGGGCGTGATTGAGCAGTTTGAGCAAGCGGGAATCAGTGCGGATGAACAAGTCTTGGAGGAGGCTGCTGAAACTTTGGAAGGGCAAGAGATGCAATTTAGCCCGGAGGAAGTGCAGACGCTAAACGAGGTTGCTAGCCATTATCCTCATTATGTAAATAACCCCAATGCGACCTGGAGAAATATCGGAACATTGATTGAGTTATACAATACGGGTTATGTAAGTAATCCCGATCATCAAAAGGCTTTACATGATATTGTTGCCGCCAAGCGTAATGTTATTATTACCATAGAATATGAAGGTGAAGTAAGTGAAACCGTTCATGTACCCATGCAAGTTGTTACGGAAAATATTCCTTTAGTAACGCCGGCTTTTTCTACTACGCAGGATAAAACAGTGCCCATGCCGTTGGAATTGTATGATCCGCGGACAGCGCCCAGAGTTCGGATTGAAAAAGAAGAAGAAGATGAACCTACACCGGATTCTTTGAAACCTGAGGAAGAATATCCTGAAAGAGATGAAATGGCTTCATCAAGGCGGACAATAATACCGCCGCCGCCCGAATATCCATATGAGATATTTGAGGGAGAGGAAGAGCCGGTGCCGGAAAGCGCAATTCCATTTGATTTATTACAGACACGCAGATTGTGGCAAGAGGGTATTGATTATGGAGGGGAGAGGGAAACGAAAGTGTTGGAGCCAAAGAAGGAATATAAACCGACATTGCCGGAAGATTTTGATCCGGAGCGAATGCCGAAATTGATCTTGGAAACCAGAAAGCCGGAAAAAGGAGATGAGGGATTTGAATGGATGATGTGGCAAACTTATGTAAAAGATCTTTATCCGTTTTTTAACGATCAAACAACAATAAGACGCGGATGTGATTATGTGCAGATGATGCAGGATGTTTACAGGTCATATGAAGCATTTGATAATGATGAAGACAGATTGAATTATTTAACTTTTAAATTATTGACGGCTTGGAGAGCGCATGACCAGCAAGCCAGAAGAGAAGCACAGATGCATGATTTGGAATCGGGGCTGGATTATTTCAATCAACCTAAACAGATACAATGGGCCAAAATGCATGCAGAAGCTTTACTGGAGTTGGTGCGGCAGAAGAGGTCTCTGGACAGAGCTTTTGATAGAACGGGGGAGGCTATGGCTCAAAGGACTGTAAGGGCGGAATTAAACGATCCGGTTCGTGCCAATTATACAGTGTTGTTAAACCGGCAAACGGATAGGGTGAGGCAACGATACAATTCGAGTCTGCAGTCTTAGTCCTAGTCTGGAGTCCTAGTGACCAGGGACCAGGGGACAGTGGTCAGTGACCAGATGCTTTATAATGCGCTCTTTGCAGTTTAAAGTTGTTAGTTTAAAGTATGCGCATGGGACAGCCACGTGTAATTTTAATAGATGTTATATCGTCGCAGACTAAGCCGGAGGAGGCAAGGAGGCGTTTATTTGAGTTGGAGTCGCTTACACATACTTATGGCGGGATGATTGTTGTTAAGGTTATACAAAAAAGAGTAACACCCGATTATAAAACGTATATCGGATCAGGAAAGTTGGAAGAGGTTGTAGAAATTGCGGAAGCGGAGAAGGTTGATATAATTATAATCAACAATTTGTTAAAACCGCATCAGATTTTTAATATTGAGAGGATGGTGGAGAAAAAGGGAACTAAAGTTTGGGATAGGATTGATTTGATTTTGAAGATTTTTCAAAAGCATGCTGATACTACAGAGGCGAAGCTACAGATTAGACTCGCAGGTATCCGTCACATGGGGCCGCGTATATATAGGATGGGGTTGGAATTATCACAACAGGCTGGTGGGATCGGTACGCGTGGAAGCGGAGAAACGAATATTGAGAAGATGAAGCGACATTTGGCGGAAGAGGAAAGAATGATAAAAAAACAAATTGGTAAATATTCCAATACCCGCGGTTTACAAAGAGGAAGGCGGGAGCGTTTGGGCTTTAAAACTGTTTCTATTGTTGGTTATACCAATGCCGGCAAGTCATCGTTATTAAATGTGTTAACTAAAAAGGGGGCATATGTAGCAGACGAGCTTTTCGCGACTTTAGACACACGCGTTGCGAAGCTTTGGATTCCCGGGGCGGAGCAGCAAGTGCTTTTATCTGACACGATCGGTTTTATACAGGATCTTCCGCCACAGTTGATTCAGGCTTTTAGATCTACACTAGAGGAGACGGTGCATGCGGATCTGATTTTGCATGTGATAGATGTTTCAGATTCTTACATGAAAGAGAAGATTGATGAGGTTGAGGCGGTTTTGGGTGAGCTGGATGCAGCAGAGACACAAAAAATTTATGTTTTTAATAAGATCGATAATTTAAAGAGAGTACCTAGAACTGCACTTAAAAAGAAATTTAAAGAATATAAACCGGTTTTTGTTTCGTGCAGAAAACGGGAAGGTTTGGAAGAATTAAAAAATTTGATCGCTGATATATTAAAATAGATATGTACGAAAATCGAGAGCGGAAGGAGTTTAAGTTGATGTGCCCGGAAAGGATGGATGTGGCTGAACCGGCGGTTTTGGATTTGGCGGAAGCGATGAGGATTTTGGGAATCAAAGGCTGGACGCTGCCCAATATCAGGGAGAGGTTTGTCGCTTCTTATGATCCGCAACGGCCGGAGCTGGGCAGAGCCGGAAAGGTGACGGAAACTGATGCGGAGATTGTTTTTGATGAAAGATTTCGTACGCAGGAATTGCAAGCAGAGTATGAAGCTGAATTACGAGCAGAAGGTCTGGATTATCCGGGCATGGAGCAGGTATACAAACATGAATTGGCTCATTTGGCAATGTGGTCAGTGACGGGTTTACGGCATCAGGCGGCAGTACGTTTAATTGATGAAGGCTGGGCGACGATCGTGGAGAGGCTGGGGACGGATGAAGCTCTGACTGTCGCCGAGCTTGTTGAAGGATTAAAGATAAAAGTTAAAGGATTAAAAGAGGAAGAGCCGGAGGTTTATGAGAGGTGCATGGATTTGGAGCATCCGGTTAGCCATTTATTTCCGGAGGATTTGGGAGAGGCGGAATATAATGTTGGTGCGGCATTGCTTTTGTGGATTCGTGAGATGAAAGGTCAGGACGCGATGATAGACCTAATCCGCAAAGCGCCGACCACGAGCCGAAGAACGTCGACTGAATCGGATAAGATCCCTGCGAATTTAATGCCGGATGTACATACTGGTTATGAAGCATATCAGCATGGCGTAGTGGATCCTATTCGCAATGAAGAACTTACTCCCGAAAGGATGCAGCAAATCAGTGATTTTGCCCGCAAGTGGGAGGCGGCTCAATTTAAAACTGCATTACTTGAGGTGACGGAGTTTGAATCCGTCGCGGAAGCAAGGGAGGAATTTGAACTTTGGCTTGCGAACTAATACATAATGTATAGTGTATGGTGCATAATGAATAATAACTAATATCGAGCGCAGCTCGATTCCATCATTTTTAATTTTGAATTCTTAATTTTTAATTAAGCGAGCAAAGCGAGCGTTATTGACATTTTGGCTGTATTTACCTAATATCTACTACATCATGTAGCATGTAACTTGCAACATGTAACAATCAATATTAATTAATATTTCATTTGTTTTGTTAGTTTTATGAACAATTATCTGATTTTTGCTCTGGCGGCGTCGGTTTTGGCGCTTGGCTGGGGCGGTTATCTTGTAAGCTGGGTGCTTTCCAAAAGCGACGGCGAAGGCAAGATGGTAGATATAGCGAAAGCAATTCAAGAGGGTGCAAAAGCATATCTTAACCGTCAATTTAAAATGGTTGCTGTCATCGGTGCAATCGTGTTGTTGGCTTTGTGGTTTACATTGGGCGCCAACATGGCTCTGGGTTTTGCTTTGGGCGCGATTTTATCCGGCTTAGCCGGTTATATCGGTATGAACGTAGCAGTGAGAGCAAATGTCAGAACAGCGGATGCTGCCAAGAAAGGTTTAAAGGAGGCGCTGGAGGTCGCTGTTAAAGGCGGAACCGTGACCGGGCTTTTTGTGGTTGGTTTGGCGCTTCTTGGTGTCGCGGGTTTTTACGCGTTGACCGGAGATCTTAAGGCGCTCGTCGGTATTGGCTTTGGCGGTTCGCTCATATCTGTGTTCTCGCGTTTAGGCGGCGGTATTTTTACCAAAGCCGCGGATGTTGGCGCTGACCTCGTGGGTAAAGTTGAAGCCGGAATTCCGGAGGATGATCCGCGCAATCCGGCAGTTATTGCTGACAATGTCGGCGACAATGTGGGTGACACGGCCGGTATGGCAGCTGACCTTTATGAAACGTATGTTGTAACAGCTGTTGCGGCTATGTTGCTGGCATCTTTGACATTTAAAAACAGTGAAAACGCAATTATGTTTCCATTGGTTATTGGCGGTGTATCCATTATCACCTCAATAATCGGAACATTTTTTATCCGTTTGGGCGCCAAAAAGAATATCATGGGCGCTTTATACAAAGGTTTGATCGCAGCCGGTGTTTTAGCTGCTGTGGCATTTTGGTTCTTGGCATTCCATTTTTTTGGAGGAGCATCGGCTACATCATTACAAGCTATTCCGGAGCTGGGAGCGTATGAGATGTTTAAATGCGCTTTGATTGGATTATTGGTTACCGCAGGTATGGTCTGGCTCACCGAGTACTACACATCAACCGAATATAAACCGGTGCGTAAAATAGCGGAGGCCTCACAATCCGGCCATGGAACGAATGTTATTCAAGGTTTGGCGGTTTCCATGAAGTCGACCGCTTTGCCGGTGCTGGTTATCGCCATCGCGATTTTATGGGCTTATTCGTTGGCCGGCCTCTATGGGATCGCAATTGCGGCTATGGCTATGTTGTCTTTGACGGGTATTATTGTTGCCATTGATGCTTACGGCCCGATTACAGACAATGCCGGCGGAATCGCCGAGATGGCAGAATTACCGGAAGAGGTGCGCAATGTAACCGACCCATTGGATGCAGTAGGCAATACAACCAAGGCTGTTACAAAAGGTTATGCAATCGCTTCGGCAGGACTTGCCGCTTTGGTTTTATTTGCAGCTTATACGCAGGAATTTGTTGAGATGGGTCATCCGCTAACATTTGTGCTTTCTGATCCAAAAGTAATCGTTGGCTTATTTATCGGCGGATTGTTGCCATATTTGTTTGCGGCATTTGCCATGGAGGCGGTTGGTAAAACAGCGGGCGCCGTGGTTGAGGAAGTGCGCAGACAGTTTAAGTCCATCCCCGGAATTATGGAGGGTACGGCCAAACCGGAGTATGGCAAAGCGGTTGATATTGTGACCAAGGGCGCTCTGAGAAATATGATTGTTCCGGCTTTGCTTCCGGTCATTATCCCGATTTTAGTGGGCTGGGTATTGGGTCCGGTTGCGCTGGGCGGGCTTTTGGTGGGTTCGATTGTAACCGGATTGTTTGTCGCCATCTCGATGACCAATGGCGGCGGTGCTTGGGATAATGCCAAGAAATATATTGAGTCCGGACAATACGGCGGCAAAGGTTCGTTTGCACACCAGGCCGCAGTGACAGGTGATACTGTAGGCGATCCATATAAAGATACGGCCGGCCCGGCAATAAATCCCATGATTAAGATCTTGAATATCGTTGCGCTCTTGATTGTTGGAATGCTGATTTAACTCGAATGCATAGTGCATAATGCAAAATGTATAACAATCAGACATTGATAAAAAAGCGCCCGGAAGGGCGTCTTTTTTATTCTTTGATTACTCCGGAGTCGACAAGGGCTTTGTAGTGTTCCGGTCTTTCTTGTATGAGATATTCAACTACTTTGCCGCGGATGGGTTCGTCTGTAAGATGATGAGCTTTAGCAAAATCAAGAATGCTTTTTATGGCTTGGGGTTTGTCGGCTTCACTCTCAAAAGTAACTTCGATTTCTGCGAGTTCATAATCAAAGCTACTGTCATAATCTACGTGATCGATATCGATATTAAAGCCGTCTTTTTTGTATTTACGGCGGGTTGTGTGACAGCTTACAAAGGGCATGTAACCCGAAGCGATCAAGTCCTCATCAAGAGACGCTTGTTTTTGGATATTCAGTTTTTCCCGGATGGCATCGTCTTGTGTAATTTCGTCGTATTGGTTAATTACCCGCATATCATGGCCGGGTAAGGCGACTTTAAGTTCAAAAACATCATCGCGTTTACGCAGCCACATGTCTTTGGTGGTGAGTTTATAACTTGGAGTATCAAAATAGACGTCGGTCATCTGCTTTACGCCTATAAATTCCGCGCCATCCAAAAGATTTTGGCGTTGAGTTTCCGTGAGATGAAATTTTTTTTCGATTTCAAACATAACTTACGTTCGCTTCGCTCACTTAATTAAAAAATAATAAATAACAAATGACAAATTTGGAGTCGCTGTCGCGATTTTATCATGCACTATACATTGTGCACTATGCATTGACTATGCTGCCCAGGCTTTGGCGCGTTCCAGTGCTCGTTCGTATTGTTCGAGATAGGCGCGGCCGCGTTTGATGCGTTCGGGTTTGAAGGGTTTGTGGCAGGTTTGATGCTTGGCAATATGGCGCCAGGTGGGCCAGATGTCAGCACCAAGCCCGGCGATCATGGCGGCGCCCGTGCCTGTGGCTTCGAGTTCTTTGGAACGGCAGACTCTGACATTGCTGATATCGGCTTGGCTTTGCATTAGAGGAGCGGAGCGGGTTAAGCCGCCGGAGACATGCCAGGCTTTGATTTTATCGCCGGTTTGTTCTTTGAGCAAAGAGGCCATGCGCTGGGTTTGGCAGGCAATCGCTTCGATTGCCGCGCGGCAAATATGAGCGCGCTCGGTGGCGCGGTTTAAACCGATAATCAGGCCGCGCGCTGCCGGATCCCAATCCGGCGCTGCCAAACCGGCCAAGGCCGGGACGATCGTGACACCGCCCGTGGTTTGTACGGTTAGCGCCAGTTTATCGAATTCTTGCAAATTTTCAACCAAATGCATTTTGTCTTTAATCCATTCCAATAAAGCTCCGCCAACAAGCGCGCTGGTTTCGTAGGCAAATTCAACGGGTTGGTCGGGGCGTTTCCAAGCGACGGTAGTCAGGATTCCGCTGGCGGCCGGCCGCGGTGTGTTGCCAATTGTTTTTAAAGCAAAAATCCCGGTTCCGTAAGTGATTGCCAAGGTATCATTGCGTAAAGGACCATAGCTGAATAATGCGGCTTGCTGATCACCGAGAATTCCGGTGATGGGGATCTCTACGCCAAAAAGATTTTTTTGGCATTTACCAAAATCATTTTGGGAATTATGAATTTTAGGGAGTTGCCGCTCCGCAATCTTGAAGAATTTTAACAGTTCGGGATTCCAGGATTGGGTTTTTAAATCCATAAGCATGGTACGGCTGGCATTGGACGGTTCTGTGCCATAGGTTTTTCCACCGGTTAAATTCCAAAGAATCCAGCTATCAACAGTGCCAAAGAGCAAGCGTTTCTTTTTAGATGCCAGCTTGTTATTGAGCCATTCTATCTTGGTTGCGCTAAAGCTGGGGTCGATTACGAGCCCGGTAATACTGCGTATTCTGCGGGCAAAAGCGCGATCGATTTCCAGGATTTTACAGCGAGAAGATGTGCGTCTGTCTTGCCAGACAATGGCATTATGCAAAGGTTTGCCCGTGGCAGCATCCCAGGGGATAATGGTTTCGCGTTGATTGGTTATGCCGATGCATTTTATTTCTTTGGCGCAAATGCGTGATTTTTTCAGAGCTTGTTTGGCGGCGTCTAAAGTTTTTTGCCAGAGTTCCAGAGGATCTTGTTCAACTTCGCCGGTTTCTTTTACGAACAGGTTTAATTTGTGCGAGACTTGTTCTTTTTTATTGAGTCCGGTATCAAAAATGATGGCACGGGTGCTGGTTGTGCCGATATCCAGGGAGAGAATGTAACTCATACCACCATACTATAAACTGACAACTAACAACTAACAAGAGTTAATCATTCGAATCTCGAACTACGAACCATGATTAAGAATTTAAGAAGCTAAGAATCTAAGCTACTAAGCTACTGAGCTTAATCGCTTTGAAGCTCGGCGGCTTAGCAGCTTAAGTTTGTTGGATACTTGCAAGATTTGAGCGTTAAGTTCAAAATGCAAAATAATCCGTATTTCGTGTAACGTATAACGTATAACGTATAACGTATAACGTGTAACGTATCTCGAGATCATGCGGTGATTTAAATAAATTAAGATATTATATTATGAATAAATTTACATTGTTTTCGATATTTGCAGTGACCTTGTTGTTTTTGGCTAATGGGTGCGTTCAAGTTGAACAATTGGAGAATAAAATCGACGTGCCGCAGATTGATCAGGTCAGCGAAGAAGATGTTTCCGCGCTGATCGTGACGACGTCAACAGAAGAGGTGGATGCCGCGACATCCACAATCACGACAACGTCCACAAAGACGAGTGATGATGCCGATGAGGCGGAAAGCGCGGAGGTTATGTTGGATACTGATGAAGAAGAGGGTTCGGCGCAAGAGAGATATTGCAAGCGTTACAGCGGCATCTACAGTGAAATTCACGCGCCGGATGAAGTTTGGGGAGCTTGTTATTTTCAAGACGGAAGCATGTGCGAGATCATGTCTTTTATGCGCGGCGAGTGCAATATGGGCGGATGCAAAGAAGAATGCAAGAATCAGGGAAGCCGCAGTGAAGGCTGGTATGATTCCTGTTCCAATAAGCTGATTCGCTGGGCGGACTGCGCTGAATAGTCGGAAGATTCTAGACTCCGGACATGAGGCTTATGAGAGAGTTTAAACCGCGATCTGTAAAGAGTGTGCCGGGTTTGTTTAAACGCTCTTTGCAGTTGCCGGCCGTAAATTATTGAGAGAAAGGATTGATATGCGGGATAAATGTCTTGTTTGCGAAAGAATTGAGCGGATATTGAATAATGCAAATCCTTATTTTGTCGCCGAGCTGGAGACGGGTTATGTTGTTTTGGGTGATTTTCAGTATTTTAAAGGCTACGCTTTATTATTATGCAAAAAGCATAAAACGGAATTGCATCATCTCGACAGCGGTTTTAGGATGAATTTTTTAAGAGAAATGAGTGAGCTTGCCGAGGCGGTTAACATCGCTTTTAAACCAAGCAAGATAAATTACGAATTATTGGGTAATTCCAATTCGCATATGCATTGGCATATTTTTCCAAGATTTGAAGATGATCCCAAGCCTGACAGTCCGATATGGTGTATTGATAAAGCCATCAGATGCTCCGAAAATACCAAACCGGATTTAAAGGAGTTGGAGCGGATTAAATCGGTTTTATTGGCCGCTTTAAGAAAAACGGCAATGAATATTAAGTCGTGTTAATGGCAAGCCCGGAGAAATCCGGGTTTTGTTATGTTTTTTTATTTATGCGTTGGTATCCCCAGTGGACTGAAAACAATTAAAATAGTATGCTAGCAAGCATGAATGAAATCATAACTTTTTTCTCGAACCTGCATAATCTGGAGGCTCTTATTATTTGGGGCGGGTATACCGTACTCGCGATTATCGTATTCGCGGAATCTGGTTTGTTGTTTGGTTTCTTTTTGCCGGGGGATTCGTTATTGGTGACTGCGGGACTTCTGGCATCAAGAGGATATTTGGATATTTTTTATTTGTGGTTTTTATTATCAATAATGGCAATAGCGGGTGATACGGTCGGATATCATTTTGGAAAAATCGTGGGACCGAGAATTTTTAAAAGAGAGAAATCCATTTTTTTTGCCAAGGATCATTTATTAAAAGCGCAGGCTTTTTATGATAAGCATGGCGGCAAGACTATTATAATTGCCAGGTTTATGCCGATTATCAGAACATTTGCTCCGATTGTTGCGGGTGTCGGCAAAATGAAATATACGAAGTTTTTATCTTTTAATGTGTTCGGGGGGCTTTTTTGGGTGACGTCAATGCTGGGAATAGGATTTTTTTTGGGCAAAGTGATTCCAAATGTCGATAAATATATACATATAGTGATAGCGGTAGTTATATTTTTGTCGATTTTGCCCGGTATAGTCGCTTGGTTGAAAGAGAGGCTAAAGAAACAGCAAAAAGGCTAACTATTGCAAATTTTTTGGGATTTGCTAAGGTGATCTGGCACCTTGAAATAGCCAGCTCATAAAAGGGAGGCCGGCATGAACAAAGAGCAAAGAGCTCTGCTCTTGGATATGGTTATTTACAAGGTGATTGAATTGCGCGAACCGGCGTATAAGCAATTGCCTTTTAAAATAAATTTGGATGCAATGGAGACAAAGCCTGAAGTAAGGGGGCATGTAATGAAGTCTCTAATGGCTAGATGGATAAGTGTTCAACCGGACGATGCCGTGGCTTTGGTTCCCAAGGGTTGCCGAGGTCTTGTTCCGATTTTAGCCGACCGTTTGGGAGTGGCATATCTATTGCCAATTGAACTTGCGCCGGATGATGATTCGCCGGTTTGTTTGTATGGATCAGCAAAAAAACATTCGAATGTTTTGCTTATTTGTGAATATTTGCGCCAGTGTCCGCCCGATGAAGCTTCTTTTCATCCTTTGGTCAAGATGCTAAACGTATTGGTTTCACAGCGTTTTGATCTGGAAAAGGTAATTGTTATTTTTGACGCGGACAGGGACCGTGTTGTGAGCAATCATTTAAACCGGAACAGATTTGCCAATTTGCAAATCGAAGTGATTTTTGACATGAGGGAAGTTTTGTCGGATTTTATGGCAAATGCCGGATTTTACGGTTTGGATCAGGATTTGGCTGCAAGGGCTTTAAGGCACTATCAATCCAAAGCATCTATTTTGCCGCCTTCGGTAAAAACGGGTTAGTTTTTCTTAAACTTAGGCCATGAGCCTTTTTTTAATTTTGCATTGAGTAAAATTTTTATACATATAGTCTTTTTTGTTGTCAAATGAGCCAATATCGGCTATACTTATGTCATCTCATTTTTATTAATTCGTTATTATTATGCCGCCAGAGAAATACACCATAGAGCAGGAGCGAGAGTTGTTTCTGCGGTTTAAAGAGGATCCGGAGGTGATTGCGGAAATTTATGACAGGCACGCAAAAGCACTTTACGCTTTTTTGTTAAAAAGATGCGGCCATAAGGAAACAGCTGAAGATATTGTCGCGCAAAGTTTTATGAAGCTGTTGGAACAGGCGCCCAAGCTGGAATGGAAGGGCGCTCCTATCGGTGCGTGGCTGTATCGGGTGGCTGTAAATGCGCTTGCTGATCATTGGCGCAGCGCCAGACATAGAAAAGAAGAAGGCAAGATTGATGATGCGGATGATTTTTGGGATCCGCCATCAGATGATGATCCGGAGTGGAATACGGAATTGACGATAGAAAGAGGGCGCTTGATGGACGCGATGAGCCATCTCTCAAAAAGAGATCAGCAGATATTAACTCTTCGTTTTTACGGAGGGTATAAAACAGAAGAGGTGGCCCAGGAATTGGATATCTCAAACAATCATGCGGCTGTGTTGATTTACCGTGCTTTGGGCCGCATGAGGAAGATTTTGGTTTCTAACAATCTATAAATATGAAAATGAACGAGGAAAAGCGCGCGCAAAGAATAAATGCGTCATTAGAACACGGAGATTTGGGCAAAGCCAACAAAGAAGACTGGCCGTATTTGCGTATGGCTGCGGCTCTGAATACAGATGCTTTGGATAAAGAAGCCATGGACAGCGGCGTAATGAAAAGCCAGAAACAACATTTATTGCAGATGGCAAAAAATATTAAAGAAGAGAGTATGAATGCTGCTAAACGAACCACGAATTCCGAACAACGAACCACGAAGAGCGGAAGATGGTATCAGAAGGGTTGGTATGTTTGGGCGGGCGGATTAACTGCAGTCGCTGCTGCGGTGCTGCTGGTTTTTGTCAGCACGACGGGTCCGTTTCCATTTCAAAACGCGGAACGGGCTGCGGCGCCGTTCGGCAAGGCGACCTTGTCTTTAATGATTCCGGCGGTTCATGCGGCGGACGCGTTTTCGATATTAGTTGATAAGGGCGATGAAAGTAATGCCGCAGTGGATACCTCTTTGGTAGTTCAGAGCAAGGTGGATGTATCAACGAATGACTTGAAACAGAGTTTAAGAATAATACCGGCAGATTCTCCGAATGACGTTAGTATTGATTTTGATATCGAGAAGGGCGATGAAGGTTCTTATGTAATTAAACCCAAGGGTGATTTGCAACCGGGTGAGGTTTATAAAGTAACAATTGCCGCGGCGGTGGAAGAAGACGGCGAGACCAAGCCCAGAGAGTTTTCTTGGGCGATACAGACGCAGAATGTTTTCAGAGTATTGAGGTCGGTTCCGGATAACAGAGCAACGTATGTGCCTGTTAATTCGGCGATCGAGATTGTTTTGTCGCAAGTTGACTGGGAAGATCCGGATAATTATTTCAGCATGGAGCCGGCAACACCGGGGAGATTTGAAACGCATGGAAGGTCTTTGGTTTATGTACCGGAGAAGCCATTAAAAAACGATACAATTTATACCGTTATATATAAACAAGGGTGGGGAGTTAAAAACGGTCAAAAATTGAAAAATGATGTGGTGATTAAATTTGAGACAGAATCGGAAAAAGAGAAGACGGTTGAAGAATATTTTAATATTGCGGACAAAACCGCGGAATCTTCCATTGGCAGCGAGACTCTGGTTGCGGTTTACAGATCAGACCGAATTACGTCGGCCAATGTAATGGGTTATAAGATTTCCAAACAAGAAGCTTTGAATGCCGTTATGGAATATGAAAAGATTCCGTATTGGGCTTATAGATCAAGAGAACGAAGCGATGCTTTTGCAAAATACGCTAAAGAGCAGGCTTTTTCTTTTGAATCGGGTTTGGAGACTATAAATTACAGTGATTACGTCAGGATTCCGAATAATATCGAAGAGGGATATTATGCGGTTAAGATAGTTTCGAATGTTGGTTTAACCGACTGGCTTTTACTGCAAAGAACCAATACTTCGGCTTATACGATGGTGGACAGGGATAAGATTTTGGTTTGGGCGACCAATAAAGACACATTTAAATCGTTAACAGATGCAAAGGTGGAGATGGACGGCAAAGTTTATAATGCGGATGCCCAAGGGTTAATCAGCATTCCAACTCCACAGCGATGGCGCGATTTTATCGATTCTCCGGCTTATGACTGGGAAGCTGAAATTCCGCTAAATTATTTGCAGATAAGTTCTGCGGCCGGAGACTTATTGATGGCATTAAAGTATGAACCGCGTTATTGGGGGATGGGTACTGACGCAGGCAATCGCGGACAGCTTGATTATTGGAGTTATATTTTTGCAGACAGACCGCTGTACAGGACCATGGATGAAATCGGTTTTTTCGGATTAGCGAAAATCCGTGAAAGCGGTAAGACCGCCGGCGATGTCAGGGTTGAATTAAGTTCTTATTTAGATGATCTTGGGACATATGAACATAAGGTGATGGCCAGTGCCGATATCAAGGCCGATGAAAAAGGTTTTTATGAAGGCAAGTTAAAATGGAAGAGCCCGATTAAGGCGGGTTATTATCACTTGAAATTAAAGAAAGGCGGAGACGAGCTGGTTTCAAGACAGGTGGAGATTCGCGATGTGATTAAGCCGGCCTATACAATAAGCGTGGTTCCGGAAGTGCAATCAATTTATGCGGGAGATAATGTAAAAGGAAAGATCAAAGTTGCGTTTTTTGACGGTACTCCGCTTGTAAATACAAAAGTTGATTTGACGGCGGATGGAGGATTCGGCGGCCAAAAAAGTTTGGAAGTTGTGACAGATGACGCGGGATATGCGGATTTTGAGTTTAAAACCGAAAAACCGATTTGTGATTTGAATGCGGATTACTCGTATTGCGGCATCAGTGAATTTTTCAGCATTTTAGCAAGATCGGATTTGGGCGAGGAAGCGGAAATTTTCGGTACAGCCGATATCAGGGTTTGGCGGGGTCGAATGGTTCTGGAGTCAGCGGTTATAAGCGCTGTGGAAAATAAAGCCCAAATTGAATATGAGGCCAGAGAGATTGATCTGAATAAACGCGGGCTTTCGGATGAGGATATTTTCGGGTCCGGATTAAAGGGCTTATCGATTAAAGCCAACGTTTTTGAAGAACATTGGGATCAGATTGAAACAGGAACAAGATATGATCCGGTTGAGAAAACCACTTATCCGACTTATAGATATGAGCGCCGCCTGGAAAAGGCCGGAGAATATCAGGTGACTACAGATGCGTCGGGAAAAGCCATTTTGAATTTTGAAATGAAGAATGATGTTACATACAAAATAATCGCAAGCGCAACAGATTCGAGAGGGGTGGTTCATGCGGCTGTTAAGTATGTTTCTGATTCATGGTATGCGGCCGGTGATGATGAAGAATTGTCTTTGGAATTGGCGGTGGAAGATAAAGATAAAGCGGATTTTTCGTTAAATGAAAAAGTTGCCGTAAGATTTGTAAAGGGCGGAAAGCCGATGGCCAATGATAATGCAAGTTTTATGTATATTCGCGCTTCGCGCGGTATACAGTCGGTGCAGGTATCGCAGGATTCTTATTACAGTTTTAATTATTCGGAAAAAGATATACCAAATGCGGTTATTTTCGGCATTGCTTTTACAAAAACGGGATTTAAAGAAACGATGCATAGCATTGCATACAAGAGCACGGATAAAAAATTGAATCTGGAATTAAAAACAGATAAAGATTTTTATGCGCCAGGCGGACAGGTTGATATCAGGATCAGTGCAAAAGACGCAGACGGCAATGCGGTTAAAGATGCGGTCGTGGCTTTTTCGGTGGTTGATGAAGCATTGCTGGCCGCAGCGAATTTATCGATGGACGAAAATCCTTTGGGAATTTTATACCGTTGGGTTCCTGATGGAATATTGCAGTCCGTGTGGAGTCATGAAGCGGAAGACGAATTTGACGGGGGAGGCGGCGGAGCTGAATTCGGCGGTTGGGACGGATCAGGGGGAGTTAGAAGTAATTTTAAAGATCAAGCGGCATTTATGGTGGTTAGAACAGATTCAGGCGGTAACGCCAATGCAACGATAGGCGTTCCTGATAATATTACATCCTGGCGGATAACCGCGGCTGCCATTACAGAAGATCTTAGGGCCGGCGGAAATTCCGTTTCGATCGGGGTAACCAAGCCTCTGTTTGTTGATGCCGTGATTCCGAAATATTTATTATCTTCTGATAAACCGGTGATTAAATTAAGAGCCCATGGGTTGGGTCTGCCTCAGAGCGGCGATATCAGTTATGAAGTTGATATACCGACACTTGGAATCAATAAACAAAAAGTAGCAGGTAAAGCCTTGGAACCGGTTTATGTGGCCATTGATCAATTAATCAAAGGAAAGCACGCAGCGGTGATTCGCTTGAGCGCGAATAATCAGACGGATGCCGTATTGCGTTATTTGGATGTTGCGGATTCCAGATTGACTCATGATGAAAGAGTTGTGGTTGAGTTGGGTCCGGGCACGGCCTTGCCGGAAGCAGGTGTTTCGACAGATGTGACGGTTGCTTTTGAATCCAAAGCCAAGGCGCAGATGAGATATAAGGTTGAGAGTTTGGCGCATCCATGGTCGGCAAGAGCGGAAGCGGCGTTAGCCGGCGTAATGATGAGGAATTTGATGATTGATTATTACGGAGCCAATGAAAGTGATTTCGGAGAAATGCGCAGAGATCTGCTGGCTTATCAAAGACCTGATGGCGGAATAGCTATTTTGCCTTACGCATCCAGTGAAGCTGAATTATCGGCAAGAGTTGCCGCTGTATATGCGGACGCTTTTGATAAAACCGAATTGGCGAATTATTTTTGGGAAATTGTGGATGATAAAGAAGTTTCTCGTGAAGAAGCGATAGATGCTTTATCCGGACTTGCGGCTTTGGGACAGCCCGTGCTGGACAGGCTGCAAATCGCCAGCCAACAAGATGATCTCTCTTGGAGAGAGAGGCTGGCGCTAATGAGAGGTTTTGCAGCTGCGGGCAATAGAGAAGGCGCCCAATCATTGTTGCAATCATTTTTGGATAATGCCGAAGTTACAGACAATCAGATGAGGTTAAAAATAAGCGAAGATGTAACCGAAGAGATTGAAGCAACTGTCATCTCTGCGGCATTGGCTGCCTCATTGGCACATCCGGACGCGGAAAAGCTTATGAATTACGTGGAATCGGTTTGGAATCATGAGGCTATGACTGATTTGGACAAGGCTCATTATTTGCAAGCCATAGTACCGATTCTTCCGGATGTTAATGTAAAGATAGAATATGCGCTGGGCGCTGATGTAAAGACAATCGATTTAAGCGAGAATCCCGTTGTTTATGTTAATTTAACCGCTGATGAGTTAAGGCAGTTCAGAGTTACCAGTGTTAACGGACCGGCGGCGGCATCATTTGTCAGAAGAGTTGAAGGGGAGGCGAGGGCTAACAGCGACTTGGTTGGCCTGAACCGAGAATACTCCGTTGACGGCAAGAATACACAGCAGTTTAAAGAGGGCGATATTGTGACCGTAACTTTAAGTCCGAAATGGAATCCAAAGGCGCAAGACGGCTGTTATATGGTAAGAGATCGTTTACCGGCTACAATGATGCCCCTTTTTCATGTAACGTTTGACCCATGGACGCAAGATTATTTGAGCTATCCGTATGATGTTTCGGGCGGAGAAGCCTCGTTTGTTCTTTGTAAAAGTGTTGAGTTTTGGCCTATAATTTATAAAGCGAGGGTTGTTGCACTGGGTGATTATACAGCACCCGGCGCTTTGATGCAGTCCATGAACGCTCCGGAACAATCTTATGCCACGGAAGCAATACCGGTGCAGGTTAAGTAAAAAAGAGGCGGACAAGAGTCCGCTTTTTTGGCGAATATGATCAAAACTATCGTACCTCGTACCGCGTACCTCGTACCGCGTTTAGGAGGTATTTTAATATTAATTTTATTTATTTTAGGGGCGGGGTGCTTCGCCGATAAAGGACAAATGACCAAGGATGAAAGAGAAGCGCAAAACTCCGAACTCCGAACACCGAACTCTGAACTCAGAAATCAGGAGGTTATTCCAAATATGTTTGTGTCACCGGCGGTTTTTGCGGAGAGCAGAAAGATTGCGGGTGAGAATTTGGATTTTGTCCCCGTGATGGGGATCGTGAATCATCATGATGCGGCCATGGATTTGCAGGCAAGATTTTTCGCGACCTTGAAAAAGGCCAATTCTGATATCAATAATTTTATTATTTTATCGCCGGATCATTTTTCGGCAGGTCCCGGAATTTCTTATCATGAATGCGCGTATCAGACACCGGAAGGGATTGTGGAGGTTGATAAAAGCCGTGCGTCCATTTTAGAACAAAAATTTATCTGGAAGGCGGATTCTTGCCATGTTTTTGCCAAGGAACATGGGGTCGGCGCATTGGTTCCATTTATTGCACGGGAATTTCCGGAAGCTGAAATCGTACCTATATTTTTACAAATAGATTTAAATCAAACGCAAGCTTATGCATTGGGAGAATTATTGGCCGAGAATGCAGATGACAAAACATTTGTTTTGATTTCATCTGATATGAGTCATTATTTGGATGAAAAAACGGCATTGTTCAAAGATAAACAGACGCTGGCATGGTTATCGGTTAATGATTTTATTTCACTTTCGGCCGCAACCAATGAGAATACGGACAGCGCCGGGGCTTTTGCGGTATTGCAATCTTTTTTTAAGAAAAAGAATCGGGAGCCGCGATTTGTTGAATTGGATCACGGTATTTCAACGGATTACGGAGGCAGTGATAAAGAGACAACGACATATATAACCGGTTTTTACAGATATTAAAAATCTGCCAGTTGGGCAGATTATTTAAGAGTAAAAACACACTTATCATCAGTTTCACTGTTAAGCTCGTAATCGAGGCCGGCAATCGAGCAAATAAGAGTCATCATGCTAACGGGTTCCAGCGTTCCGTGACCGCTGATGAGCAGCAATTGATTATCGTTTCTGCCTGAAAAGTACAACGATCCTTCTTGGGGCCGGCTAAAAGCAACAGTTGAGCTGCGCAGGTTGATGACTGCTTTATCGCCAATTTGAAGTATTGCGGGTTTGCCGTCTCTGGTTCGCAGGTTCATTTTTGCTCCGAATTGAGGGTGAGGAGGTACTCGATGGCTAAGACTTCAAGCTTGTTTACTTTATAGTCAAGATCGGCAACGGTTGCTATCAGCTTGGCAAAATTTTCAGTATCGGGCATGCGGATGCCGTTTGGGTCCATTTGAAGGTGTTGAAGTTCGCCTAAAACCGGATCAATGATGAGGAGCGGCTTCCCATCACGCCAAAAACTGACAGAGCCCCGGTTCAAGGAAATGCGGATGATATCACCCGGGCAGATGTTGGTTAAAGGACCGTTTTGCATTTTTAATTGCATGGTTCCTCCTTGGCAATTAAAAAAGCGATGCGGGAATTTCATCACTTTTTTAATTTTACGTCAACTAACTAGAGTTTTTTGGGAATTTTCGCCAGTCTTTGCATTGCGTCCATCAGATCGTTTTTCATGAGATCTTTATCCAGAGATTTTGTAATTATGTTTAAAACATCTTTTGATAAAACATCTTGAACGCGGCGCAAGAGTTCGGCTGGCATGATGAGTTGTATTTCTTTGATGCCGTGGTCGTCTGATTTGTCGGTTATTGCACCGGCAATTTCTTTGGCGTATTTTTTTCTGTCTTCACCTTCATCTGTTTCTGCGTCGTTTTTAGTGCGGCGTCCGGGACCGACGGCGACCGAACTTTCAGAGTCCGGACGAGGCGGTTCATCAGCCTCGAGTGAAGCGATTTCATCAAAGTCAATATTTTCGGCTTTGTAAACTTTGCACTTACCAAAATCAGCTATAACAATTAAAGTCGGGTCGGGGAAATGCTGGAGGGATTCGGGGAGTAACATACATTAATTAATAAATAATAAATAATAAATAATAAAGAATAAAGAATGAAGTCTTAGTAAATAGTCATAGCATGCAAGTCTCTGCAGAGACGAGCCGCGATTTGTCCGTAGCAAAGTCAAATCAGACCGAGTTTGAGATTTTCGAGGAAGTTTATAAAGGGTTTGTGGCAGTTGGACTTGGCGGAGACGCCTGTTTTGATAGCTTGCAGAAGCGGTGTTCTTGCGCCAAGTTTTTTGGCCAGAGCCAATCCGTGCTCTGCCGCCGCGATGCCTTCGACGGTTGTTAGTCCCAATTTTTGTAAATCATTAGTTTGAGAACGGACAAGGCGTTCACCGTATTTGCGGTTGCGGCCGTGAGGCGACCAGCCGGTGACTAAAAGATCGCCGAGGCCCGCCAGGGACGGAGCGGTTTTGGGATCGGCTCCGGCTTTGAGCATGATGCCGGACATTTCCGTAACCGCCAAAGTTACTATAAATGCTTTGGTGTTGGCGGGGTGACGCAAGCCGTCGCAAAAGCCCAGTGCAATAGCGTAGGCGTTTTTTAAGGCAGAAGCCAGACCGACGCCGAGCATGTCGGTTGATTCGGCGACTTTAACATTATTGCCGCGGAGAATGCTGGCAATAAATTTTCTGGCAGCGGGATTTTTGCCGGCAACTATCATGGCGGTAGGGTTGCCATTAACCATTTCCGTGGCAATGGCCGGTCCGCCGACCATGCAGATGGATTTTTTATTGGCGACGGGCAGAAGTTTTTGAATTTCCATAACAACAGGCTGTTTGCTGTCCGCATCCAAGCCCTTGCTTATGCAGGCAATTTTGGCGTTTTTGGCTATGAAGGGTTTGGCTTGCGTGATGACTTCAACGGCATATTTAGACGGAACGGCAATAAAGATAATCGATGCTTTTGCAAGGGTGGATTTTATATCCGCGCAAGCTCGGATATTTTTAGGCAAATGTATGCCCGGCATGTATTTATCGTTGCAGTGTTTGGAATTGATCCGCTTTAAAACATCCGGTTCGATGCAGTACAAACGGATATCGTGTTTTTGCAGGGCCAGATGATAGGCCAAGGCGGTAGCCATATTGCCGGCACCCAAAATGGCGATTTTTGTCTTTTTCATAATAATGACATTTTAACTGCTGGAATGGGATTGGTCTAATTTTGGCGCTGCCAGATTGATATTCCGTCTTGATAAAAGGTTTGCAGCCAATTATCGGATAATAAAGACCCGCGTGTTTCAGTATCGGCCGGATTTAAAGTTATGAGGTGGGTAATTTGATTGTTATCTAAAAATTGATTGAATTGAACGGAGCTGTCAGTTTGACGCCAAGAATCGAATTCCGCTTGCCTTGCGGAAAAGTCAGGTGTTTCATGAGCGTGTCCGATGTAAACTTTGTTGTTAGCGTATCTCGGTGTCCAAAGGTTGATGCGGATGTTGGTTGTGATGATCAGGTTGTCAGGATCTTTAGGAATTGATTGCCAAGCTCGGATGAGTTTATCGGGGAAGTAAAAAAGATATTGCCCGTTGCTGTTAATAGCCGTTTGGATCTGTGAATTCAATATAAATAAATATGGAGTAAAGATAATAAAAATTAAAGCCCCTATAAACAGCTTGCTGTTTTGTTTGATGAATTTTTCATAAAACATTAACCAAAATGGCAAAGTCGCTAAAACAAAAATTTGTGACAGACCTTGGGTGTATTTGCGAGTCCAGGGAAAGGGCAGAATCATGCAAATAATCGCGGAAGCGATCCAAAAGTATGACCATTGAATGTTAAGATTATTATGATTTTTATTTTTAATCAGCCAGATTGTCGCGAATAAAACCGGCAAAAGAATCAACGGCCAGAAATACCAGGGATCCAATGGGAGCTGATTGTTGACGAGGTGGTGTGAACGGAGCCGGTTATCTTTAAAAATTAAAAAGATGTAATAGATTGCCGAAGGGATTAAAAAGATATTGATTGTTAAAAGTTTTTTTATGGCTTGAAGCCGGAGTTTTTTATAGGCCGCCACAGTCAGCAAGATGCTTAAGATTCCATAAAAGGGAATGAAATAGGGGTGGAATGAAGTTTGAATCAGGATCAGGAATCCTGCGAAGAGCAGAGGCTTGTTTTGTAAAAATGATTGATAGACCAAGCGGACGGCCATAAGCATGAGGCAGAAAGAGAACAGTATGTGCGGAGCCGCGTTAATCATTTGTATTAAAGAGAATTCAGTAACCAGATCGGCCGGGCTATTGGGAAGGTTGATTTTGAAAAATAAGGCAATGCAATAAAAAATCCAGCCCATGGTTAATCCTGAAAGGGTTAAAAGGGAGATGAACCGCGCGCGCTTTTTATCATTAATGATAGATTTAGCGGTTGCGTAGATTGTAAAACCAAACAGAAAGCCTGCGAGATAACGGAGAATCTCGTAGATTAATATGGGCGAAAGCCCGATTTTAGCGAGTTGGCCAAATAACGACCAAAAAGGGTCAAAGCGTGGAGTCTGTGGGAAATTATTGTAGAAATTAGTGAGAATTATTCGGTCTTTGCCTTGGGTTAAGTAGCTTAGATATACCGCCGTATCACTGCTGTTGGTGATGTTGGCTCCGTTCCAAGAATATCCATTAGGAGTGAGGGTAATAAAAATAAGAGCTGTCGTAATTTGATATACAACAATTGCAAGCGACAGGCAGAGCCCAAAATGCCAATGTTGCCAAAGGCTCTTAAGATCGGGCATAAATTATTCTGCGACCAGCGGTACCACAATCCAGTAAGGTTCGGATACGGAATTGAGTATTCTTTGGCCTTGGCCAACCAAGCACGGAATTAAATATTCCGGTCCATAAAGATCTTGGCCGCGGAGCGGGACAAAAGCAAAAAAAGTTTCCGTAATTTCAACTGTACCGCTCGCGAGCCCGCCCAAACCGCCGGATTGCAGGCGCTGAGCCATTTCTGTTGCGGGGATTGCGGGATAATCGGAGCGTTGAGCCTCTTGCGGTAAAAGGAACCAGCCGTATTCGGCTTCCAATGTATCAGCGTTTAGAACAATGACTCCGCCCGGCTGAGGCGTACCGATTTTATCCAAAATATTGCGTTCATCCACGATGCGTTGAAATGTGACAGGAATGCGTGAAGGGAGCTGGGTTGTTATGCAATTACCGATGTAAGATTCAGGAGAAGAAGATTCGGCAATTTTACGTCCGGAATCCAAATTATTGATTTCGGCGAGCATGCCCGAAGTAAAACAATGGGTTTCTTCTTCCAGATCGGTTTTCCAATTCTTCCAATCGCTTTGAATATCAATGTTGCGATAGTCGGCGGGGTCCATACCGCGTTTTTCCAAAAAATCGCGCGCCGCATCAATTATTTTTTCGTCATCGGGCCAGAAGTTTACGGTTGTATTTTCCGGGGAATTTCCGGCATCCAAAAAGGAGATTTTTTTGGTGGTTGAATCAAATGCCCAGGCAACGTTTTTATCGTTGGTCCAGGAAAAAGACAGTGTGAGGTTTTTTGCGTTATCGCCGAGCAGGCCGATTGGCATGCCGAGGGAGTGAGTGAGGTTTTGGAATCGGGTTGTATTTAATCCGCTGCCCGGAATTTTTACCACAGTGACTTCGGGTTGCAATGACGGCAAGTCGGTATTGATGATGATTTCGCCGCGGTTTATTGCCGGAGTGTGGATTGTGCCCGGTAAAATGCCAAAGCCTTGGCTTTGAGTTATTACAGCGTCGGTATTATCTAAAGATACGGCAATGTTTGGTACTTGGATATCGGGCAGACAGCCTGCTGAAAGGGTAATGATTGCGATAAAAGCTAAAAATTTGTTTTTTGGCATACTTGGCTTATTATATCGCGCTTGGGCGGTTTGGAGAAATTAATCTTGACAGGTGTTGCTATCTAAGTTATATTCCTAGCCACATACTAGGAAAATATAATTACCAATTACCAAATTCCAATTACCAATGGATGAATCGCTAAAGCGATATCAATCGTATTATGAATAGTTTGTTTAAGGTTTCAGCCAAGAATCACGCGGGGATGATACTGATGTCGATTCTTGCGGAGCAAGAATCGCGTCCCACGTCCCACCAACCTTCGCCAAGGCTTCGGTCGGCAGGCGTCCCACGTCCCACGTCGGATGAAGTTTTTGTTTCATTAAAGGATGTGGCAGGGGAGATGGGACTTTCCATGAAATTTTTGGAAGAGATCGCGGCAGCTTTGAAGATGGCGGGATTGATAGAGGGCAGAAAGGGTCCGGGGGGAGGCTATCGTTTAGCGCGTGAAGCAAAATCCATATCGGTTTATGAGATTTTGGTTGCTTTGGAAGGTCCGATTGCGGGAATGAGCTGCAAAGGGACTTTGTGCCCGGTTGCGGATAAATGCACATCCAAATCTTTATGGGGATTTTTACATGAAGATTTGATTAAGTCGCTTAAGCAAACAACATTACAAAAGATAGTGAATAGTGCATAACGCATAGTGCATAACAAATGAAAGAATGAAAGAATGAAAGAATTAAAGTGCTATGAAATCAAATAACCGTAAAATCAAGACAAGCAAAGATCGAGGTTCGAAGTTTGTAGTTCGAAATTCGATCTATATGGATCATGCGGCAACAACGCCCGTGGATGATAAGGTCATCAAAGCGATGATGCCGTATTTTGATACGTATTATGGAAATCCCTCATCGCTGCACGCACCGGGACAAAAAGCTCAGGAAGCCGTAAGAACCGCAAGAGAAAAGCTGGCTAAGATTTTAAACGCACACGCCGATGAAATGGTTTTTTGTTCGGGCGGAACCGAGTCGGATAATTTGGCAATTATGGGAGTGGTGAATTATGCAACTGCGGAAGTAAAAAAACGCAAAGGTAAAGATGCAATTCCGCATGTGATTACTTCGGCAATTGAGCATCCGGCTGTTTTGGAGCCGTTGTTAAAACTGGAACATGAGCGCTTGATTGAATTGACACAGATACGGCCCGATGAATCAGGAATTGTGTCTGCCGCCAATGTCGCCAAAGCAATAACTGACAGAACCATGCTTATAAGCATCATGTATGCAAACAATGAAATCGGCACAATCCAGCCAATAGCCGAAATCGGCAAAGCCATTCTAAAACATCGCAAAGCCACAGGTAGCGCATATCCCTATTTTCATTCCGATGCTTGCCAAGCGGCAGGATATTTGGATTTGAATGTTGAAAAATTGCACGTTGATTTGTTGACCTTGAATGGAGGCAAGATTTACGGACCAAAGGGAGTCGGATTATTGTACTTGCGCCGCGGAATAAAAATCGAGCCTCTGATATACGGAGGAGGTCAGGAAAGACGTTTGAGATCCGGAACAGAGAATGTGCCTGGGATTGCAGGACTCGCTAAAGCATTAGATATCGCGCAAGCGGGGAGAGAAAAAGAGTCGGAAAGACTGGTTAAGCTTCGCAACAGGTTAGTTGAAGGATTATTAAAGATTTCAAAATCCCGTTTAAACGGTGATCTAAAAAATCGTTTGCCTAACAATGTAAATATTTCATTTATGGATATAGAGGGCGAAGCGGCAATGTTGTATTTGGATGCCAAAGGGGTTTACTGTTCAACCGGTTCGGCTTGCGCTTCAACGTCCCTGGACCCATCTCATGTGATTCTGGCCCTGGGCATGAGCTATGAAGCCGCTCATGGATCGCTTAGATTTACTCTAGGGAAATCCACGAAAGTGAAAGATATTGATTATGTAATTAAAGTCATGCCCGATATTGTGAAACGGCTTAGAGCGATAAGTCCGGTTTCTTTAGACATGACTCGCTTTACGAGAAATGCATAATGCAGAGTGCACAGCGCACAACGCATGATGAATGGTTAATGATAAACGATAAAGGTAAATTTTATGAGTAAAAAAATAAAGCAAGTTGATGTAAAAAATCGCCAGGGAGGCGGTGGTTTTTATTCCGATGTGGTTAAGGAGCATTTTTTTCATCCTAAGAATTTTATGGAGGATGAAGCCGGGTATAAAGCGGACGGGCAGGGCATGGTTGGTTCGCCGGCTTGCGGAGATGTGATGCGGGTTTGGATCAGGGTTGATCCAAAAACACGCCGTGTTAAGGATTTGAAGTGGAAGACATTTGGCTGCGCCAGTGCGATTGCCGCAACATCCATGATGAGCGTGATGGTGACAGAGGGGAAGGGCATGACGCTGGAAGAAGCGCGGGCTTTGCGTCCGCAGGATATTACGGAACGTTTGCACGGATTGCCGGTCAGGAAAATTCATTGTTCTGTGCTTGGTGACAAGGCTCTGCGTGCCGCAATTAATGATTATTACCGCAAACAAGGCGAGACGGATAAGATTGAGATTGAGGCGGGTCGTATCATCGATAAGGTTTTAAAAATTACGGATCATGATATTGAGGAAGCGGTGCTTGATGGCGCACAGACATTGGAAGAGGTTCAGCGTAAGACCAAAGTTGGAACCGGAGATCCTTCTTGTATTCCGGAAGTTGAGCAGTTGATCAGGTTTTACAGGGAGAAGTATTTTGATTGATAGTAATCAGTCATGGTACTTCCCACCAGACTAACCCGACTTTACATTAAGCTCCTATGGGTTCAGCTTCGGGGGATAAATAGTCATAGTGACGAGCGACCAGGAGGCGGCGAGCAGTGATTAGAAGCCTTTGGCATCGCTGTGCTATATAGTTAAAGTTAAGTTAAAATTTGCAGTTTTGTTATTAATCCTTGACAAAAAGGGTTATTTTTGCTAGATTGAGCTGTTCTTTAAAAAACAACAAAGGAGAAAAGCATGAAGTTTCAGAGTTTGTTTTTGGCGGTTCTGGCTCTTGCGGCCATGGCATGTTCGGCCGGTGTGCAAACTCCAGTAAGATTTGATGCGGCCAAGGACCGCACAGAGTGGCTCTGCTACGGGCACTACAACAAACAGACCGGAGCGCGAGTTGAATCGCGTTTTGATCCAAGGGCGGGAAGTTGCACTTGTGAGCATGAGCTCTATGAGCCGGTTGTGCTTGAGAGCACCATGAGTGCGGATCAAAGGGACAATCATAGATATTTCGTGCGCAGTTATTGCATGCCTAAACATTATCCCAATCTGCAAAAGATGGTTCTGGACCGCATGATGGCTATGGAACTGGCTTTGGCGCAGGTAGAGAATCGCAACGCGGATTTTGCGAAGCGTTCGGAAATGTTCCGCAAGCATCAAAGTAAAGTAATTAAAGGCAAGCCGTTGACAAATGCGGATGAATATCTTCCGGATCAATTGCCGGACAATTGTTATGATCATGAAGAAACCGAGGAGTGGGAGGAGACTGTGGAAGCGCGTTCGACCATTTTGAATGCCAAAAGCCAGCAGGAGCTCGGAGTTGATAAGTACAAGGTAGAGTGGGTTTGTCACGGTTCGCTAAGAGTGAGCGGTGACGGGTCCATGGATCAAGTGACGGCCAAGTATGACGAGCAAAAACAACGCTGTGTTTGTACGGATCCGGGAGTAACTCCATATATCGTAGCCGGCACGGCTACCGCACCTACAGGATTATTGGAAACCCGGAATCGTTTTGATGTTTATTTGAGTCCGTATGATGAACAGTATAAGGATGTACCCGCAGAGATGCTGCCGCTTATGGAGCGCGCCATAGAAGATGAATTGACGGACAAGCTTCAATCCAGCTGGAAGGCTTATCAGATTCATGTTTATTGTATGAGCCGTGATGTGAATCAAAACAGAGCGATGCGTAACTTTGCGGCCGGCCAAGAACGGGCAAGCAAGGGTTTTAGTCTGGCGAATGCGGAGTGGGGCAATGCGACAGACGCATTCCGCAAACGTTTGCATCAAAGCTCATTGCCGGTAGTGAGCAGTGTTGAAAATCTACCCAAGGCTGAACAGTCGGCAGGGTGCTTTGACCGGAGCGAGAGGCAAAACTGGGCGCTTGTTGCATCAGCCAATGATCCGATGCTCCAGGCAGCCAGGTATCAGCTGGAAGGAATCTAGACTTAATCCATCTTGACCGAAAGGTTGAGGTGGATTTTTAATTTGACTGACAACTGCAAATTGACAATTTACAAGAGCAAGGCATGGTAAATTACAGCCAGTCGCTAGTCCCCAGTGGCTAGATGCTGGATGCTAGATGCTAGTGGCCGGTGCGATATTGACCAAAGAGGGATGTGGTATTATGCTTTTGTCATATGAGCAAAAGAATTGTAAAAATCGTTGTAGACAGGGATTTGTGCATTGGAGCGGCGCCTTGCGTGACAGTGGCTCCGGGAGTTTTTCAATTGGATGAAGAAAATAAAGCCATCGTTGTTGATGTTAACGCGGCGGATGATGATACGGTAAAAATGGCGGCAGAGTCTTGTCCGGTGCAGGCAATTTCTTTGTTTGACCGGGAAGGGAATCAAATTTACCCATAAAATTGCATAGCAATTTTATGGGTAAATTTAAATAACAAATAATAATTAACAAACCACCGCTTATAGCGGGGTCCCGCAATTATATTTTTATAATGATGCGGGATAACAAATTTGGAATCGCCTAGGCGATATTTTTTTATAAAAAATCCCCTTCCCTTGCTTGCGGGGGAAGGGGTAGGGGATGCGGGAAAGTACGGGGGCTAGGAGCCCGGTTTTTTGGGTTTGATAGGAGCTTCGAAGGCCGCTGTTTCAGAGTATATCGGATCATCCATCCAGGACATGTCGTCCATGTCGGTTCTGGAGGGAGGCGGTACGTTGATAGCGGGCGGTTTATCGGACAAGGATTCTTTTTTAGCCTGTTGCGCCTTTTCGCCACGGATATTATCAGCGGTCCAGTCTTGCCGCATGTGAGTATCCGGTTCTGCTGGGAAGTTGATGGCTTGATGATGGCCGGAACTGCCTTCGCGACGCGTAGGAGGTTCGGGAGGGAAATGACGAACAGGCATCTCCCCAGGTCGAGCAAATGCAGTATCGGCAAAAGCTCGGGTTTGCCGGCTTTCCGGAGAGCGGAATTCGGGCGGACGGGATTGGACAACCGGCGTGATGCCGCTGTCGTATTCCTCGGGGGTAAAGCCTTGGGGAAATGCGGGGATTTTTGAAGCCGCGTGTGCGCCGTCAACGAGTGTTTTCATCTCGCTGGAATCGCGCAGCCGCGGAGTGGGCGGGTCTGAAGGAAACCGGATTTCTTCTTGGGCGGCGGGCGGGAGATCGCCTCTGCCCAAACCCAATGAAGCTGTTTGCCGCGCATCGTTTGGGAACTCCCATTCAACGCAATCTTCTTCGGCATGCGGATAAGGCGCGTTGATACGATGCTGTCTGACTTCAGCTTCGGGTCCTAGAACTGGAATGGAATCAGAATCGGCATCTTGCAGAAAATCCTGCAAAATGGCATCGCGATCCTCTTTGGAGAGTGCGGAATTCCTCGGAGCGATTGTTGAATCGCCGGAGGCTTGAACGGCCGGCAATCTCTGGCTGCGCATAGATTGCGGTCCGCGTTTGGCTTGCGGTGTTTCGTTGCTGGTGATGGCGTTATCAGAATCCCGGAGGGATTGCTTCTGACGCGCGTGCGGTCTGGGCGCTCCTTGGGGCGGATCGCGCAGGCTGCCAGGGTCGTGCGAGCCGATGACCGCCGTGGAACGTTCCGCTTGGGCTTTACGAGCTTTGGCGTTGCTGACTGCGGGATCGTCAGATCCCAGCAACAGCGTTGCCTTGTCTTGATCCTTGATTTTGCGGCGTTCGATAACGCTCGCTCGTTCGGGAGGCTCTTCGCCGACCATGAGCAGCATGACATCTTCGGAGATCCGCAAGCCGGGATTGTCTTCGGCAATCAGCTCCATAGCGCGATGCATTTTTATTGCCAAATTTTCGAAATGCGCGGCGGCTTCGCGGAAGCGTTTGGCGTCTTTTTCGAGTTCGTGCAATTCGTCGCTCGCAAGCAAGCTGGCGGCGCCGGGGAAGCGTCCGGAAACCGAAGATGCGATTTGTTGATTGCTGACTTGCGCCTCCAGATCTTTGATGCGAGCCTCCAGAGCTACTCGGGCACGCATCTCGAGATCCAGACGGCCTTGCAGATTTGAATTTCTGCCATCACTAGAGGATTGTGCGAGTTCATCCTGTACTTGGCCAAGAGCGTTGCCGAGCCGTTCTTTTTCACGACGCAATTTGGTATTTTCGGCCTCCAGCTCCATGGCTCTTTCGAGCATTTCTTGACGGCGCGTGTTTTCTTCGGCATTTTGCCGTTCGCGTTTTTGAGCGTTAGCCAGCTGATTAAGAGTAGCCTTAAGTTCCAGTTCTTTTTCGGCCAGAGCGTCGTTTAATTCGCGAATTCGTTCATTGAGCTTTTCCGATCTTTCCACGCGCTTGCGAAGTTCGTCGCGTTCACGCGATGTCTTGTAAAAACGCTGGAGAATGACGACAGGGTCAGAAGGAATGTGGGGATCTTTGCGGTGCAAAGCCTGAAGCAGCTGCGAGAAGGTGGAAAAAACATTGCTGGCATGGACGGTTGACTCCCAGAGCTTGGTATTCTGCCGCAGAAGCGTGCTTAACAAAATACCAAAACTGTTCAAATTGTTGATGTGCTGTTCGCGGAGTATATAGCCGTAACCGCTTTTAGTTGCGATTAAAGAACAGAATGCCGGTTGATTTTTGGTATCATCAAGTATGCTTTGAGAATTTACAATATCGCCTTCGCGGGCGATAAAGAGGACTTGTTCGCTTTGTCCGTGGCCGGGAATGAAAATTGTTTTTCTTTCTTCAACCTCGCCGTCGATCAGCAGAAGCGGAGGCTGTTCGGCAAGAGCCTGGCCTTCGCGAATAAGAACGTCACCGGCGTTAAATTCGAATTTTTCAGGTTCGGGTTTTCCAAAAACCTCCAATAGATCTTTGATGCGCCTGATTTTATCCAGATCTACCGGGGCGCGCGGAGAGATCTTGCGCACGGGCGGTTTAAGCTGGTTGTCTTTAGACATTCTGGTCTCCGTTTGGTTTTGTCAAAGAACCGGGAAAGAACGCTTTACCTTAGATAAAAATGGAGTTTTTGTCAAGCTTATTTTGGCTGTATGATAAGGATTTTTCGCTCAACAAACTGATTAGGACGGCCATACAACAAGCCGGCATCTGGAATCTGGAATCTGGAATCTAGCGGGCTGTAGCCCAAGCTATTTAAATACCGGGTTAAATCAACGGAGGCCCGGGCGTGGCGGGTGCGGTATTGAGGTGTGATTATCACCAAGGTGGATTTAGGTTTAAGCAGGGATTTCAGGCCCGATAATGCATCAAGCCAGAGTTCGGTAACCGCTTCGGTATTTTTATCCAAAACAGCTTGAGGTTCATTGCCTTTTAATGGCGGGCCCAGCCAGCCTTCACTGACGATCGCATCGATTGATTTGGGCTTAAGATGATCGGAAATTTTTTTAACATCAGTATTGATTAACCGGAAGCGATTTTCGTCATCAGGACGGAGGATGTTTTTAGCCAGCATCCAGTCTGTATTTTTTTGCGTTTCAAAAATTTGTCTTTTTTCAATATCGCTGCCGATAATTTTTTTTGCTTTGGTTGCCAGAGCGGCTTCCATCAAAATAGTTCCGGAACCGCAAAATGGATCTAAAATCGTACCTTGGTCGGGGACTTGGGCCAGATTTATCATGATGCGCGCCAGCTTGGGAGGAAGCATGCCGTTCAAGCTGTCGCGAAACGGGCGTCCGTAATCGCGCAGGCTCCAGGCGTCGGCGTCTTGAACTTGGGTTGTTTTGCCAATAAAAGCGTCATTATTATCGATTAAAATACATAAATCGGCATTGGGTTTTTCGCAAAGTTTGCATTTGGCAACCGCTGCAGGTGAGAGCGGACCGCCGCCTTTGCCCGTGACCCAGCGGGTTGAATATCCTTTTTGCTTAAGTTCTTTTTTAATTTGAACCGGTAATTTGAAAAGTTTTTTCTTGATGGATTTTGTTGCATAAATCGTTAAGCCAAAATCAAGACTGCGGGAATCAGTATCCGGTGATTGTTTGGCGATTGCATCGGCAATGAGTTCTGCATCAAGATTTGATAATTTGCTTTGCAGTATTACGGTTCCCAACTTAACAGTCCCGCCCAAGCGGTTCATTAAAACATCGTCCTGCCAGTCACTGCAATCAAAAACTGCCATTTGATCGATGATTAGCAAGTTTTTGATTTTGGGAATCGCTCTTCGGAGTTCAGCCAGGCTGATAGCAGGGTGGGAGCCAAGGATGCAGAAGTACATAAAATTACGTACATCGTACATCGTACTTCGTACAACGTCCAGGTGGGAAATATAAAACGTACATCGTACATCGTACTTCGTACTGCGCCCGGGGAGGGCTTGGTTAAGCCAAGTTGATTGTTTTTTACAGTTGACAGGAGCAGTTGGATATGATGGGCTAAAAGCGGCTCATGATGTAAACTATGGGCGCGAACTTTGACAATTGACGCTGGTGATCAGCGACGGCAAGAGAGGGAACCATGCAAAAGTCCAAACCCCGAACGCATGAGGGTAATTTTTTGCCGCGGAGGTTTTTCAAAACCGCGGCTGTGTTGATTGTATTTGCGCTTATGCTGGTGTCGTTTAAGGCAAAAGCCGAGCGCTCTTGTATTTCTCACGTACAGATTTTTGAAGAGAAAGTTATTGTTTATCACAATCCAGAGTGCGATTTGCGCATTTTGCCGCGCATGTTTCCGCAGATTGATCCGGAAACGGAAAAGCCATACCCCATGCAAATCCAGCTCAGATCTATCTGGGCTGCGAATCAGACAAGGGTGGTTGATGGAGAGAAAATTCGTTTTACGGTCATGCGGGGATGCGCGCGTCCGGGCAAGCCGTCCGATCACGCCGATGAAGAAGAAATGAAAGAGTGCCCTGACGGGCTGATGAACTATTTCAGCGCGCCTTCATCTGACAGCATGGCGCGGATTGAAATTCCAAAGAAACGCAAGTTGACATTGGCTGAGGCAGCTCTAGCTACGGCTAAAACAGTTTGCGCAACACTGCAGAGTCGAGAATTGAAGCCCGAAGAAGGCGATGCGCTGAAAAAGTGTCAGGACTTGATTCCGGGTTTTTCGGCCGTGATGGCAAAAGCTACAACTGCGCCTACAGAATCCGACAAGGTTGATTCAGAGCAGGTAGCGTTTCTTAAAAATGAGAACGCTCAACTTAAAACACAATTGGCCGCCATAACCCCGCCGAATGACAGAGGCGGTTTGATTGGAGTTTTGTTTTTTGGGATAGTGGCGCTTTGCGCGTATGGGGCCGGCAGTACGATATGGCTCATTCGCGAGCGAAGAAGCCGTCAGGATATCGAATATCGCCACAAGCAATACAAGCTTGGCGCCGACAGTGAGCGCAAGAGCCAGTTTGAAATGGTCAGACGCTCCGCTCAGCAGGAGATTTGGGAAAAAGAAAACGGTGTTATTGAGCAAGCGCAGGCAACGCTCCGCGAAAAGTTTGAAAAAGAATATCGGGCAAAGCTGGATGAACGCGATGTCCGCATCAGAAAGCTGGAGGCGAAGCTGGGCGAGCTTGAAAAAGCTCAAACCGTTGAAGTTCCGCTGCAAAATCAAAACGCGGATTTGCGCAACGTGAATGCCGCATTGCAAGCGCAGAATGTTGAATTGAATCAGCAGATTGCGGATATTTACCGTGAGCGCGATCAAGCCGCGGATGAGAGAAAAAAGGCGGTCAGCGAGCGCAACTCGGCGCAAGCCGAAGTTAACGGAGCCATGGTACAGGTGAGGGAGCTGGAAGGCTTGCTCAATACTCTTAGAAAAGAAAAGAGCACGATTTCCAATGAACTTAATGAAATGAGGTTTCAGATTGTTCCCAAGCTGCAAGCAAGCTTGGCGCAAGAATCGCAAATCAGCAGTGAATTGAGAAAGCGAATCGATTTTCTTGAGGCAGGCATCGCCGCCATGCAAAGTCAGCGGCCGGCCGATGACTCCGTAATGGATCAGCGCCGGCAATTGCGCCGTACTTTGCAGTACGGCGATGTTCAATCTTTAATCGAATCCACAGAGAATAATGAACAATCCGCAGAGAATGACACCGCAGAACAATCCGCCGCCGAAATCAAGAGCGGGCATTATGCTTATGTTGATCCCGGCCGGCAGGCCGCGGCTCAATCCGCAGTGAACGACGAGGCATTAAAAACGGCTATTATTGCCGGAGAGCAGGCGACGGATTCGGATTATCCCAGGGAATGGGATGAGAAGACTCCGGTTATTTCGATTGAGGAGATGCAGGCGAGGGCTATGGAATCCACCAGGCCGCAAGCCATGCCGCCACGGCCGGTTGCGCAAGGCATTAATCTGGAGAGTGATCCGGATGATTTGGATCAGGAAACGGCAGTCAGTCCGCCCGGAGACTCGCTTCAAAACGGTCTGATGTTCCTTTTCGAAACAATGTTGGCGGCCCGCAAGAATATTCTGCAGAGGCTGGAAAATACAATAATGCAGACAAGGGGGATTCTTGATCAGCTTAATCATGCGGTTCAAGAAGATCCCAAAGGAAAAAACGTAAAGACATTCAGATCGCGAGCAATTGAGGTTGACAGGCTGTTGGCCAGGCTCAAAGACGAGCAGCTGCCCGAGGCCAATGAAGCGGTTGACCGTTTAAGTTCGCTTCAGGTTTATCCCATGCCAAAGCGCATGCGGGTTTTTGTAGAATGTTTGGCGCAAGAGCAGGAGTCTGCGCATAAGCAAAGGTCGCGTTTGTTGGAAATCCGGACCATTTTGGATTCGGTTACGGAGGCAATGTCGCAACAAGAAAGGCTGGGTACCGGCCAGCTTGATGCCATTAAAGTCAATGCCTGGAACGATCTGGTTCTGAATCTTTCCGGTGTGCTGAACGTCGTTTTGCCCGATGAATCCTCGATGAAAAATGAGGATTGGGTGAATGCGGCTTCGAATCAATTAACCACCAAGGTTTTTGAGATAATCGGAGAGTTCTCGCAGCGGCAGGGTGAACTGATGCGTGTCAAAAATGAATTCGCCGCCTTGGAAAGCAAGTTGGATGAAAGCGAGAAGCAAAGAAGAGCTTTGCGGCAAAGTTTGGCGGAAGCCGATCAGTCATGTCGTGTCTTGCAAGACAGACTGGAAATCAAAGAAGAAGAGAATAGCCGTTTGCGTAATGTGGTAAATCAGGATAAGCCCTTGTCTGTGCTCGCGGACTATGAGGGGCGCACTTTGGAAGCGGAGCGAACGGCTTTGGATGCCAAGCGGGAAGTTCGGCGTTTGGAAAATGAATTAAGAGCCGAAAGAGTGGCAAATGAAATCAGCGCGTACGGCATTCGGAACACAAAGGAGCTTGCCGGCATTTTTGCGCGGCCGTTGCTTAATTGCGAGACCAATGCGCTGATTCAAGGTTCTTTGCAGATCATGCTGGCCGTGTCTGAAAAGATGGCCGGCGGGGAGCGTTTCGAGTTTCCTCTGGCATCGGATGCCGACATGCACGCCTTGTATTCATTTTTGCAGATTCCGGTTATCGGTGTCGGCTACCATAAATTGCCGAAGCTGAATTTGGGTAAAAATGAATTGCTCAAGATCAAGCACTTTGGCGATGATGTTTGCGCTCCGCCCGGAAAGCTTGATATTTCGCAAATACGCAGGATGACCCAACCGCCTCCCGCAGTCGTTAAGGGCGTGCCCGAAGGCAGGAGCAGTGTTCCGCCTCAAGACGACTCGCATGAGATAGCGAGCGGGACGAGATCTGCGGTTCAAGATCAATCAGGAGCAGGAGTCGACGGCAAACAAGCGTCAAAGTAAAAACTTCATATCCCTCACCTTAACCATTTTCTCTTCACAAGAGCGGAGTGGTACATGGTGGGGTTTTTTATTTAAACTGCAAAACAAAAACATTAAACTAGAAATTTGGAGAAAACATCATGTTAAAATAAAGAAAATAAATATTAAATAATGTAGTAAAAAAATTTTTATTTGAAGTTATATATTTAGCTCTATTGACAAGTTTTTTTAAATATGTTGGGGTATGGTGGACCCATGAGTTAAAATATGGGTAGGACATTGGACAAAAACTCCATAGAGGAGGCTAACATGCTCGCGAGAACGATCCTGCAGACAGTGCTGGCTTTGGTGCTCAGAAACACGTTTTTCTCGGTCATTGCGGCAGTGTTCGTTATGACTTTGTTCCCCGGGATGGCATGGGCAGCGGATCCCAAATCGGATACGCCGGATGAACCGTGCGTGCTTCAAATCGAGAACAAGGTTATCGATGGCAAGAGATACAAGGAATTGACGCTATCCGGCCGACGAGGCTGTGACTTGTGGTACGCGGCAAGTCAGTTTCCGCAAAAAGATCCTGAAACCGGAAAGGTTCTGCCCAGACTGGCGCAGCTGCGATCAATCTACGCGGCCAACGGCACGCGTATGCAAGAGGGCGCAAAGAAATTTGCGTCCGTGCACCGCGGCTGCGTGACAGGGTATAAGCCCTGGTCGGAGCAGACCGAGGAAGAAAATGAATATTGCGGCGGCCGGGTGAATTATTATCCGGTGGCCATGAACGGCGGTTATCCCAAGGTTTTGGTGCCGGTTGTGCCGGAGAAGACGATTACAGAGCAATACTCGGATTTGAGCAGTGAGAGTTGTCATGCTTTGGCCAAAATTGAAAATCCTTCGGACGAGGTGAGGGCGGTTCTTGCGAATTGCAAACAGCATTTTGCGGACATTGTCATCCCGATCAAAGTTGAACCGCAAGAAACGCTGGATCAGAAACTTTTGCGAGAAGCGCGCGGGAGGATTGCGAATCTTGAAGCCGCGGCAATGGAAAAAGATAAGGTGATCGCAGCCATCACTCCTTCGGTCCAAACGAAAAAGCAATTGGGCTGGGGTTTGCTGGTATCGCTGTTGGCAAATGGCCTCGGATTGGTTTGGGTACATAGGGAACGTAAAGGCAGGAAGCATTTTCAGGGCCTTTCGTATTTGAGCCGTACGGAAATGGATGAGCGCGTGGCGGCAGCCGTTCGCAAAGAAGTTGCCAAGCGGATTGCGCAAGCGCGTGAGTTTTTGCGCGGACATGAAGATGCGAGTGAAGCCGAAGTTGCGGCGTTTGCCTTGGATCAGATTCGTGCGGATTTGGAAGAGGCGCAGAAAGCAGAGACTTCCTGTCGTGAAAAACTGCAAAGCAATGAAAAGACAATTCAAACCCTGGAAAAGGGTATTGCTGATATGAAAGGCAGACTGGCTGACCGCGACGCTTTGGCTGTGAAATTGGCCAAGGCGGAAACGGACAAGCAGTCTTCGCAAAACGAATTGGCCGAATCCGTCGCCAACGTTGAGCGCCTGATTAATGCTCTTAACGCCTTGCAGGCGCAGTATGATGAGCTGGAAGCGAAGCAGACTGATAATGCCGCTTATGCCAATCGTGCATTTACGGCCCGCGACAGGGCGCTGGATGCGCTCCAAGAAAAGCGGGAAGAATTGGCGCAGGCCAATGCCGAGCTCGACAAGCTCCGGCAAGATAAGCAAGCTAATCAAAAGAAGATCGCCGAGTTGGAGAACAGGATCGCGCTTCTGGAACACCAGAAGTCCGAAGCTGAACAAAAGCTGGAACGCATGGCTCAAGCTGCGTTTAACATCCAGTCTCAAACAAGGCAGCGTACGCAGCCTTATTCCTCAGTGATGCGGGCCGAGCAATCGGGTCATGAATCCTCAGAGAAACCGACGCCTGATGCGCGCAAGCAGACATTGCCGTATTTTACGGCGAAAGCCACCGATCAAGAATCGGATGTTCAATCCGCAGTGAATCAAACGGCGACGGAAAGCCCGTTGCTTGGAGCTTTGCAGGCATATCTGGATCTTTTGATCGCGAATCAAAACCGTCAGGTCAGGATGATTGAAGCCTCGGTACGCAGGCTGAAGGATCATCATGACGCGGCCTCAAGCCAGCTGATGATTGACGACGCAACAGAAGATGATGCCGAGGTGTTGCGGGCACGCCGGGATCATACCGCTGAATTGCTCAAGTTCGTGCAAGACGAGCAGGGTACCAAGGCCCGCGTGCGGCAAGCGCAGTTTGCCAAGTTGGCTCAATTGCCTTGGAGCGATGAAACCGCTTTGAAGCTCGTAGCTATTTTGACTGAAGAGCAGAACGAGCTCCCGGAAGCTCATGCACTGCAATTGTCCATTCAAACCGAGCTCGACGGGCTGAACTTGGTAGCCACGAGCAGCGAGGGTGAAGCCTGGACACTTTTGACTCAAGAATTGCTGCAGACTTTTGATTTGGATGAGAAGCGACTTGCAAGGTTGGAACCGAAGCAAAAAGTTGAGTATATCTTGCAGCCTCTGCGGCACGTGATGCATGCATACCGCACAAGCAGCGGTGAGATGAGCGATCTACGAGCCGAACTCGCTGTTGCGATTGAAACCGGGCGCAACAGCCAAAAGCGTTCTGAAAGCGCCATGGCCAGGCTGGCGCAGGCACAGCAAGAGCTCCAAAATCTCCGCGAGCAAGCGAGCAGGCAAAAGCAAGTTTGCGATTTTAATCGGGCGACGCAGGAAGACGTGCAGTCGCTGACAAGCACGGAGCTTTGGAGGCTCACTTCGCTTGCAGTAGGTGTGATTGCAGAGCGCGCCCGTAAAAATGAACCTCTGGAATTGGCCGTTGCTTCTATGGAAGAAGTATATCCTTGGAATGCGTTTTTGCGTCTGGCGGTTGTCGGCTCCATGGAGTATCAGATCCCGCAGGCCTTGCAAGACTTGGCCCGGCGTATGGGATCTCTCCGGATTGCACATCTGGCGCACAACTCGTGCCAGTATCCGCAGACCGGAGTCAGCCACATTCGTCAAAATACCATGACCATGCGTCCGCCCATGCTGGCTCCGGCTTGCCCAAGCCCGGATGCCCGTATTGAAGATCTGGATGATGGACAGGGTGACAAGATCGACTAACTCTCTCGACTCGGCTTTAGGCCGGGTCTTTTTAATAACTTGATTTGCAGCACGTTTCTCCGCAGTCCTGTTAACCCGCCCCGCCACATTAATTTAAATTTTCTGAAGGCGGGGTCCCGTCACAGGCGGGATATTCCGGAGTCAACTCTGGGTAACGGATTAACGGGTACACTGGAATACGTGTTTTATGTTACATGAGCAGGATTTGACAAAATACGGGTTTTGCAGTAGTTTAAGCCCATTAAATTTAACCGCTTTTACCGGCCATAATCTTATGAAAATAAGGTTTCCCGATAATGGATTCGCAAAGGATCGTTATGGGGACGTGTAGAAGATATATATGAGAACTTACGAACTTCTCTATATTATTCCGGCTACTTTGACCGATGATGAAGTAGCACAAACGGAAACAGATATTCAGGCTTTGATACAAAAGTATGGCGGAACTCCAAAGGAAAGCCGCCGCTTGGGTAAATTCCGTTTTACTTATTTAATTAAAAAGATCCGTTACGGCCACTATGTTTTGGTCTATTTTGACGCCGAATCAGAAGCTGTAGCCAAAATCCATGAAGCTTTAAGAATTCATGAGCGCATTGTTCGTCATTTGGTTTTAAGAGCAGATGAAGCGGGCGGAAATGAGTTTAATTTGGTGCAGTTTCAGGAGGTTCAAGTCGACGGGAGCAAAGATGACAGGGGCAAACGCAAAAGGCAGGCCAGAAAAGACGATGTCGCGGATGACGTAAAAGAAGCCGCGTCTTTGGAAGAAAATTCCGAAAATAAAGATCTTGATGAAGATTCGAGTAAGGAGGCCGCGGATAAGAATAAGGCGCCGGAAAATGCGGATGACGGCGAAGATGACGGCACATTCAAATTAAGCGCGGAAGAATTGGATAAAAAAATAAACGCAGCATTGTCCGACTCGACTGATAATATATAATAATGTAAAACTTTAAAGTAAATATTTAACGTAATAAATATATGTCCATGAGTTTAAATCGCGCTATGATAATCGGTAATTTGACCAGAGATCCGGAACTTAGAAATACCAGCAGCGGTCAGAGCGTAACAAATTTTTCGGTAGCCACTTCATCCCAATGGAATGATGTTAACGGTCAAAAGCAGGAAAGAACCGAGTATCATCCGGTTGTAGCCTGGGGCAAGCTCGCGGAAATTTGCAATCAATATCTGGGCAAAGGACGCAAGGTTTACGTGGAAGGCAGATTGCAAACCAGAGAATGGGAAACGCCGGACGGCCAGAAGAGGCAAAGAACCGAAATTGTCGCCGAGAATATGATTATGCTGGATAAGGCCCCGCAAGGAGGAGCAAATTCCATGGAAACGGCAACCGCAGGAGAGCCGACCGTTGATCCGGGCGTAGGCGATCAAGAAATTCGTGTAGAAGACATACCATTTTAAAGACTTATGAAATCTCAACCAAAAAATAAGATCTGTCCGTTTTGCAGGACAAATACAGTGGAAATCAATTATAAAGATACAAATTTATTGCGCAGATATCTTTCTTCATTCGGCAAGATAGTATCGCGCAAGCGCAGCGGAGTTTGTGTGTGGCATCAGAGGAAGCTTTCTCAAGCCATTAAGCGTTCCAGATTTATGGCTTTACTGCCATTTGTTGTCAGATAAAAAATCGGCCTTCGGGCCGATTTTTTGTAAAGCTCCAATAACCAACAAAACAATAACCAATAAATAACCAATATCCAGAACTTAGGCCCTGAGTACATCGTCCTAAGTCCTGGCCACGGGCCCAGTCCTTTAGCCAGGACCATGGACTAAGGACCATGGACCTTTGATGATTGGAACTTGATTATTGGTTATTGTCATTTAATAACGCTAGTGATTAAATGGTTTTATATGAGTGAAGAGCAAAAATACATTCGTCCATCTTGGGATGAATATTTTATGGAGATAATGAATACGGTTGCGCGCCGAGCCACTTGCGACAGGGGCAGGAGCGGTTGCGTGATTGTGAAAGATAAACAAATTTTATGTTCGGGTTATGTAGGGTCGCCGCCGGGTTTAGAGCATTGCGATGAGGCGGGGCATTTGTTTAAAAAAGTTTTATTGGATGACGGCACGGTAAAAGAACATTGCGTGCGGACTATTCATGCAGAGCAAAACGCGATTTGTCAGGCGGCCAAGCACGGCGTGAGTTTGGACGGCGCGACATTGTATTGCAGAATGGAACCATGCAGGGTTTGCGCAATGTTGATTATCAGTGTGGGTATCAAGAGAGTCGTAGCAGAAAGAAGATATCATGCGGCGCAGGATACCAGGGAAATGTTTGCCAAAGTGGGAGTTCAATTGGATGTAATTCATGATGAATTGCAAAAATATGAATAATTAACAAGAAGTCGGCGAATGTAAGGTTTTTGTTAGTGTTTTGACAGAGTTTTTGCATTGACAAAAGCTCTTTTTTTTGCTATAATTTAAATACAAAGTTCAAAAAAAGGGCTAAACAAAAACAAAAATATGATTAAATTAATTAAGTCAAGCCTTGGAAAGGAGGGCTTGCTATAGAAAAATCCAACGAAGATTGAAGTCTTCGATTTTTATTTAAACACTTTATGTGTTCATTAATTCATAAACAATCATCGATATGCCAAATCCAGCTGAAGCAATGCCTCAATCGCAGGAGGATAAAGTAGATTTAAGAGAGATAATGGGCGGCACGGGTACCGAAAAAAATGCCGCCGAAGGGTTTGAGAAAGAACTTAAAATTTTGAGAGAGAAAGAAGTTGAACTAAACGATCAATTAGAAAGGGTAATTGATTTTATTAATACCAGTGAACCGGCCGGAAAGCCATCATTGGAAGCGAGTCCTTTGCGGCCCGCCGAAGTACCTACGGAGGCTGATGTGGAAAGGCATGCCGCCGACATTGAAGCGCAGAAAGAAAATATGCGTCAAGCTATTACCGAGCTTGTTGACGCACGCAATCAAATCAAAATAAGAAAAAATTTACTGGAATTACGTTCCCGTCAGATAGAGCTTTCGGAAAGTTTTGATTCTTATATCGAAAATATCAATCAAAGCTCTCCGGTTCAACAGGTTGTTGATTTGGGTGATCCCATGAAGTTAAATTTGCGCGCTTGGTATACTGAAGCTGAAATAGCAGAGCATGAAGAGAATAAGCAGAAAATGCTGGAAAGATTCAGAGTTATCGCGGATCAATTGAAAAACGTGAATCAAGCCATCGGCGAAGCAACAAGCCAGCTTGAAGACGTCGACGTTGATGCCGTAATTCATAAAACTCGCGATAACTTGCGATACATTCGTCCCGGCGGCGCATTGGAACAAGCCGCTTAAAAACAATTGAAGATAAATATGCCGCGTTCTGCCAAGAGGGCGGCTTTTTTTTAATTAATAATTAATAATTAATAATTAAGAATGCTGGTATCGCTACGCGATAATATGATAATTATAAACCTCAAATATCAAACTACAAACTTCAAAAAACAATAAATTTGGAATTCCTACGTTTGGCATATTTATCTAATTAAATCACAAATAATAAAGAACAAAGAATAAATCAGTAAACCTTTCAGGATTTATTTTTAGCTTTAAGCCTTAAGCTTAATAATCTTGATTTGTTACAAGTTACATGCTACATGTTACATGATATGAATATCGAGAATCTAAAAATAAGAGCGCAGGTGATTAAAGCTATCAGGCAATGGTTTGACGATCAAGGTTTTGTTGAGATGCATACACCGAGGATGGTTGCTTTGCCGGGGCAAGAACCGTATCTCGATCCATTTTTTACCAAACTCCGAATTCCGAACTCTGAACTCCGAAATCGGAGAGCGGCTTTGGTTACTTCGCCGGAGTATGCGATGAAGAAGCTGTTGGGAGCGGGGATGGATCGTATTTATGATTTGGGGCCCTGTTTTCGCAATGGAGAGCCTTGGGACGGATCGCATGATCCCGAGTTTTTGATGCTTGAGTGGTATCGGCGCGATTCGAGGATTGAGGATCTGATGGATGATACGGAAGACATGATAAGATGCGCCGCATCGCAAATTCAAAATTCAAAGTTCAAAATTCAAAATTCGTTTAAACGGATAACAGTGGAGCGGGCATGGAGAGAGTATGCGGGAGTGGAGCTGGCGCCTTTGCTTGGTGATGTTGCGGCCATGCGCCGCGTTGCGGAGCGGTTTCATGAAACCGCATCGCCGGATGCGAGCTGGGATGACTTGTACTTTAAAGTTTTTTTAAGCCAAATAGAACCAAAGCTTAGTGCAGGCGAACCTGTGTTTCTGTATCGTTATCCGGCGAGCATGGCCGCGTTGGCTCGCAAGTCGGCTGATGACCCTCGCTGGGCAGACAGAGTTGAGCTCTATGCCGGAGGGCTGGAGCTGGCCAATGGCTTTGCCGAGCTTTCAGATCCTGAAGAACAGAGAAAGAGGTTTGAGGAAGAACAGGATCAACGACGCAAGATGGGCAAGGGAGTCTGGCCTATTGATGAAGAATTACTTGAAGCATTGCCAAAGATGGGAAATGCGGCGGGGATTGCTTTCGGAGTCGACAGATTGGTGATGCTGATTTGCGGGGCAAGATCCATTAATGATGTTATTCCGTTTGCCGCTATGCATAGATTCAAGACTCAAGACGCCAGACTCAAATAACGTTAATCCGTCAACCAGAATTAACTCGTGTTAACGGATAAATCGGAACATGTTTTAATCATGGTTTGCAGAGCTCTTCGCGTTAAACGCGATATGACTCCGGTTGGGGCTTGATTTATTGCTAATGCAACACACTTCTTCTATAATTGATTCATATGAATATTTATCGTTTTGTTAAACTGCTTCATAATATATATGCGGCCAAAGAGCCGGATTTGGATTTTATTCAAGAGACAGGATTGCTTGCGGTTAAAATCGGGCAGATGCATGCGGTGCGGATCGATTTTTTGCCGGCAGATAAGTGTAAAAAGTTAGCGCAACTATATCGTAAGACAGTGCCGCTGCCGGCCGAGGATGCCAAGAAATTATTTGAGCAGTTAGCGTCTCAAAAATTGAAAGATGAGTTGGAGTTTTTTGATGAAAAGCCGTTAGCTTCGGCATCCGTAGGGCAGGTACACCGCGGCAGATTGAGGTCGGGTGAAGAAATTGTGATTAAAATGATAAAAAGGAGAGTGAGGGATCAGTTTGTTAAAGAAGTTCAGCAAGTGAAAAAGTATTTTAAGTGGGCGATGATGTTTTATCCGAAATTGAAAGGCGTGGCCAATCCGCAAGGTCTTTTGGATATGATCGAGAGATCTACCTTGAGCGAACTGGATTTGGCGCATGAGGCGGCGGGGCAGAAAATACTCAGAGATATCTTTATAGCCAATAAAGATAAATATGATTTGAGTTTACTCAAGTTTCCGAAGGTTTATGAGGAATTGTCGGGAGAGAGGATTATGGTGACTGAGTTTATTGAAGGGCGGACGGTTGATGAGCTGCTGGAAGTTGACGGCTTGGATTATGAGGTGCTGCTGGACTTGTTTCATGTCCATGGTTTTTATATGTTTCAAGTCGGTACGTTCCATGGAGATATCCATCCGGGTAATGTTATTTTTACCAACGGCCGGATATTTTTTGTGGATACGGGGTATATAGGCAGGGTGGAGGATTATATAAGAATCGGATTATTTAATTTTTTTGAGAATTTAAGTTATTACAAATATAAAGAGTGCGCTTATTATTTGAACGAGATGGCAGAGAAAAAGATTGAAGGGCAAGCATTTGCGGATTTTGAGAAAAATTTTTTGGAATTGTATAAGGATTTTAAAGGCAAAAGCGTCAGTGAAATAAGTTTGACCAAAATGATGATGCGAACAATTAAGCTCGGTGTTTTGTCGGGCATGGAGTTTTCGGAAAGTATTTTTGATATCATCAAGAGTTTGATGTATATGGACGGTATGGTATTGCGTTGCAATCCGGATGCAGTGCTTATGGAGGATATGAGAAAGTTTATCGGAGAGTTAAAACCGAATATCTAAAGCGCTATTGATGCTTGTTCCCGGAGCGGAGCCTATCAATGCGGATCAGATTCAGAAGAAGACGGGATATATTTCTGTAAAGTTGCATTTAGGCTTTTATTCAATTAAGATATTTTGTATTAGATTAACGCAGGTATCGTATAGTGGCTATTATGGATGCTTCCCAAGCATCAGAGACGGGTCCGATTCCCGTTACCTGCTCCACGTAAAACGCTCAGCAAACACTGTGCGTTTTGCTTTCGCGCCACGTGGCGCAGCCATAGCGTTAAACGCGATACACGTAAAAATCGTCTTAGCGTTGAGGCGGTTTTTATTTTGCTGAAAATTCTTCTTGAAGATATAATGTATTTGTATGTGGGATATTTCGTTGCAGATTGCGATAACCGTTTTAGCGGGAGTAATTTTTGCCGAATTTGCCGGTTATTGTGCGCATGTGCTTTTGCACAGCCATAAATACAAATGGCTTAGCGAAGGACACATGATTCATCACATGAAGTTATACGGACCGCAAATGCCGCAGGTCCATAAAGAATATCTTTCCGCGACAAGGGACAGGTTTGCGATATTCGGTTTGGGCATTGAATGGATTGCGACATTGGGGACATACATGGCGGTTTTGATTTTGCTGGCGTGGCTGATTGGAGTTCCTTGGTATTTGATTTTAGTTTTTGTAGGCGTTCATGGTTTTTGGGCGGCTGTTGTTTACAATTATATGCATGATGCGATGCATTTAAGTGAGTTCTGGATGCTGAAAAATACATATTTTAAAAATTGGTTTTTAAAGATAAGAGGGTATCATGAAATTCATCATCGTGACGTAGATGATATCGGCAGAATGAATACAAACTACGGAATTTGTATTTTTATGGTCGACAGGATGTTCGGAACATTCCAACCCAAACTTAAACCTTTCAATAAAAAGGGATATAAAGAGGCGGAAAAACGTTATAAAAGCATAATAAGCTGAAAGTTCATACCAAATCCTCTTGACGAGGATTTTTGGTTTTGGTATTCTCAAATCCTCAATAACCACGGAGGGTTGAAAAATGTACAGAAATCGTAGGGAGTTCGAGGAGTTGAGGAAAGCGATCAAGCTCAAGGGTCTGCCCGAATACGCGCAGATTCAACTTGAGCTGTTGGAGATTGCCCTGCGCAAGCTTGCGGCCATGGCCGTAGATCACCCGGATGAGACACGGACATTGGTGGATATTCAAAAATATTCGACCAACGTTTTGCAGGCGGTGCGCGCCAGCAATGTTCGCGGATTGCGGATACCGGATGCGTTGCACACGTTCCGGAAAACTTCTTTATACCAGCCGTTGCTCGTGAGGCATTTAGCCCTCGAGATTGCCACATAACGGCAAAAATCTTTAGAGCAACCGCTCCATCTTTCTTGCCTCGCTTGTGCCGCGGGGCTATTTTATTTTTTTGATTATCAGGATTTACATGATGCTTCAGTATGGTTGCAGCTTGACGAAAACCCAATAATCAGGCACATTACGCACATAATTAGTGCATAATGCATAATGCATGGTGCAGAATGAATGAAATTTTCATTATTAATTCGTAATTAAGCGAACGAAGTGAGCGTAGTATGGGTAGTCCAAATGATATTAAAAAAGGTGCAGTGATTAAAAAAGACGGCGATTTATGGATCGTTACGACCTTTCAGCATGTGAATCCGGGCAAAGGCGCGGCTTTTGTGAGAACCAGGATTAAGAATGCCAAGACGGGCAAGACTTTAGAGCAGACTTATAAAACATCGGAGAGTATTGATTTTGCGGAACTGGAATATCATAACATGGCTTATCTGTATCATGACGCATCGGGTTATGTTTTTATGGATAATAAAAATTATGAGCAAGCAACAATGTCTGATGAGGAAGTGGGCGATGATGCAAAATATTTGCGCGACGGACTGGAAGTTATAATTTCCATGAATGAAAATAAGCCTATTGCTTTGCAGGTGCCTAAGAAAATGAAGTTTACAATTGTTGAAACAACCCCGGCGGTGAAGGGCGATACGGCCAGCGGCAATGTAACCAAAGAGGCCAAGACGGATACGGGATTTTACGTGCAGGTTCCCATCTTTTTAAATCAGGGAGATGAAATTATTGTGAATACCGAGACGGGGGAATATGTTGAGCGGGCCAAATAAACCGTCTGAACCTTGATTAAACTTGATTTACGATCAAAATTAACTTGATTACTTACGGAATAAGATTAAATTTTACATGAAGTAATCATGTTGAATTGGTTGGATAATCGGTTTGCGAATCAAGGTTCTGGCAGTTAGTTGTACCACTTGGCTTGTTCGTTGTAGAGCTCGGAGTATTTGCCGGGTTTTTTTATTAGTTCTTCGTGCGATCCTTGAGCCTGCAATTCGCCTTCATGGAACACTATGATGCGCTGGGCGCGGCGGACGGTGGAGAATCGGTGGGAAATGAATATCAAGCCTCGCGATCCGGATGCTTTGAGCATGCGTTCAAAGAAACGCATTTCAGCATTGGCATCCATAGCCGATGTGGGTTCGTCAAAACCGATTATTCGGCCTCCGTGAATGAGTGTGCGGCTGATAAGCAGGCGCTGTTCCTGGCCGCCGGAAACCTGTTGCGGAGTAATTCCGGGAGGAGCCGCCCATCCGCCGATAAAAGTTCTTTCTTTTTCGGGAAGAGACGATATTACAACATCGGAGCCGGAAATGTGCAGAGCTTTTTGATAAGGCGTATCGGCTTTATTTTTTTTATCGACACCGTAAAATAAATTATCAAGCAGAAAGTCTTCGTAAAGCAGAGCGTCTTGCATCATGAGGTGAAAGACAGAACGCCACTTGGAAGGTATGTAATCTTTAAGCTCGCGGCCGTTTAAAAGTATTTTTCCGGAAGTCGGCCGGTCTAAACCGGAGAGCAGTTTCAGCAGGGTTGTTTTTCCGGCTCCGTTTTCACCGACTATGGCGATGTGTTCGCCTTCGCGGATTTTCAGATTAATGTTTTTTAGAGCGAATTTTTTGCCGCCTTCGTATTTATAGCTTACGTTTTTGAATTCTAAAACCAAAGGCTGTTTGGGAATGGGGAGTCCGGTTGTTTTTTCCGGTTCTTTTTCCATAAGCCGGTCAATATAAGCGAGTATTTGCATGTCTGATAATACTTTGGTAATGGATCCGGAGATGCCGTTTAAAGATTCGCCCATGAGCCCGAACAGGTTTAATGCTATAAACAGAGCGGCAAGATTTTGCGGATCGGCTATGGATTTTTGCCCCATGATAATTATGACAATCGCATAGGCGCCGACATGGATCAGGGTAAGAAGGGTGCGGTTGCGTATGCTTTTCAGAGCCAGCTTTTTAAAACGGTTCAGAATATTTTGATTGGCGGCAATATATTTTTTTAGAAATAATTTTTCACCGCCCAGAAGCCGCAATTGTAAAAAATGACGTATTTCCAAAAAGACATAACGCGTATATTCGATTCTGCGGCCTTCGATTGAGTTCCAAGTCGCGGCCCAAACGTCATTTTTTGATTCCAAACGCAGGTTAAGCGCTTGCAGGCCCGCATCGATCAGTACCAAAAAGCTTATCCACCAGGGAGCGGCGAAGGCCAATGCGGCGGCGCCGAAAAATTTTAAAATCGAACGCAGCATCCATTCGCTGTTGCCCGCAAGACGGTTTAAACGCCACAAATCTTCACGGACAAAATCAAGACTGCGGCGTATTTCATCTTCAGTTAAAGCTTCGGGTTTTAATTTAGCTACGCATTCCCAGATTTTTTGCTGGGTCGCGGCGCTGGAGGCTTTCATGAACCAATCATCGGCCTGAGACCAGGTCAATTCATTTACAAGACGGCGCAATCCATAAGAGGCAATAACGACTGACAACAGCGCTAAAGCCGATTCCGTATTGCTTGCGGCGATTGCGGCGACAAAGAGAGAGAAAAAGTAGACTTCCAAAGGTTGCAGAAACGCTCCCAGCAAAATTATGGTAAATCTGAACACGGCCAAAGCTTTATTGTATTGCCAGATGATCTTTAAAAAACGCGCATAGGCGCGGAGCTTTTCTTTGGCAGAAAATTGAATATCAATTTCCGGCTTTCCCTCCCGACTCATGCGACCATTATAACATACGAACCTCGAACCTCGAACTACGATTAAGAATCTGAAATCTACAATCTAAAATCTGGCACGAACCTCGAACCTCGAACTACGATTAAGAATCTGAGAAGCTGAGAAGGTAATAATCTGAAAGTTACAATCTGATAGTAAATAAAAAAACCGCTCTATAGATTAAAGCAGCTGGCAAGGTGGTTTTTGGAGCCGGGCAATCCGGAACAATTGATGGAAGTGGCGTTTACTTGTTCGGCATACCACTTGAGTTCTTGCTCCACAATGAAGGCGATTTCCGGAAGATAAATATGGCAATTGATTTCGCGGCGGTTATTGGGCCAGCCGTAAAGACCGGGATGGATAGAAAAAATCATAAGTTGATCGCCATCAGTCAAGAGCCAAGGTTCGGTGAGCCACATGATCCAGTGTTTTAGGCAGTCGAGTTTACGCGGGCGGAAAGCGGCGATGTAATAAAAAGGATCAGGTAAAAGTTTGAGTGCATCTTGATTCCATGAGGGGCGGTGCGCGGGCCCGGGCCAGTCAAGATAACTGCAATAATAGCATTTAAGGGGCAGGTCGAATTGCGGCTGAAGCCGCTGTTGCAGACGACCTAAAAGATCTTTGAGAATGGTTTCGTCGCTTTTATGAGCCAGAGCTGCAGTAGGCATTATTACCTCCGAGTGGAGGTTGGCACGGAATTGACTAAAGGTCAAGGTTGCAGGATAAATATTAAATGAAAAAATGAAAAAATGAAAAGATGAAATAATGAAGGAGGTCTGGCGGCGTCACGTGACCCCATGTCTATAAAAAAATCCCGCATTCATCATCCGACATCTCGTCAGGCAATGGGTGTGGGGTTTTATGTGGTGCACGGGGAGGGAATCTCACGTCGCTACGTCGAGTTTAACTCGACTCCTCTCTTTAAAACCCATCGGTTTTAATATTTCCGCCATCGGGGAACCCAGGTTCCCCAACGCCCCTCCTCGTTCGAGTCCCAAATAAAAAACCTTGCAGTTAAGCAAGGCTTGGTGCACGGGGAGGGACTCGAACCCTCACGGATTGCTCCACCGGCTCCTAAGGCCGGCGCGTCTACCAGTTCCGCCACCCGTGCGTGGGGATTTTATAACACATAACAGACTCATGAGACAAGACTCAAGATAATGGATCAACGTTAATGAAAAAATGAAAGAATGAAACAATGTATTTGACTACCCTCTCTTGCGCGCGGGAGAGGGTCTTCGACGCACGTCGAAGGGGAGAGGGATTTAAAAAAGCCCAAGCGAGGAGCTTAGGCTGGGATTATCAAGCCACAGTGTTCGATATGGCGGAGGAAGACCATGCCGGTCAGGTCATCGAGCCACGTGAGATACAATTGTTCGAAGAGTTCAACAGACATGAAACAGATCCAATTGTTTCTGTCATCCCGGCGGTCCGGTGAGATTTGGCCGAAGAACATACCCGTAAGACCTTCGGGTACTCCGGTGCCGCCAAAGAAATTGCGGACATCGCCGTTGGGACGGTAATTGCCAACGTTGGTAGAAAGCATGTTGTTACGCCAGATCATGGACAATTGCGGCAAAGCAAAGTGCTTGGTGTGCTGGCCGCGGGCTGCGCCGGAACGCCGGCATTCGGTTTGGAGATAGTGCGCATTCAGCCGGTGATCGCTGATGGCTTGCTTGATGTCATCGTGCATGCCCACCAGATATCTGGCCAAAACCTTTTCGAAATTGTCCGGATGGATACGTGTTTGATCCGAAAGCTGGACTTGAACGCGCGTGAAAGCCATCTCGTGGTAGGGCGGATCGTCCGGGTATTCGTCTGAGCGATATTTGACGTGAGTTCGGCTCTGGGACTCGTACCACTCCAGATCCATTTCGGAGATGGTTTTGACTTCCATTTCCGGAAGACGGAGATACAGCGAATTGGGAGTTTGAACGCTGATCAATTCATTGCGGGCTTCGCCAAATTGTATGGATGGAAAAGATGACATGTTTTGCCCGATGCCGTCATTTTTTTCGACAGCAAATCTTGCCCATTCGGGACGCAAACCGATTAATTGGGTGATTTGTGAAAGGTCAGCCATTTTACACCTCCGAAAGAGAACGCATTTACAGAGCTTGGGCTCTGCGTGGAATATGGCATAAAATGCTAAATAAGTCAATAACTCCCCCGGTTTAAATCCACCCCAACCCCTGCTTTCTCAAGGAGGGGCTATTATTTTAATGTCCCCCTTGAGAAAGGAAGCTGTTTAGTTATTTAAGTCCTCCTCTTTGATAAAGAGGAGGGTTGGGAGGAGTTGTAAAACAAAAAAGCCCGCGGTTACGGGTTTTTTGTCAATTCTTAGGGAACAAATATTTATTCGCTAAGAAAGGGTTCCGAGCGGTAGGAAATATTACGTTCATTGCGAACGTCGCTCGGAGAGATGTAAGGGGCGGGTGACTTTTTGCGCCTCCGGAAGGGCCATTGGCAAAGGCCAAGGCCGCGGGCTTCGGACATGGAAGCCGACGGAGGCAAAGTCCATTGTGGCCGTCCTCAGGCGCATGGCGCGAATCGTCGAGTTGCGCCGGTCGGGTGCCTGGGAGGCGGAGAGGTGTCGATTTTAATACTAATTTCTTGGCAGTTTCCTCGCCGGGGAACTGATGCCGGGTAGCCGGGTTTTTGGACGGGCCGCGCGGCTCGATGTGGCGGAGGGACTATTTCTGTTAGCGCCGTCTGCCACTAGGCGCTTATTGAGAAAGGAGCATATCCATCCTTTCAGCGAGGGTCTGTTTATCCCTCTGCAAGTGGCTCCGTGGGCGGTTGGCGATTTTTGCCCCGATGGAGCCTTTTTTTTTGAATTTTTTTTATGACAGTTTGCACCGTTTCCTGCCGTGTGCCGGGAACCCGTCTGACGTCGTGCGGGGGCCGGCGTATCGTACGGTGCGACTATTTCATGTTAGCGCCGTCTGTCTCCAGGCGCTCAAATGGAAAGCATTCCTGCTTATACCTCCTTTCACAGTGACGCGTTTGCGTCGTCTGGTGCCGAGGCCATTTCTGTTAGCGCCGCCTCCTTGGCGCTCAAGACGATCGAATCATGGGTGCCCTCCCATGCGGGGTTCCTTTGTTTGTATCGCAGGCGCGCACGCTCTGCGAGGGGCGATCCTGCCGGTCGTTTGGCAGGAACAGGTTTTACTGCGACAGTCTCTTTGGCCGCGCAGTACCTAAATTTCCAGGGTTCATGCCTTACCTAGATGGCGAGCCGGTTTTTATACCAGATCCGGTCACTGGTTTTTTGCGCTTTTTTTTATTTCGGACTTGCCTGATTATTTATTTCCACGCCACCAGGTAGGCGCTATCTGTTCACACATTCCTGCTTATACCTCCAGTATTTCAGACTTTTGGAGCACCAAGGTTTTAACGCAAACCCTGTTAGCGGATTTTCTTTACCCTTGTAAATCTCAAGCTTGAGGAGTGATGATGCATCCGAGAATTTTTTCTACGCCCTCGGCGGCGCTCCCTGTTCACCAGGCATCACAAATCCTTTCTTTTTTCGATGTTCATGATCGGGCTGTTAGGACAGAGGCCCTTTAACAGCGCGACCAAGAAGTATAGCACGGATTGAGGGTTTTGTCAACCCCTCCTCTCGCGAGAGGAGGGGTCAACCCCCTACCCGTCTTCAAATTCGTCATAACCCTCACTCCGGTTAAGGAGAGGGGTGTTGCCCCGGTTTGAGCTAAAACCCCGCCACAGGACGTGGCTTATGAGGTAGCCCATGATGCCTGCGACTATGGGGAGGCCGCAGACCGTGGGCATGAGGATGATGACATGGAGCCAGACGCCGTCGCTTTCGGTTGTGAGCCGAAGGCCCGTGATCATGAGGCAGGCCATGAAGGCGCCAAACGTCAGGAGCAGGCACAACATGCCGTCGGAGATCTTAATGATTTCTTCGTTTTCACGAATGATTTTCATGATATATCCTTGGTTTAATTGTCGACGAGCTGTACTCACTTAACTAGCTGATGGCTGATAGCTGATAGCTTATGGCTTATAGCTGATAGCTAATTAGGCAGGTACAGCGCTCCCGGGTGGGTGAGACCCGGGAGGAAGTTAGTGGAGATTCGGATTGTGGTTGATCCGAACCTTAATGGGAGGGCGGCGCCGGCGGAAGTCACAGCCGCGGGGACAGCGCACGCCCTTGTCTGCCACCGGGAACACGCACTCTTCGAACGGACCGCAGTCCGGACGCCTGCAGCAATCGCAGACGAACTTGGATGGCGGCGTGGCCGAGAAGCAGCCGGCGGTGAAGGTAGCGAGGATCAGGGTGAAAAGAACGAAATATTTTTCCATTTTGTTATTACCTTTTAGCAGCCCCTTGTTAGGGGGTTTGGGGGTTCGCGTAGTTCGAAGCTCGGAGTCGGAATGAATCCGGGCCTTGTTTCTACGCCCCTCACCATGTTGTGATGAGGGGGTTGAGGTTAATGTACTATCCCCCTTGATCCCCCTTGCTAAGGGGGAGCTAGCGTCGGAAGCGCAGATCGCGTCGGGGGATGACGCGGCGCTTGTTGGCCTCCGGCGGCGGGCAGTCTTTGCAGACCGTCGAACGTCGAACGTCGAACGTCGGACGTCGGACGGGTTGGGCCGGTGTGCGGGCTGTGCCGGGGCGGGGTTGCGCAGGCTGGCGTTCGGGTCTCGCTTCGGGTCGGCTCGGCGTCGGATTCGCAGACCTCCGGCTTGGCTCCGGGCTTGCCGGCGGGGGAGCCACGACCGTGACGTTGACCTCGGCGGAAGCCTCGGCCGTGGCTGCCGGTGCGGGTTCGTGATGCCGGCGTCCGCGATGGCCGCGATGACCGTGCCGGTGGCCGTACTCGCCGTCGTGCCAGCCGTGTTCTCCGTAGAACATGGGGCTGGGCGGCGGAGGGGTCAAGGCGATGCAGCCGTTGCCAACCAAGATTGCGGCGGCGAGGAGGGCGAGCTTGAGATAGGTACTCATGCTGCCACCCCGTTGGCCTTGCGGAGGGCCGCCACGCGGTCATGGTATTCATGCCGCCGGCCGCCGGCTTTGGTGCTGGCGCGCAGGGTCAGGGAGCTAACGCTGATGGCGTAGTCCCAGCCCACGGCGGCCATGCCGCGGATGGTTTCGGTGTCGATGGCATGGAGGATGGCGCCGAAGCGCTCACCTTCCAAGTCCGTGAACACGGTCAGGCCGGGGCCCTCGCGTGTGTCACGGAACTCGATGCGCGTTCCCCGGCTGTACGGGGTTACGCGCACCAGGTCGCAGCCCATGTGGACTGCGCTGACGATCACTTTCGAAATTTCCATGATTTTCCTTTCAGGAGACACCTCACCGAGGCGTCTCTACGGGTTGTTGCTGAATCGTTTGAAATTCTTGGGGATGATGCCCATGCCCCAGACGCCGCGGGGGACGTCGCGTTTGGGCTTGGGTTCTTCCCGAGGCGGTTGCCGGTAGAACGGCACATGCGTGCGCGGATCGAAGTCCGCCGGCACATTTGCCGCTCTTAGCGGCGACTGGAATTTCGCGGTCCAGTCGGCTTGGCGCTTGGAAGCGCGCACGCCCTTGGACGTGAACCACACGTCCCAGCCGGGGAGCAAACCCTTGAGGACGGGAAGGATTTCCGTGTCCTCTGATCGCACTTGGGCTTGCCGGCTGATGGAACCGGTCGTGCGCGACGTCTTCTCGGACTTGATCACGAGCGAAGCGTCATACACTGCGACCAGAAGCGAGTCGTGGTTTGCGTTGACAGCGGTGGTGACGGCGGCGGTCAAAATTTTTTCGAGGTGCATGATTTTTTCCTTTCGAATTTTTCCGGAACGCATTTCATAGCTGGTGGCTGATAGCTTTTAGCTGATGGCTGTGAAATAGGTTCCGGAGTCGAGGGAGCAAGAATTGCTCGACCTCGACATGGAGTGTGAATGTACGGGTTCCCTCATCCCCCGGCCCCTTCCCCCGCGCGCAAGGGAAGGGGAGCCGCGTTGAACGCGATGGGGTTGAGGGTGACTACGCCGCTTCGCGATCGGTCCACCGGTCCCAGACGGCGTCCGGGATGCGGGGTGCGGGCTCGCGCCAAGCTTCCTCCATCTGGCGGAGCATGCGGCGGCGCTCGGCCGGGCCGTTCATGGCCTCGCCGGCCGCCAACCTCGCGACCAGGTCGTCCGAACGGCGGAGGGACCGGACGAGGGCCTTGGTTGAACTGCGGGGCTTGCGGCCGAGGTTCCACTTGCACTTCCGACGACCAACCCGCCGGTAGCAGGGGTCCATGCGGACCTTGCTCATGCTCGGGTGGTTGACCTCGGGGCCGTTTTCCTTGTGCTCGCTTACGGTCTCTTCGACCTCGAACTCGGCCGGGTCGAAGTCGGCGAGCTCTTCGAAGTCCGTGTCGGCGAGCTCGTACTCGCGCTGTTCCCAGCGAGCGGCGAGGCCGGAGTGCTTCAGGTGGTGCACTCTGTCCTCGTGGCGGTGGCCGGCGGGGCCGCGATAGAAGGCGGTTCCGGTCTGGACGGAGCGGACTGCGAACGCGTAGCGGGCGAAAGACACTCGACGGCTCATGTGTGTATCTCCTTGGGGGTAATCCCCCTAAAAAATGAACAGTTTTGTGGTTTTTTCGAACATAACACTATAGCACAAAATAGGGATTTTGTCAAGGGTAGCAAGACAATATTTTGGGCTGGGTTGAGCAGTATTTCCCTCACCCTATAACCCCTCTCCCGCATGCAAGAGAGGGGTGTCTACGGAGGTTAATTAAAAACCGCTAAATTAAGCGGTATTTTGGGTGTATTGGTTATTTTGGCTAAAATAAGCTAAATCCCAAACCCACCCCAACCCCTCCCTTTCTCAAGGGAGGCTGCAAGACCCCAAATCCCTCCAAACCTCCCTTTCTCAAGGGAGGCTTGAATTTAAATAACCGCGTTATACGGTTGACAAAAGGCCTTAGTTACGTAATTATATTAAGCAGAACATTGAAAGGAGACGCTTGAAGCCAATTCGACCTGATCCACCCGTTGAGTCGTGGCAATAGCGTTTCTAGAGAGCAGCGCTTTGCTTAGCGCTTTCAAACCCGTGCCCCCGGTTAGCGTTAGACGGGCGCTCTCTCTGCTCTTAGGCAAGGCAAAAGATGTGCATCCCTCCCACAATCAGCTTTGCCGCTTCATGGGCAAACAACCGATTGAACCCCCTCCCCTCGGTTGCGAGCCCGAGACCCGCATAGGAATACTTCTTGTGCGGGTCTTTTTAATACCCCCTCACCCCCAGCCCCTCTCCCGCTTTACCACTTCGCATAAAGCTTCGTGGCACAGGGCAAGAGAGGGGTGCAAACGGTAGTTACTTTGGTTACTTATGGTACTTTTTGCCGTGGATGATGGTTTGGGCTCGGTAGAGTTGTTCTAAGAGAACGATGCGGGCCAGAGAATGCGGAAGGGTTATTTTTCCTAGGGAAATGGTTAAATTTGCTTGTTTTTTAACGGTTTCATCCAGTCCCCAGGAACCACCAATAACAATTACAAATGACAAATTACCAATTACAAATTGAGGATGGGATCCATTTAATAGGCGGGCTAAGTCTTCGGAAGTGAGTCCTTGGCCGGTTTGGTCGAGGGCGATTAGGAAGGTATTTGATGGCAGGTTTTTGAGTAATGATTGGGCCTCGGCTTTTAAGGTCTTGGCAAGGTCGGGCTTGCTCGAGCCCTTATGACCTTCGGGTACTTCCAATATCTCAATAGATCCGAATGGCCTATACCTTTCCACATACATGTGGATAGCTTGGCGTTGCCAAGGTTCGGATAAGGTACCAACACAGCGAATTTGTATTTTTGGAGTCATATTTTAGCGAAATAATATCTCTTGACAGGGTTTATAGCATACATTATTATATGCGCACACTTAAAAACCAACTCCACACGTATCGTCCAACGTCGCACGTCCAACGTCGCACGTCAACAGGGTGGAGCAATGGAGAATCCATGATGTATCAATTACTATTTCATCCCAAAGGATGAGCGGCATGAGCCAAAGGATCCCTCCATAATTTGAGGGACTGGGTATGACCGCGACGCGGTCTTTTTTAAACAACAAAAAAATACCAATTACCAATTACCAATTCAGGAATCGAGCTAAGCTCGATATCAAAATATTATCAGGCAGTGTTGTGAGCTTCAGAAATTCTGAGATTCACAAGACCGTCTGAAGGCGGTAGAACTTCGACAACAATTTAGCTGATAGCTGTTGGCAGATAGCTGATGGCAATCAACTATAAAGATGATGAAAGATAATACGTACAAGGCATATCAATTCGAATTACGAACTTCGAACTTCGAACTTCGATTATCGAATGAAATGCAAATGCAATTGTAATATATGTACACCAACGAATGACCATCAAACCAAGTCGGAAGTCTAGACGTCGATACGTCGGATTGCTTGGATGTTTGGATGGTCAAAGCACGTAAGGGCGTATGGTGGATGGCTTGGTAGCTAGGAGCCGAAGAAGGACGTAGCAGCCTGCGATAAGCCTCGGGAAGGTGGCAAGCAACCTGTGATCCGGGGATGTCCGAATGGGGAAACCCAGTCATGTGAAGCATGATTGTCCTGCGCTGAATACATAGGCGCAGCGAAGGGAACTTGGGGAAGTGAAACATCTCAGTACCCAAAGGAAAAGAGAAAAAGACAGTCCCACATTAACTTCTGCGAAAACCTTTATTTCCAGAAGTTAATGAGGGACAAGATTCCGTTAGTAGCGGCGAGCGAAAGCGGACCAGCCCAAACCTTTTTTTACTAGCTTATATACCGAGTTGGACGCAAGTTTGACCGCGGGTATGAGTGACGAGCTTGAGCTGTCGTAGAAAAAGGGGTTGTGGACGAAGCGTGGTGCGCTCAAGAGCACTGATGCTATTAAAACTTTATAGCCGAATCTGCTGGAAAGCGGATCCAAAGAAGGTGATAGACCTGTAGGCGAAATAATCGTTTTAATACATTGCTTCAGATCCAAAGTACTGTGGGGCTCGTGAAACCCCGCAGGAAGCAGCCACGACGATGTGGCAAGGCTAAATACTCCTACTAACCGATAGTGAACCAGTACAGTGATGGAAAGCTGAAAAGCAGCCCGGGAGGGCGATGAAATAGTATCTGAAACCATACGCTTACAAGGAGTCAGAGCCGAGTTTACTCGGTGATGGCGTGCCTATTGAAGAATGAGCCAACGAGTGTGCTATGCGTTGCTTGGTTAAGCTCCTGCGGGAGCGCAGCCGTAGTGAAAGCGAGCCTGAATAGGGCGTTTTGTGGCGCATACACAACCCGAAACCCGGTGATCTAACCATGACCAGGATGAACTCCGCAGAAATGCGGAGGGAGGTCCGAACCCACGAGCCGTGCAACACTCGGGGATGAGTTGTGGCTAGCGGAGAAATTCCAATCGAACTGGGTAATAGCTGGTTCTCCCTGAAATAGTTTTTGGACTAGCGTTGATTAATAGCATAACGGGGGTAGAGCTACTGAATGGGGGCAGGGGCGCAAGCTTACTTCTCCCAACCAAACTCCGAATACCGTTATGTGTTCCCAGCAGTCAGACTATGGGGGCTAAGCTCCATTAGTCAAAAGGGAAACAGCCCAGACCGCAAACTAAGGTCCCTAAATTCATACTAAGTGTCAAAAGAGGTGGGAAGACTTATACAACCAGGAGGTTGGCTTAGAAGCAGCCATCCTTTAAAGAAAGCGTAATAGCTCACTGGTCAAGTTTTCCTGCACTGAAAACTTACCGGGGCTAAGTATGATACCGACGTTGCGGACTTCACATGTCTCACTAGCGTTCGACATAATTAATGCAAAATGCAAAATTAAAAATGCAAAATGAAGGAATCCCTTCGGGATATTATTTAAAAATAATGCCGAAGGCTTCAATGATTTTGAACTTTGAATTATTAATTTTGAATTGCATGTTGAGCGGTAGCGAGACATGAGGAGTGGTAAGGGAGCATTCGTAACTGCGCTGAAGCGGAAGGCGCGAGCCGCCGTGGAGCGTTGCGAAGAGAGAATGTTGGCATAAGTAGCAAAAAGACGGGTGAGAATCCCGTCCACCGTAAACCCAAGGTTTCCAGGGCAACGCGAATCGTCCCTGGGTTAGTCGGTCCTAAGGCGAGGCCGAAAGGCGTAGTCGATGGACAGCAGGTTAATATTCCTGCACTACCATGTTATTTCGATGGAGTGACGCATTCTTGCATCTTTCGAGATTCCCGGAATGAATCTTAGGGCACGAAGGGGTGGCTGGCAGGCAAATCCACCAGCCGCAAGCCTCGTCGTGATCTCGAGATCCGCGCAAGCGGGACAAGGAAAGAGAATGGGGTGCCAAGAAAACCTTCTAGAGCTAATAATGTGGTATCCGTACCGCAAACCGACACAGGTGGGTGGGCGTAAGTGTGCCAAGGTGTACGAGAGAACCTATGTGTAGGAACTCGGCAATACAGCGGCCGTAACTTCGGGATAAGGCCTACCCCGCATCTGCGGGGTCACAGCAAAAGACGCAAACCGACTGTTTACCAAAAACACAGCTCCCTGCTAAACCGCAAGGTGATGTATAGGGGGCGATGCCTGGCCAGTGTCAGAACGTTAAGCGGATTGGTCATGGACTTCGGTCCGGCAGCCTTGAAGCCAAGCGCTGATGAACGCCGGCGATAACTATAATCGTCCTAAGGTAGCGAAATTCCTTGTCGGGTGAGTTCCGACCCGCACGAATGGCATAACGAGTTTGCGACTGTCTCCACATGGGACTCGGCGAAATTGCAAGTGGGGTGAAGATGCCCTGTACGCGTAGTCAGACGAAAAGACCCCGTGAAGCTTTACTACAACTTGATATTGGGTCATGGCTGTTTATGTTCAGCGTAGGTGGGAGCCTTCGGGCACCAATGAGACACCACCCTTAGGCAGTCGTGATTCTTGATTTTAGTCCGTGAATCCGGATTAGGAGACAGTATCTGGTGGGTAGTTTAACTGGGGCGGTTGCCTCCCAAAAAGTAACGGAGGCGTTCACAAAGGTGGGCTAAGCGCGGATGGAAATCGCGTGGGTCCTGTAATGGGATAAGCCTGCTTGACTGCAAGACCAACAAGTCGCGCAGATGGGAAACCAGGACATAGTGATCCGACCGTACGATATCGGACGGCGGAAGCTCAACGGATAAAAGCTACTCCGGGGATAACAGGCTGATCTCGCCTAAGCGTCCACAGCGACGGCGAGGTTTGGCACCTCGATGTCGGCTCATCGCATCCTGGGGGTGAAGAAGCTCCCAAGGGTTTGGCTGTTCGCCAATTAAAGCGGTACGCGAGCTGGGTTCAGAACGTCGTGAGACAGTTCGGTCTCCTGTCTACTACGCGCGTGGAATCTTGAGGGAGCGGATCTCTAGTACGAGAGGACCGAGATTCACGAACCTCTAGTTCACCAGTTGTCCCACCAGGGGCATGGCTGGGTAGCTACGTTCGGCGCAGATAAACGCTGAAAGCATATAAGCGTGAAGCTGTTCCCAAGATTAGGATTCAGAGAGCCCTCCGAGACGAGGAGGTTGATAGGCGGCAAGTGTAAGGACTGCGAAGTCTTCAGCTGAGCCGTACTAATAGCTCGATGCTTTGACCGTCCAAACAATGACGTCGATAAGTCGATACGTCGATAAGTCGAGAGTCTAAAGGATGGAAAAATTCGCGTGTACATATCAATTTAGTACTAAGTACTGGGTACTTGAGTAATGCCTTGTACGTATTATCTTTTATCAAACTCATGAAATAACCAATCACCAACAAAACAATAACCAATTTTGGTCGCCTACGGCATTAATTATATAATTAATATCTCGAAGCGATTCATTCATTGGTAATTGGTAATTCGTAATTATATTTGGGATGCTGACCTTACTGGGTAACTATGTTACAAAGTGAGGCCGGTGGCTCAAGCGGCGGGGTCACACCTGTTCCCATTCCGAACACAGCAGTTAAGACCGCCAGCAGCGATGGTACTTGGACCCAACCCGGTCCTGGAAGAGTAGCCCGCTGCCGGACTAAGCAAAAAACCTCCTTAACGGAGGTTTTTTGAATTAAAGAATGAAAAAATGAAAGAATGAAAGAAATGTGAAAATGTTGAAGCTGCAAATACAATTAAACATCTTTATTTGATCCAGCCGAAGCCTTCACTGACAAGATCGTTGACCGTTAAGTTTAATTCCTTTTTTTCGGCTTGTGGGGTTTTAATTTCGTAATTTCCGATCAATGAGGTTTTAAGCAGGTGGTTAAATTTCATTTCAGCGAGATGGTTCAAATAATCTTGATTAAGGCCGCCGGAATAAACCACATCGGCGAAAAATTGTTCGATTATCTGATTGTCGGCATTGCGAGCATAGAGAACGTTGGGTGAGACTATTAAGCCGCGCATATTCATATTTTTTACCATTTCTGCCTCTTTGGAATCATATTCGGATAGTACTTTGATCCAAGCGGATTGCATGTCCGATAGATAGTTCATGGAGCCCAAGCCGGTTAAAGGTTTGATGCCGCAATAGAAGAGAGTTATACCATAGAATAAGAAGATGCTGGGACGGATTTTGTTTTTTTTCAGCAGGTCAAGAATGGTTTCCGGATCAAGTTTAATTTTAACATCAAGTTTTTTACTTTTACTGACCAGATAGCCATCCATATATTCGAGCGCAACTTCACCGCCTTTGCCATCTTCCAGAAAGAAGAAGTGCGATCCCAGATTTTGTTGCTTGTCCCAAGCGCCCCAGATGCCTTCGAAACCGTTTAAAACATCATGGCGGAATTTGGGATTAAACAGTGCATCATGGATAAAATTATTTTTTTCTTTAATAACCTGTTTTAAAACATGGGCGGCCATTTCTTCAGTTTCAATGTAAACGAGTTCGGGAAGTTTATTGCGCAGAGACTTCTCGAAAAGCAAGGGAAAGAGTTTGTGGTTTAAGACGCTCATCTGATCCAGAAAGTTGGAATATTTATCAGCATTAACGTCCAGGATTGTTTGTTGATAATCTTTTAGGAATTTCATTTGTTCAGCATTAAGCTCATTAAGCATGCCGCGTTCTTGGGCCAAAGGTAGAAATTCCAGTTTTTTTGAGGGAAAAAAGTGAATTACCCTGTCCGTATCTTTACCTTTAACAAAAGGGAAGGTGATGTTGTTAAAAGAAAAGCCGCGTTTATGGAAGTTGTTGCTAAATGGAACACTGCCGCAACTTAGAACCAGAATGTTATCTTTTTTTTGTTGGGAATCATTGAATTGATAAATGTTGGAGATGATGATGCCGGATGTAAGCAGGGGATGGTTTAAAATATTATGATGGTCAACTACGTTGGCAATGATACCGTTTTTGGTATTGAATTCAATCTGTTTATCCGGGAAAAGCCGTTTTGTTTTTTGATTGATAAAATCCAGGCAGGGTTTTTGTCTTTGCAGATGGATTTCGGGAGCTTGATAATCATAAAGATCCCGCGAATAATCCTTAAGCTTACGGTCATCATCCAAAAACTCGATTAAGCGAGGCAGGTATTGGCGTATTTTGGACAAGACAAATTGCAAGTCTTGTTGTTTTTGGGCAGTAAGCATGGGCATATTGTATTATACCATCTAAAACCGCGAGTATTCGTGAGTTTAGGTGGGATGGCATAAACCGAACGGTTTATGCCGAGACCGTTTGATGGAGATCAGGTTGGCGAGGCGAGTTTGGCTTGCATTGCCTCCGCCACCTCCGACCATTCTTCGGTCGAAAGGTCATCTCCGCGATAACCGCTGAGCGTAAATGAAAGTACTCTGGCCGAGTACTCGTCATTTACGAATTCGGCAATGAAGGCCATTATGGAATGCTTCATTCCATAATTTGCATAGCCTCGCCGGAGGGCTTCTTTGACCAGGCAGATGGCCTGAAGGTGCTCGCCGGTGGCAAATCCGTCTCCGCGGACGGCACCGCAAATGTCCCCGCCGGGATGGCCCTCTGCAAAGATTTGTTTAAGAGCGTTTTTCAATTCTTCATTGCTCATTTCTTCGATTTCCATTTTTTTCCTTTATGTAATGTGCTGTTGATTTTGTTTAAATACAGCATACACTAAATTGACAAAAGTGTTTGAGCATGGTAAGATATGGCTAAGAAAAAGGTTAATTTTGTTTATAAATAAGCTAAAAATATGTCGAAACAGAATCCACAACATTTGTTAAATGAAGCACTAGAAACCGCGGGAATGACGCAAAAAGAGATTAAAATCTATTTGGAATTATTGAAAATTGGATCAGGAAAAGCGGGTATTTTAGCCAAAAAGACAGAGTTAAACCGAACAACCGTCTATGATGTTTTAGAAGGTTTGGTCCAAAAGGGCGTGGTCAGCCGCTATCATAAGGGGTCGCAGACAATATTCAGCGCTACAAATCCGGAGTTGCTCATTAATTATCTGGAAAATGAAAAACAAGAAAAAGTCGCAAAAGCGGAAAGGGATAAAAAACGACTGGAAGAGCTGATGCCGCAGTTTATATCATTACAAGATATAGCGCCCATGCGCCCGAAGGTCCAGTTTTTTGAAGGGGAGAAGGGCATGCGCGAGGCTTATGAGGATACGCTGGCATCACGCGAGCCGATTATGGCGTACGCGAATGTGGCTACCATGCATGAGGCTTTGCCAAACTTTTTTCCGCAATATTATAAAAGACGCGCAAACAAGAAAATTTATATCAGAGCGATTTGTCCGGATAATGCTTTGAGCCGAGAGCGTCATAAACATGATCAAGATGAAATGCGGGAAATCAGATTTTTACCGAATGTTCGGATGAGTTTTTCGCCGGAAGTAAACATTTACAACAATAAAATGCTGATTGCATCTTGGAAAGAGAAGATGGCGATTATTATTGAATCAAAGGAATTGGCCGAGCTTGAAAAAATTAAGTTTGAGTTGATTTGGCAGGCTTTAAGCAATAACTAATATCCATAGGTAAATAAAAAAAGCTCGGTTAGAGCTTGAGTTGATAATTCGTATAAGGACCGAAGGGATTATCATAAACGGTTGCCGTTGCAAGCAATTGACCGTCTTCGTAATAGTATTCGGATTCTTTTACTTCGGCATCATAAGAAAAGTAATAATTGAAGTTGGGGTCCGGGTGGGGTAAGAAGGCGGCTGTTTCGCGGCTGACAAGAAGCCGACCGACCAGACGGAAGTAATATTTGATGCTTTTTCCTGAAATATCGGTTAAGGGCAGGCAGGTGAACTGCTCAGGCTGTTCTCGTGTATTTTGGCAGTATTTCAGATCTTTCGGATCCGTATTCATCTTGATTTCATGCCATGATGCCTCTTCACAGAATGCCCAATTAAGATATACCTCCGAGGTAAAGTAGTTCGCCAAATCCCCAGATCTTTCCAAGCGGCAGGGCGTGCCGTCCTGATGGTGCGTGCGTTGACGGTAGCGCGTAGGGTAAATATAAAGAATTTCTTTTCCGATGATCATCGCGGTAGACATTTGGCTTTCCAGAAAGTATTTGATGCGTCCTCCGCGGTAGATGAATTTTATTTCCTCACACTTGCCGTGTCTGATATCCGTTGATAGACGAAAGGGAATATGGACATCGTGAGTAATTTGGCTTATTTGATTGGTTGAATCTGTCATTGTCAAGCTCCTTTTGCACGAAAAGTTTTTATAATAGTTTAATTAAATTGTCAAGAGCGCCGCATTTTGGTGTAGCAAGGCGTTTAATTTGATAAATATGGAATTGGAACAATTTTCATAGGATTTAGCTTGTTGATGTTGACAATTCGCCCATTATCGGTCATTATTTTTAAGCTTTGTAAAAAGGAGTACTTTGAAAGGAGGCGGAAGTGAGCAGGGAAATTATCCAGCTGCTACAAAAATACAGTAATCGGATAGATCCGGGCCCTGCTTTCACACCCGGATTAACCGCTGAAGAAAAAAGACTTGTCTGTGCCTGGCTGGCATCTCAAAGAACGGCAGAGCGACCGGACCGGGAGGGCTGGCTGGCATTTCTTTTTAGAGGCAAGCCGTTTTTCGAGGAACTATGCCGTTCGCTTATTTCGGGCAGGTGGGCGCAGCTCATAAGAGAGTGCGCCGAGCCGCTGGATCTGAATAACGATAATGATGTGATTAAAGACTTTCCGATTTTAGGCGAACAAGGAATTCGTTTTTTGCTGATAGGAATCGACCGCCGCAAGATCGGAATTTACGGAGGAGAAATGCCCTTGCTTCTGGATATGAATAATGATGCTTTGATCTGGAGGATCCAGACAAAAGATCAGGATTCGCTATCGGTGAAGGTTGTGGAATTTTCCGATATTCCCAATGTCTTGCTTAGAGAGTGGTCAAAAAATTTGCCGCGCCAAAAGCGGGCCAGAGAGCTCATGCGATATTTTATCAGTGTGCATATCTAAATCTTAAAGTCCTTGATACGGGGACTTTTTTATTAATCTATAAAATATCCACATAAATATTTTTAATAGATATAAGCAGGTAATATTAAAAAAATTTTTTTTATCTACATATAAATTATCTAAATTTAGCCATTTTTTAACAAATTTTATATTGTTGACAGTGTGTGGATATTTTTTTAAGCTATTCATGCTTTTACACAAAGGAGCGCAAGATGCTGGGTAAATTCGGGGCACCTCAGGTAAAAGAATTGTTCTTTGACCTCAAAGGAATAGAGCGGCAAGCGTTTGAATATAGCGAAGCTCAAATAAAACAAAATGTTTATATTTCGGCAGAAGAGCATGATTTTGAGGAAGAAGTTTATGGCCGAGTTGTTGTTGATTCGGGAGAAAATCACACAGCAAAGCCAAGAATTGTTCAGCTTTTCCATGATGACGACAAGCCCTGGGAAGCGCTTTTCCGCTTGAATTTGATTTTGGATTGTATTGGAAATTTGCCTACACGAACAATCCGGACAGGGAATAAGCGGCTTGAAGTTTCGTTGGACGAGCAGGCTATGTATCCCGTACTTACAGATTTTTATAAAAAAGATACCCACAAGCGCATTGATCCTGACGCGACAATAGATCCAAAATTTTTGCGTTTACGTGGCGGAAAATCCGTACGTATTGACAAAACCGCAAAAGTCTGGGGACCGTGTTTTCTTGGTCCCTGGGTACAAATTCGCCACAGCGGCGGATTAAACGGGCATGTTATTATAGGCGATGGCGAGAGCTTTGCTGACGCTAAAAGCGGATACTCGGGCATGGGCGGCCTGATCGCTTATGGTGTTGTAGCCAGAGGCTCAATTATCAGAGCCGGAACACAGATTTTGGGCTTTACGGATGTAGCGTATAGCATTATTGGTAAAAACTGCCATATCGGCTCACATGTAGCCATCGAGCACAAGAATGCCCGCGAACGCGATAAAATTGTAATCCGCAAATATAACGGGGGACCCATCAATCCAATTCCCACAGGAAGAACGAAATTGGGGCTTATCGCCGGTGATGGCGTCGAGATCCGTCCCGGAGCCATCTTTAGACCGGGGACTATTCTTTTGCCGGGCTGCAAGGTGACCCGACCGGGAGTGTACGAAGGAATTTATTCCCCGGATGGTGTTTACCCTTTGGCTCTATGATTCGACCGTACTCTTGCAGTGCACTTTAAGGATAGTTGACGAACTATCCTTTTTTGTTCGATACGGATCCATGATTTTTATCTACCCACGGATGTTTTTTTAAGCAAGCCGGTTCGCTGGGATGCATCCGAGGATCCTTTATTCCCGTTTTTTATTCTGGTATAATATAACCATGAAAAAGAGAAAGATTATAAAAAGGAAGAGTTTGAATCTGGATATTAAAGAGCATGCCCATAATCATGATATAAATTATTGGATGAAGCACGTGATACACTGGCATCTTTCATTATTAGTGATAATTTTTGTAATTGCATTTATCTATTTATTATTCGATCCGAGCGCTCCGGCATGGGCACGAATCAATCCCGTATCGTTATAAAAAGCATTTAAACACAAGCATTGCTCATATTATCCCCAAGAAAGAAATATTTAATTCTCGGCTATATACAGCTGAGATTTTTATATTGTATAAATATTGGATACAATATGTGTAGGGTGAGAAAAAGAGATTCGCCGGTGCACCTTCAAACCCACCACCCACAAAAAACAAATATAAACGGCGAAAATCAAAAACCCAACGTTGTCTCAAAATCAAGATAACAAAGTCAGTGCCAAAAACGTACTGGCAAAACGCCCTGATCGGATGACAGGGTGTTTTTTTATCTTCAAAAAAAACACGGAATTTGCAACTTGGAACTTGGAACATGGAATGTCGGAGCACGGAGCATGGAGTACGTCCTCCTTCACATGAAGCTTCGGAGGATTTAAGCACGCCTTGCGCCGTACGGTGTCAGGGCACGAAGTACGGAGCACGGAATACGGAGCATGGAATCATGTCTCTGATTACCCCGTATAAGAGCAGCGGCCCTCAAGCGTGCCTTTACGGCACGTCACCTCTGATGGTGTCTGTGCATTATGACTATGAATGAGTATCAGGATCAGTGATCAGAATCAAAAAGGATTACAGATTCCGGCATTCCAGTTCAACAGTTTATACGAATCTGCTTCGGTTCGTCACGCCAAGGGGGCAGGCTCCGTACATAGAGATTATCAAAATTAAACGACGGAGCAGGCATGAGTCCAGGGTTTAGCGATAAACACCATATATCGCGCCCTGACACCGTATGATGCAGGCCGCGCATGGTGTATCATGTGTTGTTTGACGAATCGCGTTATACGGCACTGATTGAAAATATATATACAGGGACTCCGGCACGTCCCGCAGCGAGCGCCGGTTTTTGGCGGCGGCAAGGACGAGAATTCGCGAACAGAGTTTGGGCGGCAAGCATCCATCGAAATTAGATGCCTTTGTTAAGTAAACATTTTATCAACATACAGAATAATCTATTTTTAATTTATATCTAGCAAAAAATGGCTCAAAATGCTTTTTTGGATTATAATATTTATGTGGTGGGAAAAATAATAAAAAGAAAAAAATAGATACGAACCGTCCAAAAAGGACGGTTTTTAATTAGTTGAACATTTGAATAAAAAATTGTACACAGTTTTTTTCGGTCAATTATACAAATATGCTATACTTTTTTAAGCTATGATTAAAAAGAATAAGAATACAAATGCTTCAAAGAAGCAGATATCGAATGATGTAGAACCGCAAAAGCAGGCAACAAAACCTTTTTTTCTGCTTGCTGTTATTGCGATTGTTTTGATCGCGGCGGCGGTACTTATGTTTACAAACGGTTTGAAAAAGAAAGAGCCGGCTCCAGATCAGACGCAAATAAAGGAAGAACAGATGAAAGATGTTCTTAATGCTAATGATATATCACAATTAATTAAAAGGATATCGGAATTAATTGAAATTAAGAAAGACGAAGAGCCGACAGTTGCGACCGTGCAGGATGCGGACTTATTAAGATCGGGAAATCCCGAATTCTACAAGAACGCAGAGAATGGGGACAGGCTGCTGGTTTGGTCGGATAAAGCAGTTTTATACAGTGTAAGTAAAGATAAATTACTGTCTGTGATGCAGCTGCAGAACCAAGAAATGGCAACGACAACCGCACAGAACCAGCCGGCAACCGAAGTTTCAGAGGATCTTGCAACACAGTATCAAATGGAGGCAGCTAAAATTGATATTAAAAACGGTACACGTACGGCGGGAATTGCGGGAAAGATGAAATCTTTTCTGGAAAGCAAAAATATAACGGTCAATTCAGTTGGGGATGCCAATTTAAAGGATTATGAAAAAACCATAATTATCAAGAATACTGAAGAAAATATGCCGGCTACAGAAGCTTTGTTGAAACAAATAACGGGTGCTGATATTTCTGAAGCGCCGGCGGGTGAATCTTCGATAAGCGGAGATTATACAGTGATAGCGGGAAACGATTTTATAAATTAAATATAAAAAGCAGCCACAAGGCTGTTTTTTTGTTGTTTTAAAAACTATCAACATGTGTAAAGATTGTAATTTTTAGCTATACATAACGGATATTAAGACATTTGACGACAAAGTATTAAAATATATATATGGCCGCACAGACCAGTCCGGCTGTAAAAAATTCAAGATCTGCATTAAGCATATTTTAAGTTGCACATAATAACAAATGCAATATTTATTTAGTTTGTAATAAACCGACGAATCAAGTATCTTATCATTTGTATGAAAATAATCGCGGATTTGCATTTACATTCCAGATTTTCAAGATCATGCTCCAAGGATTTGACCCTAACCAATATCGCAAAAGTGTGCGAGAGAAAAGGCATAGACCTTGTTGGTACGGCCGATGCTTTGCATCCTAAATGGAGAGAGGAAATCGGAGATTTGCTTGAAGATAATGAAGGAGTTTTTTATTTAAAAGATAAATCAGCACAAACGGCCTTTTTTTTAACAACAGAAGTATCTTGTATCTATAAAAAACATGATAAAACCAGAAGATTGCACCATATTTTATTTTTTCCGGATTTGCAATCATTAGATAAAACAATAACCGCTTTAAAAGATAAAGGTTACAATTTAAAAAGCGACGGCAGACCGATAATGGGCATCGACTCTGAAGAATTGCTTAAAATACTTTTGGATATCGACGAAAGAATAGTCTTGATACCCGCTCACGCCTGGACTCCTTGGTTTGCCATCTTCGGATCAAAATCGGGCTTTGACTCAATCGAGGAGTGTTTTGGCGATTACGCAAAGTATATATACGCAATCGAAACAGGTTTATCATCAGATCCGCCGATGAACTGGAGATTGAGCGCTTTGGATAACGTATTTTTAATCAGCAATTCGGACGCGCATTCTTGCAGGAATTTGGGGAGAGAGGCCAATATTTTTGAAATGCCCAAAGTTTCATATTCAGAATTCCATAGAATATTAAGAGAGCATGATTTAAATTCGTTTAAAGAGACAATTGAATTTTTCCCGGAAGAGGGTAAATATCATGCCGACGGCCATGCTGATTGCAAGTTTTGGTGCGAGCCGGAAAAATCAAAAAAACTGGGAGGCCGCTGTCCCATCTGCGGGAAAATGCTAACAATCGGAGTTTTGTCCAGAATTATGGATTTGGCTGACAGGGATCCTGATTTCCCAAGACCCGCAAGTCAAGTTCCGTATAAGCATGTAATTCCATTAATGGAACTGATTGCCGACAGTATGAATAAAAGAGTCCAAGCCAAGGCTGTTAACTATGAATATGAAAGAATGCTGCAACACGCAACGGAGTTTGGAATATTGTTGGATTTGTCAGAGCAAGATTTACTGCAATTTGCAAAACCGAATATTGCCGGCGCAATAATTAAGATGAGAAACGGAAATGTAGATGTACGTCCGGGTTATGACGGTATTTACGGCGAGATACATGTTTTTTCCGATAATGACAAGCCGCGGCAACTCACATTATAAAAAAAATCCAATATCTATTATTTAGTACCCAGTACCTAGTACTTAAGTCCTTAGTCTAGAATCTTAATTCCAGAGTCCACAAGAGTGTATAAACTTAAACTCCGCCCTACATGAGAGCGGAGTTCCTCCTATAGGAAGAAGTTTTATGAAAAATAATTACTTCTTCTTTTTCTTAGCGGCCTTCTTCTTTTTTGGAGCTACCTTTTTCTTTGCTACCTTTTTCTTTGCCACCTTTTTCTTTGCTGGCTTTTTAGCCACCTTTTTCTTGGCCTTTTTCTTTGCTGGCATGATAATCACCTCCCTTTCTTAGTTATGAACCAACTTAATGTTGGAAACTATATATTGCAATAGCCGTACTCGACTACAAAATAATTATATCATATTTTTTATGAGTCAAGTAATTTTTTTATATTCAAATAATAATTTTTATAAAAATTAAATATTGAAAAAAAAATTTTGTTAAAAAAAATAAAATTTAATTTTTGTCGCATTTTTACCAATAAAATTACCATATTTTTGTAAATACGGAAAAATGAAAATTTTTTTATTTTTAAGTAACAACTATTTTTTGTAATTCAATAAATAAATGTTATCCACAAACAAAAAAAATTTTTAAAAAAAATAAAATTATAAACTGTGTATTCTTTATAAACGTAACTTAAGAATCTATGAACTGTTTTTTTTAAATTTGAATGTTGCCAGAATTTCTTTAGATATGACAACCTGGCCGCGCTGCCAAGGATTTTTTTTAAAGGGAGGCGGATCCGCTATCCAAAGCATTTGTTCAGTCAAGCCGTTTTTATAAATAATCAAGATAGTAACCGATTTGGAATTTTCCGAATCTTTAATTAAGCCGAAGTGTCCGGCCAATAGTTTGCCATCTATAAAATAAGCGACCTGTGTGGAAGAGGCAATGTTATTTTGCCATGCGGAAAACGTGGAACTGTTATAAGACGATAATTCGAACCATTTATTTTCCATTGATTGATTTTCAGGCGCTATAACCAAAGCGGTTTCATCATTTTTAATAACGTCGGAACCCGCGGGATATTCGACTGATATTTCAAAAGATGGCGACAGAATAGATTCCCAGCCTTGCTTTTTTGTGAGTGTATTCATCAGGGGTTCGGCTGTTTCCAAGAGTTCCCGCTCTTTGAGCAGGGCTTGCAGAGTGCTTTGGGCTTTGTCGATTTCCTGGCTGGCGGAAATGACTTTTTGGTTAGCTTCTTCAATTGCCTGATGGCTTTGTTCCAGTGCTTGTTCGGCTTTAAGCTTGGCTTGCGCGGCTTCATAGGCAAGCAGCTGGCGATCCTTATTGGCCAAATATAAAAAATATCCGGTTCCCAAGCCAACAACAGCGGCGCCGAGGAGTATGGAGAGCAGGATGGACCAGATTTTTTTCATAACTATTTGGAGTATAAATAACAAGCCGGAAATAGGCAACTAACATCAAAGACTCTAGACTCTAGACGCAAGAAACAAGACACAAGACGCAAGACTTAAGATGCTAGATTCCGGTTGCTATCAGCGGAAGTGGAGTTGTTCAGCCACGACGTTATTTGTTTATTGATTTTGGGATTATGCATTATATTCAGGAAGCAGAGCATTCCGTCTGTTTGCCGGAGCTTCCAGTTATGGCAGTGTTCCAAGACTTTATCGATTGATTCGATAAAAATTTCAATTTTTTCACCCGGCTCATGATGATTTATTTCATTGATTTTTTGCAAATCGGTTGCCACAAAAAATGTTTTTTCAAAACGAGTGGATCCCATCAGAGCGAAATGCTTAAATGTTATAATGCGGCCGATTTTATAGCCCGTTTCCTCTTGGAATTCACGCAGAGCCGCTTGTTCGTGCGTTTCTCCTTCATCTACACGGCCGCCGGGGAAATCGATAAAAGGCTCGGGTCTGCCCGGCTGTTCCTGGCGGGTTAAAATAATAGTGTCCGGACTCGGGAAAGCCAGGATGGTGACACTGTCTTGCCTGGTAAGATATTCGAATTTGGCTTTTGAGCCGTCAAATAATTCGACATCGCAATGATAGATGTTGAACATGATGCCATCGTAGATTTTTTGGCAATTTGGAGGCAAAGTGGCAGGCATATCCTTTGATGCATCGAGACAAGCCCGATTTGCAAAATAAGAATTATATTTAAGAATTTGGTATTTGCATATCCCGCATCGTATAACGTGTATCGTGCAACGTCTGGAGTTTTACGTTGCGTGTTACACGTGCAGCGGATCCGGCAATTGAATTTTCGTCTTCCTGCATTCGGGTTCCGTCATTTGTCGGAGGTTTATCTTTGATTAATCGATTATCCCGCTACTTACAGGATCTCATCGGCGCGGGCAATAAACGAAATACGATTTAATTGAGAGGCCTTGACTGGGGAGGGCTTTTTTTGTAATATACTGGCACTTACTAATCGTACATCGTACTTTGTATAACGTCCAATTTGTAAAAAAACCATTAAGGGCCTGTAGCTCAGCTGGCTAGAGCACCTGCTTTGCAAGCAGGGGGTCAAGGGTTCGAATCCCTTCAGGTCCACCACGTAAAAACCGCTAGAGTATTCGAGCGGTTTTTATGCTGTTAAAAACCGACTTTACCACGTCGCGTGACAAAGTTTTACGCGATGCGGCGCAGCCTGGCAAAAGCCGGTAAGAAATCAGTTTTTAATAATTTTCTTTAATTTTATGATAGGGGTGATCCGGAGGCATGGATAAATCCAATATTTCTTTGCGGATCTTATATTCAGCGGGACTGCAGGTTTTTTGCCATTGCTCCAGAACCGACGCGATTTCAGATTTATCACGGCTGTTTTTTATTTGCCGGATCAACTCGATAAAAATATCCTGCAGAGCATCGTCTGTTTTGCCGCCCGCCAGCCATTCATAAAATTTGATATCACTTTTATTTACGGGATCTACGCCGATTTTTGAAGAACCGGGCATTACAAAGTTTTGTTTTTTATACGGGTTCATCATATTATTTTTCTGAGCAATAGAGCTATTTTTTTATTGTTTCGTTTAAGCTGTGCGGCCAGATCATTGCCTTGGTGCAATTTATCTATTATTTCAAATATCGAAGCCGTATCCAAGCTGATACGCCCGGGCCAGGGAATTCCCATAATTGCCGCTTTGCCAAGGTGCCCGGGTACTTCCGAGTCAGGATCTTGCGGCGGAGCAAGCTCGCCCCTTTTATTGAAGCGGAAAACTTCAAAGCCCCTGCCAAGGCCGGCCAAATCTTTGATAGAAGCTTCGCCGTTTTCGGCTTTTGCTTTAATTTCGGTGTATTGCGTATTTATCAAATCATCAATTAATAACCGGGAAAGGTATTTTTTTTCCGCGGTATCAGAGGCGTTGTCTATGGCAAACTTAACGGCTCTAACCAAATTTTGTTCGAAATTCGGAAGAATCACTTTTTTCATTACCAGCGCTTTCATTTTTTTTTCGGTCCAGGGCTTTTCACCAAGCTCCTTGATTTCATCGTCAGGCATGGCTTCTATCATTGTCTGGTAATCTATATCGGCGATTTTTGTCCATGTATATGACCCGATTTGGAAGTCGGCCAGAAATTCCATTTGCTGCAACTTATATTTATTTATAAGCGGTATGTTGCCCGTTACAAAATCCATGCCGCCGTTGTTGTTTCTTACCGTTTCATCAACTATTATTACGCCTTCGCGGATTACGCGCGCGGTTTCGGTTTTCATCGTAACCGCGTCTGTCCGAGTTTGTTTGGCAATTTGAAAACCCAGCTGTGCATATTGTTCATTTTCCGGATTGTGAGCCTGCTGATTTACGTCGATCACGGGGGAGATATTTCCGTCATAATCCCGAAGCCACAAGCACTGGATGCGGCGGCTGATGTTTTCTATGCGTTTACCTTGATTTATTTGCTCGTAAATTTTGCCCACGCCGGCATCTTGTAAAAATATTTGCAGTTTTTCTTTATCGTTAACAAGTTTTTGCCATTGCGTGGAATCATCGATATCGCTTAAGCCGACCATGGCGAAAGAACGCTCCAATGAAGTTTTAATTTGAGATTGAATGACGGGATCGGAAAGTTCGGTGACGGCTCTATACATGTCATTTAATCGACCTGCGATAATATCTTGTTTAGAAAAGGCTTTCAGGTTTTTAAATCTGCGGGCGGGATTACTGGTTTCAAGCATTGTGCCGATATCTTCATAACCGGGTTCCATAATTTCCGAAAAAATTTCCACTTCTTCCAAGCAGGAGATGGTTTCATCATGTTCGGCAAAGTTTTTACATATATTTTTAACACGTTTGCGAAATTTGGGATCAAAAAAAAATCGTTCCACAAAAGTTTTACCGCAACGTTCTTGTTCTGTCATATGCCGGGCGAGCGTTTGCAGCTGTTCTTGACCGATGTACTGAATATTCAACTCAAACAACTTGTTATTTTCGGAATCCGATTTTCCCTGTTTTATCTCTGACAGCATACCGGTAAATGAAAAGGAGAGCTTTTCTTTTTGCGAAGATTTGTCTATTTTAGGCAAAATACCGTGTTCGATATGAATTGTCATAACCCATATATAATACAAGCCGATACGGATATTGACAAAACGGTTAAAATAGTGTAAGAAAAGGTATTCTGAAAGGAGCCGGCAATGTTCTTTCAAAGGCATAAAGTACAAAAGGTCCGCGATCTTGTTTATTCGGCGCATAAGATTTTTGTGCTTACCGGTGCGGGGATCTCGGCCGCGAGCGGAGTGCCAACTTTCCGCGGGTCGACCAAGTCGCTTTGGAAAAATTTGGAGTTTATGAAATACGCTCATGCGGAGACTTTGCGTGAGGATCCGCAAGGGGTATGGCAAGCGCATGAGTATATGAGGAGTTTGATAGACGGCTGCAAGCCCAATGCGGGCCACCTTGCATTGCAAAAGCTGGCAGGGGAGCATGAAGTTGCGTTATTTACACAAAACGTGGACGGCCTTCATCAAAGCGGAACTTTTTACGCGCATGAGATGCACGGCTCGATCCATGACTTGGCTTGCGCATCAGCAGACTGCGAATATAAGGAAATGGCGCCAAGGAATCGTTTATTGGAGCAGAGAGAAGTTTGTCCCAAGTGCGGCTCTTATATGCGTCATGATACGGTATTGTTTGGCGAGCCGGTGAGATTTTTTGATGAAATGATTGCCGCATTAGCCGGCGCGAATTTGGTGATTTTTATCGGAACAAGCGGATTGGTGACCGATACCAGGGCAATTTGCAACTATGCAAAGTCCAAAGCGGTTCCGGTTGTAGAGGTTAATACAGCGGTATTTACCAGAGTTACTTTGTGCGCTGATATCGTGGTTCGCGATAGAGCGGAGCATTTTTTGGCCGATTTAGTAGCTTAAGATCCTGACGGATCTTTTTTATTAACAAGCATAGATTGACTTGCCGCGTCTTAATGTCATAGTATACCTATACCCTAGGTATGGGTACCAATAATAATTATGATTTAAGGATAAATAAAAAGGTAAAAATATGACTAAAGGACAAAAATTATCCGGAGATGAAAAAATCCTCATTAACTTAAAGAAAGCGCAGACACTGCTTTCAAAAATTATACAAATGAAAGAGAACAAAGAATATTGCATTAGCATCATGCAGCAAAATCTGGCTGTTATCGGGCTGTTAAAATCCGCCAATCAGGAGATGATGGAGGCTCATTTGAATTCATGTTTTAAAGCGGCAATGAAATCTTCGGATAATAAAAGGCAAGAAGAAATGATTAATGAAATTTTAAATGTAAGTTCTTTGACTAATAAATAATATGCCGGAAAAGACGATTGAGACCATAAAAATCCAAGGCATGACCTGTGCGTCATGTGAGATGTTGATCGGAGGGGAGCTCAAGAATTTGTCTTTTGTTGAAGAAGCGGAGGTTGATAGGAAAAGCGGATCAGCCAAGGTAAAGTTCAAGGAGGGTCGGGAAGATGTTGACGCAGCAAAAAAAGTTATAGAAGGCTTAGGATATAAAATAAATGAGGGCGAAACAAGTATTGAGAAGCCGGTAAAGTTTGATTTAATGAGTTGGTTTTCTGCGATTGCTCTGGTTGCCGCTCTTTATTTATTTTATAGATTGTTATCAGGTGCGGGTTTGTTGGATTGGGTAAGCATGGATACGGAGCAGATTGGTTTGGGCTTAGCCTTTATGATCGGTATAGCAGCTTCGATCTCGACATGCTTGGCTGTGGTCGGTGCGGTGATTTTATCATTTGCAGCCAAATATAAAGCCAAAGGAACGTTTTATCATGCTAATATTCAGCCCCATTTATATTTTCAGCTGGGCAGGATTGTATCATTCTTTGTACTAGGAGGGATTTTGGGTTTTATAGGATCTTGGTTTCAATTATCGCAATCGCTTACCGGGATATTTACTATCGTTATTTCATTGGTATTGGCATGGATGGCTTTGAATGTTATGGGAATTGTACCGTCCATGACTGCAATAGGTATTAAGATGCCGGTTAAAATCGATAAATATTGGCAAAGAGCTAAGAATTCGGATCATCCGGCTGCGCCGGTTCTGCTTGGCGCAATGAGCTTTTTGTTGCCGTGCGGTTTTACCCAAAGTATGCAATTGGTTGCCGTGGCATCGGGGAGTGCAATCATCGGTTCGTTGACCATGTTGTTTTTTGCTTTGGGTACAGCTCCGGTGTTAACCGGAATTGGAATTGCGGCCACAAGATTTTCGGGAAATGGAAATCTTGTATTCAAAAAAGCAGTCGGCTTGGTTGTTTTGTTGTTTGCTTTTTATACATTATCGAGCGGCATGGCATTATATGGAATATCGTTGGATATATTCGGCGGCAGAGGCGCTGAAGTTCAAGCGGCTGATATTACCAGCAATGTCCAAACAATAGTCATGGATGTTGATTACAGCGGTTTCAATCCAAACGTCTTTACACTAAAAGCCGGCGTTCCGGTCCGCTGGGTGATAAATGGCAAGCAAATTACGGGTTGTACAAATGAAATTATCGTACCGGATTATAAAATCGATAAAAAGTTGAAACCCGGAGAAAATATTGTTGAATTTACTCCGGAAGAAGAAGGAACGGTGGGTTTTAGTTGTTGGATGGGAATGGTAAGGGGGAAGTTTATTATTGTTGAGGATGGACCAGTATCTCAAGATGATTCCGCAAAGCCAACCGAAACAGCGTATAAAGATGATAGTTTGGCCGGATCATGCCGCGGAGGATCCGGTTGCGGTGGAACCGGCTCTTGCGGCGGCGGCTGCGGAGGAGGATGCAACTCTAATTTAAAAATTAAAGAATGAAATAATGAAACAATGATAGTATTTAGTCCCAGTTGAAAGTCCTAGTTCTAGTCGCGAGATTCGCGAAACGTGTAACTAGAAACGTGAAACGTCGAACGTAGAACGTAGAACGTGAAACGTCAGACGATACACGATGCGCGATACACGATGTACGATATGCGATTTAACAAATACTAAAAATTAGATACTAGATATTAGATAATAAATTATGATTACCAAGGACATAAAGATAGCAGGCATGGATTGCGCTTCATGTGCCTTAAATATCGAAAAAGTTTTAAAAAAGACTCCCGGTATCAGCAGTGCCAATGTTAACTATGCTTTGGGATCTGCGAGAGTGGAATATGATGGAAAGGTTGATTTGGATAAAGCGGTTGCGAGTGCGGGGCATTATAGCGTTATACATACCAATCAAGAAGCGGATCAGAAAGATAAAGAGACAGTATTAGCTTGGCGGAAGTTTGTTTATGCTTTGATTTTGACTTTTCCGGTTGCAATGACCATGTTTTATAAGCCGGTTTTTGGAGTTGATATCAGCTCAGTTGATTTGACTACTTGGGTTTTGGCTTTGGCAACGGCTGTGGTGGTTTTTGGTTTTGGTTATCAATTCCATAGAGGCATGGTCAGCCAGCTTGTGCATTTTCGGGCCAATATGGATACCTTGGTTTCAGCGGGAACGGGCATAGCATTTTTTTACAGCATTTGGGCCATGTTCAGGGGCGGGCATCTTTATTTTGAAACGGCGGCAATAATCGTAACCTTGATTTTACTTGGGAAGTATCTGGAAGCAAAGAGTAAGGGCAGAGCGTCACAGGCGATCCGGAAGTTGCTTTCATTGGGTGTTAAGACGGCGCATTTGGTTACCAATCAAGGTGAAAGGGAGGTGGAAGTCGAATCCGTTAAAGCCGGAGATGTTTTATTGATTAAACCCGGTGAAAAAATTCCATTGGATGGGAGGGTTATTGAGGGAGCTACATCGATTGATGAATCCATGCTGACCGGAGAGAGTATTCCGGTTGAAAAACGCGAAGGTTCGGATGTTTTTGGTGCGACAGTGAATCAGACGGGTGTTATCAGGGTTGAGGTGACTAAAGTGTCGGGAGATACGGTACTGGCGCAAATAATTAAATTGGTTGAGACTGCACAGATGACAAAAGCACCGATACAAAAATTGGCGGATAAAGTTGCGGGAATTTTTGTGCCCGCAGTGCTTATAATTGCCATGCTGACATTTATTGTATGGCTATTTGCGGGAGCCGGGTTGGAGTTTGCGCTTGTCGCGGGAGTGGCTGTGCTTATTATTGCCTGCCCATGCGCGTTGGGCCTTGCAACACCTACGGCAATCATGGTTGGGAGCGGGAAAGGTGCGGAAAAGGGTGTTTTTAGCAAAAAGCCGCAGAACTTGGAAATGGCTCATAAGATTGATACGGTTGTTTTTGATAAAACCGGGACTTTGACTCGGGGTGCGCCGGAGATTATTGAGGCGCGGGTTTTTGGCTCATATAACAGCGCGGAACTGATGAAGCTCGCTGCCTCGCTGGAGAAGGACAGTGAACACTCGCTCGCCAGAGCATTTGTTGAATATGCCGAGGAAAATCATTGGGAATTGGCGCGTGCGACGAATGTTGAGGCGATCAAAGGCAAAGGCATCAAGGGTCAGGTTGAGGGCAAGGTGGTTTTTTTGGGGAGCGCGAGATTGTTGGATGGCCTGGGGATGGGTTTGTCAGATAATGAAAAACTTGAGTTTGAGGCTATGACTAAAAGGGGTTATACGCCGGTGTTTGTTATCCTGGAAAAAAAGATTGCAGGGTTGGTCGGTGTGGCAGATAAAATCAGGGATAGTTCCAAGTCCGTAGTCGCTGAATTATTACAGAGGGGGATCGGAGTCTTTATGATAACAGGAGATCATAAAAATACAGCGCAGGCAATAGCATCGCAATTAAAGATAGATCATGTGATTGCCGAGGTTTTACCGGAGCAAAAAGCTGAAGAAGTTATAAAACTGCAAAAGGAGGGCAAGACAGTCGCATTTGTGGGCGATGGTATAAACGACGCTCCGGCTTTGGCGCAGGCGGATTTGGGCATGGCGGTGGGAACGGGTACGGATGTTGCGATCGAAGCCGGGGATGTGGTTTTAATGAGCGGAGATCCGCAAAAAGTTGTTGATGCGATTGATGTTTCCAAACAGACTTACAGTGCCATTAAACAAAATTTGTTTTTTGCATTTATATATAACGTGATCGCCATTCCGCTGGCGGCTTTGGGACTTTTGAGTCCAATGATCGCGGCTGCGGCCATGAGCTTGAGTTCGGTATCAGTGGTGACGAATAGTTTGAGAATCAGATCGAAGAAGTCATAGCAGGGACAAGCCGCGGTTTTGTCCGTACAAAATAATATTTAAAAACCAACCGATGAGGTTGGTTATTCAGCGCAATCCGATGACGGCGAGCATTCGGCGCGGGTCTTGCCCGCGGCTGCGGTGATTGGAGAAGAATTTATCGCCCGTGGCCGTGCATTCATGGCTGAGTTCGATATGTTCGGGCAGGATATCGGCGTTTTTCAGAAGCTCCACCGCACGGGCTTTGGGATTGAAGTGCCGAGCTTGTTCGGGCGGAAGATATTGGTGCAAGATTTTTTTATAGAGCCTGCCGGCTGTGACATCATAAGCTTGAGCGCTGATGCTGGGGCTCACGTAACAATGCACGTATTTGGCGCTGGTGCCGAATTTGCGGCGCAAGGTCTCGAAACTGCGGTGAATGATGCCGGAGTAAAGGCCGGCAACACCGGCGTGGATCAACCCAAAGACATTGTTTTCAGGATCGAAGACAAAGATCACTGCGCAGTCGGCGGGCCGCATGGTAATCAGACAGCCTTGGCTTTGGCTGAAGCAGGCATCAATGCCGCGCATGGCATCCTTATCCAAAGTGAATTGCAAGGTGCCGTTTTGAGTATAAATTACTTCGGATCCGTATTTATCGATTTCAGTGTATCCGCTCATCATGGGCGTCGGTTCCACAATGACTACAGTGTTGCCGTGCTTGAGCTCGGGGTTCAGGATTTGGTAATCATCCGGGTTGATGCCAAGAGCGGAAAGAAAACGTCTGTTGTTGGTTTCGGCATTGCCATCAATATCATTTTTATAGGTCATATTGCCGTCAGCCGCAGCAGAAAATCCGTGAACCAGTTTGGGGAATTTTGAAAGGAGCGCGGATTTGATGAGCATTAGAACCTCCGTTTTTGTTTTGTATTTTCTAGCAAAAAACGATAGAAATGTCAATAGATCAAGGATACAAATTCCAAGAAACAAATCCGCGCCATACGGCGGGATCCCGCAAAATATATACTTGAATAAGATGCGGGACAAATTACAAATTTCAATTATTAAACAAATTAATTGTTTAAAATATGAATATCGGATATTGTTTGTATCTTGTTTCTTGAAATTTGGAAATTTTTCTATGATTCGAGCTCACCTTTAGACGACAGTAAAATGGCGATTGGCCTGGTAGAATTGAATTTTGCAAGTATGATATTTAAAATCACCATGATCGGCACGCAGAGAAAGGCGCCGACGATGCCCCAAAGCGAGCCCCAGACCACAAGAGAGATGATTATGACCAACGGGCTTAAGTTGAGAGACTTTCCCATCAAACGAGGTTCTAAAAAATTGCCAATGGTCATCTGGACGGCGGTTAAAAGCGCCGCGAGAATAATTGCATGAGTAAAATCAAATTGCACAATGGCAAACAATACCGGGAGTACCACGGCGATTAAAGATCCGACATTGGGAATGTAATTCAAGATAAAGATTAATACCGCCCAGAAGCCGGCGAACTGAACTCCCATGAGCAGCAGAATTATATAACAAGCAAGGCCCGTAAGAACGCTGACGAATGTTTTTATTTTAATATAAGTATTAATATCTTTGCTGATTTTTTGTATCAGTTCTTCTGTTTCTAGGCGGCGTTTTTTATCCGGGAAAAGAGCCCGGATTTTCCAATCAAAGGTATGGTATTCGAGTAAAAGGAAAATTACATAGATTATGATCATGCTGGTAAAACCGGCTACTGTAGTGATGATTCCCGCCGCAGTTGTTGCCAAAGTGGAAAAATTGATATATTCGATTATTTGGTTGAATGTAATTTTTTCTTGCAGATTAAATTTATTATTTAATCCATTGATGATGTTTTGGAATTTGGCTTGATAGGTTGGCGCGGCTTGGATTACATCGTTGACGCTGTTATTGACAAAACCGATAAATAACCAGGCAATAAAAGCGAAGCTTGCCAAAGAAAGTATCAATGCGAGCCAATGCGGGATATGCCAGCTTTTTGTACCGATTTTTTTATATGTGGAAGTGAGGGTTATAATGATGTACCAAATAATTATGGCGATAATCAAGGGTATTAAAATGGATTTGCCTATTAAAAGAATATAAAAGGCCAGAATAAGAGCAATAAAGCCCAAGGCGAAGTTTTGGAGTTTCATGGCTTTATTATAACACAACGAACGTCGTACGTCGTACGCCTGCCCACCGAAGCTTTAGCAAAGGCGGGTCCCAGTCGTCCTGCGTCAATAATTTTAATTTGAAATTTGGAATCTGAAATCCAGCAGACGATACAGTATAAATTACTAGATTTTAGATTGTAGATTTTAAATTATATTATGAATTTTTAAAACAAAAAACCCCGTTTTTGACGGGGAGATCAGTATGGTACGCGGTTGATGTATTGAGGCCACCAGCCGCGGGAGTTGTAAATGAGTTCGCTGACGGAGCAATTATCAATTTTCATCCGCCAAATAAAGCGGCTGTCGAATTCCAGTATGTGCTGGAGCAGGGATTTGATGGTCAGTCCGCTGGAGAAGAATGCGATATTGATTCTTTTCCCGGCTTCGAGAACATTTTGGTTATTCAAAACCGCTTCATTCAGAAATTCTGACACGCGCGTGATTACTTGCCGCTGACTTTCGCCGCCGGGCGGCTGGAAATCAATTCCCATTTCGGCCATTTGGTATAAAACTTCCGGAGTATGAACGGCATGGCGAGGCCGGCCTTCCCATTCTCCGGCAGAATATTCGGCCAATCTTTTATCGATTACAATTACCGGCGCATTGGGACCGAGAACAAACCTGGCCGTTATCTTAACTCTGACAAGATGGCTGGAATAAGCGTAGTCAAAATCGACTTTGCGTGAAAAAAAGTATTTATACAGAGCCGTGCATTGATCCTCTCCCGCCTGGCTGAGCGGGGTTTCCAGGCTTTGGCCTCCGATTAAATGCGGATTCAAGTTCATATGGGATTCGCCATGACGTATGAGGTACAGATGAACTTCGGTTTTGGGGTCTATCATGATTCCTCCATTTGTGAGAGTGCGGGTATCTTTTAACATGCAAAGCGGGCAATGTCAATGCTTGAAGTCGAAAGTGGAAAGTGGAATGCATGAAGTTGAAAATGGAAAATATAAAGTCGGAAGTCGGAAGTCGTAAGTGGAAAGAGTTTGTTAAAAAAAACCAAGTATTACTTAGCATTATTGGTTTTTTTTCAAATTGTCACTTAAAGTTTGCAGCTTTAGAGTTGCAGTGCATCTGCTTCTTTTTTTCGCATATGTGCGATTTCTTTGGCCATGTTTTTATGCGAAAGAACATGACCCAGGATTTGTCCGGCGGTTAAATGCGGAAGGAGAACATAATCGGCTCCTGCTTCGTACAGGATGTGCATTTCAAATGTGCTTTGAGCACGAACCAGGATTAACGGCCGTTTTTGTTTGTGGTTGAAAGCGTCGATAATGGTTAAATTGTCTTGCAGGTCGGGGCTGGTGACGATAATGGCTTCAGCTTTTTTTATTTGATCGTTTGTCAGTATTTCCGGATCCGTAATATCACCAAATAAAACATTGTAGCCGTCTTTTCTTAAGCGATGAACCATGTCCGGATCAAACTCCACTATTGTAAGTTGATTTTTGGGCAAGTGAGCGGCTATGCCTATGCCGGTTCTGTGGCAGCCGATTAAAACATATTTACGCCGGCGTTGTGTTTTGATAAGAGGCTCTTTATTGTTTCGCGTTTCAAAAATTGAAAGAGGGTTGGCAAGCAGTTTATATAATTTGTCGGCGTTGATGATGAGGTAAGTAGACAGAGTGATGGTGACAATGCCGACTCCGGTGATTAAGGTGACGGTTGAGTTGGATATGTGACCAAGTTTAAGGCCGACTGCGGCAACAATAAGGCTGAATTCAGATATTTGCGCAACAGTCAATCCCGTTAAAAAACCGGTTCGTTTGCGGTATCCCAAGAGTCCAAGCAGTATGAGAACTATCAAAGGATTGCCGATAAGAACAAATAGAGAAAAAATTACAAGCGGTACACTTAGGCCGGAAAGATCGGAAAAAGCCATACTGGCTCCTAAAAGCACAAAAAATATAACTATAAAAAAATCACGAAGCGAGCGGATTTTGTTGCTTATTTGCAGTCGTTCCAAAGAATTGGATAAAGCTAATCCGGCTAAAAATCCAGCTATTTCTATTGAAAAACCGAGAAAGTTAACAATAACGGCCATGCCCAAAACCCAGGCAAGACTGGCAATAAAGAGCAGTTCTTGCGAGCGTGCCAATCGGCTGAAGAGTGCGGGGATAATTGTTTTGCCCACCCATAATGTGACAAATACCAGTAAAGCGCCTTTTATTAAAGTCAGACTAATTTCAATAAAACCGGTACCGCTTCCATCTTGCAGGCCCGCCAAGAGAACCAGAATCAAAACAGCGACAGCATCTTGAACCAGCAGCATTCCGATGCTGATTTTGCCATGCAATGATTGCAGTTGTTTTTTGTCCGATAATAATTTAACAATGATTATTGTGCTGGAAAAAGTCAGAGCAATCGCAATGTATAGCGCTTCAAGCCAATTATAACCAAAGATGGTGGCAAGTATATAACCGAATAAACTGGTGAAGGCGATTTGGCCGATGCCTAGAATTACGGATATTTTACCAACCAGTTTGAGCGAAGAATAATTGATTTCAATGCCAACCAAAAAAAGCAGAAACATGATTCCCAGATCTGAAAAGAGATGGAAGGTTTCACCGTCGGTAAGATTAAAGAATCCGAATAAGGCAATTAAAACGCCAGCCGCGATGTATGCCAAAATAAACGGCTGCCTGAGTAGTCGCGCAAAGATGCTTAGTACAGTAACCAATATGACTGTTGCCGCCAGTTCTAAAATTATGCCTTCCATGGAGCTATTATAGCATACGAACTACGAACCTCGAACTACGATTAACACATATTGCGCATCGTGTATCGTGTATCGTCCGACGTTTCGCGCTATCCCGCACTGATTTATATATATTGTCGGGATCCCAGCCTGCTCCGCAGTAAGCGGCGGCTTTAGCGGTGGTACGTTGCGCGATTCGCTGTTAATGATCACTGGTCACTAGGACTTAGGGCTAACGACTTGTCTGCTTAATCCTTAAACTTTAACATTTATCAAATAAATAATCCTGCTGATCATTTTAAAATCAAGACACGTCGTTCGCGAACGACCGTGTCAAGGTAATCCTGGTCAAAAAAAGAGCCAAAGATGGCTCAAGAAGCTAAGTCGCGGTAGGGATGGGATTCGTTGGCAATTTTAGTTTCAAGCGCATGAATACGATGCAGGCGCCGGAGTTGTTCGATTTGCAGTCGGTTGTAAGCGTGGCGTTCTCTTGCCAGTTTAACGCGGTCATTAATTGAATCGGTTGCGGCCTCCTCATCATTTTCCGTCACCTGGATATGAATTATCGCGTCTTTGCCGTTTTGCAGAGCAAGACGAAATCCGGAAAACATATAAAAAATTGCCAAAGCGGTTGCCAATCCGCAAGAAGAATGGGCTATGATCAGAATATTACCGGAGATAATCAGCAAGACGGAAGCGGTCATTCCGCGAGCGATCTCTTTAGCCATGCTTTACTCCTTATGAAGGTGCATGAAAAAATTTAACATCATGAGGGTGCAGAGTCAACTGATGAATGTGCTAAGTACTAAGTACTAAGTACCAAGTACCAAGTATTAAGTGCTTCGTGCCCAGACGCCATATGGTGCGGGGCGTGCTTAAATCTTCCGATGCTTCATGCGAAGGAGGACGCGCTTCGTGCTACAAGCCGGTGTTGTGTTATACTTATATGGTTATGACTTTGACTATCATATTGTTTATTTTGGGATTCGTTTTTTTAATTAAGGGAGCGGATTTATTGGTGGACGGTTCGGCGGCGCTGGCCAGAAAATTAAGGATTTCCAATTTGGTTATCGGTTTAACCATCGTATCATTCGGCACATCATTGCCAGAAATGGTGGTTAATCTATTCGCGAGCGCCGAAGGAAATACGGATTTGGCAATAGCCAATATTTTGGGCAGCAATATCGCCAATATATTGTTAATATTGGGCGTTTCGGCAGTCATAATTCCGCTATGTGTGCCAAAAGGTACTGTCTGGCGGGAAATCCCTTTCAGTTTGCTGGCGGTTTTGGTATTGGCGATATTGGCCAATGACGCTTTATTAAATGGAATGGGATTTGATTTGATCTCGAGAAGCGACGGCATGGTGATGATGACGTTTTTGGTTTTGTTTATGTATTATATTTTTCAGCTGGCCAAAAGCGAAAGAAAGAAAAATATCATTAAAGAGGAAGACGGTCCATCGACCGGCAAGTCTATTTTGTTTTTAGGCTTGGGTTTGGCGGCTTTAATCGCTGGAGGCAACTGGGTGGTGGACGGCGCTGTCAGCATAGCTAAATTTTTAGGCATGAGTACAGCTTATATAGGGCTTACCGTGGTGGCTATCGGAACTTCATTGCCGGAACTTGTTACTTCGGCCGTAGCGGCTTATAAAAATAATCCGCAGCTGGCGGTCGGCAATGCGGTGGGATCCAATATTTTTAATATTTTATGGATTTTAGGTCTAAGCGCATTAATAAGGCCGCTTCCGTTTGCCGCGGCATCGAATTTTGATTTAATTGCTGTGATAACCGCCACGCTGCTTCTTTTTATTTGGATGTTTGTTGGCAAAAAGCGCATGCTGGAAAGATGGCAGGGCGCGATGTTTCTTTTTTGTTATGCCGGGTATATTATTTTTATAACCATCAGGGGCTAGCTTGCAAAAAATAACAAATAACAAATAATAAATAACAAATAATAAATAAGTCTTAGTGCTTAGCCCTAGTCTTAGTGACCAGTGGCCAGAGGACACCGACCAGATATTTATAATAAAGAATAAAGAAGAGAGTCGGAGCTTCGTTAACCCGTAGTCCTGTTCATCGGTACTCCAGAGCTATCTCGTTATGAACGGCTAAACTGATGACCTGGAATACATTCGGAACGTAAGTCGCTAGATACCAAATATCAAATACTAAATAATAGATACTAGATAATAATATGTCGGAGAAGCCAAGTTTTAAAGAAAAGAAATCTCCGGAAGGGGAGGGGAGGGATGTTTTTGAAAAAGCCATTAACAAACAGGCGGAGGCGGTAGCCGAGTTGGAATCCGATGCCGGCAAGTTAGCCGGTGAAGCCTCATTGAGGTTGTCTGAAGCGGCGATAAAACAAGGTGATGTATGAGGAGCGAGTTGGTTTATAAAGTGATCGCAACTCCGCATCCGGATTTTATTGCCGAGATGATGAAGGTGCCGGATCCAAAGCCCGAGGACGAAGAACGGATCGTAAATGCTTTACCAAAATTGCATGAGTTTTTTTTACGTAAAAAAGACGCGTATAATAAACGAGATGCGGTTCTATTTCAAAAGATATTAGAAGAAGAGATTGAGTTTTTACAAGAATTCGATAAATTGGCGTTACATTACTAATGGTGCATGGTGCATAGTGAATGATGCATAATCATTAAGGATACAAATTCCAAGATACAAACAAATTTCAATAATCAAATCACAATTTTTTTACTTGTTGTTTGAGATTTGTAAATTAGTATTTGTTTGTTTCTTGTGTCCTGATTTTTTTGAAATTTTAGCAGCAGGGCTTGACATTCGAGCCCTTTTTTTGTTAGATATGTGCGTCGGAGGTGACGATGGAAAGCGCCGATTTTGGCCGTTTAAAGTTTGAATGGCTCTACGGCGTAGAGTTGTTCCTTGACAGCATCGAGGGCAAGGAAGTTCTTGCCAATCTGACCGGAGACGTGGAACGAAAGATTTTTTTGATGCTTTTGGAATGGGCGATTCCCGTTCCGGAAGATATTGATGAAGATTTAACAATTGAGCTTAACAACTGGAAAAATCGCCGACATGGAGACGCTTGGAACATTTTGCTGACCGGCAGGTTTTCCAGGGACGATTTTTGGGATCAGCGCGCTTGGGAAAAAGATTTTGATGAATTGCGCGAAGCGGCCAGAGATTTGCGCGAAAAGATATTGCTGCTGTCTCATGAGCATGCCAGAAAACTTGAGGCGGGCAGTCTTAAAACGCCGGTAGTGCATGTAGCGCCGGAGGATTTGGAAGCCTGTCTGCCCAGTGAAAGGATCACTCTGGCTTGCGAAGAAGATCCGGAGGCTATGGAGAGATTGAAAGATCATATCGCCCAAACAACAATGAGCCAGCCGTTGAATATATCATCTTCCAGTCCGCCCGATTCGAAAAGGTCAAGGACAATCCCTCCTCCGCCAACATTGCATCCCACGGTTCCACGAATGAAAGTAGTGGTTCCTCCAAGTATTACTCCTTCTTTTGCCCCAAAAATATCTTCCAGCAATCCGCCCGATGAGAGCCCGGAAATTTCGTTTTCCGCTGAAGAAATCGATGCCGCTGATTTGCCGGATGACTAAAAACCCCAAGTGGGGTTTTTACATACCAGGAAACCCCGCATGGAAGGGGTCGCAGAAGCATAAAGCCCATAGAACGTCAGCCTGAATGCGGGGATGAATGGTTCCTATTCAGCCTTGCACGTCCGACGTGCTAGGCTGGT
>JBMOLN010000006.1:0-58757 GCA_049325475.1 Patescibacteria group bacterium | reverse complement strand
AATTATTTTATATACTAAGCAAACAAGCCCCTCTATTGATCTCAAGAGAGGGGTTTGGGGTGAGTTTAGTCTTGCCAAGCCCCTCTATTGATCTCAAGAGAGGGGTTTGGGGTGAGTTTAGTCTTGCTAATAAAAAAAATAATCCTGCTAATCTTTATAAAATCAAGACACGTCGTTCGCGAACGACCGTGTCAAGGTAATCATGGTCAAAAAAACCCCAACAACTTTCGTCGTCAGGGTTTAGGAGAACCGAGGTCAGGAGTGAGACCTCGGTTTAGATCGGTTTAGATCAGTTTGAGAACAAAGCCGGGAAGAAGCGCCGCACGTACGGATTCTCTTCTCCCAGCCTGATAATGTCTGCAGGATCGATCGTCTCCAGATCCCGCATACTGCCACCGACCATGAAGAACGTCTTGCTCTCCTTGGCCTCGTGCCAGCTTTTGTTGAGAAGCGAGAGGCCGGGAGCAACGAAACGCTGTCCCTGCATCTGCTCCTCGGTGGGGAGCTGGATGAAAACTTCGCCGCTCATGGCAGTCATCACCGGACGCCCGTTGTAGTACGGGAAGTCGCCCGACTCGCTGCACGAGTTGGTTCCGGACGGCTTCATTACGCCATTCGGAGCCAAAGCGAAATTCTTGGCCACGCCATCAACCTTCAAGGTGAGGGTGCCAAGAACAGTCAAGCTCGATCCGACCAAGGCATTCGCCTCGGCCGGAGTCAAACACGGAGCCGGAGGATTGCCACTGCCATCGCCCCAGTACCGATCCATGCCCAGGCTCACCTGGAGGACCAGCGTCGAGACGAGCAGACTGTCCATCTGCCATTCACAGTTCGCCGTGTTGGCCGAACTGTTGCAGCCCGTGAACGGCTTGTAGCTACGGCCGTCCCACGAACCCTCCAGAACCGGATTGGCCCAGTTAGGTCCGGTGTATTCCAACCGTACCGTCACCATGCCCGAGCACCCTTCACAGGCGCCCCAAGTCCCGTCCTGCTGGCAGGTCATGACTCCGGTGCCCGAGCCCGCACACTGGCAGCTCTGAGTCTCACCCGGGTCACAGACTCCGCAGTCTTCGTCGATCTCGCCGTCGCAGTCGTCATCCTCGCCATTCCCGCACACCTCAACCGCATTCGGATGAATTGCGGAATTGGTGTCATCGCAATCCGGCTTGGAACTCTGATTCTTTGTCCAGCCGGCCGGCGGAGAAGTGAACTGCTGACCATTGCCGATGGTGTACCCGTCACCGTCTTGATCACGGTAATAGGTATCCGTGGGCTGATCACACCCTTCATCGGTCTGGCCGTCGCAATCATTGTCGATATTGTCGAAACAGACTTCCGGTGCACCGGGATGCCGCGACGCATCACTGTCGTCACAGTCCTGACCGGGCGTCACACCCGACGGAGGCGAATCATCACCATAGCCGTCGCGGTCCGCATCCTTCATGCAAGCCGTAGCGCTTTCGAGCTCGGCTGCGCCCGGATACGTATCCGAATTGGTGTCGTCGCAATCGTCGTCGTTTGCGACATATCCAGCAGGTTTGTTGACCGCAATCTTGGTGCGATGAGGATTTCCGCGTCCGTCACCGTCCGCGTCCTCATACCAAGTCGAGGGCTCATCACAATTGATGCCCTCGTCGATGTCGCCGTCACAGTCATTGTCTTCGCCGTCGCAGACTTCGTCGGCTCCGGGACAGCTGGACGCGTTGCCATCGTCGCAGTCGTCGTCATTGTCAGCATATCCGGCCGGAGGCGTGGACGACTCTTTCTCGTCGCCATGCGAATCACCGTAGCCGTCGCCGTCGCCGTCAGGCCAATAGACGCAGATACACTCACCCCATTCGCCGTCGTCACCGCATTCCTGCGTGCCTTCGGCTCCTCCGGGGCATTCGCAGTCCTGCTTGAGCCCCGGTTCCGAGCACTCGCCCGAGCTTCCGCCCGTGCCGGCTGTCCCGGCTGATCCACCCGTGCCTGCGCTTCCGCCTGCACCAGCTTCTCCGCCGGTTCCACCCGTGCCTGCCGCCAGATCCGCATCTTCCGCGTATCCGTTTAGGCAGCCCAGGGTCAACGTCGCAATCGCCACAACAGAAAACATTCCGAAACGCTTCATGACTTTCTCCTTGTCCTTTCGCCCTTGAGGGCACGTTTAGTGCGCCTTCCGGGCGCGATCGTCGCTATCAGCCAACAGCTATCAGCTATTAGCTAATTTGTTTGTTCTCAAATTTCAAAGGTTCATATATTTGACGTATAGACGTATAGACGTCCGACGTCATTCTTCCAGTCGAACCCCCGATCTCGCCTTATCGGCAATATCAGTAATTCGTTAAGAAGGGGCGGCCGTACACGTGTACATACCGCCCATAACCTAGACATAGAGAATCACAGACTCGGCAAAGGCCGAGTAAAAATCTTAGAACTCCACTCCCACGGTCAAACCGCCGTGGACCTCGGTGCCCGTCTTCTTGCGACCGGGCAATTCCGGATGATCCTCACGGTCGATGACCGAACGCCCGGCACCCACACCGAAGTGCGGAGTCAGCCTGACATTGGGGGCGACTCTGACGGACAAGGCCGCTTCGCCGCCCACCGAACGGCTGATGTGATTGGGCCCGCGCTCACGATCCATCTGCTGAATGTAAGCGCGCGTATGCAGTCTCCAGACCCCGTCGTCGTCCAGCTCAAAGGCCGGGCCGCCGTACAAAGTCCAGTTGGCCACGCGGTTTGACGAACCGTTGTTGTCCACCCTTTGAGATGTCCCAAAGATGGCGCGTCCGCCGATTTCCACGCGAACCACACTGCCTCCCAACCGGGGAGTGATGAGAGACGCTTCCACACCGGCGCCGCCATGCGTACGCTCGGGCATCCGGCCAATCTGACCGGCCGCGCCCACGTTGGCATGCCAGCGGTTGCGGATTTCATTGCGCAGCTTCTCGATTGCCGGCTCCACATTCTGTTTGACGTAGAGCGACAACTTGGCCTGGTCGGCCATAACCGCGTTCAAGCCGGCGCGATTGAGCGCAATGTCAGCACCCTGTCCGGCCACCGTGGCCTTGAGGTTGATGACGTCGCCGTTCAGCGTAGCAATCTGGTTGCCCGTCTCTTGGCGCAGCTTGGCGATGTAAAGCATGATGTCTCTCATGATCTCCGGCAAGACCTTGTAGGAAATGCTCGGATCCATGGGAGCGCACCAGCCCGGCCGGCCAATCCTGGTCGTGGTCACGGTCCCTGTTTCCGCATCCCGCTTGCTCACACTGTACGTGCGCGGGATGTTGAGCGGCTCAATCAGGTAAAAACCGGCAGGGCATTCGCACTTGCCGTTCACCAGCTTGCCCTCACCGTCGATAACCTTGGTCACCGGGAGTCCATCCGAACCCCGCTCCACAACCGTGAGCTTGGGTCCGCGGCACTCCTGGAAATATGTCTGCGTGACGTTTTGCTGGGCCTTGCGCTTAGCGCAATCGGCCTGCATGTCGCAGACGGTCTGCCGACATTCCTCGCCGATCGCACACTGGTTTGCAGGCGCCGGCTTCTTGTCATCCGCCTTCTTGGGCGGCGGACGCCTGTCCTCCACCCGGCCGCCGCGGTTGGGCAAATCCTGTGCATTGGCAGGCGCCGCACCGAGCAGCAAAAAAGAAAACGAAATCAGAAAAGCAACACACATCTTGAGACCCAGTTTCATTTGTCTCTCCTTTTCCTTTCGCCCATCAGGGCACGTTAGTGCGCCTGCAGGCGCTTGATTCTCTTTATTTCAAGGTTCGTTGTCTGAACCTTGATTAAGCATGATTTCCGCTCAAAATTTACATGATTACTTAAGGAATTCTATATTCTATATTCCATATTCCGAATTCTTATTAAATAATCAAGATTAATTGGTTTGTTAATCAAGATTAATCAAGGTTCAGACAGTTAGCCGTTGCGATCCTCAAGTCGTCTCATGGTCAATCGGAAGAGGAGGAAAGCTTCCCACCGACGCATGAAACGGCTTTAAAACCGCAAAAACCTTTTGAAAGGAATAGCGTACATTAGCACAAAACCGGCTAAATGTCAATACTTTGCCCCTAAATTTTAACAATAAAAAAATGGCTAATTTTAGCCAATTTACTAACCTATTTCACGATTTTGTCAAAACATTTACATCACTTCTAATTCGCTAACCGCTCAATTTTAAGTCCTAGTGCTTAGTCATAGTCATAATCCTAGTACCCTGTACTCAGTACTCAAATTTCAGATTGTGGATTCTCTTCGAGTCCGAGCCTCCCTTCTATTCATCAGGGTCTGAGTGCAATCGAAGACAGAGTCGAGGACCAGATTTTTTTCAGTGTCCAAACGCCAGTCGCTAGATACTAGCCGCCAGTTGCAACATACGTTAACCCGTAGTCCCGTTAACCAGTCAGTCAGAGATCAGCTCGTGATAACTGTTTAACGGATAAACTGGAATACGGTTTAAATTCGTTGTTCGATTGTTATGCACCATGCATTATGCATTATTCATTCATCCTTAGTCCTTTATCATCGCGTTAGCGAATATTCCTTATGCGCCCCAGCACCCATGCCGAACCGATCAAAAATCCGAACAGCAAACCAAAGCCCGCATTTTGTAAAAAGTCAGGCTTGGCATAATACCTGCTCGGTAAAGGATCATCTATGATTTGCACCCTGACCGAATAACCGAAAAAATTCGGCGCCTGTTCCGCTAACTCCGTAGCTACGGCTATCGCCAAGGCCGTGGCCTGCGTTCTATCCGGATGATAAGCCGTCACATACATAACACCTGTTCCCGGAGTAACACCCGTCTCTATCGTCTCTCTCCATTCCTTTCTTTTATCAATCTCATCAGATGAAAAATAATTCCTGTCTACCCCGCCCTGCTCCATGATAGCGTTAAAAAAACTGGAAGAGTAAACCAGCTCCGCCAAATTCTGACCGATGCGTTCTGTGGATTTTATAGCCGTATACGGATCCACACCCGTCACATTTGTCTGGGTAATCAACAATCTAATCTGTGACGAATACTTTTTTGTCTGCACCAAAGAGATTCCCATGGCCAAAATCAAACCAAGCGCTGTTGTTATAACCACGAGTTGCCATCCCTTTAAATACAAATGTAAAAGATTGGTAGAAGGCATGTTATGGCATTTTTTTGCTTGTCACTTGAGTTCCCAATTCTACAGCCACATCAAACTCCTCCCCTTGTCTCCAAATTCTTAAATTCACATTCGCGCCGGGCCGAAACTGCATCACGATATCCCCAAGATCCAAGCTACCGTCCATTATATCACGATCTATTTGTAAAATCACATCATTAAGTTGCAGTTTGGCATTTTCCGCCGCACTTCCCGCTTCTATTCCGGTTTTCAATTTTGCAGTTGGATAAATCTTTGCACCTCGCTCCGGCCAACCGCCCCCTGGTTCAATCTCGGAAAAATTTAAATCCAGTGTATAAACACCCAGTGAGGCATGTTTGATTTCTTCACCGTTGGATACCAAACTTTGCAATGATGCGGAAATTGCCGAACCCGGAATCGCATAGATCTCATCACCATCATAGCTTTCGGCCAAAGCAACCAAAGAGCCCTTAGAATCCCAAAGCGGAGCACCCATTTCCATATCACTCGCCTCTCCCTCTGCAACCATCCTGCGCATCAAAACATCGGAACTTTTAATGCTTGGATAAACCTCTTTTCTCACGCTTATCAAGGATGAAGGTGAAAATCTTTTATTTTGACTTTCAAACCAAAGCGCGATGCCCGACCGCTGACCATGATGCTGCGCAAAAGATACTGCGGGCAATCCCTTTAAACCGGTATAAATAAAAGCAGCCTGCGTAGCATTATCCAAAATAACTTTTTCCGCTTTATATCTTTGATTCTCATAATAAACAACCACGTCTTCAGAACGGATATCTTGCAAAATTGCGGCAGGCGTAACAAACCAACCGTCCGATGTTACCGCCGCCGCCCGGCCGATTTCCGCGGCTTCGCTTAATCCTGTTGCGGCAATAATTTTCTTTGCATTCAACAATGTTGCCACCGGGCTTCTGCGGTCCAATATTGAGTCCGGCACCACTATGGGATTAAGTTGCGCATCAGACAAAGAAATTAATTTTATCGACGTTGTAGCGGTTTGCGGGTCATCAATATCCTGTACACCGGTGCCGGTTGCCGATCCCAATGATAAATCCGTTTTCATCGTAACTCTGAATTGATCTGTGACTTTGCCGGCTGCAATGGAACCGGCGATTGCTCCGCACACAACAGACAAAGCAACTTGGCCGATTACCGCCAATGCAATTATCAATATCTTTTTTTGCTTATCTTTCATATGTTTTTTTTAGTCACTGGTTGCTGTTGCTGGTCGCCAGCTGTTAGATTGTAGATTTCAGATTATATGTTTCATGTAGTTAAAGCCATCTTGATGTAATGAGTACAATACCAAAAAATACGGTTGCTGCAACCCCCTCAAACCAAGCTTGAACTTTACCCGGTATTGGATGGTACAAATACCTTCTAAGCCTCAACATTACGGAAAAAACTATCATAGCTATCGCGCCTTGAGCAAACATGGAAAGCGGCAACATTGCACCCAAAATTCCCAGATGTAAGCCGACCACGGCCCCTATCATCATCCACCGGCTATTTTGTTCTTTCGTGGCTTCCGGATGCCCCGTAGTTCTAAACAGCGTAACCCCCAATACAAGCATAATTAAAACATGGATCCATTTGGGACTATGTAAAAATATTATTAAACCAACCGAAGTCGCCGCCGTATACCAGATTATAAAAGGCACGTAAGCAATATTGACCCGCGATAAACCATGCACCGGATATCTGGAAGGCATAAACGCCAAAAAAAACAACAACTCCAATGATAAAAAAGCCGCCACAGATCCCAGCAATACGGCAATTAATTTTTGAATATCTCCTTCAATCAAAAGTATGGAGAATACCAAAACCATTTCCAATAAAACCGTTGGTAATATTTTTTCTGTTACATCAAAGAAAGACAACCTGCCCTTTGCCATCAAAAACACACTGCCCAAAACCCCGGCAACACCAATAAGCGCAATATACGGATATTCAAACGGCCTTTCAAACTGAAAATAAAAACTCACTGCAACCAATATGGCTGCAGCCATGGGTAATAATCGATAGAAAAATATCATTGACCGATTTGATTTAAGGGGCCGACAATAATCTGCATGTTTTTTTCCGAAAGCATCACGCTTTGGATTCCCGAACCATCAGAGGTTATAATCCTCCAAATTCCGACATCTCTGGCAAAAAAGTAACCGACCAGCCTCAGCATGGTATCTCTTGGCAGCGGCAGATCGCCCAATTGCGCGTCACGGACCGCAAAACGCAATGTCCCGTCATCCTCAACTTCGGGTACAAGATTAGCAACTATGTAAAAATGCAGCCAATCCCGCCATGTCAGTTCAAAATAAAATTCAATATTATCAGACCTTATGGCCACTTGAGCCATTTCAACACGATAAGCCGCGCTGCGCAAACCCGCATCAACGGCTCCCAGCAGCAATCCGGTCAAATCCTCTTCGGTTATAAGCAAAGTATAGGGAGGCCCTTGGTCAACCCCTCTGGCAATAATCTTACCGGCGATTTTAGCTCTAAAATCATCCCAAGTAACCGGCTCGGCTTCTACTGTTCTGATTGGTGCAGGACCCTGATAATAACTGGAAAAAAACGGAATATTGATCAGACCCGCTTTGGCCGCGCCGTATAAAAAACATAATATCAGAATCAGCAATGCAATAAGAAATAGAACCGAACAAGCAATCACATCGCTCACATCAACCGGTATATGTTTTTTCTTCTTTTTCTCGCCCTGTTTTAATTTTTTTACCGGTCCGCTTAAAGTACTACCGGCAGATAATTCCGGTTTTTCTTTGGATTCGGCTTTAGGCTTGTCATCCTGCTTTGGTGATGCGGGAACCGCAGGCACCGGATTAGCTGCTGCTGATTTTTTATTTTCCGCGTCTTTCGCGCCGGCAACAAACCTTGGTCCGGCTGCAGGCTCCGGAGCTTTAACGGGCTCACTTTTTTGCTGCATCTTCTTAAGCAAAGCCGGCGGCGTGGGCACCACCTTGCTGTCCGATTGATCTTTTGGCCTTGACGGAGCCGGATCGGATCCGGCGCCCTGTTGCACGCTGGGCAGATTCTGCCATGATGCTGGATTGGCGGATTTGCCATCTCCTTTGGGATTGGAATTTGGTTTTAAATCAGAATCTGGCATATTTAGCTGTTTTTATAATTTCTCGTTTCCTTAACGATAACCATAATAGCCGTTGCCAAAGGAATTGCCATCAAAGCTCCCAGCAAACCAAATAATCTGGCTCCAACCAGCATTGATATGATGCTTATTAGCGGATTCAGACCGACTGCTTTTTCCATAACCTTGGGGACAATCAAATGATTTTCGCCTTGCTGTATCACAACCAGCATGGCCAAGGCCAGCAATCCGTGCAATGGCGATTGTGTAAAAGCTACAAAAACAATTGGAATACCGCTCAATATCGGTCCTAAATATGGAATGAATTCCAGCAATCCGGCAAAAATCGCCAATACCAAAGCTCCTTCAATTCCGATAATTTTTAAACCGATGTACGACAACAAACCAATAATAAAGCTTAATACCAACTGCCCCCTGAACCACCTCCCCAACTGCTCTTGCAGTCTGTCAACCAAATGCAAAGCAAACTTTTTATGCTTATTGGATACCCAGTCATGAATTAAAATCTTGGCCTTATCCTCCTGACTCACCAAATAAAAAGTCATTACCAGCACAATGATAAAACCAACTATACCGCCAAAAACTCCGGTTAGCGTTTGGAACAACCTTGATAGAGCGGCGCTTGCCTGATTTTGTATGGAAGCAAAACCCGAATCACCCATTAATTGATACTTATCCGCAAAACCCCTGATATCGCTTGCCGCGTCTGCGATCGCGTCCCATCTTTGTCCGAAAATACCACCCAATTTAATGGACTGTTCAATGATTGTCGGCACCATTAAAGTTACAATCAAAGCCAGTAATCCAAAAATCGCCAAATAAACTCCGATCACCGTCAAACCGCGGGGAATTTTATACTTGGCAAAATAATCCGCCGCCGGCTGGATCAAGGCCGACAAAAACAAAGCAATAAAAATTATTGCAATCACTTCCCAAGCCCGCCAAACTAAATAAACACCCCCGGCAACCAATACAATTTTCAGCAGACTGGCAATTCTAAAATCAAGTATCAGCTTCTGCATAATTATATATTTATTATATCATACAATAGACTCAAGACTCTAGATACTGGCTGCTAACACGATGCACCAAGCTCAAAGCGCGTAGTACTTAGCACTTAGTACTTAGTACTTTAAACTCTAGACTCGCGAAACGTCAGACGTTACACGATACACGATACACGATACAAGTAATGCGATTCGCGATACACGTTACACGATACACGATACACGATGCGCGTTATTCGTTATTCAGAGTTCGGCCCTCCGTCCGAAACCGCTCGACCCTCGAAGTCTTGGCGCAGTGGGTTGGTGAAGGGTGGAATTCAGATTTCAGAGTTCCCTCCCAGATGTTGTCCCTTGTGCGTTATACGATATACGATATACGATATACGAATTGTTATGAGTTTAGCCCAAAATCGCAAAGCCAAATTTGACTACGAATGCCTGGATAAATACGAGGCCGGCTTGGAATTGACCGGGCAAGAGGTTAAAAGCGTTCGTGAAGGCGGCGCAAAAATCGACACCGGACACATAGTTATCCGAAATGGAGAATTATGGCTTATTGGAGCCAATATTCAACCTTATAAAAAAGCTTCTCATATTGAGGATTATGACCCGGCCCGATCTCGTAAGCTAATCATGCATAAAAAGGAAATTAATCAATTAATAGGTAAATTAAGCGAAAAAGGCTTGACAGCAATACCCTTTTCCCTATATACTCGCGGTAATCGCATCAAGTTGGAAGTCTGGCTTGCGCGGGGTAAGAAGACGCATGAAAAGCGCCAAAAACTAAAAGAACGCGATATTAAGCGCGAAACCGACCGCTTCCTTCGCGGTCACGACCTATAACAAAAATCAATCACCAACAAAATCCACGCCGTTCAGCGGGATCCCGTCAATAATATATATTAAATAAGTGCGGGACAATCACCAATAAATCTTCAATTTTTCAATTACAAAATAACCAATTGTTTATTAAAATATTGAATATTGATTTATTATTTGGAAATTGGTCGCGTTCAACGCGATTGGCGCTTGATTATTGGTTATTTCAGTAAGGGGATGCCGAGCTTCGACGGTTCGCTTCCTCATGCTTTGCAGGTCGAGCCGGTATGGCTCGCAAAACTCATACCAAAAACGATAATTGCCAACATCGTAAACAAAGCCAAGGCTGCTATTGCTAACGCTTTCAGCATGCCGCAGGCTGTTCCGGTCCTCGCATAATCGACGACCGCGATCCCCCTTCTTGTGCTCGACAAGCTGGACGGATCGTCATATTTCGAGCTATATTTTGACCTCCGGCATCAGGGTCAAAACAAATTAGGCTGATGCCGACAAGAATCACAGCTTGCTTATTCGTTCGTGATTCTTGCAAACCGAATAAGACAAACCTGTGAATGAAAAGTATGATGTTCGATTCCGGACGGGGGTGCAACTCCCCCCATCTCCACCAAAAGTTTCCTCTCTTACTAAGACTAGGACTAAGTACTAAGATTAAATAAGATGCGCATTCATTATAAACGTCACCGCACGACGCACAAGTTCGATAAAATAAAGTATCGATATAACGAACAAATCCGCGTCCCCGAAGTCAGAGTTATTGATGACGAGGGCCAGGCTTTGGGAGTTATGCCGACGCGTCAGGCTTTAAGTTTGGCTGAAGAAAAAGGATTTGATCTGGTTGAAGTTTCTCCAAAAGCCAATCCCCCGGTCTGCAAACTGCTGGATTACGGCGCGTTCAAATACCAGAAGGAAAAAGAGATGAAGCAACAAAAAGCGCACGCTAAAAAAGTTGAAGTCAAAGGCATAAGGCTTTCAGTAAAAATCGGTTCGGGAGATCTGGAAACCCGCCTCAAACAAGCAATCAAATTCCTGGAAGAAGGCCAGAAGCTGAAAATCGAAATCATCCTGCGCGGCCGCGAAAAAGCTCATGGAGATCTTGCCATGGCAAAAATTCAAGATTTTATTAACAAAATCAGCAAGGAATATGAACTGTTCACCGAACAACCTCCCAAAAGACAAGGTGGCAACATATCGGCAATAATCGGCCGTAAATCATAAACATTAATTTGTAATTCGTAATTGTTAATTTGTAATTAAAAATAAGTATGCCCGGTAAAATCAAAACCCGAAAAACCGTTTCCAAACGCATTCGTGTAACCAAAAAAGGCAAGGTTCTGAAAAGAGCCGGCGGTCAAGATCACTTCAATAGCCGTGAATCCGGCAAAACCACACGCAATAAGCGCAGGGATAAAAAGGTTTCCAAAGCCTTTACAAAATCCATGAAATCCCTGGCCTGCTCCAACTAACTCGTATTACGTATTTCGTATTATAAGTTGGAAATAGTATGAATATCGCGCAAGCGATTCCAGCATTCTTAATTCTAAATTCTAAATTCTTAATTATTAAGGTAGTATGCCCAGAGTAAAACGCGGAACCCATCACATTAAACGCCGAAAAAATATTTTGGCGCGCGCCAAAGGCATGATGTGGGGACGCAAATCCAAGATCACACAGGCCAAAATCGCGACGATTAAAGCCGGCCTGCATGCCCACACGGGCCGTAAACTAAAAAAACGCACCAACCGCGGTTTGCAGCAAATTCAAATCAATGCCGCCGTGCGCATGTTTGACACATCTTACAGCCGATTCATGAATGATTTAAAAAAGCGCAAAATATCTTTAGACCGTAAAGTATTGGCACAGCTGGCCAACAAGTATCCTGCCGTATTTGAAAAATTGTTAAAAGCCTAAAAATATATATCCACAACAGAAAGACTTCTTATCTAAAATAAGAAGTTTTTTTGTGTTATAATTTAAACAAATTTGTTTTTAATCTACTCTATGAGAAATATCAATGCCACGCCTAATCTGGAACGCATTTCAGCCCCGGCCCTGGAAGTCATGCCCGGAGGTTATAAAAGCGAAAAAGATCTAAGCAAAGAACTTAAAAAAGATCCTAAAATCAAACAGGCTCGCGCCGAACTGGCCCGTGCCAAAGCGGCTTTCAGCGGTAAATACAAAATCTCCTATGATGCGGCGCTCGAAGTCACCCCGGATCTTTTAAAAATGGGCAACAGATTCCTGCAACGCATTGCCGGCAAAGAGGTTATCGATAAAAACAAGGCGCTGGAAATTCTTACTGACGATGCCCAAGAGCGTCTGCAGGACATTACTGAAATGCAAGCGAATCTCGAAGAACTCTGGAATCAAAAATTGGAACAAATGAAAGCCCCCGCCGTACCGGTTGACGATACGCTGACTCCGCATACTTTAAGATCGTATTTCATGGAAGTGGAAGGCATGAATAAAGCTGATGCGGAAGAAAAAACCGCAAAAGTCTTTAAACACATCCGCGATATTGATGCCGTAGCGGCTAAGCCCATAGAACATGTCGAAGAACTCGGCGATGAGGAGATTGAAGAAGTCGAAGAAACTCCGGCCACGATAAAAGCCGAGCCCGCACCCGAAGCTCTCAAGCCAGAGGCGCCTAAAAAAATCGATAAATCCCCCAGAGAAAGAGCCGGCATGCAATATGCCCAAGAACTTTTTAAAGAAAAACCGTCAGCCGAACAAATGAAAAACGAAGTACTGCAAGAATTCGGCGGTAATGAAAAAGCCCGGGAACGTGCAGCACGCATGTGGGATGATGCCCATGTGAAACTCGCCATGATCGAACGCTCCGGAATCTTAAGACCCGGAGAAAAAGTGGGAATGGATGCTCTAGAATACGTCCATGCAAATGCAAAAATGCAACTCGAAGCATCACGCATAGAAAAGCTGATGGCTCAAGCCCAAGAAAAACTTATCAACGATTCAATCGAATCATTCGGCGGAGACGAAGCCGGCAGAGAAAAAGGCGCCGAAATCTGGGATCTAGCCAATGAAATGATGGGAAATGAAAAATCCGAAGCAGAAATCGCCCGCGAATACGGCTTTACTCGAATGGAGTACGTGGAAGCATGGGCCGATCTTTCCAATGCTTATCGCAAAATGGATGAGGACATGATAGACGCCATGAAATTACGAGTCTTTAACATGACCAAAAAACTTCTGGGCAAAGAAGGCGGCAAACTGACCCAAAAACGCTTTGACAAAGAATGGGATTTATTATCCGGTTCGGGACGATCAAGATTACTTAAAATGCGCGGTTTAAGCGGCTCCAGAGCACTCGCCGAACAACAAGCTTATGCCGAAAAAGCCACCGGCATGCCGGGCAGAAGAGCCGAAGGCGCACGCGGACGCGGTAAACAATCCACAGCAGAAATCGTCATCCCTGGAGCGGAAACTCCTATCGAAACCGGTGGAACCGTTAAAGAAGTTGAAGAACAAGAAATCCCCGTAGAAACCGGCAAAACAATCCGTGAAAAGGATAAAGACCTCGAAGAACAAACCAGCGATATATTGGCCGGTGTCACTGAAGCCACCCGTGAAGCCATCGCTGACAAAGAAGCCTTAGAATCCTTGCCCGAAGATGTTCAAGGCGCCATGGAAGATCTTAAAAAACGCGGCAAAGAAAAATCAGTCGAACTTTCAGGAGCCGACAACACTTTTAAAGAAAAACTCAAGACTTTGGATAATCAGGCATTCAATCTTACCAGCTTGCCTAAAAAAGATGTGGATAGATACAGAGAAGCGGTCATCAGATATATGAAAAAAGCCAAAGACGGCAAATCAAGAGATGCCAAGCTCACACTTCGCGCCATCAAGGTCAAATTTGATAAATGGCAAGAAAGTCCGGCCAATGTTAAAGACGCCAAAAAAATCGATGCGATTTACAAAGCTTTGGAAAAATATCTCGACAACCCCTCCAAACCGCCGTCATTACGAATTCCCAAAGAAGTAGCTGAAGCGGCTTAAAAAAACAATAAAAATCAAAAAGCGGGCCAAAACCCGCTTTTTTCGTAATCCGGTATTCCAGTATATCCGTTTAACAGTTATTCAGACTAAACTGTGCTTAGCATATTGGCTCCGGAATACTGGCTAACGGGAAAACTGGTAAACGTGACCCAAGTCTAGCATCTAGCAACCAATATCGTGAAACGTGTATCGTGTAACGTGTAACGTGTATCGCGCATCGTGTAACGTGTATCGCGCATCGTGTAACGTGTAACGTGTAACGTCTGACGTTTCGCGTTATACGTTATACGAATCTAGCTCCTAGAGTCTAGAGTCATTCATGCTCGTTCCTCAACCTCCTTGATTATCGCATCGATAAACTCCTGTGCCGATTGCTGATATTGGTCCTTTTGCCCACGTTTGCGAATAGTCAATTGACCGGATTCAGCCTCTTTGTCGCCGTAGACTATCATGTATGGAGCTTTCTTGACTTCCGCATTGCGGATCTTTTTACCAACACTCTCCGCGGCAACGTCCACCTCAACGCGGATCATCTTGGACCTTAAAGCATCAGCCAATTTATTGGCAGCCTCAATATGCCTGTCAGCAACCGGAAGCAATGCAACCTGCATTGGCGCAATCCATAATGGCAAAGCGCCCGCGTAATGTTCAATCAACAATCCTATAAACCGCTCATACGAACCAAACAAAGCCCTGTGCAGCATATACGGCCGTTCGTCCTTACCCTCGCTGTTGGTAAAAACCATATCAAAACGTTCGGGCAAATTAAAATCAAACTGCAAAGTAGAACACTGCCATTGTCGCCCCAAACAATCTTTAATCTTAAAATCCAGTTTTGGACCGTAAAACGCCGCTCCTCCAACATCCTTCTCGATCTTTAAGCCCATTTCTTTAGCCACCTTTTCCAAAACCCTTTCCGTAAACTCCCATCCATCTTCACTGCCTATATGCTTTTTCTCATTCGGATTTTTTACGGAGAGATAAACATTGATTGAATTGAAATCAAATCCGAAAGATTTAAACATGAATAAGATAAAATCAACCACCTTCTTTAACTCATCTTCAACTTGATCCGCCCGGCAGATAATATGCGCGTCATCCTGGGTAAATCCGCGAACGCGGGTTAAGCCGGAAAGCTCGCCCTTTTTCTCGTAGCGGTAAACCGTTCCGCATTCCGCCCACCGCATCGGGAATTCCCTGTATGAATGTTTATTATGTTTGTAAATCTGTACATGAAACGGACAATTCATGGGCTTTAGCAAATACTGTTCCGATTCCTTAACTTCAACGTCTTCCTGACTTTCTTTTAGGCTTTGTCCGACCTCAAGCGGCGGATACATGCTGTCATTATAAAAACCCCAGTGCCCGGAAGTCTCCCAAAGATTCTTTTTGCCGATATGCGGAGTTCTGACCAGATCATAACCGTTTTTTAAATGCTCCCTGTACCAAAAATCTTCAATCATCCGCCAAATTATTGCGCCTTTCGGATGCCAGAGCGGCAAACCCAAACCCACCATATCGTCCACATGAAATAAATCCAATTCCTTGCCGATTTTTCGATGATCGCGTTTTTCAGCTTCTTCCAGCATTTTTTTATGTTGATCCAATTCCTCTTGCGTCGTAAAACATAAACCATATATTCTTTGCAGCTGCGGATTATCTTCCTTTCCCCTCCAATAAGCCCCGGCAATCTTATTTAATTCAAAAGCCCCGATTTGATTCGCGGTTTCAACATGCGGCCCTCGGCATAAATCCGTAAAATCCCCCAACGTATACACAGACGCGGCATCGGTTTTACTGGGATCGATATCGACAGCACCTTCTGCGCTAATCTTAGTAGTCCCCTTTTCTTTGAGGTCGGTCAGCAATTCAACCTTAAAGGGCTGTTTTAACTCCTTAAACAGATTGATAGCATCTTCAATGTTCATCTCTTTTCTTACAAAAGATTGATTTGCTGTCACAATATTCTGCATTTCCGCCTGTATTTTCTCCAGATCCTCCGGTGTCACCGCCCTGCCGATATCTATATCATAATAAAAACCAAACTCCACAGTAGGACCGACCCCGAATTTGGCATCCGGAAATAATTTCTGTATGGCGGCCGCCATAACATGCGCGGCGCTATGCCGCATGATTTCAATATCCATAAACGTCGAATTTCGAATTTCGCCTGTACCCCAAAACTCTCTGAGCAAAGGGATAAACCACGAACTTCGAATGTTTAATGAATTAAATTGCTAGCGAATAGCAGCTAGCTACTTTAAGAATAATAATCCTGTTAATCTCGAATACCCTGAACAAAGTCGAAGGTATAAATCTTGGTAATCATGGTCAAAAAAACCGACCAGATCTCTGTTTTTTCAGAAAACTCGTCGGGACCCATCGATTTCTCTCAGGGCGGTTCCACCCGAATTCCTCACGACTTAGTACTTAGTACAATTATTCATGAAGCTCTCGCAATCTTTAATTGTGCGCTAAACTTAATCAACGCCACGGTTGGTAGCCGTTAAAACTATAATAACTTAAGCTTTTTAGTTAGTCAAATATCTTTGCTATAGAAAAAAATGAAATCTAAAAACTAGCGACTATCGTCTGGTATCTAGCGTCATTTAACAATGACGCTGATTTTATCTTTCATGCTCGGCAACCGGTGCACCCAGCTTGGTTCCAAAATCACATCAACCTCCTGAACCCCGTCAATTGCAGACCATTTCCGAATCACTTCATCAAGCGGCAATCCCACTATACCATCCTTTTTTAATGCCGGACTTGACTCTGTCAATTGGCTGTTAGCTTCCGCCGATACGGCTAATGTTGCGACGCCTCTGGTTTCATCAGCTCCCTCAAGCCTGAATGTAATTTGCGCCATATCAACATCTCCTAAGGTATAACCTTGCGGCATCTTTTCTTGCAATCTGGTTTGCACCAACGCAACTACATCGTCTTTGGGGAAGAAAACCGCCGTCACATCCAGTTTAACCTGCGCCAAAAAGCTGTCAGCCTCCTCGCCTACCGCCGCATTGCTCTGCTTTTTAGCCTCAGTAACTAAAAATACCGATTCCCATGCCGGATCAGCCCCGGCCTCCAAAATTAAAGTTTGTTTGGCTTTTTCCAAAGCTATTCCGTACAACTCGTCATAAGCTCCGGTCACGGCATCAGCGGTAACGATCCTTACAGGTCCTTTGGGTATGCCGCCGCCGGAAAAAGCCGTTAACGATTCCGCGTAAATCTTATCCTGCAAGCCATCCCATAGTCCGGGAATGGTCAATTTTGTCTTTACTGGTATTTCATACTGAAAACCCGCTTCATCCGACACAGCCGTCACTTCCACCGATCCGCCGGCCGGAACAACAACGGAATCCTGAATTCTAAATTGCTTTTTATCCGCGGTATGCAAACGCGTCTTAACAACCAATGGCTGATCTTTGGAATAATTATTTATAATTTTTACTTTACCCGTAGTAATGCTCGGCTCCCTGGCAACCACGTCGGCAACCTCTTTAACTTCCACTGTAAATTCTTTTGCTTCCGCAAAAGATCCGTTCACGACACGGCCCTGAATTTGATTTTGCATTGGGGACGGAGCTATTTCTATCATAGCATCCATTGCCACCGGCTCTTTATCCACTTTTACATAAACCCGGGCTTTAACAGATGAAGTCCATAAAGCAATGGCTATTACTGCCACGGTTATCAAAACAAAGGTGACGGCTATATTCCGAAATAACTTGGGTGCCGGAGGTTGTGGAAAAGTACCACGGGAACTCCCGCGAGATAATTTTATCGCCATAATAACAGCATTATACCATAAATGCTGTAATATCCAATCATCAAATTCCAATCACCAATAAATCTTCAATTTTTCTAACTAAATAACCAATTAGTTATTGTAATTTTGATCATTGGTAATTGATTGGATATTGGCGCGCACCCCGAAGCTTCAGCGTAGGGGTGAGATTGGTTATTGGTTATCAAAAAGTAACAGTTCTCGGCCCCAAAATCTGTTCGATTTCCGCGATTACCTCTGGTGAAAGTTGTATCTTTGCCGATGATGTCACTTTGCGCCTGCCTCCCACATCGTCAATAATAAAATCCACACGCGAAATTCCCGGATTAGCATCAAAAATCATGCGCAGCTTTCTAATCGAGGTCTCGGGCAAAGTCGCCGCCACATGCAGACTAACCGCACCGCTTTTTTTGCCGCCCGCCCCATCATCATCGGATTCCTCTTCAACCGGCGCGCCAATCCTCAAATCATCAATATTATCTTGTGTTAAAATAAAAGCCGTTTCCGCCAAAACTTTCATCTTCCCATCGTCCTCTGAAGGCCGCCCGCTCACCACAACCATATTTTCATTCTGCCAGCATTCAGCCGAATCTTGTAAAACTCTGGGAAAAACCACAACCTCGCAATCCGTAGTGCCATCCTCCAGCCGGCAAAACATCATGGGTTCATTCTTTTTGGTATAAATTTTTTTTGACGCGGCGATAATACCGGCCACCCTTACCTTCTTTTCTTGTTTATATTGAAACAAATCCGCAAGCGGTATGGTGAAATCCGCCAATTTTTTAACGTACTCCTTAAATGGATGCTCGGAAACATAAAGTCCCAATAATTCTTTTTCCCAAGCCAGCATCTCCTGCTGGGATACTTCCGGCGATTGCCGCAAAACCAAATGCTTTTTCCTGTCACCTTCGTTTTGCGCGAACAAATTAAACTGCCCCGAAGCCTCTTCTCTTTCTATCTGCTTATGAAAATCCAGCAATGTTTCGATGTTATAATACAGCGATCCTCTCTCCGCAAAACAATCCATGGCACCGGATCTGATTAGCGATTCCAATGACTTGCGATTTATGTACTTCCCTTTAATCCTGCTGATAAAATCAACAATGTCTTTATACGTTCCGTTTTCTTTTCTTTCTTTAATAATGACTTCCACTACATCGTGACCTAAGCCTTTTATTGCCAAAAGCCCGAACCGCACCGTTCCTCTGGCTCCTTTTTCGCGTTCCGCGGATGGCTGTACCGTATCTTTTACAACCGAAAAACCGGCAAAAGATTCATTAACATCCGGAGGCAAAACAGTCATTCCCATGCGCCGGCATTCCTCAACTTCAATAGTAATACGATCCAGATTCAAGCAGTCGGAATTTAACAAAGCGGCCATAAAACTCTCCGGCCAGTGCGCTTTTAAATACGCTGTTTGGTAAGCGATATACGCATAGCAAGCCGCGTGCGATTTGTTGAATCCATAAGCCGCAAATTCTTCGAATTGATTAAAAACAGCTTCGGCAATCCCCTTTTCTACGCCGTTATTCACCGAACCCAAAATAAACTTCTCCCGCATCTTCACCATCAGCTCCGCGATTTTTTTGCCCATGGCTTTGCGCAAAGTATCGGCCTCGCCGCCCGTAAAGCCCGCCATGTCTTTACTCACTTGCATGACTTGCTCTTGATAAACAGGGATGCCGTAAGTTTGCGCCAAAGCATTCTCCGTTAACGGATGCATGTACTTCACCTTTTCCTTGCCGTGCTTGCGAGCGATGAATGAATCAATAAATTGCATAGGCCCCGGCCGGTACAAAGCCACCATGGCGATTATATCGTCAATTACCGTGGGTTTGAGCTCGCGGATATAACGTTTCATTCCGTCGGATTCCAGCTGAAAAACACCCGTAGTCTCAGCTTTGCCTAAAAGCTCATAAGTTTTTTCATCATCCAAAGGAATCTCATCCATGACAACTATGTCGCCATGCACAGCTTCTATTATCTCCAACGCTTCGCGGATAATTGTAAGGTTTGATAAACCCAAAAAATCCATCTTAAGCAAACCAACAGCTTCGGCCGGCTTTAGCGAATATTGAACAACCTGCTCAACATCCCCGCCTTGCGCTTTCTGCAATGGCGCGTACTCCTCCAATGGTTTTGGAGCAATAACAATACCGCAAGCATGCTGGCTGGCATGCCTGGCCGTGCCTTCCAGCTTGGAAGCCAAATCCAGCAATTGAGCCACTTTTGGGTCGGATTCGTCCATGGCCTTTAATTCCGGATTCTCCCTGCGCGACGTGGCAATGGGTATATTACGTCCTTGCACCGGCGGCGGCACCGCTTTGGCAACTCTGTCCACCTCTTGGAATGTCCATCCCAAAACGCGCCCCACATCGCGCACAGCCGCCCGAGCCGCCATTGTCCCAAAAGTAATGATACCCGCTACGCGGTCCGCTCCGTATTTATCGGTCACATACTGAATAACATCTTTACGCTTAACATCGTCAAAATCCATATCCACATCGGGCATGCTGATACGGTCGGGATTTAAAAACCTCTCAAACAGAAGCCCGTACTTTAACGGATCCAAATTTGTTATGTGCAAAGCATAAGCCAAAATCGAACCGGCCGCCGATCCGCGCCCCGGACCCACAATCACATTATTCTGCTTGGCCCAGACAACGTAATCATTCACAATTAAAAAGTATCCCGGAAACCCCATATTCTCTACCACTGAAAGTTCATATTCTGCCCTGTCCAACGCTTCCTTCGGCGGCGGATCACCGTAACGCTCTTTCACGCCTTCCATTGCCAATTTGCGCAAATAACTCATTTCCGTCTCACCTTCCGGAACCGGAAATGTAGGCAATAAATTGATACCCAATTCCAATTTTACATTGCATCTGTCCGCAATCTTTCTGGTATTCTCAATCGCCTCCGGCACGTCGACAAACGCCTTCACCATCTCATCCGGCGGACTCAATGAGTGATCCATGTTGCGGATTGAATATCGATTCGTGTCGGATAACAACTTACCCGCATGAATGCACTGCAAAGCATCCTGCGCCTCCGCATCATCGATTTCCAAATAATGCGAATCCCGTGTAGCGACCAAAGGCGCGCCTGTCATCTTTGCCAGTTTAATCAAATTATTGTTTACATGAATCTGCGTCGGCGAATCGGGATGATAAACAAGCTCCAAGAAAAAATTGTCCTTGCCAAAAATATCTTGATACTTTTCCAGAGCTTTCTTGGCCTTTTCCAAATCCTCCTCATTGCAAGCTTTGGGAATCTCTCCTTTCAGACATCCGGACAAAGCGATTATACCTTCATGATTTTCTTTTAATACCTGTTTATCCATCCTGGCTTTATAATAAAAACCCTCCAAAAAAGACATGGAGACCAGCTTTAACAAATTTTGATAGCCTGTAAAATTTTCAGCCAATAATGTTAAATGATACGTCCAGTCATCAATACGCGGACGCTTATCATGTAAAGAATTTGGCGCGATTTCCGCCTCAACTCCAATTATCGGTTTGATTCCTTCTTTTTCGCAAGCCTGGTAAAAATCAACCGCTCCGTACAAACTGCGGTGATCCGTTAGAGCAATGGCATCATAACCCAGATCTTTGGCTTTATGCGCGATTTGTTTGGGACTGGAAAGCGCATCCGATAACGAATACATGCTATGCACATGCAAGTGTACAAACGGAGATTTTTTAACTTCCTCAACAGTTAATGTGTTGTTTTCGATATTAGACATATAGAATGATCCGGCTGACGGCATAAAGCCTGCCGGGTCGTTCGCGAACGACGTGGCCTGCCAAAATACTTAAAAATCAATTTGATTTATCTTACCCAGCGCGTTCTTGTTTATCAAGTATCAAAAAACCGCCCAACTAAGGACGTATAGACTTCCGACTTATAGACGTAATAACGTTATGACTTTTTCGTTCTCTTCTTTGTTTTCTCCGGCTTAAACTCTTCTATCAACCCTGAAATTTTTGATGCGCCTTTGGCCATGCCCGCAACATTGCCGATTACTGTACCGAATTTATCTTTCAATTCGTTAAAATCCTCCTCAATTCCGGCAACCACCTCTCGGACATGAGAAACAACTTCATTGCTCTGGCGGATCAAACGCGCAACCTCAAACAAACACCAGCTTAAAAATGCTGCAACTAAAAATATTCCAACACCGAAACATAACCAGAAAAACGCTTGCGCTGACGGTAAATCAATCATAGTGACTTAATTATACCACAACGACGTATCGACGTCCGACGTATCGACGCCTAAGGTGTGAATAAAAAAACATATCTTGTCAGACTTGCAAAAAGGCACTCACGGTAATATAGTTATGTCGAAGACCACATACATTGGTATTTGGTAATCGGTAATTCGTAATTAAAAATGTTATGTTAAGCAATATCCCCAAAAAACTCGAAGGGCTAAGCCCCGAGCAAATTGATGAAGAAATCTGCCGCGCCGGCTTAATCGCCGAGCTGGATGCAATCAATCTTTACGAACAAATGTCAGCTCTAGCGCAAGATCCAAAACTCAAAGAAATGCTCAAAGACATCGCCAAGGAAGAAAAAACCCATGTCGGTGAATTCCAAGCTCTGCTTCTATCCAAAGATGCCGAACAGGTTGCCGAATTGGCGCACGGCAAGGCAGAAGTTGAAGAGCTGAACTGAACAAGTCTATTGAAATCTCAATTTTAAACATAGCCATTCGTAGTAAAGATTATAAAGAGTTGACTCAAAGCTGAAAAATGCCGGACGATAAAATCTATCTAATGATCGCCAAAGCCAAAGAGTTGCCATCCAATCCCGACATGGTAAAAAAATCAACAACATCTACAACCAAGTCCTGTCAGAAATATAAAATCGCCATTTTGGCGATTTTAACTATACTAACTCTTTGCAGTTTATAGTTTACAGTTTAACGTAACTCCGCCATAAACTTCTCTTTACATGCCAATAACGCATCTTCCAAAACTCCATCAATTTCTTGTGATGTCAGCGTCTTCTCCGCCGAGCCGATTGTTAAATGCATGGCCACAGACTTCTTGCCTTCAGCGATGCCTTTGCCTGAATAAGTATCAAACCATTCAACTCCGCGGATACGATCATCGGCTCTTAAAATCGCCAACTCAATATCACGATACTCAACACCTTGCGAAACAACAATTGCCAAATCACGCTTTGATTCCGGAAATGCTAAAGGCGGTGTATATGATTTGTGAGTCTTTGCAAACTTAACGATATTACGAACTTGCAATTGAGCTGCGCCGACTCGTGATTCCAGCTTAAATCTTTCTGTGTATTTTGGTGAAATCTCACCGACCGTCGCCAACAGAACATCTTCTTTATAGGCTTGCACGCATCTTCCCGGATGCCAAATATCATCCTTGGATTCCACCTTCCAGTGAACATTTTTTATATCAAATGAATCAAAAATGTACTCAACCATGCCTTTAACATTGCGCCATGGCGAATCATTTTTGTGTTCAACATATCCAATCACACAATGCGGGTCTTCATCCGGCAAATCAGTCCACTCCCCCTTCTTGCCATCCCGTCTTAAATAAACATTCGAACACTCAAACAATCTCAGCACATCCTCACGCTCCTGATTTTTAACCAGCGCATCCAGCATCTGCGGTAACAGCGAGGGCCGCATAATTTCCAATTCCACTGTCAAAGGATTTTGCACATGCAAAAGGTCTTTGGAAATAAAATCGGCCTTTTCCAACAATTCTTTAGATAAAAATGAATTGCTAAAAATTTCAGTAAATCCCGCACCTGCCAAAACATTCTTTATCCGATCCTCCCATGCAACCACTTCGTCCGAAGCCTTGGGAGCTGCTTCCATGGGAACAATAGCCGGAATCTTCTGATAGCCATAAACACGGGCAATTTCTTCCACCAAATCACGTCCCAGCTCAATATCGTGGTCCCTCCACCAAGGCACCTCGGCTTTAATCCTTTTTCCTTCAACCTTTATCCCGAATCCGAGCCGCTTAAGAATATCAACCATATCTTTTTTATGCAATTCAACTCCAATCAATTCATTTACCTCATCAAATCCAATCGAAAAACTTTCCGGTTTATATTTCTTGGTTTGCACATCAACCGGAGCACCAACAACCTCACCTCCGGCCAGTTCTTTTACTAACCCAACTGCACGTGCCATGGCAGACCCCGGGCCCATCTGTGACAATCCCTTTTCAAAACGCAATTGCGAATCAGATTGTAAATTCAACTTACGCGAACCTTTGCGCACCACAACCGGATCAAATGTCGCGGCTTCTAAAACGATATTGGTCGTCTTCTCGGTTGATCCCGTCTCTTCCCCGCCCATAACACCGGCTATGGCGACGGGTTTCTCTGCATCTGCAATAACAAGCACGCTATCCGGCAATTCATACTCCTTGCCATCCAAGGCTAAAATCTTTTCACCTTTCTTTGCATATCGAACATGAATCTCTGAAGCCGAAAGTTTATCAGCGTCAAATACATGCATGGGCTGACCGGTTTCATACAAAACATAATTTGTTATATCAACCAAATTGTTAATTGGTCTGAAACCTGCAGAAATCAAACGACGCTTTAGCCACCATGGCGATGGCCCGACTTTCACGCCCTCCATCTTAACTCCGATATAACGTGAACACGCATCCTTAGCATCAATCGAAATCTTTACTCGTCCTTCGCTTCCCCCTTTCACAAAGGGGGCCTTCAAATCACTGGGTTTGTACTTAAACGGGACGTTTAAAATAGCCGACGCTTCTCTGGCGATCCCCGCAAGCCCCATACAATCCGGACGATTGGATGTAACTTCAATATCCATCACCACATCATCAGATAAACCCAAAGCATCGGCCAAGGGCGTACCATTATTGACTTTTAAATCCGGAATCTCCTTACCCAAATCTAAAATCTCTTTTTCTTCGTGCGGAAAAGCTTCAGCTAGCCCTATCTCATTTGCAGCACAAATCATGCCTTCACTCTTCTCTCCGCGGATTTCGGTAGGTTCTAGTTCAACCACATCCCCTTCTCCATGCCAACGCACTTTAGACCCGGGCACAGCAACAGCAACCACCTGCCCTTCATAAAGATTGGATCCTCCGCACACTATCCGTCGTCGCCCGTCGCCCGTCCCAATCGTCCCACGTCCTAAGTCAACTTCGGTGATTTTAAGCTTATCAGCTTTTGGATGCTTCGAAATCTTTTCAATCTTCCCCACATAAATCCCCTGCAAATCTTCTCCCAATGGCAAGATATGCTCAACAGCCGGCCCGGATAAAGAAATCTTGGCCGCAAACTCCTCCGGCGTCATACTTCGTGCTCCGGACTTCGTGCTCCGTGATTTATCGAGGCTCACATATTCTTTGAGCCAATCGTAAGAAACAAGTAAATTCATATAATTATATTATTTGTGCCAAATTATCTATCAAAAGGAAAAATAATGCCAATATCGTGGAACCAACCATAACAACATATATCCATTTCACATACGGATCAATCACCTTTATATAAGGATCATGCCTGCCCAATGTCATATACAAACCCCCAACTACCATCCTTGCAAATAAAGACAAACCCAGAATAAAAACGAACAGATACGTTAAATATGCAAAAACCGAATCCAAAGATATATTGATAGGTTTTAAGAACGATGCGAACGCGCCGCAAAAAACAAATCCGACAAACAACGTCAAACCTATAAAATTTAATATCTTATGCAACAAGGGATGTTTTGGCGCGCGTTCGCGATCTTTATCAATCATGCGCAAAAGTGCATAGCCCACCGGAGCTATCAAAACAACAGCCATAATAATAAACAATGGATTAAACCAGACCGGAACAGAATCTGCATTCCTTGCATCCATGATAACAGGCACTAAGGCAAATAAAAACGAGAGCATGTACAAGGTTACGAGCGGAACATTTACAACAGCAGCCGCCGCGTAGCTCATTCGCCAGGGTTTTATTACCCAAAGCATTCCAGCCGAAAAAATTAATACCAAAATAAAAAGCGGCCATGCAAATGCAAGAACAACACTCATTACACTATCAAATATCACCGGAAAACTCATAAAAAATTTAACCTATACGTAGTTCGTAGTTCGAGTCTCGAAGTTCGATCCTAAAACTGTTTTAAAAACCGCACATCACTTTGATACAGAATGCGGATATCATCAATCTGTCTGCCTTCTTTCATCATGGCAATGCGCTCTATCCCCCAGCCAAAAGCCAAACCCGAATATTTCTTGGGATCTACATCCGATGCTTTTAAAACATTTGGATGCACCATTCCGGCTCCGCCGATTTCCAGCCATCCGCGTTTGCAAACTTTGCATTTATGACCATTAACAAAACCCGTGGCATTGCAAACTCCGCAGGAAAAATCCACCTCAAATGAAGGCTCGGTAAATCTAAAATGATGCGGACGGATACGGGATACACGCCCAGGACCAAAATATTCCTTGGCAAAATAATCCAAAATTCCCCGTAAATGCGTAAGATTCACTCCTTCATCAACATACAATCCTTCGAATTGATGAAACATGGGCGAATGCGTTGCATCGGATTGCCGGCGGTAACACTTGGCGATATTTAGCATGCGCACCGGGAATTCATGCTTCTCCAACTCATGCGCCTGCGCATTTGATGTATGCGGAATTAAAACCATTTTACCCTGCTTTTTCTTACTGCTCTCCGGAGCATCCATAAAAAAAGTCTCCCACTCATCACGAGCGGGATGATCGGGCGGCATATTTAGCGATTCAAAAGCATAATAATCCCAATCAACTTCCGGATAACGTGTTCTGTAAAATCCAATCTTTTCAAAAATTTCAACTATCTCTCTGATTGTTTGTGTCACAATATGCAGATGCCCTTCGGGCGGACGCTTGCCCGGCTCGGTCATATCTTCGCGCTCTGCATCTGCCAAAGCTGCAAACTTACTATCCGCAAGCTCCGCACGGCGCTTGTCTAACACTTCCTGCCCCGCTTGCTTAACTTCATTTGCCAGCGCACCAAGCTTTGGCCGCTCTTCTGCAGACACGGATGCCAAACCTTTTAACAAGGATGTTAATTCGCCCTTGCGGCCAAGATATTTAATTTCCAACTCATCCAAAACCTCCAGCGTATCCGCACCTTTTATATCTTTTTCGATTTGTAGGCGTAATGCCTGTAATTGATCTTTCATAAAATTCAGCTATTAGCTTTTGGCTGTTAGCTAATAGCTTGCTAAAAGCTATCCGCTATCAGCTATGAGCTAGATTATATTCCTATCAAATTTCTCAACCCTCCGACTATTGCTCCTCCATAACGTCCCAGATCTCTGATGGTAACCAAAAGAACCAAAATTATCAAAGTAATAAATGCAACTTGATGAATCGCCGCTTCCAATTGAGGGCGAAGCGCCTTGCGGCGGACTTTTTCTATCATCAAAAAGATAACCCTCCCGCCGTCCAATGCCGGAATTGGTAAAAAATTAATTACAGCTAGATTGATCGATAAGATGGCCGCAAATTGCAATAAAGGAACAATACCTTGCTTGGCAAACTGCCCGGTGAGCACAGCAATACCCACCGGCCCGGCAACTTCATCTCCCACGCCTTTTAACAAAACCAAATCTTTAATAATACCGCCAAAAGCCCAAATGATTGCTTTTGTATAAGCATATGTTGCAATCCCGGCTTGCTTAATGGATTGAAAGAACGTAAATCTCACAATCCCCACATCAGCCATGGCCACGCCGATTCCAAACTTTTCAATCTCTTGAACAAACTCGGGTTTAATATTGATAGTCATCTCCTCCCCGCCGCGATTCACAACCATGGCGAATTCATTCTCTCCCTGTGCACCAACAAGCGCAATAGCATCCTCATAGTCTTTTGGCTCCGTTCCCGCAATAGACACTATCGCATCACCAACTTCAATCCCCGCTTTTTGCGCAGGATCGCCTTCCAGCATATGCGAAATTGTCACTTTACGATCTTCAACCCGGGCACCCGCCGGTAAATCCTCCAAAATCGCCGGTGCGCCAATCATAAAAATCGCCGCGAATAACACAAAAGCCAAAAACCAGTTCATAAAAACTCCAGCCGCTAAAATCACTATCCTCTTCCAGATGGCTTTTTGCTGAAAAGAATCTTGATCATTGGGATTATCATCCGCACTTTCGCCTTTGATTCTAACGAATCCGCCTATGGGCAGCCAGTTTAATGACCAAATTGTATTTTCGTAGGAGCTTTCATCTTTTCTGGTCACTTTTTTCCACTTGCCGTTATGTTTCACGATTCCTATTAAACGCGGTGGAAATCCGTAACCAAATTCTTCAGCTTTTACCTTAAAAAGCCTAGCGGCAAAAAAGTGCCCGGCCTCGTGGATTAATACCAAAACCGAAAGCACTAATAAAAATAATATAAATACAGTCATGCGCTTATATTACTGAAAAAACTAATATTTGTCGAATATCGAACCACGCCTGCCCACCGCAGCTTCAGCGAAGGTGGGAACCACAATTTTTTGACTTATAGACTTTCGACGTATAGACATTCATTCATTCTTTCATTCTTTCTTTTTTTCATTCATGTATCCCTGATCACGTCGCTAGGACTAGGACTATAGACTAGGACTCTAAAACAACCTTCTCTGCTTTAATCGTCATTTTCAGCCATTTCGAAGCGAGCTGATCCAAGTGCTCTGAAGTATCCGTAAACGCAATCGTCTGCTTCGGATTCGCTGAATCTGCAAAAAGCCCGGGCTTCATTTCAAAGGCCTTGGCAACGACTGCCTCCGCAGAATTGATAACTTCAACCTTTTTGCCCATAAATCTTTCAATTAAGGGCTGTAAAAACGGGTAATGCGTACAACCCAAAATCAAAGATTCCGGATTTTTCTGCCTTAATGCTGTTAAATACTTCCGTACCATAATCTTTGTCACCTGATCACTAAGCATCCCCTCTTCAACCAAGGGCACGAATAGCGGACAAGCCTTTTGCAAGACTTTTAATTTTGAATTTCTCTCTCTGATCACCGTTTCATAAATTCCGGACCCCACGGTGGCTCGCGTGCCTATAACGCCGACCGAACTTTTGCTTTTTGCGGCTGCAAGCTCTGCGGCCGGTTCTATGACACCCAAAAACAACGTACCCGGATAGGTCTCACGCAATTTATCCATAGCCAAAGAGCTTGCCGTATTACAGGCAACGATCACCAAATCAGCTCCGCGATCTATAACGAACTTCGCATCTTCAACAGCATATCTTTCTACGGTTTCTTTACTTTTATTTCCATAGGGATAGCGAGCTGTATCGCCAAGATACACAAAATCAACGTCGGGATATTTCTTTAACAACTCCCGCACCACTGTCAACCCTCCAACTCCAGAATCAAATAAACCAATCATAACTCATTCGAACACCGAATTCCGAACTCCGATTTTTTTGTACGAAGTACGAAGAACGATGTACGTGTTATGCACTATGCATTATGCACTGTTAATTATATTTGCCAGCTCCTCCAGTTTTGCCTTCATAAAATCTTCAGACGTCGCCTCCAGATTCAACCTGATAACCGGCTCGGTATTGGACTTGCGCAAATTAAACCACCAAGCATCCCCTGTTTTAGGATCTCCAAACTCCAAACGAATACCATCGATATTTATGACTTTTATTGCATCATTTTTGTATTCATTAATAACCCTTTCTATCACAGCATCCTTATCTTTAACCTCAAAATTTATCTCTCCGGAATGATGGTATTTGCGCAAAGCATGCCAAAGATCACTTAATGGCTCAAAAGGATTGACCAGCTCTTTCAGTAATATCAACATGGCATAATCGCCACACTCCATATTCCAAAACTCATTAAAATAATAATGCATGGATAACTCCCCTGCAAAAACAGCCCCCACTTCTCTCATCTGATTTTTTATATTAGCATGACCGACTTTGCATAATACGGAATCACCATCGGCTGATTCTACCGCCTCTTTAACAGACCAGGATGAACGTACGTCATTCAGCACCTTGCCTCGCCCATATTTTTTTAATTCAATGATTGCAAATAATCCTGTTAAGATATCACCCGGTATTTGCTCGCCGTTCTCATCAACAAATCCAATCCTATCCGCATCACCATCAAATGCAATACCCAAAACCGCTCCGGTTTCTTGGACTTTTTTCTTAAGATCAACCAAGGTTTCAACCTTAAGAGGATTTGCTTCATGATTCGGAAAGTTACCATCCGGATTAAAATACAAAGGTTCAACCTTAAGCCATGGCAACTTTTTTAATAACCCCGGCAGCACATACCCCGCCATGCCATTGCCTGCATCAATAACGATCTTGAGATCAGGCATGTCCTCCGGCAATTCCGCCTTCTCAATAACAAAATCAACATAGCGTCGAAGAGCATCCGGATCTTCAACCACTTCCCCGACGTTTGACGTTCGACGTTCAACGTTCGACGATCCAAAAGCATCCCTGATTTTTTCCAAACCAGAGCCGAGTCCTAGCGGCAGCATATCCCCGGTCACAAATTTAAAACCATTATATTTTCCCGGATTATGACTAGCCGTAATCATAACACCCAAATCGTAGTCATGATCCGCGATTCCCATCAGTATATTGAACATCGGAGTTGTACATTGTCCGATTTTCACAACATCAACCCCCTCCTCGGTCAACGACTTTATCAAAGAATCTTCCAACACCGGCGAAGTCAGCCTCATATCCCGCCCAACCATCATCTTTTTCGGGTTTTGCGAAATAACAATCGCTTTTCCCAATTTATAAGCAAAATCAGCATCTATTTGCTCCGGCGATAAGCCTCTTATGTCGTAAGACTTAAAAACCTCTATAATATCGCTTTTCATATTGCTCTATATTATTGACCGAATGCAACAATTCGTCTATACTAAGCCTATAATTAAATAACAAAGAATAAATAATAAAGAATAAAGTTTTTGATTTTTCGCAAACATTTTGTAAAAAATTATATCGAGTGTTACTCGATTCCAATTTTATTATTTGTTATTTATTAATTATTAATTTTTATTGTTTATGATGATTGTTTGGATACTTCTCATTGCAGTCGTTGTCATCGCAGCTTGGCTGGTGATGGTTTACAACGGACTGATTAAATCAAAAAACCGCACCGACGAAGCTTGGTCGGATATTGATGTACAGCTCAAGCGCCGTCACGACCTGATCCCCAACATTGTCAGCACAGTCAAGGGTTATGCCTCACATGAAAGCGGAGTTTTCGAAAAAGTCACCGAAGCCCGCTCCAAAGCCATGCAAGCCGGTACCATTGATGAAAAAATCGAAACCGAAAACCAACTCATGGGCACGTTAAAAAGCCTTTTTGCGGTCGCCGAAAATTATCCGGAGTTAAAAGCCAATCAAAACTTCTTGCATCTTCAGCAGGAATTAGCCGACACGGAAAACAAAGTCCAGGCTTCCCGCCGCTTTTACAATGGCAACGTCCGCGATTTCAACACGCAATTACAGGTTTTTCCAACCAATATGATTGCCGGCATGCTCGGCTTTAAAGCATATCAATTCTTCGAAGCCGAAGAAGAGGCAAAAGCCGTTCCCGTGGTTGACTTCAACGACAAACCGGCCGAAACCAAAGAATAACATTAGCTCACAAACAGCTCCGAATTCATTTCGGAGCTCCAGCGAACCAATGTTAACTCTTTGTACGTTGTACGCATGCCGACCGAAGCCGCTCGACCCTCGGAGCCTTGGCGTAGTGGGTTGGCGAAGGTTGGTTGTACGATGTACTTTGTACGAATGTTATGTACAGCCAAATTGATTCCAATAAACGAAAATCCATGCTTCTAATCGCCCTATTCATGGGGATTTTAATGCTGGCCGGCTATGTTTACGGCTATATCAACGGTTATGGTTATGCGGGATTGGTACTTGCACTGACAATCTCAACAATTTGGACTCTTATATCCTGGTATGCCGGCTCCAAAATAACACTGGCGAGCCTCGGCGCTCACGAGCTCACAGATAGAAGCCAATTCCCCACTCTTTGGAACACTGTTGAAAACCTCGCAATAACAGCCGGCATCCCCAAACCGCGTATCTACATAGTCGACGATCCCTCGCCTAATGCTTTTGCCACGGGACGCGATCCTGAACACGCCAGCGTGGCCGTCACCACCGGACTTTTGCAGATACTTAATAAGACCGAACTCGAAGGAGTTCTGGCGCATGAAATCGCCCATATTCAAAATTATGATACCCGCCTAATGGTCTTAGTCGGCATTTTGGTTGGGGCTCTGGTTATGCTTGGCGACTGGATGTTCAGAACATCGCTTTTCAAAGGCGAACGTAAAGGCGGCAACGGAATTATCATGATTGCCGGCCTTGCATTTATTTTACTTTCACCCGTTATCGCTGAGCTCATCAAACTCGCCATTTCGCGCCGGCGCGAATACTTGGCTGATGCTTCAGGATCATTACTGACGCGTTATCCGGAGGGCTTGGCATCAGCGCTGGAAAAAATCCGCGACAATGCCCGCCCCATGCAGCAAAGATCAAAAGCCACCAACCATCTCTGGATATCGGACCCGACCGCAAAATCACTTGGCGAAAGAGCCGCGGGATTATTCAATACGCACCCTCCAATTAACGACCGCGTCCGCGAACTTAGATCCATGCTATCTAAACCATAATAACCAATAACCAACAAAACAATGACCAATAAATATCCAATCTGCCAAAAACCAAATAATCAATTGGTGATTATATTAATTGGTTATTGATCTATTTATTGATTATTGGAACTTGATCTATTGATTATTGTACAAACTGTCAATTAAGATATGCTCCCTAACGACCTAATCAACCGCTTCACCACCCACCTCAAAGAAACTCTGCAAAAAGCGTTGAGTTTTACCGTATCCAACGGCCGCGAAATTGTTGAACCCGGAGATTTGATCGTCGGGCTTTTAAATGAAAAAGGTTCGCTGGGCGGAGAAATCTTAAAAAAAGTCGGTTGCCTGCCTGAAAAAGCCATGGAATTTTTTAAATCATCCCGTTCGCAAAAACAATCAGCCTTGGCTCTGGATTTATCGGAAAGCGTTAAAAAAATAATCGAAAAATGCGTGGTCATTGCCCACCTTAGAGAGCATCGTTTTGTGGGTACCGAACATCTGTTGGCCGCAATCCTGGAGACCAAAGACTTAAAAATCGCAGCTTTTTTTGCAGAAAATAATATCGATACAAAAGAAATTCACGATCAGGTCGAAAATATTCTCAAATCCGAATCCCAATTCCCATCAATAGATCAATTGGAAAAAAAAGAAATCTTAAACGAACTGCCCGAGCCGTTTCCCGGCGAGCACGAACTTCCCAATTTGGGTCCTGAATTGCCCAACAAATCTCCCATTACCGCAACATCGGCCTTGGAACATTTTTCACGCAATCTGACCCAAGCCGACATAGTCGAGCTCCTGGATCCGGTTATTGGGCGAGAAAATGAACTGGATCGTGTCGTGGAAGTCTTAATCCGGCGCGTTAAAAGCAATCCGGTTCTTTTGGGCGAACCCGGTGTTGGCAAAACCGCCATCGTGGAAGGCTTGGCCCAGCGAATCGCGGACGGCGATGTCCCCGATGCATTGCACGGGCACAAGCTGTTATCACTCGATCTCGCTTCCACTGTCGCCGGCACCATGTACCGAGGTGAATTCGAAGCACGCCTTAAACAGATCGTTGAAGAAGCAAAAAAAGATCCTAAAATAATTTTATTTATCGATGAAATTCATAATATTGTTGGCGCCGGCTCAACCTCCGGATCTTTAGATGCGGCCAATATATTAAAACCCGCTTTGGCCCGCGGTGAAATCCGCTGCATTGGCGCCACAACCTGGAACGAATACAAAAAACATATAGAACCTGATGCGGCTCTGGAACGGCGCTTTCAGCCGATTACGATCGACGAACCGACCCCGCTGGCAACTCTGGAAATGCTCAAAGGCCTGCAAGAACGCTATGCCAAGCATCATAATGTCACCTATCATCCGCAAACACTTTATACGGCCGTCGATCTTGCCGAACGTTTTTTAACTGATCGCAACTTCCCGGACAAGGCCATAGATCTTTTAGACGAAGCTGCTGCATCCGTAATCGCCAAACGCAAATCCACCGAAGATTTGCAACGTCTGGCCGTTTTAGATGCCGCAATTTTGGCAAAAATCCGGGAATCCGAAGACCACCTTAAAAATCAGCGCCTTAAAGAAGCCGAACAAAGCGCCAATGAAGCCGAAAAATTAAATAAAGAAAGATCCTCGGCTGAAAAAAACCTTTTAAATAAAAATAAAAAATACAAGCCGCAAATTACACCGCTTGATGTTGCCCGCGTAGTTGCCCGCATGGCCAATGTTCCGGTTTCCACCATTCTTGCATCCGAACGCGAAAGGCTGGACGGATTGGAAGGCCGTTTGGATAAAATCATCGTTGGTCAAAAACAAGCCACCAAAGAAACTTCGGATATCTTGCGCCGCGCCAGACTCGGCTTGCAATCCGACCGCCGGCCCAAAGCGTCATTGCTCTTCGTGGGCCCGTCCGGCACGGGCAAAACCGAACTTTCACGGGTCATAGCCGGCGAGCTTTTTAATTCCGAGGACGCTTTGATTAAACTCGACATGTCCGAATTTGCCGAATCGCACTCCATTTCCAAACTCGTCGGATCCCCTGCCGGCTATGTTGGTTATCGCGAAAGTACCAAATTAACCGACAGTGTGCGCAAAAAACCCCACTCTGTTATCTGTTTTGATGAAATCGAAAAAGCTCACCCCGATGTTCAACACATGCTTCTGCAAATACTGGAGGATGGAAAACTTACCGATGCCACAGGCCGTTCTGTCTCCTTTCAGCAAACTTACGTAATTTTAACTTCCAATGTCGGCTCCGATCATCTGGACAAAAAATCCATTGGCTATGGCGATGAAGTTAAAACACTCGACCCCATAATCCGTGAACAGATCAAGGAAAAATTCAAACCCGAACTCATTAACCGTTTGGATAGAATCATCATCTTTCAGCCATTGGAAGATAAGCATCTGCGTAAAATCTTGGATCAAGAATTAGAACAGGTTTGTAAAAAATTAATGGACATCCAAAAAGTTGCCTGCGAAATTTCCAATTCCGCGCGCAATTGGCTCATGAGCCGGCCAATTCCCAAAGACGAAGGCGCTCGTGCCATCCGCAGACTGGTGGAACGCGAAATCACCGCCGCCATCAGCAATCACCTCATCAAAAACCGCAAAAGTACTAACATCACAATCACCCGCCAAAATGATAAAATATTAATTACTTAATGACGTTTACACGTTAATACGTTAACCGATAATCCAGTTTATCCGTTTATAACAATTCCGCTCTGGTTAACCGGTTAACAGGACCACGGATTAACTTGACTCGAATCCTGAGTCCCGTGTCCTGAGTCAATAAAGTTTTTTATGCCTAACGGAGGAACGGCATCCAACCAAAATAAAAGCAATCAAGCTCTCGATAAATTTCGCAAGAGCGCTTTTAACTTTAAGGATGCCGGACCGGCCATGCAAAAACGCCGGGCGGCAATGATGACCCAGGCAATCGCCGACCTCCCTGATGCTGATTATAAAAAATTTGTCATCGCGGCCAATAAAGCTAAAAAACAAGGCCAAAATACTGTTAATTTTGGCGGCGTCACCAATTTTCCCATCGGGGAAATTAACCTTGGCCGTGCCAAAATTGCTCATAACCGTGCTCTGCAGACCCAAAGAGCTCAAACGGCAGCCGGGTTCACCGCTCCCGCTTCAGCCGCCGCTCCTGTCGCAAGTCAAACAAAAGACGATGCCAAGAAAAAAGTATCCAAGGAGCTCGACAAATTAAAGAAGCAAGAAAGCTCTGTTAAAGACATTAAGAACAAAGTTTCCAATATCTCCGAAAGATTCCCGCGCGCCAAACTCTATCCGGAAATGATGGGCCATTTTGACGAACAATCAAAATCCCTGGCCGACAAAAAGAAACAACTGCAACAACTGCAAAAAAATCTGGACGCAGAAGACGCTGATGTTGAAGATATCACATCAAAAATCAGCAAGCTCTCTAAAGATATTGATAAACAATCCAAATCTTTTGGTAAAAAAACCGATTCTTACATCTCCAGGATGGAAAAATCCGCTGATTTGGTGCGCGAAGTCGGCGCCGAAGAATTAGCCGAAGACATTGACGCACTCCGCAAAGACACTAGCCAAACAACCGGCGATGAAGAAGTTGAAGAAGCTGAAGAGGAAGAGTTAGAAGAACCGGCTGAAGAAGTTGAAGAAGAAACCCCGGCAACAATCCGCGAAGAGGCGCCTCCCACGGTTCGTGAAGAGGCTCCGCCGACTGTTAAAGAAGAAGCTCCGCCCACGGTCGTCGAGCCCAAACCAACTTCCACAGCTCCTGATACATCAGAAATCGATGAAGGCTGGGAAGAACCCGCCAGCACATCTGCTCCGGATGAAGACCTGGCAAAATATCAAGAAATACTGGATGAAATAAAAACTGCTTCCGAAAATCCAAATCTCACCCCCGAACAAGCTGATGCACTGTTAGCCAAATTTAAGGCAGTTCGGAAAGATTATAACACCGCATTAAAAAAACACCTTGATGTAAAAATCCAGCGCCGTGAAGCATTTGGCAAAACAATGCGCCCTGATGACTCGCGCAGAAAAAATAAATATGACATTGACGCAATGGTTGCCAAACAAGATCCTGTTTATCTTGAGTCAAAAGCAAAAACCGATAAAGTTACCGAGGTGATGAATTCTGCAATGGAAGCCATTGGCTCAGGAACCAGCAAAGTCTTGGCAGATAAATATTGGCAAATGCAGGGGAAGAGCACTCCCACTCAACTACAAGAATACGATAAAAAAGTTTTATCTCAACTCGAGGCGGCTGAGAAAACAGAAAAAAATCCATCCTACTATCAAGATCCTTTGCAAGATAAACTACCCACAGAAAACGGCCGTAGTATTGAAGATGAAATCAAAAAATATTGTAAAGATAACAATCTTGATTACAGCCAGATAGAATCAAACATAAATGATTTTCGTGAGCAATATTATCAGGCAAAGATGGATGCCTTAACCAAAGATGGAAGCTACGGACGCATTCATAATGGCAAAGTGACATCCATTGGCTACATGTACGATGAAAAGGGTCAAGAAACTCCTTTTCATATTACAGGATACGACTTTGCTAATGCAGAAAAACGAGGAGCAATGATCCAACAGGCTGTAAATAACTTTTTTGCCAACAAACCCAAACCTAACGTCATACCCTCAAAACCTCCTAAAAGTTCTACTTCGAGCCAAGCGGTAGCCGCAGCCGCCGCCGGGTTGGCGGCCGGAGCCGCAGGTGTTGCAGCTGGCGCTGCTGGAGCAGGCGCCGCAGGGGCGGCCGCGACAGGTGCCGTACTGCCGGCCGGAGCTCCACGGCCAAGAGCGGCCGGCGCTCCCGCACAGGCCAAGGCAGGACCGGTTCCGTCAGGTGCTCCGGCGATCCCGGCCACCGGACCGGGCATACAAAAGCAAACCACCACCGACAAATCCCGCGGCGGTCAGCGCCGGGCTGATTTTCAAATCAAACAAGATCAGACAGCGGCAGTCCAAGCCGGCGAGCAAGTCAGCACTAAAGTTCAAAGTACCCAAGGCGCCCGCATTGCCGCCGCAAGTCCGACCGGAGCGGCCGCTCCGGCGCCTGCCGCAACCAGACCCTCCCCCGATGCAAAAGCTCAGGCTAAAGCTTCCAGACAGGCTGCTGTTAAAAAATACGGCGTAACCGGTGCCAAACAAGCTGCGCCAGCAACCGGCACTCAAGTTATTGAGCAAGAAATCAGCGAAGCTCCCCAAGCTCCGGCGGTTGCCGCAGGAATCGCTGCCGGTCTTAGCCCCGAGCAAGCAGCCATGGCTGCCTTGGCTCAAACCGGTCCGCAAATGGCCAAGCAGCGCCCAAAACCAACCGGCACTGCCGCAGCATCCGCCTTGCGTAAAAAACCTCAAGTCCAAGAAAAATCCATCGGACCGCAAGCAGTTGGCCCCGGCCGTCCGCCTTTAGACGCAGCCATGCAGCTTGGAGCCCGCCAACAGCAAGCCCGCCGCGCCCAGCCCGGCGGAGGAGGTGCGACCGGCGGTGATTTAACACGCGAGCAGATGCTGGAACAAGCAGGCAGTGGATCCATGGAGTCGGCATTATTGCCCGGCATGTATGACGCACTTGCCCGGCAAGGAGCTTACGGCCAAGCCGCGCGTGCTCCGGGTACTGCTGCCGAGCAAGAAGCTGTTAAAAGCGATTTTGAAAGACAGTCAGAACTCATGAGCCGACAGCGCCAAATGATGCGCACGCGTAACATGTTGGTTGGCCAAGCCGGCTTGCCCGGACAAGAACAGGCGGCGGGTCCCGTTCCTGCGGAGGCCGAGGAAGAGCCCGGGAGCATGCCTTCGGCGGGCCAAGATTTTGCTTCGGCGGATGAAGAATTTGCGGATGAAGAAACGCCCGAAAAAGAAGAAAGCGCCGAAACGGAACAGCAAACAGTCCTGGCCGGATTGTTGCAGGCGCAAATCAGACGCGCCGCTCTTGCCGCAAGCGCCACTGAACAAAAAGAAACCGCCATAGAATCCGCTAAAAACGCAACCGAATCCGCCAAAAAAACATTTTCACGCCTGCTAAAAATCGGCCAAGCCTTCTCTTCGGTCAGCGGTTTAACGCTTCTTTCTTGTTTGGCTCAACTGAATATTGAAGTAATTAATAAATACACCTTTAAAACTCCCCTAATTGCCAAAACCAACAGGCTGGAAGACGGCATCGCTGTCTGCGGAAACATTGCCGCTTGCGGCATAGGCTGCACATCCATGTGCATGTCGCCGCTTTTTGTGGTTCCGTTGATTTTATCGATTATCGCGGGCATGGGCTTGTTAACCATCTTGGGGTTGATGTTTGATTTCTTCTCTTTTTCCGACATATTAAAAGCCATTATCAGTTAAAATTTTCAAAAAGGATAAAAATGCGCGAATGTGGTATAATTTAGCGAGTTTCTATGATTACTTTAAGTGAAAATCAAAAAAAGGGATTGTTCATTGTTTTCTTTGTTTTGTTCACCCTTGGAACCGGCTATGCTTTGTATTATTTCTTTTTCCGCCCGCAAGGGCCTGTGGCGCCGCAATTGGCCGAACAACCCGGCTATGCGGAATTCGGAGCGGCCGGAGAGCGCGGAGAAATCCCTCCTTATGAAATCATCGGTGAAGGCGTTTTGCCCGAGGCCCAGCCGACTTTTCAAGAAATTACGGACTTGGGCACATCAGTTACCGAACCGGACGAAACCATATTGCGCGATGAGGTGACTCAAGCGCTTAGCCTTGGCCCTGATGGCTCAGCCAGATTTTACGATCCGGATACCGGCCGCTTTTACCGCATTGATGAAAACGGCAATGAAATTCCTCTATCGACGCGCCAATTTTACAATGTCGATGAAATCAACTGGGCCGCCAAATCCAATGAGGCCATTTTGGAATTCCCTGACGGCAATAATATTTATTACGATTTTGACGACGAGCGCCAAGTCACATTGCCGAATCACTGGCAGGATTTTGAATTTTCGCCTCACGACAGCCAAATCGTGGCAAAAAGCGTAGGCCTGGATGAAAAAAACCGTTTCTTAATAACAGCCAATGCGGATGGCAACGAAGCCACCGCCGTCTACAGCATGGGCGCCAACGGAGATCTTGTGATTCCCAGTTGGTCTCCCAATAATCAGGTCATCGGTTTTTCCAAAACCGGGCAGGCATTAGCCGACGGCGCGCAGCAAATAGTTTTATTGGGTAAAAACCACGAAAATTTTAAAGCTTTGGACGTGCCCGGCCGGGGCTTCATTCCGAATTGGTCGCCCAGCGGCAATAAAATCCTTTATAGCGTTTATCATGAACGCGACAATCTCCGGCCCATGCTCTGGGTCAGCGATGCTTCGGGCAGCGATATCGGCCGCAATCGCAAAAAATTGAACATTATAACCTGGGCTGATAAATGCGCCTGGGCTGATGAAAACACCCTCTACTGCGGAGTTCCTTCCGATCTGCCCCCCGGCGCCGCTATCGATCCGGCCGCCTTCAGCCAGGTAAGCAACGACATTTACAAAATCAATTTATCTACCGGAATTTCTCAAAAACTCGATATTCAAACCAGCCGCGCGCCGGTCAGCAATCCTTTCATCAGTCAAGATAAAACAAAATTCATTTTTACGGATTCCAGTTCCGGAAAATTATATAGTTACGATATAAATTAATATGCGCCTAAAATTGAACGCGAAACATCTGGCCGTGATGATAATTATTCTGTCAATCGTCATTTTTGCCGGTACGGCTTTTTATAAATGGTATATCACCAGCAACACTACATTTGTTGCCGGCATGCCCCCCGAAGAACTGCTTACCCGCATCGAACCGAAAACCGTGCCTTATGAACAAATCAAACCCCCGGCTGTTACGCAAAACGATAAATTTATTCTGGGCTCCGCTTCATCAAGCATCGGCATTATCTTTTTTGGAGATTACGCGGACCGGCAATCCGCCGATTTAATCAACAAGCTTAAAGAATCATTGAAAGACAATAAAAAAATCCGGCTCATCTGGAGAGATTTACCCGAAACAACCGATGAAAACGACCCCGGTTTCGAAGCCGCGGTTATATCCAATTGCTCAAAATTGATTCATGAGGATTGGTACCTTCATGATAAAATATTAAAAATCCAAAATGAAAAACTGACCAACAACACTTTAAAACAAATTGTTTTTGAAGATATGGATGCTGAAATGCTTTATACCTGCTGGAATGACACCGCCATACGCAATCAAGTCAGATTAAATGTGCAGACATACCGCGGCGACGGAATCGACACCGCGCCGTTTATCTTTGTCGGCACCCAAGCCATACCCGCGGCCAAAGCCGATATGGAAACGATTCTTGAAGCACTGAAAACATATAATTTTTAAAATGAACCGAAAAAATCCCATTACTTTTCTATCTCTGGTCAATTTATTTTTTTTGGCTCTTGTTTTTTTGCCCTTAACCGCTTCGGCCCAATCCCCCATCCATTGCTGCCGTTGTTCCCACCCCGATGTCACCAAAGGTGAATTTTGTTTTGCGGCCAAAAACGACACTGACTGCGCCAATTTGGGCTCGGTAAACAACGAACTGCTGAAAGCATCATGCCGTTTAGAAAAAAATACTGCCAGCTGTCAAAAAATCACGCAAGGAATTTGCCTGAACGACCCTCTTAATACTGATATAAAATCCTTTAATTTAAGCGATGTCGAACCCAAACTCGCCGCAAAAACAGACAGCGGCAGTGCCGCCGGAAGCGATGAAACCGATCCTTTATTGAAAAAATTAAATGTGGATATACCCGGTTTTACCATACCGCAAAACATAGTTTCCAAATCCGATGGCAAAACAATCATTACTATACCGCTTCTCGCCGGCTACATAAACGCTTTGCAAAAATTCCTGCTGGGAGCCGCTTTGATTTTTGCCGCAGTAATGATTGTTTGGGGCGGATTTAAATACATAATGGCCGGAATGAGCAAAGAAGCGAAAGACGGCAAGGAAATGATAAAAGACGCCCTGATAGGATTGGCAATAGTTCTAAGCGCCTATGTTATTTTAATCACAATAAATCCCAACACGGCACAGTTAAGGGCTTTGCAGGTGGAAACCGTGGCGCGCGGAATTGACGATTTAATGCCGGCCACTGTCGGAGAAGGAATGAATGATAAAGCTGGCTCCGGCTCCGGACAAATTAGCGGCGACTTGCCAAATCGACAACAATTAATTGATGCTATCCTATGGGCCGCCAAAGAAGCCGGGGTGGACGATTGTGCTCTTTTGGCCATCTGTCAGCACGAATCCGGTTTCAAATGGCTATGGACAGGCGCCTTTAATCCCAAAAATACACTTGAAAACGCAGGAGCACATGGCCCATGCGGGACTCTCACATATTTTATTTTAAGAGAAAACAGCATCAGCAAGGCCATGCGTGAAAAATTTCCCGACATGCCGCCCAAAGGAACCAGCAAAGGAGAAATGGGCCGCTGGCTGGTTTACAATCCCAAAGCCGCAGCCTATTATGCCGCGGTGATGCTAAAGGGCAAAAGCTCCAATCCGGTGATAGCATTGGATCAATATTCATCGGGCGGCGCCATGTATCCAAAATGGTTAAAAGCACACCCGCCATGCGAAAAGGTCATCGCTCAAAACAATACATATGCCAAAGCCAGCGCCAATCTGGCCGCCATAAATGAATGCTTTCCCAAATCCGGATTCATAGCCGTGCCAAAAATGAAATGCGTAAAGGAACAAAACGGTAAATGCGTAAAAACCGAAATCGACTTATTAAGCGCTTGCGCTCCATCATTCGAGTGCCCGGCAAAACCCAATGCAAGAGCTGAATTCAGAGGCAAGTGCCCGAATTCGGACGTCGATTGTCTGGCCATGAAAATGTCCGATTTTATTCCTTACGTCCTTAAGCACTACCCGGCAATGAAATCATTAGGCTGTACTGCAGCCAACTAAACATCAGAATCCCGACGTGAACACTCGACTTGAGTTGTAAAAACGCCGGAGCACGCAAAACTCACATCATCAGTTACAGAATATTAAATAGTATCATTGATACTGATTGGGTCTAATATCCCTAGGCCTGTGTATTCTGATTACCGGATACGCACCGCCGCTCCAGCTGCCGCAGCCATTGCCCAAACACCGTTGCTTGATTGCCGGCAAATCCTTAACAGAACCCTCAAAACACCAAGCGATCCCGGGTTTACTCTCATGCCAACCCAAAAAAACAACCGAATGCAATCCATTGCATTCCGAATTCGCTGAATAAAAATACAGCCAATCACCGGGTTTTAATAATTCTTTCAAACTCCCGGGATAACCCGGATTTTGGCCTGCCATCTCATTTCTGACAAACGTTATAGCCTCGCCTTTAGTTTTTTTGCACTCCGGTTTGGCCGCGCAGGCTTTGTTATCGCAAACCAAGCCGGATGTAGATATCTCTGTTAACTTCGGAGCCGCTCCAAACATTTTGAATAAACTGCATTTTTTCTTATTTTCCGGAGTAATTTTAATGGCGCATTCTTCAGAGCCGGCTCCGGCTAAACGCCACGCTTTTTCCGCCACCATGCCACAGTGGCCCAAATTTATATGGCAATCTCGTAAAATTTCCGCCACCTGCCTGATTCTATTGCCGAATTCCTGCCCTCTAACCTGCGAAATGACATGCGAATAAAGTTTATCTTTTTCAACTGCCATAATAGCCCTGCACTTTCCCGAAACTACGGGCTTAACACGCGAAGCTTCGGGGTCGACTTCGCTGGGAAGCCTTGTATCGCCCGCTCCGATACCCATAGGTCCCGTTGAACCGGTCGCCTTAGCTGTCACGTTATAAAGATCTTCTGACGTAGCAACCTCTTTTATCTCCAAACTGCGCAAGGTTAATGTATTGGGATTTATATTATACAAAATCAAATAAGCGCCTAATAATATTGTCAAACCGATCACCGCGTCTTTTATTTTTTCTTTGGCATCCTGGACCTGCATTCCGGTTGACCCCAGTAAATACAAAAAACCGCCGTAAACTATCATAAGAGCCGTCGCAATCAAACCTGCTCCAACCATGTACTTAAAAAATACGGAAATATAAGCGGCTAAAAAAGGTATGGATAAAACATCTCCGTTATACGCTACGGGATGATTATCAAAATTCAAACCCGGAATCGGTACGTTTAAATTCGGTTTTATGTATGTTCTCTCTTTTGCGAAAGCCAATGAAGACTGATGAATAAAAACGAACAACGCGAATGCGACAGCAAATAAAAAAACTTTGCTTATTTTTCGCGGTATTATGCCAATAACTTTATCAAATAAATTTCTGAGCATAATTAATTTTGCTTACAACAATATTTGGCGCTGCTGTCAACCGCCATGCAATATCCCTTTAAACAAGTATATTGCCCCGGACCACCGCCCTCTGTGTCATCCTTGCCTAACTTGATACATGTCATGCCCTCCGTAGCTCCTGTTGTACCGCAAATATCCGTTCTGTCTTTCTTGGCTTGTTTCTTAATTTCTTCCTCGGCTTTTGCCGCTTCTTGAAGCGCCTTTGCTTCCGCCTTTCTTCTGGATTCTTCCTCCGTTTCCCAATCAACACAACATCTGAAACCGTTTTCAAAAGCCCGCCAAGCCATTACATGAGTGCTCCCCGCTCCATATGTGCAAACGGGCAGCGCAACCAATCCCGCACCTTTTTCTCCAAGATGGGCTACAGGCGACCAATAAAAATTAAGCCATTGATAAGGACTGTCGCTGTTTTTAGTTGATCCATCATAAGACTCCAATTGAGTAATTGGCATGTTCTTAAACTTATCCGGTTCAGTCGCGGGCGATCTTAAAACTATCTCCGCCACATTCCCCGGCATATCATAAACACCCTCTGCGGTTCTGCATTCTATTCTTGAACCGCTTGGCTCAACCATAACATTAATCGAATCCAGCCACTCTTTTAAAGCATAATACGCTTTGGAATATGTTTCATTGGCCAATGCGCTATTCTCTGATTCCGGAGTTAATATACTGCCATCGGCAATTGTCGGATAAAACAAACCAAAACCTACGGTTCCGTCTTTATTTTTTCCTCCTATTCTCTTGTCTCTTTCGGCAATATCCTGAGAATAATGAGGGTTATCAGAATCATAATTACACGGAGCGCGTTCCTCGTTTCTAATTGCATCCGCGGGTTTGGCCGCTCTGGGATTTATTTTGTAAAATTGCGATCCCGAACGAAAAACAGGCCCGTATCCATAAGTATTAGTTCCTTGCGGACCCAAACATGCTCTTATCCATTCATTATAAGTGCAAAGCCTTTTATTTCTCTGATCGCACCACCAAGCCGCTTCAATGGGAATAACTCCATAATAAGGTTTCCTGCCCGCGTTATTGCCCGTGGGGCCTATATTGGGCGCTTCAAATTTATCCATGCAAAAAGATGAAATATCCACGGCATTTCCTTTACCCTGAACTTTCCAGCCCGGAACATAGGGTATGGGCACCATATCACCGGGGCACTCCTGCACCACCGGCCTGCCAACGCCATCTCTTGAAATATCATCCTCCGGTCTATACACGGAATCAACTTCCCCTTCCGCATAATCATCCTTTACAATACCCTCGTCCGCCCACCGAATCTTGGCCGCATCTTCAACCATCTTGCGGGCTTCATCAACATTCTCCGGAGTACTTGGAGCCTTAACGACCGTCAATTGCAAAGCCCCGGATGTCACTGTATTAGGATTTATATTGCCCAACATTACAACGCTGAATAAAATAATCGCCAAACCGGCCAAAGAATCTTTAATTACTTCTTTTCCCTCGCGCACCTTTGCCCCGGTACTAGACAATAAATATAAAAACCCGCCGTAAATTATCATCAAAGCGGCAGCAATCAAACCCGCGCCCACCAGATATTTATGAAGCGCGGAAACATAAATAGCCAAATACGGTATCTGAATTCTATTATCTTTTATGGTTAAAGAACTGGGGAATTGCACTCCCGGAATACTCACGCCAAGAGTCGGCGCCGTGCCTGTCGCTTTTACTCCCCCCTCCGCATCTTTTAAAGTTATATAACTTTCATTGATTTTGTCATAAGCCTCCGGATCATTAACGCATTTACCTGATTTTTTTTCTTCAATTTTGGTACAAAGGCTGTAAGATAAATTATCGCAAGTTAAAGAAAACTTATTTCCGGTCTGTTTGTTTATTTCAGCGGCCGCAAAAGCGCAATCTTTGGTATTGGGAATCAAAGCGCAAAATTCTTTTAGTTTTGCCGCTTTGCTCTCGGTCTTGCAATTGCAACAATTAAAGGTAAGCGCCAATACTTCCATTGGCAACAATAACATTGCTAAAAATACAGTAATCTTAATAAATCCGGTCCGCATAAACCAACTAAAATAATACCACATTCTCATGGATGCGGACAGTTGAATAAACTGCACCGCATCTGTAGAATTTGATATATATGCCAAAACCCCTTGCAGTTCATACTTGCTCAAATTGCGATGCCCAATTCCCCAAATGGAGCGGCCGTTGTGAATCTTGCGGTGCTTGGGGCACGGTCAGCAAGGAATCAATCCTTCCCAATCAAGTAAATCCTGAAAATCCTGCTACTAAAACAGCCCCCGCCAAATTAACTTCCTTTAATCAGATTCCGAATCGTGGTTCGGGATTCGAGGTTCGTAGTTCGATGGCCACAGGCCTGGTGGCCATCGACCAAGTTCTTGGAAATTTAGTTGCGGGATCAGTCAGTTTGATAGCCGGCGAACCCGGCATGGGCAAATCCACACTCTTAAGCGAGCTGGCTTTGACCATGGCTTCTGCCGGCAAAAAAATCATCTACGTCACGGGCGAAGAATCTCCTGCTCAAATAAATTTAAGATTTAAAAGGTTGCGCGATGAACTGCCGGCCAATCTTTTCTTTTTAGAAGATACCAACGCTGATGTGATTTCTGCCACAATTGAAACCGAAAAACCCGCGCTGGCAATTATCGATTCTATTCAGTCGGTAAAAACCGAACAAGCTTCCGGCGAAGCCGGCAATATCACCCAGGTCAAAGCCGGCGCAGCGATCTTAACCGCGGCCGCTAAAAAAACCGGCGTACCAATCTTTTTGGTCGGCCAAGTCACCAAAGACGGTGATATTGCCGGCCCTCGCGTTTTGGAACACGTTGTGGACACGGTTTTGAGTTTGGAAGGTGAAAGAATGCATCGTTACCGCATCTTGCGTGTAATCAAGCACCGCTTTGGCTCTACTGATGAAACAGTTTTATTGGATATGACAGAGAGCGGCTTAAAAATCGTGGAAGATCCCTCCGGCGCCATGATGCAAAACCGGCCCGCAACAGTTCCTGGTTCAGCAATAGGCTGTGTACTGGAAGGTCGCCGTCCACTGCTCGTCGAGCTTCAAGCGCTCGTCACCCCGGCCGGCTACAGCCAGCCAACTCGCAAAGCAACCGGCTTGGACAGCACTCGCCTCAATATGCTCCTGGCCGTGCTTACTCGCCATGCCGGCCTCAAAGTCTACGACAAAGACGTTTATGCCAATGCGGCCGGCGGCTTCCCGGTCCGCGACACGGCCGCCGACCTCGCCCTTGCGGCCGCGATCTCCAGCGCCGTAAAAAACCAAGCTTTAGACCCCAAAACCGCCTACTTCGGCGAGCTAGGCCTCACCGGCGAACTCCGCCCTGTAGCCCTCCCCGAACTTCGCATCAAAGAGCTCGCCCGCATGGGCTTCACGACAATAATTTGTCCTCCACTTAAAAACCTAAAAACCCCCGAAGGGATTAAACTAATGCAAGCAAAAACAATCAGCGAAGCGCTTAACTAACCTCGCTAAACTGCAAAGTATAAACTACAAAGAGCTTGACTCGGCCAACTCTTTGTAGTTTACAGTTTTCACTTTCATCCTCGCAGACCCTGACGCATGGATGGGTTTCATTCTTTAATCATAATACGAAGTACGAGGTACAATGTACGATGTACGCTCCCGTCCTTTCATTTTTTCCTTTTTTCATCGAGCTGAGCTCGATTTCATTCATTCATTCAGTGTGGTTCGTGGTTCGTGGTTCGTGGTTCGGTATTCGTGGTTCAATACTATACACCATGCACTATACACCATGCATTATTCAGCATGCTCCGTCTCCGTAAGAGATTCGGCCCGCGCTTTCAGCTCCGCATAATTTTCCAGCATTGGATCCAAACCCATCAACTTCTCCGCTTCATCGCGGGCTTTTTGCATAATCCCGATATCCTCCCATGGCCGCACATGACGGAACATGGCTTTACCCGATTGTTGCGTAGACAAAACATTCCCGGACCCGCGGTTTTTTAAATCTTCCTCGGCAATTAAAAATCCGTCATTCGTCTTTTCCATGATGCGCAATCTATCGATATTCACACTGTCATCCGTGGCAATCAAATAACAAGTACACTGCAAATCCGATCTGCCGATGCGCCCGCGAAGTTGATGCAGCTGCGCCAAGCCAAACCTTTCCGCGCTTTCGATTGCCATAACCGTAGCCGAGGGAATATCCACGCCAACCTCCACCACAGTCGTGGCGATGAGCACATCCGCCTCTTTATTTTTAAATTTTAGCATGGCCTCGTCTTTGTCCGCAGCCGACATTCCGCCATGTAAAGCCAAAAGCCTAAGCGATTTTAACGGCCCGCTCTTTAATCTTTTAATTTCCTGCTCCACGCTTTTAACTCCCAATTTATCCGACTGATCGATAAGCGGGCAAACAATAAAAGCCTGCTCTTTACGCAATGCCGCGTCCATAATTGCCCGGTAAGCCATCTTTCTGCCCACATCACCGACAAACAGACGGGTTGTAATCGGCTTGCGGCCGGCCGGTTTGGTTTTGATTATTGAAACATCCAAGTCCCCCAAAAAAGTCAGCGCCAGCGATCTGGGAATGGGCGTGGCTGTCATGGAAAGCAAATGCGGGACCTTGCTGTCCGGGCGTTCCAATACAGTCAGCGCCTCCCTCTGCGCCACACCAAACCTATGCTGTTCGTCCACAATGGCCAGCGCCAAATCCGGCGGGCACTGCCCGCGCGCGAGCAAAGCATGCGTTCCCACGGCAACTATACGTCCTTTTGCTAAACGATCTTTAACTTCCAAGGGTTTGAGTTTAATCTCTTCCCCGCCTTCATAAAGGATTCGCGATGACGATGTCACCAGCACCACGGAAATATGCATCGGTGATAAAAACCGGTTCAAAGTCACCGCATGTTGCTTGGCTAAAATCTCGGTCGGCGCCATCATGGCAACCGAATACCCTGCGCGGCTAACCAATGCCGCGCAAAAAGCCGCTACAACTGTTTTACCCGAACCCACATCTCCTTGCAGCAAACGCCGCATAGGCCTCTCTTTTTCCATGTCTTGCACCACAGCCCAAACCGCGCGCTTTTGATCCGCGATTAATTCAAACGGCAATGCCTTGGCAAAAATCTTGGCGAATTTCTCATCAAATTCGATTTTTATTCCCCCGCTTCTATCCGCCTTCAGACGCGCCAACCTCAAAGCCAGCTGATATAAAAATACTTCCTCAAACGCAAATCTCTGCCTGCCGATCTTAGTCTGTTCCACATATTCGGGTTTATGCGCATACCCTATCGCATCAATCAATTTGGGCTGATTCGCATTATGTAAAATCTCCTTTGGAATAATGTCCGGCGCCGCATCCAAATCATCCAAAGCCGCTTTCATGATTTTTCTCAACGTCTTTTGCGTCACCTGCCCCATTAAAGGATAAACCGGGGCAATATTCCCGGCCGCCAGAGTCTCTGCCGTAGCCGGTTCCCAAATCGGGCTGGTGAATCCCCTGCCGTACTTTGGATGATATCTTACGGTACCCGAAACAAACAATTCGTCCCCGGCCTTTATTTGCTCCAGCATCCACGGTTGATTAAACCATGTGATGGCAATAGATCCCGTATCATCCTCGAGCAAACCCCTGATCATCGCAAATCTTTTACGAAAAGTCGGAATCTTTTTTAATTGTTTAACACGGGCGCGGATCGTCACCGACTCACCGATGGGAATATCCGCAATCTTTACCACATTTGTATAATCATCATATCTTCTTGGCAAGATGCTCAATAACTCACCAACAGTCTCAACTTCCAGCTTTTTCAAAACCCGCCGCTGTTGAGCGGATAAATCATGAATATAACTGACCGGATCATTCCAACTTAACATAATACTAAGTTAACCAGCTGACCCGTTAACCGGTAGCCCAGAGCATAACTCGTTATAAACGGGATTACGGCAATACGGGATTACGGCAATACGGGATTACCTAATAGGTTATCTCAATCGCCCTCGCCCCGCAATAAAATTTGCAAAAAACCCTTATATTATTAAAAAAATTACAATTCGGCGGTATGCACCCCTCTCTTGCCCTGTGCCACGAAGCTTTACGCGAAGCGGTAGAGCGGGAGAGGGGTTGGGGGTGAGGGTATCTTGACAATTTCGCTAAAACAAGCTATATTCAGCTATCGACCTTTGAAAGGATAAATCATGGAATCACGACAAAGAGAAGACCTCTCCCGTTTTCGCGTCCAAGTGAAGGACGTCGTCAGAGCCAATCTAGCACGACGAGGAAACGCAATGACCATCCAAGACATGTTCGCCGCCGAAAAGCAGTACGTACTTTTCCTTACTCCTCAGGAGAAATTTGTATGGGAGGCGCTGCTTGCAAGCATCAAAATCAGCGATGCGGGAGAAATCCGCATCCCCATTCCCAAAACTGAAGATGCCATGCTTGGCAAATGGAATCCCAAAAAAGATATGTTTAAGCCGGACGAACTCGAAGGTGTCATCGAACGTTTCATTGCTGTCAACATTCTCGACCTGGTGGGTGAATCCGGCAATGGTCATAACACCTATCGCATGATCCGGCATCCGGGATCCTTCCTGGTTGTACCGATCAAAAAACGGCCGGTTGAGATTGTAAAGTCCGCATGGATCCAAGCCATTCGCAGCGTCCAGTGCTTACCTTCACACATGCTCAGGCAGGCCAATTGCCGCAAACAAATCGCCGTCTGGGTGAATCTCCAGAATCCGGAAATCAATGCCAGTTCGGCTAACGTCATGCTTTTCGGTTATCGAACAGATCCACCCGCGGCAGGAGAAAAGCGCGTTACCAGAAACTGGGGTATCTTGATGTCCAATCCGGATGTCAACACCAACAACTCGGCCGAACGGGCTAAGTATTCAGGCAAGGTATATTTCTATCTGATCGCCTATCCGGGCTTCGAGGCATACTGTTTCGCGGATAAGAATGATCCCAACCGGGTATCAACCTGCGACGAGCCTTACCTGCCCGAACCGCCGCCTCCGCCGTCAAAGCCTGTTCCTGCACTTGTCGCACAAGAACCGGCCGCTCAGCAAGCAGCGGAAGAACCGGCGGCACAAACCTTGCCGCCACCCGAGCCGCCCGTGGATGACGAAGTAAAACCGCACACCGAGCATGACAATGAGAAGCCCATGCCCGAAATACCCTCCGCTCCCCAGCCGCCAAAAAGCAAAAAAGAATCCAAATCTTCAGAAGAAAATCCCTATCCCGGGATGGAAGACGATGAGTTGGAAGCTGCCGTTCGCAGACTGGTAGGAGATATCAAAGATATCAAGAACCTGCTGGAAGAAACTCAAGAAAACCTCCGGCAGGCTTCCGGCGAACTCACGCTCCGTTATGATGAACGGCGCAAAGCCGCAGAGCGCACCGCCGCAGAACTCGAGGCCAAACTCAAGGAACTCGACGCAAGCCTCAAGTCAGTCTAAGCCGACCTAACCCGTCGGTTTTTTAATACAAAATCAAAACATTTATAATGCTAAAAATCATCATTCCAGAAGACCTCGACAAAAAACGTATTTTAAACTATAATGCCCTAAACTTGGTTGAATTAGGCCACGGAGAGGTGGCTGTCCGGCCATCCGACCGGATTCAGTGGTCTAAGGCAACGGACTTGTCCGGTCATTCGACCGGACTACCCCGTCGGATGACGGGGTGAAATCCTAATATGTTTTTCGTATATTTATTAAAATTAAATAATGGCGATATCTATAAAGGCATGACGGATGATTTAAGTCGCCGTCTATCTGAGCATCAAGCAGGCAAGGTTGAATCAACCGGTAAATATCTTCCGTTTAAATTAATTGGATTTGAAGCATATTTGCTTAAAAGCGATGCCATGAGACGTGAAAAATTTCTAAAAACAACAGAAGGCAGGCGCTTGTTAAAACAGCAATATAGAGATATCATCATAAAATGGCAATAAATTAGGGAGAGGTGGCTGAGTGGTCTAAGGCAACGGACTTGAAATCCGTCGTACTCGTAAGGGTACCGTGGGTTCGAATCCCACCCTCTCCGCCATATAAATAATCGCTTTACAGCGATTTTTTATTTGCTATGACTTTACTGAAAATTGGAATTTAATTATTGGTGGTTTCGCATTTATGGTATAATGCGTTTATATGGCCTTTACGCCCGAAACACTTCGTGAAATTGCAAACTCCCAAAGCGATTTTGTCTGGGAAATGCCCGAACATGAGCATTACCATCGTTCAAATACGTGGTATTTGATAGTCAGTTTGATTGCTTTGGCCAGTGTTATATACGGCATTTGGAGCACGAATTATCTTTTCGCACTCATAATACTCATTAGTGCCGTTGTTCTGATACTGGCAGGCAATGACGAGCCCGGTGACGTTCTGGTGCAAATCGGCAATAACGGTATTGTGGTTAACGGTGAATTTGTTGATTTTGATAAACTTTTTGATTTTTCCATAATTTATCATCCGCCGCATACGAAATTACTTTACATTGAACGCAAACACAGCTTTAAACCCCGTCTCAAACTCTATTTGGAGGATCAGGATCCGATAGCAATACGTGAGCATTTATTGCAATATTTACCCGAAAATCTAGCCTTGCGCGAAGAGCATTTATCTGATATCGTAGGGCGGCTATTACGTATATAATTAACAATTACGAATTAACAATTACGAATGATTGTATCACTTCGTGATATTATCGATATTTAAAAAATACCCGCAAAGCGGATTCCTGCATTGGTAATTCGTAATTGTTATTTGGTAATTGAATTGTGCAGCCGTAGCTCAGCTGGATAGAGCGCTTCCCTGCGAAGGAAGAGGTCAGACGTTCGAATCGTCTCGGTTGCGCCATAAAAAAAGAGGTTTCGCCTCTTTTTTGCTTTGCATCATTAATAACCAAGCGATTCGAACAAGGAGGGGCGTTGGGGAACCTAGGTTCCCCGTTAGCGGAAATATTAAAACCGATGGGTTTTAAAGAGCGAAAGCGATGTGAGACTCGTCTCGGTTGCGCCATAAAAAAAGAGGTTTCGCCTCTTTTTTTGCTTTGCGACCGGCATTTTCATCAAGCAAAAATGGTATCGACTTTTTTATATTTGATTGCTTCTTTGATTCAACGGGGTGTATAATATACCTATTAACCCCAATCCAATATGAACACAATTTTAACCGTGTTAGCAGCATTTTCTAGTATAAATTTTGTTATGTTTTCCAATGCCGAGCCAACACTGGCCGCCGCAGCAACAGCAGCGCCTGCCAGCGGATCGGAAATCTCCGTATCCGCAAACGAATTGACCATTACTCCTGCAACATTAACGGCCAATAAAAACGCAACCTTCAAAGCCAAAATACGCAATACCGGCGGCACCAAAGCGACTAACTTTAAAGTCCAGTTCTTCCTTGACGGCAAGGTCTTTTATGAGAAAAAAATAACTTCATTATCAGCTAATACCGGGGTTACTACGGTTACAAAAACCTATAAGCTGCCTGCGGATTTAACCGGCAGCCATGAATTCAGTGTTATAGCTGATACTGACGATATTATTAAAGAAGATGATGAAACAAATAATAAAGCCGCAAAAAAAATTGATGTTGCCGGAATAACCTATGATCTCTCGGTTTCCGAAGCCGATCTGAAAATCACTCCCACTGCCCCGATGGCCGGTAAATCAGCTACACTTAGAGCAACCGTCCGCAACAGCGGCACGGGCAAAGCCGAAAAAGTAAAAGTACGATTTTATTTGAATGATCAACTGGTCTACGAAAAAATCCAGTCTTCCATAGCCGCCAAAACCGGCCAAGCCTCAATTGTTAAAAGCCTGATCCTTCCGGCAAATCTAAGCGGTAACACCAAATTTAAAGTTTTTGTGGATCCTGACAACACAATCGCTGAATCGGATGAAAAAAACAATGATGCGCAAAAAACTTTTACTGTTGGTGCGCAAATCATCGATCTCTCTTTTGATTCTTTTAAGCCGTCTGTCACCAATCCCAAAGCCGGGCAAGCCATCAAATGGATTATTAAAGTTAAAAATAATGGAAATGCCGCAGCTAAAAATATCAAAGTCCATCTTTTTGCAAATAATAAATCCTCCGACCCCACTTATACTTATACAATCTCCAACCTGAACGTCCGCGGATCAAATGTTAAATCCGTAAATTGGACGGTTCCCAATAATCTGGAACCCGCACTGGGATACACCGTCCGTGCCGTAATCGATCCGGATAATACAATCAATGAAAGCAATGAAGATAACAATGTTAAAACATATTCATTGGACCTTAAAGCTCCGGATTTAAAAATGACGGCCGGCGAATTTTACGGCTCGGGGATGCCTTCGTATCAAGGCCAACCATTAGCCCAATGGGGCACGGCATCCAATGACAATGTAATGGATGTAGCCAATGTAAAAGTAGCTTTATACTACTATCTCGATAACAATCCCGATCAATTGATAAAAATCGCGGAACAAAATATCGGCACTCTGAAAAAAAAGCAGTCAAAAAATTTCTCCATGATAGGCACCCCTGGTACCATACCTTTGGGTTCGGCGATACACACGGTAATGATTATCGATCCTGACAAAACAGTACCCGAAACCGATGAAACCAATAATTCTCTGTCCGCGGCGCGATTTTATACTGAAAAACCCCGCCAAGTCACTTATCCCTATTTCCGCGTCACGGTTTTTGATGAAAATGGCGATAAACTCAACGGCGCAATAGTAAAAATAACCAATACCGCGACAGGTGTTATCGAAACTAAAACTACGGGATCGGAAACATTTTATGATTCCAACGGCTGCGTAATCTTTGAATCGCGTCCTTCGCAAGCCAATTATCAAATTCAAGTTACCAAAACCGGCTACCGCACCAATAATACAACCGCGTCTTTCTCAACCAACAGCGATTCAAGCGGAGATCAAACCGTTTATCTTGATAAAAAATCCGTGGTCAGCGGCAAAGTAACAAACGCGGTCGGACAAGTTTTACCTTGGACGCGTGTTAAAATTGACGGCACGAATTTGGAAACTTATACAGACGGCCAAGGAAATTACGGCTTCCTTTTAAAAGGCGGCACATACACATTCCGTTATGTACGCGAGGGCTATAACCGCGTCATCGCCTCAAACAGCTACATAGCTCCGCTTACGTCGGTTACCCTGAACCAGACAATGACGCCGACAAATAACGCCTTTATAACCGGTACTCTAAACGACGATCTGGGTCTTCCGCTTGCCGGAGCCAGAGTGGAAATCAACGGCACGCTGAATGCCACCACGGATAGCCAGGGCAAATTCAACTTCACAACACCGCACGGCACCAAAAAAATCACATTCAAAAAAGACGGCTTTGTTACTCTTGATGTCAATCAAGAACTCTTGGCCGGCGAAGAGTATGACTTCATTTTTGCCATGAGCAAACCCAATACGGATAATCATGTGGAACGCGGAACTACTTTTGTTTCTTGGCACCAGCACGAAGGAACTCCGGCCAACGCATTCTTTATCCCCGAATACAATGTGGATGTCTGGTGGGGTACGGGACATACAAAGATGAGCCTGGACTTTACCAAGAGCGGCAACAACGCCACTTTAAACAACCTCAAAGTCAATGTCCGCGGTGATAAATGGGAATGCAACCGGGTCGAAGGATCAGGCGATATTGAAACCTCGGCAATTGACATTCCAATCACTCTGTCCGCCGGAAGCTGTTCAACCAATCTAACGCAAATCGATGTTTATAAAGTCGCCATCTACCAAGGCGATACTGAAATCTGGAGCAATACCGGATATTGGTCATCAAAACAAGATCCTATCAACTCCATGAGCAAAGGATTTAGCCTTGGCGGCATAAACGCCAGTTGGGATAATGATCTCAAGGTTAAAATGTGGATTTATGTGCAGAAAAAATCCAATTTAGGCCTTGAAGGCGAGGGTTCCGGAGCCTTGGCCGGTTATCATATGGACCGCAAACTCATAACCTGGTATCCGCAAAAACCGCCGACAACCAATATCAGTACCAGCTGGGGCCAAATCGGCAGCTACCTCCTGGGCATACTCGACAACCCCGTCAATGCCATCACCGGCTTCACGGATATCTACACCGTGGAAGAATTCAATCAATACGATATCGAGGATCTGGTTCAGTTCCCCTTCTAATTAAACTTTTTCAAACCAAAAAGAGGCGCCCGCCTCTTTTTTGATTTGATATGGAGTGTATTCAAAACTCCAAATTCGATTGTCGCCAGTCGCTTGACGAACGTGTATCGCGTATCATATCCCGCCTGACGTTACGCGATACACGTTACACGTTATGCAATATTCAGTATTCAGTGTTCAGTGTTCAGAGTTCAAAATTCAGAGTTCTCGGTTTCAATTGGTTAAGGGTTGTTAGCAAGTTCATGTATCTGCCAAATGAATCCGTTTTTCTGCAAAGCAATCCAGCGGTAATTGACTCCGTTCTCCCAGCCGTACTGTAAGCCCTGACTCGTTACGGAAACTTGTAATGTGGCTTTAAACACTTGTCTGGTTGCAGTCCACTCATCTTGATATACAGGCTCAAGTTTGGTGGTCGACAAAGATTTGATGGTCATAAAATTCGTCTTCCACATGGATTTTGTACCCGCATCATCATCCATCATATCCGTGGCGCTATCCCATTTCTTCTGGCTTAAATAATCCAAAAAGCTCTGCGCCACCGCGCGCTGATCCTCTGGCTCTGTTTGCTCCGGCACCGGTTCTGATCCAAAAACCCCGGACCGTAATTTTTCCAAATCACTGTTTACGATTCCCAATCCCAAATATCTCATGATCTGATATGCAGCCGCTCCATCAGCCATATAAATCGCACGGCACTTAACCGGATCAACATACCAAGCTTCCCCATGCTGTTGCACCTGCAATAATATCTCTCCCTTTAGGCGGTTAGCCAAGGAATTGCTGGCGCAGGCTGATGTAGAGTTATTCATGGCCGTCGTATCGCTAACCTGCGGTATCTTGGCCAAATCTGCATCAGTAATACCTTTACTGAAATACCGCATCATCTCATAAGCCGCTGCACCATCCTTCATATAATAACGCAGACCGTCGCTCATTCTGATATACCAAGCCTCGCCATGGCTCTGAACCTGCAGTAAGATCCGGCCTTTTAGACGATTCGCCAAATTCAAATCATATGCCCCGGCTTGGTTTGCCAAGGCAAAAATCGGACATATTATTGCTAAAAGCAATAAAAATCTGAAAATTTTCATAAAAAATAATAAAAATTAGTGTTTACAATATATCAAGAAACACGCCTATCTCATATCTTTAATTAAATTTTTATCCTTTTTTGTTTAGTCAGAATTATTTTGTTAACTTATCCCGGGTCGGAAAAAAATATGGCTATTTCGATTTAACTTCTAATCAGCCGATGCTCTATAACATGCATAACCATATCAGCAACAATCTTCAACCCCAAAAACAATGGCAAAGTCGCAACCCCCGTCAATCCTCCTGCAAGAATAATGATATGCATAGGGAAAATTCTGGCATAAGGATAAAACATCAAATGCCCGATATTTGGCTTCTTTGTATCCGTCGATTTGTTGTAAAAATATGAATAGATATGATTCGCAAAAAACACGACACCCGTTAGCAAAATATACTTCACATCCCCCAAATCCAAACCTAACTTATATGATGAAGACGCGCCCAAGCTCGTCGCCAGCCAAGAAGATTCTGAAAATGAACCGATTATCAAAAACATAAAATACACCGCATGAGAAATTCCGTAATGGATTAAAAAGAAAAAGGCGATAAAGTATTTCATGGCCTGAATAGGAGCTACCTGGCTCCTGCCCATTCGAAAGCCCTCGGTTGAAAAATCCTTAAGTTGAAATATTCGGATAAAATTCACAATACCAATGCTCACGCTTTGAAACCAATAAATCCAAATCAAGACGATCAATGACCAATTATTAATCACTGCAAAATACGCTGTTCCAATATTTACAAAAATCAGTATCCAAAAAGACCGATCCGCATAAAACACCTTCTTAACTTTATGCTCTGCAATAGTCGTCATGCGCTTAATATTATACATAACTATTCACTCAACTGGAAGCGGGGACCCGTTAGACTATGCTCATGGACTTTGGCAGAGGCAGAATCGAAACGTGTAACGTGTATCGTCTGGCGTTTCGCGTTTTGCGATGCGCGTTTCGCGAGATACGTTGTTCCAAATTCTATGATATAATAAAATCATGCTGTATTTCCTCTATTGGGCGCCAAGAATCTTGGCTATAATTTACATCTTGTTTATCAGCCTTTTTGCTTTGGACATCTTCTCTGAAAATTATTCCTTAATTCGGCAATTTTTCGCCCTGCTTATCCATCTTATCCCCTCCGTCATTCTTTTGATTATTACTATTGTCGCCTGGAAAAAACCGCAAATCGGCGGCATACTCTTCATCGCTTTGGCATTGGGTTATATACTTATGGCCTGGGACCGCTTCCCGTTTATGACTTATGTAATAATTACCGGTCCCTTATTTCTCATCGGTATACTTTTCCTCATCCCATCATCAGATGAAAGCGAAAAGAAAACCATAGAAGTAAAAACCTGATTTCAAAACTGCATTTCTTATAACTCTAATACATAAAGCGATGTTCAACGTCGTTTTTTTGATCTGCGTTCTCAATATGGCTGTTCCACGTGACGCTCTAGCAAAACACCCAGCGTTTGCTGAGCGTTTTATGTGGCGGAGAGAGAGGGATTCGGCCACAACTCTCGCCATCTTCCGCTGTCTCGGTCGCGGCCCCGCCTCGTGGCACTCCTCACCGCATAATCGTCGCGCATCACTCCGGCTTTCTCATCCCTCACGCG
>JBMOLN010000005.1:0-63185 GCA_049325475.1 Patescibacteria group bacterium | reverse complement strand
AGGCGGGAAAGACCCCGGACGATTAACATATTTTAATGTATAACAATAAACCGAGAGCTTTGTGTTCGAATGGTGTAAATAAAAGAAACCCCGGGTGCAGCTAAGCGGAACCCGGGGAGACTCATTCATTAAATGAAAAGATGAAAAAATTAAAAATGAAAGAATGAACGTCGATAAGTCGGAAGTCTATACATCAAAATCGTGGTTCGAGGTTCGATGTTCGTGGTTCGAATAATTCGCTCTTGTTAGTTGCTAGCCGCCAGATACTAGATGCTAGTTGCTTATGTTTGGTACTTCATGGCAGTTTCTGCAGCGGGCTTCGTACATTTCATCGCCGCCGACAACGATTTGCGGGGCGTCAAACGGAGCGGGAGAGCCGTTTAAAAATCTTTGCGTGCGGGTGGCGCGGCCGCCGCATTGCATGCAGACCGCGTCCAATTTGGTAACTTTGTCGGCTTCGGCCAGAAGTTGGGCGATTATGCCAAAGCTATTGCCGCGAAAATCAGTGTCCAGCCCGGCGGCTATGATGCGGCGGCCGGAAGCGACTAAATCGCGAATCGCTTCTATGAGTTCAGATTGAAAAAATTGAACTTCGTCAAAAGCGATGACTTTAATATCGTTTTTCAGATGCTGATTTATGTCATTAATATCATTTATAGCAATCGCTTCATAAAGCACGCCATTGCGGGATTGGATTTTAGTCTCATCGGAGCGGACATCGATGCCCGGCTTGAATACAATTACTTTTTGCTTGGCAATTGTTGCTCGACGCAGACGGCGGATAAGCTCTTCACTTTTACCGGAGCTCATACAGCCGCAGATGACTTCTAGGGAACCGTTCATATTAAGGTACATAATACATTGTACAACGTACAAAGTACAACGTACAAAGTACTACGTTTGGGAGGGGATGATTATATCCGCAAATAGCAAATAGCAAGAGTTTTTTAAAATCTTGGCATATTCCAGCCATTCATTATTGACTATTGATGCGTTGATTGTTAATCTCAAAACGGCATTGAAGGGAGGTCAGATGCGGGAAGATAATGAATTTCCGTACTATGACAGCATGAGGCCCATATCCAAGAATGTTTTGCCTAACACGATCAGATCAAAACCTAAAACAGGCAAAATGATTTATTACATTTGGTATTTGGGATTCTGCAGTCTGATTACAGCGGCGATATTTTGTTTTTCTGTGGTGATTCCTTCGCAAGAAAGAGGCCAGTTATACATTTTTATTTTGGCGATTTTGATTACCATCGTGCTCTGTACTTTATTTCTTTTACTCAAGAAAATCATCGATATGATGAATCAGCGTCCTTGATCCCGCAGTTTAGCGGGATTTTATAATATCATTACAGCCGCACCGAGGGTCATCAGTAAAGTTCCAATGCCGACTTGCCAGGTCAGTTTTTCTGATAAAAAAATTACTGCCAAGACAACGACCAAGACCAGTGAAAGCCTGTCGAGCGCTGCGACTTTGGAAGCCGGCCCATCTTTTAATGCAAGAAAATAAAAAAGCCAGGATGTTGCGCCAAAAATTGCGGAGATGATTATTGCCCAGAGAGCGGATGAATTTAATTGACCGATCAGTTTGTGTTTTTGCAAAGCAAACATGGCGACCATCATAAAGAGGAACATAATAAAGCTGCGGATGGTAGTTGCCAGAGTCGGGTCGATTTTTGATAAACCGATTTTAGCGATAATAGTCATGGCTGCAGCTGATACGGCGGCGAGCAGTCCGTAAAGGATCCACATACGATATAAATAATAATTAACAATTAATAAATAATAATAGCCGGGAGGTGTGATTGACAATTGGCTAATTTTAGCTATAATTACAGATATTATATGGCAAAATCCGCTAATAAGCAAAAAGAAATCAAGATATTGGGTATTGAAACGAGTTGTGATGAAACCAGCGTTGCGCTTTTAACGTCCAACGTCGAACGTCCAACGTCGAAAGTCAAACACCCGCACCCCGAAGTTTCAGCGAATGAGGGTCAAATGTCCAACGTCAAAATCGTGAATCATTTTATTGCGACGCAGATTCCGATTCATGCGCGATATGGGGGAGTGGTACCGGAGGTTGCCGCGAGGACGCATGTGGCGGAGCTGGTATCACTTCTTGATCAAACTTTGTGTTTATCGAAAAATGTGAAGAGCACGAAGCGCGGAGTACTTAGTACGAAGCTAATCGAAAAATCGGAATTCGGAGTTCGGAATTCGGAGTTCGATGTAGTTGCGGTGACGCAGGGGCCGGGGTTGGCAACGGCACTTAGGGTCGGAATTGATGCTGCAAAAACATTGGCTTGGACTTTTGGTAAACCGTTAATTCCGGTGAACCATCTGGAAGGTCATTTGGCTTCGGCTTGGCTGGTGCCGGAGAACCGTAAAAACTGGGAGTTTCCGATTTTGTTTCTGCTGGTCTCCGGAGGACATACTGAACTGGTTTTGATGACTGATTTCGGCAAATATAAGGTAATCGGCAGAACAAGAGATGACGCAGCGGGCGAGGCTTTTGATAAAACAGCAAAAATGCTGGGACTTGAATATCCCGGAGGACCCAAGCTCTCGCAATTAGCCAAAGAAGGAAATCCGCAAGCTTATGATTTGCCAAGACCCATGTTGCATGATGCGTCGCTTGACTTTAGTTTCTCTGGGCTTAAAACGGCGGTGCGGCAACTGATTGAACGTAGAACGTCGAACGCCAAACGTCGAATTGCAAGTAAAGACATGAAAGATATCTGTGCTTCGATACAAGCGGCGATTGTGGAAGTATTAGTCGCCAAGACTGTGAAGGCGGCAATAAAATCCAAGCCAAAGGCTTTTGCGGTTGTTGGCGGGGTTTCGGCCAATAAAATGTTGCAGGCAGAGCTTAGGCGAGGATTGAAAAAGTCATGCCCGCGGATAAAGTTTTTAAAGCCGGCTAAAGGATTGCATACGGATAACGGAGCGATGATTGCCGCAGCAGGATTGTGGAATATCATTGCGGAAAAGAAGATTGCTGGTTGGAAAAAGATGGATGCGAAGCCGGAACTTGATTTAAGCTAAAAACTGCAAACTATAAACTACAAAGAGTTAGTATGGCTAGACGAATTACAATTAGTTATAAAAAATTATCGAAGGTTATAAAGGTTGATGAAATGAGTGACTGGGAAAAGGTTGCGGAGTTTTTAGTTGGTTTGATGAAGCCGGGGATGGTGATTGCTTTGCAAGGTGATCTTGGCGCGGGGAAGACGACCTTAACGCAATATATCGCAAAGCGGCTCGGAGTTGCAAAAAGAGCATTGAGTCCGACTTTTGCGCTTATCAGGAATTACGCCGTCGAAAGTCAAATGTCGAACGTCGAACATCAAACTTCGAACGTCGAACGAATTGTGCATGTTGATGCGTATAGGATTGAGGATGAGCGTGAGTTGCTGGCTTTGGATTTGGATGAAGAGTTGATGGAGCCGGGGACTGTGATGATTATTGAATGGCCTGAGCGGATATCAACTTGGATTAATAAGCAATCAGAGAAAATTGAAGTTAAAATAGAATTGATATCTTAAAATAACAAATAATAAATAACAAATAATAAATAACAAAGAATGAAGAATAAAGTAAGGATGAAAAAAAATCGAGCCGGAGCTCGATTTGTTTATATCTTATAAATAATCCTGTAAATATTTGGAAAATTAAGTTAATCCTGGTTTGTTGCCTCCGGTGGGATTTCTTCCCGTTGTTTGTCTATTTCTTCATCGGTTGCTTCCTCGGTGTCGGTTTCGATGCCGGCAACACGCAGAACTTCGTCAACAGAGGTAATGCCCTCCATGGCTTTTATTAAACCATCTTGCGTCATGGTGATCATGCCGAATTTTTTAGCAATATCCAACATGTCGTACTCGGAGACATTGGCTCCTAAAATCATGTGCTCGATCTCTTTATTCATGGTAAAAATTTCATAGATGCCCATACGCCCGCTGTAGCCCAAGCCATTGCATTTTTTGCAGGTTTTGGTTTTTTCGGAGGGTCCATAAAACTGCAGTTTGTTTATGTCAATCTTGATATTGGCGGCTTTGGGCAAGTCGGATAGCTCGGATTTAACCTGCGTCAACAAGGCTTCGTCCAGCGCTTGCGGGGCTTTGCAATCCGCGCAGAGGCGGCGCACCAGGCGCTGGCCTATGACGCAGTTTAGAGCCGGCGCCAAGAAAAACGGTTTGACTCCCATGGAAAGGAAGCGGGGGATGGCTCCGGCGGCGTTGTTGGTATGAATGGTGGAAATTACAAGGTGGCCGGTCAATGACGCTTGTATGGCGATTTCGGCGGTTTCCGTATCGCGGATTTCACCGACCATGACAATATCCGGATCCTGACGAAGAATGGAGCGCAATCCTTTGGCGAAAGTATAGTTTTTAGAGTGGTCGATTTGGCTTTGATTTATGCCTTGAAGTTTATATTCGACCGGATCTTCTAGTGTAATTATTTTAACTTCCGGAGTGTTTAGTTTTTTCAAGATGGCATACAAAGTCGTGGTTTTACCGGAACCGGTCGGACCTGTAGTGACTATCATGCCGTTGGGGCGTTCAATTTCCGTCTTCAGTCTCTCCCAAGCCAAACCGCGTACGCCCAGCTCCTCAAAATCCAATGAAATTGATTTAGGCCGTAAAAGACGCATAACCACTGATTCACCGTAAGCGGTTGGGAGAGTCGAAACGCGGATTTCTATCTTTTCATTGGTGAGATAAATGGTAATGCGGCCGTCTTGGGGAATTGTGGTGACATTGATTTTCATGCCGGCTAAAAGCTTAATGCGGGAAATGATGAGCTTCCATTTGTCTTTTGGTATGTTGGCCGCGTCATGCAAGATCCCGTCTACGCGCAGGCGGACCTTGATGGCTTCTTCTTCGGCTTCGATATGGATGTCTGACGCGCCGCCTTTTAAAGCAGCGCCCAATATCAATGCTACCAAATCCGTGGTTGTGGCTTTTTCCAAACGTTCTTGAAGTTCTTGAAAGTTGGTAATTTCGGTTTCGAATTTTTTTAAACTCGCAGTATCTATTTTTACTCCGGATGTAGCTTCAATCACCTTTGGCAAAGCTTCATACAATGACAAGCCGTAATCGATGCTCTGTTCGGAACAATAGTAAATTTGTATGTTTGCCAAATTGGCCGCAGCGAGTTTTTCGGCGATTTTACTGATTTCTTCAGACGGCCTGCTGGTTGCCAGGCGGATATCTTCCGGAACATTGAAAAAGGATACAACACGCAATTTGTTTGCCTGTTCTTCGGGAATAAGAGTCAGAGCTTCAGGAGAAACGGGAAAACCTTTGAGATTAATAAAGGGGAGATTGGCTTTACGCGCATTCATCTGGGCGCGTTTTTCTATATCCGAAGTTTGTATTTCTTGTTTTTTATATTCCAACAGCTCCACTTGCGTCATCTCCGACGGGCTTTTAACTTTTTTGGTTTTTGCAACCTGTTTGGGAGCGCCTCCAAAAAAACCGGGTTTGACCGGTGCGGCCGCTGGCTCGGTTTTGGCTCCTTTTTTGAAGAGATCTTCTATGGAAGGGGTTTTGGGCTGTCGGAGGGTCGCCATAAAATATTATGGGTTATTTGATAAACGAACGGAATATGCGATGCAGTTTGGGCATGACTCCGCCTTCACCGAATTTTTTAAACATGAAGGTCCAAATCGCGTATTGAAAAGCCACAATATATCCCGAAAGAAGAGTTATGATAATAACGGCAACCGCAATGAAAACGCCGGCAACAATTTGGAAGAGTAAAAAGTTAACGTTTTCCAAGGTGTAGTACAAAGTGACAATAGTCGGAATTACGATCAATGTTGTGGCGACGGCAGCCGCGGCTAAAATCAAGAGAACTACCAGAGACTGCAATATTGCGGTTTCCAAAGTTACCAGCCAGTGTTTTTTTATCATTTCCCAGCCTTGCTGTAAGGATTTTGCCAAGCCGGCTTTTTGCAGGATAATGGCATTTAATGAGTAAATCTGAAGCACGCTAAAGCCAAGAGCCAGAACAGTGAAAACGATGAAGGATACGATATAGACCGAAACAAACAAAGTATTGTTTTTGCCCAAGGCTATGGCAAGCGGAAAAGAAACTCCAAAGCGGGCGATCCAGAGAAATATTATAATTATGAGATTCAGAATGGCGATCGGAATCAATGCATGAGCGCCGGCATAAAGCGATTTTAAGATGGTTACTCTTTTATCCTTCCAAGAGCCGATCGCATAAACAAGAGCTCCTTGGCAAATGCAGGCAAAGGCCGCAACGGCGACGATTATGACAAAAAAGAATACAAGTATTAACAGCCCTTTGATAAATGGCAGCCAGTTGATTCCGTTCGCGGAATTAAGCGAAGCGGCAAGCCATAAATTATTTAAAGTATTGCCGATAAAGAGTTCAGTTCCTTGATTTTTAACAGAATTCCAGAAGTTCCACATTACATCAAGAGAACCGCCGGAAAAAAGAATGGCGGCAAAAACACCAAGGAGCCAGTGCATGGGGTGCTTCCACGCAAAGACGAGAGCTTGAGGAATAACCTCTCGATAAACCGGTTTGTCATGAGGGATGATAGAGTTCTTTTTGATCATATGCTCTTATTATACCACATAACATGGAACATAGAACATGCAACCATGCCTTCTGCACACCATGCTGGTCAGGGCACGAACTTCGAATTCGGACTCTTGATTCTAGACACAAGACTTTAGATGCCAGATTCACAATGTTTGATTAAAAAATCCCCAAATGGGGATTTTTTGCTATTCTTTTTCTTCTGCAGGATTTTTAAGTTCTTTATCTTCTTTTACTTTGGCGATTAATTTTTTATTGGCGGGCGGAAGACCGACAGCTTCCAAAAAAGCTTCGCGTTCCAGTGTTTCGACCGCTAATAATTTATTAACAACTTTTTCCATAGCGTCACGATTTTCCGTGATGATGCGTTTGGCATTTTCAAATCCATGATTGATTAATTTATCAATTTCAGAATCGATTTTTTCCGCAATTTTTTCCGAATAATCTCTGTTTTCGTGAATGTCTCTGCCAAGGAAGATCATATCTTCGCGGTCGCCATAGACGCGCGGGCCAAGCTCTTCGCTCATGCCCCATTGGGTGACCATGTTGCGCGCGACCGAGGTGGCTTCTTTCATATCCGCGGAAGCGCCGGTGGTTATGTCTCCGAAGACGATTTTTTCAGTGGCATAGCCTCCCAGCATAACAGCAATTTCTTCCAGGTATTCTTCACGGCGGCGCATGTGCCTATCTTCCGTGGGAGTTTTGATGGTATAACCGGCCGCGCGGCCACGAGAGATGATGCTGACTTTTTGGACCGGATCCGTATTTGGCAACAGATGCGCAACAATTGCGTGACCAACTTCATGATAGGCGGTTATTTTGCGTTCTTCCTCATTCATTACGCGGCTGCGGCGTTCGGGACCCAGCATGACTTTTTCAATGGATTCCAAAAGTTCGTCTTCGCCAACGGATGTTTTATTGCGACGTACGGCCAGGATTGCCGCTTCATTCATTAAATTTGCCAAGTCAGCACCGGAAAAACCGGGCGTCCGTTCGGCCAGTTTGCGCAATGAAACATTTTTGGCCAAGGGCTTCTTTTTGGCATGGATCTTTAAGATAGCCTCGCGGTCATCAATATCCGGGGGATCCAAAACAATGCGTCTGTCAAAGCGCCCCGGTCGTAATAATGCAGGATCCAGAACATCGGGTCGGTTGGTTGCGGCCAACACAATAACTCCGGCATTGGGTTCGAAGCCGTCCATCTCTACAAGGATTTGATTCAGCGTCTGCTCGCGTTCGTCGTGCGAACCGCCCAAACCCGAACCGCGCTGGCGTCCAACTGCATCAATTTCGTCGATAAAGACGATGCAGGGGGCGCTCTTTTTAGCGCGGGTGAACAGATCGCGGACGCGGGAAGCGCCGACACCGACAAACATTTCCACAAATTCAGAACCGCTCATATGAAAGAACGGCACATCGGCCTCGCCGGCCACGGCACGGGCCAGCAAGGTCTTACCGGTTCCGGGTGCGCCCATCAGCAATGCGCCTTTGGGGATTTTGGCGCCGAACTTGGTGAATTTTTCAGGGTGTTTTAAAAAGTCAACAACTTCGGTCAATTCTTCCTTGGCTTCTTTGACACCGGCAACATCTTTAAAAGAAATTTTATCCTTATTATCTTTTTGGATTTCGTGGCCGGCGGATTGGCCAAACTGCATGGCGCGGTTATTTTGGCCCTGCACTTGCCGGAAGAAGAACCAGAAGATCACCAGCAATAAAAGAATGGGGAGGAGGTTGGGAATAATCAAAGATGCCCAATAATTAAAACCGCTGGGTTCTTTGACTTCGGTGGGGATGTTGCGGAGTTTTTCCGGATCGACGCCATAGTTGCTGAAAACCGTTGACAGAGAATCGCCGGGCTCTTTAACGATTGTGTTAGTTGAACCGTCTTTGAAAGCCGCTTCAACTTCATCGCCGCGAATTATAAGGTTGGCAACTTCGCCTTGCTCCACCTTTGTTGCCAGTGTGGCAATGTCGGTATTTTGTTGCGGTTCGATGTTCAAAGAAGCCAAAATGGCTCCCAGTACAATAACCGAAGCCGTGAAGATTATAATGTTTCGTGTTGTTTGGGACATAGATTCAAATCGTACTAAGTACTAGGTACTAAGTACTACATAGTACGAACTACATAGTACTAGGCACGTAGGAGATAATACGCGTAATATAGCGGGTTTCTTGCAGTTTGTCGAGCGTATTGCTTGCGGACAAGCCAAATATGTGATTTGCTTTAACGGCAACGGTCAGCAGAGGAGAAGAGACATGAAACCGGTCATTACGTCGCTGGTTGTTCTTTCTAAGATGTACTGGTTGATCATATGGCTGGTTTCTTTGGCCGGCCTGGTGATCTTTCCGGTATTTCTGATAATTACCGGATTTTCGTCCGGATTATGGCTATTGTGCCTGATAGGAATTATTTGGATGGGAATGGGCTTGGCCGCCATGCACAAGCTCACTTTTAATCCGGATTCTTTGGACGGACCGGGGGTGGATCCGACGATTCATCTTTAAAGCAAATGTATCATAAGCCGGATTTCAATCTATGCTAAAACCGCCGAGATGTCTCGACGGTTTTTTTTGACCAGGATTAACAAGATTTATTAAGATTAACAGGATTATTTATCTTAATCGATTTTTAAGCGGTCTGCTTGGCTTCTTCCTTTTTTTCTTCGTCTTCCTTTTTTTCTTTTTTCAACGAGAGACCCAGGCGGTGGTTTTCGGGGTCAATGGAAACAATGCGGAAGCTGAATTCGTCGCCGATGCGGGCAACTTCATTAACGTCTTTAACAGGCTTTTCGGCAAGTTCGCTGATGTGGGCGAGTCCGTGGATGTCCGGATCCAATTCCACAAATAGTCCGAAGGGATTGATTTTGAGAACGCGGCCGGTGACCCATTGGCCGACTTTGTATTTATTGACCACATCTTTCCAAGGATCGTCCATGAGTTTTTTCATGGAGAGGAAGATCTTGGAGCCTTCGATATTTAATATTTCCGCTCGCACGCGATCGCCGACTTTGAGAACATCGCGCGGGTCGTCTATTCTTTGCCAGGCGATTTCGGAAATGTGGACCAAACCTTCAAGGTTGGCATCGAATTTTACGAAAGCGCCGAAATCCGTAACTGCGGTAACATTACCCTCCACAACATCGCCGACTTTGTGTTTGGAAATAACGGATTCTTGGCGGGTTTCCCAAACCGCTTTTTCGGATACGACGAATTTTCCTTCATCTTCATTAGCGTCGATAACTTTAACTTCAAGGTCGGTGCCGACAATCTCTTTAAGTTTTTCCAGAATCTTCGTTTTTTCACCGCCTTGAACACGGGGATAGTGTTCAGGTGAGAGCTGCGAGACGGGTAAAAATCCGGAGATGCCTTCCAAGCGGACAATGAGGCCGCCTTTGTTGGCTTCCAGAATTTTAACATTGGTAACTGCACCGCTGGTAAAAAGTTCTTTGATTTTTTCCCATGTCTTTTTGCGGCCGGCACCTTTTAAGGAAAGTTCCAGTTCGCCGAATTCATTATCCAAATCAATAACCGTAGCGTCGATTTCTTCGCCAACGGTTAATAATGCGTGCGGATCCATTTCGGGACCGCGGATTAAGCCCATGGCCAAACCGCCAATGTCTATCCGGACTTCGTTGCGTCCGACTGAAATGACTGTGCCATGGATAACGTCTCCGATAGCCGGATAGTTAATATAGGCTTTGTCTTCAAGTAATTTTTTTAATTCTGAATTTTGTTCTGTAATTTGGGTCGTCATATTTAGGTATTTGATTAGCCCTTGTTGCCGGGCCTGACCTATAGGCGGGGCAAACGAGCCGCGTATTAAAACGTTAGAATTTGGAAAATTTTTGGGTTGCCATCTCCGCTTTACGCTCGACGTACGCTTGGTACGCCTCGCGCAAATGCTCGATTGCGCCTTAAACTTTTCTCAAATTCTAACGTTTTATTTGCTTTGTTTTTTGTTAAAACAGAGCCATTTCGCGAAATATTAAGGTATGATGAGGGTACAGGATTGCAGAAAAACTGTCAAGAATGAATGTCAGACTCGAGATACTACGTAACACGTGTTCCTGTTAATCCGTTAGCCGGAGTTTACTCGTTATAAACGGAATAACGGGAGTACCGGATTACATTTTTGTGTTATAATACCGTGGTATGGAAGAGTTATATCTTGATTTAAGAGATAAGAGGCAGATTGTGGATTTTTTATCCAATTGGCTGGCGTTCGTCCCGGAAGATTTGAAATCCAAAGCGGAAAAAATCATTGATAAATTTGATGATGGGATTTTGGATGTAAAGGAAGATATTGCGGAATTTGCAATCGGTTTTGCCAAGGCTCTTTACCCCATAAGGTTTGCCATGGATGAATTTTTTAAAGAGCAAGGTGCTTTGATCGAGTGGGATCAGGTTGAGAAGTCCGTGAGGAGATCTACGGCACATTTGATGCATCGCTTTAAGCAAAACAATGGGATTGATTCAATCGATGAGCTGCTGGATCATGAAGATTTTGATATGACATTCGGCGACGAAGAGCGTTCGGAGATTTTACAAGTCCGGCATTTTGTAAGAGAGGATTACATTAAAAATCATCCAAAGGTTTTGGATGTTTTAATTGATGAAGGTAAAAGAGTTTTAGCCCATTTTGAAGGAATGATGGAAAAAATGAGGAATACCGCCGGCTCATTACCGACTTTGCTGCAGGAGGAATTATACAATAAAGTAACCAGATACGAAGACCGGGTTTTGTTTAACGGGGAGCGTATTGATTTGGATGTATTAAAAGAAGAACTGGCGTATTATACGGACCAGAAAGAAATTCCAATTGAATGATGTTTATTAATATATGAGCAAGGCGGGCAGATTTTGTCCGTCTTTAATTTTATAACCGACAAAGATTGCATGATTGGTTCCGTAACCGGAATTTAACAAAATTTTTTGACCGCTGATTTTTGATATCGAGGGATGATGGTAGAGCAAAGCATTGTGAGTGCTGTCCGCAATAATCCAGTTCCGGCCAATGTTGGTAATGAATCCTTGGTTAATGTAAGGTTGGAATTTGTCGGGAACATCAGGATTGAATATTTTTGCAAAATCATTACTGATATCTTGGAAATGATTGCCGTCGGTTAAGTAAGCGCGATATACGGACTTATTAATATCTACAAAGCTTGATCCCATGGCAAGCAATTGTTGGCCGTTGGATTGTAAAATTGATATATGGCTTAGATTTCCCAATGCCGATGTGATTTCTTGAAATTGATCATCATGATAATAAAAAAATCTTCGATCCAGCTGGTCGTTGCCGGAGGCTATGCTTTTGGGACCGTTTTTTTGGACAAAGTCGATTATCCAGCCATTGACTATGGGATAAATGCGCGGTTCCTGCAAACGCGGTTCTTTGAATGAATCAGGAAGGTTGATTTTATAGGGATTAAGTAAAGATGAGTGCCAGGCATATAATGAATATTTTGTGGGAATAAGCCACATGCCTTGTTTGCCGCTGATTTGTCCTACATAATCATCATCCGCCAGATGCTGAAATGTGGAGCTGATGTCTTTGAGGTAATTACCGTCATAATGGAAAAAGAGATCCGGTGCTTGCAGCCAGATACTGCTGTCGCCAATTATTAACCATGACTGGCCGTCTCCGGCGATTTGTCTGATGTTTTTAAATCCGATTTGTTTAAGCTTGGGCGTGAGATCGATTATTTCGGTTTCAGAATATTTGAATAGTTGATTGGGATTGCCGATAAGCCATTCTTGTCCGCGGCTTTTAATGAAAGAGAGATAGGGGAGATGAATCCTATCATCCAGATATGTTTGCGGAATTAAATCCGATGCATCGCGCCAACCATCATTCGCAAAGCTTTGCGGAGCGATTACGAGGCTGATGATCAGGCAGAAGAAGAGGGGGCGGAGTTGCATAATTTTTGTTAACACGTAGTCCCGTTAATCCGTTATCCAGAGTTAGCTCGTGATAACGGATTAACTGATACACTGGATTACGTATTAACGGATAAACGGGAACACGTTGTCCATAGCTTGCCTGATGGAGGTTAAATGTCAAGGTAAACATAAAAACCCCGGGCGGGGCTTTTACGTTCCTCTGATTAAACGCTGTCGCGCCTGCATCAGATTTATTTTGAGGCGAAGAGAGATGTATGATTACCCAATTCGTGCAAACGGACATTGGCAACGCACTCAAGGAGTGTGCCATACATCAGCGCCCAACGAAATATTTGGGAAAACATACCTATATTCAATTAGCAATTAGCGATTAGCAATTAGCGATTAGCTAGTGCTGCTTCGCGAATATATCTAAACTATATTATAGCGAAGATGGGGTTAGGTTAGCAAGAAAATGGGTTTTGGTCAAGATCCAAATGGTTTAAGGATGAAGGATAAAGGACGAATAATGGCGATCAAAAAACCGCTTGATTAAGCGGTTTTTTGGTTGATACAGTCTCGGAGATGCGACATATCACGTCTCTGCATCTAAATTTATTTGCGGAATATGGTTTTATAACCTGTCCAAAGTCTGTTGCCTAATTTGTCATATAAGTTGGCGCCATAGGTAACGCTGGATCTGTCGCCATATGTTCCGCCCGTATAAGTACAGGTTGTGGCATTGGTACAGGTCTTGACCAGTGTGGCATTAACCATGATTTCAATCTTCTCAACACCATTGCCATCTGATCCGGTGGCTGTGAAAACGACATAGTCATCGCTATCATAGCCGTTATTGTGATCGGTTGTGATATCTATTTGACCCTGGATATTGCTTTCGGTTTCTTCATTGGTTCCGGTAACATAGACAGTCAATGTTTCGGTTTGTTTGACGCGGCCATTATAATCATAAGCAACTGCATAAATATTGATGTTGCGGTTGGCGGTAAAATCATAGCCGTTGATGCTGACATCGCAAGCCTGATTGCCATAGGCGCGGCTGAAATTGCATGTGCGTTTAGCATTGCCGTCGGCATAGATTACGACTTTGCTTAAGCCCGCATCTGCGGCTGCGCCGGTTTTGATGGTTTTGGTTTCGCCTTGTTTCAAGGTTGTATCAGAAGGCTCTAGCCAGATCCAAGCATAAACATTATTTGATTGGTTGTTGGTGCTATTGGTTCTGTATAGATATTGCGTTTGGCTGGTTTGATATTTTCCGTAATAGTCATAAGCTTTGGAATAAACGGAAAGTGTGGAGCCGTTGGAATAATTGCTGCCATTAACATTTACACCGCATTGATTGGATGTGTAAACACGATTGTAAGTACAGGTTTTTATAAGATTGTTATTTACATAGATTTCGGTTTTCATCAATCCATCGTCTGCATTGGATGTTGCGGTAATCATGCGAGTTTCGTTTTGATCGAAATTTGTATCACTGGGGGAGAATGTTAACCAAGTGCTGACGTTGCCGTTATTATTACTTGATCCATTACGATATAAATATTGCGTATCGGATTTAGCAGAGTAGCCGTTGTAATCATATGCCTTGGCATAAACCGGAATGCTGGCATTGTTATTGTAATTGTTGCCATAGACTGCAACTTGGCAGGTTTGATTACCGTAAACACGGTTATAATTACACGTTTGGATGCGGCTGCCATTTACATAGATTTCGATGCGATTCAGACCATTATTGGCGCTGGCACCGACTTTGACGTAAGCTGTTTCATTTTGATCCAAGTTGGTATCTGAAGGATCAAACCACTGCCAAACATATACTCCGTCATTATTACTTGAACCATATTCCTCGATTCTAAAGCTGATATTGCCGGAATAGTTGTAATAACCGTCGCGGTCGATTGCTTTGACTTTTAAGTTTACCGTTTGGCCGGAACTGAAATTACTTCCGTAGATGGTTTTGTAGCAGGTTTGATCGCCGTAGGCATTGTTATAATCACAAGTACCGACGAGATTGTTATTGGCATAAAGCTCCAATTTATCCAAGCCGCGGTTGGCATTACCACGGAAGGTGATAGTGCGGGAATCGTTGCGTCCCAATGTATCGGTAATAATGCCGGCATCGAACCAAGCGGCTACCGAACTATCGGTTGTTCCATTGTTTGAATAACTATCCTTGTAAAGATATTGGGTGGCGCCTTGCACTTGTCTGCCCAAATAATCATAGGCCTTGGTGTAAACTCTGAGCTGGTTATAACCGCTGTAATTGCCTTGGTAGATGGTATAAGTACAGCTTTGTGTGTTATAAGCGCGGTTAAAGCCGCAGCTGCGGACTACTTGGTCATTGATATAGATTTCAACTTTTTGCAGGCCGTCTTGGGCGCTGACATTGGTATTGATTTTCTTATCTTGATAGGAATTCCAATAAGCGCCGATTGGTTCATACCATTGGCTGATGCTGATGCGGTCAGAACCGGTATTATTGTTATAATATTGATCGCTAACCGGGATGTCATATTCGCCCAACCAAGTCCAGGCAACGTTGCCGTTGTTATCCGTCACCTTGCCGTTAAAGGCCAAATGGGATCCTTTGGGATAATTGCTGCCATAGATGGTATAGCTGCAATCATTGCCATAGCACTGTTTAACAATATTGCCGTTTAAATAAACTTCGATTTTTTGGATGCCGTTTGGCGAGTAGCCGGTTATATTTACGTTGGAACTTTGCCCTTGATAAAGCTCATGAGCATTATGGCTAACGCTCATGCCGGCTGTGACATTGCCGGCTGTGCCGGTTTCCCCGGCCCAAAAGCGGATGGAGCGAACCGGGACGGTGGCGACACGGCCGCGGGTGTCATAGACTTTGGCATTTACATTAACGTCATTGCCGTACACATAGGCCGTGCTTTCGATAAACATGGCGCAACCAACATTGCCTTTGCTGTCATAACCGTCGCAGACACGCTGGCGGACATCATTTATATATAATTCGATTTTATCAATTCCATAATTGGATTGCGCGCCGACTCCGTATTTGGGATCGATGACATTGCCGTGATTCTTTTTGTTGGGTTCAAACCAGGCCCAGTAATGGATGCTGTTTTCATAAGCTGGAACAGTGTCGATTGTTTCATCCCAATTTACGTTGGAATTGTTTGTTACCGGAGTATATCCGGTACCTTCATCAACTCTGACGAGTTTGGCGGTTAACGGCGAGTTTGGATAACCATAACCAAGAGATGATACTGCGCCGCCTAAAAGCATGCGTCCGTTTTTATCCCCGGAAAGGGTTAAGAAATAATCGCGAGTTTCGCCATAACTTTGAAATTCATATCCATCAAAGCGATATAGATTTTTACCGCTTACGATCATCCAGGATTTTCCGTTGGATGCCGCGATAGCATTGTTCCAGGTTAGTAATGATGTGTTGGAAATATTTGTGTTAACTGTTCTGCTGTTGGAACCATCAATTACATAAATGATTTGATTACTGTATGTATAGCTGGGACCGGTTAAAATAACCTGATTGCCATTGCTGGCGATAAAGTTTATGCCGCTAAGGTTGGAATTTGTAATTTGATGGAAGTTACCGTTTTGGTAAAAATACAATCTTGTATAAGATGAAGTTTGCGGTATCGCAAAAATCCAGCCGCCGGACGTGGGAACAACTTTAGTTACAATGAACACACTATGACCTGTGACCGGTGATGCGTGTTTTACCGAATAGACGTTTGATCTATAAGGATTTGTGGCAGTGACAGGAAGGTTGACCCATTGGAAAGCATTTGAAGATGCGGTCCATTGAAAGACGCGTCCTTTGGCGGTTGTGACCATCCAAACGCCGTCTTTACCATTTATGGATGCCAAAGCTTCATCAGCTTCCAAGTACTGGCGCCAGGTATGGGCCGGGTAACCCCATTTGCCATCTTGATAACTTAAGATTTCAAAATTGCGGGTGTTGGATACAACGCTTTTTAAAAACAAAACGGTTGTACCGTCGGAGACGATATCGTCAACGCGGTTTAAACCGGCTTGGCGAACCTCGGCTGTGATATCTGTAACGATGGAGCCGTCCGTTTTCCAGACGTGGCCGCCGGTATAAAGTTCTTGGCCGTCGGTAAGGTACCAATATGGCGCGGCAAAGGCGCCGGCCCAGACCGGGCGGTTCTCTCGGACACCTAATTTGTCCGACATGTCAGACCATTGCCAGGGTCCTGTTGCTGCTGAGGCAGCATTAACAACTGCCGCGATGCTTAAGGCCAGCATGGCTAAAACAGCAAGCACGGACAGAATATTTTTAAGAATATTTCTCATAATTTGGCTAATATTAGCAAAAAATTTAATGACTAAAAAAGTTTCTCTTTTTATTTGAGCACGCTTAATTTAATGCGTCAATATAGCAGAATTTAAGGATTTTGTCAATCCTTAAATTCGATTAGCAATTAGCAATTAGCAATTAGCAATTAGCAATAAAGGCGTCGCTGGTGCGAATTTTTTAATATAGGGGGATGATAAGGGGGATTATAACTCTATCAGCTCCAAAGTTTGGATCCACTCATGTATCTTAGCCGGATGGCAGAAAATTGTATTTGGCGGGGCGGTTTCGGGAAGGGCGCCGGCCGTTGAGGCGATGACGGGTGTGTTGAATTGATGGGCTTCGTGCAAGGGCAGTCCGAAACCTTCGTACCAAGAAGGATAGAGAAGAGCGGCTGCATTTTGATAGAGCCAATAAAGTACGTCGTCTTTAATAAAGCCGGGAGCTTGGACGCAAGCGATTTTATGTCCGGCTGGAAAATTGACTTTACCGCCGAGTACCAAGGGCGTGAGATATTTTTGCGGATGACGGATGTTGAACTCAGCGATAGCTTTGAGCGCGACGATTATGTTTTTACGAGGGTCGGAGCCACCTAATAACAGAATGAACCGTTTTGCGGTAGACGGAAGCCAACTTGGTCGTATTTCGTATTTCCCTCCTTCACTGAAGCTCCGGGGGGCAGGCGTATTTCGTATTTCGCTTCGGACTTCGAACCCCGGACTCCGGACTTCTAGCTTTGGGTCAAAGTGGAAGATGTGGCATTTAGCGTCATCGATTGATAAAAGTCGCTTAACGTCTGATTTGGTTTGATTGCTGACGCAATGGATCTCGTCCGCATTGGCGATACGGCGGGGTGCATCAATATATTTATGCCAGAGACGGCGTTTGAAAGAAAACCATTTTGGCTCGATGATAAAAGATAAATCATGAACAAGAATATGGTAAGGGCGGTAGAGAGCTCCGGTATAGGCGATGTTTGGGAGCAGTAAAAGATCGACTGGCTGTTTGAGTTTATGTTCGGCGCTTAAAATCAGCGAGGCTAGGTTGAGGCGGCAGAAAAAAGTCCAAATTTTGTTTGGGATTGTGAGATGGATATAATTAAAATCATTTTGATCGCAAAATCGTCTGACTTCTTCGGAAGGTTTAAGGCCGGTTGTTATGCAATGGCAGTTTTGCGGGGAGTAAGATTTGGTTTGCTCTATAATCCATAGCCGCGCTACGCGGTTTATGCCTCCGCTTTTACAATCCGCGATGGCTCGCGCATCAATTAAAATATTGGGCATAAGGATCGTTTATGAGCGCCAGTTCATCATCGATCGGGTCTGTCAGGTTTAAATATTTTCCCAGCTGCAGAAGAATTTTTTCGGTGAATTTTTCATGGCTGAAGTTTTCGGCAAAATCACGGATTTCTTTGGGATCATAATCGCCGGGCTTATGACGAATGACGGCATCGCCAATATCTTCCCAAGTTTGCATTTCAATAAAGCGGCCGGTTTTACCGGGTAAAACAGTTTCAGCGGAACCGCCGACGGGGTAGGCGATGACAGGGCGCCCGGCGGCCATGGCTTCTATCGGTGTTATGCCAAAATCTTCAACTTGCGGATTGATGAATCCGATTGCGCGGCGGAATAATCTTGTTTTTTCCGTGTCATCAACTATACCTACAAATTTGGTTTTGCGGCCGGCAAGTTTTTTGAGTTTTTTTAATTCAGGGCCGGTGCCGAAAATGATGAGGGGCATGTTAAGTTTGTTAAAGGCTTTGACGATAATATCAAACCTTTTGTACGGAACCAATCTGCCGCCGGCAAGCCAGTATTCTCCTCCATGGCGGGAGAAGTGGATTTTATGAATATCAACCGGAGGATGAATGACAGTGGAATCGCGTCGATAATAGCGTTTAATTCTGCGGCGGCTGGTTTCGGAGTTGGTTATCATTTCATCCGGGCGTTCGGCGGCTTGTTTATCCCATTGGCGCAAGCGATGCAGAAGCAGAGGCAGTGCGTTTCGTACTATGGTCGGCTGGGGCAGATCGGCCAGATAGCCAATACGGTCTTCCCAGAGGAATCTGGTCGGAGTATGCAGGTAGCAAATATGTTTGGCGCCGGCAGGAACGATTATGCCCTTGGCAAATGAGCTGGATGAAGAGAGAACGAGTTCGTATTTTGTAAAATCCAAGTGTTCTGTTGCAATTGGTAATAGGGGGAGCAGCCATTGATAATGCTTCTTGGCAAAAGGCCAGTTATTTAAAAAAGAAGTATGTATTTTTTTATCCTGAAAATCAGGGTGGGAGCGTTTTTTATTGTAAATTAAAACGTGCGTATCAGCACCCGGAAAAATTTTTTGAAAAGCTGATAAAACCCGTTCGGCTCCGCCGTCTTGAACCAGGTAATCATGAACCAGGGCGATTTTTAAATCACTCAATTCATTTTGGACTTTAACTGCTGATTCAAGCATGGGATAAGCTTAGCGAGCGGGAGGCAAAAAGTGGATGCTGGGTCAAGAGATGCCCTCACCCCCAGCCCCTCTCCCGCTTTACCACTTCGCATAAAGCTTCGTGGCACAGGGCAAGAGAGGGGTGTATACGGCAGAAACAAAAAGAGCTCAGGCGTGCTTATAACTCCCTCAATTTCTCCCTCTTGATTCCACTACGCTCAAAGAACTTCACCCTACGTTATAAACTTCGGGCGACGGGTCGAGGGACGGGTTCAAGAGGGAGACTGAAACTCCACCTTTAACAAACAGTGAGGCTAATTAGAAAATTGAAAACCGCCGTTTGCGGGCGGTATGAGGTTTACTTTTTGAAATCGGGAGAATTGATAAGTTGATTGGCAAAGCTCGTAAGCAGGATTTCGAGGGCTTGGCGCATTCCATCGGTTGCGGACAGGCATCCGAGGCCTTCCCAGCTTGCTCTGGTATCGTCGAGCCAATCAAAGCGACTATCGTCCGGTACTTCGTCGTTAACATAAGGGATTTCCGCAAAAAGAACTATTTCACCCGGGGAAGCATCGCATTCTTTTTCGTATTCTTCGCGAGTGATTTCTCCAAGTAGATTTACCGACAGTTTGCCATCAATGCGGTGAACTACGATTTTGAAAGGTGTTGCTTCGGTCATGGGGTTACTCCTTTGCAAGGTGCGATACTGATTTACCTATCATCGATAGGGTGGCTTGTCAAGGTTGCATTCTATAAAGAAAGAATGAAAAATGAAATCGAGCTTAGGCGCGTTTATCTTTAAGCTTAAGGCTAAAAGTTTAAATTAAGAGGGAGACCGAAACCCAATACTAAAATCCCCCTTTTCATTCCCCCTTTATCCCACTACGCTCACCGAGCTACGAGGGTCACGTTAAAGGGGGTAGCATCGAGAGGGGTGTCTACGGTGGTAACTAAAAAGAGCTTGGTCGCGCTCTTTGAAGTTTGCAGTTTTGGGTTTGATTAGTATGCTCCGGTTTTTTGGATAACTGCGAAAGGTGTCTTCAGTAGAATGTAGAGGTCTAAAAGCGGGGACCAGTTTTCTATGTACCAGATATCGAGGCGGGCTTCTTCGGCCCAGGTAAGGTCGGATCTTCCTGAAATTTGAGCCAAGCCGGTGACGCCGGGTTTGATGGTGAGCACGCGCCGCTCCTCGTCAGAGTATTTCTCGACTTCGCGGGGCTGATGCGGACGCGGACCAACGAGCGACATGTCGCCTTTTAAGACGCTGATAAAATTAGGGAATTCATCGATTGACCATCTGCGCAAGAAGTGTCCGGTTTTCATGATGCGCGGATCATTGGCGATTTTATAAATAGCTCCTTTTTTAATGCTTTGTTCTTTGATGAGTTTTTGCTCCAATTCCAGGTTCTTTTTGGCATCTTGAAATTGCGGGCCAATGGAATATTTTTTAAACATTGTGCGGAGTTTGTAGGTGATAAAAGCTTTACCTTTTTCTCCGATGCGTTCGCTTTTATAGATGATAGGGAAACCATCTTCGAGTAAAACGAGGATGGAGCCCAAAATCCAAAGCGGGGAACTGATTATTAAAATTATAATGGCAAAGAAAAAATCCATAACGCGTTTGGCAATGCGGCCCCAGCCATCCAATGGAGTCGGTTTGACTTCGATTAAAGGGATGCCGCCCGGAGTACTGACTGCGATGTTGGTGAAACGTGCGGCAAAGACATCAGCCGCATACCAGAAGTGGAGGTGGTGCTTATTGGCAAAGCCGATGATGTGCAAAGCATCTTTTTTGTCCATGTCCGGGTCAGCCAGCAAAATACCGGAAATTTGATTTTTATCAATCAATTTTTTTAATGACAGTTTGGCGTCGCCGGTCCATTTGGAGATTTGCTTAACCACAGTAAATCCCAAAATGGGGAGATTGGTAAATGTTTCGGCCAAGTTTTTGGCGATTTCATCCCGGCCGATAACCGCGATAAGATCATGGCCGATTTTCATTCTTAATAATTGATGCTGGATAGCGCGCAAGGCCAGGCGGCCGAAGAAAACAAAAAATACGGATAAGCCCCAGATGGCAATGATGATAAAACGGGATTGAGTAAGTTCGCGGCGGAAAAAGATGGAAGCGATAAGTATCATTACACCGGCGGTGCAAGCAAGGATGATGCGGCCGAATTCATCCCAAGCTTTGCGTTGGCGGGTGGAATAAAGCCCGGCAATGATGAAGACCAATATCCAAATCACAATAAAAGTTAACGAAGTTTGGATGTAAGTGCTGGTTGGTATGTCTTGTAAAATGGGACGGATTTCTGTGGCGAACCTTGAATAGCGGAGCAGATAAGCAAAAGCGGCCGCAACGGCGAGTGCGGCAACGTCGACCGGAAGTCTAAGCGCGGTAAAGGTTAATTGAAAACGATTCATGATCAAATTGCGCTAAGTGCTAGGTACTATGTACTACGTTAGAACTTAGTACGAGTTACTTAGTACTATTGGTTATTATATCACAAAACAAAAGCTCTGCGGTTGGCAGAGCAATTGCATGTTTGGTTTCGGGCGAAACGATAAGCCGAATTTTGTACCCCACTATGCTAAAGCTCTGCGGGGTGATGACCATCTATCTAGCCCGGCAATTGCTTGCCGAGTCCTGCGAGCGACCAGTGCGCGATCCAGATGAGGATATAGCGCTCTTGCTCTTGCACCAGAGAGGGTTTGCCACCATGCCATGTCACCATGGCAGGAGAAATGCAGCAGTCCGTTGGTCCGATGAATATCGGACACGGCCACATCATTTCACTTTTCACGTTTGGCCCACGTCGCATAAAGCTATGGGGGCTGGTATTGTCTCTGTGGCCACCCTACGCATAAAGCTTCGGGTGATTCCGTTAGGAACACTTTCCCTGGGTTTGCCCCGACGTTACGTCGGGATTATATCCCGGTTGCCGTTAGCAACTCTCTTTGTCGAAATGCATTGCTGCACTGCGGGTGTTCGGACTTTCCTCTCCCCAAAGCTTTATGCGGCGGGGAGCGGTCATCTGTTAGGCCCGATGGGGTGGAATATAGCAGAAATTTACGGAGTTGTCAATCCCTCTCTCTGTCCTTCGACAACGCTCAGGACATCTCTCCCCCGCGTGCGAGGGAAAGATAAGTTGATAACTCCCCCCATCGCGTTAAACGCGATCCAACCCCTCTCCCGCACGCAAGAGAGGGGTGTCGACGGAAGTCTATCTGGACTAAAGAATAAATAATAAATAATAAATAACAAAGAAAAGTGTTGGTCGCTATGGTATAATATCCATAATCTGAAATCTGCAATCTGAAATCTAAAAAACCGCTAGATTGTAAATTTTAGATTTTAGATTCTAAGTATTTATGCGTAATCCATTTGATGAATTGCCGAGAGGCTTGGCCGAGAGGCGGGCGATTATGGACTCCGTGCTAAGTCATGAGGTCGGTTTAAAGCAGGATGAGTATGAAGAAATTGATAATATATTGGCATATGGTTATTTGCCGGGCATTGACAGAATTCTGAAAAAATACGGTTTGCGATATGGGATGGACGATAAAGTTGATGCATTTATAGAAGGAGCTTTTAGTTTGAATATAGACTTCAATGCATATACGGGCGAAGTTCCAAGGGATTTGCCGCCTATAGAATTTTTTAATGAATTTATCGAGATTACCGATTTTGTTCCGGATTGGAGAAAATATAATTTTCATGTCCAGAGGCGTTATGGCGCAGAAATAGAAGCGAAGAATCTGAAGGGAATAAAAAGTTTTTCAGAATATTGCGGAGTTCAGCCGGATTGGGAGTATTTAAGGGACTATGTAAACAGTGCATATACCGCTCTTTTTTATCAAGATTATGATGACCGACGATATTATGAAAATTACATCCAACAATTGGAACAATTTTCGGGTATTGGCATCGACTGGCAGGGAGAATTGAGGGACGGGGTGATGGAAGAATACGGGAGAGCGATTGAGTCTCTGAATTTTTCTGACTGCATCGAATACATTCGGGAAATAACCGGAGTTATGCCGGATTGGGATGGAGTTTTAAAAGAGAAGCTGTTCAGGGTATACGAGCGAAAGTTTTTTTATGAGTTATATGACAATCTGCAAGAGTTAATTAGATTAACCGGCATAGAACCGGATTGGCAAGGTGAATTAAGAGAATCGGTTTTGCAAAGATATAAAGACTGTATCCATGGCACCGCGGTAAGAGTAAATATAGAAAATTTAAAATCATTAACCGGCATAGAACCGGATTGGCAAGGTGAATTAAAGGAAGATGTTTTAAAGGTTTTTGCCTTAAAAATAAAAGAAGCCAAGCTTAAAGACTTGTTGGAATTGCAAGAAGTTACGGGAATCAGTCCCAATTGGAAAGAGGAGTACGCCAATGAAATCGCGGAAGCATATATAAAAATATTGGATAATTACATCAACCTTTCAGAGGCGCTTTATCTTATCAGCGGACTCGAAAATCTGACAGGAGCGGTTGCGGATTGGCACGGTTCATTGAAGACGGGGGTGGATAAGCTTTATAAGCGTTATCTGATATATAATTCTTGGAAAAAGATTGAAGAGATTAAAGCATTAACCGGGATTGAACCGGATTGGCAAGGAGTACTTTCCGAAACAGTGAACGGATTCGTGACCGAATCCATCAAAGAAGGACGAATCAGCTCAGTAAAGGGATTTGCCAAAAAATTTAATATCGAAATCAATTGGGCGCAGTACGCGGAATTAATACAGGGCAGGTATAAAAAATGTTTGAAAAGCGGGGATCCGGATGGGATAAGATCAGTATTTGAAAATACAGGTATAGAGCCCGATTGGTCCGGGGAGCTTAAGGAATATATAGATACGGCCTACGCAGGATTATTGAGAAACAAAGAATTGAGAAGTTTGGATTATTTAATTGCAATGAGCGGGATAGCGCCGGATTGGCAAGGCAAATTGGATGCCGATCTGCTGATTTTTTTTGATAACGCATTGTGGCATAGATCTTATAAAGATTTGAAGCAATTGAACGATTTATCCGGAGGGAGAATCGATTGGAGCAGGTATAATAGCCTAATAAAAAATCATTATGCAGTTTTGTTGAGCCTGGAGGCTTGGGATGAAATTGAAACTCTTTCCAATATTTTGGGCATTAAACCCGACTGGCGGGATGAGCTTAAACGGTTTTTGGATGGGTTATATAAGCTTTTAATTAAAGACGGCAATATAGCCGGATTGCTTAAAGCCATGGAAAAAACCGGCGTACAGCCCGACTGGCAGGGTGAGTATAAAGAACAATTCAACGCTTTGTGCGTGGAGATGATCAATGAGAGCCGGGATAGTCATTTACAGGAATTTATAGCCAAGACGGATATTGAGCCTGATTGGCAAGGCAGTCTTAAGCCGGTAATAGATAAAAAATGCCGAGATTTGTTAAAGCGCGGCAAGGTGCAAGCGATTGAAAGCTTGCTATCATTATCAAAAGCGGAATTTGACTGGCAAAAGGAAATGTATGATGAAGTTCAGAGCGGCTACGCACGCTTATTGGAAAGAGATTCCTTCGAAGCGGCGGAGAATTTAAGGGTGCTGACCATGGTGGAGCCGGATATTAAGACAGCGCTAAAAACAACCATAGATTATATATTTGCCGAATTAATTCAGCAGGATCGTGTAAATAAAATACGTAATTTGTTAAGGTTTTTGGGTGACGATTTTGTAATGAGCGAAGAAATGCATAAAATTTTGCAGGAGCGTTATCGGGAGTATATTTTAAATAAAAAGATAATGGATCGGACTGCCGGGGATTTAATTAAATTTACAGGCGTAAAACCGGATTGGCCGAGATTTGAATCCGAATTGGAAGAAGTATATATCAGATATTTGCGGCATGCGAGGTATGAAGACATTAAAGAGTTAGAGCAATTTTCGGGAGTTAAGCCCGACTGGCAGGGTAAATTAGCGGTTTTGGTACGGGATGTTTACATGCTTAATTTGTCTGTTTCCACGCAATTTTCTATACCGGCAATCATGAAAAAAACGGGCGTAAGCATGGATTGGGAGGAGCCGAGAGCCAAGCAGAGAGTTTTGGAAGCTTATGACCGGTATCTGCGCGAGCATTGCAATCCGGCTGATTTATTGTATTTACAAAACCTTACCGGAATTACTCCCGATTGGCGGGGCGAGTTACGGGGCTTGGTGCAAGAGCTGTATATTGTTTATTTGCGTCAAGAAGAATTTGCTTATATCAAAGATTTAAATAAAATAACCGGAGTTGAGATAAATTGGAATACGGACTTGCGTGAGGCTGTTATAAATAAATTTTTAGATTTTTTAAGATTCAGCAATTTTAAAAAGTTTGAAGATCTGCGGGAACTTTCTGGCGTGCAGCCGGATTGGAAGGGCGAATTAAAAAGCCGTTTTATTCGGTTATTGCTGAGTGATTTTTTATTTAATGCATCGGTTGATAAGTATTTGAATTATTGCGGTTATACCTGGGACGAGCTGGCCGTTGATGAGACGTTTTGGGTTTTTGCTTTATCGAATGCCGCAACAACCGATAATATAAAATTGGAAATATTATTGAAACCGGATACCTGCGGTGATAAGGGCGGGCCGATTTTTGAGTCGGTTTTAAGTAAGGAATATTACAAGTATTGCAATGCGGCGGTTGAGCAAGGCGGAAATGCTTATGATTTTGTTTATAATTGCATCAACAGATACAAAGTAAAACCATCGGTTGAGGTGATGACAGCAATTTTTTCCACATCATTAATTGCCGATGATTCATTTGACAGGTTTTTGACTTTGGCATTTTTATGCGGATATAGGAATTTGGGCAAGTTAAAACCCGAAGATGTTCAAGGCAAGGATTTTAGCCTGCGCCAGCTGGCTATAATGGACAGATTAAATTTATATCCAGATGAACCGGAGGAGAGAATGGCAATACATAGAGAATTAAGTGAAAAAGGCAATAAGGTTGAACTGGTATCAAAGATGCTTAAAGCAAGAAATGTTTCCAGCCCGGCCAAGAGGGCCGAGTATTGCCCCTGGCAAAATGAATTAATGCCCCTTATACATTCATTTTGGCATCGATTTACATTTCCGGATTCCGTAGAGTGCGGTAGAAACGTTGAGGCATTAATATTTTATATTCAAAAATTCGGAATGAAGAATTTGCCTTTGCTGGCGGAAAGTGTGATGGATTTGTATGTTTACAGACAACTATTGTCTGACGAGAATGAAGAGGAGGCCGTTAAAAATTTATGGATAAAGTATACTCTATCCGAATCCGGAATTCGTACGAAACATTTTTTTGATACGCATGGCATTGAAATTAAAGAAATAAGAAAACCGCAAGATATCGATAAACTTATAGATCGTTTACATCAGATAATTGAAAAGATTAAAGAAGATGTTTTAAATGACAGAATGCCGGATGTTTTGGAACAAACAAGTTTGGATATGGAATTGTTTAATTCGGTAATGGTGAGAGCCGGCAGATGGGGGAATGATGATCATGGATATGGGAGAGAAGAACTAATCGGCACCTGGAGAGAAGCGAAGGAAGGCGGAAGGGGTGATTTGCCGGATTATTTTATGCCCATGACGTTTCAGATGGAAAGGCAAAAGATTGAAAGTATTGATGATGTTTTAAAAGCATTGCAAGAGCAAGAGGAGGGCAAGGATGATCTGGTTGATAAAAGAAATGAGCTGGAGAGACAAAGAACCGAGGTTCTAACCCGTGAGGAATATGTTGCTTATTTGGCTCCGTTCTATGCGGCAATAAATGAATCAATCAGATTGGGGCGGGAAGCAGGCGATCCAAACATTGTATTCGTTTCGGCTGTAAATGCTTTAAAAGTCAAGATTGAACAGCAAAGGATCAAAATCGGGCAGCTGCCGGATGATGAGAATAATGCCAATCGCAGGAAGGGTATGCTAAGCAATTTGCGCAAGCAGGAGGAGCTTTTGGCCAAGATGGAGAAGCTGGCATCTTGGGAAGGAATCAAGGAATTATTGGATGAAGCCATAGCGGCAAAACAGGAAAAGGCGCTTCAGACCATGAAAGCAAAACAAAAAGCGGAAGCGAAGTTGGAACAACTGATAAGAGAAATGGATGATCTTTCCAAGCGCATAAGGATGGAAGGCGAAACAGAAAAATTGTTAAAGCTGGCCGGCGAAATGAGAAAAGAAATTCAGCAAGCAAGAACAATAATTGACGCATCAACGGTATTAAGTGATGTTGATGCGGCCAGATTGGAATATATAAGAAGCAAAATGGATGACGAGGAATTATTTGATGCCGATGCGGGCATTGATGTTGAGTATCTAAAATTGCAAATCATGTTTACGGCGGTTGCCGAGTCTTTTGATCAAAAAACCATCAATTCGCATTTGGGTTACGCGGCCAATGTGCTGGTTATGGCATTAAATAATCTTGAGGCGCACGGGCATTTGCAAGATATTCAAGAGGCATACGAAATACAGGATAAAAAGGTTCAGTTTCAGGCTTGGAGAGCGTTTTTTCAGGAGCAGTTAATGGAGCATTTTTTGGATCCTGATAATTTGGAAGGCTTAAGGACGGTATATTATACAGAAGCCGGAATAAATTTAATGGAGACGATTTTCAGGGTAAATAATTTAAAACAAAAGAGTTTGGATGTTTTGGGCGGTGAGGCTGACCGAAAAATCAAGCATCCGTTTTTAAGGGCCGTGGCCGATATAAACGGCATGGAAAAAGATCTACGGATTTTGGATAAAGAAGGTGTGCGGGGAATGAAGGAGGCCATAGAGGTGACTTATCACCCTTGCCATGGCTTGGGCAGAATTTTTTCCGGGGATGTTGGAGATGCGTGTTATACGTCGCACAGAATACATTTGGCGCGGGGAGAATATCCCAATTTACATTCCATAATCATGTCAGGGAAAGATCCGAAAACCGGAGATGTGAAGTTGCTGGGCTCCATCCTTCTTATAGAAGGCAAGGATGTAAACGGTAAAAGATATTTATTCGCCAGAGCGGTTAACCCAATTGATTCTGTACTGAAACGCGAGATTGATGCCGAAGAGTTTTTGAAAGGTTTGCTGGAGTACTTAAGAACAACAGCTGAAAAAGCGGGTTTTGATGAAGCGCTTTTGTGCATTGATACCAGAGCCACAGCGTCAGGTTCCAACCGCGCAGAGATGTTTGATGCAATGGTGCGAGCCGCTGCAGATAATAATTGGCCTATTGCAGACAGGTTGGAATCCAAACCAGAAACCAATTTTAAATACAGTGTTTGGGACACGCAGCTGCATCGGGTATATAGGGTTTGGGAACGAACTACCTAATTATTATTTAATCGAGCATATTGAGCGTAGTTATGGAAAATCCATATCGACGGGAATATTATAAAAATATTCCGGAAGAACACATAGCGGAGAGATACCGCAATCCGCGGTTAAAATTGCCTTTTGACCCCAAGGATTTGGTTATGTTTTTGGACAGATCGGCAGAGGGAGCGCCGGAAGACTTACTGCGCAGGCTTAGAACGATCAATTACCATCATCGCAGCGCGGATCTGGATATTACGACTCCGATACATGAAAATTATCCGTCCCGCGGCGGCAAACCCGGAGTACATCATGTTTATACGCAAATAGACATCAAAGGCAGCGGTTTTGTTTATCCGGAGGAACACGAATCAAAAAAGCACGGACTGGAAGCCGGCGGTTTGGCCGGAAGTCCTGAAGCGGTTTTTGCGCCCGAATCCATGGAAACGCCCATGGGATACGATTTTTTGGGTTTGCTGGACGCGGGCATGGTGCAAAATACGGTGGAAAGAGCGCGCCAGCTGGGGGGATTGGGAATGAGAACAGAATGTGTTGCGGGGATTTATGATATTGAGGTAATTAATGTAAACGGCCGGGAAATCAATTTCGCAGAATTTAAAGAAGAGGCTTTGCGGATTTTAAGAGCGCAGATAGCAGAACTGAATCCCGGGGAAGATGATGAGCAGATCGGAGTGCTGGAAGATAAAATTGCCAGTTTGAGCGGCGAGGAAGGCTACCAGCCGGTTATTGAAGTCAGGTGCATGCGTTCCGTATTAAGGTTGCGGGATTTAAAAGATGCTCCGCAGGAAGCGGTTATCGGTCTGGTCAGAGAAGCGGTCAGATCTTTAAATATAGAAATGCAATATTTGGGGTCGGACCGGAGATTCAACGCGGAGACGCCGGAAGGACGCAAAGAATGGATGGAGTTCGTGGCTTATTGGATCGGCAGGAATGTGGGCATAATGCATAATCAGGGGTTGGTGCATCTGTTTTTGCATATGGGTAATTTAACTTTGGCGGGCGAGGTGGTGGATCTGGATTCCGTGGAACCGGTCTTGCGCCGCGGAAGAGGCGAGGGCAGGGATTGCAAGGATCAGCCGTTTTATGAAAGGATGGAAGACGGTTATGTTTGCGTCAACGTGGGAACCGAGGATTTTCGGCGGAAAGATGAAAGATACGGGTTGCCAATTTGCCTGGTTAAGGATTTAAGAGACGCTTGCTTCTCACTACGCATGACATTAAAAAATTTGCCGGCATTAAAACGAGAAATGTCTTTGCATGATATTAGCAAAAAGATAATAGAGGGATATGCGGAGGGGCTGGCGAATTCCAAGGTTTATGAGGATGTTGGTATAACCGCGGAAAGACTGAAAGAAGTTATGAGGGATATCGCCCAAAGAGTGATTGAACGCAATGAATCTTTCCCATCCTTTCAAAAAACATTTATTTTGGATAAAACCTGACTTGGCTAACAGGCCTTGGCTTGGTATGATACGAGCATATGAAAAAGGCTCGTATTATTTTTTTGATAATACCGGCTGTGGCGGTGGTTTTGGGCGGTATTTTTTGGTGGTTTTGGCATTTGGGAGCACAGCCGGTCAGTGCGGAGGGGATAGCAAGGTTGGTAATAGAAAAGGGAGCGGTTTTTATTAAAACAACAGAGGGTGTTTTGGAAGACAGGGCTCATTCGGGCATGGCGCTTGAGGAGGGCAATATAATCCGAACAGGCGAGGGATCGGCCGCAAGCGTTTTTATACCCGGAAGGGCTGATTTGCGTTTAAGCGAGAATACAACCATAGATTTATTGGAATTGAAACCGAGTTTATCCCAGGGTTTGGTTTTGAGATTTAAGTTGGAATCCGGTAAAGCTTGGTCGAGATTGATGAAGTTAATTGATATCAGCAGTGCTTACGAGGGCGGTACGGATAATGTTGTGGCTACGGTCAGGGGAACCGCTTTTGGCATAATTAAAGACCAGAATAATACCAAGGTGGTTGTTGATCATGCCGGTGTCAGGCTGGGTTCGGCGAGCGGGGAGGTTAAAAGTTTGATTAAGGGCGAGTGGGCCGTTTTTAACGCGGAGGGCAGGATTACGGATGAAGGTTCTTACGCATCCAATACTTGGCCGGACGCTGATTGGCTGCAGGCGAATCGTGAAGCGGATCAAAAGTTTATCAATTCCGTTAAGCAAAATGCGGAAAAGGAATTTATTGATTCTTTGCGTATAGCACCGGATCATTGGGCCCGGGGATTGGCTGTTGTTTCCGAAGGTTTTCATATTGCTTTAGCAAAAGATAAATGTGATCTGAAAGCGGCTTACACCACAAGAAGGCTGGGAGAAATTTATGATTTGATACAAAGGGGCAAATCCGGGATGGCTTTTGTGGAACTTGATGCGCTGGAGAAAGATATACAAAACGCCAAAGAAGAATATGATTGTGAAATAAATGACAGACTGAGAGAGAAAGTTGGCAGGATTTATTTGCTTTTAGAGGACGTTATGCCGGAGAACGGTTTATACAGATTGAAATTGAGAATTGAGGATTTGTACGCGGGTTTGCATAAATCAGATACAGCGGGAGCGCTGTTTGCGCAGTCATTATCTGTGGACGCCCGGCTTGAAGAAGCGGAGCGTTTTGACTGCGCGCCGGATAACGGTAAGTCGTTTTTAAACGCCATAGAAGCGGCCGAAAAAGCATTGGCTAGGCAACAAGCGGATTTAGCACAAATATCGGGACAAATTACGGATTTAGAGAGAGTTATAATGGAAGAAAAATCGGAATTACAAAGACGCAGACTGAAAGAGATTCAAAAGAAATACGAAGTTTGCAAGAATCCTCCCATGGAGATGGAAATGCCGGAAACGGCGACTTCTACGACTTCCACGGAGATGGCCGATGATCGGGATATTGATTTAAATAAGGTTAATGATGCCGGCGGGGATAGGAATCAAAATCAAGATACTCAAGAAGAACCGGAAGAACGTCCGAACTCCGAGCCGCCGGCTTTGCCTGAGCTGGAACTTCAACGCGAAAAGGATCCCAGGCCGGAAAATCAATCTTTGGATTTATCCAAAATAGAATTATTCGTTCAGCCCAATCCGGTCAATATCGGCGAGCAGGCGACTTTGTATATTAAAGGCTACCGTCGTGACGGCAGTACGTTTGATGCCACGCCGTATGCGGATTTTGCGCAGATCGGCAATCTGGGAATATTTGTCGGCGCGGCCAGATTTGAAGCGCAAAAAGAAGGTACTTGCACATTAACGGCTACAGTAAATGACGGAGGATTGAATTACAGCGCCAATACATCGTTAAGAATTTCAGCGCCGGTACAATTGGATCGCATATATTTAAATAATCCGGGCGGCGGCAAAATATATCAGGGCGAGAACAGGACTTTTTCGGTCACAGCTTATTACACAAACCAGCAAAGCAAGACGGCAACAGAATGGGCCAATTTTTCAGTTTCGGATCCCTCGCTTGGTTATATGAGCGGAGCAAGGTTTACGGCCAATATGAACGCATCCGGGTGGGTAACCATTTCCGCAAGCTATACGGAGAGCGGAGTGACAAAAACCGCAAGCATTTCTTTAGAAGTAATATCGGATACATATCAAACAACGCCATAATATGTTTAATAAAAAAAAGAAAAAAATTAGTGACGGTAAAAGGCCGCTGTTGGTCGGGTTGATACTGGGTTTGCTGTGCGCTTCGGCTTTGTTGTTCGGTTTGCTGGAAACTTGGAGCCGGCGCATTTCAGACCGTTTATACTTGCCTTACAGGCCGGATTCGAGGATTGTTATGGTAGCTATCGACGACGCGTCCATGGCGCGTTTGGGACGGTGGCCGTGGGACAGATCGGTGCACGCGAGTTTAATCAATAAATTGGCCTCTTTTGATCCAATAGCCATAGGCTATGATGTTAATTTTCCGGAGGTTTCCAATGAAACGAGCGATACGGCTTTGGCGGAAGCCATACGAAATGCCGGTAATGTTGTTTTACCGGTAGAGCTGGAACTTGTATATGATCCGGTTATGGGCTATTACACCGTACAGCGGACATTGCCTTCGATTTCCAAAATATCATCAGCCGCGAAAAAAGTAGGGCATACCAATACTCCGCAAGATATTGACGGGGTAGTAAGGAGAATTCCTTTAGTGGCTTATCATGATGACGATACTCCGATAAAGGCTTTTGGGGTGCAAATAGCCGAGCTTACGGGTTTTAAAGTCGATACTTCGGAAGGCACGGACGCGGCGGAGAGAATGATAGTGCATTATGCCGACAAGCCCAAAACGGCTTATCCGTTTGTTTCCGCGGCGGATATTATTGATGATAATTTTGACGCGGCTTTAATACGCGGAGCCATTGTGATGGTTGGCGCGACAGCCGCGGACCTGCATGATGAGCAGAGGGTGCCGACATCGGTTAATAAGCCAATGTCAGGAATAGAAGTACATGCCAATATTGTTAACACATTGCTAAAGAAATCATATTTGTTGGATTTTCCGAAATGGCTGGAGGCATTTTGGCTTATCGTTATCGGAGTGTTGTTCGGTTTTGTCATTCCGAGGGTTAAGGCCAGATGGAGCATCCCTTTCGCGATTTTTATTTGGATATTGACCATCATCGGAGCATTTATTTTGTTTGATCAAGGCTGGATAGCGGATATTTTGTGGCCGACAATCGCGGTTTTGTTTGCTTTTGCCGCAGTTATGCTGGAGCGGCGCATAGCATTCGAGAGGCAAAAGAGAGAGATTAAACATGCTTTTACCCACTACCTTTCATCATCGGTCGTGGAATCGATTTTGGAAGATCCGGAACAACTGCAACTGGGCGGGATTAGGAAAAATATGACGGTTTTGTTTTCGGATGTAAGGGGTTTTACCACCATCTCCGAAGGATTGGAGCCCGAGGCATTGGTTAATTTGATGAATACTTATCTTTCGCGCATGACTGATATTGTTTTTGAGCATGAGGGGGTTTTGGATAAATATATCGGAGATGCGGTGATGGCATTTTGGAACGCGCCGCTGGATCAAGAGGATCATGCCAAGAGGGCCGTGGAAACGGCATTGGAGATGCTGGATGAATTGGAGCGAATGAATCGTGATAAGATTTTCGGCGATCTGGAATTAAAGATAGGCGTGGGCATCAATTCGGGTGAAATGGTTGTAGGCAATATGGGGTCAAAAGAAAGATTTGATTATACGGTAATCGGCGATAATGTGAATTTGGGTTCGCGCATGGAAGGATTAACCAAACAATATCACATTTCCATGTTGATTTCGGAAAATACAAAAAATGAATTGGGCGATGATGATTATTTGATGCGGCAAGTTGATTTGGTGGCCGTAAAAGGCAAAAAAGAACCGGTTAAAATGTATGAAATCATGAAACGTAAAAAGGAAGCTACTTTCGAGGATGAAGAGTTTTTAATGATGTTTAACAGGGCATTGGAGGCTTATTTTGCCAAAGATTTTAGCAATGCGGCCGCGATTTGCACCGAGCTTTTGGCTTTAAGATCCATGGACGGACCAACGCAAGTTTTGCGCGAGAGGTCGCTGTATTTTAAAGATAACCCGCCGGCGGATGATTGGGACGGGGCTTGGATTATGAAAACTAAATAAGCGCTCAAGCGCTTATTTAGTTTTCATAATCAATTAAAAATGCAAAATTAATAATTAATAATGATTGAATCGCCGCGCGATAATATTTAAATTGAAAGAAATAAGGTGACGAAGAATAGCGTAAAAATCAAGCTTATAAAAGTTGCTATTGCAGTATTTTTTAGGAGTATTTATTTATTTCCAATCAAACATTTTTCAGGATTGCCTAAATTGTAATATACATTTATATTAAGAACCCTTTCTTAAGGGATTGTTTGCAAGCGCGCCGGATTTGCTGATTGGATATGATACTTTGATTGCGTGTTTTTTCGACTGTTTGTCGGAATATTCGACTGATAAACTTTGCTTGCTAAAAATAAAATGATGATGAACTTTTGAAGAGATGATTATTCCTGATATTTTTTTGTAGCTTTTAATTTTTATATAATTGGAAAACAATTTATAAATGAACCAAATAAAAAAAGCAGGCTAGAACAAGTGAGATTGCTAAATAGCGATTTTCTAAATTCATATTTATTGTGCATTATTCATTATGCACTATGCATTGTTAGTCAGGAGCGCTAGCGGCCCAGGCCCATTTTTTCTTTGACTTGTTTGATCTTCTTTTCAGCAACCGGATAGGTTTTTTGAAAACCGTCTTCAAGAATACGGTTAAGTTCGGCTGTGTCTTTAAGGTAGAAGTTGATTTTTTCGCGGACAGGAGATACGTGAGTAATTACAGCATCAGCGAGAGCTTTTTTGAAATCACCGTAGCCTTTGCCGGAAAATTCGTTTTCAATCTCTTTCATGTTTTGGCCGGTGACGTGATGGTAAATACTAATGAGGTTTGATACGGCCGGACGTTTTTCCGGGTCATAGATTATGCCCGCCGAAGAATCGGTGACGGCGCGCATGATTTTTTTGCGCAAGGAATCATCATCGTCCATCAAAAACAAACAAGAGGATTCTACGGGATCGCTTTTGGACATTTTTTTTGTAGGATCTTTAAGGCTCATGATGCGGGCGCCGACTTTTTGGATTAAAGGCTGGGGCAGCACAAAAGTTTCGCCAAAGCGTTCGTTAAAACGGCGGGCTAAAAAGCGGGTGAATTCTATGTGCTGCATCTGGTCATGCCCTACCGGGACTTTATGCGTATCGTACAGTAAAATATCGGCAGCCATAAGAGCGGGATAAGCAAATAAACCTGCTCCGGCGGATTCGGAACCGGTTTTGCGGGATTTGTCTTTAAACTGGGTCATGCGCGAGAGTTCGCCCATTTTGGTGATGGTCATCAATAACCAGCCGAGTTCGGTGTGCTGGGCCACGTCGCTTTGGATATAGAGAATGGATTTTTTAGGATCTATGCCGATCGCCAAATATGTAGCGGCAATATTTAAGATTTGCTGATGCAGACGTTCCGGATCCTGGGGGACGGTTATGGCATGATCATCAACAATGCAAAAATAACAATTATAATCTTTTTGCAGATTTGTCCATTGTTTTAAGGCGCCGATATAATTGCCAATATGCAGGTTTTTGGTGGGCTGAACGCCGGAAAATACGGTTTCTTTCATACGACACTATGATACCTCGTCCTACGTCCCACGTCCAACGTCCCACGTCAAGGATTTTGACTTTTTATATTACGTACCACGTACAACCAACCTTCGCCAACCCACTACGCCAAGGCTCCGAGGGTCGAGCGGCTTCGGTCGGCATGCGTACATCGTACAACGTCTAGGAATTTGACACTTTTATATTCTTTCCCTTGCGTAGCGGGGGAGAGATGTCGCGTTGAACGCGACAGAGAGAGGGGACAAAACAAAAAAGGCGCATGGAGCGCTTTTTTGTTTGCTTGCAGCTTTTAGCTGATGGCTGATAGCCAGCTAGGAGCTAAGGGCTGTCAGCTATGAGCTTTTTATACTTCAATCACCAACGTGAGGATCATTGGGCGGCGGCCTGTTTTGTCGAAAAACAGCTGGCCCAATTGTTCGCGGACTTTGTCTTTAAGATACTGGCCATTGGCGCTGGAGCGCGGGTCATCATCTTTTAAGACTTCGGCGATCTTACGGCGTGCGTAAGGTATGAGATCTTCATGTTGTTTAATGTAGACGAATCCGCGCGTTATAATGTCGGGCAGGCGCAAGAGCTTGCCTGTTTGCGCGGAAACTACAGCCATAACAATGGCGATACCATCTTGAGATAATTCAACGCGGTCACGAAGGACAATGTGGTTAGTATCACCAACACCTAAGCCATCTACAAATACATATTCCGTTGGGACTTTCTTGTTGGTTAACTGACCGTTTCCTTTTTTGTCGAATTCCATGATTTGTCCGTTATCCGCTATAAAAATGTTTTCGGCCGGAAAATTGTTTTCGACAGCTGCCCTTGCGTGCAGACGTAAAAAGGAATGGTTGCCTTCGATTGGTATCAAGTATTTTGGTTTTATCCAGTCATGCACTTTCTTCAAGTCTTCTTGACAAGCGTGACCGCCGGCGTGCACGTCCATCATTTGGTAGTGAACAACCTGTGCTCCTTCACGATACAAAGTATCCATGAGGCGCTGAACGGACCGTTCATTACCGGGAATGACAGAAGAGGAAAAGACAACAGTGTCTCCCTCTTGGATATGTACTTTTTGATGCTCTCCATTGGCGATGCGCATTAATACTGCGCGGTCTTCACCTTGAGCACCTGTGCAGATGATCGCCACTTTTTCATCGGGCATTTTTAATGCTTCTTTGATGTCCACGAGCGTTCCTTTGCCGACTTTCATGTAGCCCAGTTGCTGGGCGATTTTGACGTTGGACTTCATGGAAAAGCCTTCGATGGCCACAACACGGCCCATGCGCTCACATGCTTCGATAATTTGCTGAATACGCCCAAGCATGGAGGCGAATGTGCCGATTATGATGCGTCCCGGTGCTCGGCTGATGATATCATCAATATTATGCTGAATGTCGCCTTCAGTGAGCTGGTGACCGGGCTTGGGAGCATTAGTGGAGTCGGCCATAAGAGCCAGAACTTTCTTTTTACCCAAAGCCTGGATTTTATCAATTTCCGTGGGTTTATCACCCGATGGTTTGGGATCGATTTTAAAGTCGCCCGTATGAACAATGATTCCGGCCGGTGTATGAATGATAACGCCGAATGAATCGGGAATGTTGTGCGATACGCGGAAGAATTCCACTTTAAACACACCAAGATGCAAACTGTCGTTAGAATCAATGATGGTGATGTTTAATTTGGGATAACCTTTAAAATCATCTTGGCGTTTTTTAACAATGCCTGCTGTTAGCGCATTCATGAAGAGCGGGGGATTGCCAAGCTTTTTTTGCAAATGCGGAATGGCTCCAATATGGTCGTAGTGACCGTGTGTAATAATTGCACCGCGGATGTTTTTAAGCTTGTTTTGCAAATAGCTCGTGTTCGGGATGATGTAATCAACACCGGGCATATCCTCTTCAGGGAATTGCAGGCCCATGTCGATTAAAAGAATATCGTTTTTATATTCAATCAAAGACATGTTGCGGCCCACTTCTTCATTCCCGCCCAAAACTATTACGCGGACACGGTCCTGGCCTTTAAGCGTGTCTTTGTCAGAGCCGGTTTTTAAGCGAGGTTTATGTTTATAGGTAAATAAACGAGGCTCCTCTTTAAACGGTCCTCTGCCTTTGGAGTGTTTTTTACCGCCCGATCTGCCGGAAGATTTTTGTTCTTCATGCTTTTGATTAAAAGATTTTTCAACTGCTTTGGAACGAAGTTGTTCGGTCTTTTCAGCCGCATGACGGATGGCTTTGGCTATAAGATCTTTATTGTCCTGTTTTTTACCGGCGGATTGATTGTTTCGGTCCGGCGATTTTTTGGTAAAACCGCCACCGATTTTTTTGGGTTGTTTACCGCGTTTGGGTCTGGCGGCAAATTTATAAAAGGGTTGCATAACTGAATTCGCTTCGCGAACGTCGAACGTGTAACGTCAAACGTATAACGCCGAAGCTGAAGTAATTTTAAATCTCAGCAATTTGGTTATTGCAAAAAAGATTTTTGGTTTGTTGCGTGGTCGCCTAAAGCAAAGGCGATGTACATACGGTTAAAAATTAAACGGTTATTATAAAGTTGTATTCAAAATGATCTGAACACCCAAAAAAGCTTTGGATGTATTTTATAGACGGAATCTTTTTGAATCACGACCTTTGAAATTTGGCTATATTTAGCTAAAATCAGCAAAGAGAGTTATTCAGTTATGAGAATATAATAACACGTATGCCAATTGTTGTCAATGTAAAAAAATAATACCGCCTCGAAGACGGTATGCAGTGAATTAAAAAATGTTATTTTAGCCGTAGTAGAATGTATGCTTGATGCCGTTTTTGCTGCAGACCACTACTCGGCTCAAGGGGCCGAAGCTGTCGCTTTCAGCTGTGTACCAAAAGCCGATGGTATATCCCTGTTTTCTCAATTCTGGCTCCGCGACGTTTTTTCCCAAGTGCGATATTTGCTTCCACAATAGTCTTCCATAGAAACTTCGCCAAGGATTTCCAACAAATCAGTACATGGTGTTTCGGCGCTCATGAGGTCTCCTTTGTTGCGGTTTTGGGATTTCTCAAAATATCATAAAAAGAAAATTTTGTTAATGAGTTGTACAGTTAACCTCTAATGGCAACCAAGGTTAACCAAGCCTAGCTTAGAAATCGCGACAGTCAGTTAAAAAGAGTCACTCTTGAAGGTTAACTGTACAATGGCCAAAATGATACAATTTAGGCTTTTCTAATTCTTACGGAGTTTTCAGGAGCTGTGGTTTTTTTACTTGTATACCTATATTTTGATAGATCACATCCTTCCGCTCCACGACCACCTTCCAGCCGTTTCGTTTGGCGGCGGTCAGGAGTTTTTTGTTTGGATTGAAGCAGATTGGCCGAACCACGAGTTTTAAAAAGGGGATATCGGCTTCCGTGTCGCCAACGCCGATGGAATCGTTCAGTGTCAAACCTTCTTTTTCAACCGCGCGGCGCAGGATCTTGGCTTTGTCCGTGATCAGATCCAAGTATGCGGTTTTACCCGTGAATTTGCCGGTCCGGCCGGTTTCGTAAATTCGGCCGTAGACTTTGTCGAAACCAAGACCCGCGCAAAACGGCTGCAAAATATCGAGCGGGGAATTGGAAATGGCCAGCAGATAATAGCCTTTCTTTTTGAGCGAGGCGGTCAGATCGCGCGTGTAGCGGTACACATGTTTACCCGAGCGTGCCACCACTTGTTTGGCAATTTTAATAAACGCTTTGCGCGGAACGCCTTTGATTTTTGTTTCAAACGCCCGAATTAGGGCGCCGATATAATCTTCATACGAGCCTTCGCGGTCCAGCCATTTGGCATGCGCCTGCTCGTATGCGCGCGAGACGCTCGGCGGTAACAGTTTTTCAGCCACCAGCTCATCGGTGACTTCGATCAATAAACTGGAACGAAAGACCGTTCCGTCAACATCAAAAATGGCAACACGTTTCATAGTTGTTGTAATAATTGCAGAATCCTCACCATGGCCATAACATCAAGCCGGCAGTAGGCGATTTCGTCTTTTCTGATGCGGTCGCGTTCGGCTTTGGGACGTGCGGGGTCGGTCATGGGCTTCCAGCTGGCCGAGGCTTCGCCGCCTTCTTGGATGTTCAGGTTTTTGTATGACAAATCCGGGATTAGCGCCGGCATGACGTTTTTGAGCGAAGCGCTTCCATAAAAATCCGGATGCACATATAATTTTTTCTTGAAAATTTGCATCAAATCAAACGTCCGTTCGTTGATGTCCAGTAAAAAGTCCGCGTGTTCCGGGTGCATAACCGCCATCTCTTTATTGCGCGTGTTCTCAAACCCCATATGCCACGAGATAACCGTTCCTTTGGGGCCGATGTTTGCACGGAGCGCCTCGATCAAACTCGGAACCGGATCCTCAAATGTTTCCATCAAAAAATCGAAGATTCGCGGTTTTGCGCCCGGCGTATCCTGGACGGCCAATGAAAATTGGAAAGGGATGGCCTGATACGGCCGGTATCCGTCAAATGCGGGCACGGCCGAAGCGAATGTTTCATAATCGTAGAAATACAGAGGATACACCAATGCATCCAATTCCTGCTTGATCTTGGCTTCGTTGATCGTTAACGGCCAGCGTTTTTCGGGCGGCTTGTATCCCACGGATGATAAGAATGTTTTGGAAAGCCCGTCCGGTGAAACGTCTTGTTTTTCCAGCAATCCGGAAAGCTTAAACGGGTTCATTCCCTTCAGCACGCGCTCTCGCTCACCGGGCTCCTGGTGATTCAGCCAATGCAAGACGTTTCCGTAATCCGTATCAATATCTTTGCACTGCACCAGCTCGGCTTCGGCAAGCTCTTTTGGCCAGCTAAGAACGGCTTGGGCTTGCGGGATAAGTTCGCGCACCTGTTCCAGAACCGCATTCACGTCTTCAGTCACTTCATCCTCGGCAAATAATTTTGCAACATCAATTTTTCCATGCCGTACGTATTCGTTGTTTAAATGCGTTAAAAATAATTTCCCGATCTTGAATCCGGCCGCTTCAAAACAAATTCGTTGAAACGCCAAATCAAATACGTGCTCATCCTTTGTTGATGTCGTGCTTTTTACTTCATGGATATCCCATGCTTCGCCGTGCGCCTTCACCAATAAATCAGCCCGCGCGCTAATTCCTTCCGTTACGGCCGTTGGTTGATATAAAATTTTTGCACCGCCCGCCAATGCGGTCTGCGTGTTTTTTGCGCCTTGTTCATTATAGCCTTCTACGACGATACCGCCCGGGTACAGCTCGCGTGATAGGTCATCTACGATACGGCCCGTCTCAAACCGCATTTCATTTTCCGGGGTCTTTGGCTTTAACAAATCCGGCCGGACCACTTTTAACCAAAGCTCGAGCGGGCTTTGAAGGTAGAGGGTGAAGTGGGATTTTGTGAGGAGGGGCTTTTTGGCGGGCATGTATTTATTTTACATTAAAATTGTAAAAATGACATGAGCAGGGTTTAGCATTCAGTCATTATTGAAACGAAAAAAACACTTCAAGTTTTTATGAAATATTTAGTTGTGCATTAACAAAGCATTGATTTGTATAATTATTTAAAGAATTTTTCAGTCTTTTCTTGAGTATTATACCCGCCGCTGTGCGATGTAATAAGAAGTTTTATTTTTACGATAGCATATGTGCGCAATTATTTTTTTTAAAAACTATACACACATTGCCCATTAGTATTTTAATATTCAGAGAATTAACCACTCTGTCATATAGCTTGCTGATCATATTAATAACTGGAAATTTATATAAACAACCCAATGTATTTGACCAATATTGTATCTCGACGGCTGTAAAATATTTTTCAAAAGTTGCAATGAATTGTTTGATATTTTTGTAGGCATAATGGGTTTCATGCGCCCGGCTACCTTCTCCCTTGCCTTTTATAATCTGGTGAAATTTTGTAGGGGTATATTTTGACAAAATAAACTCTGGCGCGGTTGGATTTGGCAATGATGCTATGAAAAATCCGGATGGTTTTATAACGCGGGCAACTTCTGAGGCCGCTTTATTCAAATCTGCCAGATGCTCAAAAACATAATTTGCAAAAGCGATTTGATAGTCGTTTGATTTTATTTCAGGCATTGATTCCGCTGACGCGGTAAAACATTTTCCAATGACCGGACAGTTCGCGCGGCAGTCAACAATATCCATGCGATCGCACACAAAATCATCGCCAAATTCATTGTGAATACTTTTTTCTATAACAATACGATTACCAGCCCCGACATTCAATATTTTTGTTGAGCCGGCTTCTTTTTTGTTTCGCTTGAGTAACTCAATAACTTTTTTTATCAAATATTTTTCAGCCGGAGTTTGCATAATTGTTAGATTGTATAGTTTTTAAAAAATAAAATTGTACACAAAAATTTCTGAAAGAAATTTTAAAGCTTTTCATTATTTTACATATCATCGCGATTAAGAGAAGTTTCGAACCAAGCGAAGAACGAGGTGCGGCCTTTGAAAATTATTCACATACTTTTTCTTGAACCGCATGCACGCTGTTATCGGATGCGATCAAAAATTTTTTATACTTTTTTTGGCTAATTTTATTCAAGATCATTTTTAATGTGACGGGCTGATACCGGTTTTCTGGATATTTTTCAATCCCTTTTTTTTTGCTCTCAAGCATTTTGAAAAAATATCCAGGAAGTTTTTCGCCAGGTTCATCAAAATTACCGCTGGTCAAAGCAATTAGATCTTGGTCTTTCCACCACTTGAGAAAGAGGGGAAGATCTGATTTTTTGATTTTTCTAAGTTTGATAAACATTGTGAGCATGAAACAGTTAATTTCTTTAAATTAATTTTTGATAACGTTTCGGGCTAATGCAAAGGCCGCGTTTAGCGGATTTGGGCGACCCCGAGTGAAGTATATCTAATTGAAGGGGATCTGCAAATAATGTTATTACCGCCGCCGCCTTAAAAATAAATAAACAGATAAAGCACCCGCGGCCAATACCGTACCGGCAATAATATACAAAAGAAGATTGGTTTTTTCATGGCCGTAAACAGTCTGGAGCAAATCTTCCATAACCGCGCTCGGAACAATTTTTTCCCACTCCTTCAATTCTTCTTCTATGTTGACGGGTTTAAGATCTCCCAAACCGGATTTGTCGGCAGAAAGCATGCTTCCCGCGCGGATATCTTTGGTTTCACCGCCGGCGTTGGCCGTCATATACATTTCACCTTCCAGCACTTTAATGGTGGAAATGCCCGGCTCTTCAATAAATACCGCGACCGTACCTTTTCTTCCGGCTACAGCCTGATTCATTGTTACGTTCATTTCTCCGGTTTTTATGATTTTTTCAATATTTTTCCCCGCCTTAAAAATAAGCATGCCCAACTTGGTGTCAAAAAATCCCAGCTCCGGTCTTTTCATGGCAACTTGTGAATTCGGCCCGACCACCAGCCGAGCTCCCTGGTTATTAAGAACAATCACCGCGTAACTGTTAAGTCCGGTTTTGACAGTCATGCCGGATGATATTTGCCGGCCGTTTTCCGCGGCAAAATCCTGCGCCGAATAAGCTTCGCCGTCGTTGTCTTCCACCCAGACCTCGCCGTTATAATCGGCAAAGCCGTAAGCGTAACCGCCCTCCCAGATAATATTGGCGTCATCCCAGCTTTTAATAAAACCGTCAAAAACTTTCGGATCGTCAATTTTCAAATCGGCGTTGAAAGCCCCGCTCATTTTAATGTAATAAAGGCCGTCCGCGCCCTTAACTACGTCCCCGCGGATCTCTTTGCCGTTAGGATGCTGACGCGCCCCGCCCATTTCATAAAAGACTCCGTTGGGCCCGCCCGTGAACCCCAAAGTGAACGTATATTTTGGATTGATGTATGGCTCAATAATATCATCGGCCGGGGTTGAAATAATCTTACTGTAAGTGATTCCGCTTTTGAATGAATCTTCCGTTAAAGGAGGTAAAACTTCCGTTACGGTTTCGCCGGCATTAAGAAACTCCCTAACCTGTTCCAGTTTTGCCGTCTTTTTTAATTCCCCTCCCATCTCTCCCACATTCCAGAAAGTCATCCTCCACCCTTGAACCGCGTCCACTTTTATCCTGTCTCCGGCCTGGGGGTTGTAATGACAACCGTCTTCAATGCAATAGTCCCAGGCGTCGCTGCCGTCCGGCCGGTAACCGCCTCCCAAATTGGGATCGGGACGGTAAACAGCGGCCACCTCTTGCTCTTTCACTTCCAGCGGGACATCAAGCGCGTAAACCGGAATACATAGCGCGGCAATACAGATTGTCATCACCGCATTTAAAATTATTTTTTTCATATTTTTTAGTGAAATAATCCCAAGTTAGTATATATTTTTCGGATGAGAATTACAATTTGCAAAAATTGGCCGGCCAAGGCCGGCCAATGCAAAAGGCTGGACGAGGAAAAGCAGGATTGTTTAACGTTTGCGCATAAACAATCGTTTTAATGTTGTTTATGCGCTGTTGTGCGCTGTGCCCGTTTTTCGTCTATTATACGCCAAGAACCAAAAGAATTCGATTTTGTTTTTTCTAGGGCGGAGGGCAAGAGGGGATGAAGGGGTGAATTGACCGGAGCGTCCGAAATTCGAAATTATTTCTCATGTTTATTTATGTACTCTTTGACTGGATTAGAAACAGTTATTGGATTTATGCTTTTTTCGATACAGTATTTTGATTTGAACCAAGCTTGAATTGTTTTATTGCGCCTACTCGCATTACAACTTCCACAACAAATTGCGACTGTGTCCGGATTGTTCCAGGGTGGCAAATGGTTTAGGTGTTCAATTGTGGACCAATCGCCACGGAAACCACCAGCTTTTGGTGGTTTCATCTTTTTGTGGCAATAAACACATGTTTTATCCCTTTTTCGAATTTGGTCTAATCGAGCGTCTGGAAGCCCGTATCTATTAGGCATAATAGTCAGTTAAAAATTTATTTATATGTTTTGTGTTTAGCAAGTGGGGTATAAAAGGGGTGGATTGCCCAGAGCGACTTTTAAATTTACTCGCCAAGGTCTAGGTTTATTGGATGTAATATAGACAGTCTAGAAATGCAGATCTGGCTTCACTTATTTTATTTTCTATTTCATCTTTTGGTTCAGGGTTTTGCCACCAATCGCTATCGTAGATTCTTTCAATTATATCATTCCAATAGCGTTCATAATTCATGCCCGATGGACGAATTCCAAAGTCTTTGCATAAAGCGGCTTTATTTTTACTATCAAGACATACAAATACGTCAGGCCGTTTCATTGCCAATAGTCTTGATGCAGTAGCCAAGTAATTACCTTCAAATGCAATTTTATATTTTTCGAGAAATCTTTCATAATGCGCCTTCGTAATTTGTCCGGAAATTGGTATTTCTTCAAGAGCGCTAGATATATTGGGATTGTTTTGTATTATTTTATTTTTAAATTTCCCCGCTCCCCTCATGCTTCCAAATAAGCCCCAGTCTACACCTGGTGCAACAGGTAAACTGTTTGGTATACCTGCAATAAATTTTCTTTCATCCTCGCTTAACTTATCAAAAGTACCTGACCTTGAAAATAATTCCTTGGCTATTTTTAAAACTTCAAGTCTTGAACTTAAAGGATGATATTTTTCATTATGAACTTTGCTAACAAATTCATGCCAATTCATATTGGCAATTGGGATAAGAAATATCGGCTTTTCTTTAGTATTCTCTACTGTATTCATTCTGCCGTATTCACTAGTCAAGCTATTTATTTTGGGTTTGAAGTTATTCCATGTTTTGCGGTAATCATCTAGTTGTTCTTTGTTGAATTGTTTTGATTCGGTCCATAAATTATCTATGAGCATGAAAGCTTGTTTTAAGAACTCTTTAGCGTTTGTATCGTTTGGGCTTATTAAAGCTGTAACTTCAGCATTTTTAGTAAAAGCAGCATTTGTAAAATTTGCGCTACCCACAAGCATTTGCCAATCCTGTTCGTGGTTGTAGAATATAAATAATTTTGGATGAAAAGTGCCTGATGTCTGTTGTATATACTTAATATTTTCGGTATCTAAAAAGGATTCAATAAAGTCGGGGTGAGTTTGATAAAAATGCAAACCAACAATGATTTTTTCAATTCGTTCTTTATTTTTAATTAGAGCGTTAAACGATTTAGATTTAGAGCTAGCCCATGCAGTGAGCCAATAGTATTTTTTATACCGTTCAAGCAAGTTGAGAAAATTAGATTCTAAGTCGCCAGGTTTTGTTATTAGGTGCATATAAAATTTATTGTAATCCCCTTATAAAATAAAACGGTACATTATGAGAAAAAACAAAATCGAATTCTTTTCAGTTCGCCGGAACAACCAAGCGGAAAACGGGTATAGCGTATAACTCGTATCTATACGAGTTGATTTCGTTTAGATATCAACATCTTGAATAATATAGGAAGGTGTGTATGATGTAAATATGGTGTTGGAGCTGGAGCCTCGTGTAATTCTTAACGAGGTTTTTATGTTGGAAAATGTAATAAACAGAGCGCGGGAGGAGATGATTTTAAGGAATTATAGTCTCAAGACCATCAAATCATATACAGCGTCGATTCGAAAGTATTTAACAGCATATCCGGATGATTTGAGGTTTTATAATGAGGAGCATTTGAGGGCATTTTTATTAAAAAAGCAGGGAATGGGCTATGCTCCGCAGACGGTGAATTTGTTTTTGATGGCAATGAAATTTTATTATTTTCAAGTTTTAAAGCTGAGAGTCAGGATTGATTTGAAATTTGCCAAGCGATCAAAGAAATTGCCGGTTGTGTTATCCCGTGAGGAGATTGGGCGGATTATAGATTGTATTCGGAATTTTAAACATCGAACCATGATAGCTTTGGCTTATGGAGCGGGGTTGAGAGTGGGGGAAGTCGTGAAGTTGAAGGTTGCGGATTTATTGTTTGATGAGGGTACTATTCATATCAAACAATCCAAAGGCAAAAAAGACAGGCTGACTTTATTGCCGTCGAGTTTAGTTGATGATTTGCGGCAGATGACAGTCGGCAAGGCCGGAAGCGATTATCTGTTCGCCAGTGAAAGGGGAGGGAGTTTGGCGGAAAGGTCGATTCAGCTGGTTTTTATCAGGGCTTGTAAAAAGGCAGGAATTTTAAAAGCCGCGACATTCCATTGTTTGCGGCATAGTTTTGCGACGCACGTTTTGGAAAATGGCGTGGATATACGCTACGTGCAATCCCTATTGGGCCACAATAATATCCGGACCACGCAATTGTATACACAGGTGACATCTCAAAAAATTAAAACTATCAAAAGTCCACTTTAATTCGCGAAACGCAAAACGCGCAAAGTGTAACGCTAAACGTCACGCGATACACGACTCGCGAAATACGATACACGATACACGTAACGCGATTCGCGAAATACGATACACGACTCGCGAAATACGATACACGATACACGTAACGCGATTCGCGAAATACGATACACGTTCAAAAAAATATGTTTCACAAAGAATTAAAACAATTAATGGATGATTATGTACATCTGGTTTACACAATGACAAGAAAGTTTCCTAAGTGCGAATTGTATGGATGCACATCGCAATTAAGAAGATCAGCTTTATCCGTAATTTTAAATTACATCGAAGGTTATGCACGTCGTCGAAAAGCGTCTCTAAAGAATTTTTTAGAAATATCATATGCATCGCTTCAAGAATCAAAATATTTGTTACATTTTTCTTTGAAAGAACTGTATATTAATCATGATGAATTTAAGATTGCTGATGCATTGGCGGAAAGAATCGGGGCTATGTTATGGGGTATTATCGACAAACTTTAATTCGCAAAACGCAAAACGCGCAACGTGTAACGCTAAACGTGTAACGCAAAACGTCAGACGATACACGATACACGACTCGCGATACACGATACACGATACACGATTCGCGATACACGATACACGATTCGCGAAATACGATACACGATTCGCGATACACGATAAACGCTACACGTTTTGTGGTTGGGGCTGGGCTTTGTTCTTTTTAATGTAAGTCACGATATAGGTTGTGCCGGCTACAGCGATGGCGATCAGTATAATTGATAACAGAGGACGGTAATAGAGCCAGGCAACGGCGATGGTTATGAAGGAGAAAACAATAGAGAGCAAAAAAGCCAGGATGCCGGTGCCCATGCCAATGGCGCGGCCCAGGAAGGGTACTAATGATCCGAGAACGCTTAACGGTTTTAACATAATCGCGAGGCCGATAAATATCATTAAGATTCCCATAACGCGCAAAATCCAAGTCAGAGCGTGATTGGCGGAAATCGCTTCTTGGAACATCTCGTCCGCGCTGATGCCGCCCATGCTCAACAGTTCAATGGCATTGCCGGCTTTGGCCTGGTAGGGGATAAAAGAGTTATCACGCTGAACCGCGACAATGCTGACAGTGACAGGTTTGATAATGCTGAATTTGATACGGACATCGCCGATTTGCGGTTTGGCCGGATCGCCGATGTAAAGATAACCGTTTTGGATTTTGGCTTTCTTTTGATCTTCTTCATTTAAGAAGGGTATATTGCTTTCGTCCATGGCCAGATTTTTTTCACCGCCGATTTTTTTAATCAAAGACGGAGAAAGAGCAAAAGCGCCCACGGTGACGTTTTCCGCAAAATATTCTTGCTTTTCAAAAGGAAAACTTTCCGGGTTAACATGATTGGCCGGATATTCAAAATTTGAAGAATCGATCAATTCGTCCGACCATTCTTCGTCGTATGTATAAACGATTTCCGTGTCAGAACCGCCGCCAAGATTTTCTTTGGTTTCGGATTTTTGCGTTTCGGTCCATTGGTACATTTCCACGTTGCGGATAAGTTTGATGGCGATTTCCGAAACGCCGAATTGATTGTCATCCAAAACGTCCAATGTATTGGCTTTGCCGGTAATATGAATCAGATCGCCTTCATGATCGGGGTTGATTTGATTCGCATCGACTGAAATAACGGCATTGGAACCTTCTTCCAGACTTTTATGCATTTTTACTGCTCTGCCTTCATTCCAAAATAAAAAAGGGAAAGCCGCAATAAAAAGGATGAGGCCGGCGATGATTCCGCCAAAAGATTTTCCGACACGATTACCGTAACCTTGATGGACGACTTTTGTAAAAGATTCGGACATAACTTTACGTTCGTTTACACTCTCTTAATTAAAAATTACGAATTAAAAATTAAAAATGCTGGAATCGCTAATGCGATATTATTTGAATTAACAAACCACCGCTAAAGCGGGGTCCCGCAAATAATATAATTATATAAGTGCGGGATAATAAATAATAAATAACAAATAATAAATAATAAAGGTTGAATCGCTGAAGCGATATTATTTTAAATAACAAAGATTAAATACAAATTCAATATTATTGGAAATAGAAGATTTTGGCAATTTCGAGTCCCTCTATTGCAAAAAGCGGCGTTAAACGCCGCTTCATGTTTTTAATAATCGCGTTAAACGCGATGGTGGGCGGAGAGGGACTCCCCCTCACTCCGATTCGGGTACCGCGTCGGCTGCGCACCGCCCTTCGATTTACTCAGGGCTCTCGCCTCCCTTCGAGTCCCTCTATTGCAAAAAGCGGCGTTAAACGCCGCTTCATGTTTTTTGGAATCGAGCTGAGCTCGATGGTGGGCGGAGAGGGACTCGAACCCTCATGACCTTGCGATCGCTAGCTCCTGAAGCTAGTGCGTCTACCAGTTCCGCCATCCGCCCGTGGTTAAGTGAGTATGCCTAAAATTCGCCGATAGGTCAATTCTTTCCTTTTTTTCGTATCGTTTTAAAAAATAATCCGCTCCAGACGCCCGGGGAAAGCTCTGATAAGCCGGGGATGTTGAGTCTTGCCGATGAACCGGAGATTGTTGCCAAGGCATTAATGACTCTAAGCGTATTCAGCGCATTAAATGCATTGCCAATCTCTTCTAATTTTAAGGAGTCGGTTTCAGCGCCCGATCCGGCCGAGAGCGAGCTGACGGCTTTTTGCAGAGATTCCAAATTAGTACCATCCGCATGCAGAGGGTCAATGAGTTTTATGTCCCAGTTGCCGTCTTTTTTGATTAAGACGACATTGTTTTTACCGGCGAGGTCAATGATAATGCCCGTTTCTTGGGTCATCTTGATCATGGTTTCAACCGAATCTTTCAATTTTTGTCGGAATTTGGGATCGCTTTTGGCTTTTTTGGCAATAGGCGCCATGTCTGGATACATGTCTAAAATATATTTGATTTGAATATCTTGTTCTGGTTTGTTTGATAAACCGCCCGTTAAAATTTCATGACCGGCAAAATAACGATCACTGAAGCCAAGTTCATCGGATTGCAGTGATTTTTCGGGATAATAGCCGGTGAGCGAGACGGTTCGATCTCCGGGGGGCAGTTCAACGCGGCGCTGGACGGTTATCATGGCCGGAGTTGACCGGGGAATTGACGCGCTGTCGGTGACGGGGAAGCCCGGATCCAGCACAGCAATTGTTTCAAAATTCACCGGCAGTTCGCGGATCATGTTTTGCCCGGCCGGGACCGTTTGCTGCCCAAAGTAGTTTCTGATTGTGCGCAATTCTTGAGTTTGATTTTTGATTCTGTCTTTAACCAGATCTCGAGCTTGCAGAACAGCTTGAGGGCCTTGGTTTATGGCCCGCAGCATTGGGCGGCTGTATTGAAAATTGATTTTGATAACCGTGTCCGGATGTTTGGGATCTTGCAGTTCAAACACAAGATGCTCGCCGCCGCGCGCGATTATTTGCGGTTCATAATCCTCCAAATCGGCTTTGGCTCTGGATTTTTTTAAATCTTTAACCAATTTTTTTATACCGCCGTAAAGAATCGGGTCCACACTGCCCGGCGCGGGTGTGAGTTCCCGTTTGGCTTGCCGGCCAAGTTTGGCGATTTTTTCACCCCATTGCATATAAGCTGATTATATCACGAGAGGATTTTTACCGCAGACGCCAACCGGTTTTTATGTACCAGGTCTGGATATCGTTGAATCTATCGGAAGGTTTGGCAATTTCAATACTTTCGGGCATGCCTTTGATCCTCGTTGAGATGATGTAAGAGAAGTGCGGACGCACAAGGAATGCTGCGGGCGCTTTTTCCATAATCGCGGAGGAGAGTTCATTGCGCACAGCGGTTAATCCATCGGTGGAAGTAGCCGATTTGCTTTGATTGATGAGATCGTCGATTTTCGTTTCGGAAATACCGGAAAAATTGGTACCCCTGTCATTGGCTTGTCCGCTCCACCAAATCGGGAATAGGTTTTGATCCGGCCCGAGCAAGACGTTCCAGAGGATGATCTGCGCATCGCGGTCACGAGTTGATTTTTTTAACACGCCGGCCGCATCCATGGATTGAATTTCGATTTGTGCGCCGAGCAAAGACCATTGTCTTTTTAGAACTTCGGCCATATTAACAAGATCGGTTTGCTCGGGAACCAAAATGGTCAGAGTCAGCTTGGTTGATGAAGCGTTGGATTCGGGGATTTGGCCATCTTTGCGATCTTCGGCTTTTTGAAAGATCCGGACATTGTCGTTAGATGGCAGAACCCAGCCGGATTTTTGCAAGAGATCTCTGGCCCCCTCAAGATCGGTAATCGTTCCGGACGCGGATTGAACAAATGGGAATGGGGTGTCGGCAATTTCAGCCCTGTTAAACAGTGCGGCTACAACATCTTGTCTGTTAACAGCCATGATTAAGGCCTGCCTGACGCGCAAATCTTCCAAGGTCTTATCCTTAACGTTAAAAAAGGCGATGGTTTGCTGCGGTGTTTTAAGATCGATTGTGTGCCAGCGGGCGGCGGAATTGAATCTTTGCGTATCAGCGGGCATTAAAAATGCCAAGCCGTCCACCAAATCGGATTTTAAAGCCTCTTCCGCGGGCTGCAAGTCCGGATAAAATTGAAAGTTGATAGTTTTTATATGTGGCTTGATGCCGTAATAATCATCAGATCTTTCCAGAGCGTAAGAGCGGATGATGCCGTGATTGTCTTTGGTGAAAGATTTAACCTTATAAGGTCCGGAGCCGATTGGTTTTAAACTTAAATTGGCCAGTCTTGCGTTTTGCGGCGGGATGTTAATCCAAAGCGACGCGGGCAATACGCCCACCGTCAGACTGTTTAAAAAAGTTATATCAGATTGATCCAGATTGAACTGTATCGTTTTTCCGTCAATAACCGCGGCTTTGACTCCTTTGAAAAGAGGACTTAACAAGGATTTGCGAACCGGGTCTTGGATGGCCTCAATGGTGTATTGAACATCATCCGCGGTTACCGGCGCGCCGTTATGGAAATTCGCGTCCTGCCTGATTTTAACAGTGAGCGTTTTAAAATCTTCACTCCAAGAATAGCTTTCGGCGAGGTCAGGCAAAAGCTCCATGCCTTTTTGTTTAAAAAGACCGGAGTAAATCAATGAGCACAGATCCAGATCGGTTTGGTTGGCGGGGGCGTCAACGGGATTTAAAGCATGAGGTTCTCCGATCAGAGCTTCGGTGTATGTGCCGCCGACAACGGGAACGGCCGAAATATATTTGGCTAACAAAAGTATCACCGCTGAAAGCAAAAGGATAATTCCCAAGATTCCGGTTAAAGCAATCGCCTGCCGTTCTTTTTGACTAAGTATGCGCGAGGCATATCTTAATTGCCTCCATTTGGGTATGGCTTTGGGCTTGGTGACAGAAAGCACGAGCGCGTGATCGCGTTCCGATTCCGGGGTCTGCTCGATAACTGATTTGTTTTTCGGGGCGAGCCAAAAAAATGTCCTGTCGATCCAGGCGCGGATGCTGTTTAGAAACTGCATATATTAGCCCAAGAGAACGTTTAGTATCGATGTTATGAAAAAGAGAATCGCGATGATTATTGTCGCGTAATGAAGTCCTTTTTCAATTCCTCTTTTGGTTCTAAAAACAGTACCTTCGCCTCCGAATGCAGCTCCCAAGCCTGAACCGCGCTGCTGCAATAAAATGGCCGTTACCAAAAGCACGGACAGAACAATTTGGATAATTGGAAGTATTAATTCTCGCATGGCGAGATGGTACGGCCATATTCGGTTTTAGTCAAGAGATATGCTATAATAAAGCCATGTTTCAGGCTCAAAGGCCCTGGTATAAGAGGGGTTTAACAATAGTCGGTTTAATACTGGCCGTTATTGTTTTGTCGGGCTTGGGGTTGTTTATTTGGCAGACGAACGCTTATTATCAACAAATGAAAAAGGGTTATGGCGGAGCGGAGTTTATGCCTATCTCCCAATCTGGTGATACGAATTTAACTTCTTTTCAGGATTCTGAAAGGCAAAGGATTAAGAAGTTAGTAGCCGGACAGCAAGGAGATCCTTTTGCGGGGCCGGCGGACGCGAAATCCGAGATCGTGGAGTTTGTGGATTACGGCTGCATGTATTGCGCGATGTCCGTGGGCGCCATTAAAGATTTGATAAAATTGAGACCGGATATAAAAATTACTTTGCGCGATTATCCGGTAGTGTCTTTGCATCCCAATGCGCGCAACGCGTCCATGGCGGCCAGATGCGTTTGGAATCAGGGGAATGAAGAAATTTTTTGGAAATATCATGATTTGCTTTACGGCCAGCAGGATAAACATGATCCGATCTCGTTGCGGCAGTTTGTGCGCACGGCGGGCGGAGATGTTATTACTTACGACCGTTGCATGAAAAATGAAGAACCGGCCGGGCTTATCGGGCAGTCGATTATGGACGCGGATCAGGCCGGAGTATACGGCACGCCAACTTTTTTTGTGGACGGCGTAAAGCTTCAGGGCGCGCATGATATGGAAAGTTTGATTAAATTTTTGAACAATTGATTATGAAAGCGGAATCAATCAAAGCAAGAATATTGTTAACGGTTTCCATTATTTTTACGGCAGGGATTTTTGTTTTTTTGAACGCATCCGATACTTTGGCCATGGATGAGAGCAAATGCTGGCAAGGAGCCGCAAACAGTTCGGCCGGAAGCGGGGATGAAGCTGATTTTGTTTATAAATGCTGCACTAATTTGCATTTAGCCGCAGAATTAGAAACGCCTCGCGATTTGGCGACTTTATACGCAAGTATTTTGGGCAGCAAACCAAGATCTTACGCTTGCGCGGCCGCTTGCTCCAGAATCACTTCCGATATGCTGACCGAGGAAGGATGGGCAACCAGGTTCGAGGAAATGTGCTGTAAAGCTTTAATTACAAAAAATCTTATAGACCCGGATGTCGTAGATAAGGTGGAGGAGCAATGTAAAGAGGCGGAAAGCCATACGGGTTCAAGCATGTGCTTGATTCATAAAACCAGGCCCGACGGACTTGATCAGAACTGCTGTTTGGAGACGGAAAAGGAAATAACCATATTGGGCGGAAAGCAGTGCAAACAAGAATTTTACACGGGTTCGGATGCTTGCAAAGTCGATTCCAAGTTTTCTTGCTGTGTATGCGTGGATCCCAATGACAATAAAAAACAAGTTTATATACCGGGTTTGTTTAATTGCCGGGGGTGTAAAGCGGAATGCGATAAACGAGCATCAACGATTCCCAACGCCCAGCCGGATTACGCCAATTTGCCTTACAGCAGTTCCGCTTGTACGGATACGGTGGAAAAGTATACCGGCACCAAAAGCGAGCAAGCGCAAAAGCAAGCGGTAAAGATGCGCGAAGAAGTGCATATAGACTCGTTATGCTGGACGCAAAAGCAATGCATACAGAAAAACGGCAAATTCAAGCCGGGACATGGCTGCCCCAATAAAGGCAACGAAGGGCAGGGATACTGCCAGGCGCCGGAACCGGATTATGAATTGCAATATCCCATATTCGGAGTGACAACAATAAAAGGTTTAAAGAATTTTATCGCTTTTATTTACAATTCGGCCATAGGCGTTTTGATTATAGCGGCCGCGGTATTTTTTATGTGGGGCGCGTTTAAGTATCTCATATCATCCGTGGCAACATCTATAGAGAAATCCAAAGAAATCATGGTTGATTCATTAGTGGGTTTGGCGTTGGGTCTGGGGGCTTACGCTCTTTTGGCTAATGTAAATCCCAATACTCTGGAATTCAGAACGCTGGAAATCGATATGGTGAATACGATGTCGTTTTATAATGTGGTATTTTGCGATGATATTATACCCAAACCCAAATTGGCCGATGCCGGAACGCTTTTGGAGCCTATCGCTTATCAAGATGCTTTTAAGAAAGGATTTGATAAAACCGTGGAAGACGCCGAATGCGGAAAAGATTATTTCATAGAAGGTTCGGATTCAACGGCCGTCTGTTCCGGTAAAGCCTGCAAGAGCGGACAATGTCTGCATTGTTCCGCAGGTCTATCTGGGGGGTGCAAGACCAGCTCGCACCGCGAGTTAAGCTGTTCTGATTCACAAATGGGAGGGAATATTGCGGCGGAAGGAAGTTCGAAACCGGTTGAAATATATGCAATGGTTTGGAAGTATAATTCGGATGATGAAAAATTCGATACATGGGAATTGGATCGTTTTGAATGGGAAGATGAAAATTTGCGGACTGCGTCAAACGGTGGAGCGAGTGGTTATATATCGGGTTACGTTTTTAAAAACATTACACAGCAAAAAGTAGCAGATATTTTGCAAAAAGCGAGCGAAAGCCCAAGAAATCAGGGCGGTTTGGTTTTGGTTTTGCGCGTGGATCAAAGCTGGGACTACGATGATATGTATTTTGTAATCACTAAAAGGGAATGCAACAGCGGGATGGCGACTTGGGGCTTGTCCTACACCAAAGCGACGACCGCACAAATAATTAGTCCTTTATTGTCAATAATCGTAATGGATCCGTCCGATTTAACTTTAAGCGGTTATTTATCCCGTTTAAACGCAAGATATCCCACGTTATATAATGATTTAATTTCAAATCAATGGACGGTGCAGGAACTGCAGAACATGGCGGACGGCAAGGAATTGCAGACTTGCAATATAACAATACCGGAAGAGCCGGAATAAAAAAGATTTGATTTGATTCTTTCATATCCAACACTTGCCATGATTTTTAATATATGGTAGCCTCAAAGGCAATCAACGCTTTTTAGCGGTTTGATGTTTTATAAAACATTAAGTGGGGTTATAAGAATCATGCCAGCCAAAAAATCAAACATTTCATCGGCACAGAGCCGGGTGAGTATAAAGGGCGCACGCGTACATAATTTAAAAAATGTATCGATAAATTTACCGAAAAATAAATTGGTGATAATTACCGGGCTATCGGGTTCGGGAAAATCATCTTTAGCATTTGACACAATTCATGCCGAAGGTCAGCGGCGCTATATGGAGAGTTTATCCTCTTATGCGCGGCAGTTTTTGGAATTACAGGATAAGCCCGATGTTGATGAGATTATGGGGCTTTCGCCAACGGTGGCCATTGATCAAAAATCATCTTCGCACAATCCCAGATCCACTGTTGGAACCATAACCGAGATTTATGATTTTTTAAGGTTGTTGTTCTCGCGCGCGGGACGCGTGCATTGTCCCAAGTGCGGCCAGCCGGTTATGAGGCAGTCGCAGGAAGAGATCGGCAATAAAATACTGGATTTGGCCAAACAGGGAGATACTTTGGTTTTAGCGCCTATGGTGCGCCAGCAAAAAGGCGAGCATAAAGTTGTTTTGCAAGCCGCGGAGAATGCAGGTTACCGCCAAGTGCGTTATGACGGCATGCTGGTTGATATCGAAGAGCTGCTGCATAGCAAATTGGATAAATCCAAACCGCATGATTTGGAAGTTTTGGTGACCACAATAGCCAAGGATTCGGGAATAGTATTTGCGTCTTTTGCTGAAACTTTGAAAGCGGCTTTGGATTTGGGCAATGGCATGGTCGTGGCGGTAAATGAAGAAACCGGCGATGAGATTTTATTTTCCGAAGCTTTGTTTTGCGGAGTCTGCAACATCTCTTTGCCGCAAATCGAGCCCAGATTGTTCAGTTTTAATTCACCGAACGGAGCCTGCGGCGCGTGCACCGGTTTGGGCACCAAGCTGGTTTTGGATGTTGATTTGGTGATGCCGAACAAACGCCTGACTATTGCGCAAGGAGCAATCAAGCCCTGGACCAGAATTGCGGGCAATCAGACAAATTATTTTAAATTATTGGAAGCGGTGGGGAAAAAGTATGATTTTTCCATACACCAAGAAGTGGGGCAGATTACGCAAAAGGCGATGAAAGTTTTGCTGGATGGAACGGGAGATGAAGTTTATGAAGTAGACGGCAAGTCTTTGGTTTTTACCGGAATTTTGGCCATGCTGGAAGAAAAGTACAGGCAGACGGATTCGGATTATGTGCAAAAGGAGATAGAAAGTTATATGAGGGTTTTGATTTGTCCGGAATGCAACGGCAGGAGATTGAATCAAACGGCGCTTGGAGTAAAAATTGCGGATAAGAGCATAGCGGACGTGGTTGAATTATCTTTGCAAGAAGCTTTGGATTATTTCAATGAGGCGGGCGCGCATAAGGCCGGCAAAAAACAAAACAGCAAAATTGCCAGGATCAAGGATGAAAAGGTTATTGATCCGCAAGGATTTACCCAGCAAGAGAGGCTTGTGTTTGATCAAGTTTACCCGGAAGTAAAACGAAGACTGGAGAATTTGATCGACGTTGGTTTGGGTTATTTGACCTTGGACCGCAGCGCGATATCTCTTTCGGGCGGTGAATCGCAGCGCGTCAGATTGGCCGCACAATTGGGGTCCGAGCTTTCGGGCGTGATTTATATTCTGGATGAGCCGTCAATCGGTTTGCATCAGCGGGATAATGAACGCTTGATCGGCACGATGCAAAGACTGCGCGATATCGGCAATTCGGTTATGGTGGTTGAGCATGATGAGGCGGTTATGAAAGCCGCGGATTATATCGTTGATGTCGGCCCCGGAGCCGGGGAGTATGGCGGTGAAATAGTCGCGGAAGGAACGCTGGCGGAGATCAAAAAAAATAAAGAATCGATTACCGGGCAATATCTCACAGGCAAGAAAAAAATCGAAATTCCCAAAACCAGGCGTAAAGCCAATAAAAAACAATTGGTTGTGCGCGGCGCATCGGAATTTAATCTTAAAAATGTTGATTTTAAATTGCCGCTCGGAAAATTTGTCTGCGTCACGGGCGTGTCCGGATCCGGAAAATCCACGTTAGTGCTGGATATTTTGGGGCGTGCGCTTTCGCATCATTTTTATAATGCCAAGGAATTGCCGGGAGAGCATAAAAAGATCGAGGGAATGGAAAATCTGGATAAAGTCGTTTCTGTTGACCAGTCTCCCATAGGCAGAACTCCGCGTTCCAATCCGGCGACTTATACGGGCGTTTTTACCGGAATCCGCGATTTGTTCACCAATATTCCGGAAGCCAAGATGCGCGGATACGACGCCGGTAAATTTTCATTTAACGTCAAAGGAGGAGGCAGATGCGAAGCTTGCGGCGGGGACGGATATGTAAAGATTGAAATGCAGTTTTTATCGGATGTTTATGTTGAATGTACGGAATGCAGAGGAAAGAGATATAATGCCGAAGCATTGGAAATCCACTATCGTGGAAAAAATATTGCCGATGTTTTGGATATGACTGTTGAGGAAGCAAGAAGGTTTTTTGTTGATCAGCCTTTGATTTATGAAAAGCTTTCGGTTTTGCATGAAGTGGGGCTGGGATACATCCGACTGGGCCAGCCGGCAACAACGCTTTCGGGCGGAGAAGCGCAGAGAGTGAAGCTTGCCACGGAACTTTCGCGGCGCGCGACCGGAAAGACTTTGTATATTCTCGACGAGCCGACAACGGGTTTGCATTTTGATGATATTCAAAGATTGCTTCAGGTTTTAAACGCTTTAGTTGACAAGGGCAATACGGTTTTGGTTATTGAGCATAATTTGGATGTGGCCAAGTTTGCCGACTGGATTATAGATATGGGACCGGAAGGCGGCGCCAAGGGCGGATTGATAATCGCTGAAGGCACGCCCGAGGAGGTTGCAAAGAATAAAAACAGTTTAACAGGGAAGTATCTTAAGGATGTATTGAAATAACGAATTTCGAACTACGAACTACGAACTACGATTAACGTATAGCGCGCATCGTGAATCGTATGTCGTCCGACGTTTCGCGGTTCGGGTTGCGCGTTTCGTGAATCTAAGAAGCTGAGAATCTGTGAATCTGAATACTGGGTACAGGGTACCGGGTACTAAGATTGCAATTATGGCCAGGATTTGGACTGAGACGCTGCATGATCACTGGTCACTGTTACCTGATCACTAGGTCTAGGACTGGGTGATATGAAACGTAGTACACTGTACGCATGCCGACCGAAGCCGCTCGACCCTCGGAGCCTTGGCGTAGTGGGTTGGCGAAGGTTGGTTGTACGTGGTACGAGATTAAAATGATCAAGTTCCTTGACGCTGGACGTTGGACGTGGGACGTGGGACGATGTAAAATAGGTTTGTATGAAAAGATTAAGCATATTTTTTGTTATATTTTGTTTGTTTTTAAATCTGCCGATAATTACACGTGCCGCGGAGCTGGAGCCGTCTTTGACATCTTTTAAAACATCAAAGACAACGGTCAGGGCAGACGGCATCGATCAGGTTCTGGTAACCGTCCGAGTACGCGACGTGAATCGTCTGGCCATGGAAGGAGTCAAAGTAAAATTGTTATCTTCCAGAGGTGAAACGGACGAAATCAGCCCGGCGGAGGATCTTTCCAACGGATTCGGCGAGGCTAAGTTTTATGTGAAGTCATTAAAGAACGGAACGGCGGAGCTTTCCGCGGTTGTTAAGGATATATACAATTCACCCACTTCGATATCCATAAAATTCGAGCAGGGATTGGAGCTGGATTTGGAGCCGGGGACTTTAATTAAAATACCAAGCGACGATGATCCGTATACGTATTCGGATACTGCGGTTTATTATTTTGCTTCAAACGGAAAGCGTTACGTATTCCCCAATGAAAAAGTTTATTTTACCTGGTATTCATCATTTGAAAATGTAAGAGTCATTTCTTTGGAAGATATGACAAAGATTCCGATCGGCGGGAATGTGACATATCGCCCCGGGTCCAAACCCGTAAAATTTCAGACAGACAATAAAGTATACGGCGTGTATCAAAACGGTGAGTTGAGATGGATTCCAACGGAAGAGATGGCGCGAGCCATTTACGGTGAAAATTGGATGAGCATGGTTGATGACATCAGCGAAGCTTTTTATGTGAATTATAAAATCGGCCCGGCCATAGATCATTATTTGGATTTTCCGGCAAATACGATTTTTAACAAGTATTTTTCGATTGAGAAAGATAAAAATATCTAATCGAACGAACATCGAATTACGAATTTAGAATTCAAAACGTACTCCAGTTTATCCGTTTAACCGTTATCACGGGTTTATTTCTGGTTAACGGATTAACAGGATTACGGATTAACGTGATTGTTAAATCCTGGTTCGTGAGTTATAAAAAAGACCGCTTTAGGCGGCTTTTTCTGTTTCAGCGTCTTGTTTATCCGATTCAGGATTTGCTTTTGCGGGATTGTCGGATTTGAGTTTTGGAGTAATTTCCTTTAAGCGTTTTTTGGTAGATCTGACAAAGTTTAAAACTTTGCGGTTGGTTTTGTACTGAGCAACCAGTTCAATTTTGGCTATAGCGGGCAGGTTTAGCGGATAAATTTTTTCCACACCAACGCCGTCGCTGATTTTGCGGACTGTCATGGTTTTGTGATTTTTGCTGCCGCGCAGATTGATAACCAAGCCTTCAAAAACCTGAATGCGTTCTTTTTCTTCGCCTTTGGGATTTTTTTCGCGGATTTTTTGGTGCACGCGGATTTTCATTCCCGTACGGATTTCTTCCGGCTGTATGGTTGTGAGATTTTGTCTTGCCATATAAGTTTGGCAATAATACCTGCCATATTGCCAAATGTCAAGTAAATATGTTTATTTGCCGTTCTTACCTTTTTTCTGCAGTAATAAGCCGTATCCAATGATGCAGGCGGCTTTTTCTACGGTTTCGCGCAAGCGGCCGTCTTTGTTGATTATAACGATATCGGCCAGCTTTTTGGCGTTTTGTTCTTTATCGTATTGCGCGGCACGCGCTTTAAAATCCGTTAGATTTAAGGCGCGTTGCTTGATGCGTTTTAAAAAAGTTTTTTTAGGGACATCTATATAGATTATGCAGCAGGCCGGCTTGAGTTTTTTCAGTTTTTTTACACCTTGTATATCTACCACCATTAAAATGGGATTTTTGCCATCCAAGGCTTTTAAGAGGTCTTTTTTGTTTGATCCGTAATGCTCTCCGTAAACTTTGGACCATTCCAGCATTTCTTTGTTATTGATGGCTTTCTTAAAATCAGCTTCTTTGATGAAATGGTAATCCTTGTGATTAACCTCGCCTTTGCGTTTGGGGCGCGTTGTGCAAGTGACAAATCTTTTTAATTTTAAAGATTTACGTTTCAACAAACATTCGGCGACGGTTGTTTTTCCGGCGGCCGACGGGCCGGTGATTATAATTAAAGGAGCGGACATATTATTAAATAACAAATAATAAATAAGAAATAATAAAGAATTATGAAAGAATGAAAGAATTAAAACATCGAAGGGACAAGTCGCGACTTGTCCATGCAATTAAAGAATTAAAGAATGAAAGAATGAACGTCGAAACGTCGGAAGTCTATAAGTTAAAAATCGCGGTTCGTTGTTATTTAAGTTTATTTTGTATCAGTATATCAAAAGACTGGTCGGTTTTTAAGTCGAAGTGCAGCGGTTCATTGGTTTTAGGGTCGATAAAGTCCAAACTAACGCTTTGCAGCATGATTCTGCCGGCCGGTATTTGTTTGATTTTTTTATGTGTGTAGAGCCGGTCGCCGATGACGGGATGACCCAGGGCGTGGAAGTGTGCACGGATTTGGTGCGTGCGGCCGGATATTATTTCAGCACGGACCAATGAGGCATTTTTGAATTTTTTTAAAACTTTATAATGCGTCCATGCGGCTTTGCCCTCATTTTCATTGGCCGGGCGTGCAGCCATGCGGGGTTTGCTGGTTGAACGGGCAATGCGGAATTTTATATCGCCTTCGTCTTGCGCCGGAAGCCCGTAAATTAAAGCCAAGTAAGCTTTGCTGGTTTGGTGCTTGGCAAATTGAGATTTTAAAGAATCAAAAGTTTTTTGATTTTTGGCAATGACCATAAGCCCGCTCACATCGCGGTCGAGGCGGTGTACTATGCCGGGCCGTTCGGGGTCCTCGCCGACTTTGGCGATTGCCGGGTCGTGGCTCACGATTAAATCCACCAATGTTCCGGTTTTCTGTTTGGCATCCGGGTGAACCATGAGGCCGGCGGGTTTATCGATAACGATCCAATCCGGAGTTTCTTGAACTATCATTTCCTGAAATGAGAATCTGGAATTTGGAATCTGGAATCTGGAATTCGATTTAACAGTTTTTGCAGAGACTTTGGTATCAGTAGCAATATTCAATTCAAAGCGAACTTTATCGCCTTGCTTTAAAAAGCGGTGGACGGAGGCGGGTTTGTCATTAACCAAGCCGGCTCCTTGTTTGAGGAGCTTGGCAATGGCGCTGCGGCTTAAGCCGGGCAGCATCTCTGATAAAAAAACATCCAATCTTTGGTCTGCGTGTTCAAAGTCAACCTTCCAAGTTGTATTCATAATTATTGTTAGCTTATATCAAATTGCCAAAAAAAAGAAGCCCCCGAGCGGGAGCAGGATAAGAAGTGGATAGATGACCGAGCGGTACGATAGTTATTCGGCCGGCGGAGATTGCGCGGCCCTTGTCACATCCGTTGCTGTGCTCGTCAGCCGCGGCCGGCTCGGCGGTTCACTGGTCCGCTGAAACACCTCGCCGTGCTCTTCTTCGGTTCGTTCATCGATTTCGTGCTGTAGGATGTTGCCCCTGCAGCGACCATACGGATCCGACCTTCTTCCCGTCAGCATTCTTCCGCCTCCTCGACGATGAGTTAATAAGATGCAAGCTTTTTTAAGCGACAGTATTTAGAATATGCGTGTTTTTAAATGTTGTCAAGGACGTCAGGGATCCGCATATCGACGATTTTTTGGCTAAATTAAGCTAAATTGTTGATGCCGAAATCGGGCAGAATTACCGAAAATAGCATATACGGGCATATAATTTTAAAAAAATAGCAGACCGTATCATAGCCAGATTGATATGTCAAGATGTTTTGACGGAATTTTATAAAGCCGGAAGTCCAGTAAATGTAAAGAATATCCGGATTTAAACTTGTTATAATTGAAACATAACTGTATAGTATTTGGCGAAATTCAAAGAAAGGGCGCGTAGCTCAGTGGTAGAGCAGATGTCTTATACACATTTGGTCGTAGGTTCGATCCCTACCGCGCCCACCACACAAAAACCGCTTAGGCGGTTTTTACATACCAGGAAACCCCGCATGGAAGGGGTCGCAGAAGCATAAAGCCCATAGAACGTCAGCCTGAATGCGGGGATGAATGGTTCCTATTCAGCCTTGCACGTCCGACGTGCTAGGCTGG
>JBMOLN010000004.1:2352-246859 GCA_049325475.1 Patescibacteria group bacterium | reverse complement strand
AGGCGGGAAAGACCCCGGACGATTAACATATTTTAATGTATAACAATAAACCGAGAGCTTTGTGTTCGAATGGTGTAAATAAAAGAAACCCCGGGTGCAGCTAAGCGGAACCCGGGGAGACTCATTCTCATGGCGGTATTTTTTGATTGATGTTCGAACTTTTTTTGAGCAAACCCCCCAATAAGGAAGCCAGCCCCGCCGTCGCTCGGAAACCTCGCCACCCCGCAAAAAAGTTTTCTTCACATTTTTTAATTTGCGCGCGCCGATTTTTTTCTTCTAAAAGGAAAAGAAGACTTTTGTGCGGGGTTCTGCTCTTAACGAGCAGGACGGCGGGGCTGTCCGCTTTTTGTATTCGCTCAGGCGTGGCGGAATTCCCCCCAAACCCCCCTTCCGCCACGCCCTCGCGGGGACGATTCTTTTTTTCGGCGGAATTTGAGGCTGTGCCAATTTCATTGGCGCGCCACCCGAATGTTAAGCAAAAATCATTTCTGCCGTCTGTTTTTGCGCCTCAGCAATTACGCTTTCGGCTTCTTGGCGTAAATTCCTTGCTTTATTATAAATCGTTTGCACTCCCGCGACAATCTTTTCCTGCGTTTTTAATTCTGGCACAACGATTTTAATTTTTCTCAAATCTTCCGTTGTTATGGCGGGATAATTTCCGCCAGTCGTTCGTTGTTCCATTTGTCGCAATGACAAACTTGTCCGCAAAGCGACAAACAGATAATCTTTCAAAACTTTGCTGTCTTTCAAATCTCGCAAAATCGCAAAACCCGTTGAAGCGATAAACCCGTCCTGTTCTCTTGAAATTGGCGTTATCGCGCCTCTATTCGGTCTGGTGGTGGAAACGATTATGTCGCCCTCTCTCACGACCATTTTTGCTCTGCTGGGAGCTTCGGCAACTGGCACAAAATCGGTTTTTGCGATTTCGCCGTTCGATGTGTCTATGTTGCTGATTTCAATATACGGAAATTGGTTATCAAAAATACTTTTTTGATCCCATGTTTCTTTTGCAAATTCTACCAACTCGCCAAGTTCAGAATAATTTTTGTTTTCAATCGCTCTCTGCAAAGTTTTGAAATATGGTTTGTAGAAAAATGGATCAATTCTACCTTCAATTTCGTCGCTTGTTATCGCGAACGCTACTCTCTCTCTCTCTCTCTCGATTTCGATTCCTAACTCGCCAAGAACAAAACTATCTATAGAAGCAAGAATTGTTTTTATTTCTTCTTCTTTCTTTTTCTTCTCGGCATACGCCTTATTAAGAATTGAAACAATTTTTTGTTGATCTTTCATTGACGGAACAGGCAACGGAATAGTTTTTATATCCTCTGGATAGATATGCGAAGTTTGTCCTCGCTTTTCTCGATTAAGTAAAAGATAGCCGATTTTACTTGAAAGGAATCCCAAAAGATATTCTGGCAAAACTTTTTCAGGATTAGCGCGGACACAAATCAATTCCCCGACAAAAAATGTATCTTGCTCTGGCTCAACATCAAGAATACTTACATTTTTCCCGACATAACTGGCTTGGTGTGCTGCGGAAAGAATGAAAATGTCGCCTTTTTGCGCTTTCTTTCCATTTGCAAAATCCGCCTTAACATATTCAAGTCGTTCTAAATCAACAAAACGCCCCGAAGCTGTTCCTGCTTTAATTATTGGAACAGAACCAGCTTGATCATTATCTTCATCATACATATCTTTTGAGGGTGTCCGTCCATTACTGATTAACAGCGTTATATCTTCAAGTTTTTGCAATCCATATTTAGAACCAGCAACTTTTTTTACGACATCCTCAAAAAATGGCTGATAATATTCAACATCAACGCGTTTTTTCTTTAGTGCGTCTTCATTGGTGATCGAAAAAATTTGTAATTTGCCAAGATTATTTTTCATAGTGGAATTTTTTATATTCATTATAAATTTCTGGCAAATCATTTTTGGCTTTTCTGCCTGTTGCGTCGTAACCGACACACTCGGCGATTGCCATAAAAATTTTATACTTTCCCAATTTCTCGTTATCAGATTTTCTGCGAATAAAAACAAGCGATGATTTGACGCCCGCTCCATAGTGCATAAAAGCTAATTGGGGCAAGCTTACAACCGCCAAAATTTGCGCTCGTTCCATTATGAAATCACGGACATATTGAAGCGAGGAATTTGTCAAAATTCCGTCAGGCAAAACGATTGCCATTTGCCCAGTTCCGGGCTTTAGAAAATCAATACAACGCTCAATAAACAAAATCTCGGTTTTTTGATTGTCGCGGGATTTTTTGCCGTTTTGTCCAAGCGCAAATTTTTCAAGATAGGGGTGTTCGCTCCGCTTCACATTCGCGCCAAACGGCGGATTGGTTACAATTACATCAAAACGATTTTTTTCAAAACCTCGATTTTTCTCGGTCATTTTGCCGACATCTTCCAAAGCATCAAAACCGATCACATTTGTGTGTCCGTCGTCGTGAATAATCATGTTCATTTTGGCGACGCGGGCGATTGAATCGTTTATCTCAATGCCGAAAAGATTGTTTTGCGCGAAGTCGTGCCAAAAGCGATATTTTTCCGCCTCGTCATTTTCGTTAAATTCTTCCGCTTGCTTTCTCACTTCATCAAGAGCGTGCAAAAGAAATCCGCCCGAACCGCAAGCGGGGTCAAGCACAAGGTCGTCATTTTTTATATCCATCATTTTGACGGCAAAACTCACAATTTCGCGCGGAGTAAAATATTGTCCGCTTTTGCCTTTGAAAAAATCCTCCATAAATTGCTCAAACGCCACGCCTTTGGTATCAAGGTCGGTTTTGTTGAGCGACACGCTTTGCAAGTGTCCAACGACTGTATAAAGCTCTTCGGGGTCAATTTTCAAACTTTCTTTGAAAACTTCGGGGTCTTTTTGTTTTGCTTCCTGATAAATCGCGTCTAACCTTTTATAAACGCTCTCGGCTTTTTCGTGCGTCTTAATTTGAAAATCGTAATACTCGCCAGTTTTGCGTCCGCGCTTTTCATCGCGAATTTTTACGAAAATGATTTTGCAAAGCTCATCAAAAGCGACTGTTGGATTTCTTTTTCCACCCGCCCAAAGCGTGTTATGGGATTTTTCCAAAGCTCGTTTCAATTCTGACTTATCAAGTGTTTTCAAATCCCAATCGGGATCGCCTTTTTTGAAACGATACTCCTCAATTTTTCCGTAGGAAATAGGAATATCGGTAATAGTCGCTTTTTCTGGCTCTTTGTCGTTCCACTCCGCCGTTTCCATTGCTCGGCGAGTATTGCCCGCAACGCAAATCGCAAACGGAGCGTGAAGCACGCGAGCGTTGCCGATTGCTTGCTTGGTTGCTTGTTCAAATTCCGCGTCCGAAATTCCGTCTTTTTTACATTCAACGACGATATAAGGTTTCTTTTTTGCGTCGTCCTCATAAATAACAATGTCGGCAAAAAAGCGAGGCACGCGAGCGGGCATTTCCGTTTCAAGCTCTACGCGTTTGGCAGGGTAGTGATATTTTTCAAGCAAATCAAAATAATATTCGGCGCGGACTTTTTCCTCGGGGTCATTTAGGTTTTCTTTATGCCCCGACGGCAGATATTCAATTTTGGCGCCGTCATTCAAGACGCGAAAATATCCCTTTTTCTCGCCGTCTTTCAAGATTTTTTCAAAAGTATTTTCCATAGTTATTTTCTCGTTATTAAATCATACGCCAAACTGGCGAGTGAAATGTAATGAATTGCTAAATTTTTATCCAAATCTTTAGCGGGCGTGTGTGCTTTCTCATTTCGCAAAAATTGGATAGACATATGCAAAAATTTCACACCCTCGAAAAAATCTTTTTCGGCATCGTTCTGCGGTTTCCGTCCGAAAATTTTTTCTTGGTTTGTTTCCGCAAAAGCCTCATGTGCTTTTTCTTTGCCTGTAATATCTTTGAGTTTTTGGCGAACGATTTTATATGCTTCTTCTACCGCGTTAAAGTAATGCCCACTATTCAGTAATTTTTGAACATGGTCAAAAACTTCTTTCTGCAAGGTTATATTTATGTTGCCGTTTTTGAAAGTAGCTTGAGATTTATTTTCTACCTTCGTTTTTGTTCCAAGAAGTTTTTCCCCAATATTTTTTGCGGCGGTCATTCTGTCGATCGGAAAATCCGCTCGTTTTAGATTATCAAGCAAAATTTGATTTTCAATGTATTCAATAAGTTTCAATACGCTTTTGCCAACAGTTTTCTCATCTGCTTTTAACCACAAACCACGCATACGATTAGCTTTTGAACCGCTTGCGTAGTTATATTTTTGATTGTAAATATCAATTCCTATGTCGTCTCTAAAAAATTCTCCCATTGTTCGATCTGAAAAATTCAAAACATAACCACCATTCATTTGGAATAGTTTTTCAAATATTTGCTTTTCAAGTGTGGTTAAGTTTGCCATAGTTTTTTTGGTTATTTTCCGCTTTCAAAACTTCTCCTGCGCTCATCAAGCGTTTCGCCGTCATACATCCAATAATCTGTTCCAGCTACGCCATATTTATAGCCAAGTATTTTTTGAGCCGATTGGGATAAACTTGTTTTCTTTCCGTTAAATTCAATAGAGTTAGCCCCATGCGTATCAATGACTTTTGCCTTGATATTCTCGTCGCGACTAAAATACAATTCTGCACCGACGGGAATCTTCACCATTTCAAAGTTAAACCTGCCTCGTATTTTTCTTGCGTCGTTAAGTGCGTCCTGATCCTCTTTTGACTCAACAATATCTTTTTGGGGAGTTATGTTTTCTATTTCTGCCAATTTCAAAGCCGCGACCACGCGCTCGGGCGCGACATTGAAAAATTCTCTTTTCGGATTAACGCGGTTGTCATCAAAAGCATCGTGGAGTTGGTGTTCCACGAAATGAGCATCTTTTACTGTGCAAGCGTAAAAAACCGTAAAAGGTAACGGAATACTTGTGGATGAACTCAATTCTCGGACGCGTTGTTCAAGATTATTGTTTGTTTTTCCAATCTTAACATATCCGGGCATTGCTTCGTTTGTAAGTATGTAAATAATTTCGTTCATATTTTTTATTTCATTAAAACATCAAGCGAAACACCAAGCGCGTCCGCAATTTTTTTAACTGTATCAATAGTGGGATTGGGGGTGGAGCCAGCTTCAATTTTGGCAATCGTATGAAAAGCCAAATCCGCCTTTTTTGAAAGCTGATCTTGCGAAATACCGAGCTTGTTTCGGTATTTCTTTATATTCTCGCCGATTGTGGATTTTTCGTTTGACATATTCGTATAGTTTTACTATGATAGTTGTATAGTATTAAAATCATCACTTATCAATAGTTAGTATATGAAATTTTTATTATTTAGTCAAACGAAATTAGGGAGTTCCTTAGCGTTGCCCGCGAATGGGTTGGGCGGGTCAAGGGCAACATCTCTTTTGGTGGCGCATTTTGCTTTGCAAAATACAGCCTCAAATTCCGCCGAAAAAAAGAATCGTCCCCGCGAGGGCGTGGCGGAAGGGGGGTTTGGGGGGAATTCCGCCACGCCTGAGCGAATACAAAAAGCGGACAGCCCCGCCGTCCTGCTCGTTAAGAGCAGAACCCCGCACAAAAGTCTTCTTTTCCTTTTAGAAGAAAAAAATCGGCGCGCGCAAATTAAAAAATGTGAAGAAAACTTTTTTGCGGGGTGGCGAGGTTTCCGAGCGACGGCGGGGCTGGCTTCCTTATTGGGGGGTTTGCTCAAAAAAAGTTCGAACATCAATCAAAAAATACCGCCAATTTTCACTTTTTGTGAAATCATAAGAAACAGTCTCGGCGCAAAGCGCCTCGGCATGGTATTTTTCCGCAATTTTGAAGGCATTTTTGAAATCCAAAAACAAAGTGCGGTCGGCAATGCGGAAGTTCGCCGTGCAAAGCACGGGCAAAATGAAATTTTGCAAACCAATCTTTTTTCTTTCGTCCGCCAGCGGGCGGACGAAAAGTTGAGCGTATTTTTCCCCGATTGCCCAAAAACTAATTTCAAAACAATATGGACAACATAAATTTACAAACCAAAAAGATTTTTCTCTATGCTCGTAAATCCACGGACGAACCAGAGCGACAAGTGCTTTCCATTGAGGCACAAATGTTTGAGTTGCGGGAATATGCCAAAAAAGAGGGGCTGAATGTCGTCCGTGAATTTGTGGAGAGCAAAACCGCCAAAGAGCCAGGGCGAGAAATTTTTAATGAAATGGTGGCAAGCATAGAGAAAAATGAAGCCGAGGGAATTTTAGCGTGGCACCCTGACCGCCTTGCTCGAAATAGCATAGACGGCGGAAGAATAATTTATTTGGTAGATACTGGCAAAATTACCACGCTAAAATTTCCTACTTTTTGGTTTGATCCGACACCGCAGGGAAAATTTATGTTGTCTATTGCTTTTGGGCAATCAAAATATTATGTGGATAATCTTTCGGAAAATATAAAGAGGGGCATTCGCCAGAAATTGCGAAATGGAATATGGCCCGCTTGGGCGCCACTGGGCTATATAAACGACAAAAACGCCCGCTGTATCGCTGTTGATAAAGAAAAGGCGAAGTATATCAAGCGGGCTTTTGAAATGTATGCAACTGGCGAATACCCCCTCGCTCAAATCCGAAAGATTATCAATTCATTGGGCTTGGTTGGCAAGAAAGGCAAAATGCTTTCCGTCTCAAATTATCAATACATGCTGAAAAATAAAATCTATTATGGAATGATTGAATATAATGGCGAACTGTATGACGGAAAGCATGAACCAATTATCACAAAGAAACTTTTTGATTCTGTTCAAGAAGTGATGATGAATAAGAGTAAACCGAAATCGCCAAAGCTAAAACCGTATGTTTATAGAGGATTTTTCCGTTGCGGTGAGTGCGGTTGTTTTATCACTACCGAAACGCAAAAGGGACATAACTATTTGCGTTGCACCAAACGGAAAAATCCTTGCGAGCAAAGATATGTCCGCGAAGAAATCATCACTTCTCAAATAAAGGAAGAAATCAAAAAAGTTTCTTTGTCTTCCGCTTGGGCAAACGCTTCAATCAATTATTTTGAAAATGAAAAAATGAAAATTGCCCAAGCCGAAAGCTCTTTCGCTCAAAATGCGAGAAATGAGCTTGTGGAGATAGAAACCAAACTTGATCGCTTACTTGATTTGCAACTAGACGGCAGTTTGTCGCAAACGGAATATACAGCAAAAAAGCACAAGCTCATTCTCGCAAAAAAGGATTTGGAGGAGAAAATTCATCTTTTTGAGCGAAAGAGCAATAATCGGTTCGAACTTGCCATTGCCTTTCTAAAAGAGGCCAACCAAGCCGAAAAATACGCTCAACAAGAAAATCCCGAAAGGATGCGGGATTTTCTCAAAAAGATTGGTTCGAACTTCCGTTTGAGCGGGCAGAAATTGTTTTTGGATTTTAAATTTCCCTTCAAAATCACGGCTTTTGCCGAGCCCGAGCGAAGCGAGGGCGAGGCAGAAACCTTCAAAAACTCTAAAATTGTAAGTTGGCGGTGTGCTTTCGAAAAAATTCGAACTGATTTCGCCCAAAATTTGTAGGGCGGGCGGAATTCCCCCCAGACCCCCCTTCCGCCCGCCCGCAGAAGCGACCCTTTCGGATTGGACGATTTCAAGTTTTTCGTTCCGCTTTTAGCGGAACTCTGGGCTTCGCCCAGTTTGGCGGCAAATTCTTTTTCAAATTTCTATTTTTATTTCCTTTAATTTCTCCTCAATCCATTTTTCCGCCTCTTCTTCGTCTTTTTCTATTGCCATTTCTACACCTCGCTTGGCGATTTCAAGTAGGGATTTGGAGAGTTTTTTGCTTTTTTCTGATTGTTTAATATTTTCTGCAATATCTTTTTGGACTTGTTCATTTAAACAAGGAACTTTAATTTTTAAAATATCAAATCCTGAGATATTTGTCTGTACACCGCCTGTCCCAATTCTTATTAATTGTTGAACACCAACAGGAGAATTAATTATTAAAGGTAAAACATCGGGATTATAATTTCTTGGTGTAAATTTAAAAATCCTTTGATTAACCACTGCTTTAACCCCACTTGGAATTTTACAAGAATTACCAATGGTTCCAGACATTGAAATTAAAATATCATTTTCTTTTACAATATCTTTTTTACTTAAATTTACATCTTCATGAGGTATTTTACTTGCATTTGATAATTCCAAATTTCCTTTTTGAATATTATTTATTCTTATCAAATAAACACCATCTTCAACATATGAATCACTGCTAAATGGATGACCCATAGAATATGAGGAAACAAAATCCCCTAGTTCACTATACCCCCCTTTATACCCTTTCACTGTATTAATGATTTCCTCATACTTCGGTTGAAAATACTCTGCATCAAAACGCTCTGCTTTTTGTATATCAGAAAAGTTTTTTATAAAAGTTAGTTCGTGTTTTGGTTTCCAATCCAAAAGCCCTAGTTCGGAAAGGAGGAGTTGCTCGACTTGGGAGTAGAAGGATTTTGAATCTAAGATCAACTGAAATGCTCTATTGAAAAGTGGCTTTAATTTGCTTTGAAAACTTATTGATAAAAGTGGTATTTCAACTTTTTGTAACTCTGAAGAACTTACATTTGATTGATTTATAGAAATTCTGGCTCGTCTTTTAACATCTTGAATGCCATATTTTGTATTCAAAAAAGCGGTTAAATATTCCGGCAACACCTTTTCCTCGTTTGGTCTGAATCTCACAAGATATGAAGCAAAAATTAATGGTTCGTTAGAAAACTTTTTAAATATTCCCGTTCTGCCAACAAAAACCTGTGAATTTGTTCTATTAAAAAGCACATCATTATTTTTTAAAACAAACTTTTTCATTTCTTTTTCTTCTATGTTTGCATATTTATCAATATCTAAATCGCAAAACATATCAGAGATTTCGTTCATTCTGTAAATTCTATAACCCTGTCCCTCTTCATTCATATCTATAGATATTCCATATTGAGCAAATTTCAAAACATCTCCTATTTGTGCGTATTTATATTGAGTGTTTTTTCTTGGCTCAAAACACAAAAATTCTCCGTCCCAGCGGAAATCTTCTTTGTCTCTTACCGTTTTGTAATTTACAATTGAATATTGCATAGTTATTTTTTAATTCTCAAATTTTGGCTTTTATTACACTATCGTTTTTCTTAGTCTAATACATTATACTAACCGTAGTCTAATTATCATATTTTGCTTTTCGTGATAATTAAATATTCTTAACTCTCACGCATGATACCCACAAATCAAGCCACAATTTTTAACAATTTGTTGAAAAAATAGGTTTTATGCCTTTCTTTCCCATCAGAAGAAATCACATCGTTTTTTTCCAAAATTCTAATATAACGCATGGCGCTTGCCTGCGGAATTTTTGAGATTCTTATAAAATCGCCGCTTTTAAAAATCGGCATCACAAAAAGCGCGTCAAGAATTTTGATAGCAAATTGAGACTTGGTAAGTTCGGTTATTCTTTGTTTTTTCTGCTCGTAAAGATTTATTATTTTTTTGGCTTTAGCGATATTTTCTTTTGACTGCTCTATAACTGCTTGCAGGAAAAAAGTTATCCAACCATCCCAATTATTATTCTTGGAAATATCCAACAAAGCCTTGTAATATTCATCTCTGTGAGATTCTAAATATTCGCTCAAATAAAATGAAGGATAGAAAATGGCTTTTTTAAAATACAAAAACAAAGGCATTATCATTCTCCCAACCCTACCATTGCCGTCCATAAACGGATGGATCATTTCAAATTGCGCGTGTACAATTGCTAACTGAACAAGTAAATCCTTTTCTTCCGCATGGATGTATTTTTCCAAATTGGACATCAAATCAGCAATTTTTTCAGCGGATGGCGGAATATAAGTTGCCTGTTCAATATCTGCGCCGGGTTTTCCGATAAAAACCTGCTGTCGTCTGAAGTTCCCTCTATCTTTGTTTTCACCTCGCACTCCTTGAAGCAAAATCTCATGCGCTTTTTTTATAACTCTTGTTGAGAGAGAAAATTTTTCCATTTCATCTATTGCCGCCTTCAAGGATTTTCTATAATTGATAACCTCTTGGATATCCTCATATTTTTTTGTTTCTTTCTGCGGATTTGCTTCAAATTCCAACACTTCTTTAAGCGTTGCCTGTGTGCCTTCAATACGAGAAGACAAAACAGCTTCATTAGTAGTCAACGGACTCAAAAGCACGGAGGGATTAGGGATATTTTGCAACAACGCGTCAAATCTTCCGATTTCTACATTAGCCTTTCCAATCAAATGAACAAATGATTCCCAGTTTATGTTTTGTATCGGTAAATTTTTAGGTGTGTAGTTATTTGTCATATTTTTAAAAATTATTTCCAAAAACTTATTTTTTCCGACTTCGCCCACTCAATAAACTTTTCCGCCACGCCGTCCTCTAATTCGCCGTCGTGGTTGTGCAAGTCGTGATTGATTATCAAGTGACCGTTTTTATCCAGTTTCGGCTGATTGTTGCCGTTTTTGACGAAAACATACTCGCCGGAATTGTCCTTGCCGGATTTTTCGGAAACAGCAAAGAAAATCGGGTAATCTTCCACTTTTGGGCAAAGTTTATCGTCCCATTTCTGCATAAAAAGCACGCTGGTTTTTGTTCCCGTGTGTGGCTTAAAAGTGTTTACATGAAGCCCGACTACTGCAAGGATTCTGCCTTTTTCGGCGATGTACTCGCGAATATTTTTGTCAGAAGTATTATTAAAACGGCCTTGCGGTAAAACAATCGCCATTCTTCCGCCTGGTTTTAAAAAGTTTAAGTTTCTTTCTATAAACAAAATATCACGCCCGACTTTTGATTTTGGTTTATTTTTATCGTTGTAACCAAGATCGTATTTGTGAATTATGCGAGATTCCTTGATGTCTCCGGCAAAAGGCGGATTTGCCATGAGAATATCAAAATTAAATTCTTTGTAAGAACTTTTATCTTTTTGCAGAGCTTCAAGGCGTTTTAATCCCGCTCCGTACACTTCCAGCCAGTCGCGATTTTGGATTGATTCATTCCAGCGTTCATAATCAAGATTGTTGAGGTGCAAAACATTAGTGTTTCCGTCTCCGGCAATTAAGTTTAGGGTGCGGGCTACGCGCACGACTTTTTCGTCAAAATCAATGCCAAATACTTTTAGCACATTTTCTTTTTCTTCCTCGGAAATGTCGGTGTTTTGGAATAAATGCCCTGTGATCTGAAAAATCGTATGAACAGTAAATCCGCAAGAACCAGCGGCGGTGTCCACCATGTATTCACCAGCCTTTGGATTGAGCATTTTGACGCACATATCAATCACATGGCGAGGTGTGAAGTATTGCCCTTTTTCCCCTTTTGACGACTTGTTGACCAAGTATTCAAATGCTTCGTCTATGATTTGCAGATTGGAATTGAAAAGTTTTATGTCTTGCAAACTGGAAACGCTAACCGAAAGATGAGAGGGCGAAAGCTGAATTTGGGCTGCTTCGTCAAAAACACCAGTCCACTTTCTTTTGGCTTCGTCAAAAAGTTTTTGGATTTTCTTTTTCAGTTCGCTTTCTGATTGCCCCGTATTCCTAAATTCCATCACTCTAAAATCATCATCATCAACCGTTTCTAAAAACTCCTTGAGTTTTTGATAGTCTGCTCGAGTCTCTTCGGTCAATTCTTTTTTAATCAATCTCTCTAAATATTTTTTATCGTCTTTGCTCTGCAATTCATCGTAAAGTTTGGTGAAAATGAGTTTAAAAACTTCTTCAAAAACATCCACTCCTGCATTTGCTAAAACTTCATCTTCCATTTCCTGAATAATGGTTTTAAGCGATTTTCCCTCGTTTGGGATTTTGTCTTTGATAATTAAGTCTTTGAGCGTAAATCTTTCTTTCAAAATATCCTCAAGCGTCTGGTCGGCTTTGGGAATATCGGTGATATCTTCAAAATAATTCGGGTCTTTGCGGTTGTAGTGCGAAATTTGTCCGCCATTGGTCCAAACGGCAATCGGCGCACCGGTGGCGTTGGTGTATGAGCGAAGCTGATTTTTTCCGTCTTGGAGTTTTGGTTTTTTGATTTCAACGATGATGTATTCAACAGTCGGGCGGTCTTTGTCAAAAATAACAATGTCGGCGGATTTTACCTCACGGCCAAAATGGATTGCATGTTCAAATTTGATTCTCTGTTTTGGGTAGCCATAATCTTTAAGCAATTTCATCGCATAAAGCTGGCGGACAACTTCCTCCGGTTTCAAAATAATTTCTTTGTCGCGGATAGCACAAACAACATACGGCTTGCCGTCTTTGAGCGTGATTTTGCTTTCCAATTCATCAATCAGCTTTTGCTCAAAAATTGAAAAGCTGTAATTGGAATCTTTGATAATGTTTAAAATGTTTTTCATAGTTTTATTTCACTAAATCATCTAAAGAAATGCCGAGGCCGTCGGCGATTTTTGTTATCGTTTGTAAAGAGGGATTTTGAATGACATCACTCTCAATTTTAGCCAAAGTTGTATAGGGAATATTCGCTTTTTTAGCTAAAGCGTCTTGCGTAATGTCTTTCTTTTTACGCCATGCTTTGATTTTCTGGCCTATTGTTTTGACTTGATTCATTTTCTTTTCTTCCATATAATGTTAGTATAAAGATATTGGCATTTAACAATCATCAATACTATGATAACAAATATACTGAAATCAATCAAATTAAAAATGAGGGAAGCCCGCTTTTTGCCCAAAATGAAGTTCGAGCCGATATTTTTTCAGGTTCTTTGGCAGTTTTTCAATCCGAAAAGGTCGCTTCTGCGGGCGGGCGGAAGGGGGGTCTGGGGGGAATTCCGCCCGCCCTACAAATTTTGGGCGAAATCAGTTCGAATTTTTTCGAAAGCACACCGCCAGTTAGGAAATGTCTTTGTTGGCTCGCCCTCTGCGAGGGCTCGCCAGCCGATTTTAAGCGCAAATTGGAATTTTTTATCTTTGCCCCGAAGGGGCTGGCCAAAAGCGGGCTTCCCGAATTTTCATTTTTAATTTTTAAGGATAACCTATGAAATATTTTATCTACACTCGAAAATCAACTGACAGCGAAGAACGACAGGTTTTAAGTATTGAAGCTCAGCTTGCTGAGCTAAAAGAATTTGCCACCAAAGAAAAACTTGAAATCGTCGCCTCGCTTTGCGAGGCAAAAACTGCCAAAGAACCTGGCCGAACTGTATTCGGCGAAATGCTTGCTCGGATTGAAAAGGGCGAAGCCCAAGGAATTTTGGCTTGGCATCCGGATCGACTGGCTAGAAACTCAATAGACGGCGGAAAAATCATTTATCTGCTGGACACAGGAAAAATCAAAGATTTGAAATTTCCGACATTTTGGTTTGACTCAACGCCGCAAGGGAAATTCATGATGAACATTGCCTTTGGTCAAAGCAAATATTACATAGATAATTTAAGCGAAAATATCAAACGAGGTCATCGGGCAAAACTGCGAAAAGGCATTTGGCCAAACTTTGCCCCGCTTGGTTATTCCAATAATCCCAAAACAAGGGCGATTGATGTTGATAGTGAAAAAGCACCATTTGTCAGAAAAGCATTTGAACTTTACGCAACAGGCGAATATACATTAAAAGCCCTTGCTAAAGTTTTGGATCAAGCGGGGCTAAGAAGCTATAAAGGCAATGTTCTTTCGGTTTCCTGTGTCCAGCGACTTTTACAAAATCCAATTTATTACGGAGTATTTTCTTTCAATGGTGAAATTTATGACGGAACGCACGAGCCAATTATTTCCAAGAAACTTTTTGATTCTGTTCAACAAGTCATGAGTAATCGAGGAAAAAAGAAACGCAAACGAAAACACGAATTTGCTTTTTCTGGTCTGATGAAATGTGGAAATTGCGACTGCCTCATAACCGCCGAAAAACAAAAAGGACATCACTATTATCGTTGCACCAAGAAAAAGCAACCTTGTAATGAAAAATATTTGCGAGAAGAAAATCTTGTTGAACAGATGAAAGGAATTATTCAAAAAGTTTCTTTGCCTAACGATTGGGCAGAAAATATGCTTGCTGAGATAGACAAGGAACGAGAACAGGCAAAAGAAGAAACGAAAGTTTTTGTTCAAAATCTCCAAACCAAGAAAACAGAAATTGAAGCCAAAGCGGAAAACCTGCTTGATCTGTTTATCGGTGGCAAGGGCATTGAACCAGAAGAATATCAGCAGAAAAAACAAAAACTGCTCAACGAGAAGCTGGACATTCAACAGAAAATTAAAGATTTTGAACAAAAAGGAAATAATTGGCTCGAACCGATGAAAGAAATGATTTTAGCCAGTAGCCAAGCCAAAATTCTTTTGTCGCAAAGCGACAATCAAGAAATCCGAGCATTCCTAAAAAATATCGGCTCGAACTTCATTTTGAAAGATAAAAAATTCCAATTTGCGCTTAAAATCGGCTGGCGAGCCCTCGCAGAGGGCGAGCCAACAAAGACATTTCCTAACTGGCGGAGAGGGAGGGATTCGAACCCTCGATACCTTGCGGTATACTCGCTTTCCAAGCGAGCGCACTAGGCCTCTATGCGACCTCTCCAAAAATTGGCTATTAAATCGTGTCCCAAAGCTTACCTGAAAGTAGTAAATATTTCAAGCTATATCATCGCCAATGGTCATGGGTACGGTGTATAATATCTCCATGCCCCAAATTAAATCTTTAACCTATAAGCGCGCACTCTGGCAGCCTTTGCATATTTTATTGTTTATAATCCTGTTTCTCTCAATCTACGAAGGAATCGTATCGTATATCATGCCTTTGCTCATGCTCGAGGCCGGATTCTCCAAAACGACTTTAGGTATCTTGATCAGCGGCGGATCCGTTTTTGGCGCTTTATTTGATTTTTTGCTGTGCAAATACATAGATAATGCCCACTTCCGCAAAATGTATTTATTAATGTTCGCAGCTTCTGCGGCCATTATCGCCATGTTGCTGGGTGCAAAAAGCGTACTTGTTTTTATCATCATCATGGCCGTCTGGGGACTGTATTATGATTTGCGCAATTTCGGGCATTGGGACTTTGTGGCCAGATGCGAACCGCCTGCGGAAAGAGCATCGAGTTTCGGCCTCTTATCCGCAATCAAATCCGCCGGCGCAGTTATCGCGCCTTTAATCGCCGGCTTCCTAATCGGCGAAGTCGTGGGCACTTCGCCGCTGATTACGGCCGCGGTCTTTTTAGCAGTCGCCGCGCTGGGTTATGTTGTTTTGCTGGGAATGACTAAAAAAACCTGCCATCACAAACCTTTGAAGCAGGGGAGAAAGGTCAGCTTTTATCAAGAAATAAAAAAATGGAACCGCTTAGGCCATAAAATCCTGCCGGTTATCGGCATGACTTTTTTGCTCGGGTTAATTGATGCATTCTTTTGGTCCGTTGGTCCGATTTTTGCGGAAAGCCTAACTGAATTGCAAAACTTCCGCGGATTGTTCCTGGCCGCATATTACTTGCCTGTTGTTTTTGTTATCTGGCTCATCAGGCCCGTTGTCCGTCGCTTAGGCAAGAAAAAGAGTTCGTTGTATGCGGTAATTCTGGGTTTATTGGTTTTAAGCTCTCTCGGATTATTTACCAACGTTTTTGCGATTATCCTCATCGTCTTCATCTCCTCCAGCCTTTTTTCCATCGCTTGGCCGGCCAATGACGGTGTTTATGCGGACTTCATCTCCGAATCCCAATCCATGGAAAAAGAGGTTAAGGGCATGGGCGATTTTTCTTCCAATATGGGTTATATAATCGGCCCCATTATGGCCGGTCTGCTGATGGATGCCTTTGGCAACGGCATGGCTTTTACTTTTTTAGGTCTTGGCGGCACGTTTGTTGCAATCTTGCTGCTGCTAATCACGCCTAAAAGCATAGCAATTCCTAAAAAATAACCATCCAAAAACCAAAAATCCGCCCATAAGGACGGATTTTTTCTGAGTTCGGAGTTCTGAATTCAGAATTCATTCATATTTAGCGAATCGGCGTATTATTCACCTTGATACTCATTATCCTGCTATAACGATTGGTCAGGTCTTTGCTCATCAAATTATGTCCCAGACCGCTGTAAGCGATAGCGCGGTTTGCGTCCCAATCACCGGCTGTTGAAGGCCTTTTGCCAAAAACCCGTTCAAATATCAATACGGCGGTCCATTCCGCATCCAAATCACGGATTTGCGGGCGAATGCCATAAGTCATCACTTTAATTGCGATATCGTCTTTCACATCTTCTCTATCCGCTTTGCGTCCGTAAATGGCTTCAAAAGTATTTAACATTTTATTCTCTCTTTCAGGATTCAGATCCAACGGCAAAGTTGTATTGGCTATCTTTACCGCATTTTGCCAGTCGCAATCCGTAACCGGCAAGCGTCCATAAACCTCGCGGTAGCTGTTTACGACCCCGGCTCTTTCTCCGGAGCCGAGCCTTTGATTGCTTTCCGTGCCGTAAACTGTAAAGTTCTCCGTCATCTTTGCGGTATCAGGAGTTGTGCCGGCCGGGATTGTCAAAGGTGATAAAAATCTGGCGAAATATTGCTCTAATTCCAAATCCCTGGATCGACCGAGATGCGCCAAAATATCATTAACATCGGCGGTTATGTATAAAGCTTCTTGCTCGGTCAGTGTGCAAAGCCCTGTATCAATAACAAAATCTTCAATTCCCAATACCCTTGGAGTCGTTGTCGCCGTACCGCCTTCATCGCCTCCGCCTTCGTCAGCGGGTTCATCGCCTCCGCCTTCTTCAGGATCATCTTCTCCGTCGTTATCATCACGATATTCGGTATAACGTCCGCCGCCGCCCGAACTGCGGTAATAATTGGTCACAATACAGGTTATTGTTTGGCCTGCATTGATTGATCCGCTGCAATTATCGGTATATGTCGTGTTATACTCCGGATATTCATGTTCCGTCACTTTATAGTCGCCGGGGGCAACGGTAAAAACAGTGCCCGACTCGCTTCCGTTAAATTGCGTGGTCGTAGCAAAAGAAGGCGCGATTGCCATCTGGACGGTCGAATCCGTTACGGTTCCCCTTGGCAGATTGTAAGTCGCTTCCAGAAGAAAATCTTCCGGCGTCATCAAACCCCGGTAATCATTTTGTAATCTTTTAATCACTATAAGAGTCGCTGTGGTCGCAGTTGTAAAATCATCATTGGTTACGATACAGGTTGTTGATGTACCGGCCGTAATCATTCCCGAGCATCCCTCGTCGTAACTTGTTGCATATCCTTCATATTCGTCCTCGCTCACATTGTAACTGCCGGCAGGCAAGATAAACGAAGTGCCGTTGGCATCACCTGTAAAATTTTCAGTGACACCCGGATCTCCGCCATAATTCACATGGAGCTGAAAATCACCGGCAACCGCAGTACCTCCGTTGTCATTAATAACATTTTTAATCACAATCAACGTGCCGGTCGTAGCCGTAAAGGGGATTGGATCGTCATCATTTGTAACTATGCAGGTTTTGGTTTCGCCGACGCTTAATGTACCCGAGCAGTCCACTGAAAAGCTAGCTGTATATCCGGTCAGCGATGATTCTGTAACGGCATAATTTCCGGCCGCCACTTCCAGTACTGTGCCGCTCCCTTCTCCCGCGAATGATACTGTCGATGTCATGCCTCCGGGCGCATGCTCCAGCCACAGAGTAAAATCCGCAGGAACGGATGTGCCCGCGTCATTGTTTATCACTGCCTTGTAAACGATCACTGTTCCTGTTGTTGCCGTGTATTCAGAAGGTTCCGTGACTTCAACATCGGCCCGCACCGTGTCCGCAAATGCAAAACCCAAGGCAACGGCCAAAAATAACAATAAAAATCTGAATTTCATAAATAAAAAAATAATAATAAATTTCGTCAATCTTAAAATTTACGCAATAGACTGTCCAATTTTTTTATACACAGGCTAAATTACAAAAAGCAATACAACCGCGAGTCCAATCACACTAAGCGCATGAGCGATGACGGCGACTTTTTTGATATGCATTTTTACAAAGAGGTATAGCAGCAATGATCCCAAAAGGAAAACCGTGAAAAAAGCATAAACTCCGTGCGAAATTTTTTGAATATCTCTCGAAGAGAACAGGCCGAATATTTTTGTTCCCGGATCAGGTTCGGCTAATGAGAACATGCTGATTATTGATGGATCATTGCTGATCCAGGCGACTTCCTTTTCTATCGTCCTGCCGTCATCGTTTAGAATCTCGGTTATAACCGCGGACGGTTCGGTGGCTGCGTTGTTAGCGATTTTTTTGGTTTTAATTTCTTTTTTCTGATCGCTCACGCCCGCGACACTGACTTGAATTTCATCGGACTTGGGATCTATCTTGATTATATCAACGTCATTTTCAAAAACTTCCTCGGCGCTTTTTGGATTTTTCGGCGGCGTTGGGTCTGCGAAAGCAGTGGCAATTTCCGGTTTTGTTTCAGTATTTGTTAAATCGGCTTCGACCGCCTCCGGTTCGAGGTCGGTCGCAGCTTCGGGTTCGGTCTCGGTCACCGGTTCGGTTTTCGGCTCAATAATGGCAGGTTTACCAAAATGCTGAACCACGAAAATAGTATCGACTCCTTCAAACTCGCCCATGGCGATTCCCACGCCGGTTTCTATAAAGTCAGGATTAACAATGTTCTTTTTATGACTGGCGCTGGCCATCCAGCCGTTATAAACCGATTCCGAAGAATTAAAATGCACGGCCAAGTTTTCCGCGCTGTGCTGATAATCATATCCTGCCCATTTAATCCAGTACCAAGGCGAAACACCGCTGGGGCTATGATGAGCAAAATACTGATTTTTTAGCATGTCCTGCGCTTTAGCCGCGGCGGAAGCGGATAGTTGGGCATTCATGGTCAATCCCGGGATTCCTATCGCGGCCCTGGCCGAATTTGTCAAAGCTAAAATATTCACCGGCGTGATCGCCGAGGCATAAAGATCCAAATCCGGCAAAACCAAAGAAACCGTCACAGCCAGTATCTTAACTAAGATTAAAATCAAACTATAACCCAACAAAACATGATGCTTTAAAACGTGCGGATGATGATTATTGCCTTCATGCTTAACAAAATGATCCTTTACATGATGCAAGGCGCGTTTTGAGTGATGGGCGATTTTCTTATGAATCGTCTTATTTTTATTGCCCCTCTTTGGCATACAAATACGTTATAACGTGATCCCGTTAATCCGTTTATAACGAGTTTAACTCTGGGCTACCGGTTCACGGAGCCACGTGTCAGCATGTTCTATTATAACCCATGCAGACAAATGCATCCACTGAAGTCAATTAAATTCAACTTGCTAGCATTTAAATACAGTGCCTATAATCATATTATATGTATAAAATCGCGGGTATTTGTTCGCTTGTGTTGTTAAGCGCGATTTCCGCCGGATGTTTGGAGGATTGGGGATTGATCACGGAAAAATCTTTGCAAAGCGGCCGGGCCTCGTCTGCTTGCTCTGAAGTGGATTATGCAATCAGCGAGTTTTATCTGGATTCCAGCCAGCCTGTAATCGGCCGCGCTCATGATGTTGTGGTCAAAATTGAAAAAACCGGGGAATGCGTAAAAGATGCATTGGACGTATCGTTTTTTGAAAACGGCAAACTGGTGGTTAAACAAAAAGTGTTAGAGCCGACTGAATTGAATGAAATCATTTTCAGCTGGATTCCCGCGCAGGATCGGGAGTATGCGCTCGGAGTCGAGTTGGAAATTATGGACACGTATGATGATAACAATAAAGAGGAGGTCGATGTTAAAGCTCTGCCATTGGGCAATTATTACTCAACTAAATCTTTGGAAGCGGACATCCTCCATAAAGATGGATTAAACGCGCAAGCAGTGGAAATCGACAGGCCCTTGCGTATTCAGTCCGCTTGGTTTTATTTAAAATCCGCCGTAGAAGAAGCCGCAACTGCAACCTGCTCGGCCATAATCTACGAGGGTGATGAATATCCTAAAGACGGCTTATTTAAAGAAACCGCCAGCTTAACGCTCACGCAAAATTTTGACTGGCAAAAAATTCCCCTCAATGCCTCTTTGTCCGGCAACAAATATTGGCTGGCCTTAAGCTGCGATTCCGATCAGGTCGCTTGGCATTTTGATACGATAATTCCATTTGGAAGTGCCAGCGATACCGCGATTTTTGTAGAAGCTGAACCGCAAAACACATCTTCTTCGTGGAAGACCTTGCCCGGGCAAGATTATTCGTTTAAGCTTTCAGCGGAATAAAATGCGTATTCCAGTGTATCCGTTATAACGTTATCACGAGATTGCAACTGGTTAACAGGTTAACTGGGGCACGGATTAACGTATCGTTTTATGTCCAATCTTATCGAAAAAACAGTTACAGAAATGAAAATCCGCTTCGCCGGAGAGGGGAGCGGCCATGACTGGTGGCATGTCTGGCGCGTTTGGCAAATGGCCAAGCGCCTGCAGTCCGCCGAAGGCGGCGATCTGCAAATCGTGGAACTCGCAGCGCTTTTGCATGACATCGCGGATTGGAAATTCCATGATGGCGACGAATTGGCCGGCGGCCGCGAAGCCCGCAAATGGCTTGAGTCGCTTGCCGCTCCCGAGCCTATCATCGCTCACGTCTGCGACATTGTGGATCACATCTCTTACAAAGGTGCCGGAGTGCCAACCCCGATGTCCACGATCGAGGGCAAAATCGTGCAAGACGCGGACAGGCTCGACGCCATCGGCGCCATCGGCATAGCACGCACATTTGCATACGGCGGCTCCAAAGGCCGGCCGCTCCACGATCCGGAAGCTGATTACTCGCTCCATGAGTCCGCCGCGGCTTACAAAGCAGGCGACAAAGCCACTATTCATCACTTTTACGACAAACTTCTTCTGCTGAAAGACAGGATGAATACCGCGGCTGCCCGCCAAATTGCCGAGCAACGTCATCAAATCCTTGTTGATTTTCTCGCCGAGTTTCATACCGAGTGGAATGCCGAACGCTGATGCGTAGAATAAGGATAAAAGATGAAGGATTAATGTAAAAAAAAGCTAATCTGAAAACAGAGCCGAAACTCTGTTTTTATTATCATTCATCCTTTATACTTTGAGGTTTATCGGACTTACTCCTTTCCCTCGCGAGCGGGGGAGAGGTCTCTCCGCAGTACTGCGGAGAGGGAGAGAGAGGGCCTAAAGTCCAAATGCTTTCTCAAAAAACTCCTCGGCTTCATCCATGTCCATAGCGCCGTAGGGCACGTTCACCGGGCTCATATCCGTTTCATTGAGCCAAATACCTGCCCGAAACACCACAGTGGATTTTCCAATCACGCGGCAGGTTTGATCCGTGTAATCGTCATTCCATTCGCAGTCTTCTTTGTCATCCGATTGAGTCAAGCCGAATTCCAGCCTTTCCATCTTTTGCTTGGTTATATTTACGTTGGCAGCCATGTGCAGTGCTTTGGCATCAGCCAGATTTTTATTGTAATCCTCGCGGGCCGCCTTAATAGCTTCCTGACGATCGGCATAATCCTTTATCTTATAAGCTTCTGTGAGTTCCGCGCGGTATTCATTGTATAAAACCGAACGGTTAATACCGAGCCGGACACGTACAATATCCTCGCCTTCATTATTCTTCCAGCGCTTCTCAGTGCTTTTTACTTGTAAAAAGTTTTTATCACCCAATTCATTAAACATGTTTAAAAGCTCCTTGGTCGGGTCCGCGCCGCTTGAAGATAAAGGCGGCAAAAGATCATCCATGCCCGATTCTTCCGGAGCTTCAAAAGAAAACCATCTTTGCGTAACAGCTGATAGATCAACATCCATCTCCGCCAATTGATCGCTGATAGTCTGCGGCAAGCGGTCTAATTTAATGTACATATTTGGAGCTGCAATTCTCCAGAAGATGGTAATCGGCTGGTCTATGTAAAATTCATCCGTATCGCTCTCTATGGATAATTTTTTGAATTTAAAATATCCTTCGCCGTCTTGATAGCCATCCTCATCCTTGGGTAAAGATCTTTGTGAAAACTCCAAGTCAAACAGCGCATTTTTCGGACCGCGGTAATATGTATTGTCCCAAATGGTCTCCTTGACTTCGATATGCATATTCCCGGACATTTGCAATCCCGAATCCGAATTATAATTAGCTAAAGTTTGGTTTACGATCTCCTGCGGAGTGGCTGCAAAAGCGCTTGATGCATAAAAAATAACTGCAAAAGCGATTGCATAACCTATAATATAAGCAATTTTTCGCATAGTGGAATCATTATACGTTTTTTACAGCCAAGAGTCCACAATCTTGACCCCGCAGCTCGTAAAGACGGGATTGACTTTTTTAATAATTCTGCTACTTTCTATGCAGTCCCTTAAATGGAGAAAAACATGACGGCGCTAATCATCACCGCTTTCATAACCCTGTTGCCTTTTTGTTTCTTTTTGAGCGGTTTTACCGCAATAGTGCTTTGGCACAGGTTCTTCCCTCGAAATGACTTGGCTCACACGTTGTTTCTTGGACTCTCACAAATGGCAACGTTTAGCGGCTATAACACCGCGTGGATGATTACAGCATTTTTGATTGGTTGCGGCACCGGCACCACCTGGGTTATTTTCTTTATTCTTGGAGCTGAGATATTGGTTTGCCACGTTTTGCTTATGGAGTTCGACGGTTTCCGTCGGCCGAGTTTAAATGCTTCACATTACAATTCCAAACTCCTGCCTTCCCATCCTTATCGCACTTCCATTCAGATCCATGAGCGTCAAGACATCTTGGACCGTTTACTCTACCTGCTTGAACAAAGGTCTTGGAGCGCTCCGCTTTACAAAGACTGACCTTTGCGCCCGATCGGGCGTCTTTTTGTTGTATGCTGCATGGTGTCGTATGGTATTTGGTATTCGGTATTTGAGTCAGTTATCCCCATTGCCTCTGTTCTATTTTTGTTCTACAATACTCGTAATAACCAATAATCAAATTCCAATAACCAATAAATAACCAATCTTACAATAATCCAAATTAACAAATTGGTTATTCGGTATATTGGTTATTGAAAATTTATTGGATATTGTGATATTGGTCAATTGGTTATTCCAACACCCCTTTATCAAAACTTAGTTTTGTGCTAGATTATATCCAGCCCAATGGTTGTTGGGTTGCGTCTGACTTGGGACGCTAATTTTACGTTAACCGGAATAACAAATAGCAAGAGAAAACATTAGTCCATAGTCCTTGGTACATAGTCCTGGCCAAAGGACGTAGTCTATAGCCAGGACCTAGGACGATGTACTTAGGACTAAAAGCATTCTAGTTATTTGCCATTTGCAATTTGCTATTAAATTCATGAAAGACAAAATAGTCATTAAAGGTGCCCGCGAGCACAATCTGCAAAACATCGATCTCGAGATTCCTCGCAACAAGATGGTCGTCTTCACAGGCTTGTCCGGATCCGGCAAGTCGTCTTTGGCGTTTGACACAATTTTTGCCGAAGGCCAGCGCCGCTACGTCGAGTCTCTCTCCGCTTATGCGCGCCAGTTTTTAGGTCAGCTCAAAAAGCCGGATGTTGATGAAATCGAAGGCTTATCGCCGGCCATCTCCATTGATCAAAAAGCCCATTCCGCCAACCCGCGCTCAACAGTCGCAACCATCACCGAAATTTACGATTATCTGCGCGTTCTCTATGCCCGCATAGGCAAACCATATTGCCCAATCGGCGGCGAGCCCATTCGCAAGATGACAGTCGACGAAATCGCGGATGTAATTCTGCAGAGCACGGTCGAGATCCACTCCAATGTTGAAAAAATCAAATCCCGCAAATCAGCCTCCAGTTCTAACGAGATTCTAATCCTGGCGCCCATTGTCCGCGGGCGCAAAGGCGAGTATTACCAGCTCTTGCAACAAGCATATGAAGCCGGTTTTGCCGAAGTCAGAGTCAACGGCAAAATCTACCCGCTTCGTGAACGCGTTCCGTTGGCCCGCTATAAACGCCATAACATCGAACTCATAGTCGACAGAATCCCTTTGGCTTGGCCGATCCAAAATAACCAGCCTTTGCGCACGCGCTTGGTCGAAGCAATCGAAATCGCGCTTGACCGCGCCGACGACACGGTCATCGCCGTACTGGATGACGGCACCGAAAAACTCATGTCCGCGCGCTTTGCCTGCCCGGAGCATGATTTTGCTTTCCCGGAAATCGAACCGCGCTTATTCTCATTCAACTCGCCCTACGGCGCCTGCGAAGCTTGCAACGGCCTTGGTACAACTTGGATTTACTCGGATGAAATCTGTACAACATGCAAAGGAGCCCGTCTGCGCCAAGAAGCGCTTAGCGTCTTGATCAACAAAAAGAACATAGTTGAAGTCACTTCGCTGACCATTGAGCAATGCCTGGAATTTTTCATAAATCTTAAACTGAATGATACGGAAAAAGCCATCTCCGAACCCATCATGAAAGAGATCCTCTCGCGCTTGCAATTCATGCAAGATGTTGGTCTGCATTATCTGACACTCAATCGCATTGCCGGTTCATTGTCCGGCGGCGAGGCCCAGCGCATCCGCCTGGCATCGCAAATCGGCTCGGGCTTGGTCGGCGCTCTCTATGTGCTCGACGAGCCAACCATCGGCCTGCATCAGCGCGATAATGCGCGCCTCGTAGAAACTCTGGAAAAGCTCCGCGACTCCGGAAACTCCATCATCGTCGTAGAACATGACGAAGATACAATCGCTGCTGCCGACCACTTGGTCGATTTTGGTCCGGGCGCCGGCAAACATGGCGGCCGCATTGTCGCCCAAGGCCCCATGCCTCAAGTCCTGCAAGATAAAAACAGCGTAACCTGTGCTTATTTGCGCGGTGATAAAAAAATTCCTTTGCCGCACAAACGCCGCGGCGAGCCAAAAAACTGGCTGGAAATCAAAAAAGCCTCCGCCTTTAATCTTAAAAAAATCGATGTCAAAATTCCGCTAAAGCGATTCGTTTGCGTTACGGGCGTGTCCGGTTCCGGAAAATCAACACTGATAATCGACATTCTTTATCGCGCACTCGCCAAACATCTTTACGGCGCCGAAGCATCTCCTGCGGAGCACGGAAGTGTCAAAGGCCTGGAATGGATTGATAAGATTATCGACGTTGACCAGTCTCCCATCGGCCGCACACCGCGCTCCAATCCTGCCACATACACCGGCATGTGGATGCCGATCCGTGAGCTGTACTCGCTCACGCCCGATGCCCGCATGCGCGGCTATAAACCCGGCCGCTTCTCGTTCAATCGTCCGGGCGGACGCTGTGAGCACTGTGAAGGGAACGGTCAAATCGCCATCGAAATGCACTTCCTGCCCACAGTCTACGTGCCTTGCGACATCTGCAAAGGCCGCCGCTTTAATCGTGAAACGCTCGAAGTCAAATACCGCAATAAAAATATCCACGACATACTCAAAATGAATGTGGAGGAGGCGAATGAATTTTTCCAGGATATTCCACCGGTCCGTGACCGCACAAATATCCTCAAAGAAGTCGGCCTGGGCTATATCGAACTTGGCCAGCCGGCCAATACGCTCTCCGGCGGCGAAGCGCAGCGCGTTAAATTGTCATCAGAACTCTCCAAGCGCGACACCGGCCACACGGTCTACATCTTGGACGAGCCTACAACCGGTCTTCATTTTGAAGATGTCAAACAGCTCCTCGAAGTCCTCCACAAACTCGTGGACCGCGGCAACACAGTCATTGTCATCGAGCACAATCTGGACGTTATCAAACAAGCTGACTGGATCATCGACCTCGGCCCAGAAGGAGGGGATAGGGGCGGCACCATTGTCGCCACAGGCACGCCCGAGGAAGTCGCACAAGTCAAAGACAGTTATACGGGGCAATATTTAAAACGTGCTTTACGGCACTAGATTGATCCCTGCTTCGATTCCCCCCCCCTTAACAAAGGGGGACTTTTAGCTTAAGTAGCAATCCCTCCACATCGCGTTGAACGCGATCCACCCTCCCTTCCCGCCCGCAACGCTTTCACGCAGCGAATGCGGGCGCGGTGACAAGGGAGGGTGCAAATTCCCCCTTGTCAAAGGGGGAAAAGAAGGGGGATTTGTATAAAAAAAGACGGAGAGTTCCGTCTAAAGTCGGATTGTCCTGCGGGGCATTGGAATGACCGTGCTTGTGTCCGCGTCGGAATCCTTTTTGTTTTGCTCTTCGCGGTAGGGGCCCAGGTCAATGCGGTGTCTTTTGGCCACTTCTTCCATCTGCGCCTCAAGATTACGCTGAGCTTCTTCGACTCGCATGCGGTCTTCCTGCAAAGCACGCAGACATTGCTCAGGCGGTAGCTTGGCAAGATTTCGGCGCTTGCTCGCTAGCTGGCGTATTTCCTTGTCCCTTGCAAGAGCTACCAGCAACATACCCGCTCCCGCGATGGCCTTGATCAGATTCCAGAGGATGGTCACGAAGATGGCCTTTAGAACTATGCGAATCAGGAATCCGTACACGATCAGGAACAGGAGGTTGTACACCAATTTGAATGGCCAAAAAATTATGATTGCTAAATCGAGCGGAAATCCTGACGCCTCTGGCATCGTCCATTTATCAGCTCTATTACTCGTATATTCGTTTATTGTGCTGTAATACTGCTTTACATATGATGAGTATGGAAACAGAAGGAAACAAGTAATGGGGTGCTGTTTACGCATCCTCTCAAAGCAGCAAGCTATATACCAAGAGGTAAAGGATATTGAAACGCCAATCATCAAATAAACGATCAGCGCCGTCAATGCAATTATCGCGTAGATTAGCCAGGTCATTTTTTTCTCCTTTGTTTTTTTAAGCAGCGTTTAATCCAAGCTAGCAAAAAAATAGGGGAGTGTCAAGCGTCTAACCGGCGAGTTGAAAGTACAAAGTGCAAACTCATTCGCTAAAGCTCCGAAGTTCAAGAAGTGAAAAATGCAAAGAGTAAAGAAAGTGAAAAGTGGCAAATGCAAAGTGCAATGCGCAAAGAGTTGATCGGCTGATAAAAAAGCAAAGCGATCAAAAATAAATAATCAAGTTAATCGTGTTAATCTTGCGAATCAAGGTCAAAAAAAGACGGAGAAGTCTCCGTCATTCATTTTTCTTTTTAGCCTCGGCGATTTGCGCGATTAAATCGAGACGAGTGAACGTCTTAACGGTTTCGGATTCATCATCAAAGATTAAACTCTCGTCATCGTCGTCATAAAAACACATTTCGCGTTTAGCCTGACGATCGGTACAGCGGTATAACCGCCTCTTAAAATCGTCGCGCTTTGGCTCGAGCATTATGCTGATATACGGCTTCAGGCGGGGGATTTTTCCATGCGCGTCTATCTCATTCATCCTAAATCGGAGCTCGGCGTCATCAAGCAATTCCCAAGGCCGGAGAATCCAGCTGGGCCGTTTTGTTATATCGCAGCCGATCCGCCGCAGAGTGTACAGTCTGCGCTCCAGAACTTCGGGAAAAATCTGCAATACGCCGCGCCATCTTTTTCCGAGCAGAATTTTTTTCCAAAAACGGAAACGGGGTCCGTTTTCACCGTTCTCTAAAAAATTCGCCGAAGTGGTAATTGCGTTAAGCGGAATCCAGCGCAGTAAAACAGTGCATGCCTGATATTCAACCGAAAAGGGCTGTTTAAGCCATAAATTATTTTGCAGGAATTCTTCCCAAGGGTTCTCGGCCTCCGCATCGGCCAGAGTTCTGATTAAAGCTTCTATTCTTTCTATCTTGAGTTTGTTGCCATCATCGTCCCTGCCGTCTTCATCCGCTTCGGCTGAATAAGCGATGGAATCTGCCGCAGACGGAATATAATCGTCTTCTTCCTCATCCTCAATATCATCAATCGATTCCGCGGGAGCAGGCTTAGCCGGAACGCTATGCGTCTTGAGCGGATTAAACAGTTTTAGCGGCGGCAGTTTGTCTGACGAGCTGTGCGTTTGCTTATCGGCCGAGGACTGGGCGTTAAAATCTTCAGATTCCGCCAAAGCGGCTTTCAAGGGATTGAAAAACCTAAGCGGCCGTAGTTTTTCAATCGGCTTTTGCGGCAACGCTCCATGCCCGGATTCTTTGCCGTGCCCGGCAATAACCAAAACCTCATCAGCGGTTTCGGTCTTTTCCAAACCGGCGGCGTCCGGCGCCGGCACGCCTTGGCGCGCGGGCGCGGCCTTGGCAATTTTGGGAATTTTTTTGGATTTTTTATTTAACCCTATGGTTGGCGCGGGTGGAGCGAATCGCGGCACGGGCGGTTTGGGCGGCTGGTAAGGCCGCAAATTTGGATTCCATAACAGGCCCAGTTGCTTTTCCGAAGCTGTACGGCATGCGTCTACAATGTGATCCGGCAAAAGGTAGAATATATGAGGCATCTTATTTGCTATGCTTTTAATGACATCTTCCTCATAGCCAAGTCTTACCAGCGACTCTACGGCAAATTGCAAAGTCAGAGGAGGCATTTCAAACATCCAGGGCTGGGTTATGGCCAAACTGTGTGCGGTTTTACGGCTCAAACCGGCTTTTTGCAGAAGCTCTTCAATCAAAAAAATATGAGGATACACATTGGGCCAGTTGGGATTGCTACGTGAGAAAACCGGCGCATGATTCAGCCAATGATACAGGTCGCTGGGAGTCCAGCCATTTTCACAAAAGGCATCTATGACTGCGATTGGATTGTCAGGAAAAAATTTATGGATTTTATTAACCAGCTTTGCCAGCATCCATTCCTCAGTTTTAAGCCGTTTTAATCTTTCTTCAATTTCGAGCTTGCGGTCGTATATCTCTCGCGCGTTCATGGCATTTTCCTTTGTGAAAGAACCGCCTATATCCAAACATGTCAAACGCCAAACGTCAACCGTCGAACGGGTAACGTGTAACGTCAAACGTAGACGCATAAACCCATAACTTTAATTTTTAAACTGGAAACTGCGAACTTGATTAATTATATTAAAAATTACCGAATTTTAAGTTTGAAGTTTAAAGTTTGCTGTATCTGCGAAGCATAGCGAGTTCATCCTGGACTATCCATCAAAGATGGGACATACTAACTAAACAATGCACAATGCATAACGAATAGTGCATAATGCTGGAATCGCTACACGATATTTATTCTATAATATTGCCGAAGGCCTCAATCATTATTCATTATACATTTTGCACCATGCATTAATTTATGGTTCCAAAGTCAATTGTAATTCAAGACGGCAGTCTGCCGGATAATCCCGGCGTCTATCTCATGAAGAATAAAGACGGCGAGATTATTTACGTTGGCAAAGCCACTTCGCTCAAACGTCGCGTCAGCTCTTACTTTACCCGTCCGGATGATCGTAAAACAGAACAACTGGTCGCGCACATCGCTTCAATCGATTACATCGAGCAGCCAACAGCCATCGAAGCTTTATTTCTGGAAGCCAATCTCATTAAAAAATACAAACCTTTTTACAATATCCGCGAAAAGGATGATAAATCCTATTCCTATCTTGTGATAACCAACGAAGATTTTCCCAGGCCTTACGTTCTGCGTGCAACCGACATCGACGATCAAGCCGCTAAAAAATATAAAGCCGTTTACGGACCGTTCACGTCCGCGCGCGCCGTCCGCGCTTCGCTGGATGCAATCCGCAAAGCCATTACCTGGTCAACTTGTTCAGCTGGCCAGAAGCGTCCCTGTTTTAATTATTCTCTGCATCTATGTCCGGGTGTCTGCGTCGGATTAATATCCAAACGTGACTATGCCAAAATAATCCGTGATCTCATGGCCTTTTTTGACGGCCGCCGCCCCGAACTTGTCCGCCGCTATAAGCGCGAGATGCAAGCAGCCGCCAAAAGTCAGAATTTTGAACTTGCGGCCAAGCTTCGCAATCGCTTATTCGCGTTGGAGCACATCCAGGACATTGCCGTACTTGCCAAAGACGATCGCAAACTGCCGGATGACTATCAGCAAAACCCGATTCTGGGGCGAGTCGAGGGCTATGACATCTCTAACATCAGCGGAACATCTGCCACAGCTTCCATGGTCGTGTTTCGCCGCGGCGCTCCTGAAAAAGCCAAGTACCGCAAATTCCGCATCCGCACGGTCATCGGGCCTGATGACTATGAATCGCTCCGCGAAGTTTTGCGACGTCGCTTTAAACATCAGGAAAAAGGCTGGGAATTACCGGACCTCATTCTCATCGACGGCGGCAAAGGCCAGGTGAGCGCCGCGCTGGAAGTCGTCAGCCGCATTGACTCGCCCAAAACCATCCCGGTCATCGGCATTGCCAAAGGCCCAACGCGCAAAAAACAAGAACTCATAATCCCGCCGGTCTTCGAAGGTCTGCGGCAGCAACTCGAGAAACATCTCGACATCCTTGTCCACGTCCAAGACGAATCCCACCGCTTCGCCATCTCATATCACCGCAAACTTCGATCGCAATCATTGCGTTTGCCGAAAAAGAAAAGCCCTTCCCCCTAGTAGGTGGGAAGGGTTTGGTCGTGTAGAACGCGATTGGGATGAGGGTTTCTGTCTATACCTTCTCGAAGAACGGGAGCAGTTCGCTGACTTTGGGATTTTTTTTATTATCCATCCCGCGCGGATCGCCTCTCACGGCATGGTAAACTTTTTGATGCTCTTCATCGTACATGAGCGAAACGGCCGTATTCAGGACCTTGGGATCCAGATTGTGTACGGAGATACGCGCATTTTGTTTATGGATCAAGTTTCTTAGAAATGCGGTCGTTTGTTCATGGATCGGCTTACTGGCCACCGGCTTGAACTTGGCAATGCCCATAAGGGGCTTGGTCCAATAATGCATGTCGTAGGCTGATCGGAAAATCACCCAAAGTACGAATGCGCCATCCTTTTTGGGATGCATATCCAGAAAGACCTGGCTCAAGCCGTGCAGCCTCCAGCCGTCCGGCTTAAATACTTTGACGTCTTGGATTTCTATCCGGGTTTCTTGCTTTTTGCCGCTCATGATGCCCTCCTTGCGCCGATTCCGATGGGGGATAGTTTCATCATCAAGACATCTTCATAAAAAAACGATATGATGCTGATTTTTGGCACCAGTACCGATGCCTTAAAACCGATTTTCTCATTTTGCAAAGTCAGCCGCATGCGGTAGGGATTTGGCGTTGGCTCGATTTTCAGCTCGCCTTGGCCGGCAATCCTTAACGCCAAGCTATTGTATCCGCCGATACAGCGCAGCGGCCTGTGCATCGGTATACTCACCGCTACGCAGATCGGATAATGGTAAAAATGCGTCCGGCCCTCAAGAATCACGAAAACATCGTAAAGGCCGGAATTTTTGGTTTCTCTGACATCAACAACTGTGTTTGTGTAAGGAATAAGTTGATGGCCATGGAAATGGCAGTTTTTGAGAGGTGCGGGTTGAGTTTTGTCTGGCTTTTCCATTTCAATCTCCGCCCTGTCAATATCACAAAACAGCCAAAATGTCAATTCTAATTATATAAAATATTGAATCTGGAATTTAGAATATCGCTTTAGCGATTCCAGCATTGGTAATTGGTCATTGGTATTTGGTAATTGTTAATATAGTATCCACATTGGAACAAAATAAGAACAACAATTTCGCTTAAATAAACGGATATTTTTGTGGGGCAAAATGATTGACTTGAGGAATGATGTGGCATAAAATGGGGAATAGTGGGGAAGAGTGGGAAAAGAAGTTTTGCCGCTGATGCGGCATAGCTGACCCGCCATATTTTTTTCTACCCAATTATTTATATCAACGGATAGCTTAAATAATTATTCGTATGTTTATAGGCGAGTATCATTACACATTAGATGATAAGGGCCGGCTATCCGTACCAACAGGTTATCGCACCGAGCTTTTAAAAGGCGCTGTGGTAACGCGCGGGTTGGATAAAACATTGTTCTTGTATCCCAAGAAGCAATGGGAATCTTTGGCTGCCAAGATTGCAGCTCTGCCATTGTCACAAGCAGATACCCGCGCGTTCGCCCGCCTTATGCTGGCCGGCGCCATGGAAGTTTCGCTCGATAAATCCGGGCGCATCATCATCCCCGAATACCTGCGCACTTATGCCGGGCTGGCCAAAAAAGTGGTCATCTCGGGTTTGTATGATCGCTTGGAAATCTGGGACGAAGATTCCTGGAATACCTATGCGGCAAAAACCGAAGCCACAGGCGATGAAATCGCTGAGCGTTTAGGACCTCTGGGCCTATGACCAAACTAAATAAATCAATTCATGAAGCGGTCATGGTCCGCGAAGTTTTAACAGCGCTGCACCCTCATCCAAAGGGGCATTATCTTGATGCGACTTTGGGCGGCGCCACACACTCGCAAGAAATCCTGAAAGCATCAGCGCCTGACGGTAAACTTTTATCACTGGATATCGATCCCGCCGCTTTAGAGCGTGCTCGATCAATCGCCAAGCCATTTGGCCCGCGCTGGCAAATCATGGAAAGCAATTTTCGCGAATTAAAGTCAGCCGCAGCTGAATCCGGACTTGCTCCATTTGATGGAATTTTATTCGACTTGGGTTTATCAAGCGACGAGTTGGCCGACCCCTTGAAAGGCCTGTCATTTCAAGAGGATGGACCGCTGGATATGCGCTTGGGACCCAAAGCCAATGAAGACGGCTTAACAGCCGCGGATATCGTCAACTCATGGCCTAAAACCGACTTGGTGAAATGCTTAAAATATTTCGGTGAAGAAAGTTTTGCCTCCCGTATAGCGGACGCAATTATCTCACGCCGCAAAAAACAAAAATTTCAAACCACCCTGGATCTGGCTTTGGTAATCTCTTCTGCCGTTCCGCGCCAAAATCAGCGCGGGCGGCTGCACCCGGCAACAAAATCTTTTCAAGCCCTGCGTATTGCCGTCAATGATGAAGTGGAATCTTTAAAAATCGCCTTGGATGATGCCTGGGGAGTGCTTGCTCCGGGCGGCATCCTGGCCGTCATAGCATTCCATTCCATCGAAGACCGTATAGTTAAAAACAAATTCAAATCATTCCAAAATGCGGAAGTATCAAAAAAACCCATACTTCCGTCACAAAAAGAAATAAATCAAAATCCGCGTGCACGAAGCGCAAAACTTCGCTTGGCGCACAAATATCCAAACACAAAAAACAAAAAAGTATGTCACGAACCTACGCTATTGCTATGACACGGCCACATCAACGCTTTGGCTTTAAAGAGCACATTAGCCGCCAGCTTCCCAAAGGAGCCATGGCTTGGGCTTTGGTTGTGCTCGCGGCCTGGGTCATGCTGGCCGGCGTTTATGTGCTGCAAATTACCAATGCCGCACCGCGTAGCGATCGTCTGCAGACCTTAGAAAGCAGGATAGATGAATTAAAGCTGGAGGTCACAGCTTCCGAGGATCAGATTGCCCGCCAGTCATCCATGCACTCTTTAACCGAAAGAGCCCGCAGTCTGGGGTTTGTGGAGATGGAAAATCCAAACTTTGTTAATCCCGCATCACATGCTTTTGTGCGCCGCTAGCACATCCCTGGCAGGGAGCAGGTGATGCTCCAAAAACCGCGATTATGTTCTCTAATTCATTATACTATGCCAAAAGCATTTGGGAGACATATAAAATATGGCTTTCGATTGCATTCGTACTGGCATTACAGATTATTGGACTTGATCGTTAAAAACCCAAATCAACCTTAAGATAAAAATACAAAAAATAAACACGATAAAGGAGTAAAGATAAAGGATAAAAGACAATCGTCCTTATTCCTTTAACCTTTATCCTCGGTCAATTAAGAGCTCCTCTGATGCGCGTTTTCAGAGGAGTTTTTTTATAACCTGATTAACAGGATTTTCGGGATGCATATTAAGCTGCCAAGCTATCAAGCTTTAAAGCGATTAAGTTCATTAGCTAAGCAGCTTAGATTCTTAAATCGGAGTTCAGAGTGCGTCGAGCTCAGCTCGATTCAGAATTCAGAGTTCTTAAACTGCAAGAATCGATGTGGGACGATTGGTACGTGGGGTGGTCGTTCGCGAAACGACACCCCGTGCAACGTGGGACGATTTGTCGTTCGATGTTCGTAGTTCGAAATTCGTGGTTCGATATGTTATAATAGACCCATATGATGCAACGTTCCGGCGAGATTGCAAAGCTTGTGTTTATCGATCTTTTAGGGAGTTTTGTTTGGTTTCCGATTTGGTGGTACACAACCGGCTTAAAAAAGTTCATTAACTGGTGCTGGCAGGGTTTGCAATACCGCTATAAGCAATACGCATTTGAAGTTTGGATAAAAAATTTTTTTGTACCAATGTACGCGCAATACGATTGGACGGGCCGTTTAATCAGTGTCTTTATGCGCTTTTTTGTGATTCTGGGACGCGGAATAGCCCTTGCGGTCGAGGGGCTTGCTTATGGATTTTTAATACTTTGTTGGGCGGTAATTCCGCCGCTGGCATTGGTAATGGCTTTGCAAAACATTTTTGCAGGCGTTTACGTTGGACTATAATATGGACTCTAGACTCGAGACACAAGACTCAAGTGTAAATCAAGTGCCGCAGGCCATTGTTTGTTCGGCATGCGGAGGTGACGCGCGCAGTTCCGCGTCTTGCAAGCAATGTCACGGCGCCGGAGTCGGAATCCCAACTGCAGAGGGTTTTTTGGTTTGGAATTCCATCATAGATGATTTTACAATCGCAACGCGTAAACTGCGTCTTAAGGTCAACTCCGCATTTCACTTGGTATTGCTATCAATTATCATCGCTTTAGCTTTGGTATTTTTCTTTTTCACTCTCCGGGATTTTACTCTTGCCGATGTGCAGACTTTGCAATTTTGGACGGTGGGCTACTGGTTTGTAACCCTGTTTTACATCGCTATTGCTTTAACTGCGTTTTTTATTTTTCGCATCAGCGCATTTACCAAACCCGCAAAAATCCTACCGGGATATTTATCAACAAAGACTTCGGACTTCGGACTTCGGACACCGGACTCAAGTTCGGGTCCGCCCAAAGCGATTGAAGTCATTCGGTATTATTCGCCTGAAGCCATAGAAACAGTCGAAAATGCATTTAAACTCTCCAAGGATCTGCAACTTCACGAGATAACCCCCGAAGTGCTCTTCGCCGCTGTTCTTACAAGCAGGTCCGGAGGATTGTTCATGGCCCGCTTGGGCATGAAGTTTGATTCCATTAAAGATCCTTTAGTGCGTTTGATCGTTTCCAAATCAACCGGAACACCTCCCATATCTTTTACCCGTGAAGCCAAAAAGGTTTTAGCGGCCGCTTATGCTTTGGCAAATTCCACGCATCGCAAATATGTGACGCCCATGGAAATCTTTATCCAGTCATTCGCCGAAAGCGAAGCTTTGGAGGATATGCTGGACCGTGCCGGTTTCCCCAAGTCTCACATAACTAACGTTGCTCAATGGATTTTACTGCAGGAAAGATTAAAAGAAGATCAACAGCGCTTTGCCGAGCTGGCGCAATTAAAACCAAAGACAGCCATGAACCGCGCCATGACCGCCGTTCAAACATCTTTGCTCGATCGCTTTAGCGAAGATCTGACATATCTGGCCCGCCAAGGATATCTGCCGCCCATGACCGGCAATGATAAGGTGATGGACGAGCTCATGCGCGGCTTGGAAAGCGGCCATCAGTCTGTAGTCCTGGTTGGCGAGCAAGGGGTGGGCAAATCCGCGGTTGTGGAACAGCTGGCGCGCCAAATGGTAGAAGAAAACGTGCCGGAAATCCTTTTTGATAAAAGATTGGTATCGGTTAACATTGCTCAAGTGGTCGCCGCCGGCGAGCCCGGCTTGGCCGCGGAGCGTTTCCTTTCCATGCTTCACGAGGCCGCAGTCTCCGGCAACATTGTCTTGGCTTTATATGGGCTGGAATCCTTGGTCGGCGGCGGCGCCGGGCCAATGGACTTGGCCGAGGCTTTGGCCTCCGAACTCGACAAAGGCTATTTCCGCATTATTGCCACAACAACGCCGCGTGCCTGGACGCAGTTTTTGGAAAATCGCAGTTTGGGCAAGAAGCTGGTCAAGGTAGTCGTTCCTCCGGCTGATGCCGAGCAGACTATCAGAGTCTTGATGGCCAAGTCCGGAAGTATTGAATATAAAAACCGCGTATTTTTATCCTATGCGGCCATAGAAAAAGCTGCCACCTTGTCTTTGCGCTATATGCACGATGTGGCATCACCGCAAAATGCTCTCGGCGTCATCCGTGAAGCGGCCGTTTTAACCCGTAAAAGCAGGGGAGAGATGGCCTTTGTTTCAGCTGAAGATGTCGCTAAAATCGTCCACGATAAAACCAATATTCCCGTTGAGATGGTGACTGCCGAAGAATCCAGCAAGCTCATGAAACTCGAGGAGCGCATGCATGGCCGTGTCATCGGTCAAGATGAAGCGGTTGTCGCGGTAGCGCGCGCCATCCGCCGTGCCAGAGCCGAGCTTCGGGAGGGCAAGCGTCCTATAGCTAATTTTCTTTTTCTTGGTCCCACCGGCGTGGGCAAAACCGAAACAGCGAAAACATTGGCCCAAGAATACTTTGGCGATGAAAATGCCATGGTACGCCTGGATATGTCCGAGTATCAGGATCGGTCGTCCATAGGCCGCATGATTGGCATTCCCGGCGATGAGCGCGGCGGATTGTTAACCGAGGCTGTCCGCAAACGCCCGTTTACGATAGTCTTGCTTGATGAAATCGAAAAAGCTCACTCGGATATCCTCACGCTTTTCCTGCAAGTTATGGACGACGGCCGTTTAACGGACAGCGTTGGCCGAACAATTGACTTTACCAATACCATCGTCATAATGACTTCTAATGCCGGTACGGGCTATATCCAAAGCGCTGTAAATGAAGGCCAATCGATTGAAAAAATTAAAACCGTGTTAATGGAGCGCGAACTTAAAGGAATCTTCCGTCCCGAGTTTTTAAACCGTTTTGACAGCGTAATCGTGTTCAAGCCTCTGACCCGCGATCAAGTTGTTCAAATAGCTTGGCTCATGCTTAACCGCATAGCCGCCAATCTGGAAGCCAAATCCATCAAATTCCGAGCAGAAGACCGAGCCGTGGAAGATCTGGCCGATGCGGGATTTGATCCGGCTTTTGGCGCCCGCCCGCTGCGCCGCGTTATCCAAGATAGAATCGAGACTCCTCTTGCGGATCTGCTCTTGCAAAATCAAGTTGCCAGACATGATACGGTGGTGTTGAATGAAAACGGAGAGCTTACGGTCGAAAAGGCTGTAAATCCTTATTAAGTACTAAGTACTGAGTGCTAAGTTCTACGTAGTACATAGTGCCTAGTACTTAGTACTAAGTTTTTTTATGTCGTGGCAAAATCTTGCTTTTTATACGCTGATTGTCTTCACCGCAGTGACTGTGGCGTCTTTTTTATTAAGTAAAATCAGCCGGGCAATATCCGTCAGACTCAAAATAATGGATGAGCCCAAAAAGACACGTAAAATCCAGCCCGGTCCCATCCCTTTTTTGGGAGGATTGGGAATCGGCTTCACATTGCTCATCGCCATTGCAATCTTTGGATTGTTTACGGATTTTTGGATCGGCAAAATCTCGCCTTTACAGCTTATAGGCTTTTCGATCGGCATCGCATTGCTTGCAATTGGCGGAGCATTGGATGACTGGCTGGAACTCAAAGCATGGCAAAGTATTCTGTTTCCTTTTGCTGCGGCGATTATCGTCGTGCTGACCGGCACTACAATCGTCCATGTCACTGATCCTACAAATTCCGCTCCGCTTTTTTTAAACTGGTGGCAAATCGATATCGCCTCACTAACCATATCATTGCCTAATGACCTGCTAACAGTCGCCTGGCTCATGGTCGCGGTCTACGCTACCAAACTCACTGACGGCTTGGACGGCCTGGTCTCGGGCATAGCCGTTATCGGCGCCTCCATGGTCGGCTTGCTCTCGGCCATACCCGCATTTTACCAGCCGTCAACAACCATACTGGCATCCATGGTTGCCGGGTCATTTGCCGGATTTTTACCGCATAACCGCCATCCTGCAAAACAGTATCTCGGTGAGGGCGGCAGCACTCTAGCCGGCTTCTGCCTCGGTTTCTTGGCCATTGTCTCCAGCGCCAAAGTCGCAATCGCCCTCGCTGTTCTGGCCATCCCAATCGCTGACGTGGCCTTCGTGGTCCTTCGCCGCATGCGCGAGCACCGGCCTTGGTTTAAGGGAGACTCAACGCATTTGCATTTTCGTCTGCTTGCTGCCGGATTGTCTCACCGCCGTACAGTGCATCTTTTCTGGCTAATTTCCGCTTCGGCCGGATTCGCGGCGCTTTTTCTGCAAACACGTGGTAAAATGTTTTTAGTGCTCATTCTGATTATGCTGACGCTGATGATTTCCTGGCTGGCTGACAGAGCGATTCAGAGAAAACTTCCCAAGCCCAATGAAAAATAACATCCAAATCAGTCCCAACTGCAAATTATGTAATAAAAACTACTTATTTTTATTACTTATTCTCACGGTGATTATCCTAATAGTGATAATCCTGACGCCGGCCGCAGTTGTCTCCCTGCAAAAAACCGAACAAAATCTCTGGTCTGCTGATTTTTTATATTACAAGCATCAGATCAGCGTCAATGGCCATGTTTTTAACGTCGCCATCGCGGATTCGTCTAACGAGCAAAGCCAAGGTCTGTCAGATCGTCAAAAACTGCAATCAGATCAAGGGATGCTATTTGTTTTTAGTGATTCGATTATCCAAAGATTTTGGATGAAGGACATGCTCTTTGATCTGGATATGATTTTCATCAATAACGGAGCTATAGTTGAAATCGCCAAAAACATGCCGGCTCAACAATCCGTTATCTGGCCGGCTTCTTACACATCGCGCGTGCCTGCTGACATGGTACTGGAAGTCCCAGCCGGAACCGCGGACCGTCTTTCATGGAAAAAAGGGGATAAGATTACCATCCGGTGACAGGCATAAAGTCACAAGCAGAGAGAAACTTGGAAAAGCCGGTATTTCCAAATTTTTTTTATACTCTTTATACTTTGAATTTTTGACTTTTAACTATTAACGTTTGACGTCTAACGCTAAGCGTGTTTTTATATACCGGCACATTCAAAGGAGAATGAAGATGACCGACTCCGGAAAGAACGCTTTTCCCACCTCTCCTCCTCCGGGATCAAATGAAGAAGACAGGCAAGCGTGGGTCGAAGAACAGCGCTTGCTCCTCATGAACATATTGGGCGCCATCGCCGATGGCGTATTTGCCATGCGCAGCGACGGGCGGATTACCTACATGAACCCGGCTTGCGAGGTTATGTTCGGAATCTCAAAATCAGAGGTCAAAGCGGGTAATATTGATTTATTGGCCATGATTTACGGAATTGACGGCGGAGCCGCGGGTGAGGAATTGCGGAAAGCCGTTCTGGAGGGGCGCAGCATCATCTCACAGCGCATGCGCATAAAAACATTATCCGGTAAAACGGTCGAAATATCAGCCTCCGCACAGGGCGTCAGTCTAAACGGAGTTTTGGCTCGAATTCTTTGCACCTGTACCGATATCACTACCGAGGTTGAGCAGCAAAAGGAACTCGACCGCCAAGCCAATACCGACCAGCTGACCGGATGTTACAACCGCCGCTGGTTCCATAATTTTTTGGAAAATATTATGCGGCGCGCGCGGTTGCAGGAAATCAAGGTCGGCCTTATTTTTTTGGATTTCGACAATTTTAAACTTTATAATGATTTGGCGGGTTTTCTGAAGGGCGACGCACTGATACGTGAAGCCGCCGAAGCCATGCGTTTTGCTCTGCCGCGGTATTGCCAGTTGGCCAGGCTCGGAGGCGATGAATTTATTGTGATAGCCGAAGGCATAGACTATGACGTGATGATGCGCATCGCCGCCAATCTGCATCACTCGCTGTCGAGGATACAAAAAAATCTTCCCGACGGCGGCAAGTATTGTGTAAGCGCTTCTTTGGGGATGTCCGTACTATCTTCGAAAAATCCGGCCTTCACACAAATTCTCACCTTGGCCGAGGATGCGAAGAGAGCCGCCAAAACCGGCGGCAAGGGCCGCATCTGTACACTTCCTTAACCAATCTCCTCCTCTCGGAGGATTTTTTTACGCTCAATCAAGCCAAATATACTATCCACAACGTGGTACGTGGGACGGGCGACGCAGGACGATTGGCCGATTTGACATTTCGCTAAGCTTCGTTTATTATAGGCGCACTATGTTTGCAGTAATAGCAACCGGTGGCAAGCAATATATCGCCAAAGAAGGCGACGAGCTTAAAATCGAAAAAATCAAAGGCCAAAAAGGCGATGCGGTCACTTTTGACAAAGTGCTTTTAATTGCCGAAGATGACGGATCCAAAGTTGACGTCGGTACTCCGAATCTGGACACAAAGATCTCCGCGGAGATCGTTGAACAAGGCCGCGGCAAAAAAGTCACAACCGTTAAATATAAGAACAAGATCCGCTACAAGAAACGCATTAATCACAGACAGGAATTCACAAAAGTACAAATCAAAAAAATTGGCTAAGCCAATTTTTTAAACTCCAGATACAAAACTCAAAACTTCAAATTAAGAATCCTTACGGATAAATAATATTTTCCAAATTTGCAGTTTGTGGTTTTATGTTTTTAGTTTTTCTTGCGGTTTAAGTAGGCATCCGTAATTGTCGCCTCGTCCGCATACTCGATCTGCGCGCCCGTTGGAATTCCTCGAGCCAGCCTGCTCACCGTAATCGGCGTATCGCCGATTTGCCGCGTGATATACAATGCCGTCGTATCACCGCTGACATCCGGATCAAGGGCTAAAATCAACTCTTTAATCGGTCTCTGCGTGTCACGCAGGCGATTTAGCAATTGCGGCATGCGCAGATTTTCAGCGGCTTTGCCTTCGATCGGGTCAATTAAGCCTCCCAAGACATGGTAGCGCCCTCTGTAAACTCCGGCTTCCTCCAAAACTCGAATGTCTTGGCTGTTTGCAACAACGCAAAGTACCGCATCGTCTCGCTGACTTTCGGTACAAATTGAACAAGGGCTCTGGTCGGTCCACGCTCCGCAGACTTCGCAGGCCCGGATCTGCTCTGCCAGACGCTGCAATGTTTCTGCAAACTGCGCAATCAATGTTTTGGGCTGTTTGGCCATCCAATACGCATACCTTAAAGCCGCCCGCGGTCCAACTCCGGGCAATCTGTCAAACATTCTGGCTAATTCATCAATGGAGCGGGGAACTAACATAACTTAATTGCCAATTACCGATTACGAATTACCAACTAATGAATCGAGTTCAGCTCGAAATCGATTATATTTTTTAATGATGCCAAAGGCCGCCAACATTGTTAATTGGCAATTGTTAATTCGTAATTATTGTTTTCCCATCATTCCCTGAATTTCTTGCGCCAAATCCAAACCGCCCAGATCCTTCATATTGGAAGCCATCTGTTTTTGCAGTTTTTCCATGGCATCGTTTACCGCCTCCTTTATCAAATTTTGCAATTTATCTTTGTCGTTCATGACTTCGTCATCAATCGTCAAATCCAGGACTTTTTGATTGCCGTTTACCTTGACTTTAACCTTGCCCCAGCCGGCAGAACCTTCGGCGGTGATTTTTGCTAGCTCGCTTTGCATTTGTTTTGCCTTGGAGCGCAAATCTTGAAATTGTTTTAATTTGTTGAACATAAAACTTGCAATTACCAATAACCAACAAAATCCACGCCGTCCGGCGGGATCCCGCAAAATATATACTTTAATTTGATGCGGGACAATAATCAATGCAGGAATCGCTACGCGATATTTTATAATCGATAATTACTGGTCATTGAATATTTAAAATTGATCATTTATTGGTTATTGGAACTTGGTTATTGGTTATTTAGGTAGATTTAGTTTAGCAAAAAGCCCCTTTTTTGCAAGGGTCTGCTATCCCGCGCTGGCGGGCGGGGGAGTATTGGTAATCGGAGTATGGGGATCGAACGGCTCGGGTCCCGGAGGCAAATTGCCCATGGCCGGCGGTGCAGACATCGCCGGACTCGCTGTTGCGGCTGGCAAGCCATGCGCATTCGCGCCATGCTGTTTGGCCAGATTGCGGAAACTTGCTCTGGAGGCGTCAAAGTATAATTTAACAACACCCGTCGGACCGTTTCTATGTTTCGCCACATGAATTTCCGCCAAATTTCTTTCTTCGGGAGACAAATCTTCCAAACGATAATTTTTGTCAGCGGCCTTGCGATAAATAAACATGACCACGTCGGCATCCTGCTCAATAGAACCCGACTCACGCAAATGCGATAGCTTGGGAATGGCCGGCTTTGTCTGCTCAACGGCGCGGGATAGCTGTGAAAGCGCCAAAACCGGCACATTTAGTTCGCGGGCTATGGATTTAAGTCCGCGGGTTATTTCCGCGACTTCCTGCACTCTGTTATCCGTACCCCCGCCTCGCGATTCCATAAGCTGCAAGTAGTCGATAATCACAAAACCGAGTCCATGCTCCATCTGCAAGCGGCGGGCTTTGGTTCTTATCTCCATAATATTGGCCGATGCGGTATCGTCAATGTAAATCGGAGCTTCGGATAAAACGCCTATGGCATGCCCGATGCGCGTAAAATCATCATGCTCGCCTTGATCTGTCAGACGCCCGGTCTTCATCTTCCACAAATCAACATTCGCCTCCGCGCAGATCAAACGGTCAACAACCTGCTCTTTGCTCATCTCGAGAGAAAAATAACCCACGGGAATTTTATGTTTCACGGCCGCAGTCCTCATTATATCGAGTGAAAATGAAGTTTTGCCGCAAGAAGGGCGCGCCGCCAAAATAACCAAATCGCTTTTTTGCAGTCCGCCCAGGAGCTGATCCAGATCCGCATAACCGGTCGGAACTCCCCTTAACTTGCCTTTTTCGCGGTGGATCTCGTCAATTCTTTCGAAAGCCGAATCCAAGACGTCCATTATCGGAGTAAATGCTGTTTTTAAAAATTTTTGTGAAACATTGAAAAGTTTTTGTTCCGCTTGATCAAGCGACTGCTCAACATCTTCCGATTCATTGAATCCCAATGCCGTAATCTCCTGCGCTGCGCTTATCAGTCTGCGCAGAGTGGATTTTTTTTGGATAATATTCGCGTAATTGGTCACGTGGCTCGCGGTAGGCACTGAATTGGAAAGCTGTATAAGATATGCGCGTCCTCCAATCTCTTCCAAAATTTTTTTCTCCTCCAATCTATTGGATAACGACAAAATATCTATGGGCTCGTGCTTGCGGTAAAGCTCGGCCATGACCTCGTAGATGTATTTATGCTTTGGCGCGTAAAAATCGTCGTTATTAATCAGGTCGCCAACCTTAATCATGGCATCTTTATCTATGAGCAAAGCGCCGAGCAGGGACATCTCGGCTTCCAGGTTTTGCGGTACGATTTTTTCCATGTCTTGCATACAAGCTAAAACCTACCTGCTAAGGAATCCGCGCACAAGAAGATAAAATCCTGATTAGCTGTGGATAGTGTGTGTATCAGATGATTGTATTTATGCTACAATTAAAGCATAGATGAAAGGTAAATCAGTAATTCTTCCAATATCTTTAAATTTGCTTGGTACGATAATCGGGGCGGGTATTTTTGGTTTGCCCGCTGTTTTTTCTTACACCGGAATCTTGGGCGGAACGATTTTATTTTTCGCAATCCTGATCATGGTTATTATTCTCAACCTGCTCTATGTTGATGTAATATTCGCTGTCCGCGGCAAGCATAGATTGCCCGGCTACGCTTTAAAAATTCTCGGCCCCAAGGCTTATTGGGTGGCTTTGCTGGGCATGTTCGGTAAAATCGCGGGAACAGCTTTGGCTTATATAATTCTAGGAGGCTTGTTTTTATCCATGATTGCCCAAGGTCTTAATTATAATTACCCGGATTGGATCTGGACTGTTATGTTTTGGGGGGCGGGATCTCTGGTCGTATATTACGGTTATAATTTTGTCACTGAAGTTGAAAGCGAGCTGACGTGGCTGCTTATAGGTTTTATTCTTTTTACTGTCGCCATTTTATTTCCGTTTTTCAACTGGCGCACAGCTCATGAAATCATCATATCCGGTTTTTCCGGAGCCATAGGCGTTATATTTTTCGCCACCACGGCCATGACGGTTTTACCGGATGTTCTGGACATGGCCGGCAAACAGCGCAGTCAAGCGCGCTTGGGCGTGTTCCTGGCTGTCCTCTTCGCCGGTATTATCAGCTGGGCTTTTGGCATTTCCATCGCATCGGTTTATCCCAATATCACCGGCGTTCAAGATATCCAAGCCGCATTCCCTGAAATTTTTTGGTGGCTTATTCCGGGTGTGGGGCTTTTGGCCGTGATTACTTCTTATATTACTTTTACCCAGGCTATGCAGAATTTGCTGCATATCGATCTAAAAATCCAACGCGTCCCTTCCTGGATAATCGCCGTTGTCATGCCCATGCTGTTGTATGTTTTGGTATCCAGAAGTTTTTTGGCCACGATAGGTTTTGTCGGCGCGGTGCTGACCGCGATGAATGGCCTTATTGTATGTTCGTGCTCTTACAGGATTTTAAGAGAGCCGGATAAGAAACCGTCTTCATTGCTGGAATTCATTAAATTAAAACCCAAGCCGGACGGCTTAATGCGTAAAATTTGGAGTTATTTGCCCATACCGATCGCAATTTTATTGCTTGGTATCATGTTTGAGCATATAATATCTTTAATTTAAATATGAAGTGGTATCAATATTTATTTATTCCCATGGGCAAGTGGCTGGTCAATACTTTGATGATATTCGTATTTTTCAGTTATGTTTTTGCCAATGTGCGAATTATTTGGCTTTCATTGGCCGCCGGCTGGCTGTTGTCGGCTCTCGTTGCCGCGCCGTTTGCGTATTTTACCTTTAAATTCCGCATTCCGTCCGATAAAGAATTGGGTCTGTTTATTTTGTCTTGGTTTCTCGTCACGTTGCTTCTCGAGATCGTTTTCGCTTTTTACGGTTTCACGCCGCTTTCCATAGCTGTGTTCAGATATGAATTCTTCGTGCAGGTGGTTTTTGAAGTCATCGTGATTCTTGTAATTGCGCGCGTCATGCGCCGGCAGGATGCTTATCACAAAACCATGCCCGATATTCCGCAGGTTTCTTGATTGTCTTAAAAGAGTCTCACGACTCTTTTTTGTTTTTGCAAAGATTAACAACGTTATTTATCAGCAATGATACGGTCATGGGTCCCACTCCGCCCGGAACAGGCGAGTACCACCCTTCCAATGCGTCCGTTCCCGTTTCGTCAAAATCTCCTTTGACTTTTCCGTCAGCCGTCTTAGTTATGCCAACGTCAATAACACAGCTTCCGTCGCGGACTGAATTACCGTTCACTATTCCGGGTTTGCCGATAGCCGACACCACAATGTCCGCCTCGCGCAACTGTTTATCGTCTTTTTCTTTTGCCAGCATCACATCAACGTCCGCGCCCGCTTTTTCCAATAATTTTTTCAACGGGTCGGCAAATGTATGCGAGTTGGCCAGTATAATCGCGTAAGCGTGATTGGGAGTTATCGGCGTATGGGCAATCAATCTCAAGATCCCTTCATGAAGAGGAGATAGAATCGCTGCATCGCCAGTCATTAACGCCTCAATATTCTTGGGATGAAAACCGTCAGCATCCTTTTTCGGATCCATGCTGGCAATGATTTTTTCCGTATCATGCCCCTCGGGAAGGGGAACTTGGATCAGTATTCCGGTCAATGCCGGATCTTCGTTCCAATCATTGATAATATTGATAATTTCCTCATCACTCGTACCGGCCGGCAATCGTCTAACATCGGTCGCAACGCCAACATCCTGTGCCGCCCTTTCTTTCAAAGAAACATAAAGATGCGATGCCGGGTCATCGCCAACCAAAATCACGCCCAGCTTTGGTCGCAGGGCCTTTTCTTTAACCTCTTGTTTGCAATCAGCAAGGATCTGCTTGGCGATTTGTTTGCCCGGAATCTTTTGCATGGCGCAAGAATATCAAATATTTGGGCTTTTGTCGATACCCCCTTGACCGCGTTCTGCGCGATCATCTCCCCCTTTAACCAAAGGGGGCTTCACAATGAGTTAGTATTTTTGAACAGACTGAATCAAGATCATTATCGATTTCGGTGTTGGTAAATCGCATCACTGTCAAACCAAAACTTATTAATTCGGCATCACGTTCAGTGTCATACCCATGTTGCTCGAAGTTTTGATGATATGCACCGTCAATTTCTATTACTAATTTACTGGCTGGATGATAAAAGTCTACGATGTAGTAATATATTGGTCTTTGTCGATAAAATGGCGGTTTGCGATATCTTAAAAATTCATACCACAGTTTCCGTTCTTGTGGAGTCATGTTTTTACGCATTTTTTGAGCAAGCTCAACCAAATCAGGATCATAGGGCAAATGCTTCATCTGATTCTATTAATTTACTCATACAACAGATTGCCCCCTTAGGTTAAAGGGGGTGTCCTGATGAAATCGGGACGGGGGTATTGGTTTATATCCCCGGAACCGGAAAATTCTGACTAAATACAATCACTTCGGATTGCATTTCATTGTAAAAACCATCACTGTCCAACGATGCTCTAAAACCTTTTATAACTTGTTTGCGCGCCTCTTTTTCATCCGGAAGATGGATGTCTGCCATGTGCTCGCTGACCCGGTAAATCCAATCGGCAATTTTTTGCATATCATCTTCTTTCATGCCTCGCGTAGTCACTGCCGGTGTGCCAATTCTTAAACCGCTGGGGTAAAACGGCGAGCTTGGATCACCGGGAATAGTATTTTTATTGGTGAAAATATTTATCCTTTCCAAAGCTTCATGGAAAAATACACCGCGTCCAGCTCCTCCGGGCGTCAGATCAAGCAAGATCAAGTGATTATCAGTGCCGCCGGATACAAGTCTGAATTGATGTCGTTTTAACGCTTCTGCCAGCGCCGCGGCATTTTTAACGATCTGCTCCGCATAATCTTTAAACACGGGCAGTGAAGCCTCGTGCAAGGCAACTCCGATTCCGGCGATTGTATTCAAGTGCGGTCCGCCCTGAAGTCTGGGGATTATCGCCTTATCGATCTTCGCCGGGAGCTCTGTGTCTTTTTCGAGTCCCTTATCCGTAACCATAATCAGCGCACCTCTGGGTCCGCGCAAAGTTTTATGCGTGGTCGTCATCACAATATCCGCATATGCAACCGGGCTTTCATGCGCACCGCCTGCAACCAGTCCGCTGATATGAGAAATATCGGCCAGCAAAAAAGCTCCAACTTCTTCTGCAATTTCTGCAAATTTTCTAAAAGGAATTTCTCTTGGAATCGCGGTACCGCCGCAGATAATAATCTTGGGTTTATTCTCCAAAGCGACTCGTCTGATCTCTTCCATGTCAAACATGCCTTGGTCGGTCATATGATACGGAATACTCTTCCAGAATTTGCTGGTCATGGAAAATTTCCAGCCATGTGTTAAATGTCCGCCATCAAGCAGATATAGTCCCATTATGCCATCGCCGGGCTCAAGAGCGGCTGCGAAAATCGCCAGATTGGCCGGCGAACCAGAATAAGCCTGTACATTGGCATATGGAACTTTAAATAATTCTTTGGCACGATTTTGTACCAAGATCTCTAATTGGTCGGCAATAATATTGCCTGCATAATATCTTTTGCCCGGATAACCTTCCGCATATTTATCCGACATGACCGAGGATAAAGCTTCAAGAACGGCTTTTGAAGCATGGTTTTCCGAAGGAATCAAAGTAAATCCATGTCTTTGCCGGGCCTCTTCGGCCAGCAGTAATCCCGCAATTTCCGCATCATGATTTTCTAAATTTGGCATCATCATATATTTAATTTATTTCATAATTATTTAATACGTTTTCCGGTTAAATCGTTAATCCGTCTATAACGAGTTGACTCTGGTTAACGAATCAACGGGATCACGGGTTAACTTATATAGATGATGCTACGTCATAGTATTTAAAATGATTTTCCATCAGCATAGCTCATTTGTAAATATCTTGACAAATAAAAAAAGCGGAAGTTTATCCCGCCTTAAAGATTGAGGCAAAATTTCCTGTAAAAGGAAATTGCGAGAAAAGGGCATAAGTTAGAAGTTCATCTTTTTTCATATCAAAGATGAAAATCCGCGGGCGGTCTTTGGCTTCCGTTATTCCGTCCCTGCCTCCAAAGACATGCTTGATTCTGGCCATTACGCGCGGAAATTCATTGCTTGGTATTAAAAAAAACCAATAATCATAGTCATAGCTTTTATCCTGCGGAGAGTTTCTGATTTCTTGAAAAATATCCCCGGCATCTGTGTCTTTTTCTATGGGCCACTGGCATCTGATTATAAGAAATGGGTGTTTACCTGAGGCTAAAATCAGCAATTCTTGGTCGCTTAATTTTTGGTCGGTTAAATCGGTTAACCCGAATTCCATCAAAACAGCTAAAAGCGGAAGATTGTCCGCGGCGCTTGAAAAGAACAAGGTTCCATGATTTCGTTCCGCAAAGAACAGATCTTTTATTTGCTCGTACGGCATCGCTTCCTCCGGCAATCAGGCTAAACCAAACGGCAAGACGCGTCAATATACCAAGGGTTGAATTGAGCCCCGCGAACGATGTACAATGTGCTGGATAAAGATTAATAGCAAATATTTTTTATGAAAGCCGTAAAAATAATTTTGATAATTCTCGCAGTCCTCGTCGCGATCGCTCTCGGATACGGGGGGTTTGCTTACTATAAAATGACGCGCCAGGAAAGAGTCGATTTGGGCATCGGATACAATCGCGAAGATGCTGAAACCGCCATCGCCGAAAAAGCCGGCGTAGAAGTCGATGATTTGGGAAAGCTGTATTTCGGTTCGGATTTTAAAACACAAGGATCCAAGGCGGTCGATCAAGTTTTTACTGACGCGGAAATCAGCGCCATCCAGAATTATGCCAACGAAAAAGCGGGTCCTTTTAAAGAAGTGCAAATCCATTTTATCGGCGGTAATAAAGTTGAAGCCTCGGGCTTTGTGGATGATCCGCGCGTCACTATTCCTGGACCGGTTTATGTTAAAGGAGATGTAATTCAAACCGGGCCCAAATCGTTTTCCACTTCAATCGATCACCTGCAAGTAGGGGATTATGTTGTGCCGCGTCCCATAATCGAAACAGCTAACAGCGAATTTATCGGGTATGTTAACGGTATTCTGGGTCAAATCGAGGGTCTTAACATCGAAAATGTTGAAATCCAAAACGGTCAGGTGCATTTTGTTGGTGATTTGCCTGAAAAAATAATTGGGGCCAATTAATTATGAAAAATGTCCATGATTGGAAAAAAGTCCACCTGATCGGTATCGGCGGTATAAACATGTCGGCTGTGGCCAAGATTCTGCTCAAGGCCGGAATCAAAGTTTCGGGCTCGGATGTTAAGGAGACGGATATTACCAAAGAGGCCGCTGCCTTGGGCGTCGCAGTCGCCATCGGTCCGCAAAACGCGGCTAACATTCCCGTTGATTGCGACGGTGTAATCCATACTTCGGCCGCGCCGGATTCAAATCCCGAACGCGTGGAAGCCAAAAATCGCAATCTTCCGGATACTGATAATTTCAAATGGATGGGCGAGTGGTTTAAGAGTAAAAAAGTCGTCTTGGTCACGGGGACTCACGGTAAAAGCACAACTACGGCATTGCTCGGCCAAATGGCAATCGCCGGCGGTCTTGATCCAACGGTAATTGTCGGCAGCCGCGTGCCCGGCTGGGCTGATCACAACCTCCGCTTCGGTCAATCCGGCTTGGTCATCATCGAAGGCGATGAATATGCTCGTCATTTTTTGGAATTCCATCCCGAGGCCCTCATCATCAATAACATTGAACTTGATCATGTCGATATCTACAAAAATATCGATGAAGTGCGCAAGACTTTTGAAAAACTTTTACGTCAAGTCAAAATCAACGGCACAGTCATCGCCAATGGCGAATATGATCAAATCCTAACCGCCGTCAAACCTCTTTCCGCGACCAAAAAACTCAATGTCCAATATTTTGCTCGGCAAAACAAAGTCGTGCCCGAACTCCGAACTCCGGACTCCGTACATGTTGTCGTGATAGCCTGGAAAGATGACAAACTGCATGTTTCCATCAAATCCGCCAAAAGCGATCTTAAACTCACGTCATCGCTAATCGGGGATTATAACGGCATGAACATAGCCGCTGCGGCTTTAATGGCCAAGCATCTTGGCGTCGCCGACTCGGCTATCGCTGAAGCGGCCGGGGATTTCCCGGGCATCTGGCGCCGCATGGAATTAATCGACGAAGTCAAAGGCGTGCCTGTCTTCTCGGACTACGGCCATCATCCGTCAGCTGTCACCAACGTCATCTCTGCAGTCCGCGAGGCTTATCCCGACAAACGGATCGTGCTCTGTTTTCAACCGCATCATAAAAACCGCACTAAAAATCTCTGGCAAGAATTCGTCGCTTGTTTTGACCGTGCCGACGTTCTCGTCCTCTGCGAGATTTACGATGTCGCCGGCCGCGCCGCGCCCGAGGACGCAAACATTACATCGCAAAAATTACTGGACGAAGTCCGCGCCCGCGCAGTCGCGCGTCCGCTTGACATCACGGAGTACGCACCCGATCCCGAATCCGCTGTTAAACGCACGCTGAATATCATCAAAGAAGGCGACATTTGCATTTTCATGGGCGCGGGAGATATCGACTCTGCCCTGCGGGACAGAATGAAATAATGAAATAAGGAAATAATTAAAAAATTCATCCGACATTGTTACATTCTTTCATATTTTCATTTTTTAATTTCTGAAAATCAAAGAAAGATGAATTCAGATTTTATTGATAATGTGAGATAATAGAGTATATGCAACAAGATTTAATAGAAAAATTTCAAAAAAATTTCCCTTCCATCCTGGTCGCGGAGCCCATGAGCAAACATACCAATATGCGCATCGGCGGGCCGGCTGCTCTTTTTTATCCGGCGGATAATATCGACGATCTTTTGGATGCTTTGCAGATTGCCAAAAAAGAAAACATTCCTTGGTACATCATGGGCGGCGGCTCAAATCTCCTCGTCTCCGATGAAGGATTCGATGGCCTGATTATCCAGTTCGCTTTGCGCGAGGTCAAACTCCGCAATCAAAGTCTGACCGCCGATGCCGGCGCCATAACCTCAGCGGTCGCCCGCCAAACAGTCGAAGCCGGCCTTCAGGGTCTTGAATGGGCCATTGGAGTGCCCGGTACAATCGGCGGCGCGGTCTACGGCAATTCCGGTTGCTGGGGCGGTGAAATCAAAGACAGTCTCGTATCAGTCGACTGCATCAATCTGCAAGCCATGGAACGGGCCGTTTATCCGGCCGCTGACTGCAACTTCGGTTATCGCGACAGCCGGTTTAAACACGAACCTCACCTCATCTTGCGCGCGACATTCGGCCTTAAGCCCGCCGAAGATCCCGCCGCTTTAAAGTCCCGCATGGATCAAATCATGGAAGAACGCAAAGCCAAACAACCTCTGGAGCATGGCAGCGCGGGATGCATGTTTAAAAACTTTTCTTATGAGGATGAATCCGAGCTTGAACGTCTCAAAAACGATGTGCACGACATCCCGCAGGAAATGCTCGATAAAAAGTCACTAAGCGCCGGCTGGCTGGTTGCTCAAGCCGGCATGAAGGGCGAAAAGATCGGTAATGCGCAAATAAGTGAAAAGCACGGCAACTTCATCATTAATCTCGGCAACGCCCGCGCCCAGGACGTGCTCATGCTCATGAGCAAAGCCAAGATGAAGATCCGCGACGAGTATAATATAATGCTGGAAGATGAGGTGGAGCTCCTGGGCTTTTGACTCCGCAATGCGAATGAATTACGCTTTAAATAGCGTATTAGATAATATCGAGCTTCGCTCGATACCAGAATCGCTAATTGCTACTTGCTAATTCCTAATTAAAGAAAGTATGACAATCAATATTCGCGCGAAAAACATGGATCTCACGGAAGCGATCAGGCAATATTCGGAAGAAAAGTTCACGACTTTGGATAAATTTTTTGATAATATTCTTCATATCGAAGTCGATCTGGGCTTGGATACCAATCATCACAATAAAGGCGAGATTTACTCTTGCACCACCATGGTAGATGTACCCGGCAATCTCTTCAGAGTTTCCAAACAAGAAAAAGATCTCTACAAAGCCATCGACAAAGTCCGCGATCATCTCCGGGAAGAAATCACTGCCTGGAAAGAAAAAAACAGAGACGCGAAACGCACCTCATAAACCGAATCCCGAACCCCTAAACCTGAACCCAGAACACAGAAATTATTTTTTATGGAGTTTGAGGATTTATTAATGTGGCAAAAGGCGGAAGAATTGGTAATTAAAGTTTATACAAACTTTAAAGATTGCAAAGACTGGAGTTTTAAGGATCAAATTCAAAGAGCTGCGATTTCTGTAATGAATAATATCGCTGAAGGATATGAGCGCAGAAATGATAAAGAGTTCCGCCATTTTTTACGTATAGCAAAATCGTCTGCCGGTGAGGTTCGTTCAATGCTAAGAGTTGCTATAAAAATCAGCTATATTGAAGCAAAAGTAGGCATGGAAATGATCGCAGACGCAAGGCAGGTATCACAATTAATCGCAGGATTTATCCGCAGGCTGAGCATTTGAGGGCTTTTAGGGTTGAAGGTTTGGGATTGAGTTTTGACGTATAAGTTATTTATGCGTAAGATAAGCGCAATATGTCTATTTTAAGCAAAATCTTGGGCGACCCAAACGAAAAAGAACTGAAAAGAATTCAGCCTTTTGTGGATGCGGTAAATGCATTGGAACCCACGATCGAGACTCTCACGGATGAGCAATTGAAAGACAAAACCCGAGAATTCAAAGAATACCTTTCCCAAGGCAAAACGCTTGATGACATTATGATCGAGGCTTTTGCGGTTGCCAGGGAAGCTTCACGCCGCCAGCTTAAGCAGCGCCAATACGACGTCCAGCTGATCGGCGGCTATGTTCTTCACAAAGGTCAGATTGCCGAGATGCGCACCGGTGAAGGTAAAACTTTAACAGCCGTGGCGCCCGTCTATGTTAACGCCCTCTCCGGCAAAGGTGTGCATGTCATCACGGTCAACGACTATCTCGCCAAACGCGATACGGCCTGGATGGGTCAGGTCTATCACGCTCTCGGCCTCACGGTCGGCTGTATCCAGCATGAAGGAGGATTCATCTATGATCCCGATTTTAAAGCCGAACCCCAGCATGATGAAGAGCGCGATGAAACCGGATCTTTCAGAGTGGACATGGATTATCTGCGTCCTGTCTCCCGCCGCGAAGCCTATTCCGCTGATATCACCTATGGCACCAACAATGAATTTGGATTCGATTATTTGCGCGACAACATGGTTCATTCTTTAGAGGACATGGTCCAGCGCGATTTGAATTATGCGATTATCGACGAAGTCGATTCCATCTTGATTGACGAAGCCAGAACGCCTCTAATTATCTCCGGCCCGGCCGAAGAAGCTGCGGATATGTACTATCGCTTCGCAGAATTGGTACCGCGGCTTGACGCTGAAACTGATTACGCAATCGATGAAAAACTGCGTGCCGCAACAATTACCGAGTCCGGCATCGCCAAGATGGAGCAGTGGCTGGGAGTGGAAAATCTTTACGTCAAAGGCGGTGTTAAACTGGTCCATCATCTGGAAAACGCTCTTAAGGCTTATGCTTTATTCAAAAAGGATAAGGACTATGTCGTAAAAGAAGACGAAGTAATCATTGTGGACGAATTCACCGGCCGTTTAATGTATGGCCGGCGTTACAGCGAAGGTCTGCATCAAGCCATCGAAGCCAAAGAGCACGTTAAAATCCAGCGCGAATCTGTCACCATGGCTACCATCACTTTTCAGAATTTATTCCGCCTTTACAACAAGCTGGCCGGCATGACAGGCACGGCTGTCACCGAAGCCGAAGAATTTTCCAAGATCTACAAATTGGAAGTGGTCAGTATTCCCACCAATAAAGATAATCAGCGCCGCGATCTGCCCGACCGTGTTTACCGTTCGGAAAAAGGCAAGTTTATGGCCGTTGTCCGTGAAATCAAAGAACTTCATGAAAAGGGTCAGCCCGTCTTGGTTGGTACGGCATCCATTGAAAAAAATGAAATATTGGGAGAGCTGTTAAAAACCGAAGGCATCCCGTTTAATCTGCTTAACGCAAAAAACCATGAACGCGAAGGAGAGTGGGTGGCGCAAGCCGGTAAAAAAGGCGCGGTAACAGTCGCGACCAACATGGCCGGCCGCGGTGTGGACATCATCTTGGGCGGCAACCCGCCGACTCCCGAAGCAGCGGAATTCGTTAAAAACCTGGGCGGTCTTTTCGTCCTAGGCACAGAGCGTCATGAATCCCGCCGCATCGATAATCAGCTCCGCGGACGCGCCGGCCGCCAAGGCGATCCGGGCACCACGCAGTTTTACGTATCTCTGGAAGATGACCTGATGCGCATCTTCGGTTCGGATACCATGAAAAAGCGCATGGAATTCCTCAAAATCCCGGAAGACCAGCCGATTGAAAGCAAGGTGTTATCCAAAGCCATCGCCTCGGCCCAGCGTAAAGTCGAAGGCCATCACTTTGATATCCGCAAACACGTGCTGGAATACGATGATGTTATCAATAAGCACCGCATGGCCATCTACAGCCAGCGGCGCAAAGTTTTGGAAGAAGCCGCCAAAGCCACTGAAGAAGGGGAGAGGCCGCTCAAGAAAATCATCATGGAGGCCATAGAAACCGAGATTGAACAAATCATTTTTTTCCATACCCCCGGAGAAGATGTAAAAGCTTGGGACATGGATGAAATTACCAAAGCCATGAGCGCTTTGCTTCCTGCCGAAATTAATATCAAAGATTACCTGAAAGATATTCATTTTGATTCGGAAAATGATCATAATATCGTTGAAAAGCGCACTGCAATCATTGACGCGGTTAATCGCGCTGCTGCTGATGCTTACGCTAAAATCGAAGAATCCATCCAGGGCGGCATGATGGCGGAAATTGAAAAAGGCATCTTGCTCCGGTCATATGACAGCGCCTGGATCGATCACCTTGATGCGGTCGACCATCTGCGCCGCGGCATCGGTCTTCAGGGCTATGCCCAGCATGATCCGCTTGTGGAATACAAACGCGAAACTTATCGAATGTTTAATGCGCTAAACGCTCTCATCAACCAGCAAGTGGCGCATGCGATCTTCAAAATCCCGATCGCTCAAAGCACTGCTTTGCAATATTTCCGCCCGGCGCGTTCCGGATCTCAACCCCTCATCTTCTCCGGCGCGGCCAAGACTTCAGACCAGCAAACATCCTCATCGTCCTCCGCCTCCAATGATCCCAAATACAAAGACATCGGCCGTAATGATCCCTGCCCGTGCGGGTCGGGGAAGAAGTTTAAAAAGTGCCATGGAGCGTAACTATTGAAATCTGGAATTTAGAATCTAAAATCTGGCAGCTAACGAACAATGACTGTAAAATAATAATCCTGCAAATCGTTCCGAAATCAAGGTAATCATGCTAAAAAACCCCACGTCGTCGTGGGGTTTAGCTATACCGCCGGTCATCGTATTGATCGGCGATGCGCTGCAGGAGCTCGCCTTCTTCCAAGTTGGATTTGATGGCAACAATGGTGCGTCCGTGGAATCTGCGCAGTGCGAATTCCTCCAGCATCAGATGCCGGCGGCCGTCACTTCCTTGAATCACCATCAGAGCCTCAGGCCGGTCAAAGAGATTTTTCACAACTTCCATATCCCAGCGTTCGTCCATGGCATAGGCCAGGCTGGGGTCGGCAAAAACATCTTCCACGGCGAACTTGTGACCGTCATATATGATGGACTTGCGCTGGCCGGTTTGCGGATCAAACAAACCCCGGCCGGCCATATATTCATCATAATCCTTTGAAGCTTGGTCCAAAATCGCGACGGGGATTTTTTTATTCCACTGAATGATTCCTGTTTGCAGAAACAGATAAAAACTGGGTTCCATTTGATTGCCGATGGAAACCACGGTGGGCGAAGGAGGAAGAGAAAAGGCCACATTCACGAGCCGGTCTTCAAAGCGCAGAAAAATAATGCGCAAAAGAATGTCATGGCCCATAAACGGGAAGCCGTAAGCTTGAGCTTGCCGGGCTAACCGATGCATGAGCTCCGGTGTGTAGTTCCAAAGCTCCTTCGGTGTTTCCAGAGGCTGAAACACATCCTGCCCGATGAGCTTGATCTTGGCTTCCATGAGCTTTTTTGCCATTACACTGCCCATGAAACCTCCTTTGAGGCGATTGTAGGGTGCGGCGCTCGGAGAGAGAGCGAATGAACTGTATTATCATAATACGGCATTTATGTCAAACCGTACAACGGCATCACGTTAACCCGTACTCCCGTGAACCCGTTACTCAGATATCACTCGTTATGCACTATGCATTATGCACTATGCATTATAAAAGCTCTTGTAAGTTGTCAGTTGTAAGTTGTCAGTTGTATAATGTCCTTGTATGTCTACTGAATTGGATCCTCAATCCCAACAAAATCAACCCGGCGCTCCGCGTGAAGTGGCTCCGGGACAATTTGAAATCGAAGTCGATGAGCCCGGTCGCGAAGCAACAGCGGGTGAGCAGCTGCCAACCGTCACCCAAGTCATGGAGCGGGCCGCCAACATTCCCGGTCAAAGCGAGGCTCAGCTGGCCCGCATGGCAACCGCCGCTGAGGCCGCCGGAGTTGACCAGAGCGGTCCGCGAGCCGAACTCGCGGCGGCGCAAGAACGGATGATGGCCAGTTTGCGTGAGGCTCTTGGAGATGAAGCCGAAGTTGATCAGCTGCTCGCCGGGCTGGAAGCGCCAAAACCCGCGCAATCCGGTGAAGCCGCGCCGGAATCCGAATTGCCCAAGGCGCAGGGATCGACTCCGCAGGAAAATGCTCCTGTCCTCATGTCCTCCGAACCAACACCGTTGGAAACTGCGGATACTTTAAAGTCTGTACCGGAATCGGCGGCCGCTCCTGATGTGATCGTCGAAAAAGAGCAAGCCGGTTTCGGCCCGCAAGCCGAAATGCTTGCTGATTATCTTTTGCAAAAAGGCATCAGTCCGGAAAAATTATCACAGATAGACAAACTGCTTACGGAGCGATTGGGGAGTGAATACAACCGGCTGGATGCCAGTAATGTTGTTAAAATGGAGGGCGTATTTCTTGATCTGAACAGAATGATGGAGGCGAATGCGTCACCGGAGGAAATTAATGAAAGAGTCAATAAGTTTAAAAGAGATTCCCGGCGCACGGCTTTTCTGGGCGGAACCGGTCCGTTGGAAAGACAAATGGGAATTTTGCCGATGCTTCCTGAAAAGCTTCAAAAAAGCGCTGAGTTTTTAAAAGGTGCCGCCGAGGGCGGACGTCTTGAGGCTATGGTGGCCTTGCAAGAAAAACTGGGGCCGGAAAAGTTCAATTATTTATTGAGCCGTATGAGCGATGAGCTGACGGCTGATCCGTCAATTTTAGATAAAATCAAAGACCCGGAATATGCTGATAATTTGGCTTACTCATATCGTCTGCTGGAAGGTCTGCCGCCCGGTTTGTCGCAAAATGAAACTGTGCGGGACGCGTTAAAAGGAGAATCGGTTAAGTTTGCCGCGGATTTGGTTAAAAAATTCGGATTAAGCGAGACGGCAAAAGTTTTAACCGTTTACTCCGAGGCAATCCAAAAAAATCCGCAGGCAGTGGGTTATTTGCTGACACCGGGCAACTTTGTCGGCATAGCGGATCGTGTCCGCGGCATGTCATTGGGCGAAGCCGTACAACAAAGAAAGGATTTGTTAAAACTCTTGCCTGAAGAAATGAGATAAACAAAAGTTATTTCCCCAAAAAGGAGCAAGTCAATCAAAATTTTACCAAACTGCATTCAGCTGTATCGGCATCGTTTGTCATCTTGATTATATTTGGTGAATATTCGTCCTCCTTGCATTTTTACCCTCTACTCGCTATACTTTTGGCCAATCTTTATGTCCAAGAAATTTGCTCCGCAAACCAGCGTTTCGCGCTTATCTGTTAAGCGACGCGTGGGTTTAATCGTATTGTTATTCGTCATTGCCGGATCCTTGTCTTATTCCAAGCCTCTAAACTTCTTGATAGACCAAACCAATGAAGTTCTTGGTACGCATTTTGGCCATGTTAACCTGCCTTTTGTCCTCGGTTTGGATCTCCAAGGCGGCACCAGGCTGGAATATGAAGCCGATGTTTCCATGATTACCGGCACCGAACAGCCCGACGCTTTGGAAGGCGTGCGCGATGTCATCGAGCGCCGTGTGAACGCCATGGGCGTTTCCGAGCCGCTGGTTCAGACAACCAGAGCCGGGGATTCCTGGCGCGTATCCGTAGAACTGGCCGGTGTCAGAGATATTAATGAAGCCATCAATATGATCGGTGAAACGCCGATTTTGGAATTCAAGGAAATCAACACCGATCCGCCGCGTGAACTTACTGAAGAAGAAATGCAGCGAATTATTGAATCCGATTCGACGGCCCGCAAACAAGCGGATGCGTTCTTGGCCGATGTATTGGCCAATCCCGGCTCATTCGAAGAAAAAGTAAAGCAAGCGGGAGAAGACAGCGTTGATCAAAATGGCGATGTAGGATTTATCAAAGATATTCCCGAGTACCAGGAGGTTTACGAGCTGGCCAAGGATAAAGCGCCGGGCACGGTTATCGATAAAACGATAGAGATTCCGGGTGCCATCGCCATAGCAAAAGTTGAAGAAACAAAAGACGCGGGGAATGAAGTCAAAGCCAAACATCTTTTAATCCAATGGCAGGGCGCGTTGCATTCATCCGCATCAACCACCCGTTCCAAAGAAGAGGCTTTGGAATACATACAACAAATCCGCGAACAGACAAACCCGGAAAATTTCGCCGACAAAGTCAAAGAATTTTCCGAAGAGCCCGGCTCGGAAACATCGGGCGGAGATTTGGGTTGGTTTGGCAAAGGTGTAATGGTTGAAGCTTTCGAAAACGCGGTATTCCCGCTGGCCAAGGGAACAATCTCCGAACCCGTGGAAAGCGAATTCGGCTACCATCTTATTTATAAAGAAGATGAACGCGCATTAAATGATGTCAGGGTCAGCCTGATGACTTTCCCCAAACTCTCGCAAGAGGATATTATTCCGCCGCAAGATCAATGGAAGCGCACCGAATTGACCGGCAAGCAGTTGGAAAAAGCGCAATTGGAATTCAATCCGCAAACCGGCATGCCCGAGGTCTCCTTGCAGTTTAACGATGAAGGAGCGGATCTGTTTGCTGAAATCACCAAACGCAACATTCAAAAACAAGTCGCCATCTTCTTGGACGGCGAACCAATCAGCGCTCCGGTTGTGCAAACCGAGATTTTGGGAGGCAAGGCTGTAATAAACGGTCAATTCACGATTCCGGAAGCCAAATTGCTGGCCCAGCGTTTGCAGGCCGGCGCCTTGCCGGTGCCAATCGAACTCATTGCCCAGCAATCCGTTGGCCCGACTCTGGGCAGAGTATCCGTTAACGCCTCTTTGATTGCCGGACTTTGGGGTTTTCTCTTGGTCGCCTTGTTTATGCTTGCTTTCTACCGATTGCCGGGTCTTATCGCTGTAATCGCCCTGGCGACTTACGCTGTATTGATCTTTGCGGCCTTTAAATCAATCCCCGTCACGCTGACTTTATCGGGCATAGCCGGTTTAATCCTTTCCGTTGGTATGGCGGTGGACGCCAATGTCCTCATCTTTGAACGTCTTAAGGAAGAATTGAAACTCAAAAAACCGTATTCTCAAGCCATGGAAGAAGCGTTTCGCCGCGCTTGGCCCAGCATCCGCGACGGCAATATCACGACTCTTATAGCTTGTCTTGTCTTGTACTGGTTTTCATCTTCAATAATCAAAGGCTTTGCGCTTACTCTTGCTATCGGCGTTTTATTTTCCATGTTCACCGCCATCGTTGTCACCCGCAACTTGATGCGCTTCTTGTTCACCTCAAGCCTGACGGAAAAAATCCCCTGGCTCTTCCTGAAGCCCAAAGCTGATAAAGATTCAAACAGTTAAAAGCTATCAGCTAAATATTAACATTATGAATATCATCAAATTACGCTACGTCTGGTACGCGCTCTCCGGTCTTATCATCACCGGATGCATCGCGGTTATTGCAGTCTTCGGACTCAAGCAGGGTATAGATTTCGCCGGCGGTTCACTGCTTTCCGTAAGATTCGAAGGCGAGAGGCCGTTGGCAATAGAAGCGGAAGAAACTTTATCATCTTTGGAATTGGGGGGTATCGTTGTCCAGCCGGTCGGTGAAAAAGATATGAATTTCCGCATGCAGACCTTGGCCGAAGACAAGCATCAGGAAATGCTGGCTGCATTAAAAGATAAATACGGCGAGATTTCCGAATTGAGATTTGATTCCATCGGGCCGGTAATCGGCCAGGAACTGCGTTCAAAATCCATAACGGCTCTGATAATCGTATTCATTGCCATCTTGATCTATATCGGCTGGACATTTCGCAAGGTTTCCGTGCCGGTCGCGTCCTGGAAATACGGCATCATCACAGTCATCGCGGCCATGCATGACGTAATAATTCCCATCGGAGTTTTTGCGTTGCTGGGCAGGTTCATGGGCGTGGAAATCGGCACGTCGTTCATCGCCGCAATCTTAACCATAATGGGTTATTCGATTAACGATACTATTGTCGTCATGGACCGCATCCGCGAAAATTTGCAAAAAACTTCAGGCACATTTGAGGAAATCGTAAATCGATCGCTGAATCAGACAATCGCCCGCTCCATAAATACAACCGTTACAACTTTATTGGCATTGGTAGCTGTCTTCCTTTTCGGGGGTGACAGCATCAAGGATTTTGCGCTCACATTGATTATCGGCATTTCAACCGGTGCTTATTCATCCATATTTATAGCGGCCCCGCTTTTAGTCACTGTCTATAAATACCAGCAAAAAAGAAGAGCTGGGAGATAAACAGACTCAAGAACTCTGTTCGCGAAACTCGCAACGTATAACGCAAAACGTCAGACGATATAGAATCGAGCTCATCGCGTTAAACGCGACTCGGCTCGACGATACACGATGCGCGATACACGATGTTGGTCGCTAGATGCTAGTTGCTAATTTCGTTATTCGTGATTCGTGGTACGAAATTCGAAATTCGAGTTAGTTTGTGCTACAATAAGCATTAATATGAACGAGTTAATGACGTTTGATGTGGCCGGATTATTGGTGCAGTTCGGCACCAACCCGTTTTATGCCATGTGGATTATTTTTATCTATGGCGGCTGGGTTTTGTTTTTGATTGCTTTTCTCTGGGCGGCGAAAGAATTTTGGTTGTTTACGAGGCAAAATAAATCAGGAGCTGAAAAAGAATGGATCGTTTTGGCCATCGACATTCCCAAGTTAACCGAAAAAGATCCCGGCCAGTCATTAAGAGCCGTAGAAAATATTTTTGCGCATTTGGCCGGCGCGCATTCGCCTACGTCTTGGACTGAAAAATGGATCCAGGGAAAATATCAGGATCCGATCTCGTGTGAAATAATTTCCATCGAAGGAAATGTTCAATTTGTCATCCGCTGTCTGCGCCAGCTTAGGGATTTGGTGGAGGCGTCCATTTTCGCCCAATATCCGGATGCTGAAATTACCGAAGTCGAAGATTATTCCAAAAACGTTCCCGCCAATTATCCTGACGCTGAATACGACATGTGGGGAACGGAAATGATTCCGGCCGGCAGTAAATCGTCTTTTTTTCCTCTGCGCACGTATCCGGCATTTGAGCACAGTATGACCAGCGAACTTAAAGATCCTCTGGCTGTGCTTCTGGAGGGCATGTCGCGCATGGGACCCGGAGAGCAGGTCTGGATGCAGCTGCTTTGCCTGCCGATCGATGTGGGGGATTATCAAAAGGAAGGAAGCAAAGTCATCAAACAATTAAAAGGGGAAAAAATCACCAAACCTCCGAGCATGCTCGAAAAAATATTATTCGCGCCCTTCAATCTGTTTATCATGCTGGCTAATTTTCTGATCGGTTCGCCGTCATCCGGCGGAGGTGAGTCCAAATCCGATGATCTGTCGAAGGCGAAAATGTTCAATCTTTCGCCGGGGGAAAGAAAAGTTTTGGAAGCCGTGGAAAACAAGGTTTCCAAAATCGGTTATCTTTGCAAAATCAGATTTATCTACGTGGCTAAAAAGAATGTTTTCAAAAAACCAAAAATAGTTCAGTCTTTAATCGGTTTCATTAAACAGATGAATACCAACGACATGTTGTCGCTTAAACCCGAGGCTAAGCTGGTCGGTGTTAACGGAGCTTTGTTGTTTTTTAAGGAGTCTCGCAATAATGTGCGCCGCCGGCGGTTAATGTCTTATTATCAGAACAGATCCATTTGGTACGGCAACGCGCCATATTATCTTTGCACCGAAGAGCTGGCAACTCTCTGGCATTTCCCTCACACTTTCCAGGTGCGAACACCTCAACTCAAGAAGCGGGATCTCAAATACGCCGAGCCGCCCATCAATCTTCCGTTTGGATAAGACGGACTTTAGACTCTAGACCCGGTACTCAAGCTGTTTTTTGAATCTTCCAGCGTCTAGCGTCTAGGGACTAGGGTCGAGTGTTCTTATGCACATAAAAATCCGCTCGACTTATAGCTTCCGCAAAGGTAAAATAATCTGACGGTCTTATGGCCATAGAATACAACCACGATCACGAAAACGAAATAACTTTATTTGCCGAAACCAACTTCCGCAATCAACGGAGGCGCTTTGGAATTAAAACCGACGACCGCCGCCGGCATATGTACATCATCGGTAAAACCGGCATGGGCAAAACAGTTCTTCAGGAGAACATGGTCATGAGCGATGTGATGGCCGGGCATGGCGTTTGCTACATCGATCCGCACGGCGATACGGCTGAAAAATTGCTCGACTACATTCCCTCAAACCGCATCAATGATGTTGTTTATTTCAATCCCGCGGACCTTGAATTCCCGGTCGGCTTCAATATCCTCGAATCCGTGGCCGAAAGCCAAAAACATCTGGTTGCCAGCGGCTTAATGGGAGTCTTTAAAAAAATCTGGCCCGATGTCTGGAGTCCGCGCATGGAATACATTCTCTTGAACTGCGTCCATGCTTTGCTTGATTATCCGGGAGCAACGCTTCTTGGCATTAACCGTCTTCTGGTGGACGATGACTATCGCGCCCGTGTCGTGGCCAAAATCCGCGATCCCATCATCAAAACCTTTTGGGTCGCGGAATTCGCATCCTGGACCGATAAGTACAAAGCCGAGGCTTTGCCGGCCATTCAAAATAAAGTCGGTCAATTTCTGTCCGCATCCGTAATCCGCAATATAGTTTCGCAGGTAAAGTCAACCATAGATATCCGCAAGATAATGGATGATGGCAAGATCCTGATCGTTAATCTTTCCAAAGGCCGCATAGGTGAAGAAAATATGCGTCTTTTGGGCGGTATGATTATCTCGCGCATGCAGATGGCAGCCATGGAACGCGTGGACATGCTAGAGGAAGACCGCCGTGATTTCTACCTCTTTGTCGACGAATTCCAGAATTTCGCCAATGAATCTTTCGCATCTATTTTATCCGAAGCTCGTAAATATCACCTTAGCTTGACCATCGCTCACCAATACATCGAACAGCTTACCGAAGAGGTGCGTGCGGCCGTAATCGGCAACGTAGGCACTATCGTTTCCTTCAGGGTCGGCTCAACTGACGCTGAATTTTTGGAAAAAGAATTTTTACCCGTATTTACATCCGAGGATCTGGTTAATCTGCCCAAGTTCACAATTTATCTCAAACTCATGGTTGATGGTGTGGCTACCAGTCCTTTTTCCGCGACAACTTTGCCGCCAATGGCTCGTTTAACCGGTAATGAAGAAAAAGTTATCGCAGTATCGCGCGAACGCTACGCTATTCCGCGAGCCCAGATAGCGGAAAAAGTTTTGCGTTGGAGCGGTATGGAGTCTGCGACTTTGCGCGCAGCCGGAGCCGAAACCGCTGATGAGGAAGCGGCGCAGACAGAATCCGTACCGAAAATTTCAGTTGATGCCCAAACACTTAAATCCGAGCCGGAAACTCCAAAACATGGCATCAGCGATTTGGAGTCCGAAGGCTGGGAAGAGGACGATGAGGGCCCCGAAGAATACTTAAAAATATCTCCCGAACGCCTGGCTGCCATTACAAAAGTCCAAGCCGGCGCGGGAAAAAAGGAAAAACCCAAATATCCTCATACCTGCAGCCGGTGCGGTAAGAAGTGGGACATGCCTATTCAGCTCGATCCGACACGCCCAATGTATTGCGCGGATTGCATGCCCATAGTCCGCGAGGAGCAGAAGAATAAAAGCAAAATCCGCAAGCAAGGTCCCGGACCGGAGGATAAAGAACAGAGTACGGAATCGCCTTTGCCTAAAAAGCCCAAAAAAAATTTCGAACCCAACCGCCCCAGGATTGTTGGAAAATTCGATCTGCCCCCCATTAGTGAAATCGATAAACATACGGAAATCGTCAGCGACCGGAAAGAATCCGGCTTAATCGCTGATATTGAAAAGAATAAAGGCAAAAAATTTGAAACGCGTAAAAGACACGTTGAGCGCCGTCTCGACCCGCGCGGATCCGCGTCATCGGATTCCGGCTCAAGACAAAGCCGGCCGCATGATTCAGCTCCAAGTCAAAAAGAAAAAGATTTTTTTGCGCGCATCGAAGATGATTTCCAGGAAGAGTTGCCGCAAGAATCCAAACCCGTGCCTACACTTACGGTATTTAAGAAAAAAACGCTTCCGACCGCTTCGATCAATTATCCGGCTGCAACCGGCAGGCGCGAGCCAAATCCTTTGGATAAAAGACAATCCATGGGAATCAGATCCGACGCATCGGCGCAGCAACCGCGATCGGACAAACCGCAAACCCTCATGCCCGGGCAAAAGGTTTCATTTTAAGGTACCTCGTACAACGTTAATGATCAGTTTAATTGTACCGCTTGAGCGATTCCATAATTCTTAATTATTAATTAAGTGAGCGAAAGCGAACGTAAAGTTATGCCAGAAATCATAGATTTTAAGACCCCGGACGGCGTTAAGATAGTAGGTGATTGGTATCCTTCGCCAACAACTATCGGTGTCGTTATTCTTTTGCACATGATGACCAATGACCGCAAATCATGGGCGCCTTTTCAGCAGGAGCTGGTAAAAAACAACATTGCCTCGCTCGCGATCGACCTGCGCGGTCACGGTGAGAGCGTGGAAACAAAAGAGGGCAATAAACTTGATCATAAAAAATTCACAGACGAAGAACACCAAAGATATTTGGTGGATGCCGCATCGGCGGTTCAATGGCTGGAAGCAAAAAAATATTCGCAAGATCGCATGATGGTTATGGGTGCTTCCATAGGCTCTAATATTGCTATCTGGATGCTGGAAGAAAGGCCGCGATTAAACGGTGCGGTCTTGCTCTCGCCGGGTAATTACCGCGGTATCGATGCTGTAGAGCAAGCGGATGCTTGCAAGTACCACCACGCACTTTGGGCGGCGGGATCCGATTCCGACGATCCGGAAGCTTATGATACCGCTAAAAGCGTCATTGAAAGAGCTCCGGCTTACCGAAAAGTATTTAAACCATATAAAAACTCCGGACATGGCATCCACCTCTTCACTTCCGATCCCAAGCTCATGAACGAGCTGGCTGTCTGGATCAGGGAGTCGCTGCAGGCAACGCCATCTTAACTGCAAGAACTCCGAATTCTGAACGTATTCCGGTGTATCCGTTTAACCGTTATCACGAGTCGAATCCGGTTAACGGGTCAAAGGGACCACGTGTTAACGTGACTAGAGTCTAGCGTCTAGTGTCTTGAATCTAGCGTCTTGAATCTGTATACTATAAACATCCATGAAGCATTCTTGGTCAATTTGCGCTCTATGCGCGGTTTTAGTCGGAATTTTCGGCACATCGCAATATGCGCAGGCTTTTGATTTACCGGCCCGTGCATCTTCAGCTGATTATGTATTTACTCCGGATAAAGATTTTCAAGCGGCGGTCGTGATGGATGTAAACACCAAAAAAATACTTTTTGAGTATCAGAAAGACCGCAAATGGACGGCTGCCAGCCTTACAAAACTTGTCGGAGCGCTTGTTTTTATGGATACCCAGCCGGCCTGGGATGCTATTGTTGCCATCAAAGAAATCGATGAGGTCGGCGGCGGCCGCTTAAGAGTCGACGATGGCTCAACCATGAGCATCGAAGACTTGATGTACTCCAGTATCACGGGCAGTGCCAACAATGCGGCCACTGCATTTGCCCGCCTAAGCGGTCTGGGCCTTGCGGGCTTTGTCCAAGCAATGAATGCCAAAGCCCGCAGTCTGGGCTGTAATGATTCGATTTTTACCGATCCTTCCGGCATGGATGTCGGCAATACCATTACAGCAACCGACTTGCTGAAAATCGCGACTGCGGCCTTTAACCGCGAACGTATTCAAAAACCGGCTTCAACTTCTGAATATAAATTCACAATCCGCAATACAGGCGAAGAAAAAATTATAAAAAACACAAATGATTTATTACTGAAACCCGATAACGGTTTATATGTCACGGGCGGCAAGACCGGTTTTTTGTACGAATCTCTGCATAACCTAGTCTACCGCGTCAGGCCAAACAGGGATGGCGCGGACCGTGAACTTATGATTGTGGTGCTTGGCGCCCCGAGCCGCGCCGATCTTTTTGCTCATGCTGAAAAGCTGGCCAAATGGACTTGGTCGTCATATACCTGGGATGCGGCGCAAGCCTCCGCTCTTCCGGTCATCGCTCCGCAAACCGCATCTCCTGCTGAACCCGCAGTCCCGTCACCGCAGGTTTTGGGTATGGAAGATATCAAACCGGATTTCCCCAACGGTACATTGATCAAAACCGCGGAATCTCCGGCTGTCTGGTATCTATGGAATAATAAAAAATACATCTTGCTCGACGGAGTCTTTTTGGATTTGTATTTCCGGGGCACTCCCATCCAAACCGTCTCAACTTCTGTCGCCGAGAGCATGCCCCATGTCCGTCCATACACCTTCGACGACGGAGCTCTGTTGAAATACAAAGGAGAACCCGCGGTCTATGTCGTTTACTCCGGCAGTTTACATCCCATAGTCTCGGGCGAAGTCTTTGAATCGCTCGGCTTTAGCTGGAACGATATCCATGAAGCGCCAAAATTTCTTTTGGATCAATACACTAAAGGCTGGCTGGTCACCTCAGGGAATTCGTATGTCATCGCTCAGGCAATGAGCGACTAGCGACTAGCGACTAGCATCTAGAGTGCTAAGTACTAAGTACTACGTGCCCTGACACCGTACGGTGCAGGGCGTGATTCGTGCTAGCATTTAGTGTCTAGCGACTGATTTTTAGTGCTCCTGTGTTCCGGTTGAACCGTATACAGGATTGTTGATTAACAGGACCACGTGTTAACGTGACGCGAGCCGGCACTGTTGCCAAATAGACCAAAATCAGCTATGCTACAGTAATTCCGCATATGAACATCGCTGAAGTGGCGCAAAAACTCAAAGAATTAAAACAACCGCAATTTCGCCTTAAACAGGCGCTTCGTTGTTATTATAAAGATTTAAAATCCGATTGGAGTGAAATCTCCACCTGGCCCAAGGATTTACGCGATGCCATGATCGATCAGCCGTGGTCTTCTTTAAAATTGGTCAAAACACTCGAGACTCAAGATCCGCCCAGCGTCAAAATGCTCCTTAAAACACACGACAGTCATCATATTGAAACCGTAATTATGCGCCATCACGATGGCCGCAATACGGTCTGCATTTCATCACAAGTAGGCTGTGCCATGGGCTGTCTTTTTTGTGCAACCGGTAAGATGGGTTATACGCGCAATCTAACAGCTCAAGAAATCGTGGATCAAATAATCCAAGCGGCGCGCATATTGTCCGCCCAAAGCGCAAAGGTCACGAATATTGTCTTCATGGGCATGGGTGAGCCGTTTAACAATCCTGACGAGGTTTTTAAAGCACTGAACATTATCATGGATCCCGAAGCCATCGGTCTGGGCGCGCGCCACATCTCCATCTCCACCTGTGGAATCATTCCGGGCATTAATCGTTTAATGAAAGAATGCCCCCAGGTAAATCTTGCAATTTCTTTGCATGCGCCCAACCAAGTCTTGCGTGACCGCATCATGCCCGTGTCCAAAGCCTATCCTTTGAAAAAATTAATGAACACGCTAAAGGTCTACGCTGATGCCACTCATCGCAAAATTATGTTTGAATATGTAATGCTTGATGGCGTCAACGATAGTTTGGATCACGCGGATGAGCTCGCCGATCTTCTCATGGAATTCCGCGGTCTGGCTCATGTAAATCTCATCAAATACCATCAAACCGGAGCTTTTAAAGCCTCCAATGAATCCCGCCGCCGTCATTTTCAAAACCAGCTCAAACGCCGCGGCATTTCCGTCACTCACCGAATTTCTTACGGAGAAGAAATCAACGCCGCCTGCGGGCAACTTTCAGCTGCAAGCTAAAAGCTTTTAGCTAAACCCTAAACCTTAAACCCGGAATCTATACAGACAGCTTTAAGGGTTAAGGATTGAGGTCTGTGCTTTACATGTTATAATAACTCCATGAAATCTAAATTCGATCGACTTGACCGGCGCAATCCATTTGCCCGGCAAATGGACGTGGAATCCGAGGAGCACAATCCAACCAGCGCTGAAATCAGTGAAGATCTGGAAAACGTCGAACGCATGAAGCGACATCTTTATGATATTGACGCCGAATTGCGGGATCCGGGACTCTTTGATTACGGCGCCGAGTATGATGAGCGTCGCGTGATGAATCCGCAAGATCTTTGGGACGAAATCGCCTATGCTTGGATCGATCATGGAGATAAAATCAAAGACCCGGAAGAAAAAGCTCGTATTAAGCAAATGGCCGATTCTTTGGATCAAAAAATACTGCGCCACTTTATCCCATTCTTGGAATCAAGTGTTAGGATGTACGGTCAAAATCAATCCTACAGCGCAGAATTTCCCGATAAAGGCGGACATTTCGGCGATCGCAGTGAAGACCGCATGGAGGAGGATTTTGAATCGGCCTACATGCACATCAGGTCCTACAAGCTCAAACCCGAAGACCGCGCCGAATTACTGGCAGAAGTCGATCAAATCAAGCAGAAAGCCGATGAATACCGCCGCGAACCGTGGTTGTATAAATTTGAAAAACAAGAAAAAGATTTATGGCGCGATATAGAATCCTTATCATGGCATTACTACCGGCCGCTGGATCAATCCATATCATTCGGCGCGGAACCGGAACATGATTATGGTCTGCAAAGATTGGAAAAGATGAAGGCTGAAGCGGAAAAAATGCAGCAAATCGTGGGCAATATGTCGGATTCGGAAATCAAAGACAGATCCGAAAATCGCTCCGCCATCATCCAAAATATTTTGGAAAGGCAGGAATTATCGTACACGGCGCCGAAAGAACTTTTAAGTTTGCAGGCGCGGCTCGACGATATCATCTCCGATCTGAATGCCGGAGCGGGGGAGGCGGTCAATGTCAGACTCGACGCAGTCAAATCCAAGCTCGATTCGCTGGAAAAGCTCAAATCCGCCAGCCAAGCCGTTCGGAATCTTTATCAACAAATTCAAGAAAAATACCGCCGCGCGGTCAGACTCAAAGATGGTGAATCGTTCGCAAACCAAGAAATGCTGGAAAATCCAATTACCGATCCCGACTGGGCGCTAAATATCCTGGGTCTTGACGCGGGCGCTGATCCTGCTAGTATCAAGCAAGCTTATAAAAAGCTGGTCAGAAAGTATCACCCCGATCTTTTTGCCAATCAACCCGACAAAGATCGTCAAGAAGCCATCATGAAAAAAATCAACGAAGCTTTCATGTTTTTAAAGAATTTGGGGAAAACAGAGCCAGCTGATGGCTGATAGCTTACTAACAGCTAAAGGCTACTGGCTAACAGCTAAATAGTTATGCCAAAAGTTTTAGTCGCCATGAGCGGAGGCGTGGACTCATCGGTCGCCGCCGCTTTGTTATTGCGGGCCGGCTATGAAGTCACCGGAGGTTTTATAAAAAACTGGTCGGACTCAAAAGATCCGCTTAGCGGCGTCTGCTCTTGGCGCGCCGAGCGCCGCGATGCCATCCGCGTCGCTGCCGCTCTGGATATTCCTTTGCTGACATTTGATTTTGAAAAACAATACCGCGCCAAAATAGTCGCCGAGCTCTATCGCGGCTATGCCAAAGGGGAGACGCCCAATCCGGATGTGCTTTGCAATGAATACATCAAATTCGGACTTTTTTTCGATAAAGCCAAGGAACTGGGATTTGATTATATGGCCACGGGGCACTACGCCTCGCTCAAAACTGAAAACTGCAAACTGCAAACTGCAAAGAGTTCTATTAGCGCCAACAGCAACCTAAGCGTAATACGAAATATACTCCTACGTTCCGCGAGCTCCGGGGCACAGGCGAAATACGAAATACGTTTATTACGCGGACTTGATCCGGACAAAGATCAAAGTTACTTTCTGTATCGCGTGCCGCAACAGGTTTTACGACGCACGCTTTTGCCGATTGGCCGATATCGCAAAACCGAAATTCGTAATCTGGCTAAAAAATTCCATCTGCCTGTCGCTGAAAAGCCGGACAGCCAAGGCATCTGCTTTATCGGCAAAGTCAACTTTTCCAAGTTTTTGGGCGATAAAATAAAAAGCAAGCCCGGCAATATTGTCACGCCCGAGGGAAACATCATCGGCCGTCATCAGGGTCTGCATAACTATACAATCGGCCAGCGCCAAAAAATCGCCGTTGCCGATAAGCATCCTTGGTATGTGGCGCAAAAAAATCCCAAAACCAACGAACTGATTGTCGCTCCCGGCGAAAACCATCCTTTAATGAAAAGTAAAATTATTATTTTGGATGATCTGCATTGGATTTCCAGCCAAGCTCCGCAAAAGTCTTTTACTGCTCAAGTGCAAATACGTTACCGGCAAAAATCTTTGCCTGCCAAAGTATCCACAATAAAAGGCTCCAAAACCGTCCGACTTGAATTTAAAAAACCTGTCAGCGCAGCCGCGATAGGGCAGTCGGCGGTCATTTATAAGGGAAAAGAGTGCTTGGGCGGAGGTGTGATTCGCCAAACTCTCCAAATGTGATAGTATAAGCGGAAATAAAAATATGACAGAAGAACGCTCGGCAAAATTCCAGTGGATTTCCATAGTTTATTTATTGCTGTTTGCTTTGGCTGTATTCTCTCCGTCCCTGGTTAAAACCAATTACTTTGGAATTGATGAAAGGTATATTGAAGAAAGCCTTATTTTTTTATTCGGCATAACCGGCATAACCATCTTCATGCTTTATGAAAGAATGATGGAAAGGCAGGAAAAAGAACACGATCAAATTTTAAAGTCCTGGGAAAAAGCCAAAAAAGAGCTTGTTTCATCTTATCAATATATAGGAACATTGAACCGCAAGATGGAAATCATTAAAAAATTATCTAACGATACGAGCATCTCGATATCCGATCAAACTCAATTAAGCAAAGATCTTTTGCACTCACTGGTCGTCACCGCGTCGGGAAGCATGGCTGGCCGTCCTGCACTGCTAAGGTTTGTGCATCTGGAGAAGTTCAGAACGGAAAGTGAATTCACGCATAAGCATGATAATGATCCGCAGACCCCGTTCCATGTTTCCAATAAAGAACTGGTTAGATTGCACCAAGAGAGGCCCTCTTTTGCATTTTTACAAAATGAGGAGCATGGTTATGTGGTTATACCATCCGACCGCATGAACGGACAAAGAAAAGCTTTTTTGATTATTAAAACCGACGCGGCACCGGAAGACGGGTTTGATCCCAGTGTGCTCAAGGTCTTTGCCAATCAGGCCGAGCTCATTTACCGCGCGCTTAAATTAAGCGAACAAGATTCCGCCGACGCGGTCAAGCTTGTGGATCGCGCGACTGAAAAGGTGGTGGGGGAAATAGACTGATAAACTAAGTTTACCAGTCCTTCTGTTTACCGGTGCTCCAGCGCGTCTGTTAAACGGTGATCATGGCATTATCTCTGGAAAACTGGTCAACTGGAACACTTGCTAACGTCTTGAGTTTATCGAAAGCTTAGTTTATAGTGTCTTCATTATGAAAAACCGAACAACCGATGAAATTCGTCAATTATTTTTGGATTTTTATAAAGAACGCGGGCATGCAATATTGCCCTCGGCGTCTTTGATTCCGGAAAACGATCCGACCGTCTTGTTTACAACGGCGGGCATGCAGCCTCTGGTGCCTTATCTTTTGGGCCAGACCCATCCTGAAGGAAAAAGGCTGGCTGACGCTCAAAAATGCTTGCGCACGGACGATATCGACGAAGTCGGCGATGCAACACACGGTACGTTTTTTGAGATGCTCGGCAACTGGTCGCTGGGAGATTACTTTAAAGAAGAAACAATCGGCTGGTCATATGAGTTTTTAACCAAAGAAGAATTTTGCGGTATTGATCCCAAAAAACTCTATGTCACGGTCTTTGCGGGTGACGCTGATGCTCCGCGCGACGATGAATCCGCCAATATTTGGCAATCACTGTTTGCCGTCCACGGCATTCAGGCGGAAATCGGCGAAGCCGGCAAAGACGAACCCGCTTCCGGTTCCGCGGGTCCGCGTATCTATGCATACCCCAAAGCCAAGAATTGGTGGGGTCCGGCCGGAATAACCGGTCCTTGCGGCCCGGATACGGAAATGTTCTACGATACCGGCAAGTCGCATGATCCGTCATACGGCCCGGTTTGCCATCCCAATTGTGATTGCGGGCGGTTTGTTGAAGTCTGGAATGATGTGTTTATGCAATATAATAAGCAGGAAGATGGCTCTTATGTTCCGCTCGCGCAAAAGAATGTGGACACGGGCATGGGCTTGGAGCGCATGGCCGCGGTTTTACAGGGAGTGGAAACAAATTACGACACCGACGCTTATAAACGGATGTTTGACGCTTTTAATCAAATATACGATGTCCGCTACGGCGCGGATAGGAAGATTGACCGCTCATTGCGCATCATTATGGATCACTTGCGCGCCGTAACCTTCGTCATCGGCGATCAAAACGGCGTAGCCCCGTCCAATATCGGCCAAGGCTACATAGTCCGCAGGCTGTTGCGCCGCGCTTCTCGTGAGGCCCGCAGACTCGGCATATCAGTCGCTATAGCTCCAACCGTCTGCCAAGAAGTCATCAATGTTTACGGCGAGGCTTATCCTGAACTTATTACCAATGCAGAGCGCATTATCAACGAAGTCACTAAGGAAGAAGAAAAATTCAGCCTGACACTGGAAAAAGGCCTCAAAGAATTTGAACGCATGATCGGCGAGTCAGCTTCACTGACCGGCGAACAGGCTTTTTTGCTGTATTCAACTTATGGCTTTCCCATCGAATTAACGGAAGAGCTCGTCGCCGAACGCGGCGGATCCATTGACCGCGTGGCTTTTGACAAAGAATTTACCAAACATCAGGAGCTTTCGCGAACCGCATCAGCCGGCGTTTTTAAAGGCGGACTGCAGGATCAGTCCGAAGAAACCACCAAACTCCATACAGCTACCCATCTTTTACATCAAGCTTTGCGCCAAGTCCTCGGAGATCATGTCGCTCAGCGGGGTTCTAACATCACGGCCGAGCGCTTGCGCTTTGATTTTGTCCACGATCAAAAAATGACCGATGAACAAAAAATTCAGGTGGAAGAAATCGTCAACGACATTATTGGCAGGGATTTACCTGTCACCATGCAAGAAATGACGGTCGCTGAGGCCAAGGAGGCCGGTGCCATTGGTATCTTTGACGAAAAATATGGGAATAAAGTAAAGGTCTACACCGTGGAAGATCCAAATAATCCCAAGGGATATTTTTCTAGAGAAATCTGCGGCGGCCCGCATGTTATCTCTACCGGCGCTCTGGGGGGCATTAAAATCAAAAAAGAAGAAGCCGTATCAGCGGGGGTAAGACGAATCAAAGCAGTACTGGGATAATAAGCTACTAAGCCGCTAAGCCAATGAGCTAATAAGCTTAATCGCTTAGAGGCTTAGTCGCTCAGCAGCTTGATTTCGGTTTAGTTGCCAAATTTAGCGGTTTTGGGTATAATTAGCCCATAATTTTGTGGATAAGTTTTTAAGAACATGAGTCAATATTATGTCAAATAGATCCTCGTCCTCCAACAAGGATTTTCTCTCTGTTAAGGGGATAATTGAGGAAAGCCTGCCCAGCGCCACTTTTAAGGTAAAATTGGAGAATGGACACTTTATTTTGTGTCATTTATCGGGAAAATTGCGCATGAACCGTATCAGATTGACGCCGGGCGACGAAGTCCAGGTGGAAATAACGCCTTATGATTTGACAAAAGGGCGTATAACCTTTAGATTATAGCCCACTCAAGCGTCCGCATGCCTCATATGGCAAGGACTGCTTAATTGTTATTATTCTTGTAAATCTGGCACATTTTGTGCCGCTAAACAACATGAAGGTAAGAACATCCGTCAAACCAATCTGCAGAGATTGTAAAGTCATCCGCCGCAAAGGCAGGATTGTAGTGATTTGCAAGAAAAATCCTAAACATAAACAACGTCAGGGTTAATTTTTTTAATATATGGCACGCATAGCAGGAGTAGTCCTACCAAACAACAAGCGCATCGTTATTGCGCTTACCTATATATACGGTATCGGCAGATCGCGCGCGGCTGATATCTGTAAAGAAGCCAAGGTTGATGAGAGTATACGCGCTAAAGATTTAACCGAAGCTCAAGAAAAAGTTCTTCGCGACAAGATCGAGAAGCAATTCAGAGTCGAGGGCGAATTGAGGCGTGAAAGACTGGCAAACGTTAAGCGATTAAAAGAGATTGGTTGCTACAGGGGTACGCGCCATGCAAAAAACCTTCCGGCACGCGGGCAGCGCAGCAAAACCAATTCCAGAACCGTAAGGGGCAACGTCAGACGTACGATGGGTTCTGGTAAACGCAAACTGGAAAAGACATAAACACCTATGAGTAATGAAGAAGTCGTAAAACAGGAGTCCGCCGCAAAAGAGGCTCCCAAAAAGAAAAAGACCCGTTCCAAGAAAAAGGGACAGACCGCAAAACAGGTACCGCATGTTCGGGCTTATATTCAAGCTACATACAATAATACCATTGTCACCATCACCGACCAAAACGGCAATGCTTTGGCCTGGGCTTCGGCCGGGAACTGCGGATTTAAAGGACCGAAAAAGGCTACTCCATACGCGGCATCGGTCGTTGTTAGAAAGCTTTTGGAAAAAGTTGAAAGCATGGGCATTAAAGATGTCAGCATTTTTGCCAAAGGTGTCGGGCAGGGACGTGAAGGTGCTATCCGGGCTTTTAACGCAAATAATATTAACGTTGCGTCCATCCAAGACACAACACCTATTCCACATAACGGCTGCCGCAAACCAAGGCCTCGTCGCATGTAATAATAAATACTTCATATGGCGCGAATATTGTCATCAAAATGTAAATTGTGTCGCAGAGAGGGTGAAAAATTAATGCTAAAAGGCGCTCGATGCTTGTCTTCGAAGTGCGCTTTTGCGCGCAGGCCGTTTGCTCCGGGAGTTCATGGCCCGAAAAGACCGCCGAGACAAACCGACTATGGCAAGCAATTGAGAGAAAAACAAAAAGCCAAGCGCCTTTTTGGCATCTCGGAAACCCAATTTGCCAATTATTACGTTAAAGCCATGAAAACCAAGGGCGATTCCGGTGTCAGATTGGTCCAGCTTTTGGAATTGAGATTGGACAATATTCTGTACCGCGCAGGTTTTGCCAAGAGTCGTTCCGCGGCCCGCCAAATCGTCAGCCACTCGCATGTTAAAGTTAACGGCCGCAATGTAAACATCCCTTCGTTTCAAGTAAAAGTCGGCGACGTTATAGAGGTTCAGCAAAGAAAAAACAACAAGTCCAACTGGAAAAATATTGTCGAAGACATGAAATCCCACGAACCCCCATCGTGGATAACGGTCAATCCCTCGGAATTCAGCGTCAAAGTGGTCAGCGAGCCTGCAGATGAAGATTTGAAGCAAGTTTTTGATCCAAAACTCATTATTGAATATTATTCGCGCTAATCGCACATTTTTACCACTATGGAGTCTTTACTACTTCCAACAAAAATACAATTCACCCAAGGTGAGCGTCCCAATGAGGGCGTGTTAACCGTTGAGCCGTGTACACCCGGATATGGCACAACAATCGGCAACGCGCTTCGACGCGTTTTGCTTTCATCTTTACCCGGCGCGGCTATAACTTCAGTAAAAATCAGAGGCGTGGATCATGAGTTTTCCACCATGCAGTATGTTAAGGAAGACGTTTTGGAAATAATTCTCAATTTAAAAACTTTACGCGTAAAGCTGTATTCCGAAGAACCCGTGAAATTAAGAATCGAAGCCAAAGGCGAACAGGTGGTGACTGCCGAGGCATTTGAAAAAAACGCGGATGTGGAAATCATTAATAAAGATTTGGTAATAGCGACTTTAACCGATAAATCAGCATCGTTTGAAATGGAAGCCACAATCTCGCCGGGACGCGGCTACCGCTCTACCGAAGAAAGACAGCAAGAAAAGTATGATTTGGGTGAAATCGGCATCGATGCTTTGTTCAGCCCGGTTGTCAACGTATCCTACCAAGTTGAAGCTACCCGCGTTGGCGAAAAAACCGACTACGATAAATTGGTATTGAAAATTGAAACCGATGGGGCCATGGATGCTATAGACGCGTGCAATCAATCGGTTAATATCCTTTTGGACCACCTGAATCTGCTCAAGGATCTTTCTTACAATAATGAAACCGTTATGGCCGAATCCGAACCCAAGGAAGATCCGGAAGTCAATCAAAATACGGAAGATGAAGACTAAGAATATAAAATTTTGAATATTCGGATACGGCAAAATGCTAAATTCCATATTCCAAATTCATTTATCGAATAATTAATATGCGACACCGACTTAAGGGAAAAACTCTAGACAGATCCCAATCAGCAAGAAAGGCTCTATACAGACAGTTGGCCACGTCTTTGGTTTTGTACGAACATGTAAACACTACGCTGGCAAAAGCCAAAGCTGTAAAACCGATAGTGGAAAAGCTTGTAACAACCGGCAAAGATAAGTCCTTGTCCACTCGCCGCAAGTTGTCCGCGTTTTTATTGAACGAATCCGCTGTCAATAAAATGCTGGAAGAAATAGGTCCTCGCTATCAAGATCGAGCGGGCGGCTATCTGCGCATAATTAAGCTGGGCGTGCGTAAAGGCGATGGCGCGGAAATCGCTCAAATTCAATTTGTAAAATAATATGCCATGGAAAAAACGCGTGGGTATCCCACGGATTAAAAGAGAGACTATCGAGATCGATGCGGCCGGCAAACCGGTTGGACGCGTTGCGACGCGCATAGCCATGGTCTTGATGGGCAAACATAAGCCTAATTATAATCCTCAGAATGATACGGGTGACAGGGTCGTGGTTAAGAATGCCGAAAAAGCCGTCTTTACAGGCAATAAAGAAACTCAAAAAGTTTATTTCAGAACATCAAACCGTCCGGGCGGTCTTAAAACCACTCCGGTACGTCGTGCCAAGGAAGAAGATCCTAATTTCATTATCCGTCACGCGGTGCGTTACATGCTTCCAAAGAACAAATTGCAAGATTTACGCATGAAAAGATTAACTTTTATAAAGTAGAAATGAGAAATTAGCAAACAGCAATTTAATCCAGATAACATAAGTAATTGCTAATTGCTACTCGCTAATTGCTAATTATTAATAAATTTATGGCAGAAGAAAAAAAGACAACGGCTAAAAAACCCGTCGCAAAAAAGGACGAAAAGCAAGCGCCGGCCAAAGCCAAAAAAGAAACAGTTGAAAAGAAAACGCCGGCTAAAAAGTCAACGGCTAAGGCAAAAGAAGTGCCTACCCTAAAGGTGGCCGCAGAGCAGGCCGAAGCCGCGAAATCTGCTAAGGGCGGCTCTTTTATCCCGTCGGTCGGGCGCCGCAAAACATCGGTTGCGCGGGTCAGACTCATTAAAAACGGCAAAGGATTAATCACCGTAAACGGTCAGGCTTTTGATAAATATTTTACAACTTTTGATTTGCGCACGCAGATTCAGGCTCCGCTAAAGGCTATTGGCCAGGACGACTCTGTGGATATCAGCGCCAAAGTTGAAGGCGGAGGCATCCGCGGCCAGGCCGAAGCTGTCCGTCACGGAATCGCCCGCGCGCTCATCCAATTAAATCCAACATTTAGAAAAACCTTAAAGAAACTCGGTTATCTCTCCAGAGATCCTCGCAAAAAGGAGCGTAAAAAGCCGGGCAAAAAAGGAGCACGTCGCAGTCCTCAATGGAGCAAGCGCTAACCCGACGTATATCGTACAACAAAAAAAAATCGAGCGAAGGCTCGATTTTTGGTTAAAAAAAACGGCCGGAAAGTCCGCACCGTAAGCTATACGATTTAGTCCAATAACTTTGTCACCGCGACCGTTGTCAGAATCACGATGAACAGCTTCCACCAGGCAACGCCAAGCAGCATGCCAAGCAAAGCCGAAGCAATCAACGCAACCATGAGTACGGTAATGATTGCCAAGATGACGGTCGTGGTTACGAAATATTGAAGGAACTTTTTGACGATTTCTCCCATTTTCCGCTCCTTTGCGGTTGAAATTAACTATAGTTTATAGCATAAAATTGGGTTTTTGTCAACCATATTAACCATAATATTGTTGATTTTTTAGCCAAAATAGACTAAAATTATAAAATAGAAACGTTTTCACGTATTCCAGTTTATCCGTTTATAACGAGTTAATCTCGGATCGCTGGTCAACGGAACCACGTGCTAACGTATATTTATGATCGGCGGTAAAGTTGCAAAAAACGCTTTGGTTTTGATGCTGGCGACCACGGGACAAAAATTCGTGGCTTTTTTAGCGTTTACTTTGGTTGCGCGTTTGGTCGGTCCCGAAACCACCGGCGCTTATTTTTACGCGGTTTCCGTCACTTCTATCTTCGTCATTATCTCCGACCTTGGCATCACGCCGGTCGTCATCCGCTCAATAGCCGGTGCGCGCCAAGGCTCTGAAAAACTCCTGGGCGCAGCAATCCGCGCCAAGTTTCTGCTTGTTCCCATCGCCGTGCTCGCATCCCTTGGTTACGGAGTCTTGCGCGGCAATGCAACCGAAGTCCTGGCCGCAATCGCCGTGGCCTGCATCGCCATGTCGGCCGACGCTTTCCATCTTATTCTCTATGGAGCGCTAAGAGGTCGGCAAAACCTTAAACCCGAGGCGCTGGGCATGTTCATCGGCCAGGTTTTAACCGGCAGCGCGGCAGTGTCATTTGCCATTCTTGGCTATGGAGCAATCGGCTTGGCCGGATCTCTGGCAATCGGCAGTATCTGGAATGTTATTTGGGCTTTTTTCAACGTCCGCCGGCTGAAAATCACTTTCAATAAACCCGGCAAAGTGGATATCAAATCCCTGTCCAATCAAGCCATTCCCTTTGCTATCGCCGGCATCGCAGTCAAAGTCTACTCCTACGTGGATAGTTTGATGCTCGAAGCTTTTAAAGGTACAACTGCTGTCGGCTATTACGCCGTGGCTTACAAGCTCACTTACGCCATGCAATTTGTGCCTCTGACTTTTACGGCGGCTCTATATCCTGCCTTGAGCTCGGCTTTCGCCAAAAAGCAAGACAAAGAACTTCAGCAGACTTTCATAGGATCCATGCGCCTCATGGCGGCCGTGGGCTTTCCCATCTCCGCAGGACTCTCCGCACTGGCGCCTCGGCTCATCCCGGCCATCTACGGCCCGGAATTTTCGGGATCAATCGCCGCCATGACCATCTTGCCTTGGGTTTTGCTCCCGATCTTTGTCGACTTTCCCATCGGAGCATTGCTTAATGGATCCAATCGCGCGCATTTAAAAACCATGGCCATGGTGGGCACCATGTTGGTCAATGCAATTCTGAATTTTATCTTGGTCCCGGGTTACGGCCCCATGGGTGCGGCCTGGGCCGGCGTATTCAGCTTTTGGTTTTTGGTCACAATCGGAATCATCTTTACTTATAAAGACGCCGGAGGTCTTAAACCGATTTTATCGATTCTCATCCGCGGATTGTTGGCCGCGGCAGCGGCTTGGGTGGTCTGGAGGTACATCGGCGGCCACATGCATCTAATCTTTGCCTTTATTTTTGGAGGGTCTGTTGCCGTAATTTTGGCCTTTATTGTCAGACTTGTCACTTTTGCTGATATATGGCCATTATGGACACATCTGAAGAACCGCTTCAGTAAACAAGACGCTCTCCATGAAACCTGATTTTGTACTGATTACACACGATTATCCGCCCCAAAAGGGCGGCGTGGCGCGTTATTTATCCTCCCTGGTCAAAGCCTCCTCCGGCTCTATCGCCGTCTGGCTGCCTACTGAATTTGCACCAATTACCGACGTATCGACTTCCGACGTTCGACGAGTCGATTTTTGGTGGTCCCATTGGCCAAAGTGGCTTCCACTCGTCCGCCGTTGCCTGGAAGTCCCGGATGATAAAATTATCCTTGTCTCGCACGTCTTCCCGATCGGAACAGCGGCCTGGATCGCGAATGCTCTTGGCGGAGCCGAGTATGCAGTCATCTTCCACGGCACAGATCTCAAACGTGCAAACACACGCTGGAAACGCCGGCTCTTGCGTCAAATTTGCAATAACGCGCAATTACTAATCGTTAACAGCCAAGCCGTTGGGGGTCTTTTAACAAAACTCGCACCCAAGGCAAAACCCGTCGTCCTAACTCCGGGATTGGAACCGTTCAATCTGCCGTCCAAGTCCGCGGCGCGTCAAAATCTCGGCATCGCTCCGCAAACCAAAATAATCCTGACCGTCAGCCGGCTCGTGGAACGCAAGGGGATTGATACGCTGGTACGAGCGGTCTCTTCCCTGGAACATGGAACATGGAGCATGGAACATGGATCCGAATCTGAGTTCGGCCTGCCACCCGAAGCCGCTCGACCCTCGGAGCCTCCTGACCCACGAAGCCTTGGAGTAGTGGGTTGGCGTAGTGGTTTGGCGAAGGGTGGAGTTCAGAATTCGGGGTTCACATTGGTCGTCATCGGTGACGGTCCGGAACGAGAAAAACTTCAATCGCTGGCTAAAGAGCAAAACATCAACGTCCGTTGGGTCAATGATGCTGATGATCAAGTTTTGTACTCATGGTATGCGGCCGCGGATATTTTTTGCCTCCCGGGTCGTGAAACCGCAGATGATATAGAGGGTTTTGGCATGGTCTTTTTGGAAGCCGCCTATGCCAAACTGCCTGTCATAGCCGGCCAAAGCGGCGGCGCCTCCGAAGCCGTCTTGCATAATCAGACCGGATTATTGATTGAGCCAACCGTCGAGTCCTGCGCAGGAGCTTTGCAAGATCTGCTCAATAATCCTGACAAAGCCGCTAAACTCGGCGCCGCCGGCCATGACCGTGTCATCAAGGATTTTCAATGGGCTGAGCGATGGAACAAACTTAAGAACTCAGAACACAGAACTCAGAACACAGATCAGAGTTCTGAGTTCGGAATTCATAATTCCGCAAGCGACGTCAGTGTTGTTATTCCATGCTACAATCACGCCGAGGAGCTAGGGTCGACTTTAGAATCGCTCGTAAATCAAACAATAAATGTCAAAGAAGTCATCGTTGTGGATGACGCATCAACTGATGATATGGAGCCGGTCATTAATCTTTTCAAAGAAAAATTACCTATCGATCTCATCAGGCATGAACAAAACAGGGGAGCGGCCGCTGCCAGAAATACGGGCCTGCGATCCGCAGCAGGTGAATTCATCATCTTTTTGGACGCGGACATAGTCCTTGAGCCCACGGCAATCGCTAAAATGCATCAAGTTCTGCAAAATAATCCAAACGCCAGTTTTGCGTTTAGTGATTTTTATTGGGGAAGAATCCACTTTAAAGGCCAGCCATTCAACGTCGTGAATCTGCAAAAAATCAATTATATTCATACATCGTCGCTTATCCGCCAGCGTGATATGGTGGAGTTTGACGAAAGTCTGAAAAAATTTCAGGATTGGGATCTGTGGCTGTCGCTGGCCGAAAAAGGAAAAGTCGGCATCTGGATACCGGAGATTCTCTTCAAAGTCGCGGAACGCAAACTGGGCATGAGCAAATGGCTGCCATCTTTTATGCATAAAATAAATTGGCCTATCCTGGGCTACACTCCCAAAGAAATCCTCCGTTATCGTGAAGCAGAGAAGATTGTCAAAGATAAACATAAACTTAAAGCTAATAGCCAATAGCTGATAACTGATAGCTGGCTAACAGCTAACAGCTATCAGCTAATATGTATGAAAGACCTCCATATTGTCGTAGTAAGCTGGAATGTCCGAGAAGAACTCGAGAGGTGTTTGAAGTCGCTGCCGGCAGCGTGCGAGGGATTGGATTGGGAATGTGTTGTGGTAGACAATGCTTCAGCGGATGATACGGTAAAAATGGTGGAGAGGGTTTTTGCTCATGAGCAAAGGATAGATATTCTGGCCAATGATGAAAACATGGGCTTTGCCAAGGCGTGTAATCAAGGTGCTGTTCAGCACAAGGCACGATATGTTTTGCTTTTAAATCCGGATACGAGCTGCCCGCCCGGATCCTTGTGTGAATTGGTGCGCAAAATGGATCTTAATCCATTGGCCGGTATCATGGGGCCGAAGCTGCTTAACCCTGATGGAGCATATCAGCAGAGCGTGCGGCGCTTTCCATCGCTCAAAGACCAGCTGTTTATTTTATTGAAACTCCATCATTTCTTGCCCGATATCGATTTTTTACAAAAATATTTTGGCAAAGATGTCAATCCCGATAAGGCGCAATCGGTTGATCAGGTGATGGGGGCGTGTTTTTTGGTGCGCGCCGCTTGCTGGGATCAGATGCACGGACTGGATCAGCGCTATTTTATCTGGTTTGAGGAGGTTGATGCCTGCAAAACCGCCAAAAATAACGGCTGGCTGATTTGGTACGAACCTTCAGTCTCCATCATGCATCACGAAGGACAATCCTTTGGCAAAGCGTTCACTTTAAAGAAGCAAAGATATTTTAATGACAGTTTGTTAAAATACATGCTCAAGTGGCATGGGAGATTGGCCTGGCTGATGGTATTGCTTTTTCACCCGATTTCATTGGGATTGGCGGCAATGGTTTCTTTGTTCAAAAAACCGCTTGCAAAAGCCGTAGGATCCAAGCTTGGAACTTCAAAGCCGCTCGCGGAACAGCTTAAAAACATTTTTAAAAACAAAACTGCTGACCGGATGGCATGTAAAAAAAAATTCTCGGAAGTCTATTGGTGGCTTATTGCAATTACTGTCCTGGAGGTCGTTTCATACATAACACTGCAAGCTCCGCTCTGGCGGCAAATGGCAACTATAATCGCCGCGGTTTTTGTTTTTTATTTGGCATATTCAAAACCCGCCAAAGCGCTAGCTATTATCGCAGCCGAGCTTTGGATTGGCGGGTTTGGCTATCTGCTCTCAATATCGGCAAATGGCCCTGAAACCGGCATATCGCTGCGCATGGCGCTTATGGCTGGTTTTGGTCTGGGTTGGGGTATAAACGCCTTAAAATCGCGGATTTGGCGCTTCTGGAAGCTGAATGAACTCATGGTTGTGCAGGTTTGGATCTTAGTTGGAGTTATGATTGTTTCCGGCCTGTTTAACGGCTGGTATCAGAATCAGACGTATTTATTTCAAGACGCTAACGCCTGGTTCTTTTTATTGTATTTTATTCCGGTTCTGGACATAGCTCACCGCCATAAAGACGAGCTCGCGCAATCCATTCGCTGTGCATTTATAGCCTCTGCCGTTTGGCTCCCCGCTAAAGCTTTGTTTTTGTTTTACATTTTTTCTCACGGAATCATCGCCATTGCAGATCCTTTATATACCTGGATTCGAGATACGCGCGTTGGAGAAATCACGCCTGCAGGCGGCAATCTATTTAGGATTTTCTTTCAATCGGCTATCTTCTCTATCGTGGCGGGAATATTTACTTTTGCGTATTGGATCGAGACTCAAGACGCTGGACTCAAGACTCAAGACGTTAGATTCAAGATGCAAGAATCAAGACTCAAGATGCAAAATGCGATTCAAAGACTTAAATGCATGTTGCCACGGTATTCATACTGGCTGATCTGGATTCTTTCCGTTGCCATGATTGTTATCAGCTTGTCGCGCAGCTATTGGGTTGGGTCGCTGGCAGGATTCTTTCTGGTCTTCGTATTATCAATTTTTCATTATAAAAAACTGCGGCTCATCGCCTGCATAAAAAGCATCTTCGGAACAATTTTGGCTTTTTGTCTGTTGGCCGGTGTTATGTATTTCCCTTGGCCGGCGCCCGGCGAGATTTCTTTAGCCTCCATGCTTAAAGATCGAGGCACTGTAACAGACGCGGCCGGTTCGAGCCGTTGGAACTTGTTACCTGCCATGTGGGATAAAATAGGGGAGAACCCGATCATCGGCAGCGGATTTGGCAGTACCATTACATACAAAAGTCAGGATCCGCGCATTCTTAAAGATCATCCGAATGGTGTATACACAACTTATGCTTTTGAATGGGGTTGGCTTTCGCTTTGGGTAAAATTTGGAATCTTCGGGCCATTGGTTATGCTGATTTTACTGACGTCCATTATTTACCGCACCTGGAAATCCCAATATGATTGGTGGATTAAAACGGCTCTGATATCGTCCATAATTGCAATCGCTGTCGTCCATATTTTTACACCCTACTTTGATCATCCATTGGGATTCAGTGTGCTGTTGCTGGCGGAAGGGGCTCTGGCCATTGATCGTGATGAAAACTGACAACTGCAAACTGACAACTTACAAGAGCTATTGTAATGACTGAGTTAATTAAGTGTCTTCAGATTGAAGAATCGGACATGGGATTGGTATCTCTGTCTTTTAATAAAAACGCAGTAAACGATCTAAAGCCAACAAATATCGTGATATCGCAAATAGTGGAATATTTAAACGGCAGTCGTCGGATTTTTGATATAAAACTCGATTTACGAGGTACGGAATTTCAGAAAAATGTTTGGCGTGCATTGCTCGACGTCGCCTATGGGCAAACCGCCACATATCAGCAAATTGCCAATAAAATAGGGCAGCCAAACGCAGTCCGCGCTGTTGCAAATGCAATCGGAGCAAATCCTATTGCCATCATAATTCCTTGCCACCGCATCATTCGATCCAATGGAACTTTCGGCGATTACCGCTGGGGAGTCCGTCTTAAAAAGCGATTACTGCTTCTCGAGTCTCGAGTCTAGCGTCTAGGGTCTAGAGTCAAGTATCTAATTGATGCCCTGCAAGAAATTCTTTTGCGCTCATCCTGCGTTTGCCTTCAGGTTGAAGTTCTAAAATTTCTAAAGCCTGTTTGTCGCCGCAAGTCACAAATAACCTATCATCCTCGCTAAACCAAGTACTCGCTTCGTTCGACATTAGACGTTCGACGTTTGACGATGATTTGTGGATCTTAATCCTCTTACCGTTTAGCATCACAAAAGTTCCCGGCCACGGATTATAAGCTCTGACCAAACGTTCTATCTCTGCAGCAGACTTAGACCAGTCAATTTCACCGTCCTCGCGTTTGAGAATCTTGCAATATGTTGCAGAATCGTGTTTTTGTTCCATTGGTTCAATTTTGTGTTCAATAAAGTCCATTAAAACATCAGGCAAAAGTACGGCCCCAATGTCCGCTAAGCGGTCATGCAGAATACCGCCGGTATCATCCTCCCTAATAGGCGTGGTCTTCTGCGCCAAGATCGGTCCATGGTCCATCTCCGCATCCATGAGCATTATGGTCACTCCTGTCTCTTTATCTCCGCTTGCGATAGCGGATTGCACGCACGAAGCTCCCCGATGTTTGGGAAGCAGTGAACCGTGGACGTTTATGACCCCGTATTTTGGTAATTCCAAAATCCTTTGCGGGATTATCTTGCCATAGCTGACAACAACGTAAACGTCGATTTTATCATCGTCACTTGTCCCACGGGGTGTCGTTTCGCTAACCACGCCGGTCGCGACCTGCGCGGGAACGACCACCCCACGTCCCGCGTCCTTAAGCAAATTGTATGTTTCCTCGGTTTTAATCTTATCAAATTGCAAGACCGGAATGGCATGTTTTTTAGACATTTTTTTTACGGGCGGCTCGATTTCTTCTTGATGACGTCCGACTTTCATATCAGGCTTTGTTACAACGGTTTTTACGCTAAACCTAGCATCATTAATTAATGCCTGTAGAGAAGGTGTGGAGAAATCAGAGGTTCCGAAGAAAATTACAGAGTAGGGCATATACTTATGTCGTAAAACATACTTCAAATCACAAGGCTTTTTTACAAGTCACAGTTTATTAAGATACACATAAAATACCTTATTTTAGAGCTAAATGTCAACGAAGATTGGGGTATTGACGCCTTAAACAATGTATGCTATTTATTTAGCTAATGGTGGCTGCGTGCGCCAAGAGCAGGTACGTAAGCGTCACCTACGCATACGCTTCTAGAGCGTTTTGCCGTGGGCTGCCAAGCAGGGGCAGGTTTAGGTGGATAGAGACGCCTGCTTTGTCTCTATATGCTGAATGGACGCATTCAGCGACCACTGCTCTCTCGACTAGCCCCCGACGATTTGCGGGGGCTCTTTTAATTCCCTCACCCCTCTCCGCACTTAATGCGGAGAGACCCTCTCCCGCCCTGAACCGTCTAGTACAGGGGCCGCGAGCAAGAGAGGGTTGATAGCGAATAAAAAAACCCGGGTATCATCCAGGATCTGCTTATGTCTGGTGCTGCTCTAGCATCGTGTATCGTGTATCGTGTATCGTGACGATTCACGTTCTACGTTCAACGTTACACGTTCAACGTTTCACGTTATACGTTGCGAGTTCCGCGAGTCTGTTGTCCTTTATAGTGTTTGCCAATTTCCCCTGGTTACCTCTGTCATTTTATCGACAAACAAGACCCCATCCAAATGATCCAACTCGTGTTGGACCACAACCGCATCAGCATTCTTTAATTCCAGTTCCATTCTGCGGCCGTGTCTGTCTAAGGCTTCAATAGTCACTTTTTTTGCTCTTTGTACCAATCCAAACACTCCGGGCACGCTTAAACAGCCTTCTTCGGTTTCAACCAGTTTTTCGGATTTCTTGGTTATAACCGGATTAATAAAAGCCGTGTCCCGATGTTTAATATGGGCAATAAAAATTCTTTTATTAATACCCACCTGCGGCGAAGCAATTCCGATTCCATCCTCAACATGCATGGTTCGGGTTAATTTATCTAAATAATCTTGAAACTCCTTGGTCGTAATCTCTTCTGCAGACACCTCAATAGACCGATCGCGAACGGACGGTTCTTTGTAAGTCAAAACAGAGTAGGTGTCTTGCATAAGGATTAATGGCTTATATTAGCAGAAAAATGCGATCGGGTCAAGATCTATGATACCATATGCGGTCAATTGCGATAAATCATTGATAATATCGTGTTTTTGCCTGTCCAATGGGGGAATTAGATGATAAATATATCTCTGTTCGCGCGTCATGGGTCTGTATTCAACAGTAAAGGGACCCCTTAATTTCCAACCGGTTCGCTGGCAGGTTTTTTGCAGATTATCGGTTGTATCACTGGATTTTGTGATATCTCCCGGCACTATCAGCTTTGCAGCAATGACTGCCGGGGGATACTCAAAGATTCTTCTTTCGTCATATTCATTTTTCCAGGCTCTGATCAGGCCGTCGGTTGTCAGCCATTGTTTTGCTTCTGCCAAGAGCGCCTCATCTCCTTGCACTGCGATACTGCATTTTGCGACGCACGCTTGTGCTGCTATTCGCCTGAATGCAATTATCATTCTTTCTTTACGGCGGATATCCTCTGAATAACCGCCAATGCGCATCAAATTTGTTATCACAATTAATGATTGCGGCCGTAAAGCTTGATTCTGCCATTCGTGTAAATCCAAAACTGCCAAATCCGCGCCGGGAAGTTTTTTATTAAATAATGATTGCAGAGCCGGGCAGCCAATAACGGATTTATTCAAGTCGGCTCCGCGGCACGTCGGGCATTCGGTGGGCAGGGGCTGTGAAGTATTGCACCGTCTGCATAAAGCAAAAGTGCTCATATTATTCATGCCGGTTTTGCAATTTGGGCAGGTCATGAGCCAGTTGCAGTCACCGCACCGGATCCGTCCGCGGATCCCATAAACCGGATGCAAAATCCGTATTGGTCGTTTTTGTTCGAAAGCTTCAGCAATCAAATCCAAAGCCGGTTGAGTGATGTGTTCAATTTCAGATCTGATCTGCTTTGCATAAGCTATAAATGTTGCATCAGTATTGATTTCCAAACCCGAGGGAGCCTTGATCTTGGCATAATCACTCAAAACGGGCGTTGTGCTTAGATTATGGATCCGCAATTCCGGTCTTAGCTCTGCGGCTAATGATACTAAGCGCCGCGCATCATAACGAGGCGTCAATTCATCTTGCTTAAAATCATCATTTTCCGGCTCATCAACAATTACTATGTCTGCCGTGCCGGCGAGCCAGGCGCCGAGTCTCGTCGTGATTAAAACTCCATGAGAGCTGTTTAAAAAACCTGTCCAAGCCAGCCAGGCTGTCTTCATGGCGGTGTGCGCATGCAAGCCATCCACGCCAAGTCTTTTTGCCAAAAAATCAACTCTTCTTTGCCAAGGCGTTATCACCAAAACCCGTCCATTGGCCTGTTCTTTGGCGACAAGATCGATAATCCCATCTCTATCAGTATAACGATTGACCAAGTACTTGTCTGTTATCCTTTCCGATTCTTTAGGACGGTGTGTGTCTTTGTGCATCAAGTGAGGTTCGAAATCGCTCAGTCTCTTGGGCATGGTCCTCAACCAAGCATTTAACATTGTCGGCGGTGAAACAAAAGATTCTTTGGCAGCTTCAACGCAATACTCAACAATAACTTCCGGGAATTTAAAAATTTTTTTAGGATTGCTGATACTGATCGTTCTGGAAGCGTATTCGCTATCTGTTGATTTTTTAGCCACCAGCGCGGCTATCATTTTTTGCCGAAAAGGCACCAATATCAAATCACCAACATGGACCGATCCTTCGTTCAGTTCATAATCAAAAAAACAATGCCCAAAAGGCATCTTTAATGCAGGGATAACAGAGATAAACATATTTAAATACTAACGACCGGGACTGATTAATGATAAATATCAAATGGCGAATATCAAGAATAAGCTAAGTGTACTCTTGCTATTTGTTATTTGCAATTTGCTATTTCCTATGCGATATCGTATTGCGCTGTAATATAACCAACGCCAAACGGCGCCTCATAGCTCAAAATTTTTGGCGTCACATTCATATTATCCAGCATGCCCAGCAAAGTGCAAATCGGCCTGAATCCGCATTGTCCGGAATTTTCTATAACTTCATTGGGCAAGGTGCATAACGGAGTAGGATCCTTAACCGCCACTCCTTGCTGAACTGCCGCATCAAATTGAGGACCTTCGGTTGATGCCCCGCCCGGAGATTCAGCGGTCAATTTATGGGACAGATCTGCACTGGCAATCACGGCCACTCTTCTTTTTTCCATATGCAATACTCTCTTAATCTGCCTGCCGAACTCATAATGCGCTTTGCCATCCATCATTGAAGGCGAAATGGGGAATAACTTCCAGTTTTCCAGATGTTGGGTCAGCAGTAAAATCGGTATTGTAAAACTATAATCAAGCTCTTCGCTGGAGGTCAGCGTAAAAGGAATTTCTTCTTCGCGCATCTTCCTGTGCGCCCTGTCAATCAGCATGTAATCGCTTTTGGCTGATACTGTTGTTGAAAAGTCGCCGAATGATTTTAATGATCCGGTATAACTTCCGGCCATATTGGCTGAAAACGCATCCGGATAGCGCGGCCCATGAGGCGCGATTATCACCAGCGTTTCCGGCTTTGTTAGATACAAAGCCTGTTCAATTTGTTTACAGGCATCAATGGTTTTTTGTAATTTTGCCTGATGTTCTTTGCCTATTGTTGGGATCAATAGCGGCGAATGGGGCACGATTGCGCCAAATACAATCATATTTATTGATTAACTTGGGAGATTTGTGAATAAGTTTCTAAATTTTGGTTATTAAAGTTTTCTTCCGTAATATCGCGATTTTGCAATTTAACAGGATCGCCGGTTTGATATGTTAATAAAACACGGTCCGGAACATTGACTATATTTTGCCACTTCCAGCCAAGCGATTCAAATACTTCCCCCGAAGCGATCGGCCGCAGAACGGAATCTTCAACAACAAATACCGTGGGATCATCACCTTTTACCAACTCCCCATTATGCAATGAGTAAAATCCTGAATCTTTATATCCGTCTATCTCTTCTTGCGGGAGTGTCTTTATGGGTCTTCTTGTAAAATATAATTTTAAAAATACTTCATCCAGCAGAGCGTATTTTTTGCCGTTCTCAACATACCAAACCGTGCTGGATTTATCGGATTTAACCAATGCTCCTTGAGGAAAGACCGTTTCTTCATTTATAGCTTCCGCGTCCGGTATATCAGTCACGTCTTCATCTTCTACATGAATTATCTCATCTTCAATAAAACCGAATTTTCGAAAAACCTCCATACTCGAGATTCTGCGCTTGCCGTCTGATGCCAAAAGATAGATTGTACCTTGCGGAACCCTTAACAACGAATATTTGGGAAACTTCATGGGATCCCCGTTTGCGTATGATGACAGCTCCGAATCGGATGCTTCCAGCACCTTATCCAAACTTGTCATTGAAAGCAGTACATTTATTGATTCAAACTCGCGTTTTTGTCCGTTTTGTATCAAATAAATATTTTCACTGGGCATGCCCTTGATGATGGTTCCCGTAGGATATGTTAGAGCAAACCATCTCTGCCATATGGTCCACAAAACTTTATTGCCGTGTATGTGCGGAGTATAGGAATACAGCATGGCAGTGGCTTTATTTTGAGGAATAACCTCTATGCCGTCAATATTCATGGATATGCCCATTCCTTTGCCTGCGATAGTCGTTCCCGTCGTAAGCAGCTGCATCAAATATTTTTCTCTGTGCTGTCTGGCCGCGTATTCCAATTGATTCGCGAAACCTCTGAAATCCTGGATATCCGGATCGTCTTTGCTGCATGAGTCGCAAACCGCGTATCCTGTTGCCCAATCCAGCTGTCTTTCACTCGGATCAGGGTCTTCCACCAATGATTGTTCTTTTTGCAATAAAGCCACTAAGTACTTTGGATTAATTTTGTATACATTGGAAACGCGCCAAATTATATCAACCGCCGGCTTCATTTCTCCGTCAGTATCCATAACTTTTAGATCCGCTAAACGGCCTTTGCTGCGCAAAAAATTCTTTAAATAATCATAGTTCATTCCGTTGATATCAAAAATATCATCATCAGTGAGTATGAAGTTGGGATTAAAACCGATGGAATCAATACGCAAACCCGGTATTTCCTGCGCAAACAATGCTTGCCGGGGCAGGGTCATGGTTAATGCAATCAATACACAAAATATACGAAAATATATTTTCATATACTATAAACTAGCATAAACGCAAGCAAGCATGTAGCATGTCTATTATGAATATACGACCCTTTTTGTGGATATCTGCCATAATTCTGCTTTTTGCGGTATTTTTGCAATTTTTTAGAATTCCTTTCAGCCAAGGTGATATGTGGATGAGTCCGGATGAAACAGCCAATGTGCAGTCTGCAATCAGGCTTGCCGATACGGGCAGTGTTTTGGAAATTAAAGAATATTTAAGAGATTTTCCCTGGGCTCATCCGCGCAGTTATGTGTATTTGCCCGAATCGGGCGCCATGGCGCCTGTTGCTTTTTTGGGCATGGTTATAATTCTGGCGGTTATTTATAAAATTTTCGGATTTTTGGGAATTTTGTTTTACGCTCCTCTGCTTGTGATGGTCACGGCTTATGCTTTTTGGAAAATTTTACCCCCGAAATGGCCGCCTATAGTAAAATACCTAACCTTAATCATTTGGCTCACATTCCCCTTGGTATTGTTGTATGCCAACCGAGGTTCTTTTCCGCAGATCAGCATCGCCTGTATCGCGATCTGGATCTGGTGGGCTCTGGCAATCAAACTCAATTGGATAAAAATATTGTTTGCGGGTCTGATTTTCGGCCTTGCTGCGGCAATCCGGCCGCTGGAACTTATTTGGTTATTACCTCTAGTGGTTTTTACCTTGCTTCACTATAAAACAAATGCCGGTGAGGGTCTTTTGCAAAAATTTACACGACGACGCATATTGGTTTACGCGGCTTTATTTATCGCCGCCGCGTCAATTTTTATTTTTGCCGGCGCCTATATCGGCAAACAAACTTACGGCACTTGGTTGACAAGCGGTTATCAAATCCGCCACACAGGAGTCGCCGAGAGTGCGGCGGGCGGCGAAGATCGGTTCGGTACCGAGCTGCACAGTAAAAATATTTCAATTTGGAGCGCTTTGCCGTTTTCTTTTCATCCTAAAAATATACTTTGGAATTTCGAAAATTATTTAATTAAATATTTTTGGCTTTATACCTTGGTTTTATTTGCGGTCATATTCTTTTTATTAAAAGAAAAAGCCTGGCGGGGCAAAAACCGCTGGGCTTTGCTGGCCTTGACCTGGACGGCTTTCATTCTGATTGTTTTTTACGGAAACGGTTTATATCAAGATCATGTTCGTATAAATCAGGTCAGTTTGGGTAATTCGTTTTTGCGTTATATTTTGCCGATTGGCATCTTATATGCGCTCGGCGCCGGCTATATTATTAATCGGCTGTGGACCAGTTGGAGCACAAAAATCATATCCATTTGTTTGGCAATTGTGTTAATCGCCTTTGGTCAATGGACTGCATTTATCCGAGATAATGAAGGCATCTTGTCGGTCGAGTCGGAATTGGGGCGATATCATGAAATACGCAATGAAACAGTTAAGTTTTTTGATGAACCGACGCTGATCTTCTCGGATCGGAGCGATAAAATTTTCTACCCTTTATACGACGTGGTTTCACCGTTGCCTGATACGCAGAAAATCATCGAAATATCCGACTTGTTTATATACAACGCGCTATATTTGCCGACGCAAGATGAGATGGGAGAACGACAATGGAGGGAAAAGGGAATAATTTTGTTTCCTGTTTTCACAAACGGCAACCAAACAATGTATGAGTTTGTTTCTGCGAAAGTAATGCAAGAGTTTGAAGATTCATATAATGCCGGTGATATTGAATTGCCTGAATTCATTGACGAAGAAGGAAATTGGGACGAGGATCCGTCGCTTTGGGAGGAAGTGGATCTGGAATAACGAACTACGATTCAAACGTGCTCCAGTTTAACCGTTAAACAGTTATTGCGAGTTGATCTCTGACTGACTGGATAACGGGACTACGGGTTAACGCATGTTGCGACTTACCGACGTATCGACTTACCGACGTATCGACGTTATAATATTAGTAATAATGAATCTAAACGAAATAACAATACCAAAATGGCTGGCTATCGCTTTTGCTGCAGTTCCCTGGATAATCTGCGTAGGTTTTGTATTTTTTATTTTAAGTTTAAGATTCCCGGCATCCGGCAGTTTTAGGTCGGAAAGCGACCTTACCGGCACCAGCGCTTTTTTATATCAATTTTTACCGGCGGAACGCGCTGTCATGTCGGATTTTTACGGCGAAGACTGGAATGGTCAGCGTATTATCGGGGATCCCGTATACATCAATGCCCGAACACCGGGACCATATAAAACGGTTGATGTGGAGATGGAATTCCGCGTTCAGCACCAGCCATTGCTTGAATTTGGCATAGTCCACGATGCGGCCGGACAGCAAATGGAATTAATACCTTGGTATTCCGAGGTTTTGGATAATGATTATTATCAAAAAGTGATATCTCCCGGCGGAGTTAAGGGTTTTGTGGCCAAAGGTACAAGCTCCAGCCGGCTTGATGATCCGGATACTCGCGGCTTAGCGGCCTGGCTTGCCACAAGCACGGGTCCCGCCATTGCGGATGCGATGCTTTCAGAAGTTTACCAGCGTTTTGATGTCTCATTGAGAGGCGCGCATGATTTTTGGGTAGTGCCGGCCAATGGCCAGATAGACATGCGCCTGGAAGTTCAAGACGTTAACCGCAACCGGAGCGGCGGGCTTTTAGCAATAACAATCTCTAAAGACGGAAAAGCGCTCACTAACGATGCTGTTGGCACCAGCGGCAGCCGCGATGAGGGTTATGGCAGTCTCGTTCCGGTCAGAATTGCCAGAAAAAATCTGGAGCCCGGTATATATCGGATCCATGTTGTGGCTGATGATGATGTTTTTATCCGCCGTATTTTTACGAAAAACGAACACTTGGTTATCGGGCCGCGTTTGAATATCGGCGACGTTGTGGGCTGGGAAGAAAATCCGCGTTCTTTTACGGCCTGGACCACGGCCAGACATATTGTTCTGGAAACTTTTCATAAAGAAGGATTGCAAGATATCGGTTTTGGTCCCTATCAACAGAGGATTTTAAGTACCCACACGGCAGTACGCATGGACCGTTACGATGCCCAAACCGAGCCTGTACAGTTCTTTTCTCCCTTGGGCGATGTACGCGTGATTGCTGACGGGTTTTTTGCTTTAACACCGGGTGCTTTTTTTGAGCCCGAACCCAGGCGTTTTACACCGGCTACCAATGGTCAAGCCGAAGGCATTGTCGCCGTACGCACGGATTACACAAAAAGTATGGCCATGGGTGACGGATGGTTGAAGATGCGGGGCACATTTGATATACCGGCCAATGCGGACAATATCCGCTTTGTCCTGTCAGCTCCGGGTATTGTTTCACGCGCTGGCGCTGTCGATATCCGCCGTATGACTTTAACTTACCACAGACCCTATAGCACAGTCCGTTCTTGGTGGGATGTTTTTTATGCCGAACTGCGGAATGCCTGGCACAGGATTATATGATAAGCATATCCATAAAAGATGCCGGAAAGGTATTTCTAAGAAACTGCGCACTGGCAGTTACGGTTATGATTATCGCCTTTTTGGGGCTGGAATGGCTGATGCCGGGTTCGGTTTTGCCTTTTTTTGATATAATTAACATTCTGCCATTGGCATTTTTTCTGATACTGGCAACCTTGGTGATAACCAGGGAATCCGGAACCTTCAGCAAAACAATCCAAATAATTTTTGCCGTTATTACAACTATTGCACTGATCTTTATCCTGTTTACAGTTTTGGACGGATCGGGCTATAAATCCTTGATGTTGGTTTTTGCCGGCAGTTTGTGTATAGTAGCCTGGGTTTACGCTGTGCTTACCGAACCATAACTCAACAAGCACTGTAATCTGAAATTTGAAATCTGAAATCTTACGATAAGCTTTCAGCCTTGAGCTCAAGGCTTAAAAAAAACTGCCAGATTGTAGATTCTAGATTTTAGCTTTTAAATCATGATTGCTAACGACTAAGTATTATGAACAATTGCCTTTTTTGCAAAATTGCCAATAAATCCGTGCAGTCGGATATTGTTTATGAGGATAACGATGTTATCGCATTTTTGGATATAAACCCGGTTAATCCCGGCCACACTCTGGTCGTACCAAAAGCCCATCATGAACAATTGCTTGAATTGCCCGAGGATCAAATTCTTCCTACTGTACAGGCGGTAAAAAAAGTCATGAAAGCTTTAATGAGTCTGCCTGATGTGGAAGGTGTTAATATAGTCCAGAATAATTACTCCGCCGCCGGTCAAGTCGTCCCGCACGTCCACTTTCACGTCATACCGCGCAAAGTGGGGGATGGCCACCGTCACTGGCCGGGCATCGCCTACGCCGAGGGTGAGGCCGCTTTAATTGCCACGACGCTCAAAGACGCCATTACATCTTAAATTACTCTTTATACTTTACACTTTGTACTTGTTATTATGGTTTTATTGGTTTGCGGCGGAGCCGGCTTTATTGGCTCCAACTTTATCAGATACAAGCTCGAGACTGACCCCGATGTCAAAATCGTCAACTTTGATAAGCTGACTTATGCGGGAAATCTTGATAATCTTAAGGATTTGGAAAACGATCCGCGTTATACTTTTGTGCAAGGCGATATCACGGATCTCGATGTGTTAAACAAAGTAATTAAAGATCATAGCATCGATCACATTATCAATTTTGCCGCCGAAACCCACGTCGATCGCTCAATCCACGGCGGATGCAAGGATTTTGTGCTGACGAACAGCTTGGGCGTGCAGATGATTTTGGATGCGGTAAGGCTAAACGACATCAAAAAATTTCTTCAGGTCTCAACCGATGAAGTTTTTGGTGCTTTGGAGCTTGATTCAAGTGATAAATTTACCGAACATACTCCAATAATGCCCAACATGCCTTACGCGGCCGCTAAAGCCGGCGGAGATTTGATGTGTAATGCATATTTTGTCACACACAAAGCCCCTGTAGTGGTCACACACTGTTCCAATAACTACGGCCCCTATCAATTCCCGGAAAAAGTCATTCCATCATTCATTTTCAGACTTTCAGCCGGCGAAAAGGTCCCCATCTACGGCGACGGTAAAAACGTCCGCGATTGGATTCATGTTCGCGACCACGCCTCCGCTTTAAGCCTTTTGCTCGATAAAGGCGAGCCCGGCCAAGTTTATAATATTGGCTCGGATAATGAGCGCAGTAACTTGGAGCTAACCAAGATGTTGTTGGATCATTTCAACCTTGGTGAGGAAATGATCGATTTTGTAGAAGATCGCAAAGGCCATGACCGCCGTTACGCCATTGATTCCTCAAAAATCGAGGCACTGGGCTGGCAACCGGAATTTACTCGCGATAAATTCGCCGAAGGCCTTAAGCAAACCGTCGATTGGTATCTGAGCAACCCTGAATGGGTGCAAAAATTGCGCGACCGCAAAGCTGAATGGGATGAAAAAGCTCTACGCGCAAACTAAGAATATAGAATTTTGAATATAGAATACAGCTAAATGCTAAATTGTCTTCGAGTCTGAGCCTCGGGGCCGAAGACCGTATTCTGAATTCTTTTTGCAATATTTCATATTAGGCGTTAAGGTCTAAAGACTATGAAAGGCATAATTCTCGCCGGAGGCACAGGAACTCGTCTTCTTCCTCTTACGGCCGTTTTGACTAAACAGCTTTTACCGGTTTACGACCGGCCTATGATTTTTTATCCGCTAAATACGCTCGTAAAAGCCGGTATAAAAGACATCCTTATTATTGTGGCACCCGAGTATTCCGGAAGTTTTCTTAACCTTCTTGGCTCCATGTTAAGGCCTCACTGCATCAACATCTCTTTTATTGTACAGCGCGAACCTCGGGGTTTGGCCGAAGCGTTTATCTTGGGTGAAGATTTTATGGATGACGAACCGGTAGCCATGATTTTAGGCGATAACATCTTTGAAGACGATTTTACGGATGCTGTACAAAGCTTTAAAAGCGGCGGCCGCATCTTTGCGCGCCAGGTGCCCGATCCCGAGCGCTTTGGTGTTGTGGAATTTGATGCTGAGTCAAACAAGGTAATTTCCATCGAAGAAAAGCCAACTTCCCCAAAAAGCAACTACGCCATACCCGGGATGTATATTTTTGATAATCGAGTTTGTGGCATAGCAAAAAGTTTAGAGCCATCAGATAGAGGTGAGTTGGAAATAGTGGATTTGCACAAAAAATATCTGGAATGGGGCGAGCTTGATGTGCGTAAAATAGAAAAAGGTTTTTTTGATGCGGGTACGCACGATGCTTTGCTTGAAGCGTCAAACTATGCAAAAGACAATGATTTTAAAAGTAAATTTCATCCGGATCTGGAAAAAGCGATTCAGCGATACAATACTGAATTCAAGCGATTGGTTTCCGTTCAAACCAAATCAAAAAGAGATCCGAATTTGATGTCCTGAAAAGACACTAGACTCGCGAAACGTATAACTTGTAACGTGAAACGTCAGACGATACTCGATCGAGCTCATCGCGTTAAACGCGACTCGGCTCAACGATATACGATGTGCGTTATACGTTATTCAGTTATCCTCAAACTCCACAATCCGCTCTCATTGCCGCGAATTCCCGAGATGATAATTTCATCATCAGCTATTGCGGCGCCGTAAATTGAATCGAATTCAGCCAGTTTTGTTATGTGCCGCCCGTTGCGCTCATCCAGCTCAATCATGAAAATTTCATTTTGCGTAGCCATAAAAACATCCATACCGTCCGGGTGCCAGCCTGCCGCGATAATCGGTTCGCTTTGTCTGTATAATAATTCCGGTTCATTGGCAGGCTCCCAATAAAATAACTCATTATAATTCAATAAAAGATAATAAATCTCTCTTTTGATTTCTATTTTTGATAAAAATTGTCCATTGGCGCGTATGGATGAATAGGCTTCTCCGGTTAATGATATTCTTAACCAGCGGTTATCGTCTTGCAGTAATATTTCATTATTATCATCATAACGGAATTGCCAATTCCCACTGGGCAGAACGATTCCTTCTTCGGAGGCACTGCCGGTCTGCAGAATCAGTTTTGAACCGTTTTCAATGTACTTTAAAAGATTGTTATTTATTTGGTCATGTATCCTGTCCGGATTCGGCTTTCTGGAAACCGCGCCGCCGGATGCAATGTTAATAATATCATTTTCGCCATAACCCATGAGCTGTGATCTTTCCCAATGATAATTGCCTCCGTTCAAACCGACAACTTGCAATGGCGATGTTTGAATCAGCCATTTTGTCCGGGTGCCGTCTGTTTGGCTGATTAAAAAAACCTTTTCCCCATCCGCGCTCCAATCATAATAGACCGGGTCAAGTTTTTCCTCCAGCTTGATTGTATCAATCACGGTAGATTTTGAATTAAGCAAACCAATATACGATGCATCATCTTTATTAAATTGATAGATTATATAATCTTGATTCGGATTGCTGATCGTAAAATCGGTTTCCGCATCTGCAATTAGTTGCGGATCTGTCTTTTGCCACAAGTGAACCGTATTGGCAAACGTAACTCGCTCCGGCTCAACAGACAGGTTTTTTTGCCAGTCATGATAGCCGTCTAAACTGTACTTTATTGAATAATTCCCCGGCGCCACATTTTGCAATGTCGCAGGGGTTTGTTCATTGATTTTTTGATCGTTTAAATATATCCCCGCCGCCCTCGGCATACTGTCAAAAATCATGGTGCCGTTTCTCTCGACAACGCCTTTTTTGGAATTCCATCTGTATCCGGCTGTGTAAAAAACCAAAGCCGGCGCCATAAAAATAAAAATCAAAACAAACAACCAAGGGAGTATCCTTCTATGAAACGGAATTTTTCGCATATTCTACTTAAATCTACAACATAAATTTAACTTTTTCAAGATAACCGACTAACGGACCGCGAATATCGAATATCAAACCGCGAATTCAAACCGTATTCCGGTGTAACAGTTAAACCGTTTATTACGAGTTAACTTTGGTTAAAGTGTTAACGGGATTACATGTCAACGTATGTTGCATCTAGCGACTTGCGACAATTAAATATTAATCCTGTTAATCTCGAAGACCCTGAGCGAAGTCGAAGGGATAAAATCAAGGTAATCCTGGTCAAAAAAACCGCCCGACCAAGTCACTGAAAGTGCCGGGCGGGCGGAGCAAGATACTACGGTAGTTCAACCCGCTGCAGCATCCTCACAGCCGGGTGATCCGTATTTACATGATAGTATTTGGCTTTTGTGGCCGGATCCATGGTGGTTATCAAAACTTTGTTCGAAACAAAGATGTTGATGATCTCATTCAAAGACCAGTCACAGGCCGCTAGTTGCATTGGCGGCAATCCCGAATCGTGAGCTTGCAGAGAATACGGAGAAATCATTTCCTTGGGCAATGTCTCCGGCACACCTTGAGACGCTTGCGTTTCAGTGGTGTCATTGGCAGCCGGCAAGCGGGCGATCTTCTTTTCCCAGCTCCAGAAATCGTGCATGGAATTTCTCAAGCGGCTCCGTGAAAAACGGATATTTGATTGCGGAACCAGCAGTAACTGATCGGTCAGATAGCGGATAAGCAGCTGCATATCCCGCAATTGCATAATAATGTAAGGATATCTGGCGGTTTGTTCACCGTTCGCGCCAAACCAATTCATCAGTCTTTGGCGTCGGATTTCTTCGGTCTCAAACATGCGCCACCAGCCCAGCGCCTGCAAAGATATGGCCGAATAATAAGCTGAATACGCCAGAATGTTTATGGATTCATCGGCGGCGCTTTTTAGTTTATTGGATACGAAGCGGTCGCCGATCGTAAGCAGTGTGACGCGTTTGTTTTTTATCCATGACGCGCCTTGCACGTTGAGCGCAAAATCCACATCATGCGTTCCCAAATAGATGTCTGTAATTTCAGGTATATGGCAGATAAGCTCCATTTCCATTTGCAGATAGCCGTCGCTCATGTCCTTGCGCGTTGTTTTTCGTGTGGCCTGCAGTTCTTTTAGCGAGAGGCTTGGCAAAAAATCTTCTTCGTCATAGGGATTGCCGCTCTCGGAGAGGCTTTGGATTTTTGAGCTTGCGTGTACGGTTCTGTAACCGTACCTGGCCCAGATCCTGCTGCTTTCCAGATAACTGCTTTTACCGATCGGATCAAAGGCTTCCATGTCGGCAACGACCAAAGCCGTCACCAACTTGGATTGCCTGGCAACCATGTTCAAATACCAGCGCGGATCAACGCGGACATAGCCCGCATTGGCAAAACTGCCGCTTACATTCGGCAGGTCAAGAATCAAAGCCGCTTTTCTGGGCGGAGCTAATCTGATAACGCTGATACCGTTTGCGCTCATAGGCGCAGATTCACATGTCTGATCCGTCTCAACGGCGCGCAGGGTCATGGCCGGGCTCCTTTTTGTGAAGGTTCGTCGCGTTAAACGCGATGCGTCGCGATAAGTCGAGCTGAGCTAGATGAGCTCGTGGCATTGTGCGAATCGCCAGGAAGCGACTCGATGCACAGGGTTCAAATTTGCTTAGTAAAGCTATTTTTAAGACTAATACGAATATTGACTATTGTCAATATTGGCAGTACAATTTGCTTATGCAAAGAAGTTATTTTACGGAAAAAATCCCAAAAAAATGGATAATTTTGGGATTTGGTTGTATTTTTGTCAGTTTTTTACTTGGCATTTTTATCGGCAGGGGCAATGTATCGGAAGCCGATTCTGTTTTGCTTGGGGATAGAAAAGTGGTAGGCATCGGCGCCTTGCCTTCGCCGGATTTAATCTCTGAAGATATTAAGTTCGAGCAATTTTGGGAACTGTGGCAAATGCTGGAACTAAAGTATTACGATCAAATATCTGAAGAAAAAATGTTCTATGGCGCCATGCAGGGCTTGGCCGATTCTTTAGGTGATCCGTATACCGCTTTCTTTGAGCCCGCGACCGCCAAAGAATTTACCGATTCGCTCAAGGGTGAGTTTGAGGGCATAGGCGCGGAAATCGGCATCCGTGATGAGCAGCTGCAGATTATCGCACCATTGCCTGATACGCCGGCTGATCGCGCCGGTTTAAGAGCCGGTGATTATATTATAAAAATCAACGGCACAAGTACGGAAGATATGACCGTAGAGCAGGCCGTACTGTTAATCCGCGGCGAAAAGGGGACAGAGGTTGTCTTAAATATCGGCCGTCTCACTAAAACAGAAGATGAAAACGCCACCGGAACCACCGATGGTCTTAAGCCCGAGGTTTTTGATGTTGCCATTATCCGCGACACGATCATAATCAAAAGTGTGGAAGTCAAGTGGCCGGAAAAAGATATTGCGCAGGTTAAAATTTCCAACTTTAACGAAGACACCGCGGACGAATTCACTGATGCGATGAATCAAGTCGTCAACAAACAACCCAGGGCCATTATCTTGGATTTGCGCAACAATCCTGGTGGATTTTTAGATCGTTCCACGGCCATTGCCGGTGAGTGGGTTGGCAACAGAGTTGTTGTCGTGGAACGCCGCAAAGGTAAAATTATCGACGAATTCCATGGAACGGGCAAAGGCGCCTTGGCATCCTATCCAACAGTAGTGCTTGTAAACCAAGGTTCGGCATCCGCTTCGGAAATTGTCGCCGGCGCTTTGCAGGATTATGATTTGGCCACGGTTATCGGCATGCAGACGTTCGGCAAGGGATCGGTTCAGGATTTTTCCGAATTCAAAGATGGCAGCGCAATCAAAATAACAGTCGCTGAATGGCTAACGCCAAATGGCAGATCAATAAATAATACGGGCATCGAGCCTGATATAACGGTCGACATGACCTTAGAAGACTACAATGAAAACAGAGACCCACAACTCCAAAAAGCCGTCGAGTACATCAACAACCCGGAAGCAGTCCTCTCCCAGACCGAATCACCCAAGGAGGAATGAGCCGCACCATAAAACCCGGCACAAAAACCAACCCAAGGGCAGACCCATACACCAGGTATCGGCCGGTGGTATTATTTACCGCCGCAACCGCGGACGCATCGAAATCCTCTTTTTAAAAAGAGATGACGGACGCTGGACATTCCCCAAAGGCAAACGCCAGCTTGGTGAATCCCACGTAGTTGCCGCCATCCGTGAAATCCGCGAAGAAACCGGAATCGCTACACTCCGCTATGTTGGCCATCTCGGCCAGACCAAGTTCCGCTTCACCGAGCGTCACAAGGGTCCCGCGCAAAATATTGATAAAACAGTACACTTCTTTTTATTTGAAGCCCCTCCCGGGTCAAGATTCGATCTGCCCGGCACAGAAGGAATCACGCAAGGCGCCTGGGTCCCCGTGGACAAAGCTTTCGCGACTTTGAGCTACCGAAACATGGACCGCTTGCTTGCCAAAGCTCTGCGCCTCATCGTCCAAGAAGAAAAGAAAAGACCGAAAATCTAAACAACTTGCGTTACACGTATTCCGGTTTATCCGTTGATCACGAGTTAAACTCCGGGTAACTGGTAAACCGGACCGCTGGTTAACTTGATTCTAATCTCGCGTTTGCACTTTGCAGTTTGAAGTTATATAATATAATCCCGTATGGGGAAACAACCAAAATCATCAAAAAAGCGTCGCATGACGATTTTTGTAGTCGGCGGCGTCATGAGCGGAGTTGGCAAGGGAGTGGTTACAGCTTCCATTGGAACGCTTCTCAAAGAATGCGGATTAAATGTCACCGCCATGAAAATTGATCCCTACATCAACGTTGATGCGGGGACTATGAACCCCACCGAACACGGTGAGGTTTTTGTAACCAAGGACGGCATGGAAACCGATCAGGATATCGGCAATTATGAACGATTCTTAAATCAGGATATTCCGCGGGTTAATTACATGACCACCGGAACCGTCTATAAATCCGTAATCGAACGCGAACGGTCTCTGGGCTATGGCGGCAAAACGGTTGAAGCCGTGCCGCACATCCCGCTCGAAATCATCTCCAGGATTAAAGCCGCGCAAGAGGCCAGTGATGCGGATATAACCATGGTGGAAATCGGCGGAACGCTCGGAGAATATCAGAACGTTTTGTTTTTGGAAGCCGCCCGCATGATGAAGCGCGACCATCCCAAGGATGTGCTCACGGTTCTCGTTTCCTACATGCCTGTGCCTGCAACACTGGGCGAGATGAAGACCAAGCCGACCCAGTACGCAATTAAACTGCTTAATGAGTCGGGTATGTTCCCCGATCTTATCGTTGCCCGTTCTACTCACTCTATCGACGATGTGCGCAAGGGCAAGCTTAGCCGCAATTGCGGCCTTAATCCGGAAGACGTGATCGCCGCCCCGGATGTTGATTCCATCTACAAGGTCCCCATTGAATTTAAAAAACAGCATGTTGCGCAAATCATCGTGGAAAAATTCAGAATCGGCAAAAAGTGCCCCGTTAAATCCAAGTGGAATGATTTTGCTAAAAAGATTGATAAGAAGGGCAAAACCGTTAAAATCGGCGTGGTTGGCAAATACTTCTCTACAGGTGATTTTGTACTCGGAGATGTTTATCTTTGCGTTCTGGAGGCCATAAAACACGCCAGCTGGTCATTGGGGGCCACTCCGGAGCTTGTTTGGATCAACAGTGAAGAAATTGAGAAGCATCCCAAAAGCATCGGACAAATCTTGAAAGGATTAAAAGGCATCCTCATCCCAGGAGGATTTGGCAATAGGGGAGTTGAAGGGAAGCTTATGGCTGTACGCTATGCGCGCGAAAAGAAAATCCCATATCTCGGTCTTTGTTATGGAATGCAGATGGCCGTCATCGAAGTTGCACGCAATATCCTTGGCTACAAGGATGCTAATACCACGGAAATTAACCCAAAAACCAAGCATCCGGTCATCCATCTTATGAATGAGCAGGAAGAGAAAATGAAAAACACCAATTATGGCGGTACCATGCGTCTTGGCGATTATCCTTGTGTACTCAAGGATGGCAACCTCGCGCGCAAGCTTTACGGATCCGAACTGATAATCGAGCGCCATCGTCACCGCTATGAATACAATCCTGTCTATCGCCAAGAGCTTGAATCCGCCGGCCTGATCGCATCCGGAACCTCTCCTGATGATTCTCTTGTTGAGATTGTAGAATGGAAAGACCATCCCTTTTTCGTCGCGTCGCAATTCCATCCTGAATTTTTATCTCGCCCGTTCTCTCCGCATCCACTGTTCGTAGGGTTTGTAAAGGCATCGCTAAAGAAATAACTCCCATCACAATCCCTCCCCATCCCTCCCTTTGACAAGGGAGGGTACAGTTCCCCCTTGTCAAAGGGGGTTAGGGGGATTTAGAACCAAAAAACGAGCTTTCGCTCGTTTTTTCAGTGTTCTGAGTTTATTTAGACAACGTCACCACCTTATCCAGTCCTCCGGTATTGAAATCACTGAACCAGTCGTTGGAATTAACCCAATGGGGCAAAGCTGAATTGTCTGACCAGATTAAGAATCCCGGATAATCTGCAACGCCATCGACCGGATCAGACGCGTCAATATTATAAATACCGGCACTCTGCGCCGTTAAAGGATACAAGCCCTTGTTAATCAAACTTCCTTTGCCGAAGTATGCATCATTTGAACGCAAAGGCTTGGTCATTACATAGTCACCGGCTTGTGTGGTTTGAACATCAGCGTAAAGCCGGTATACATAACCCGAACCGCCGATTGAGTCTTCATTGGTTAATGAAACCACAATCGGTAATTCACCGGATGACATGGTGCCGTTTTTGATATCTTGGCCCGAAAAAGCTTCAGTAACATTGTATTCGCCGGCCGCCATCTGCACTGCACCGCGGTAAAGTCTGAAATTGGACAAAGTCACGCCCTGTGATTGTTTTATATAAAAAGCAATTTGTTTAAAATAAATACTTCCTAAATTATTTGCGCCTATTTGCCAGCGGTATAATTCTTTTTGTCCGTTAGACAAGATAGAATCCGACGGATTGTGTGCTGTTATAACCGGATAGGACTTCATGTCGCTCAAAGTCGGGGTGACGGGATAATATCCCGGAGGAGTATAACCGGGTGGATTGTAGCCCGGCGGTGTGTATCCCGGAGGAGTATAACCGGGTGGATTGTAGCCGGGAGGATTATAACCCGGCTTCGCGGGCATTAAGTCGGTATGCGGTTTTGGAAGCGGATTTTTAATCGCGCGCTTTTGCACGGCCCAGATCCCGATTCCGAAGGCCGCGGCAAAACCCACAGCTGAAAGCAAGACCACTAAAACATTGGTCTTGGTCTTTGACATGCTTTTTTGTTTGGTTGCCATAAAAAAAGTGACAAGTTACGAGTAACAAAGTATTAAGAGTATTATAATCGATGTTATGTATTATGCACAATACATTGTTCATTATATGGCTCTTGATATTTGCTATTGGATATTAGAAATTAATTATTTAAAATTATAGCATAAAATCCGGATTCTTGCGTATCTTGAAGATTTTGATAACTCTCTCGTGAGATGATTCGTTGGAAATTTTCTGCAACTCATTAGTCAGAACCATTTGCGGATCCCAGCTGTTTTTAATAGTCACAAATATCAAATCCGCATCCGTCGACTCGAAGATTTGATCAAATATTTTTTTCGACAAATCAGGTCTTTGGAATAAAAATTGATATTGTTGATACAAATATCCTCCCGTGGGGATGGCATAGGCATTGGCCGTCTCTTGATTCAACTTGATTTTCAAGTCAAAACCGTATTTTCTCAAAGCCGCAGCCGCGGTCATCTGATCCGAGAGAACAATGTATTTTTCGCCGGCTGCCATCTCATCGATTTTTAAAACCGCATCTAATTCATCTTGACTCACTGCCGGTGCCGTAAAAGCTGCAACGTCATTATTCTGTTCATAATTAAAATACCAGGAGCCGATCATGATTCCCGCGAAAATCATGGCGATTACAATATTCTTTGGATTTATATCATATCTATCTTCCAAAATCCTTTTGATAAACATGGCAACGCCGGGAATAAAAAAGATCGGCATAACCTTGATCAGCCGTAAAGCAAACTCATACTGTTCACGCATTGCAATATCCTGAAAATAAAACAAAGTATTAATCAGTATCGCCGCTATCAATACTCCGCTTGCCGAATAAATCAAAATATCATTTTTGCGGGAATTGTCTTTTTTAATCATCCAAAAGCCTAAAACCATAAACATCCACGGCCAAAGATGTTTGATAAAGTACAAGAACGATAAAAGGGGATGGTGGGCATTAACAAATGGATTGGCAAAAAGAGTTTTAAGATTTTGTACAAACATCATCCCGTTTATCGGATAAAATTGACCGTCGTTCATTAGTGCGTAAATTCCAAACGCGCCAATCATCAGACCCGGAATTATCACAATCAGCGATTTATCGATTCGTTCATTTTTTAAGTTAATGGCAATCGCAATAGTCAAAAACGGAATTCCAATCAATGGATGTAAAAACATGGAAAACAAAGCCAGTAATAAAATAATTTTTTGAAAGATTTTCTGTTCCCAAAAATCAATCATTAACATCGCAAAAAGCAACAAAACAACAGCAAAATTATAAGGAATGGTAAAAGTTAAAAAAGGCCAGGGGATTAGCAGAACGGCGGTCAATCTTGGCCAAGCTTGATCTTTATTTATAAATAAGACGGCCAAGAGCATCAAGATCGTTAAAATCGGCACCAGCCAAATATCCACATGGTGGACCGGCAAACCGGTCAAAATCGCCAAAGCCGCTGCAACCGCATACTGTCCCGAGTACAAAATAGTCAGCGGAGCTATTTTGCCGTGCATTATGATTGCGGATTCAGCCGCTTGATGGATGAAAGGATCAAAGCCAAAACCAAACCCATAGACTATTGCAGCAGCCCAAAACATCACCGCACAATGTAAAAGTGCGGCAAAAATTCGAAGGCGGGCTTGGAACTGCAAGGATAAAATCAAAAACAAACTCGAAATAAAAAACAAAATCCAGTGAGGCCAGCTCAAAACATCCCACGGTGACACAATAGCAACGCTTGTCCGCGCCGCGATCATCTGTGCGAATAAGAAACCATCAATAACCATCGCTATCAAAGCAAACAACCAAAAATAACCACCCTGTACGTTGTACGTTGAACCTTGTACGTTGTACGGCGAGGTGCGTTGATCATCACGATGGATCAAGATCGCCGCGAGTATCGCGATGGGCAAACATGCTAAAGCCGTCAATAAATTAATGCCAAACACAAAATAAAATATTGTGATCAGCAAAAACCACGATAAAATCAAAATCAGGGCAAAATAAATGATTTTTGCCCCTTTGTCTAGGCCTTGGGTTTGGTTTGATGCGCTTGCCATTGCTTGGCGACCTCCTTAATATCTTGGGGCGTAACAATCGGTTCATTGCCGCCGCACTCCATTTTGGCCTTTTCGCTGGCAGCATGCAACAGTCCCAGAGCTTTGCCGTGCCCTCGCGATGCCTCAATTGCCACTTTGGCGCAAGCCTCATCAATTACATCAAAAGCCTTATCCGGTAAAAACCGGTCTTTTATGGATTTCACCGCCTCCTCAACAGCAACATCCACGGTCTCCGCAGGAATGCACACTCCATGGAATTTCTCATATTCATCCTTAACTCCTGATAAGATTTTTTTTGTAATATCTTTGTTGGGCTCTTCAACCAAAACCGGCTGGAATCTTCTGTCTATCGCCGCATCGGGCTTTAAGTATTTTTGATATTCATCCCAGGTTGTGGCTCCGATGATCTGCAAATCACCTCGCGAAAGTGCGGGTTTTAAAATATCCGCGATATCCAAAGCCCCCTCGCCGCCGCGGGCTTGCTCAATCATGTGCAATTCATCGATAAACAAAATATTGTTCCGTTTGTCAGCCTCAAGCTTTGTGAGCAGCTCCTTAAGTCTTTCTTCGAGTGCGCCGCGGTACTGTGTGCCCGCCATCAGATCTCCCAAATGCAAAGAAAATAAATTAACCTGTTTGAGATTCTTTGGCACATCGCCTTTTGCAATCAGCAATGCCAAACCCTCAATTGCCGCCGTTTTGCCGACTCCCGGTTCGCCGATCAGCAGGGGATTGTTTTTCTGCTTGCGTGATAATACATGGATGATCCTTTCAATCACCTCGTCCATGCCGATGATTTTTTCAATTTGTCCGGCTTTGGCGCGCGCTGTTAAATCAACCGTAAAATCCGCATTGCGTTTTTTGGATTCACCTTCTTTTTTAAAATATGTTTTGTAAACATAATAGGCAATAAAGCCCGCAACCATGAATGCAAACAATGCAATCAAATCATAAATTTCCATAATGCCTAGATTATACCATACAAATCTTCAGTCCATCGTCCTAAGTCCTGGCCTCGGGCTTAGTCCTATAGCCAGGACCATGTACCCATGACCATGTACTAAAAAACGAGCTTTCGCTCGTTTTTGTTTAGCTCGTTTTTGTATGTGGAATTACGTTGGCGATTTTTGCCCATCGGCGGCCTCCGGAGAATTTGGTTACATGCTTTTCCGAAAACTCTACCTTGCCATTGGTCATGGCGTATAAAGTATCATCTTTGCCAATTTTAACATTCAAACCCGGTTTGATTTTTGAACCGCGCTGTCTGACTATGATGTTTCCGGTTTTAACCGTTTCTCCGGCGTATTTTTTGACGCCCAAACGTTGTCCTTGTGAATCGCGGCCCAGCTTTGTAGAACCGCCGGCTTTAATATGTGCCATAAAATTTAGCTTTTTGCTATTAGCCTTTAGCCGTCAGCTTGCTATAAGCTATCAGCTAAGTACTATCAGCTTGTTTAAGTATGCGCATATTAAGCCAATTTCCGGGGCTTGTCAAGCTTGATTACGGGGGTTAATATAAATCATGATGTCAAATAAAAAAGAACAATTTAAAGGCCAGGTTGAGCAGATTTTGGAAGACGTCCGCCAAGCACTGATCATGCATGGCGGAAATGTTGAATTGGTGGACGCAGATCCTGATTCCGGCATAGTCCGAGTCCGTCTTCACGGCGCCTGCGTTGGCTGCCCTATGGCTGGAATAACGTTAAAACAGGGGATTGAAGCTGAATTGATTGATAAGCTTCCGCAAGTTAAACAAGTTATCGCAGTCGAGTAGTGTTATGAATCTGGATGAATGGCGTTTTAATACCCGCATGGCCTGGGATAACCCTTGGCTGCGCTGGGTAAGTATCGCCACTATCACACTGCTTATCGGCGTATCGCTGATTAGCGGTATCAAGTTATTTTCCGCCACCATGCCCTCCGGCGTGGTTGTTACCCACTATACCGTTTATTTGGGAATAGATCAGGTCAAACCCGTGTATTGGATCTTGGCATTTATCATAGTGCCGATTTTGATAATTTCTGCTACCATACTACTGGGCTTAAGTTTTTACAGAAATGACCACATCGCGGCCTATGGACTTATAATCTTATCTCTTGTCTCCACCATAACCTGGTCAGTCTTAATGTACTATCTAATTAAAATAAACATCTAAAAAATAGCGAATAGCTGACAGCAGTTAGCTGATAGCACATTTCTATCATGCTAAAAGCTACAAGCTATCAGCTGCAAGCTAATGTATGACCGCCATCCAATGGGAAGTAAGCAGAATGATCGGATTTGCCTTCGGTTGTTTTTTTATTGCTTTTATCAGCACGCCGACAGTCGTCAAACTCCTCAAAAAATACAAAATGGGCAAAAGCATCCGTGATGCGGATTCAGCGCCCGTTATGAGCAAGATGCATGCCGCTAAAAGCGGAACCCCCACCATGGGCGGAATTGTTATCTGGGGTTCTGTATTAATAGTCGTGGGCTTGGTCTGGCTCTTGAGCTGGCTCATGCCTGAAAGCGCTTTGACCGGCTGGAATATCATTTCCCGCAGCCAGACGCTCTTGCCGTTTGGCGCCATGTTGGCCGCAGCCGCTATCGGCTTGGTCGACGACTACTTAAACATCCGCCGTATCGGCCCCAAGGGCGGAGGCTTGCGCATGCGTCACCGTCTTTTGGCTTTTACTGCCATTGCCGGCGTCTGCGCCTGGTGGTTTTACTCAAAGCTGGACTGGAGCTCCATCCACATCCCTTTTGACGGCAATTTGGAGCTGGGCTGGCTTTATATCCCGTTTTTCATCTTTGTTATCGTTGCCACCCAGCACTCTGTCAATCTCACTGACGGCTTGGACGGCTTGGTTGGCGGCACGCTCATGGCCGCATTCGGTGCCTATGGCGGAATTGCCTTTATGCAAGGCAGAGCGGATCTGGCGGTTTTTTGCGCCGCCATCATAGGAGCTTTGCTGGCTTTTCTATGGCACAACATTAACCCGGCTGTATTTTTTATGGGCGACACGGGTGCCATGGCTTTGGGTACCACGCTGGGCATCATAGCCATGCTCACCAATCAGCCTTTGCTTTTACCAATCATCGGCATCCCGTTTGTCATCGAATCCTTATCCGTCATCATCCAGATGATTTCCAAAAAATTACGCAATGGGAAAAAAGTCTTCAAGAGTTCGCCTCTGCACCATCATCTTGAAGCATTAGGCTGGGGCGAGCCCAAAGTTGTAATGCGTTTTTGGATTGTTTCTTTCATGTTTGCTATTCTGGGACTGTTAATCCACATGATTGACGGTTAGTATGCGTCACTCGCGAGGCAAAGTTGATCCCGTTTTTTTATGGTCTTTGATTATAGTTTTTGTATTTGGTCTGTTCATGCTGCTTTCCGCGAGCGGTCCTTTGGGTTATCAGCGCTTTAATGACGTCACGTATTTTTTTAAACATCAGTTGATTTATGGACTAATCCCCGGGCTGGTCCTTTTTATTGTCTTTGCGAGGTTGGATTACCGCCGTTTGGTAAAATTTGCTCCCTCGGCGCTCATCTTATCGATTGTTTTACTGCTTTTGGTCTATGTTCCGGGCATTGGTATGAAGTACGGCGGTTCGGGACGCTGGGTTGATTTTGGATTATTTACTTTTCAGCCTTCCGAATTCGTGAAGATCGCTTTTTTGGTTTATGTTGCGGCTTGGCTTGAAAAGCGCATTGACGAACGCGAAGCTCACAATCTTGAAAAAGGATTCATACCTTTTTTGGCGGCACTTTCCATCATCATGGTTTTGCTGATACTGCAGCCGAATACCGGCTCAATGGTGGTCATCGCCGGAGCCGCTCTTACGGCGTACTTTATAAGCGGAGCTCCGCTTGTGTATTTTGCGGGCATTGGAGCCGCAAGCGCCGCACTTTTCGCCATCCTCATCAAGGCCACGCCTTACCGCGCCCAGCGTGTTCTGACTTTTTTGCATCCCGAACTTGATCCTCATGGAATCGGCTATCACATTAATCAGGCTTTTTTAGCCATCGGGTCGGGCGGATTGTGGGGTTTGGGATATGGCCATTCGCGTCAGAAATATTTATACCTGCCCGAAGTTGCCGGTGATTCCATTTTTGCTGTTGTCGCCGAAGAATTGGGTTTTGTAATCACAACATTTTTTCTGGCATTATTATTTTTTGTTGTTTTCCGTATTTTTGAAATTGCCAAAAAAGCATCCGATCCTTTCGGCAGATTTTTAGCGGTCAGTATTGGCGCGTGGATCGGTATTCAGTCCGCGCTCAATATCGCTTCCATGCTCGGCCTGGTGCCCATAACTGGCGTCACTTTGCCCTTTGTCAGCTACGGAAGTTCGGCTTTTGTTGCATTAAGCATAGCCTGTGGTATAGTGGCATCAATAAGCAAGGGGAGTGAATTATGGCGAGATTAATAGCATTTGTGGGCGGGGGAACCATGGGGCCAACAGCCCCGCTTTTGGCATTGCACGATTATCTTTCCAAAATATATCCTCGCGACAAATACATTTGGATTGGAACCGAGGAAGGGCCGGAACGCGCACCGGTTGAGGCCCGCGGTATTCCTTTTATGACTTTGCCGAGCGCCAAAATTCCGCGCTACTTCTCTATCAAAATTTTTACTTGGCCGTTCGATTATCTTACGGCGCGCAAACAAGCCCGTGCCATCCTCGACGAGTACAAGCCTAACATGGTAATCGGAGCCGGCGGTTTTACCCAAGTCCCGCTAATCCGCGCGGCCTCGCGCCGTGGAATTCCTTGCTTGATTCATCAATTGGATTTTCAGCCCGGCTGGTCCAACCTTGCAGTCGCAAAAGAATGCAAATTCATTACCACGACTTTTACGTATCATGTTAAAAAATTCGCCGGCTGTAAAAACGAAAAACAAATTGCCACGCCCAACCGTTTTGCTTCACTCGAAGCTCCGGAGCCCAAAAAAGCCAAACAATATTTTGGATTTGATCCCGACCGGCCGGTCTTGCTTGTCATCGGCGGGGGAACCGGTTCGCGCGCTTTAAATCACACAACCGAGAAAAACATTGCCAAGTGGCTGGAAAAAGTCCAGGTCTTGCACATTACCGGCCGCGGCCGCAGCACCAATCCTCCCGAACAGACAGGCTATAAACGCTTTGAATTCCTCGATCGCGATGAGCTTTTGCAGGCCTACAGCGCGGCCGACATCGTCATCTCGCGCGCGGGCATGGGCGGTATCACGGACTTGGCCACTTTAAGCAAAGCAACCATCCTGGTGCCCATTCCCAAGACTCATCAAGAAAAAAATACCCGGCATCTTCCTATTGCCACCATTGAAGTCAAAGAATCGGAAAATCTTTTTGATGATTTATACAAAGAAGTTTTGCGTCTCCTCAAAGATCCGGACAAGCGCAAAAAACTCGGCTACGAACTCCACCGCACCGTCACAACCGACGACGGCCGCGAATGGGCGCAAATCATCGAAAGATATTTACCCGAGGATTTGGAATAACCAATAACCCCCCCCTTTTCGTCAGGGTATTTGCTTGCTATCCGCCTGCGGCGTGCCCTACTTTTGGCGGCAAAAGTAGGCAAAACCGCTGGGGTCTGCGATGCCCTCTCATTTCATGGGTGGCGTTTTCTCTTTTATTGACGACGGTTAGCGCATCCCCCAGACCCCTTGGAGCTTCAAATCGAAGTTTTATTTATAAAGCTTATATAGACGAACAACGCCTTCGCTTTTACCATTCGCTCATTAAGTCGCCTCCGGTGCTCGGTATGGGATTTTACTGAGGCTGTCTAAGTTGTTTTAGATACCAAAAACCCCCTTTATGAAAGGGGGAATCAAAGGGGGAATAGCGAGTTATAACTTAACCCTTCGACTATGCTCCCTTCGATTGTGCTCAGGGTTTTTGACAGGGTCATTTTCTACGAAAATGAAAAACCCTCCACACTAGGTAAGAGGGTTGAGTTTACGCTTTGAGCTTGCCGCAGAGCGCCAGCCGGACTTTGGCCGGGTCCTTGCCCGGGGCCAGCGTCTTGATGCGGATCAGCTTGCACATTGCCTGCAGAGCTTCGTCGGCATAGCTGCTGCAGATCAGCACCTGGCCTCGGAACTCCGCATCTGCCAGTTGATTGGCGATCCACAGCCCGTCGAATCGCTCTTCGGGCGTGAGGTGCATATCCAGGAGCACTGCATCCGGATTCGCTTCCAGAATACGCCGGAGAGCTTCTTGGCCGGATTCGGTGAGGCAGACCTCGAGCTTGGCAATTTCATCGCCGAACTCTTCGGTCACCGCGGCAATCCAGGTGGGATTGTCATCAACTACCAGCACATGCTCATAGCGGATGGAATCGATCTCGTGGAACTCGGACCAGTCGTACAAACTGAAGCCCGAATCCAGCAAGCTGATTGCCGAAGGCGCAAACACGCCGTGCGGTTTGAGGGCCTTGTTGCCCAAGGTAACCTCATCGCCGCGCACAGTTATCAGCTTGCCTGATGCCTCGGCCATGGCCGTGGAGTTGGCCTTTTCCTCGGCCGACCAGTCAGCGCCGAAAGGCCCCCAGCAGCCGTGGGTGTGAGCCACAACATCATCCTCGTCGACAAGGTCAAAGAGCATTCCGTTCACAATGGTGCAACGGGTGGAATTGACCTTGTACCCGCCGTCAACGATGACCGTCTTGGGCGCGCAGGTTTCGAACCAGTCGTGAGCCATGAGCCGCACTCCGTCAAAGAATGCCCGCTCACCGCCCCGGCCGCACTTGGAACGTGCAACCGGCATACCATCAGTCGTGATGTCCAGGTATACATATCCATGCACACCCTTGAGCTCAAAGAGCTGGGTGTCGGTCACGATCCGCCGGGTTCCATTGTGATCCTGGTCAAATAGCATGGCAAAGTGCTGGCCATTGAGGACCACGGTCTGGAGTTTCATGTTGCGGACAACATGTTGCACGGGCTTGGGCAGACAGGGGACAAGCATCTTGGTCAGACGTTCGGCCGCATCCTGCCACATGGCACTGGAATCTATGCTGATGCGGGTCTGGATCACGGGATGCCAGTACCACCAATCGTTCATACAGAACATGAACTTTGCAAACAGATCCAAACCGGCGCTATCGATTTGGCGTTCCAGCTCTAGGATGACCTTGTTCAGAATTGCCAGGCCTTCTACCTTGCGGTCTGCGTCGGTCATGCAGTCCGGATCATCCTGCTTTTTCTGCAACTTGGCGCTTTTGCGCAGAACAAGTAGATTGTCGCGGATTGCAGCACCAACCGCTTCCTCATCGTACAACTCAACGAAAACCTTGGGCACACCGGACAGATCGTCGCACACATAACTGCCGTCCGCTCGCATACTCAAAGTCAGTCCGTTCTTTTTGATCTTCATGATCGTTTCCTTTCTATGATTTGCCTAAAGATCTTGGTCTACCTTAATAGGTATTATTATATTCAAGCACAAAAATCGGGTTTTGTCAATAGGTTGAGCCAATTTTCGTAAAAAAATTACAACAATTCGTATCAGTTTTTAGCTAAAAACTTAAGTATAAAAGTTCTTTTTTGCCATGTTGAGCAAAGGCAATAACTCCCTCTAAATCTCCCTCTTAAATCAAGAGGGAGACATGCCCCCCCTCGCTTAGATTAAGAGAGGGGATTGCTGGGAGAGTTATAACTAAAAATCCCCCGAAGCTTTATGCAAAGGGGGATGCCCCACTTCGCTAAAGCTACGAGGGGCACTCCCCATAGCTCGACGAATGTCGAGCGACGGGGAGTGGTACGCGAGGTGGGGATCGAACCCACGACCATTGGCTTAAAAGGCCACTGCTCTACCACTGAGCTACTCGCGCGTACTGTAATAACCAATAACCAACAAAACAATAATCAATGAAGGAATCGTTTACACGATATTTTTTTAACTAACAATTGGGTATTGGATTTTGGTAATTGGATATTGTTTGGTTATTGGAGCTTGGTTATTGGTGATTTTTCCTTTTTGCGGTACAATATTACCATAACCCGTAAAAATTATCAAGATGCGCATAGCAATGATCGGGGCAAAAGGCCTCCCCGGTTTGTATCCTGTTGGCGGAGGCATCGAAACGCACGTAGAAAACCTCGCGCGCCATCTTGTTGCTGACGGCCATCATGTAACGGTTTATGTGCGCAAATACGCCAATCCCAAACAGAAAAAATCCTACAAGGGCATCAATCTCATTACATTGCCATCATTCAAAACCAAACACTTTGATACCATAACCCACGTATTTTTTGCCAGCCTTCACTCTCTCACCGAGGATGTTGATATCGTGCACTATCACGGAATCGGCCCGGCCACACTTTCGTGGATCTCCAGACTGTTTAAACGCTCGGCCAAAACCGTGGTCACTTTCCACAGCCGCGATCAGTATCATGAAAAATGGGGGAGCTTGGCCAAGCTGTATCTTATGTTCGGTGAATGGGCCGCAGTCGCTTTTCCGCACATCACCATTGCCGTGTCGCATGAAATCCAAATCCTTTGTAAAAAACTTTTTCCGCGCGCAGTCGTGGAATATATTCCCAATGGAGTGGAACTTTCGGACAAAAAATATAAAACCGATTACGTCAAAAAACAGGGATTAAAAACCGGTCATTATTTTTTGCATCTCGCTCGTCTGGTCGCGCACAAAGCGCAAGATGATACCATCCGCGCTTTTAAAAAAGTTCAGACCGACGACAAGCTGGTCATTGCCGGGTCGGCGGCTTTTGATGACGTGGCCTACATGGAACATCTGGAAAAGCTGGCCCAGGATGATCCGCGCATCATCTTCACGGGCCACATCAGCGGCGAACCGCTCTTTGAACTCATCAATCATTGCCGCGCTTTCGTCCATCCCTCACGCAGTGAAGGTCTTTCTGTCGCCATCCTGGAGGCCATGGCCAATGGCAAATTGGTTATCATGAGCGACATCCCGGCCAATTTGGAACTCATTGACCACTCGGGCATTGCCGTCCCCGTGGGTGATATCGACAAACTTGCCAAAGCCATCCAATGGGCATTAGATGATCCCAAATCCGCAGAAGAAAGAGGGGAGCGCGGCCGCGAAGTCATCCGCCGGTTGTTCTCTTGGGAGGCTGTGGTTAAACGAACCGAGAAAATTTATCAAACTCAAAAGTATGCAGGAAAAACAATGGTCAATTATCAAAAAGCGTAAACAAGAATACGAAGATTTGCGCAAAAAACTCGTCACCATTTCGCAAGAGATTTTGCGCGCCTCCAAAGGCGCGATTTTTGCCATCCAGCGCGATGATTCGGCAACTGCCAGAATCAAACTCGCTACCGCCAAGTCCAATGTCGCCAACGGCCTCAAACTCGTGGCCAAAACCCCGATTCTAAATGCGGATGGACAATGGCGCGCTTCAATCGAAGAATACGCCGAAGCTTTTATTTTCATGAACTATCTGCAAGGCAAGCTCACAACTCCCAAAGAACTGGAAGCCTATCCGGATGCCATCCTCGGCGGGCTCTCCGACGCAGCCGGTGAAATGGCCCGCTATTCAGTCCTCCGCGCCACCGCCGGAGACAAGCAATCCGTGGAAAAAATGCACCAAGCCGTGGTCAGCATCGTCGAAACCCTCGCCGATTTAGATCTCACCGGCTCCATGCGCTCCAAATTTGATCAATCCAAACAGCATTTAAGAAGGATTGAGGATGTGAGATATGATCTCTCCAAAAGAAGTGACAAGTGACAAGTATAAAGTGACAAGAGTAATAATAAATTCCGCCGAAAGCGGGATTTTTCTTTGCTTGATTTTTGGTTGAAAATGGGGGAGAATATTGAGGTTATGAACCCAATAGAAGAATTAACTGACCGAATTCTCGTTTTCCGTAAAGCTAGAGATTGGGAACAGTTTCATAATCCTAAGGACGTTGCGCTTTCTTTGGTTTTAGAGGCTGCAGAGGTTATGGAGCATTTCCAGTGGAAAAATCCGGAAGAAATTAAAAAACATGTTGAAACTCATCGAGATGATATTGGTGAAGAAATAGCAGATGTTTTTTATTGGGTTTTATTATTAAGCCATGATTTGGGTATTGATCCGGTCGAAGCGCTAAGAAGGAAAATTGAAAAAAATGAAAAGAAGTATCCGGTTGAAAAGTCAAAAGGTGTAGCAACTAAATATACAGAGCTATAAATATATGATTGTATATCAAAATACAGTTCTGGGATTTAAAGAAGATGTTGATCGGAATAGAATCGCGGACGCTGTTCAGGAAGAAATTATCAGAGCTTTTAATGGTAGAAGAATAGCACCCTCTGAATTCGCATCTATACAGAATTCGCTTGGCTTCATGGAAAGAGTAGTACGTCGCTCTGATGTGCCTGATGATTGCGGTATTTTACTAGAATATAATATCCCGGCAACGAATAATCGTATTGATTTTATAATATCTGGAAAAAACTCAGCAGGAGAGGAAAATTTTATTATTGTGGAGCTGAAACAATGGGAGCACGCGCAGAGCACAGCAAAGGATGGTATAGTAGAAACTTTTTTGGGTGGAAAAGAGCGCGAAACAGCGCACCCCTCCTATCAGGCAAACTCTTATAGACTATTCTTGCAAGATTTTAATGAAAATATCTATTCAGGTTATATTAAAGCGTATTCATGCGCGTATTTACATAATTATCGAGAGCGAAAGCCCGAACCACTAAAGGCACCAATTTACAGTACATTGATAACGGAATCGCCAATTTATTTAAAAGATGACAGTGAAAAACTAGCAAACTTTATTAAAGCATACGTAGGGAATGGAAAAGGAATGGATATACTCTATAAACTGGAAAAAGGCAGAATAAAACCAAGTAAAAAATTAATAGAGCACGTTTGTTCCATGTTTGCAGGCAATCAAGATTTTATATTGTTAGACGAGCAAAAGGTGGCTTATGAATTAGCTAAGGATATAGCAACAAACGCCAAAGAAAAATCTGTCGTGATCATAACTGGAGGGCCGGGAACTGGTAAGTCGGTTATTTCAGTCAATCTGCTCGGCGGTCTGCTCAAAGCTGAGTTGAATACCGTTTTTGTAGCACCAAATGCAGCTTTTAGGAGTGTTTTAATGCAACAATTAGCGCGGGAGTTTCCCAGAAACAGAATACAACATTTATTCAAAGGCTCGGCGGGCTTTGTTAATACTGAAAAAAACATATACGACGTTATCATAGTCGATGAAGCGCACAGGCTTAAGGATGGGACAGCATACCAATATCAAGGAGAAAACCAAATAATCGATATTATAAATTCAACAACAACGACTATCTTTTTTGTCGACGAATACCAGATGATCAGACCAGAAGATATTGGGTCAATAGCGGAGATTAAGCGGGTTGCTAACAAACTCGGAGCCAAGGTTCATGAGAGCGCGCTAACTGCGCAATTTCGTTGTGCTGGCGCTGAGGGTTTTGTTAATTGGCTCGATGATGTTTTACAGATTAAAGAAACTGCAAACTATGACGGTTGGGACAAAAAAAGCTTTGAATTTAAAATCTTTGACGATCCTAACAATTTGCATAAAGCCATAAAAGAAAAACACGATAAAAAATTAAAGGCACGTTTACTGGCAGGCTATGCATGGAAATGGACGGCACAGAGAGAGGGTAATCAGGATGCGCAGGTTTGTGATATAACCGTGCCCGAATTTGGATTTCAGCTACCATGGAACTCTAGAAGAGTTGGCAGCACCTGGGCGATTGATGAATCCGGGATTAATCAAGTTGGCTGCATACATACCTCACAAGGTTTGGAGTTTGATTATATTGGTGTAATTATAGGTGATGATTTGAAATTTGATTCGGAAAAGGACAAATTTTTTGTGGATTGGTCAGCTTACAAAGATGTGAAGGGTAAAAGAGGTTTAAGAGATAAACCTGAGGAGCTAAGTAAACTGGTAAGAAGTATTTACAAGGTTTTAATGACAAGAGGAATGAAGGGTTGTTATGTGTATTTTACAGACAAAGAAACTGAAAAATATTTTAAAAAACGTTTCAGCTCGATTTCTACACAGGATTTAACATAAGCTTTTATGCCCTCCTTCATCTTCCTTACCCAAGAAGGCCAAACACTCGCGCCAAATTTGAAAGACATCGACAATCTCCAAGTCCTCGGCATCGCCAATGGCCAAACATATCGCGAAGCTTTAGATAATCTTCTCCGCGAGAATGAGTGGATCAAGGAATCGGATTATGAAGAGGTGATGGCGCTGGAATTGAAGTCGGAAAAGGTTGAAATTTTCGACTTACATCCTTGACAAACCCCGTTTTTCCTGCTATTTTATAAATGTAAGCACGAGATGCAGACCGATTGGCTCGATTTAGTCACGCCGATCGGCCCCGCATGCGCTATTCGATCAACATCGAAAAAGGCAATCAGGGAAATCTGCTGAAAGCCAATGCCATGCGCGGACTAACCCCTTCGAAAGGCGGTTGGGAGATTTCATCCGGAAGTCGAACCGGATTAAGTCTCTTAACCGCTTTTTAGTTTTTCCCCACCAAACTTGAACATTGAAAACCAATAAAACTCGGGAAGTTGGATTTGAAGCTCCAAGGGGTCTGGGGTGAGCATCACCGTGGTCGGTAAAAGAGAATCAGCACCCCATGAAATGAGAGGTTATATCGAACCCTAGCAATTTTTGCTTACTTTTTGTTGTCAAAAAGTGAGTCCCCGAAGGGTATGCAAGCAACCACCCCAGCAACAAATAAAAATATCGAGAGAAGATTGTTCAATTCGGGAAAAACATTTAATTCTTAATCATTGTATGCCGTATTAAAGTACGACGTACGCAATAAAAACATATGACAAACACACTATTACAACAAATCCAAGATCACTTAGAATTCCTTGGTTATTCAATCGACCCGCAAGAAGATGAGTCCGTCCCATGTTTCATCGCTCGCCACGACATCAGATCCAATTTAGTCATTAAATTATTCGATGAAGTGATTTTTATCACAAGTCTTTACACCTATGACGTTGAGATTGATGAACAGCAGGCCTTTAAACTGATTAACGACATCAATAAATTGGTCGTTATATCCAGATGGAGCATTACATTCCGCGACGACAAGCCGGATTATGTTAACGTGGAACGCACCTGCTTTGGATATGACAAAAAACTTTTTGGATTACTCTTGGAGCGATCCGAACAAGAAATACGCATTCACATGCCCAAATTTTCTGCCCCTACAGAGGCAAAAGAATGATTTTTGCCATAGCAATTCAGGGCTATACTTCCCGCCCTGTTTTTGCTAATGTGTATTTGAGAAGGCAACCGTCAAGGAATACTTGACGGTTCAAAAACGCCGGCAAGTATGTTGCTTTTGTTATAAAAAATAGACACTTTTTCCGCTAAATAAAGCCATTTTTCAGCGAATGAGTAAGAAATCAATTAATGTATAGATTTGTATAGATTTGACAATTTTGTATAAGTTTATATAATATTGGTGTATTATGGACAATTTGAAAGATCGAATGCTTTCAATCAGCGAAGCTGCGTCATATTTGGGTGTTTCAGAAATGACGTTAAGGCGCTGGCATGACAGCGGAAAATTAAAAGCCACCATGCTCACGCCCGGCGGCCAGCGTCGTTATTCCATATCAGATCTGCAAAAAATAAAGAAAGGTCTTTTTCGTATTGCCCATGATTGGGCAAGTTCCGCAGAGGCTTACGAACCTGATGATGAATTTTATTGCCCCACATCCGATGTTTTTAAAACACGGCATACTAAAATGGCGATATTGTTGGATCAAGCATCAGTCGGATTCCAACCGTCTTTGATTTCATCCGCGGCCGGCGAAATTGGAAATAACTCTTTTGATCATAATCTGGGCAATTGGCCGGATATATCCGGTGCATTTTTTTCCTATGACCTGAACAAGCGAATCATCGTTATTGCTGACAGGGGCGTTGGCGTTTTAGCCACATTGCAAAAAGTGCAACCCGATCTGCAAACTCATGAGCAAGCCCTTAATGTCGCTTTTACTAAGATTGTCAGCGGTCGCGCACCGGAAAACAGGGGAAACGGTTTAAAATTCGCTAAAGATGCATTAACGCAAGCCAAAGCCGAATTATTTTTTCAATCCGGTGACGCTGTTCTGGAAATTTCCAAAAAAAGCGGAGAATTAAAAATTCATAAATCGGATGATTTTATCAGAGGCGCTTTATCAATCATCAAATTCTGAATACTATGAAAATCATAATGACAAAATTCGGCACCGTATTAACGTCACGTCAAGCCGGCAAAGAAGCTTATAATGCTTTTTTACCAACTCTTAATGCAATTAAAAGTAATGAAACAGTCGAGATGGATTTTGAAGGCATAATTACGTTCTCACCTTCGTGGGGTGATGAATTTATTACACCAATTTTTAAAAATTTTGGTGATCGTTTGATTTTCATAAATACAACAAATTCATCAGTCCTGTTAACATTGCAACTGCTTGAGAAAATTCATGAAATTAAATTTAATGTCAAATAATCAAACGCTGAACTCAGTTGTCGAGCAATCCTCGATAACTGGGTCTGATGTTTAAGAATTGGGTTATAAACGTTATTAATCCTGTAAAAATGTGATAACAAATGACGCGGGACGTGGGACGGGCGACGTAGGACGACGACAAATAATACTATGAACCAAAAAAAACTTAAAGTGCTTATATTGGGCCTGGGCCGCTATGCCGCCGGAAGTGGAGTCTCGGCCGCGCTTTATTTTGCGCGCCGCGGGGATGATGTGATAGTGACCGACGCTTTACCGGCCAAGGAAGTAAAAAATAACGTCGCGCAGCTCAAAAAATTTACCAACGTAAAATTCCATCTTGGCGGTCTTAAACTTAAAGACGTGGACTGGGCGGATATTGTGGCCAAAAATCCGGGGGTGCGCAGAAACGACCCAATGTATTTGCGCGCCAAAAAACTCGGCAAACCAATCGTGAATGACATCACCATCTTTTTTGAAAAATGCCCTTGCAAAACTGTTGGCATAACCGGCACACGCGGCAAAACTACAACCACGGCTTGGATCGGCGACATGCTCAAGCGATCAGGTCGCCGCGTCTTTGTCGGCGGCAATATTACGGTTTCACCGCTCACTTTTCTCGCCAAGCTCAAAAAGACTGACATTGCGGTCGTGGAACTTTCCAGCTGGCTCTTGGAGACTTGCGGTGAAGTCGGCGTCTCGCCCAATATTGCCGTGTGGACCAATGTGATGAACGATCATTTAAATACTTATGATGGCTTGGAGGATTATGCGGAAGCCAAAGCCCAAATCATGCGCCATCAAAAACCAACCGACATCTTTATACCCAATTTGGATGATAAATTGGTCAGCTCGTACATCGCTGAAGCTCCGAGCATTATCAAAGGATTTTCCAGGCAGAAAAAAGCTCAAGCTCAAGCTCAAGCTTGGATCGTTAATGGTCAGCTCATGCTAAAATCCGGCAAAAAAATCACGTCAGTCATCTCCTTGGACAAAATCGGTTTGGCCGGTGCGCACAATATCGCCAACGCACTTGCGGCCACAGTCGCCGCGTCAGAAGCCGGCGCGACATTGAAGGGCATTCGTGAATCTTTGCAAAAATTTAACGGTGTTCCGTACCGTCAAGAAATCGTGGCCGTGAAAAATGGCATAACATACGTCAACGACACAACCTCCACAACCCCGGATGCGGCCGCAGCGGCGATTCAGCGTTTTGCCGGAAAAGATCACACACTGCACTGGATCTGCGGCGGCGCCGACAAAGGTCTCGCTTATGACGATCTTTCGTCGCTCGTCGCCTCGACCGGACCTCGGACCCCGGACCCCGGACTCATAAATATCCAAATCCTCGACGGCACAGCGTTCAAACGTTTCAGCTCCGCGTTAAACAAGCGGGGGATTAAGTTTACCAAAAACTCCAGTCTAAAATCAGCCTTCGCTAATTGCTTAAAAAATGCTGTAAAAGGTGATATAATACTTTTATCGCCGGCCTGCGCCAGTTTTGGATTATTCAGGAATGAATTTGACCGCGGCGATCAATTTAATGAGCTGGTAAAAAGCATTGCTTGACGATCGGGAACTAAGTTGTTAATGTAAGACAAATCATACTTTTCATACTTATGGCAAAAGCAAAAAAGTCTGTCCAATGCCCGGTAAACAGCTTCTTTGGTACAACCACGGTGGGCGAGAGGGGTCAGGTTGTTATACCAAAAGAAGTCCGTAAAAAATACGACATTAAACCCGGCGACAGTCTTTTTGTTATCGGCGCGCATGACAGCGCCATAGCTTTTGTGCCCATAAAAAGAGCACAGCAAATGCTTAAATACATTAATCAAAGTATGGATGACGCCTTAAAGCAGGTAAAATAAATTTATGGAAACAGCCTCAGTTGCTAATACAGCCCCCAAAAAATCACGCATTCCCAAGTTTTTAAAGAAAAAGCGTTATTATGTTTTGCTCGCCATCATCATACTCGGCGGATTATGGTATTGGAATTATTCCAAAAATGCCGGGCAGGTTGAATACGAAAGCTTCGTCGCCGAGCAGGGAGAGTTAAAGCAAACCGTGGAAGTCACGGGCGAAATCAAACCCGCGGCCAGGATCGACTTGGCTTTTGAATCTAATGGCGGGCTTAAAGATGTTTATGTAAAAATCGGCGATGATGTCAAACAGGGCGATTTATTGGCTGAGCTTGATGTTGAGGATTTGAATTTTGCATACCGCCGCGCCGAGGCCGCGTTAGCCATGGCACGCGCCAATTTAAACGCACGCTTGGCCGGAGAAACCGAAGAATCTATAAAAGTAGCCAGAGCCCAGCTCGGTCAATCGCAGGCGGCTTATGAAAAAGCGCTCTCTGATTTGGATAATACCAAAATCCAAGTGCAAAGCGATTTGGACAGCGCCGAGATTGCGCTCGAAACCGCCAAGAACAATCTGGCCAATACCGGCCCAATTTCCGATCAATCCTTGGCCAATGCCATCGAAACCGCCCGCGTCAGCTTAAAGACAGCCATCGGTCCGATCAATACCGCTTTGATAGATGGAGATGCTATTATCGGCGTTGACGACACGGCATCAAACCAATATTACAAAGCCATTTTAGGCATCGGCGATCAAGGATCCATGACCAAAGCGGAAAACAGCTATAAAATCGCCAAAGCCAAGCGCGACGAAGCCTCAAGAGCGCTGGATGCGATTGACGCGTCCTCAAGCAAAGATCAGGTTTTGATCGCAACGCAAAAAATGCAGTCTGCGGTTGAGGCGGTTCAAGCCTATCTTTTGGATGTAAAAAACGTTTTAGCCAACACCATAACCAGCGCCTATTTGCCTTCCGCGGATCTAACCGCCAAAAAAGCTTTGATTGATGGCGATTACACAAGTGTTTCCGCCCAAAAATCGACCGTAGTCTCCGCGCGCCAGGCGGTTGAGCTGGCCGAGCTTTCGCAGACTTCTGATCGCACCAAGCTGGAGGATGCCGTAAAAAGCGCTGAAACCGCATATCAAATCGCGCTTACCAACATAGACATGAAGCAAACCGCAGCCCAATCCGCTGTTGATATTCAAAAAGCGGCCGTGGATGCAGCGCAAGCCGCTTTGGATTTGAAGCTCGCCGCTCCGCGCGAGGTTGATGTGGCCGGTTTGCGCGCACAGGTGCAGGATGCTTTAGTGGCTTATGATCAAGCTGCGGCCAATTTAGCCAAAGCTAAAATTTACGCTCCGGTAGACGGCACAATCACTGACGTGGTCTCTGACATCGGCGAGCAAATCGTTGCCAACACCGCGCAAATCAAAATGATCGGCACTGCCAAGTATGATATCGAAGCCCAGGTTCCGGAAGCTGATATTACCAAAGTCAAAGTCGGACAGCCGGCCATTATCACCTTGGATGCTTACAGCGATGACCTGGAATTCACTGGCATTGTCACGGCCGAAAATCCGGATCAAACCGTTATCCAAGATGCCATCTATTATGATGTGCGCGTCAACCTCAATACCGAAGATTATGAAATCAAACCCGGCATGACAGCGAACGTCACCATCGAAACCGACAAAGTCATGAATGCCATCATTATCCCGTCGCGTGCGATTCGTACGGATGCCGAAACCGGCAAAAAGACCATCCGCGTCCTGGTTGACGGCACACCCGTTGAACGCAATGTCACCGTGGGCCTAAAAGGCGACGAAGGCCGCGTGCAAATCACGGATGGAGTCATGAAAGGGGATGAGGTTATACTACGTGAAATAGAACCATAAATAGCGTGAGTTAAGAATGAAAGAATGAAAGAATTAAATAAAGAAAAAAATTTAACCGACATTGTTTCATTTTTTCATCATTTAATTGTTTAATTAAGTATGAGCAAAGTGAAAGGTTGTTTAACGGAAACTGTCATCCAAGTCGAGAACGTCAGCAAGCAATACGAAAATGAAGAAATTATTACCAAAGTCTTGCATGATGTTTCTTTTAAAGTTCCCAAAGGCCAGTTCTTGGCCATCATGGGCCCGTCCGGTTCCGGAAAATCAACTTTGATGCATATTTTGGGCATGCTTGATTCCGCCACATCGGGTATCTATAAATTCGAAGGAACCGATATCACGGAATTCTCCGAAGATGATAAAGCCCGTTTAAGAGGTGAAAAAATCGGTTTTGTTTTCCAGTCTTTTAATCTTTTATCCAAAGCCAGTGTACTCGAGAATGTTAAACTCCCGCTGTTATATTCCAATATTCCGCACAATAAACGGAATGAAATGGCTCTGGAAGCCATCGAAGCTGTCGGCCTCTCGCACCGCGTCAACAATCTTTCCAACCAGCTCTCCGGCGGCGAGCGCCAGCGCGTTGCCATTGCCCGCGCCCTGATCCGCAAACCGTCCGTCATCTTCGCCGATGAGCCGACAGGCAACTTGGACTCCAAATCCGGCATGCAGGTTATGCAATTACTGCAAGATCTGAACCTTGAGCAATGCGTCACCGTCATACTCGTCACGCACGAGCGCTACACAGCCGAGCACGCCGAGCGCGAAATCCGCCTCAAAGACGGCAAAGTAATATCCGATGAAATCGTCCGCAACCGCCGCATCGCCAGAAACGAAAAGGAATTACTAAAATAGCCGTTAGCTTTTAGCTGTTAGCTTGTAGCTTGCTATCAGCTATCAGTCATCAGCTATCAGCTATCAGCTATCAGCTTATGAAACTCTCCGACCTCTTCTCCAGTTCCTATCAGAGCCTGCTTAGAACTCGAAACAGGTCGCTTTTAACAATGCTCGGCATGATAATCGGCATTGCCGCGGTCATCCTGGCGCTTTCCATCGGCGAATCGGCCGAATCTTTTATTTTGGACCAAATTTCGGGTTTTGGATCGGATGTGCTTTTCATGGAAAGCGGAACTCTGGAAGGACAGACAACCAATCCGTCTCCTTTTGTTGAGCAGGTACTGACTCTTGATGATCTGAAATCTTTAAAGCGCGAACTTTGGATCGACGCGGTAAGCGGAACTATTATTAAATCCGACTTATTGCAGCATGAAGGCCGGAATCAAAATATCCAGATAACAGGCACCTCTCCCGACGAGGCATTAATCAATGATTATAATGTAAAAGAGGGTTATTTTATCACCCAAGATCAATTTGACAGCCGTAACAGGGTGGCTGTTTTGGGATCAACTATCGAAGAGAATTTTTATGGCCGGGGCAATGCTCTGGGCAAAAGCGTTAAACTGGGCAATGCCAATTACCGCATTATCGGAGTCATGGACAAGATCGGGAGCAGATTTTTTCAGAATATGGACGAAATGGTTTATATCCCCGCGACAACGCTTATGGACCAGTATAATTATGATACTTTTCAGTACATGACCGTTAAAACCCCTTTGCCTACCGAAGAAGCCAAATTCCGTCTCGAGATTAAAATGAGGGAATTGCATGATATCGATAATCCCGAAGGAGATCTGTCTAAAGACGATTTTTATGTTTCAACTGCCGACGAAGCGGCCGAAATCGTTACCTCCATAACCGGCGTTTTGCAGATTTTGCTTTCCGCGATCGCGGCCATATCGCTTTTGGTCGGCGGTGTGGGGATCATGAATATCATGTACGTCAGCGTCACCGAGCGCACGCAAGAGGTCGGTTTGCGCAAAGCCATCGGCGCCAGCAACAGCCAAGTCTTGAACCAGTTCTTAACCGAAGCCGTTATGCTGACCTTGGGCGGCGGACTTGGCGGTGTCATTCTCGGCTCTTTTACCGCTTGGCTGGCCATACAAATAATTAACAGTTATTTGGCGGGCTGGACTTTTATGATTTCCGTAAACGGCATCATTTTTGGCGTAGTCGTATCTACTTTGGTGGGATTGATCTTTGGCTACGCTCCCGCCAAAACCGCCTCCAAACTCGATCCCATCGTCGCATTGCGGAAGAATGAATAAAACTTGAACCATGATTTACATGATTAAAAAATGATTAACATGATTATTTATATATTCTCCACCACCAGCTCCTTTCCCTTGCACGCGGGGCAAAGGTCTCTCCACAGTACTGCGGAGAGGGATAGAGGGTGACAAGGTTTAGACAGTATTATGAAACTTAACGATCTGCTCAACATTTCCATGCAAAACCTGTTTCGCAACCGGCGCAGGGCTGCTTTGACAATGTTGGGCATAGTCATTGGCGTCATGTCCGTCATCTTAATGCTGTCCGTAGGTCAAGCCGCTGAAAATTATATTTTAGGCCAAGTAGCGTCTTTTGGTTCGGATCTGTTGATAGTTCGTAGCGGCCCCGGAGACGGCAGCGGCGGCGCAGGACCGCCCAATATGATGCAAAAGCAATCAGTGGATATGGACGATTATTACAGACTGCGCAAAGAAAACTGGATCAGCGCCGTCAGCGCAAGTTATTATTCCGATCTACTGGTTGAATATCAAAATATCAGTATTACAAACAGGGTAGCGGGAATCACTCAAGACGAATTGATTATTTATAATACCGAAATCAGAGATGGTGATTTTATCAGCGAGTCTGATGTAGACGGCAAAAACAGGGTTGCCGTTTTGGGCGTGGATGTTGCTCGGGAAATTTTCGGTCAAGAAGATCCGATCGGTAAAAGAATCAAGATCAAAAAAAATAATTACCGCGTAATCGGCGTGCTTGATAAAGCCGGAACCAGATTTTTTACCAATCTGGATCAGGTTATTTATGTTCCCATTACCAGCATTCTGCGCGATCTGAATCAGGATTATGTTTTATTCTTAAACGTAAAAACCGGCCAGATGCCAATTGAAGAAGCAAAGGAGAGGGTTAGAATTATTTTGCGCGACACGCACAATATCGACAATCCCGAGGGCAATCTGGCTGAAGATGATTTTTTTATTGCCGGTCAGGAAGATACCGCCGAACGCGCCGGCATGATCGGGGATATTTTACAAATATTACTGGCTTCAATTGCCGCCATTTCGCTCATAGTTGGCGGCGTAGGTATCATGAACATCATGTTTGTCACAGTCACCGAGCGTACCCGTGAAATCGGTTTGCGCAAAGCCGTGGGCGCGCGCCCCGGCGACATTCTTTCACAATTCCTGGTCGAAGCAGTTGTGCTTTGCATCATCGGCGGCATTGTCGGAGTTATGGCCGGAATTGCCATTTCCTGGCTTGGCATACAAGCTTTGCGCGCATTTGAATCGGAAAACTGGATCTTTATGATCCCTTGGGATGGCGTAGTCATGGGCTTGGGTGTTTCAACCGCCATCGGCATCATTTTCGGCTACATCCCGGCCAAGCGCGCCGCAGATAAAAATGCAATCCGGGCTTTGCAGTATGAATAAAACCAATCGAACCGCGAATTTCGAACCTCGAACCACGTTTTTTGACGTATAGACTTCTGACGTATCGACTTCATCATTAATCCTTGAACCTTATTCAAATACCTTAAACCCTCCCTTGCGTGCGGGGGAGGGTCGGCGAATGAAATGAGACGGGGTGAGGGAATACTAATAAAAAAATCCCGCACGGGCGGGAAAAGAAAGAAATTACATACCATGGCCGTCGAATACCGCGTCGTCATCCTCCCAGGAAGGGGGAATGCTGATGCGTCGGTATCTTTTGTGACTGCCGGTATCCTTAAACGAATCAGGATCGTCGAGGAAGGCCACCACGGTCTCCGTGTCCGGATTTTCGTGGCCCAGCTCCACGAGCTTGGCGCGTGCCATCTCGATTTGCTCGGCCAAAGATTTTTTGGGGAAATGGTCGGGATGTTCGATGTATGAAAGAGCGTCATCCACGGTGGGGTAAAGATACCCTCGTTTGATCAGCTCGCGTTGAGCTTCTTGAATGATTTCCGTCAGGTTGAGGGCTCTTTGCGACATTTCATCCTCCTTATTCTCATCTTAACAGAATTTGTATGGGCAATATAGGGGCTTTTTCAGCTTTTGTCAAGGCTGAAATCTTTATTGCAGGAAAGACGTTCACTTGTGGATAATGATTTTTTTAGCAACATCTTGGCTAATTAAGGCCTTTTTTTAATTCTTGACGCTTGATGCGAACATGAGTTATATTGTTAGCACTCTTTTACTGCGAGTGCTAATATGGATGAGCGATTACAAAAAATCTTTACCTATGTAATTGAGCAAGTCATTGCCACCGGCGAACCCATCGGCTCGCAGTATTTGGTTGATCGGTACAATCTGAATATCAGTCCGGCCACGGTGCGCAATTATTTTGCGGTTTTGGAAAAAGACGGTTACATCATGCAGCCGCATACATCATCCGGACGCATCCCTACGGAAAAAGGTTATCAATACTATATTGAAAATATTCTCCAGCCCCGCATTTTGTCCAAAAAAGAAAATAAAGATCTGGAAAGTGTCGCGCAAGCCTTTGGCAAGGATGTGGTTACGGTCAAAGCCTTGGCCAAAGTTGCCGCCGAGCTCGCGCAAAACGCAGTAATCGTCAGTCTGGCCGAAAACGACAGCTATTATACCGGCCTCTCTCATTTATTCACCCAGCCTGAATTCAAGGATTGGAACCGCATAGTCTCCATGAGCGACGTATTGGATCGCTTGGACGAAGTCTTAAGCATCATGCACAGCAAGCACTACGACAAACCCTCGGTATTTCTTGGCAACGACTGCCCGTTCGGTTCCATGTGCGGCACGGTCATCACCTCTCTTCCCGGCGGATACACGTTTGGAATCTTGGGACCGATGAGAATGGATTACGGATTATCAATTTCAATTATCAAAAAAATAATGGATTTATTACATAATGATTATGTCGACCAAAAAGAATAAAGACCAGGAAAACAATAACATTGCGGATCAATCTCCCGAACCGGCTGATTGCGCCAAGTGCGCCGAGTATCTCGCCGGATGGAAACGCGCTATGGCAGATTATGAAAATCTGCAAAGAGAATTTAAAGAAAAACAACAAAATTTTTCCAAATACGCTCATGAACAAATGTTGATGGAATTGCTCCCGGCCATAGACCAATTCGAATCCGCTCTGGAACACATGCCGGATCTCTCAAAAGTCCCGGAAGCCGAACGCAAGCAATTGGAAAACTGGTTCATCGGTATCAAAGCCGTCAACCATCTCTGGGAAGAAATGTTTAACAATATCGGGCTCGAACGTGTGGACACGGCGGGCACGTTTGACCCTCTGATTCATAATGCCGTGGGAAAGGAGGAAGACCCGAATCAACCGCAAGATCAAATTCTTAAAACCGTGCAAACCGGCTGGAAGCTTAAAGGCACAATTCTCCGCCCGGCCAAAGTCATAGTTAACTCAATTAACTAAGCAAGGCCAAGTCGAGACTTGTTACTACATAGTAAGGACAAGTCGAGACTTGTCACTACATGATAAATCTCAGTCATTTAAAAATCTATGTCTAATTTAGCAAAATGGTCGCCGTTCTTTGAACCATTCGAAGAGTTTGATGATTTTTTCAAAAGCGTTCCCATGGTTTCTGCCAAAAAAGGCGGACTCATCCCGCCGATCGACATGTACGATACCAAGGATTCGGTTATCATCGAAACTCCTCTGGCCGGAGTTGATCCTAAAAAAATCAGTATCGAAGTTGAAAACGGCGTGTTAACTATCAAAGGATCCTGCGAACGCAAAACAGAGGTCGACGATAAAAATTATTACCGCAAAGAAATTCGCGCCGGCCAAATCTTCCGCCAAGTCAATCTTCCATCCCGTGTTGAGGATGATAAAGCGGAGGCCGAGTACAAAGACGGCATGCTCAAAGTAACTATTCCCAAATCCCCGGAAGCCAAACCCAAAACCATTAAAATTGATGTAAAGAAAACCAACGAATAAACGTCCTAATGTCATAACGTTCATAACGGAGACTTGCTTGGTTCCGTTATGACGTTACGACGTTAAGACTTACGACGTAAGAATAACTTAAATTAATAATTTTACTGATGATGATTAAAGCTAAATGCCATCAGCCATCAGCTAAAAGCTAAAAAAGTTTATGAAAATATTAGGTATCGACTTAGGTACAACAAATTCCTGCATGGCCGTTGTAGAAGGCGGCCAGCCCAAAGTTTTGGAAAATGCGGAAGGCAACAGAACAACTCCTTCTATTGTTGCGATTTCCAAAAATAACGAACGTCTCGTTGGCCAGCTCGCCAAACGCCAGGCCGCCGTTAATCCTGAAAACACTTTATTTTCCATCAAAAGATTGATCGGACGCCGCTGGGATGACCCGGAAGTTCAGCGCGATAAAGAGTGGCTGCCGTACAAAATCGTGCAAAAAGGCGATGGCGTGCGCGTTGTCATGGCCGGTAAAGAATATGCGCCCGAAGAAATTTCGGCCATGGTTTTGCAAAAGCTGAAAGCCGACGCGGAAGCCAAAATCGGCGAAAAGATTGAAGAAGCCATCATTACTGTTCCGGCTTATTTTGATGATTCCCAGCGCCAAGCCACCAAAGTCGCGGGCGAAATCGCCGGCCTCAAGGTTAAGCGCATTATCAACGAACCAACGGCTGCAGCTTTGGCCTATGGTTTTGATCAGAAAAAAGACCAAAAAATCGTGGTTTACGACTTAGGCGGCGGAACTTTTGACGTATCCGTTCTGGAGGTCGCTTTTGATGCCGCCACTTCGCAAAACACGGTCGAGGTCCTTGCTACCAACGGCGACACGCATTTGGGCGGCGACGATTTTGACCAGGTCATCATCAAGTGGGCCATTGAAGAATTTAAAAAACAAGAAGGTTTGGATTTGTCCAAGGATCCGATTGCCCTTCAGCGCGTCAAAGATGCGGCCGAAAAAGCCAAGATTGAGCTCTCCAGCGCCATGGAAACCGAGCTCAACCAACCATTCATTGCTCAGGATTCAACCGGCGCCAAACATTTGATGATAAAACTCTCACGCGCCAAGCTGGAAGAATTGGTTGGAGACTTGGTGGACAAAACTCTGGAACCTTGCAAAAAAGCTTTGGCCGATGCCAAGCTCTCTGCCGGCGAAATTAACGAAGTAATTTTGGTCGGCGGCATGACTCGCATGCCCCTGGTTCAGCAGGCTGTTGAAAAGTTTTTTGGCAAAAAGCCCAATGTCACGGTCAATCCTGATGAAGTTGTGGCCATTGGCGCGGCCGTACAAGCCGGCAACCTGCAAGGCGACATCAAAGGCGACCTGCTCTTGCTTGATGTCACTCCTTTATCGCTTGGCCTAGAGACTTTGGGCGGCGTCATGACAAAGCTTATTGAGCGCAATACCACCATTCCGACTTCCAAGTCCCAGATTTTCTCCACCGCAGCTGACAATCAACCATCTGTCGAGATCGTCGTATTGCAAGGCGAGCGCGAAATGGCCAATGACAACCGCAGTTTGGGCCGCTTTACATTATCCGGCATCCCCATGGCGCCGCGCGGCGTTCCGCAAATCGAAGTCACATTCGACATTGACGCCAACGGCATTTTAAACGTTAAAGCCTTGGACAAAGGCACTAACAAAGAAGCCAAAATAACCATCACCGCCTCTACCAACTTATCCAAGGATGAAATCGAAAAGATGAAAAAAGATGCCGAAGCGCATGCCGAAGAAGACAAGAAAAAGAAAGAATCCATCGAAATCAAAAACATGGCCGAAACCATGATCTACACCACTGAAAAGATGCTTAAAGAAGCGGGAGACAAGGCCGGCGCCGATGATAAAAAGGCCGTAGAAGAAAAACTCGAAGAACTGAAAAAGATTAAAGATGGAGATGATTTGGAAGCCATTAAAAAAGTCTCGGACGAACTGGCCACAGCAGCGCAAAAAGTCGGCGCCGCAATGTATCAGGCGCAGCAGCAATCTGCACAGTCCGAAGCACAAAGTCCGGAGCACGGAGCTGAACAGTCCGGTGCAACCGATCAGCCTCAAGGCGAAGAGAAAAAGGATGACGACGCCAAAGAAGCGGATTTTGAGGAGAAGAAAGACTAATCCCTCATCCCAAACCCTTCCCACCTTATTAAGGGGGAAGGACTTCCGGATGTTTGGTATAAATATATCGCGGAGCGATTCCAACATTGGTAATTTGTAATTTGTAATTCGTAATTGATTAAAGTATGCCCGAATTAAATATCAAAGCTCCTGATGAGATTTTGCAGGGGCGCTATGCCAACATGATGCAAGTAATGCATGCAAAAGAAGAATTTGTGCTGGACTTCATGTTCGCGCATCCTCCGCAAGGAGAACTCGTCTCCCGCTTAATCGTCAGCCCGGCGCACATGAAACGCATCGTCCGCGCCCTGGAAGACAACATCCGCAAATACGAATCCCAGCACGGCCCGATTCAGGAAGCCGGGGAACCTAAATTACTTAACGAACAAAGTAGCTAAACCCTAAAAGCTTAACCTTTAATCCTGTAAAACAGGGTTTAGGATTGGGGGCTAAGGATTCAGCTTGCATGTCTAAAGACTACTACCAAATTCTCGGAGTTGAAAAATCCGCCTCCGAAGATGAAATAAAAAAAGCTTTTCGCCGCAAAGCGCACGAGTACCATCCTGATAAAGGAGGGGATGAGCAAAAATTTAAGGATGTTAACGAGGCTTATAGCATTTTAGGCGACAAAAGCAGCCGAGCGAAGTACGATCAATTCGGCTCCGCCGCCTTTGAAAACGGCGGTTTTAATCCCGGAGCCGGTGGATTTGGAGGCTTTGGCGGATTTGATTTTAATCAAGCCGGGTTTAACGTCAACGTCGAAGATCTAGGCGATCTTGGGGATATCTTGGGCGGCATGTTTGGCTTTGGCGGCGGCCGCGGAGGCAGGCGCGGACAAAAGCGCGGCAGGGATCTGGAGATGGTAATGGATTTGGAATTCAAAGAATCGGTTTTTGGCACCCAAAAAGAAGTTAGTTTATACACAAACGGTCAATGCGGTACTTGCAAAGGCTCCGGTGCTGACCCAAATGCCAAGATAGAAAAATGCGCTACGTGTAACGGATCCGGTAAAGTTCAGCAAACTCAAAGAACAGTTTTAGGCACGTTCAACACGGTCGCAGTCTGCCAAGACTGCCATGGCAAAGGTGAAAAGCCGGATAAACAATGCTCGGCTTGTTCCGGCTCCGGAATCCAAAAAGTGGAACGCAAACTCGGCATTACCGTCCCGCCCGGCATGAAAAGCGGCGAAGCCTTAAAGCTTAGCGGGCAAGGGGATTATCCCGGAGCCGGCGGTGTGGCAGGGGATTTGTACGTCAGAGTCAGAGTCAAGTCCGATCCGCTTTTCACCCGCGATGATCATAATATTTTATCAACAGTCAACATCCCATTCACCATAATGGCTTTAGGCGGCAAAGTGGACATCCAAACTGTGGATGGCCCTGTTTCACTCAAAATCCCGTCTGGCACAGCCGCCAAGTCGGTTTTTAAACTCCGCGGCAAAGGCGTGCCTTACATGTCCGGCTACGGCCGCGGTGACCACATGGTCACGGTCATGCCCGATGTACCGCAAAAACTATCCCGTGAGCAAAAGAAAATCCTGGAAGAATTGCAAAATACAGGCCTTTAAGACTGTCTGAACCTTGATTGACGCTCATATTCTCGCTCATATTAACTTGATTACTCAATGTATTGATAATTATATACCTATAGTAATCAAGTTAATTAGGTTCGTAATCGGTTTGATAATCAAGGTTCAGACAATAAGATAATCATGTTAATTGGGTCGTAAATCGGTTTGTAATCAAGGTTCTGATTGTTTGGCTGTTTATTGATTGGAAATTGGAGCTTGGTTATTGGTAATTGCAATTATGTGATATAATTGTTGGGTATGGATTCTGTAGCCGCAGTATTGGCCGGCATCAATTGGGCTGCGCCAAGCTGGGATTTATTCGTTTATCTGTTTTTTGTAATCGGTTCATTTTTATATGGATTTTCTTTGGGTCGCGACAGAATCATTGTCATCTTGGTTGCAATTTACATGGCCTTGGCTGTTGTGGGCAATGCACCGCTTATTAATCAATTCACTTTGGCATTTCAAGTCAGTGAAAACATCATGTTGCGCATATCCTTCTTTTTGGGAGTTTTTGTTGTTCTCTTCTTCTTGCTATCGCGCAGCGCATTATTAAAAACCATCGGCGAAAATTCCGCACCCGGCAAATGGTGGCAGGTCATCGTCTTCTCCATCTTGCAAGTCGGTCTGCTCATCAGTATAACCATGTCATTCTTGCCTCCCGAAACCGCCAATGCTTTCACGGAACAAACGCGTCAGATCTTTTTAAGCGATCAAGGCAGAACGGCCTGGCTGGTCGCGCCGATTGTCTTTATGGCTCTTGGCCCCAAGCCCAAGAAAAAAGACGATTAAACGTATCGAATAATAATACTGATAATCAGTTGCGATCTTGTTAATCAAGGTTAAGAAAGAATCGGCTAAGAGCCGATTTTATTATTGGTGAATTACCGGTTCGTTTATGCCTTCTGGTGACGCGCCTTCATCATCCGAAAAAAATTGCAACCGCATACTTTCGTCTTCCGCCTCTTTTTATGTTCGACTCCTCCTAATGTTCTGGATTTTTTATCAAAAAAGCGGTTCCGTTAAACCGCTTGATGCTGTATTTGCTTATTTATTCTTGTATTAGAATAATTTCTTTGGCAATAAATGATTCCAGTTCTTTGATATTCGTGTCCGCTGTCACAGAAATGGTTTGTCCTGCTGCGATTTCATTTATTGTTAATTCTTCGTCAACAAATGGCGCCGGAGGATTGCCTTCCGCTCCGCTTCGTCTCCAATCTGCCAAAGCTTTATCCAGCTCTTCCGTCGTAAGCGGTGCCCTTTTATAAATTTTTGTATCTTCTGCGAGCTCCGCGATTCTGGTTTCCGGTATTCCATCTACAAACTCGTTTGTTCCGGTATTTTGCGGGATGAAATAGATATTGGCGTCATCGGTAATAGTCACCGCGCCCGTCAGTGTGAATATTTCGTCAGGTATGGTTGAAAATTCTTTTCGGGCTTCTTCGTAACCTTTTCTGTATCCGTCTTCATAGGTTAATGTTTCAAATGCCGTTTCCAGGAACCCATTATCTCCTTGAGAGATTCTTTTATTTTGCACATACGCGTTTAAGGCTACCAATATAATCGCGGTAAAAACAACGGATACGCACAAAACCACTAAAATGTATCGGCTTAAAGATTTTGCATTGTCCATAATGAACATATTATACAACAATAACCAATAACCAACAAAACAATAACCAATAAATAACCAAAAATAAAAAATAGCCAAACTAATATTGGGTATTTATAAAATGTAAAATCGTGAAACAATTCCTGCATTGGTGATTGGATTTTGATGATTGGTTATTTCAGTATGGTTGTGGACAGAAAGCATAATTGCAAAAAAAATGCAAAATGATATTGTGAATAATCCAAATTTTTAGCTTTGTTTAGCAATTGGATTAGGGTATTGCCTTGACATTTATATAATTATATGATGATATTAGAGATCGATTGCCGGATTTTTGGCTAAATTGCCTCAAATTCCCGCACTCGCCTCATGTGACCTTTAGACAACTGACACTTAGAGATAAGTGATCACGCACAAGTGCGCAAAAGCGCCAAAGGAGACCAACCATGACACGCAACCAAAACTGGCTGTACGCGATTTTGCTTGCCGCAGTCGCAGCCCTTTGGGGTTGCGGAGGCGGTGACTCTCCCAAATCGGCGGTAACCAACCCGCCTGTGGATACCGACGCGGATGTCGGATCCGATTCCAACAACACGCCCGACGCGGACGGCGGACAGCCCGAAGCTGATCCGCCTGATGCCGTTTGTGCCATGAACTTGGGCGGCGATTGCTCTCCCGAGGGCATCACCGACCCTTGCACGGGCTACATCTGTCATTGCGGACATTGGTCTACGCAGTCCGCGGCGGGTACGCCCTGCGGTTCTGACGCTGGACCCGATTCGGCCGAAGATGTTGTTGAGCCTGACGCCGACGCCGACGATCCTGATTCCGGTGACGCTGCTGAAGATGTCACCGAACCGGATGCCAACGAAGACGCCGACGCTTACGTCCCGCCCGACGTGCAGGTCCCGGAAGAGATCTGCGGCAACGGCAAGGACGACAATGGCGACGGCTATGCCGACTGCCAGGATCAGGCTTGCTCTGCCGAACCCGCCTGCCAGCCCGAAGTCTGCGACGGCAAGGACAACAACGGCAACAGCCTGACAGACGAAGGCTTCAATTGTGTGCTGGGCGCAACGGTTTCCTGCCAAACTTCTTGCGGCTCCATTGGTACCAAAGAGTGCCTGCCGGGCTGTTACTGGAGTTTGTGTAATCCGCCAGCCGAAGTCTGCGGAAACGGCAAGGATGACAACTGCAACTTCGCAACCGATTGCGACGACGCGGCTTGCATCAATCTGCCGTCCTGCGAGCCTTGCGATCCGCCCAATATCGGCGAAGGCTGTTTCTATGTTGGTGAATTCTCTTGCGACCCGAGTATTCGTTGTTCCTGCAGCTACAAGTGGACATACGCTTCCAATGCGTCTGAATTCACCTGCGGGATCGTCGAGGTCTGCAACGGCCACGACGACAATGGCAATGGAGATGTGGACGAAGGCTTTGCCTGCGTCATGGGTTCTTCTGAAAGCTGTACCACGTCTTGCGGCAGTGCGGGCACAAGGACCTGCGGTTCTTCCTGCACTTTTGGCTTCTGTCAGCCTCCGCTCGAAGTCTGCGGCAACGGCGCGGACGACAACTGCAACAACATGACCGACTGCCAAGACCCGGTTTGTGCGCCCCTCCAAGAGTGCCAGCCCGAGGTCTGCAACGGCATTGACGACAATAACAACGGCCAGACCGACGAAGGCTTCCAATGCGTCGCCGGCTCCACCGGTTCCTGTTTCAACTCCTGCGGTTTCGCCGGGACGTATACCTGCACCAATTCTTGCGTCAAGGGCGCTTGCGTAGTCTTCGAAAACTGCTACGCGCAGGGCGACGAAGACTGCAACGGCAAAGCCGATTGTGAAGACGACATCTGCACCGGCTTGCCCATGTGCGTGATCCCCGAAGTCTGCGACGGTCTGGATAACAACCAAGACGGCAATGTGGACGAAGGGTTTGAATGCGCGAGGTACAGCGCTCCGGTAACCTGCCAAACACAATGCGGCAGTACGGGCACCAAGGCCTGCCAGTTCAACTGCACTTTCGCAACCTGCCAGCCTCCGGCCGAAAACTGCTCCAACGGAGTGGATGACGACTGCGACGGCGATGCTGACTGCGATGATTACGACTGCTCCTCGGCGCCCAATTGCGGCCCTGAGATTTGCGACAACGGCGTAGACGATGACGGCAACAACCTCATCGATTGCGCTGACCCGCAATGCTACAGCGCCGTGGCTTGCCACGACTTTGGCACTTGCCCCACGCAAGCACCCAGCGGTTCCGGCTACTCATGCGGAACCTGGACGCAGGATACGGTTCCTGATTCCATCTTCTTGATCAGAGGAGGCTGTGCCAACAGCTTGAATGATCAATGGGCTATCGGCGGTACCTACCAAGACGTCCGGGCGGTGCATCTCACCGGTAATCACACTTGGAACAACGTGCCCCTTCCGGGCAACGGCAAATCCTACATCGGCAAGCAGGATGTGATCTGTCTGGGTCAAAACCAGACATTCCTGATGTATAACAGCGAAGCCGGCGGGGTAATTCTGCGCTGGAACGGCTCCTCCTTTAGCCGCCTGCTCGAAAATGAGCTAACTGGCATGACCATCTCCGCCATTTGGGCCTCCGGGCCCAATGACATCCGGTTCACCGCCTACGAAAAAGTCAGCTGGGGCTACACGCCGGCTTACTTTTACAGGTGGGACGGATCGGCCTTGAGCCAATCCGACCTTCCGGTTTCCAACTCCAAAGTCTTCCGAGGCCTCAAGTTCTACGGCGAAAGCCAGGATCTCTACCTCGCGGGCATGGAGTTTGACCCGGATGACTACGGTAATCCTGATACGCACAAGTCCTCGCTTTTGCACTGGGATGGTTATTCTTGGGCAAAGGTTCCGGGATCTGATGCGTTCAAGGAGTTCTACGATATTCATGGCAGCTCCTCCTGTGATGTTTTGGTTGTCGGCGGAAAGCATACGGGCATCGAGCAAATCGGTGCAACTTTCCAGCGCAACGGCAACCAGTGGGATGCCGCAACGTACGACAGTCTGGACGGCGTCACCTCGGTTGTCAAGACCTCGCCGTACAAATTCGTCCTCCAAGGGCACGAAGACACCGGAGGCGCCTCCGGGCAAATCTGGATGGGAACTTACTACGGCTCCGCTGTCAATTGGACCAAGGATTTCGACTTCGCTTCCGAAGGCTCGGAATTCTACTCTAATGGCCCAACCTGGAAAGTACCCGGTACCAACACCATCGTGACAGCCGGTGATGGCTATCACGGTTCGGGCGACCCCAGCGGTCAAGGAACCTATGCTTTCATCTTACGCTCTACGTGTCAGTAATCCCGCTCCGCGGGTTTCTCCCTCAACCTCTCGACTTGTTCGGGGGGTTTTTTTAGTTATAACTCCTCCCTGCCTCCTCTTAATCCAAGAGGAGATGTTAATGTGGTAAAATTTGGTTAATATGGTTGAGTTTTTTAACGATCCTGTATATTTGGATATGCGTAAAGAATTGAGAATGCGTTCTACGCAAGCCGAAGACATTCTGTGGCAAAAACTGCGTAAAAAGCAGATGCTGGGTTATAAATTCTTTCGTCAATTTGGAGTCCTGAATTACATTCTTGATTTTTATTGTCCCAAATTACGCCTAAGCATCGAGCTGGATGGCGGATATCATGATCAAGACGAAAATGTATTATTTGACAAACATCGTACCGGAATAATTACAAGTTTAAATATAACCGAGATAAGATTTCGTAACGAAGAAGTACTGGAAAATATCGACTCTGTGCTTGTGACAATAAACAACCAAATAAACTATATAACTAAAAAGCCCCTCTCTTGAATTAAGAGAGGGGTGGGGGAGAGTTATAACCCAGCCAACTGTGGAAAACGCTATAACTGCTTGGCTAAGTGTGGTATAATATTTTCAATTATGAAAAAGCTTGTCATATTAATGCTTGGCGTTTCCTTTTTTGCGTTAAGCGCTGTAGTTGTAAAAGCACAAACTTACCAAGGTCCTCCGTCGGGATGTAATGATCCATCTCAAACAGGATGCAATGTACCGGGTGTGATTTGGAATAAAAATCCCAAAGCCGGCGGGGTTGTGGCGCAGGATGCCGGTTTTTATATAACCGGTGATGCCAGAACTACCGGTGATTTCAGAATTGGCGCGGGTTTGCGAGTTGATGCTAATGGAGCGAATATTACCGGTAATGTGAATGTAAATGGTGATTCAAACGCTGGTAATGGCATTATAATAATGCGGTCCAATGGTGATTTGCAAATGACCGATGGCAAAGCCATCCGTGTTGATCAGGCCGGTGCTTCTACTTTAAATATCGGCAACTGGGTTCCGGGTAGCAATCCGGTAAACGTAAACATCCTTGGTACTTTAAACATGCAAGGTAATGGTACCTGGAATAACCCGCAAATCAGTACGCCCCGGCTCTGCTTAAACGGCGACTGCCGTAATTCTTGGCCCACTACCGGCGGAGGAGGTGATATAACGGATGTTTTGGGCTACGACGGCATTATCGTTGATAATTCCAGCGGACCCCAGCCCAGCGCCCGTCTGGACATTTCTTACACCGACGACAGATATTGGCAAAAACATTGGGGTATTTCCAATTCTGCCGGTATTTTTTCCGTTACCGGTCAACTCGGTTCAACGGACAGTTCGGGCAGCAACTCCAATTACCCTTATGTAAACATCGGCGGAGCATATATCGGCTATTATCAAAATTTAGGTTATTGGAGCGTGTCTCCGCCCATAAGATTTAATAATGTTTCAACTTTCAATAATAATGCTTACATGAATTATAATCTGGACGTTTTCGGAACTACTCGTCTTGGCATTTATGGCGGGAGTCAATGGTTATTAAACTTGCAGCCCGCAGGGGCTTTGGTGAATTCCTCCGGTTCTTGGACGCACACCGGCGCCTTCAGCGCTTCGGGGAATATTACATCCAACGGAGGTTCCGTTGGCGGAACCAGCGTATGTATCGGTTCCGACTGCCGTGCCGCTTGGCCTGCCGGCGGAGGAGGTGATATTACGGCTGTCGCAGCGGGTACCGGTCTTTCCGGTGGTGGAACCAGCGGAGATGTAAGTTTGAGTATTACAACACCATACGCGCTTCCGCAAAGCTGTACCCCCAATTACATTCCCAAATGGAATGGCAGTTCTTGGCAATGCGCACCGGACGCAGACACCGATAGCGGAGGCGACATAACCGGCGTCACAGCAGGAACCGGTCTTACGGGGGGCGGAACAAGCGGTGCCGTTCAGCTTGATATACAACAATATTACCGGCTTCCGCAGAGTTGCGGTTATTATTCAGTTCCCAAATGGAATGGATCATTCTGGATCTGCGAAACCGACCAAGACACCAACAGCGGAGGCGATATAACCGGCGTCACAGCAGGAACCGGTCTTACGGGGGGCGGAACAAGCGGCGCCGTCACATTAACAATAGGCCAGAACTTTTTATTACCCACAGGATGCGCGAGCGGCCAACTGCCCAAATGGAACACCGCGGTCAGTCAATGGCAATGCTCAAACGACATAGACACCAACAGCGGTGGCGACATAACCGCGATTACGGTCAGCGGAGGTTTATTTGGCGGAGGTACGGCCAATGACGTAAATCTTAGAGTCGGCGCCGGTACCGGCATATCGGTTGGAGCCAACACGGTTGCTCTTGATACCGGATATACAGACAGCCGCTATGTCAATTCCGCGGGTGATGACAGCATGTCGGGATTATTGAATTTGCGAAGCAGCGGAGTGGGAGCGGGTACTGTAGCGCTCCAGGTTGCAGGTGCGGAGGCTCTTTGGTATAACGGAAGCAGAATGAGTTGGGGATATGGCGGAACTGAAAATTACTTCGCAGACAAAATCTATTCCGACAACGATATAAGCAGCGGTAATAACAAATACGGAACCAGCGGAACAAACTACTCTTTAGCTCCATGTACATTTCGTGGGACCACTAACGAATTTGATGCCGGAAGCACGCGAAGAAATGGTTGTTTTAATGGTGAATTCATGGCTGGTATTGAATTCAATGAAGCTAGTCCGTATAGAATAGTCGGAGTCTGGTGTTGTCCGCTCTAATATTACAAAAATTTTATAAACCGAAGCTTCTCGCTTCGGTTTTATAGCTAAAAAATTTCTTCTTTTAACTTGGATTTATCCCACTTTCGGCGCTCTCGGAAACGGACTCATCGCTACAACCGTCTCTGATTCTTTACCGGTTAAAACCTTCTTTCGCTCCAATGTCCTGGTTAAAAAATCTACTTTTTTGTCTTGCTGGCGGTCGTAAGCCGTTAAATCACCGCGCATATCTGCAAGCTTATCATCCAAATAAGCTTTTGTGACCATATTAGCCTCAACTCTTGTTAATCTCTCGCCCATATCCTTGATTTCACCTTTCATACTACCGATCTCACCTTTAATGCCGCCGATCTCTCCTTTTATACCGCTGATTTCTAGTCGAATTTCAGAAAATTGCTCTTCCGTGTGATTCGCAAAAGCATTCACTGTATCCAATATGTCGCGGATATCTTTTTTCATTTCCAAGATATCAGAATTTTTTATCTCCTCCATATATATCCATACTAGCGATAAATTGATGAATTTACAAACCTGATAATTTAGCCAAGATTTTATTTTTTACACAACCGCATATAACCAACAATTTTTTATCACTATCCCCAGTCAAACTATTTGATGGCTATTATTTATTATTTAATATTTAGCACCTAGTATCTGGCGACTGGCACCTGGTCACTTATCACTGATCACTAAGACTAAGACTTTCGACCAGGACTCTGTTCTTTATATTATCCCGCACCTATGAAATTATATGGTTTGCGGGACCTCAGCCTGCCCCGCAGTAAGCAGCGGCTATAGCGGTGGTTTATTCATTATATTACTCTTTGCAGTTTGCAGTTTTTGGTTTATAGTGTGTTTGTTATGCTAAAAATTTGGAATTCAGAAGCCAGAACGCGCGAAGCATTCGGCTCAATTGTGGAGGGCGAGGTGGGAATGTACTCTTGCGGTCCAACAGTTTACAGCCGCGCACACATTGGCAATCTTCGTGCTTATGTAATTTGGGACGTTCTTAAACGTCTTCTTGAGAAAAACGGTTATAAAGTCACTCATGCCATGAACATTACGGACGTCGGCCACCTCACGGACGACGCGGATGAAGGCGAGGATAAAATGATTAAAGCCGCACGTGAACAGGGCAAGACGGCTTGGGAAATCGCCAGGATTTATGAAGATTTATTCAAACAAGACGCCAAAGCTCTAAATATTGTTCTGCCCGAACCGCCTTTGCTTTGCCGCGCAACCGAGCATATCCCCGAACAAATAAAATTAATTCAGCTTCTCGAAGAAAAAGGCTATACATATAAAACCGGCGATGGAATTTATTTTGATACCTCCAAATATGCGGAATACGGCAAGCTTTCCGGTCAGCCGCTCGAAGAAAAGCTGGCCGGTGCCAGAGTCGAAGCATCGTCAGAAAAACGCAACGGCACGGATTTTGCCCTCTGGAAATTCAGTTATCCGGGCGGATTATCCCGCGAAGATTTTGTCAGTTCGCTATCAACTAACAGCGATGAGCTACCTGCTAAAAGAGAAATGGAATGGGAAAGTCCGTGGGGGCTTGGTTTTCCGGGCTGGCACGTTGAATGCTCGGCCATGAGCCGCAAATATCTGGGTCAGCCGTTCGACATCCATACGGGCGGTGTGGATCATATTCCTGTCCATCATGAAAATGAAATCGCGCAAAGCGTTTGTGCTTATGGTGTGCCTTTGGCAAATTACTGGGTGCATAATGAATTTTTGCTGGTTGACGGACATAAAATGAGCAAATCATTGGGCAATATTTATACGCTGGATGATTTGCAAGAAAAGGGGATAGAGCCTTTGGCTTTGCGTTATTTTTATCTTGGTACGCACTATCGCCAAAAGCAGAATTTTACTTGGGAAGCCGCTCAAGCTTCACAGAATGCTCTGCACAAACTAAGATCAATCGCCAGAGAATGGGATGCTCCAACAATGGTGGACGCAAAATATGACGAACAATTCATGGCCGAATTGCATGATGATTTAAACACCGCCGCAGCTTTGGGTGTTTTATGGGACATGGTAAACGACGCAAACCTGCCGGCAGAAAACAAGTCCGCCACGCTGTTGGTTTGGGATAAGATTTTAGAATTAAATCTTGCTGATTATATCGCCAAACCCATTGCTATACCGGAAAATGTCAAAGCCATAGCCGATCGCCGCTGGGAAGCCCGATCCAACAAAGACTGGGACATCGCCGACCAGCTCCGCCTTGAGCTCGAAAACATGGGCTGGGTCATGCAAGATGGTGACAGCGACTACAAGCTCCGCCTTAAAAAATAAAGCGCTAACTCCCTCCATCCTCCCTCTTAGATTAAGAGGGAGACTAAAACCCCTCTTTGATAAAGAGGGGGCAGGGGGAGTTGTAGTCTTACAGCTTACATCCACCTTTTATACTTAAAAAATCCCAGCATTGTTAAACAGCCGGCCGACATGAGGCCGATTATCATCCAAAATCCCAAAGGATGATTAACAAAAGGCATATTGATGGCGTTCATGCCAAAAACACCGGCCATTAGAGTTAAAGGAAAAACGATAAAAGATACAATCGTCAATGTCTTGATTATTTCATTGGTTCTGAAGTCTGTCAGAGATTGATTCGTCTCATGCAGCGCGTCTATCGTTTCTTTGGCTAAATAGAGGCGGTTTTTAATATCGCGCGTATCATCGGACAGCTGTTTGAAATAGTCGTCCAGATGTTTTTTCATTTTTAAATTATATCTTAAATAGTCGGCCGTTTTTTGCAGAGCCTCATCCATGCCTTCCATCGCTTGTCTGAATCTGACGATATTGGTCTTGACTCTTAGCAGCTCTCTGAAAAACTGCTTGTCATAATCATCAAACAAACGGTCTTCGATTAATTCCAAATCCGATGAAAGATCTCTTAGAGTTGGATATAAACCTTCTATCAAATCATTTATGATCAAATAAGCCAGATGCGGAGTGTCATCGGCTATGCTTCTTTGGGTGGTTTTTGGGGGGCTTTTTGCGGTATTGTAAATATCAAACATCTGTTGCAAATCCGGAACACCGTATGTGTCCACTGTGACAATTTTATTTTTTTCCAGAAAAAAATCCACTTCCGCGATATGCAGTTGTTTGGTTTTTTGATCCAAAACAGGAAATTGTAAAACCAAAAAAGCATAATCCGGCCGGCCCGAAAATTTGGCGCTCTGCATGGGCGGGCCGACGTCAGTTAAATCGATTTCGTGATAATAAAATTCATCTCTGAGATAATCCAAAGTTTTATTATCGTTTTTGCGGACCATCGCCCAATTGATATTTTTTGCCTCAGCGATTTTTATGCTTTTCGGCAATCTTGCGGCCATGCTTTAATTATAGCACAAAAATCCTGACGGCATAATGATTTTTGTGGTATACTTATCCTATCCACATATGCAGACACAAGCAGTTAATGACAGTGGCGCGGTCAAACCGCAAATTAACCCGGCTGAAATGCCTCCGATTCAAACACAAGAAGTCTCACCGGTTCAAAAGGAACAGGATTTTTCTGATATTTCCAGCGTTGAAGCCGACAAAATCGCTTTAGAGCAGGCCAAACAGGAACGGGTTCAAATAGGGGAACAAATCTTCACGACTTTGCGTGATACGACGCCTCAAGGGCCCATTGTCACGGAGGCGGAAGTTGAGGCTCTGGAAAAAAATCAAATCCTTAAAGAAGTGGAAAAAGCCATGATGCATGAAGAAGTTTTTACATACGATAAAAAAACCGGAAAAATCGGCGGTCGATTCGCCGAATTGAACGAGCCTGAACAAGCAGTCTTTAAAAATCTTGGCGAAGAATTCGCGCGGAAAATCGAAGCAATGATTAAAAACAATAAATTGGATGGTGATGAAGTTTTAGACGATATTACGCGCTGGCTGCGTTCCACTGATTCGGAGGCGCATCCGGTTTCCGATAACTGGGCGGCTCAAATCGCCAAAATAATCAAGGATAAGATCATATCTCTGGCTGAGCAGTACAAAAAAGATCCCCAATTCGCATCATAACATGCTTTTTGCGTCATTCATCGCTTTGCAAGTCGGATTGGTCCAACAAAAGGAGAGTGGGCTCGATTTTTCGATTATTACGGGAAACGCATACATAATCATTTTTTTCTGGCTGGCTGTCCTTATCGCGGTAGCTCTTTTAACGCTTTTTTTAATTCGTCGTCATCTTCATTTGAAAATTAAAGTCAAAAGCACCTCTGATAATATAGTTTTAAAAATTAAAGTTCCCAAAGAGGTCCGGCGCGAGGATGTTGAACAAAGTAAAAGTCTTCAGCAAATGCAGGAGCTTATCGGATTTACGGAAACAATCTTCCAAACGCTGGGATCCATGCGCGCTCAAAGAGGTTTTAAAGCTTGGCTCATGGGCCGGGAGGATATTTTTACATTCGAAATAGTTTCGCATAACAGTTTGATAATGTTTTACGTGTCCTGCCCCAAAAAACACAGACAATTTTTGGAATCTCAAATTCAAGCGCAGTATCCGCATGCCTTTATCGAAGATGTTGGAGATTACAACATCTTTCAGCCGTCCGGCGTGGCCATGGGCGCTCATCTGGCATTTACCAGACCATACTATTTCCCGATAAAAACTTATAAAAAGATGGAATCCGACCCCATGAATACCGTAACCAATGCTTTGTCCAAGCTTGGCGACAAAGACGGGGCCGTGATTCAATTTGTTTTAAAATCGGCCTATGGTAAATGGCGCCGGGAAGGGCTTCGTATCGCCCGCGCCATGCAGCAGGGTAAAAAATACTCTGATGTAAGCGGTAGCGGCTTTGGTCGTGCTGCCAAAGAAGTCTGGGAAGCCGTACGTGGTCCTTCAAAAAATCCCGAACAAGAAGCCAAAGCCGAGAATTACCGTCTATCTCCTCTGGAAGAGGAGATGGTAAAGGGACTGGAAGAAAAATCCTCCAAAGCCGGCATGGATGTAAATATCCGTGTGATTACCGCGGCCGAATCCTTTGAAAGAGCCAAAAGTTATTTGGATGATATTTTAAACTCTTTTGGCCAGTATAATATTTACGAATACGGTAATTCTTTCAAAGTAATCACGCCCAGAAATCAGGATAAAGTGATTGAATATTATATCCATCGCCACTTCGATCCGCGCTATTCCGTATTGCTCAACAGCGAGGAGCTTTCTTCGCTTTACCATCTCCCGCTGGCCAGCACGGAAACCCCCAAAATCGACTGGCTGTTATCGCGCGCCGCTTTGCCGCCGTCCAACATTCCCCGGGAAGGACTTTTGCTGGGCCTCTCCGAATACCGCGGGCATACTTACGAAATCAAGATGAAACAACAAGACAGGCGCCGTCACACATACGTTATCGGTAAATCCGGCGGCGGTAAATCCGTACTCATGAAATCCTGGATTAAACAGGATATCGAAGCCGGCCGCGGTCTCTGCATTATGGATCCTCACGGCGACTTGGCGCGCGAATGTATTGAATTTGTTCCCAAGGAACGCGCCGAAGACGTTATTTACTTCAATCCGGCTGATTATGACCGGCCTATGGCCTTGAACATGTTGGAATACGATGAGAAGAATCCCTATCAAAAAACTTTCGCCGTGGAAGAAATGCTCAAAATCTTCGATCAACTCTATGATCTTAAGGCTACCGGAGGACCGATGTTCGAGTATTACATGCGCAACGCCATGCTCTTGCTTATGGACGATCCCGAATCCGGATCCACGCTCGTTGAAGTTCCAAAAGTCTTGGCCGATGACCAGTACCGCGCTTATAAACTATCCAAATGCAAAACTCAAAGCGTAAAGGATTTTTGGATCAAAGAAGCCCAAAAAGCCGGCGGCGAGGCTTCTTTAGCCAATATGGTTCCCTACATCGCCTCCAAACTGACACCATTTATTACGAATGATTTCTTGCGTCCGGTCATTTCCCAGCAAGTCAGCAGTTTTAATTTCCGCAAAGCCATGGATGAAGGCAAGCTCATCTTCTGCGAATTGAATAAAGGAACCTTGGGCGATTTGAGCTCATATCTAGTAGGCATGATCATTGTCGGTAAAATCCTCATGGCCGCTTTGGCCCGCGGTGACATGGATCCGGCCAAGCGGCGCGATTTCTACCTCTACATCGATGAGTTCCAAAACTTTTTAACCGATTCGATTTCCGCCATTTTGTCCGAAGCTCGTAAATACGGGCTCAACCTGATTGTTGCGCATCAATTTATCAGCCAGCTTCAGCGCAAGGGAGGGGATACGATGATCCGCGACGCAATCTTTGGCAACGTAGGCACCATGATGGCTTTCCGGGTCGGCGCCGAGGACGCTGAATTCTTGGAAAAAGAATTTTCACCGACTTTTACCAAATTTGATTTGATGAATACGGAGGCATTTACCGTCCGGATCAAGTTATTGATAGACAATACGGCTTCCAAGCCGTTCAACATGAAGTCCATTTACGCGGAAGCGGACAATAAAGCTCTCGCGGAGAAACTCAAAGAGCTTTCCAGATACAAATACGGACGCAAAAGGGAACTCATCGAGGCTGAATTGGAAGAAAGATATGCTTCTATTGACAAGATGGTCAGAGAGCAATCCCAGGCAGAGCGTAAACGTCCTGTATTTGACTTTTAATAATTCACGGGTAAACTGAAAGTATGATACAATATAATTGTGGATAAAAATGAAAGTTATCCACAATTGACATAAACAAAAATATGACAACCATGCCCCAAGATGCGGAAAACGATACAAATATATACGACATCGAGGATTCATCGGATCAAGAGGTTGTTCGTCCCGCAAACAATGATAGCGACACGACATCTGATGGGGAGGGAGATGCTATACTGAGTGCCGTTGAAACCAAATTTACGCTCGCGCGTAAAATGATCACCAATATCAAAAATGAAATTGGCAGTTTGGAGCGTCTGCTGGCAAGCGATGCCGAACCCGCTGATTTGGAACAATTCGTCACCAGGATGCAATCTACCGAAGGCGAAACCATGCATCCGGCCAATGAAGGCAAAATCGTCGAAGGTGTGTTTGATGGCCAGAACATGATCGGATCAGACGGTAAAACTTATATAGTTCCGCCAAACTATGCTTCAAAATCCAAATTGGTCGAGGGTGATATCATGAAGCTTACTATCCAGCCCAATGGCAGCTTCTTGTATAAACAAATCGGTCCGATTGAAAGGCAGAGGGTTATGGGCGTTTTAACCAAAGATGAAATCACGGCCGACTGGAAGGTTATCGCGGAAGGTAAAAAATACAACATACTAACCGCTTCGGTCACTTATTTTAAAGGTAATAACGGCGATGATTGCGTGGTCTTGATTCCCAAGAGCGCGCCGTCAAAATGGGCCGCCGTGGAAAACATCATCCACCGAGAATAAATTCAGTAATTATAATCAAGCGCAGTCAACACCTGCGCTTTTTTAGTTTGACTTATACCGCCTTAAAAAGTACTCTTTTGTCAGCCGATGCTTATCGCTAACTGCTAAAAGTTAATAGCTATCAGCTAATTAATATGGGCAATCTAAGCCGCCATTACAGGCCGCAAAAATTCTCTGAAATAACCGGCCAAAATGCAATTATTCAGACACTGCTGCGCGAAGTCGGGCAAAATAAGCTGGGCCATGCTTATTTGTTTTCCGGACCGCGCGGTGTTGGCAAAACCACAGCTGCCCGCATCTTTGCCAAAGCGATTAATTGTCTTGATCAAAAAAATGGCGAACCGTGCTTAAAATGCGCCTCGTGTAGTCAAATCGCCGGCAGCTCCGCAATTGATATCATGGAAATCGATGCCGCCTCTCATACCGGAGTTGCCAACATCCGCGAAGCTATTGTTGAACACGTTCAATTTGTCCCGGCCTCTTTAAAGTATAAAGTCTATATCCTTGACGAAGCGCACATGCTTTCGGATTCTTCATGGAATGCGCTTCTAAAAACGATAGAAGAGCCCCCCGATTATGCGATCTTTATTTTTGCAACAACAGAACGTCATAAAGTTCCCGCAACAATCATCTCTCGCTGCCAGCGCTTTGAATTTACCAAAATCACGCAAAAAGACGTGGTTGAACGTTTAAAAACAATCAGCGAATCCGAAAATGTAAAAATCGAAGACTCTGTTCTGTCTGCAATCGCTGACCGAACCGAGGGCTGTCTGCGTGATGCGGAGAATATCCTGGGTCAGCTTATTAGCCTGGGGGAACCGGAAATTAACGATCAGATTGCTTCGATTATTCTGCCGCCTTCCAGCCTGCCGATTGCCGCTGAGCTATTGGAAATTACATTTTCGCGCAATCATCAAAATTTGATGGAAAAAATTCAACAGCTGGAAGATCAGGGTGCTGACTTTATCCAGCTGCTGGATGATTTGATTATTGCATTGCGAAGGATGCTCTTGGCCAAATCGTCGTCCAAACAATTAAAATCCATCGCCGATACGGATCAAACGGGCAAAATCCTTGCAGAACTCTCGCAAAAAACAGAAGGTCGGGTAATAATTGATTCGTCTCTTATTTTAATGGAACGCCGCCGTGAAGCTAAAAGCGGCATAGACCCGCGTTTCGCCCTTGAGCTCGGCCTAAGCGCCATCGCCTACAACATACAGAGCCCATCTGATTCAACAGCAGAGGCTCGACGTCCGACGTCCGACGTAAAAACGTCTGACAAAATCCCAAAAGAACCCCCAAAAACAAAACCTGAAGAGCAAGATGCAAAATACAAGATACAAGATACAAAAAATCAAGCTGAAAACAATTTAAGTCCGAGTCCAAGCATCAGCTTGATTGATGTGCAAAAAATCTGGCCGCAATTTTTGCAGGCCTTTGAAGATCAAAAATCGCTTTTATTGTTATTAAAACCCAGCCGGGTCATTGATGTTCAAAATGATTGTCTGCAAATTGAATTTCAATACGCCTATCACCTTAAATCCGTAATCGAAAATCAAAAAAACCGCAATTTAATCGAAGATGCTTTAAGACGTCTTTTAAATAATTCCTCGATTACAATCAAAGGATCCGTGCGGAATAACGGCAGTCAGCAACCAGAAAATAAACCTAACGATGTGGCGAATAACTTGATTGATGCTTTTGGCGGTCAGATAATAGGATAGACTCATCAACTGTACTAAGTATTCATTCCTGCCGGGCACATGATTTGTATCCAGCTTCTTAAAAATTGGTGATTTTAAAAATCCGCTCTAGCGGATTTTTAGTTTGGTTCCGGGACAGGGATTCGAACCCCGATAAACAGCTTCAAAGGCTGCTGTCCTACCATTAGACGATCCCGGAATGTGGCCTCATGCTATCCTCTTATAAGATTTTAGTCAATATTTTTACTCTTCTATATTGACAAATATCATGTTTTACAATATATATGCTTTACCCATAAAGTTAAAAAAGGAGATAGCTGCTATGGCTGAAGATCGTTACATCGAAAAAGTACTTTCATTAGCTTGTCACGGACGAGACGCTGATGGCAATGCTGTGCTTGAACGACCCGTATATGTGAAAGTGACACTCCGCCAAAGTCCCGGTGTGACAAAGTCAGTTTCCTGTAATGTTGAGTGCCCTTACAACACAGGTGGTCACGGGCAGCGATGCAAGGCCTCTCATCCGGAGCAAGATAAAGTTGGAGAGGGAGTATTTTGTCCGTATAGCTTTGACTTTCCCTATGTGCTGGAGTGCGATAACACATGGACACCGCCAAAAGAGCTCATTGAAGCCGTTAGGGGAAAATAAAACATATCTCAATCGACCTTGTATAAGGCGATTTTTTATTTGTAACTCGGATCTTGAACCCTGCGTCTCAAGTCAATTATGTATTGACAAAAATGCAGATTCGTGCCAACTTTATACGGCACTTTACTAAAAGAAAAGGGGAAACATGCAAGCAAAAATCTACTGTCTGATGACGGGCGGACTGTATCTTACGGAAGAGATCTGCGATATTCTGATGTACACCGCCATGTACATGATCCGCGACAAATCTGACAAGCGGAACTTCAAAATCCAAACTGCCGAAGGCCGAGTCACAACTCAATTTGAACCGGCATCACTTGGCGGCATTGGCGGCTATCTCTTTGAAGCCGAAATCGAAGTATCTGTCGGCAAACGCAACATCAGCTTCATTGTCCGTTCCGGCGATTACGAAGGTCTGGACAAGGCTGTATGGCAAATGATAGATCTGGTCCGCGAACAACAGGCCGAGCACCAACTCAATTAGGAGTATATAATGAACGAAATCGATTCACTCCTCAAAGAATTACTGGAAAAACTTCCAGCAGATCGAATCTTTATCCGCGATAATCAGATCATTTATTATGATTTCGAAGGCGTAACGTCCCGTATTGATCAAGCTGAAGCCGAATTAACAGAGCTATACGTAAAACGTACAGCCGAAGAAAAACTCGGTTATCAAATTCGCATCACAGCTTGGAACATGGGTAAAAACGGACATTATTCTCATCGATTCAGAGCTGTTTTTCCTCAAGATCCCTAGACAGCTTCTCATCAAGCGCAAAATTAATTCCATTTTTTACTTGCTGTATTTATTGCGGCTTTTTTTTATTCAAAAATACATGTTATCATGATAGCCATGGCCTCGGCATCGCTCAGCATGTCATTAATGGCGATAATATTATCCACTCTGCAGTTTCATCAGCCTGTGCAGGATTCTTTTATTTGGCCTCTTGATGCATATCACAAAAGAGCCATTAAACTGACTTTCGGTTTGTTTGTGACTCCGGATTCTCCGAATAATCCGATTGTCCCGCCTGAAAGATTCAGCGGCTATCATGCCGCGCTTGATATTGAAATCTATCCTGATGAAATAAAAAAACGAGTACCCGTATACGCCTCGTGCAATGGCAAGGTGATTTATACCGGCTACGTCAATGGATATGGCGGTGTCATCATCCACACCTGCATGGTAAATAATCAAGATGTAACCGTCTTATACGGACATCTCGATCCCTCCGCGTATTTGATCAAAAAATCCGATTATGTAAAAGCCGGAGACGAGATCGGCAAACTGGCTGATCATAAAACCCATGATTCGGGCTATAACCGCAAGCATCTGCACTTGCAAATCCACCGCGGAACCAATATCGTTCTCCGCGGCTATGTTAGCCGTCCGGAAGACTTAAATTCTTACATCGACCCGCAAACCGTCCTGCCAAAATAAAATAATATCGAACCTGTTTGATTCCAAATTTATTATTTATTCTTTGTTATTTATTATTTATTCTTTGTTATTTATTATTTTATTTGTTATTTATTATTTTATATGATAATCGGCTTAATCGGTCCCAGCGGAGCGGGGAAATCAACTCTCATTTTGGAAATGTTAAAAAAATTTCCCAAGCTGGCAATCATGAAATCTTTCACGACCCGTTCACGTCGAAGTCCGGAAGACGATTTATTTTATGAGTTCATTTCCGAGGACCAACTTCATCAAATGGATAAAGCCAACCGCCTGACACATATTTCCGAATACGCCGGTAATTATTATACCAACGACAAAGTCTACCTCAACAATCTTTTAAAAAATAAAATCGGCTTAGCTGCGCTGGTTGAATCCGGAGTGCAGTTTCTGCGAAATGCGGGCTATGAAGTCAGGGTTGTCAAAATCATTCCCAAGCAATATCAGCAAACCGGCGATATTTCCCGGCTCGTCGCGGATCGTGAGCGCGCTTCAATAAACCTCGAGGCGGATTTGGAAATCGTAAATTCTTTTGAACCCGGCGGCAAGGAAAAAGCTTTGCGGGAACTCGAATCATTTTTGAAAAATTTTTTATAAAAAGCCTCTCAGAGGCTAAATAGTATTATTCTTAATCGCGTACAGCAGAGTATTTTTTCAGTTGATCAAAAGCCAGTTGATTTTGGTCCTCATCGATTATCTGCCAAAATGTCACCAGCATCACTCCGGTAAGTTCATGCGTGCGCAGTTTCGCCGCCATGAATACGCCGTCATCCGGAACTTTCGCGAACAATTTTTGCGGTATTTGATCGTATCCTTCGTTTTCTTTTAATATACCGAACAATTTAAGAAATTTGCAAACCAATTCCGGATCCGCCGCCGGATCCACTAAAAATCTTTTAATATCAGGCAGGCTTTTTGTGTAGATGAGACCATATCTTCCGATCGTATGCGTTATGATGTAAATATCCGCCATAACGCCTCCTTTCCTAAGGTTCTGATTGATCTTTATCTTGTATTTGCCTCTTTGTCAAGATAAGCGGGTTTGTATTTGACAATATTATGATATTTTTAGACATTATTAAGGGAGGTGAGTCATGAAGCATTATACCGCAATTCTAATCCCTTTGTTTTTTGTACATTGTGCGCGCTCGAACATCGATCTTCCGCCCCCAAAACAAGCCCGGATCAATCAAAGCGAGGCAGAGCCGAACCTTGTGCATTGGATTGATGTGTCTAACGGAGATGACTTCTGGCATACTCTTAAACGTAGCGATAAAAACGTCGCTTTGATCGGAACCGAAGTCTGCCCGCCTTGTCAAACCGTCAAAGAGTGGTGGGAGTCCAAGGTCGTCCCGCCCGGCTGGCAATTTGTTTACTGGCAGTTAAACGGATCCGATGATCTCCTGACCCGTTCTATTAAAAGAATCTTTGTCGATCTGCAAAAAAAGGATAATCTCACGGTACCTTATTTAAGCATCATTGAAGATGCGGCCGACCCTCCCGGTAAAAAATCCATTACTGCCACTTTCCGTGCGGTTGATGGCTGTACCCACGAGGCAAACGATTTTCTCATCATGCACCCCCAAGGCACAATAAACTTCTAACCGCTAATCTGGCGGTTCTTTTTAACCAGACTTGCGTCAAGTTGACCCGTGCTCCCGCTAGCCAGTACGCCAGAGGACATCTCGTGATAACGGTTTAACGGATATACCGGAATACGTAGATAGTTATCCACAATTTTCACTTGACGAACTTTTTATAGGGTGTATTATACGCATCACGTTCATTTAACTTTCGGTGTCCAACCGATTCCAGGACAGATGCCGTAGGGCAAGGCAAAACGGTAAAACCCCGCACCAACAATGCGGGCAAAAACCAAGCCAAGCTTTACGAAACTTCGGTAATCCAACTGGAGTTCCAAAGTCCAAAAGTCGGTTAGGAGCGGATAAACACAGAGCTATAAGCCAAAAAGCGATACTGCCGTGAGTCAAACGGTCGCAAGATCGGGAGAAATCCATGAATCGGGCTCGCAAGAGAACGAAAAGTGGCCGGTACGTAAAGCGGGAAAGCTGACTAAGAAGAGCGGGGAAACCCAATCAACAAGGTCTGCAAACCTAATCAGGCAAAAAGCTCATAGCTGAATCTTAGCGATGGGGTAGAGGAGCTAAAGCTGTCGACAGCGGCACGAAATGCGGAGAAATCCAAAAATCGGGTCGTCCTGCACAGGCCAAAGCCCCTTCAAACACTTCAATGTCGCGGATTCAGTGAACTGATGAGGCAAAGTAGCGGTGCGGTGAAAGCATTCATGCGAAAACCAGCAACCACGAAAGCCAAATCAAAGTGTGTATTGGGTCTAAAAAGAGATGATGTTCTGATAAGATAAGGTGACGGAAGAAAGCAGGCAAATCTCGGTCAACCCTACCGTGAGTGTGACAAAATTGCGCAAGTTGCGTCCAACGTCAACATGCGTGACTAGTTACAGCCCGCCGGAAACCAACCAAATCCCAAATCGCCGGCCTTATTGGCACGGTGATGAGCGGTGCTGCGGTTAACCCCGCGCGCACTTGGCAAGGCGAAAGCCGTAGTCATGCCGATGAAAGTCGGGCTCCGGAGCAAAAAAGCTCTTTGTTGGGGATGAGCATTGCAAGACCGCATCACTTGCAATGAAATGCGCGCGGTAGACCCCGCACTTGTCAGACAGCGAAAGCGGCCGCCCTAACAAGCGACGAACTAACTGCCGGGCAAGCTCATCTCAAATCCCTCTTTTTCTCTCGCGTCGTGCCAACGGCGCTCTTTTTTTTACCGAAATTTTCTTGATTTTCAAGATTTTTCAGGATTGCTATGAAAAATGAAAGAATGAAGAATGAACGTCGGTGCGTCGGAAGTCTATACGTCAAAAATCGTGGTTCGAGGTTCGAAATTCGTGGTTCGAATAATTCGCTCTTGTCAGTTGATAGTTGTCAGTTGTCAGTTTAGAATACTTAAATATGAAGTTGTATTCTTGGAACGTCAACGGTTTGCGCGCCAATCTCAAAAAAGGTTTTGAAGATTGGATGAAAAAATCCACAGGAGACGTCATCTGCCTGCAAGAAACAAAAATATCTTCACCGGATCAGCTTCCGCATCACATTGAACATCCTGATGGTTATTCGGTTTGCTGGAACTGCTCGACCGAAAAAAAAGGTTATAGCGGTGTTGCTATTTTCAGCAAACAAGAACCTAAAAAATGGATTTTGGATTATAAAGCTGACATTCTAAACAAAGAGGGGCGTTTAATCGGCGCAGATTTTGGTGATTTTATCCTCTTTAATGTCTATTTCCCAAACGGCGGCCAAGGTCCTCATCGTCTTAAATATAAAATGGATTTTTACTCCGCATTTTTAGAGATGGTTGCCGGTCTGACTAAAAGCGGTAAAAAAATCATTTTCTGCGGTGACGTTAATACCGCCCACAAAGAAATCGACCTCGCCCGTCCCAAGGCTAATGAAAAAAACACGGGATTCTTGCCCGAAGAACGCGCCTGGATCGACCGGGTCGTCTATGAGGGTTTTATTGATACTTTTCGTCATTTTCATAAATCTCCGGACAAATATACGTATTGGGACATGAAAACCCGTGCTCGCGAGCGCAACGTCGGCTGGCGTATCGATTATTTTTTTGCCAGCAAAAATCTTGAAAAGAGTCTAAAAGGCGCAGACATCCATCATAAGGTCATGGGATCCGACCACTGCCCGATCAGCCTCTGGATATCATGACGTTTATCCGTATTCCGGTTAGGCCGTTTGTCACGAGTTATCTCTGGATCATCCCGCCTCGGACAGAACCCGCCTTCAGAAAATTTAAATTAATGCGGCGGGGCTGGTTAACGGGGTTGCCGGACTACGTGCGTTGCGTCTCGAGCCCGGTATCTAGAGCCTTGAATCTAGCATCTGGAGTCTTTCAAGCGCGAAATTCGTTGTACGTTGTACGATGTACGTGGTACGATATGTGCGTATGAAAAAATTTCTACCATTTTTTATAATATTCGCTTTTTTAATCTACCTTGGAGCCGGCTGCAGTTGGTTTGGCGGCCAAGAATCGCAAGATATCGCCGTGGAAATGACCGAAGAACAGCCCCGGGACGAATCCATTGATGGCAATGAAGATTTGGCGAATGACACAGTCATGAATAATCCGGCGGCCATGTATTGCTTGGAGCGCGGCGGCAGCTATGCTTTGGAAAAATCATTAGCCGGTGTGGCCGAGGGTTATTGCAAACTGCCCAACGGAGTTACCTGCGAAGCATGGTCTTTATACAATGGAGATTGCCAAGCGCCGGATATCATCGTCGAAGAAATCAGCACAACCACCATGGAGATGATGAAAAAAGACCTGCTGGATCCTGATGAATTAAAACAAACCGCAACATCAGTCAACATGGAGGTTGATATTATCAGCGGTAATACTGAAAAGTCCGATGATGATGCGATGATGGATCCGGGTAATAATGATGTTGATACGGATGGCATCGATCGCAATGAAAAAAAGAAACTAACCGGCAGTATTGATATTGCCGTTAAAGCCGGCACCGAGAAAGGCGATCTGGCCATGTCATGGGATACTCACGATCTTGAAGCTCCGGAAGGCTACATCGTTATGCTTGGCGGAGATGAAAACATCTCTTATCCGACAAAATGGTATCATAAACTGGACAATCCCGACTCATTCGGCTTTACCTGGGTCGATCTCAATCCTGATAAAGAATTTTTCGTGCGTGTCTGCATCGCCAAAGGCGACTCCTGCGAAACCTACAGTCCCGTTATTTCCGGCTATGCGCAAATTAAAGACCTTGAACATGAATCCGATTATGAATAACCGCCTACGCGCATCGTGTATCGCGTATCGTCCGTCGTTTCACGTTCCACGTTTTAGCGAATTTAAACTTATCGACATATAGACGTCTCGACGTATCGACATATAGACGTATCGACGTATAGACATATAGACTTATCGACTTATATGAAACCTCCGCTAATCTTTGATGATTCCAACCTGCGAGGCAATCTTTTTGCCACGCAAAGAATCAACCCTCATGAAATTTTTGATGCTCGTCAAAACCTGATCCAACTGCATAAAAGAGGGGAGCAGGGCTGGCTTTCTGTTGTTGATGATAAAGATCACATTGATTTAATCAAGGCGCAAGTCAAAGTGTTTAAAAAATATAAAAATTGCTTGGTTATCGGCATTGGCGGTTCCGATCTCGGCACTCGCGCAGCAATTCATGCACTGGCGGATAAATACGTTGGCTCAAAAATTTGGTTTACCGGCAATACCACCGACCCTGATGCTATTTCCAAAGTTTTTGATACAATTCCCTGGAAGCAAACCTGTATCAACGTAATCAGCAAGTCCGGCGGAACTTTGGAATGCATGAGCGTTTTTTTGGAAGCGAAAGAACGGCTGGAAAAGGCCGTGGGAGCTAAAAAAGCGGCTAAAGCCATAATCTGCACAACCGATCCTGAAAGCGGCGAATTACGCGATTTTGCGGTTCAAAACGGCTATGCAACCTTATCTGTCCCGCAAAACATAGGCGGTAGATTTTCAGTCCTGACATCTGTCGGTTTATTTCCGATGGCCATGGCCAATATTAAAATTGATGCTTTGCTGAAATCAGCCGCCAAAATCCGTGATGACTGGTTCGATGCTTTTGGCACTTCGCACGATATTGATCGCTTCGCCGCTTGGCATGTGGCGCATGGCCGCAATGGCCGGCCGATTCACGTTTTGTTTTGTTATAGCGAAGCCTTGCGGGAATTCGCCATGTGGTACCGGCAAATCTGGGCCGAATCACTCGGCAAGCTCAAAGCTCACGGCGGGCCGACTCCGGTTGCGGCCATCGGTCCCGCAGATCAGCACTCACAGCTCCAGCTCTATCAAGACGGTCCGGATGATAAAGTCTATACATTCCTGAATGTAAAAAATTTCGCATCCAAACTGCGGATACCTAAGTCAATCGCAAAATTTGATGATCTGAAATACGCAAAAAATCACTCATTCGCGGATTTGATCCATGCCGCGCAAAAAGCAACGGCAGCAGCATTGCTCGAGCAAGAGAGGCCTGTAGGCACTTTAGAGATCGATAAAGTATCTGAAGAATCATTGGGCGCGTTATTCATGTTTTATGAGATCGCCACCGCTATGGCCGGCTTTTTATATTGCATCAATCCTTTCGATCAGCCCGGCGTAGAAGCCAGCAAGAGTAATGTTAAACAAATCCTTTCAACAAAATAACACCCATGATATAATAAATAGCAAGTTTATTTGATACAATATTTCTTATATCTTATTTATTAATTGTTATTTAAGTTTATATGCCATCTGTAAAGAAGTCGCCTGCCAAGAAAAAGGCTGCGCCAAAAAAATCCGCCTCTCATGGCAAGGGCTTGCTAGCCGCAGGCTTGGTCGCCGGCGCCGCTCTCGCGGTCGGCACTGCTTATTATTTAAAAACTCCCAAAGGCAAAAAAATGCTGCATGATGCGGAGAAAAAAGCGCTCGCCATGCAAAAAAAACTTGTCATCGAACTGAATAAGCAAAAACAGCTTACACAAAAAAATTACGAAGCGGCTGTTAAAAAAGTTATGGCGTATTATGCCAAGACCAAAGATATTGCCGCTACCGAAGTCCCCGAAGTCCGCGACTATTTATTGAGCAAATGGAAGGAAGTGGAAAAAGAATACAAAGCAACCGCCAAAACAATTAAAAAATCCAAATAATAAATTTTTTCCTCTTTTCTTCTTTATTATTTGTTAATTGTGATTTGTTAGATAAAATCAGCCCTGCATCTGGGGGCTGATTTTTATACAGCTTTCAACTAACGTCTTTTAACTGATATTTATTGTTATTTTCCCGGTCTTTTCATCAATAATGACTTTTGAATCTTCTTTAATATTTCCTTCTATCACTTTAAGCGACAGCTCATCAAGAATCAAATCCTGGATTTTGCGTTTTAACGGTCTTGCGCCGTATACCGGGTCATAGCCTTGTTCCGCCAAAAATTTCTTGGCTTTATCCGTAAATTTAACTTCAATCTTCTTTTCGGCTAAGCGATTTGCAACTTCTGCTATCTGCAGATCAACTATCTTTCTCAAATCATCTTTTGTCAGAGCTTTAAACACAATACTCGCATCAATCCTGTTTAAAAATTCCGGTCTGAATGACTCCTTCAGCAATTCCAAAATCCGCTGTTTAGTCGTCGCGTCGTCGCTCTTATCATCTTCAGCGGAAAAACCTACAACCCCGCCATTGGCACCCTCATGCAAAATTACATCCGATCCCAAATTGGATGTCATGATTATGACCGTATTTTTAAAACTTACCGTCCTGCCTTTGCCGTCGGTTAAACGTCCGTCATCAAGTACTTGAAGCAGGGTATTAAACACTTCCGGATGCGCCTTCTCCACTTCATCCAAAAGAATGACTGAATAAGGCTGTCTGCGCACGCGGTCCGTAAGCTGTCCGCCTTCGTCATAGCCAACATAACCCGGCGGCGAACCGATCATGCGTGAAATTGTGTGTTTTTCACTGTATTCACTCATATCCAAGCGGATAATGGCATCCTCGCTGTCAAATAAAGTTTCTGCCAAGGCTTTGGCGAGTTCTGTTTTACCAACACCTGTCGGCCCCAAAAATAAGAACGAACCAATCGGCCGTTTGGGCTCCGCCAAGCCGGCCCGCGATCTGCGGATGGCATTACTGACTGCTGATACGGCTTCATCTTGGCCGATTACTCTTTTATGCAATTCGTCCTCCAATTTAGCCAGCTTTTCAGCTTCAGTCTCAAGCATTCTGGCAACAGGTATGTGCGTCCAGCGGTTCACAACCTTGGCAATATCTTCTTCGGTCACAGCATCCCTTAACAAACCCCGCTTGCCTTGCATCTTTTTTAACTTAACTTCAAGTTTTGCCAGATCCGCTTCTTTTTGCGGCAATGAGCCGTAACGGATTTCCGAAACAACTTCCAAATCGCCCTTGCGTTCCGCGATATCCGCCTTATTCTTTAACTCATCGATGCTCTTTTTTACTTCCTGAATATTGTTTAAAACTTCTTTTTCCGCAGTCCAGGATAACTCCAATTCATGTGCTTTTTCTTTAACTTCGGCCATTTCTTTTTCACACTCCTTCAGTCTTTCCTTGGAATCCTTGTCGTCTTCTTTAACCAAAGATCTTTTTTCGATTTCCAATCGGATTATTTCGCGTTTCAGTTGATCCAATTCTTCAGGCATGGAACCGATTTGCATGCACAAAGCCGATGCCGCTTCATCAATCAAATCAACCGCTTTATCCGGCAAAAACCGATCGGAAATGTATCGTGAAGACAATTTAACAGCCGAAATCAAAGCTCCGTCCGTGATTCTGACGCCGTGATGCAGTTCGTATTTATCTTTTATGCCTCTTAAAATGGTCAGCGCATCATCTTCCGAAGGTTCCTCGACCATAATGGGCTGGAACCTGCGTTCCAAAGCCGCATCTTTTTCGATATATTTTCTGTATTCTTTAATTGTCGTGGCTCCGATCGCCCTAAGCTCGCCGCGCGCCAAAGCCGGTTTTAATAAATTTGACGCATCCATGGCTCCGCCCTCGCCCGTCGCGCCCGCTCCGACAAGAGTATGAAGTTCGTCGATAAATAAAATAACCTTGCCTGAACTGTCTTGCACTTCTTTGATTAATGCTTTTAATCTTTCCTCAAACTCTCCGCGAAATTTTGTGCCGGCGACCAAAGAGCCCAAATCCAAAGAAACCAATTCTTTGTTCTTTAATGTTTCCGGCACGTCTCCTGCCACGATCCTTTGCGCCAAGCCCTCCACAATGGCAGTCTTGCCAACGCCGGCTTCTCCGATTAACACCGGATTGTTTTTTGTCCTTCGCGACAAAACTTGCATTACGCGTCTGATCTCTTCGTCGCGGCCGATTACCGGATCCAGTTTTTCCTGCTGTGCCAAAGACGTGAGGTTGCGTGAATATTTTTCCAAAGCCTGATATTTACCCTCTGGTTCCGGAGAATCAACAGTCGCACTGCCTCTAACATCCTTAAGAGCTTTCAGAATCGAGTCCGTGGTTACACCGTGCTGATTCAGTAAAGCTGAAACTTCGGAAGGATGTTCTGTCAAAGCCAGCAACAAATGTTCCGTGGAAATGAATTCATCTTTAAAATAACGCGCCGCTTTTTCAGCTTGCAACAAAACCCTCGCTGTATCCTGACCAAAATATATTTGTCCAACACTGCTGTTATTAAGCGATGTGGAAACTTTAGGCAGGCGAGCAAGCAATTGCTCCATATCGCCCATAAGCATGGACTGATCAACTTGTAATTTTTTGATTATTGACGGCACAACACTGCCTTCTTGTCCTAAAAGCGCTAAAGCCAAATGTATCGGCTCCAGGGCTTGCTGTCCGTTTTCCAGAGCCATCTGATGCGCTAAAGCCAGCGCTTCTTGGCTTTTTGTAGTAAAATTTTGTGGAATCATATATTTAGCACTCTTAGATATCGAGTGCTAATATTTCTATCATATTTTGTTAAATCGGGCAATACTGCTTATTGTGTATATTGTAGATTTAAAGCTCAGTTAGTATAATATTCGCCATATGCAAAATAACCGATATCAGCGTCTATTACGCGTTACTTTAACCGCATTTTTAGTATTTATTCTTTGGGGCACAATAAGCATCCTCTTTAAAGGATTCGACGTCACCAGTTTTTGGGGCTTTGGTTTAAGCAGTTTATTGTCTGTCTTGCTAATCTGGGTTATTGGCGGCAAAATGTACGGCCTGCCTAAATCTACAATAACCATACTAAGTGTTTTTTTGGTAATCTCCGGTGCATTTATTTTAAACGGCTATAAAGGCTGGCCGTTCGGATTTGCGTTTCATCAGGATATTTTGGGTTATAAATTTCTTAAAGTCGCCTGGCCCATTCCCGTATTCTGGACATTCTTCGTCAGCTCGGCGATTATGTTGGTTCATCCCAAAAAAGTCAGCAACGATCCCAAAACACTTTTCTCATGGTCTTTTGATGCGGCAATCGTTACAATGATACTGGCTCTGATCATAGAACCTTTGGCGGCGAAAACAATAGCAATTTCCTGGGCGCAAACCGGACCAGTCCTTGGCGTGCCCGTTTCCGGCATTCTCGGCTGGTTCGTCACAGGTTTCATTTCGGCATTTACCGCTATCCTGGCTTCGCGCATCTGGCAAAATTATAAAAATTCCTCCATAAAATTTACGGCTTTGGCGCTTGGTTTGTATCAAATTCTTTTTTTCGCGCTTGCCTTTAAAAACGGCACCGCTCTTCTTATGATTTTGAGTTCGGCATTGGCGATAATCTTTTTATTTTTGGCTTATAAAAACAGATCCAAAAATGAACCTGATATGCAAGTTATTGCCAGTGTAACGGAAACAACAGTCGAAGTTATTGAAAAAATTGATTAATTATTTCAGCCTTACAGTCGGATCCAGCAAAGGCAGCATCGGCCGCTCAATTGTCATCAGAGTATTATATTCGTAGTACTCCGTTTTTGTTTCTCCTTCCGAATCGTGTTTTACAATGGTTTTGATAAACGCTTCATCCGTCACGCAAATACTTATGTCCATCAAATTTCCTTCGTTGCTGTATTTGGTTGAAACTTCTGTACACTCCCTGCCGTTGTCATATGAAAAATCCATTAACGCGTCATCGGCTATGCCAAGCGATCCCAAGCCCGCGCTCTCGATGATCATGGAAGCGAAAAAAGTTCTTGCGAAATTCTTCAAACTCGCGTCATTTGTCATTTTCCAGTCCTCATTTCCGGATTTTACATATATCGTTTCTCCAACGGCAATCAATTCAATCGGAGATTCCTTTCCCATGCTGACCACTGCGCGCAGCCTTAAAGGCGAAACATAATCAACTTTGCTTGTAATAATGCCTCCGGACGTTTCTTGCTGGATTTCCGCTTTAAAGCTTTTTGCGTCGAATAAATTATTTATCGCTTTCATAAGCAGGGATTTTTTATATTCGTCGGAGTTGATATCGATTTCTTGATCCGGATACAAATACGGCCGTTCGCCGTTGGCATTCACCAAATCATCCGCAACCGTTTTCTGCTTTTGCGAATTTGTATACCAAAAACCCACCGCAACAACCGCAATAAATGCAATCATTGGCAGTAAAATCAAATAGTAGTATTTATTTCTCATATCGTTTATTTCTTTTTCATTACATGAATTTGTATTGTAGTCGTTGTCATTCCATTGCTTACCGATACCGGAACAGTAAATTCATCAGCCTGAACGCCAATTTGAACTTCAAAACGGCCTTCCGCGACAGGAAAAGCGTTGTTGAGCACATAAACCACATCCTGATCCGTTTCACCGACAATATTAACCATATCTTTGTCTGTCATCACAGATAGACCGGGTTCCAATATATCCAGCCTTGGTATGGTATTTGTAACTTTTTCAGTTTCTTGCGTCTTGAGTCCCGAGTCTTGAGTCCCGAGTCTTGAGTCTAGCGTCTGCGGCGAACAGCCGCCTCCAAACATCATAAAAAGCGCAATAACTAATATTACGAACGATATGGGACTTAGCAACTTAAAAATCTTCATATAGTACGTTAACACGTGTCCCTGTTAATCAGTTTTACGGAATACGGTTCAACTGGAACACTGATCCGCGTGATTATTTTACCACATCTACCAAAAACCAATAAACTGCGCTAAAATAGGTTAGTAAAATGTCATAATGTCCTTACGTCTTAACAATCCCAGGGATGCATCATAACGTCCTAACGTCATAACGTAGTTGATTGGTTGACCCCCGTTATAACGTTATGACGTTCGACGTTAAGACTATTATGTGATGACGTTATGACGTTCGACGTTAAGACTGGTTATTTAAATATGTTACACATCGTCGCCACGCCTATTGGCAATTTATCCGATATATCAAACAGGGGATTGGATACGCTCAAATCTGCGGATTTGATCGTCTGCGAAGACACACGCGTAACCAGGAAGCTATTGGACTTTTATGAAATCAAAAAGCCCGTCCAATCTCTGCATCATCATTCCAATGACGCCAAGATAAAATCCATCATTAAAGATCTGCGAGCTGATAAAAACATTGCTTATGTCAGCGATGCCGGAACACCGGGCGTCAACGATCCCGGAGGCAAATTGGTCGCCGCGGCTTTGCAAGAAAATCTGATGGTCAGCCCCATTCCCGGTCCGTCTGCGCTTACGGCCGCGATTTCTGTCTGCGGCTTTCCCATGGAGCAATTCGTTTATCTTGGCTTTGCACCTGCCAAAAAAAGCCGTCAAACCTTTTTCAAAGATGTCATGGAACGCGATGAAGCCTCCGTCTTCTTCGAATCCACCCACCGTCTGCTTAAAACACTTGAAAGTCTTTTTGAAATTGTACAAGGTACGATGAACGAAGTACGACCGGTTTGTGTAGCTCGCGAAATGACCAAAATCCACGAAACCATTTACCGCGGGACAGCCGAAAAAGTCTTGATCGACATCAAAAATTCCAGTGTAAAAGGTGAATCGGTCATCATCGTCGCGCCCAAGAAATATAGAGATTAATATGCCAACATTCCGGACGTGCTCAAGTTTATTTAAAAGCTTAAACGCTTTACGGCTCAATCTTTTATCAGCTTAATAAAAAACCGCCGGTAGCCCAAGTGTGTGGCGGGCCAATGCGGGAAAGTGTTCAAGACTTTTCGCTTACGCTACTTGGTCCCCGCAAAACCGGCGGCAGCCGAAAGCCTCGCGATTTAACGCTAGAACGTCCTACGGCCATCAGACATTCGGTTTCCAATATATTAATCGAATAAAATAATTTTAGCAATAGAAAAATAATCCTGACACGTCGTTCGCGAACGACGTGTCCTGTTAATCTCGAAGACCCTGTTAATGACCCTGAGTGTAATCTAGGGGAGGGGAGCGAAGTCGAAGGGATAAAATCAAGCCTTTGTCTTCATCAACATCACCAACGAACAATTTTACCATTTCCAGGTTTTCCTGCTTTAAATCAACGGGTTTTTGTGTTGAGTGCGGTTTTCCTCTACAAACTGCTTGAGTGCTTGAAAAGCTTTTTCCGACTCGGGTAAAAGCTCATATTCATCACAAGTGATTTCCAGTAAAGTCGAACCGCCCTTAAACCAGCTTCCGAATGGACTCTGACTTTTTACTTCTTTTTTCATGATCTCAAAAAATTCATCAAGCAACGCCTGATATCGATCACGCCATCCCTGATTGGCGCCATAAGTCATCAGACCTTTTTCAACCTCGTGTAAAAGAGCTCTAACTTCAACCGCCGTTGTCATTTGAACCTCCTCTTGGCTGTTATTATCAGCATTCCGCTATACTGTCAATATATTTATGCTATAATCTCCTGAACTAATACTCTAATATAAATTCAGCTTTGGGCTTACAGCTCAAGGCCTACTTATATGGAAAACGAAACAAAACCCATCGACTCCACTGTCGATTACAGCAAAGCCGACAAACATGCTTATAAAGGCTGGATGAATTCCGATTCATTCATGAAGCGGGCTTTCGGCGTGCTGGGTTATAACTTCATCGCCAGTTGCATAATCCAAGCAGTTCTTTGGGGCATAATTCTATTTTTCGCCATACTTTTTGGCGGATTCGGCGCGATTTTTAATCTTTTTGAATAAAAATTCAAGCTTTAACTTAGTCTTAACGGAAAACGTCTTTACAAAAAGTCGTAACCTTGAACGTCTTAACGTCATAACGGGGGGGTAAACCAATCAACTGTGTTATGACGTTATGACTTTATGACGCATGCCTAAGTTTGTTAGGACTTTATGACGCATCCCTGCAAGGATGGTTTTTATATTGACAAAATTCGCTAAAATCTGAAAAACTGGATTTTAAGGAGGAGTCATGGACCTTAACAAATGGCAAGTCCAAGAGGTATATCAAATTCCCAAGCATATTCGTGCCAGAGGTTATTTACTGCTGGACGGTGACTTTGCTTTCATTGCTCACGATACGCATGATGGCGTGGATCGCTTGTGCTACAAAGGAAATCTCGGCGAAGAACACCCGCGCATCGGCAAGCTGACTCAGGCCGGCGGCCGGCCGCTTTACAGCGTGCAAACATCATCCGGCACCTTTTTTCTGCGCTGGCATGGCCTGGGCGACGGTCCGTTGCTCAAAAGCATCGGCAACATAACCAGCTTGAACGGAGAACCTTACTATACCGGACTCAATCTTAACGGCAACGGTACGGTCGTAATTCTTGGAGAGGATGAAAAATCATGCTTTCCGCAAGTCGGCAACCTGAATCATATTTTTGGCAAGACCTGTTATACGGCCAACATCGACAATCAAAAACAAGCGGTAATACTTGACGGCAAGATAGTCCGCGTCCACGACGATATTACTTGTTTTACCACCGCCGAAGGAATTATGCGCTACGCCGCCCGCGACCAAGGGGACGGAACTTATGTTTATTGCGAAAACGATAAACGCGGACCCTATACAGGCGTCTGGCATCTCCAAAACAAACGCGGCAAACCTCTTTACTCTTATCAAATCAACCGATTATTTTTTGCTGTTTACGGCCACGTGGAAAGGCAGTGCAGTTCTTTTGTGCAGCATCTGGCGAATATCGGCAAAGAACCCGTTTTCACCTTTAAATTTCAGCAAACTTGGCATGTCTACCAAGATAATCGTTCACGCCGATCTTACGATAGAATTTTCCACTTCCTAACCATGGATGGCAAAACTCTGCACGACGCAAAAATCAATACAAATGCTTTCGCGGTTTGCGACGGACGTCATCTGAAATCTTACAAAAAAATTCTTTGGTTGGGCCACTTCTTAAACCGACCGTTCTACGGAGCGGAAATAAACGACCGGGAACAAGTTGCCGTTTACAATGAAATCGAAACTCCGGGTTTCGATGAAATCATCGGTCAAGAATGCAATTTAGCCGCCCGCACAATCTGCATCGGAGCTCGCCGCGGACGAACACTCTATCGAGCTACTTTCAAAGCTTCTTAACCATCCGCTCGGATGGTTTTTTTATGTTATAATAACGTCAGCCGCTTTGTGCGTTAACACGTACTCCCATTGGCCCGTACTGCAGTGCTAACTCGTGACAAACAGCTTAACCGGAATACCGGAGTACTAGAAGTGAGTTGCCAGTTGCTAGATACCAGATGTTAAATTATAGATAGTAGATATTTGATACTAGATAGTAGATAATAAATTATGCTTGTCAAAAAAGTCCGCGGACGTGTACTGCAAGATCCCCATCTAATTGTTTTTTTCAAGGCATTAATTGCTCCTGTTTTACTTTTTGTTTTTCATATCATTGCCATCCATTTGGGCTTTTACGCTGTTTTTCATTGGTTTGATATTCCCATGCACTTTGCCGGTGGCTTGCTGATCGGTATCAGTGCAGCCTATCTTGTCATTCAGGCCGAAAAAAGATTTTTAATTCAAATTCATTCACTTCTTGTCAGGATTCTATTTATTGTTATGGGCGTGGCATTAATTGCAATGCTCTGGGAAATCTCGGAATTCATGTTTGATTTATTTTTACATACTGAATTGCAAAGCAGCATCCCTGATACCATGTTCGACATGATCCTTGGCCTTCTCGGCGGTTTCATCTCCGCCTTTTTCTATTCCCTCTATTACCACCCCAAACTCCGCACTTAGTACTTAGTACTATTAGTTATGTCCTTAGCCTTTTCGATTTCCAAATTCAACCGCGACCGCAAATGGAATATTTTCCAAAATCTTTTTAAATTCAATAAAAACTCATCCATCTTGGATGTCGGCTTTAACAACGAAGAATATCTGGAATCGGAAAATTATCTGGAAAAACATTATCCTTATTTGGAAAAAATTACGGCGCTTGGTTTTGCTCCGGCTGATAAATTCAAAAAACGCTACCCAAAAGTCAAAGTTATAACTTATAAAGGCGGCAAGTTTCCTTTTCAAGATAAAAAATTCGAAACTTGCTGGTCCAATGCTGTCTTGGAACATGTGGGTGATGAACAAGCGCAAATCCTCTTTTTAAAAGAAATAAAACGCGTGGCCAAAAAATCTTTTTTAACAACTCCCAATAAATATTTTCCCGTCGAAGTTCACACCAGAACTCCTTTTTTGCATTTTTTATTGCCGAAAAAGATTTTCGACCGTTATCTGAAGCTAATCGGCAAAGCCTGGGCTGCCGATGATTACATGAACCTGCTCTCCATCCGCGATATCCGCCGTCTGCTAAAATCCGCCAACATAAAAAACTATCAAATAATCAAAAACAAATTCTTATTCTTTACATTAGATTTTATTATAATATTTTAATCCGTTAATCAGTAATCCCGTTAACCTGTAATCCCGAGTTTATCTCGTTATGAACTGGATTACGGTTGAACAGGATCACGTACATCGCGCTAGCGATAAAAGTTATGCAATTCAAAGACATCCAAAAAGGCGTAATCAACAACGCTAAAAAGTACAAAAAAAAATACAAGGTCAAAATAGATGAAGATTTTGCTTTATTAAAACTCATGGAAGAAGTGGGGGAGTTTGCTCAAGCCGTTTTAATCCACCGCCGCAAATGCCGGCCCGAAAAATACGTTGATAAAAAGGTTTCCAAAGCCGAAGTTTCCAAAGAACTGGCCGACGTAGTCGGCATGGCCATGATTACCGCGCAAGTAATGGGCATCGACTTGGAAAAGGCCATCGACCAAAAATGGATCACTAAGAAATAACTCCCTCCAACCTCCCTCTTAATCCAAGAGGGAGACTTAAAACCCCCTTTTAATAAAGGGGGAAACGAAGAGGGATTTGGATGGTATCAGTCGAGCTTCAACCCCTTCAGCATGGAAGGACTGATGCCTTCGATGGGCTCGACGTAGATAATGCTGTAGCCGAAACGAATTCGGAGGCCTTTTGCTGGTGCGTCCTCAATCACGTATGGCATGGCCAAGTTAGGAAACTCCAGTGTCAGCTCTTCATCGGCAACCGCCACCCAATCACCACGAGGGACGCCATGTTCGCTCAAAGAAACCTTACCGGCCCACTTGAGCTTGATTCGCACCATATCATCGTCCGGACCAAGCTGGATACTCTCCAGCGGACCGTTGACGACACTTTTGCGATTATTCAGCTCCACATAGCCTTTTGGTTGTAAATCAATCGCTTCTTGCCAATTCCATTTTTCTTTCATGTTCTTCTCCTTTTTGAGGATCTTGAGGCATTCGAAGGCAATGGGTCGTTACGCTTTGTATAGACAAAATCACCACTTTTGTCAATAGTCGAACTTGCGTATACACCCCTCTCTTGCATGCGGGAGAGGGGATTGGGGTGAGGGATTATTTTTGACTTCTGACGTCAATTTGAGCTATTCTACATTCATTATGAATGAAAAATTCTACGTAACCACGCCAATTTATTACGTTAACGACAAACCCCACATCGGCTCAACCTACACAACCGTCGCAGCCGATATTTTAGCGCGCACACATCGTCTAAAAGGGGACAACACCTTCTTTTTAACCGGAACCGATGAAAACAGCCAAAAAAGCGTAGAAGCTGCCGAAAAAGCCGGTCGGGATCTCCAAACGTATTTGGATAGTATGGCCGCAATCTGGGAAAATACCTGGAAAGAACTCGGACTGTCTTTTGACGATTTCATACGCACTACCGAAGAACGACATCATAAAGCCGTGGAACGTTTTTGGCGCGCAGTGGAAAAATCCGGTGATATCTATAAAGATACATATGAGCGTCATTACTGCGTCGGCTGCGAGGATTTTAAAACTGATTCCGAACTTAATGATGACGGCCGCTGCCCTCTGCATCCGACTAAAAATCTTGAACTGATTAAAGAAGAAAATTATTTTTTTAAAGCTTCTGCTTATAAAGATGAACTGCTTAAACTTTTCCATGAACGTCCGGAGTTCATACAACCGCCAAAACGATTAAATGAGGTCCGCTCTTACGTTAAAAACGCTTATGCGGATTTTTCCATCTCCCGGGAGGCCAAAAATCTATCCTGCGGCATACCCGTCCCCGGCGACGAGGGCCAGCGTATTTATGTTTGGTTTGATGCACTGATAAATTACATGTCCGCAGTCGGCTATGGTGCGGATGATGAATTGTTTCAAAAATGGTGGCCTGCCAATCTCCACCTGGTCGGCAAAGATATAATCAAATTTCATTGTGCTCTTTGGCCGGCAATGATAATGAGCGCCGCTAAAAATGATCCTCTGTTACGAAATGAAGATGGAACTCCAAAATTACCCGGACAAATTTTCGCTCATGGTTTTTTTACCATTGAAGGTCAAAAAATGAGTAAATCTTTGGGCAACGTCATTGATCCTTTGGAGCTGGCTGAACAATTTCCTTTTGATGTTATTCGTTACTTCTTTTTCCGCGAGATTCCTTTTGGTAATGATGGCGATTTTAACCGCGCACGCATAGCTGAACGCTACCAGTCCGACCTTGCCAACAACCTCGGCAATCTCGTCAACCGCGCAGTCAACATGTCCCGCAAATATTTCGACAACAAAGTGCCTGTAATCAAAAATTCAGATTCCAGATTTCAGATTCCAGATTCCTCCTGGGAAGGAGTTGAGTCGGTTACGACTCTCTGGCAACAAGTCGAACAATATTATTCCGCTTCACGCATCGACTTGGCTCTGGAAGCCGTCTGGAACGGCGAAAATGCCTCTCTCACGCTCGCTAACCGCCTTGTTGAGGAAACGCAACCTTTTAAACTAATCAAAGAAAATCCGGAAAAAACAGCCCTCGTGCTTTATACGATTTTGGAGTTCTGCCGCAATGTTGCCTGGATGATCGAACCGGTTATGCCTAACATCGCTTCAGAGATCATTAAACAGCTTGGCCAAGACCCAAAAACCGAGCGCAGCCAGAAAAATTATTCCATGCTCAAAAACTGGGGCGGACTTGAGCCCGGCTCGGATTTACCCGAACCAAAAATATTGTTTCCCAGGCTAGGGGAATAGCCGTACAAAAAAATGATTTTTAGTAAAATACTGCACATCTTAACAGTAATAGCGGCGGCTATTTTTGCATGGAAACCCAAAGCTGAATTTGGTGCCGTATTTTTTATTCTGTTGATGATCGAAGGTATTCGAGTAAAAATAACAACGGAAATAGATCACAAGCCCGTTAAAACTAATATTAAAAATTATTTTGATGTTGTTTGGAACCAAAATTTTTGGAATCGAAAAAGAACCAAATTTCAAAGCGCTTCGATTTTTATACCCGCATTTATTTGGTTTATTATTACTTGGATTATCATACCCCGGCTTATAGTTGAACAGTTTCAACCTTATAACACCTGCCCAAACGGAGTTATAGAATCCGGAAATTTTTTAATAGATTTTATGGCACAACTGGCCTGCGTTGCTCAATTTATGGTTCTGCCGTTTTTCATTACCGCTGCAACTGCAATAACACTTTTCGCTGGCGGCATCTGGATTTTATCAAAAATTGAAAATTTGTATTTAAAAAATCCTCGCAAAAACCTTACCAAGACCAAGTAATAGAACCGGACAAAAAACTTTAAGCCAAAATATACTATTGCACTGAGAGGTAAAGACATTCTACGTCTTGACTTTTTCAGTTATTCCTGCCAATCTTTCAAAAGTTCTTCCAAAAAGGAACCAAACATGAAACCAACCGATCCGCCGGGCGATTTTTTTGGATTTGTAATATCTTTAAACAGATTTGCCGACGAGCTTAGGGGGCTAAACACGTTTTCATGCGGCAATGAACATTTCAAACATTTGATGATGTCGCTCGACTTATTGCAAGAGAGTCTGCCCAATGCCCCGGCTCTGCAAAATGGCCGCTTCATCCTTGTAGATTTCGCCTTATCCAATTGGGAGGAAAAATTCGTGGCAAAAATCGAAAACGATCCCAAAACTTCGATCGCAGAGCCTGATGAGCCCAAAGGTCTTATTGTGCAATGGTCGGACATCCTGCCGAGTATCAAACGCAATCTACTGGGCCATCATTTTCCCAATGTTTATACACGCGCCCTGAATCTGTTAGAACGTCTGCAGAAAACAAAGGGCGGTTGGCGAAACGAAATCCATAATTTGGAGAACTCCTTGCTTCGCGGTCAACTCTAACCTCCGATTCGGAGGTCTTTTTAATTACAGTTCCCTCTTGGACCTGTCCTGCGAAGCTTTAGCTAAGTGGGATTAAGAGGGAGAAAATCGAGCTTGCTCGGTAGAGGGAGTTATTACCATATGTTATAATAAAATTAATATCGAGCTTGCTCGATTCCAACTTTGTTATTTGTTATTTTTTATTTATTATTTAGTAGCGTATGGCGCTTTTTAATATAGTCTTATTATTAATCCTCCTTGCCTTCGTGGGCCTCGGTCTCAAAGACGGCTTTATTGTCTCATTGGGACGCATTGTCGGAGCAATTATCGGCTTTGTAGCCGCCAGGGCTTGGTATGCGGCCGCAGCACCGCTTTTAAGCTGGTTATTGCCCGAGAGCTGGGCCAAAGTCCTGATGTTCCTAATCATCTTTTTGATAGTAGACCGCATAATGGGCTGGGTTTTTGGAGCACTGGACAAAACCTATCATTTCCTCGCCAAATTGCCGTTCATGAAATCCGCCAACCACATTATCGGCGCAATTGTCGGCCTCATCGAAGGCATTGTGGTCATGGGCGGCGTAATCTGGCTCATAAAATCTTTCAATTTATTGCCTTTTGCAATTCCTTATATAGATCAAGCCCCGGTCACCAAACTCGTCTATACCATTTTCATGGGATTGCTTTGGATTTTACTTTAATTGTCTTGAACCCTGATTAACTTGAATAAAATAATTTCGAGCCGATTTTTAATTTGAATAATTTTATTCCTAAAGTAATCATGTTAATATGAGCGAAAATCATGATTAATCAAGGTTCTGACAATATGCTAATCGACACTCATTCCCATCTCCACTTTGGTAAATACGATGAAGACCGCAACCAAGTCCATACGCGCATGGCCGAGTTTGATGTAAAGACCATCACCATCGGCACAGCCATGAACACCAGCCGCTCCGCAGTTGCTTACGCGGATAAGCATGCGGATACTTGGGCGGCGGTCGGTTATCATCCGGATCATGTGACGTCTGATTTTGAAGATGAAGATGAAAAAGGCGCATTAGACGAACCGTTCAACATCGCCGAGCTGGAAAAGCTCGCAACCTCATCTCCTCGCGTACTCGCAATAGGGGAGTGCGGCTTGGATTATCATTACTTTTCCGAAACTCCGGATCTAGACATCGCTAAAGCCAAATCTGACCAACTTGCTGTCTTCAACCAACAAGCCGACCTCGCCTCCAGGCTCAACAAAGCTCTCATTGTCCATCAGCGTGATGCCGGTGAAGATATCGCAAAAGCCATCAGTGATCTACGCGGCAAATATCCAAAACTGCAGATCGTTATTCACGGATTTTCTGATATTTGGCAAAAAGCACAAGCTTTCTTGGATTTAAATTGCTACCTGGGAATCGGAGGGATTGTGACTTTCAAGCCCCGCAAGACCACAGCCGAACCGGACATCTTGACCAATATTGTTAAAAAAATGCCGCTGAATCGTCTTCTTTTAGAAACCGACTGCCCCTGGCTCGCGCCCGTCCCTGTTCGCGGTGAACGCAATGAACCGGCTCACGTCCGCCATATTGCGCAATTCATTGCTGATCTGCGATCAAAATCGTACGCAGAAATCTGCGGCATTACCACCAACAATGCCCAAACCTGCTTCAACTGCAGTTTTCAGTGACCAGAATCTTGAGTCTTTAATCTTGTATCTCGAGTCTTGCATCTTGAGTCTTGGGTCTAGAGTCAAGCGTCTTTTCCTATTGACAACTCAGCCAAAAAATGCCATCATTACATAGTTCCTTCACAAGGAGGCGAACGTGGCGTTAACACGCATCTTCAGCAAAATCGTGCTCATGGCTATTTTGTGGCTGGCATCTCTTTTTCGGCTTTACATCATTACGGTTTACAGACTCTTAAGACTGCTAATCTCAATTTCTCAAATCATCATGGTCTTTTTCGGTGTCTACATTCTGTTTAACAGCGAAAAATACTTTCCCGATCACGACATTAATATTCCTCTATTTCTGCTTGGCTACATTGCTGTAATCGCCACTCTGACGGCATTAAATCTCAAACGAGTATTCTTGCCGGCTGAAAAATTCTATACATTTCTTAATGATCACGCTTATAACAGCGAGACATTGGAAGAGTTGCGGTTGGAAATGAAAAAACTGCAGTTGCAGATGTTTTGGACAATGGCGGCTTTCGTATTTAGTCCGTTTTTATTTAAATTCAACACCGAACTCTGCGCGCTTTTCATACTGCCCCTCATGGGCGATATCTTCACCAATCATCTTTCCGCGGAATGGCAATTCCGCACCCTGCAACTCGATCCTAAAATTGTCAAATCTGGCCGCTAACGCGGTTTTTTAATTACACGTTGTCCTGTATTCCAGTTAAGCCGTATACCGGAATATTCTCGTTATAAACTGATCCACTGGTTAACGTGATAACGTATTTTAAATACTGGTTGACATTTTTCAGGCAGGAAAGTAAAATCTTGGCGTCTTTTAAACATGACACAAGATCCCAGCACTAAAATATCGCAAAAAGACAAGCCTGTGGATAACGGCTTAACCGTCTGGCAGGCCTTCGGATTTGCTTGGGAAATGGGCTATACCATGGCCATTCCATTGGTTTTGCTGGCCCTTGGTGGACGAATGCTGGATAGATATCTGGAAAGTTCACCGGTTTTTTTACTCATCGGCATTCTACTGTCTATAATCGCTTCTTCCATTCTAGTAGGCATGAAAGCCACAAAAATCATTAACAAAGTCAGCCAAAAATAACCTCTGACGTGGGACGTAAGACGTTCGACGTGGGACGTGAAAGTATGTTGATCATCTCAATCAGCCCGGAAGTAATCGCAACAATAGCAGGATTTCCCATCACAAACACAATCCTCATGGCTTTGGTGATCTTCTTTGTAATAATAACTCTGGTTTTGGTCACTTTGTATAAAATCAACATTGACGAACCACCGCGCGGAATAGCCCAAATCATGGAAGTCTTTGTGGAATTTTTCTACGACTTCGTCCAATCCATTACCGGAGATGAAAAGAAAACCCAAAGATTTTTTCCCATAGTGGCCACAATATTTTTTGTGGTTTTATTATCTAATTTATTGGAACTCGTCCCGGGATTGGGTTCGGTTGGCGTCTGGGGCTTGCATCATGGCGAAAAAGCTTTGATCCCATTTATCAGATCGCTATCCGCTGATTTAAACTTTACTTTCGTAGTAGCCATCTTTGCGATGATCTCTGTTCAAGTAATGGGTATCCGATTTTTAGGCTGGAAAGGATACTGGGGCAAATTTTTTGTGGCTCCATGGAAAAAGCCTTTCATCATTGGCAGTTTTGTGGGAATTCTTGAATTTATATCTGAATTTTCCAAAGTTTTATCATTCAGCTTTCGTTTATTCGGCAATATTTTCGCCGGTGAAGTTTTATTGGCCGTCATGGGCTTTTTAGCTCCTTTTTTAGCTCCCTTGCCGTTTTTATTTCTTGAATTGTTTGTGGGATTTGTACAGGCTCTGGTTTTTTCAACTCTCACGATTGTATTCTTGAATATGGCCACAACCGGCCACGAACACGAAGAAGAGCATGCTCCTCGCGCGGACTACTCCAAGGCCACATTCGGCGGCAAGCCCGGCGGTGTAGTTCCATTAAACGGCAAGTAGGGAATTGCCATGGAACCGCAAATTTTGCGTTTCCTCTCAATTCCTTACAATCACGACGACATAAAACAAAAAATAATCACAGTCGTAGCGTAGAAACTGTAAGAATTTCTAATTCATAATTGCTAATTGCTAATTTAATGAATTTATGGAAAACGAAATAGCACACGCAGCCACAGAAGCTGTAACAAGCAACTTAGAGTCGGTACGCTTAATTGCAATGGCCTTCGCAATCGCTGTCGGAGGCATGTTCCCGGCACTGGGCATTTCTAAAGTCGGCGCCAAAGCCATGGAATCCATCGGCCGCAATCCCGAAGCAGCTTCCAAGGTGCAAACAGCTATGCTTATCGGCGCAGCTTTTATCGAGGCTATCGCCATTTACGCTTTAGTCGTGGCTTTGATTATTAAGTTTGTCTAAACGAGTATAAGTACCAAGTAACAAGGGCATTGCTCTTGTCACTTGTCACTTGTCACTTGTCACTTGTCACTACCATATGTCTGAAATGCTCACAAAGTTAGGAATCGATTGGAAGCTGTTTATAGCCCAGCTTATCAATTTTACGATTCTGTTTTTAATCTTGCGCACGTTTGCGTGGAAGCCCATTTCAGCCGCCCTGGAAGCTCGCCGTAAAAAAATCCGCAAAGGCGTGGAGGATGCCAAACGAGCCGAAGAGCAGCTGCAAAGCATTGAATCCGAAAGAAACGCAGCCCTGGGCGATGCCCGCAAGCAAGCGTTGCAGATTATTGATGAAGCCAAGAAAAAAGCCGACAAAATCAATGAGGACAAAATGCGCATGGCTAAAGAAGAAATCGAGCATCATATTGATGAAGCCAAGGAACAGATCCGAAGCGAACGCAATGCTTCATACCTTGCCTTAAAACAAGATCTGGCTGTTTTAATAAAAGCTGCAACCGGAAAAATCATCGCCAATCTTGATAATGAAGCTCAAGAAAAACTGGTTCAAGACGCAATCCGTGATATCGAAACAGCCTGATTATGGGATTAAAACAACGAAAAATTAAAGATATCGCCAATGCCGGAGTCGCCGCAGCGGCAGAGGCGGATTTGGTTAAACGTTATCTTTCTGACATGAGTATTTTACAAGAGGCCGTCTCCAAAAACCCGGCTGTTCAGGATTTATTATCCGATCCTTCTGTAGATCTCGAAAACCGTCTGCAAGCTTTGGATAAGGCGACGCAGGGTATTCACGAATACGCGAAAAATACTTTGGCGATATTGCTGAAAAACAACGCCCTCCATCAATTAAATGATTTAATGGAAGCTTTGATCAAATCAGCCCAGGAGCAAGCCTCTTATAACATCTGCCAAGTAATCAGCGCCATTGAATTGAATGATGGTCTTAAAGAAAAATTAATGGATGCTTTAAAGAAAAAATTTGGAAATAACCTTGAGCTTGAATATAAAACCGACCCCGGCATAATCGGCGGACTGGAGATAATCTGCGGCGAGTGGCGCTTCAGATCAACCATACAATCAAAACTTGAACAATTACAACAACATTTAGTATGAAAACCAATGTAACGGCTGCGGCCAAAATCTCACAAGAGCTCACAGAGCAAATCAAGTCCTTTAGGGCAAAAACATCTACCGAAGAAATCGGTATTGTTCGAGAAGTAGGTGATAAAATTGCATCCATTAGCGGCTTACGGCATGCAAAATCCATGGAAATGCTTCAATTTGAAGACGGAACCATGGGAGTTGCGCTAAACCTGGAACATGACCGCGTTGGCGCCATGATTCTTGGCGAAGATCAAGGCATCAAAACCGGACAAACAGTAAAATCCACCGGCAAAATTCTTTCTATCCCGGTAGGAAATGATCTCTTGGGCCGTGTTGTTGACCCCTTGGGCAAGCCGCTTGATGCCAAACCCGAATATACTGAAGAAAAAGTATATCCGATCGAAAAAATCGCTCCCGGCGTTATGACCCGTCATCCGGTTGACACTCCGCTTATGACCGGCATCAAAGCCGTTGATTCCATGATTCCCATCGGCCGCGGCCAGCGCGAACTCATCATCGGCGACCGGCAAACCGGCAAAACTGCCATAGCCATCGACACAATCATCAATCAAAAAGGCAAAGATGTCACTTGCATTTATGTTGCGATCGGTCAAAAAGAATCCAAAGTTGCCAAAATCGTTGCCAAACTCAAAGAAATGGGAGCCATGGAATACACCATCGTTGTATCAGCCACGGCTTCAGACCCGGCTTCACTGCAATACATCGCTCCGTATGCCGGTTGTGCCATTGGCGAATTTTTCATGGATCAGGGCAAGGACGCTCTGGTTGTTTACGACGATCTCTCCAAACACGCTTGGGCTTACCGTGAAGTTTCGCTGTTATTGCGCCGACCTCCGGGCCGCGAAGCTTATCCGGGTGATGTTTTTTATCTTCACTCCAGACTTTTGGAAAGGGCCGTCCGCTTAAGCAAAGAACACGGCAATGGTTCATTAACCGCTCTGCCAATTATCGAAACCCAAGCCGGTGATGTTTCCGCATACATTCCCACAAACGTGATTTCCATCACAGACGGTCAGATTTTTTTGGAAAGCGACCTTTTTTACAGAGGCATACGTCCGGCATTGAACGTCGGCTTGTCTGTTTCTCGCGTCGGCGGAGCTGCTCAATTTAAAATCATGAAAAAGATTGCCGGCCCGGTTCGTCTTGATTTGGCGCAATTCAGGGAACTTGAAGCGTTTGCTCAATTCGCCACCGACTTGGACGAGGGCACCCGCAAGCTTATCGAAAGAGGCCGCAGAACGGTTGAGATCTTAAAGCAAGGTCAATACGCGCCAATGTCTCTGGCGCATCAAATAGCATCGCTTTTTGCCGTGACGCGGGGTTTGTGCGACCAAGTTGAAATTGATAAAATCACCGAATGGGAAGAAGGATTGCACAACTATCTCAACGATGAAGCTGAAGATGTTCTGAATCTCGTGCAAGACAAAAAAGAACTCAACGAAGAAACTGAAAAAGCTTTAACCAAGGCAATCGAAGACTGGAACACAGCTTATATCAATAAATAATTATGGCCGGAAATACCAGGAGCATTAAAGCCCGAATAAAATCCATAAAAAATACACGCAAAATCACCAAAGCCATGGAATTGGTTGCCGGTGCCAAAATGCGCAAAGCTGTACAAATGACAGTAGACAGCCGTCATTATAGTTCCAATATAAAAAGAATCGTAGACGACATCCGCCCTCTTATCAATCAAAAATCACATCCATTGCTTTACGGCCGGCGCGAAGCAAAAAAGAGCATCTTGATTATTGTTGCTTCAGACCGTGGACTCTGCGGAGCTTTTAACGCACAATTGGCCAAAAAATGCATTGAATTCATTAAAACCCGCGAAGAAGCCGTTGACGTTGTCACCGTGGGCAAAAAAGCCGAAGCGGCAATCCGCCGGCAAGGACTTAAAATTGTCGCCTCTTTCCCTTCCATTGCCAACTCGCCAAGTTTTGAACGATCCAAAAGCGCGGGCAAACTGGTTTACGATGAATTTTTACACGGTAAAGCCGATAGAATTTTTTTGGGTTATTCGGATTTTCAATCCACAATAACTCAAGTTCCTACCATAGTTCAGCTATTGCCTGTCATTCCCGAAGCCGAGCTCGAAGCATTTAATGATATTGATAACGAAGAAGATTACGATCCGAGGAAAGATCTAACCCCTCAACAAAGAATGGAATACGATAGACAACATGCGGAAAAATATCTTTTGGATTATCAGGTGACATTTGAACCAACCCCGAGATACGTTCTGGATCAGATATTGCCAAGATTAATCGATACTCGTTTATATCAAGCCATGCTCGAATCAACAGCCTCCGAGCATTCGGCCCGCATGATGGCCATGAGAAGCGCTACGGACTCAGCAAATGAAATGATTGAAAATTTAACTCTTACATTTAACCAAGCCCGCCAAGCCGGCATCACTGCGGAAATCTCCGAAATATCCGCCGGCAAAGCAGCATTAGAAAATTAACTAAAGTCTAGCGTCTGACGTATCGACTTACGACGTATCGACGATATTAAAAAATATGAAAGGAAAAATAATACAAGTAATCGGACCGGTTGTAGATGTTTCCTTCGAAGGAGAACCCCCGGCAATATACAATGCCCTCACCATTGAACAAGAAAAGGGTACATTAACTCTTGAAGTTGAACAGCATCTTGGTGAAGGAGAAGTTCGCACCATAGCCATGTCCAGTACAGACGGCTTGGAAAGAGGCATGGAAGTTACAGACACCGGCGCACCGATTTCTGTTCCGGTCGGTAAACACACTTTAGGCAGAATGTTTGATGTATCCGGCAATGCCATCGACGGAAAAGGGGCGGTCAAAGCCGAAAAACGAGCTCCGATTCACCGTCCGGCACCTTCATTTGCCGAACAATCCACCAAAACCGAAATTCTGGAAACCGGTATTAAAGTCGTTGATCTTATTTGTCCGTTCTTAAAAGGCGGTAAAATCGGTCTTTTTGGCGGTGCCGGCGTGGGTAAAACCGTTATCGTTATGGAGCTTATCCGTAACATCGCCACCGAACACGGCGGCTACTCGGTTTTTGCCGGAGTAGGTGAACGAACCCGCGAAGGCAATGCTCTTTGGGAAGAAATGAATGAATCAGGTGTTATTGATAAAACCGCTTTGGTCTTTGGTCAGATGAATGAACCGCCCGGAGCTCGCGCCCGCGTTGCTCTAACCGGCCTTTCCATCGCCGAGCATTTCCGCGACGAGGAAAATCAGGATGTTTTACTTTTTATCGATAATATCTTCCGCTTCACCCAAGCCGGTTCAGAAGTATCCGCCCTTTTGGGCCGCATTCCTTCGGCCGTGGGTTATCAGCCAACATTAGCGACCGAAATGGGCAACCTCCAAGAACGAATAACATCAACCACAAAGGGCTCCATCACATCCGTTCAAGCTGTTTACGTGCCGGCTGACGACCTTACCGACCCGGCTCCCGCAACAACCTTTGGCCATTTGGATTCAACCGTTGTGCTGACCCGCCAACTCACCGAGCTTGGTATTTATCCCGCTGTTGACCCGCTTGATTCTTCGTCAACAATCCTTGATCCGCAAATCGTCGGCGAGCGCCATTATAAAGTCGCCCGCGGTGTTCAAAAAGTTCTCCAGCGATATAAAGACTTGCAAGATATTATTGCAATTTTGGGCATGGATGAACTTTCCGAAGAAGACAAACTCCTGGTTGCGCGCGCCCGGCGCATTCAAAAATTCCTGTCCCAGCCGTTCTTCGTCGCGGAAGTATTCACCAATAATCCGGGCAAATACGTTTCATTGGAACAAACCATAACTGGCTTCGAAGAAATACTGGAGGGCAAACATGATGACAAACCCGAACAGTCTTTTTACATGAAAGGCGGCATCGACGAAGTCACCGCTTAAGACTTACGACTTATCGACGTATAGACGTTATTCTATGTTGCAATTCAAATTAATAACCCCCGAAAAAATAGTTTTCGAGCAAGAAACCGATCAAGTCACGCTCCCCACCATGGATGGTGAAATTACAATTTTGCCGGGGCATATTCCATTGGTTGCACAATTGGTTCCCGGAGTAGCCATGCTTAAACAAAAAGGACAAACGGTCGATGTAGCCGTATCAGGAGGATTCATACAAGTTGACGATAAAAATAATATTACGGTTCTGGCGGATACGGCTGAAAAAGGCGAGGATTTGAATCTTGAAGATATCGAAAGAGCCAAAACAAGAGCCGAACAGGTCATGCGCGAATCGGCCCGCGGTAATGACGAAGCCTTTGCCCGCGCTGCCGCAGAGCTCGAACGGGAACTGGCCAGATACCGAGTGGCTCGTAAATACCGCGTCGAAAAAGGACAAAGAGCAAAATCTTTACCCATTGACAGTGAATTGACAGACAAGACCGGACCAGTCTAAATAAACATATCAATGCCAAATTACAAATTACAGATGCCGAATATTTGGGATCCCTTCGGGATACTAATAATATTACTAAAATCGCGTAGTCATATCACCGCATGGTGCATGGCTTAGCGATACAAATATTTGGCATTTGGCTCTTGGCATTAGCAATTAAAGTAAATGCGTTGTTTTTTAGGAATTCCCATTCCGGCGGATTGCCGCGAACAATTAAGAAACGCTTGGCAAGTACCACAGCAAGAGCGTGCTATCTTAAAATTGTCCGACCCCGGCCAATGGCATATAACCCTGGCCTTTTTTGGTGAAATAGAACAAAAGCAATTACTTGAATTATCTCATCTGATTGGAAGTGCTCTGGAGACTCCGCCGCAAGGAGCGTTCAAAATTACCGGAATTGAATCTTTTCCCGCAAAACGTCCCATTAGATATGTTGCCATATGCGAACCCGAACAAAAGGCCGCTTGGCAAGATACGGTTGCAAACATTGTGGACATGACATCTCTTATGGCGCCGCAAATTGACCGCAAACCTTGGCTGCCTCACATCACCATCGCCAGAGCCAGAAATAACAAAACGCTGGAGCCATTTGAAATGTCGATTGAGAACATTGGCTGGGTTCCTGATTTTGCCACACTTTACATGAGCGAACTCTCGCCATCGGGTCCAAAATATACAGCTCTGCATGATTACAGGCTTAACATTTAAATAACCAATAACCAACAAAACAATATCCAATAAATGATTAATTTTTATAAAATATAATAATAACCAATTAGTAGTTTTAGTTTGTAATATTTGTTTTTTGGTTATTTATTGATTATTGGAGCCTGATTATTGGCTATTGTAATCGTATGACATTCTCAGTCTTCAACCTCGTTATTCACGGATACGATCTGAAACACCTGATTCAGGAAATTTTAACGCGAGCCGGTCAAAAACAGCAAACTTGGATAGTAACTGCCAATCCGGAAATTTTATTGCAAGCCAAAAAAGATTCAAATTATTGGGAAACTTTACGCCAAGCAGACCTCCGATCAGTCGACGGCTTTGGTCTTCAGCTTGTCGGCTGGCTTAAAGGTGTTAAAACCAGCAGAGTCACAGGTGTATCGCTAGCTGACGAAGCAGTCCGTCTTTGCACCAAAATGAACTGGTCATTGATGTTGATCGGCGGGCAAAACGGCGCAGCTGACAAATCCGCCTGGATGTTGCGCAAGCGCCATCCCGAACTTAAAGTCTTCGCTGAAGATGGCGGCCAAGTCTCAGCCGAAGGCATAACCGACGAAGCAGGGGAGGCATCCATCATCCGCACGCAAGAAATCGAACCTGATGTCGTCCTCGTCGCTTTCGGTCATCCAAAACAAGAATTCTGGATCAATCGCTATCGCAATAGATTTCCAACCGCCAAGCTCCTAATCGGTGTGGGCGGTACTTTTAATTTCTGGTCCGGAAGCATAAAGCGAGCCCCGGTATGGCTGCAAAAAATCGGCTTGGAATGGCTTTATCGGCTAATACTCGAACCCAGCCGTTGGCCGCGCATTTTAAACGCAGTCTTTATCTTTCCCATTAAAGCATTATTAAACAAATAAAAAAGACCTCGCCTCGGGGTCTTTTTTATGATTTATTAGTTAAAATCTAAGGTTGGTCCAACTTCTTCTTTCACGAATTGGCAACCATTCATCCTATAAAGTTCGGGATCGTAGGCTACAGCTCCGCAAGCACTTTCAAACACAAGCCACTCTTCATTCATCATTTTTGGATATTCCTTGCCGCCAGCAGCACAAATATCAAAATCTTTTTTAAATTCATCCATGTTTTGATATTTCATAACATTTGGCAAAACTGTAACGTAATAAATATTTTCTCGCGAAGTACTATCCTTGCTATATCTAAATTCAAAAATCATTTTTTTCTGATCTTTATATTTTGATACTAGATCTTCCAAATAGCCAGCTTGATGCTCAACACCGCACTCCATAGCCAATCCTTGCATATATTCTAATGTGTAATCCACATCAGCATACCCTTTGAATACTTCAATTTTTTCAGAAGATATCTCATAAGAAATGGGATCTTCGTATTTGTCGGCATCAACATCTTGTATGTCATTTCCTGCGTCTTGAGTTTTAAGTATAGTCGAAGACCCTGAATCTTGTCGAAGTGAGTCTAGAGTCTGTTCTGTCGACAGACATTCAGCCATATTCATACCAAAATAAAGCCCGACGGTTATAAAAACCATAGCCAAAATGCCAAAAGTCAGACCTGATAATAAATAAACTTTAGAATTTTTCAAATTAAATATAGTATATCACAAATTTTATTGCTTATTTAACGCAAAATTTTATAATTTAATGACAGGTAATGATTGGTCTATTGACATTTAAGTGAAAATATTACTAAATAAAGCCAAATACACGACCTTCAAAAGGAGGAAAACGTGAAAAACATAACCGCGCAAATCATTTTAGCCATTATCTTTGTCTTGGCAACGCTTTCACAAAGCTGTGGAGGATCCGGCTTTGGAGACAAAAGAGTCAGATCACCCGAGCAAGAAAAAGAAGTTCATCTCAATCTACGCAAACTGCAAGTGGAGCAAGAAGGTATCAAACAAGATGAATATTATGTTTATTCCACCAAGTGCTGGATTTCTGCCATGGAAAACATTGCCATGGAATTTGCTAGCGATGGCGCCAAAGAGCAGCTAGATCAGTTTTGCTCAAATTCAAAAATCAGTTTCAATGATACAAAAAGCCAATCCGCAACCGGCAATTCATGCGTCTGCGTCAAATTGATACTCCCCAAACAAAAATGCTTCTAAAACTCAATCCGCCAATCCAGCGGTTTTTTTTTATTTCAACTCTTGATATTGATTATTTGCCATTTGTTACTTATTCGCGTAATATTAGCCTATTATGCCAGAAAAACGCATCCGAACACGCTTTGCTCCCAGCCCAACCGGCTTTCTGCACATCGGCGGAGTCAGAACCGCTTTATACGCTGAATTTGTAGCAAAACAAGCAAAAGGAGACTTCTTGCTTCGCATTGAAGACACTGATCAATCACGCTTAGTACCCGGAGCAACCGAAAGCCTTTGCAAAACACTCAAACAACTAGGAATCGAGCCCAATGAAGGCGTCTGGATTGATGATAATAATCGGATTATCCAGCGTGGCGAACATGGACCATATATCCAGTCTGAACGCAAGCAAATCCATCAAGATTATGCGAAAAAACTGGTAAAAATGGGTAAAGCTTATTATTGCTTTTGCACTCAAGAACGGCTCGAAGAAGTACGCAAGATGCAGGAGTTGACCAAGCGGCCAACCGGTTATGACGGTCATTGCCGTGATCTGGACCCCGCAGAAGTCGCCAAACGTCTTGCGGCAGGCGAGGAACACGTAATCCGTCTCAAATTACCCAAGCAAGGCAAAGTCACAGTCCACGACGTGATCCGCGGCGATGTTGTTTTTGATTGGAATTTAATCGACGATCAAGTCATTCTTAAATCCGATGGCATGGCGACTTACCATCTCGCCTCCATGGCAGACGATCATGACATGAACATCACTCACATAATCCGTGGCGAAGAGTGGCTCTCGTCCGCTCCCAAACATATTTTTATCTTCGAAGCGTTTGGCTGGGAAACACCCACTTTTGCTCATCTGCCATTAATTCTCAATCCTGATAAAACCAAACTCTCCAAACGCCAAGGCGATGTGGCTGCCGAAGATTATCTTAGTAAAGGCTATCTACCGGAAGCATTGATCAACTTTCTTGCTCTTTTAGGCTGGAATCCAACCGCTGACAGAGAAATTTACACCAAACAAGAACTTATAGATTCATTCGACCTCTCCAAGATCAACAAAGCCGGAGCCATCTTTCAAATTGATAAACTGAACTGGCTCAACAATCACTACCTCCGCGAACTGGATAATGAAAGCTATTTCAACCTTGTTTTACCGCACTTGAATCCATTTATTGGAGATGATGATTTTAAGAAACGAGTAGCTTCATTGTATCGCGAACGCATGGTATTACCGTCAGAAATTACCGAGCAAGCAAAAAATCTTTTTCTAGAAAAATTAGATTATTCCAATGTTTCAATCTCCTGGAAAAATCAGGATAGTGAACAAACAAAAGAAAGATTGCAGGCCGCCTTGAAATGGATTGAACAAATTGATGATTCAAAACAATTTAATACTGAATTCATCGAGGAGCATATCAAATCCATGATTGCAGAAAATGGATGGGGGAATGGGGATACTTTATGGCCGCTGCGCGTTGCACTTTCCGCTCAAGAAAAATCACCGAGTCCTTTTGATTTGATTGCAACTTTAGGCAAAAAACAATCAACAGACCGTATCAAGCAAGCTCTGGCTACTTTATGATATAATTAAATCACATGAACAAGCCTCTACAGAGGATATTTTCTGCGATTTGCATGCTAAGCATTGCCGGCATTGCTATTTTTGATATATACCCGGTTATTGCCAATGAAGCCGTGGAATTAAAAAATGACGCCGATCAATTAAACCAGGATCTGGAAAATAAAAAATCACGCGCCAGTGAAATCCAGGGCTTAATCAATACCTATCGTGATCGCATTGCACAGCAGGAAGACCAAAAGCTAACACTGGAGAATCAAATCTTGTTATTGGATAACCGCATCAAGGAAAAGGAGCTGCGCTCCGATGAAATCAAAACTCAAATAGAAATCTTAGGACTGGAATTGCAAGCCTTAGACAAGCAAATCGTTAAACAGGAAGGTAAAATCATGACGCAAAAGGCTTTAGTAAGCGATCTCTTGCGCAAAATCAGAGAAACCGATGATGTTAATGCTCTGCATGTTTTTTTAAGCCGGCCCAACCTTTCTTCATATTTCGATAGTTTGGAAAATTTGCAAAAAATCCAAGAAGATCTTGAACAACAGATGGAAAGGATAATCCAAGAAAAAATCGCCCTGCAAACCGATAAAAAAACCCGCGAATCCAAAAGATCCGATTTGGAAGATCAAAAGAAGTTTTTAGCGGATGAACAATTACGGCTTGAGATTGAACGCAATGCCAAAACCTCGCTTTTGGCCGAAACCGAATCCAAACAGGAAGAATTCTCTCGTGTCATTTACGAATTACGACAGCAAAATGAATCCACCGCTGATGAAATTTACAGAATAGAAAGAGAATTGAAAGATAAACTGGATGCTATTGATAAAGCTCTCGCCAGCGGTGAAACACTTCTGGATTGGCCGGTCCCTGTACGTAAAATAACAGCCACTTTTCACGATCCAACCTATCCATTCAAGCACTTATTTCAACACCCCGGTGTTGATTTAAGGGCAGAAGTCGGCACACCGATCAAATCCGCAGCCGGCGGATATGTTGCCTGGACCAAAACCGGCAGATCTTACGGTAATTATATTATGGTTGTCCACCCCGGCAATATCGCGACGCTTTATGCTCACTTGTCAAAATTCAATGTACAGCCCGGAACTTATGTGGAAAGAGGGGATGTCATCGGTTACACCGGAGGCATGCCGGGAACGCAGGGCGCCGGCCTTTCAACGGGTCCGCACTTGCACTTCGAAGTGCGGCAAGACGGCATACCGGTTGACCCCATGGGATTTTTACCTGTGGCCATAGAAACAGATCTCTAACTAACAATGCATAATGCACTGTGCATGATGCATAAAAAAACAATCCTATTAATCAGGAAAGAAATCAAGGTAATCTTGGTTAAAAAAATGACCCTGGGATTGGGTCAGCTTACTCATGAATGGAATCAAATTCCTGTACCAAGGCATCCCATTCTTCTTGAGTTAATATAGTCGCAGCATCGACATCAGGAGGAAAATCTCCAACATCTCTTGCTTTATTGATTGTCGGTCTTGCCAGCGCATTAAGCTTATACCAATAAGCGGCATGCTCATCGGAAAGTTTACAAAATTCGAAATGATCTACAACTCCGCTGGCACGCAATACGTAATCCTTTAGTAATCTTACGTTAAACATTTCTGTTTCTCCTTTCGTCAGTTCAATAAAGCGGGCTTTTCTTGAAGTTCTTCACCTTCCAAAAACACCCTTTCACCGGAACGGCTGACGACTAGCTTGCCATCATGCCAATGCAAACGTCCGCACTTAGCGCAAGGATACGCCGGCTGATGACACGCGCAACCAACTCGTAACGGAACTCCTTTTCGTATATCCAACTCGCCGTCACAAACTTCTTCGTTTTTACACTTCATGATACCTCCATGGTCAAAGTACTAACGTTGATATCACCACAAACAAACCAAATTGTCAATCTCCTCAATAGGTAGTACTTAGTACTTTATTTATCAATTCCTCAACATCTTTAAGCATAGAAATACGGACCGCATCCGCCCTAAATTGCCTGAAATTCGGTATATTTTTTAAATACCAAGGCAAATGTTTTCTCAACTTAATCAAGCCTCGCTCTCCATAAGCCTCAATCTGTAATTCCGCATGCCGCCGCAACATCTGCATTCTTTCTTCAATCTGCGGATCTCCGGGATCTTTTCCCGTTTCCAAAGCTATTTTTATACGCCTAAAAATCCAAGGACGTCCCAGTGCTCCGCGCGCGATTAAAAAACCTCGCGCTTGCGATTTTTGCAAAGCAACTCCGGCTGTATCCGCATCAACAATATCACCATTAACAAAAGCCGGAATCTTTAAATTTTTCACAGCTTCGCCAATCATGTCCCAATCCGCTTCACCGGAATAACCTTGCGCTTTTGTCCTTCCGTGAATTTCAATCGCATCCGCACCCGCTCCCTGTAAAACTTTTACAAAATTAACCACATCTTTTTTATCGCTCCAGCCTAGACGTGTCTTGACTGAAAGTGGTACATTAATAGCATCTTTTACAGCTTTCACAATCTCTGACGCACGCTCCGGATCCTTCATGAGCGATGCTCCGTTAAATTGGTTAACCGCCTTGGGCACAGGACAGCCCATATTGATATCTATTCCATCCGGACCATGTTCAGCTTCAATCATTTTAGCCGCTTCAGCCATGACCTGGGGTTTTGATCCAAAAATCTGCTGTACAACCGGATGTTCAACCGGATCCAGCTCACAAATGCTATCCGTCTTCTGATTACCCCGCACGATAGCTTCTGCCGAGACCATCTCTCTGAAAATCACCACATCCGTTCCGCTGTATTCCCGTACCAAACGGCAAAACGGCAGATCCGTAAAATCCGCCATAGGTGATAAAGCCATAATCGGCCGTTCGCTATCCATCCAACGCATATATGCCTAAAAATACACTCCAAAACGAAAAAACCGGCACAAAGCGCAATATAACAAAAAACATCGAATCTGTCGACCGTTTCAATTGGCTTAAAAAGGATACTCATGAAGATCCGCGTATCAATTCTTTGATGCGCATAGTGCGCTGGCAGGGGAGAGTTATCGTTTTCTTGATCGTAGCGTTGATTGTCGCGATTGCTTTGAATTTTATTGATCTGAATATTAAGCTTCCCAATCAAGAAGCTTTGCAAACAACTCCTCCGTATACGCTGCAAGATCTTGATTATCAGTCTTTGGCCTATGCCGGCAATACAAGATTATCGCACAACTCCGTTACGAATCAAAAAGAAATCACTCTCATCGGCCGCATTATGGATGCAGACAAAATACAAAAAAAATGGCCGGACTTTCAATTCATAATCAATAATGCCGTCGTGCCTTTAACCGATAACAATTCACAATACAAAATTTTTTTTAATCTGAAACCGGGCCACAATATCGTAGAAACCGCGATTCGCATCCATGGCCAGCTTTACTTAAGAAAACAAATGGTATTAACATATGAACCGGAATCAAAAGATGTAAACATGGCAACCTCTACCAATGAATAAATTTCAGCTCAAACAGCCGTATCCACCCGCCGGAGACCAGCCGGAAGCTATCAAGAATCTTACAACGCGCCTCAAACAAGGGGCGCGCATGTTGACTTTGCTGGGCGCGACGGGTACCGGCAAAACCTATACCTTGGCGAATGTCATACATAACATCCAAAAACCCGCTTTAGTGATTGCCCACAATAAAACTCTCGCGGCGCAACTTTGCAATGAATTCCGTGAATTCTTTCCTGAAAACGCGGTCGAATACTTTGTTTCTTACTACGACTATTACCAGCCCGAGGCTTATTTGCCCAAAACCGATACTTATATTGAAAAAGAAGCCCAGATAAACGCCGAAATCGACCGCCTGCGTCACAATGCCACGCAATCGCTTTTAACCCGCAAAGATGTGATTGTTTGTGCGTCCGTGTCGTGTATTTATGGCTTGGGCGCTCCAACGGCTTATTCTGAGATTATTTTGCATTTGGAAACAGGCCAACAAATCGGGCGCCAAGACGTAATCAGCCGCCTCATCAACATGCAATTTACCCGCACCAATGCGGATTTAACTCGTGGATCATTCAGACTGACCGGAACCACGCTCGAAATCATGCCCGTACATCAAGAAATAATTTATCGTATCGAAGTGCTTGGCGGCCGCATCGACCGGATATCGGAAATTCATCCCATCACCCGTCGGCATCTTACGGATCATCACGATGTCTGGATTTTCCCGGCCAAACACTTTATCACCGCCGGCCCGGAAAAGGAACGCGCTTTAAACACCATCCGCAAAGAATTGAATGAACGCTTAAAATACTTCGAAAATAAAGGACTATTGCTGGAAGCCGAACGCTTGGAACGCCGCACCAAATACGATTTGGAAATGATGGAAACTTTAGGCTATTGCTCGGGCATCGAGAATTATTCAAGGCCTCTTTCCGGGCGCAAACCCGGCGAGCCGCCCGATACTCTTATTTCCTATTTCCCTGATGATTTTTTACTCATTATGGATGAATCGCATGTCAGCATCCCTCAGGTGGGCGGCATGTATGCAGGAGACAAATCCCGTAAAGACACGCTGATTGACCACGGTTTCCGTTTGCCCAGCGCCAGGGATAATCGGCCGCTTAAATTTGATGAATTCGAACGAATAATCAAACAAGCCGTCTTCATGTCCGCCACTCCGGGCCCTTATGAATATAAAAATTCAGAAGCCGTTGTTGAACAATTGATCCGCCCCACGGGCCTCGTGGATCCGGAAGTGATTATTCATCCCATAACGCCTAAAAAGAAAAGTGATAAAAATCAAATCGATGATGCAATTGACCGCATTGCCAAAACCACTAAAGACAAAGAACGTGTGTTGGTTACGACTTTAACTAAAAAGATGGCCGAGGACTTAACCGAATTCTTAAAAGAACGAAGCATTAAAGCCGTTTACATGCACAGCGATGTTAAAACTCAAGACAGGCTGGAGATCTTATCCGAGTTCAGGAAGGGGACTTATGATGTATTGGTTGGCGTCAATTTGTTGCGCGAGGGCTTGGATTTGCCCGAAGTCTCATTGGTCTGCATCCTGGATGCTGATAAAGAAGGCTTTTTGCGTTCCGAAACTTCTTTAATTCAAACAATCGGCCGTGCCGCCCGCAATGTCCGCGGCAAGGTCGTGCTTTACGCGGACCGTGTCACGGGCAGCATGAAGCGCGCCATCGGTGAAACGGAACGCCGCCGCAGCAAACAGCTTGCCTATAATAAAAAACATGGCATCACGCCGCAAACAATCAAAAAAGCCATCCAAGATCTGCGCGGACAGCTTGGCTTTGAAACCGAGCCCAAAGACGTTAAAAAGATTCTTGAACTCGAACTTGCCGCCGAGGACAAAAAATTAAATGAAGTCATCAAAGAAAAAGAAGCTGAAATGAAAGAAGCTTCATTGCGTTTGGACTTTGAGCTCGCCGCCATCCTCCGCGACGAAATAATAGTCATCCGCAAAGAACTGGAAAAACGAAAGAAAAAACAATCCCCCTTGTCAAAGGGTGAAAAGAAGGGGGATTTAATCAAAAAACTTCCCCGCCACGGAAGAACCCGCTAGCAACCGACATCCTGAATCCAGAACCCGTTCACTGGTCTATTACTATGAATATTTATCCCCCGAAGCTTTACTTATCCTCCGTAGTTTCAACGTAGGATGGATGCTTGGGGAAGTGCTAAGACCCGGTATCAATGATTGAGTATTGACGGCAGATATTATACATTGACATAGCGGTCATTTTATGTTTAATTATCCTCCTATAAAGGAGACGGACAATGCACCACCCGCACGTTCTACAAATCGTAAAAGCCCTGACCATGTTGCACAAAATTGAACAAATCCTTGAAAAAAGAGACATTCAGACTTCTGCTTGCAAATATTTTGATCACCGCGCCTTTGACCCCATAAACCCCTATCATTCCGCTAACCATACCGGCTATGTTTATTTCTCAAGAGGGTTGCCCGATCTGCATCTGCAGTGGAAAATTTACTATCCCTCGGATGATGTTGAAGCCGAATCATGGCGCTTTCAATTCTCTCTCGTTTTCTCTGATAATGCCGAAATGAAAAATTCCCGGGCATTCAGCGTTTGCGCGGATTTTGGCACAGAGCTTTGGGAAATCGCCTATACCGATGAATTGGATGACAAGCAGCCCGACATTGATTCCCGGCTCGGCAATGACTTTGCCGCCAATCACGGCATCAATATCAATGAACGTAAATACCTAATGCGCGCTCAAGCTATGAATGTGTTGCGGCAAATGGCCGATTTTTTCAAACAACGCATCATAGAATCGCGCTAATCTCATAACTCCTTCCGGGAGTTTTTTTGACCTTGACGCGCTGTTCGCTAACGACCGTGTCATAATCGCTGTCTTCATCGACAGTTTTTTTAAATCAAAGTCCCTGCAATAATCCATGTACTCGTTGCGTAATACGACCTGTGCCCCGGAGCTCTCCGAGCGTAGGGGTAAATATGAGATACGAAATACGTTAATCTTGCTCTTGTCAGTTGCCAGTTGTCAGTTTAAGCTTATTTTATGGACAGCGCCCAAGAAGTTAAAAATAACCTGGATATTGTTGATATTATTGGCGAATATTTACCGTTAAAACCCGCAGGAAGCGGCAGTTTTAGAACTAACTGCCCCTTTCATCAAGAAAAAACTCCCAGCTTCTTTGTTAACCGCCCAAGGCAGACCTGGCACTGCTTTGGCTGTAATCTGGGCGGAGATATGATATCTTTCGTCGAAAAAATTGAAGGCATGGAATTCTTGGAAGCCTTGGAACTCCTGGCTCAAAAAGCCGGAATTCAATTGCCCAAATTCGATAAACAACAAATGACCGAAAAAAAGAGCCTGCAAGAAGCCAATGAGTACATTTGTAAACTATTACAGCACAATTTGCTTACATCGGACGAAGCTAAAATTGCCCGCGAATATATCAAGCAAAGAGGAATTGACGACATCACTGCTGACGAGTGGAGATTGGGTTATGCTCCGTCCGACTGGAACAATCTGGAAAATAAAATAAAAGAACAGGGAATTACCGCAAACGACCTCATCAAGATTGGCATAGCCAATTTAAAAGAGAATAACCGCGGCATATATTATCGTTTTCGCAGCCGTTTAATGTTCCCGATTTCCGATGCTTTCGGCCATATAATCGGCTTCACCGGCAGGATACTTACGGATGAAAAAGTCGCCAAATACATCAATACGCCGGAAACAATTTTATATAAAAAAAGCCATGTTTTATATGGTCTGGATAAAGCCAAGGCCGAAATCAAACGCAAAGACCTGGCCATAATCGTTGAGGGCAATATGGATGCACTTACAGCGCATCAATTTGATTGTAAAAATGTAATCGCTTCCAGCGGCACGGCTCTAACTGCCGAACAATTAAAACTCATTAAAAGATTTACTAACAATATCGCCATGGCTTTTGATACAGATGCGGCAGGCGTAGAAGCCACGTTGCGAGGCATGGATTTGGCACGACTCAATGAATTTAATATCCGCATAATCAAATACGATGAATCCATTGCTAAAGATCCTGACGAACTTATTCGCAAAGATATAAATCATTGGAATGAATCAATCTCCAAAGCAAAACCCGTAATGGAATGGATCTATGCTCGAGCTTTTGAACAATTTTCTGACTCAACACCAGAGGGCAAAAAAAATATTGCCGGAAATATTTTGAATGAATTGAGACATATGCCCAATCCGGTGGAGCTCGACGCTTGGCTATCCAGGTTAGCCAAAGACCTAAACGTTTCGGTTGATGCTCTCAGATCTGCCATGAAAGGCATAAAACCTTCAGGCGATCAAAAACCCGCATATCCATCCAAGGATAAGGTAAAAATCGATAATATTGACCTTAATCCGGCCAAAAGCCGCAGATTCTTAGAATCAGCGTGGCTGGCGGCGGTGATCACCAACCAAGGCCTGTTTCATGAAATAAATCTAAATTGGAATTATCCCGAACATGAAAAGCTTTACAGTTTGCTAAAAAACGGTTATAATTCGTCAGTCTTATTAAATAAACCCGATCTTGATCAGGAAATACAAAATTTATTAGATTACTTGGTCATTTTTGCAGACAAGGAGTTTCCTGATTTAAGTAAGCTGTCAGCCGAAATCATTTCCATCGAAAACCGCCTGCTGGCCAATGATTCACAAAAAACAAAAGCGGATCTGGAAGCTCAAATGCGCGACGCCGAAAGAACGGGCGATGAAGAGCGTATTAAACAAATATTACAGCAATTTCAAAACCTTAATAACTAATTTCGATCAATATCGCGTTTAGCGCGATACCTGTATTCGTAATTTGCCCGTGCCCCGATGCTCTCTTAGCGCAGGGGTATAATTCGTAATTCGTAATTGAATTGTAGCTCTCCGTTCCCGCCGGCCCCGCCAAGACGCGGATCGCTTGCGGCTCTGGAGCGCAGACAAGTATGCCAAAAACCATCAAAAAGGCTTCTTCAAATACATCATCAAGGAAGAGCAATAAACCCGCCAAGAGTAATTACACGCCCAAAAAAAAGCCAAGTAAACCCGGTGCCAACAAGGCGCCTGTTAATGTTAAAAAAAATAAGCCCAAACTACCGGACAAAAAACAAATCATCCAAAAAACTCCATATGTCAAAAGCCCTCCACCTTCCGAAGAGATTTTGAACCATCTTTATGAAAAAGCGCGCACCAGAGGTTTTATAACTGAAACTGAAATTCTTTATGGTTTTCCGGATGTAGAAGACTATATTCCAACTTTTGAGGCTTTTATTGACCGCCTGGACGCGGCCGGTATCGGTTTTGTGGAAATGAAAGAAGGAATACTGGGCCGAAAAAGCGAACGGCAGGAAATCTTAACCCAGATGAACAGCGCAGCCGGTCCCGAAGGCCTTAAAGTTGACCCGTTTGATTTGAGCGCTGATTACATCCAAATTTATTTGCGTGAAATCGGCAAAATACCGCTTCTTACCGCCGATGAAGAAGTTGCTTTGGCCAAGCGCAAAGAAAAAGGGGATAAAGAAGCCGAGAAAAAACTGATCGAGGCCAACCTGCGCTTGGTTGTTTCCATTGCCAAAAAATTCATGGGAAAATCTCTCTCTCTTTTGGATCTCATCCAAGAGGGCAATATCGGCTTATTCCGCGCCGTTAAAAAATTTGAATACCGCAAAGGCTATAAATTCTCAACCTACGCCACCTGGTGGATCAGACAGGCCATTACGCGCGCATTGGCAGACCAGAGCCGCACCATCCGTATTCCGGTGCACATGGTTGAAACCATCAATAAATTCCAGCAAATCGAGCGTTCACTCATCCAAGACCTGGGACGCGAACCGCTACCCGAAGAAATCGCCGCTGAAATGGGCGAGGACGTGGACAAAGTTCGTCACATTATCAAAATCTCGCAAGACACTGTCTCGCTTGAAACATCTGTCGGCGAAGACGATGAAGACTCAACTCTCGAAGACTTTATTGAGGATATCAAAAACGTCACTCCGGACCGCGCCGCGGGGCTCCAGCTTCTTAAAGATTACGTCAAAAACATCATTAAAGATCTCTCGCCTCGTGAACAAAAAATCTTAGAGATGCGTTTTGGCCTCGTGGACGGAGTCGGCCATACACTCGAAGAAGTTGGCAAAGAATTTGATGTCACTCGCGAGCGTATCCGCCAGATAGAATCCAAAGCTCTGGAAAAAATTCAACAACACCCCAACATCCGCCGTTTAGCAGATTATTAAACCAAAAAGACCCCTGGTGGGTCTTTTTTAAATTAAAAGGGTAATTTTATATCATTTTACAGCATACAGAGCAATTGCCAGCGCATTAGCAACATTCAGTGACTCCAACGCTTGATTATGATCTATGTAAACCGACTTCCCTTTGGCCTTCATCCTTATTCCTTGCCCTTCGGAGCCCGCCAAAATAACGCAAGGTTTGGCAATCTTTGCCTTTTGCAAATCAACAGCTCCCTGTCGTTTTTCCAAACGATATAAAGAGCGTTTTAAGTTATTAATTATCTTTGATGATTGTTTAGCGCCAACATGCATCCATGGAACTTGAAACATAGCTCCTGCGCTGGAACGAATGACTTTTGAGCTTGTCACATCCGCAGAGTCGATTAATATCAAACTAGCATCAAATCCCAAACACAATCTTAAAATCGCTCCCACATTCCCCGGATCTTGCACTCCATCCAATATAACTATCGTTTCACGAGATTTAATATCGCCAATATCAAAAGAGGGGATGCGCGCCACGGCAGCGGCTGATTGCGGCGTCTCGGTCGTCACCAATTTATCAAATTCTTTTGTGTCTTTTCTGTAAAAAAGAAATTCAATTGAATTACCGGCAGTTTCAATAACCTTTCCGCCTTCAACAAGACAATAACCCGACCTTTCTCGTCCTTTTTTTGTGCTCAAAGATCTGATGAGCTTTTCTTGGGATTTAGACAACATATCAATCAATATTCAAGAATATCTGTGTAATAAAATAGGGACCATCAGGAACCTTGGCTACTCCGATTCCTGTTAAATCATAAAAATTATTCTCTAAGCTTACCTTGTGCCCGGCGCTGGTCAACCACCAATCCAATGCGGTTTGCGCCGGATCGTCGTCGTAATTCCAGGCCAAATTCTCTGCCGCTCCATTATAGCCGGGATACGATAGACTAATCACATCAATCCTGTCTTCAAAGCCCCCATGACCTATGGCAACGTCGCCATTGGCCATATTTTGCGAATGTATCCGGGCTTGCTCGGCTATTGCATCGCTCCAGGCCAATCTTTCCACTCCAATCGACTCGCGATGATCGTTAACGACATCTAAAGTTTTTAATTCAACCGTTTTGTATTCGCCTGTATCGTTGCCGGCGGTAGGCTTTGAAGGATTAGACGGATTCGTCACGGCGGGATCTGTCATGATATCAACCTCGCCCTCAGCGAGTGAAATTTTTTGCAAATCAAAATTGGTTATACCCAAACCCAGATATCGCATTATCTCATATGCCGCATTTCCATCCTTCATATAAATCATACGGCAATTTTTGGGATAGACATAATACGCCTCGCCATGTTGCTGAACCTGCAATAAAATTCTGCCTTTTAATCTATTTGCCAGAGGATTGGAAGAACAAATACTTGAGGCATTTCTGATGGCTTCCGTTGTTATTGAAAGCGGAATTCTCTGCAAATCCGCATCCGTAATGCCGAGCCCGAAAGAACGCATCATTTCATACGCGACAGCTCCATTCTTCATGTAATAACGCCGATTGTTTGTCGGATTTACATACCAAGCCTCACCATGTTCTTCAACTTGCAGCAAAATCATGCCGCGCACATTATCGCTTATGGCCGCATGTGCGCCAAGCGGAACCGACAATGCAAACAAAATATAAATAATCAAAAATCTCATAATAATCCAAGTTTATCAGCAAATACCATAAAACTGAAATATCCAAAAAACAAAAAGATGCCGATCAATAACAATCTCCTTGGCCGGCACGGCCAGAATTCCTTGGGCAATGCTTTACGATTCAAAATTGCCACTAAAGCAATATGTACAAACATAGCGAATGCATTAATAACCGCGCCTGAAATCAACAAAGTCTTTGGCTCGTGAATATTGAATAAAAATAAAATTACACCAAAAGCAATCTGCGCCCATAAAAAAATATAATAAATTTTGGATAGATTTATTTTAGCATCCTCATTTTTTCCCAATTTCTTTTCCGCGTAATTTTCCGCCATGATTCTGGACGTGGAGTCCATAACGCCCAATTGAGTTTGAAACAACATAATGGCAACCACAGCTAAAAACAATGCTCCCAATATGGGAAAAGTCTGTTGCCCTATAACCAATCCTTCATTGATCACAAAATTTATTCCTTCCGCATTATCCGGCAAGCCATATGTAGTCGTATACGCCAACAGCATCAAAAGAGCCATGGACAAACCGCCGATAAACCAAAAAACCATCAAATGCTCCAGACTTATCCTTTTCCACCATTCTTTATAGCGGGCAATATTTTCTTTGGTCATTTTAAACTCCTCACCGCTTAATTTTATTTTTTCATCACGTTTTGACACAAACAATCCGGCAAGTTTTTGCGCATATTTTCCCATTCCGTAACCTTTTTCTTTTACATAAATCGACTGCGTCAGATTCAAATTGCCGCCAGCGCCCGAATAGGCAAAAGCCGCCAAAAACGTCGCCAAGGCCAACCCTTCCGGAAAAAATTGATAATCCATGCCTCTTCCGATAATGCCGTTTGCCAAATCGACCCAATCTGCTTTTGAACTTATATATATTGCCAAAATAAAAACAAATGGCACGCCGATCATTATAATGGACTTGGTCAATTTTTCCATTAAACCGTAAACTGTTTTACCCGCGCTTAAAATCACCCCTATAAAAATCAAAAATCCGATCGCCGCCCATTTAAACTCTTCAAAGCCTATTAAAGCCGCAAAAACCTTTGCGCTGGCCGCTATGATGCCCGGCAATCCAAATCCGATAAAAGTTGAAAGTATAAACCAATATGCTGACCATTTAAAAAGCCGGTTCAAGCCCACAAAAACGCTTTCGCCCTTAATGAGCGCATATCGCTCAATCTCCATGTTTATAAAGTATTGGAACGAAATACCCAGTATCGCACCCCAGGCAATTCCCAAACCGTAATTCGAGGCCATATATGGCCAAAGAATGACTTCGCCCGATCCGAGTCCAAGGGCCAAAATTATAAAACTCGGTCCAATCAGCTTTCTAAAAGCGATCGGCTTGGGAAACTCTTTATATGTTGTTTTCATGTTGATAATTATAGCATGAAAAAACCCTCATTTAGATGAGGGTGAGAAATCGACCGGCCGTCACCTCGTGCTAATTCTATCGATCGTAGAGACCTAGGCCTCGATCTTTACTCTTGCCTCCGCTGCCTTTTTCTTTGGAATCCCTAAAACTATGATCGGGGCCGGCGCGATCCTGGAAGCCGCCCGATGTTTGCACCCTTGAGGTGGATTTTCTCTGTTCCTCCTGGTAGGCCAAGGCATGCCGCCGGCAAGGATGACCCTCGGGATAGTCGCTGCGCAAAAGGTCGCAGTCATACCAGGTATTGGAGACCGGATCATGAATACTGACGATCTTGGAACATCCCAAAACCAAGACATTTGCCAGAAAGAACAAAATTGCTGATTGTTTGATGTTTTGCTTCATGTATCACCTCTCTATTTACCGTTAAAATCATATAATCACCGGCCCGTTTTTATGTCAAGAATTAAAAAATAGTTCTTAAAAAATTATTCAATCGCCATCAACCCTCAAGAATCCTAAAAACTTTCACTGTTCAGTATCCGATTTTTATTTATTAAAAACAATCTTATTAAATAAGATGATAAAAAACGTGAATTTTAATTTATTTTAAATGATTAACCGCACCTGCGGCCACGGCGATTATTTGTTTCTTCGTAATATCCGGAGACATGCCTTTTTCCGCTGTTAATATTGTATTTTCTCCGGCTTTAATCAAAACACTCGCCATAACTATTTCCGTTGGGGGATCAACAATGAAATGCTCGGCTTTAATGCTTGAGTCTGTCTCTATGGCCACACCCTCCATACCGCTCTGGCCGGCTTTTTGATTTTCATAGCTCAACTTATTCAATCTCAATGTAATTGTATTGTTTTTATCGATTACATAATCACAAGTGTTTGTAATATTTCCCGTCTTTGGCTTAACTTCAGTTACGGCTTTACCTGCCGCCTTTTCAATCACTGATTTTGGAACCTGGTCACAAATTGGAACTTTAAAATCCAAAGATAATACCTTAAACCCGCCGCCCGACGAACCATTGTCGCTTACAGCAGTCCCGCAACCTGAAAACAATAGTGCGATAATAGCTAAAACCGACACTGTTCTTGAATTTTTCATATTATTAAAATAAATTTTCATCTAACCGGATTATATCATAATTATCGAGAAAATTTTAATCTGCTTGAAACCGCAATCACAAAAACACCGTACAATGCACGGCAGAGTCACAAAGTCATGGCTCTGCCATGCATTGTACGGTGCATGGCTCCGGGGGTGGGGCTCGAACCCACGACCAAAGGATTAACAGTCCTCTGCTCTACCGCTGAGCTACCCCGGAATGGCGATATAATAACCAAATACTAAAATTTTGGCAAGTTAAAGCATTTGGAATATGATTCCAGCATGATTAATATGGATTTTATTAATATTTTCCTGCTGATCATTGCCCTGGCTGCATTTTCATTGGCTTTAGCCGGCAAATCTATTGCGCCATTTTTTCCCATGCGAATCAAAGATCTTAAACGCATCCATGAAGAGTCAGATCTGAAAGCGGGGGACAGTTTCTATGAAATCGGCTGCGGCGATGGCAGAGTTTGCCGTTATATGGCAATCAACAATCCCGAAGCTCAAATTACGGGCATCGAATATGCCTGGCCTCTGTATCTTTTCTGCCGTGCTTCAAATATCATCAAGCCAGTTAAAAATCTACAAATCAAATTTGGAAATGCCTTAAAAAATGATTTTACGGATGCAAAAGTAATCTATCTCTATGGCATGACCAAGACTTTAAATCAAAAAATCATACCAAAATTATCGCGAGAAGTCGGTACGGGTACAAAGTTGATATCCTACGTCTTTTCCGTCGATAAATGGGAGGGTGAACAAAAAACCAACAAACCCGAACCAACCGATCTGCCGATATACATTTATTATTTTTAACTTCTTGAAGATATTAAAAATATCGAGTTTGACTCGATTTCCAAGCTCTTATTTTTTTGTTTGAAATAAAATTTTTATTTCTTTTCTTCTAATTCTATATCTTTTCTGAAGATAAAAACTTTTTTACGGCGGCTGAAAACGACAAAAAGCAGATAATAAATGAATACAGCAGCGGTTATTGCCATAGCTCCAAAAATCAAAACGCTGTTTAAATACACTGTCGACAAACCGCCAAGGGCGATAATGGAACTCACAGTCTGCACCAAAAACAATTTCTGCAGTGTGCCCAAATTCTTTCTTTCGCTGTCGCTGTACAAAAACGATATAAGACTCAATGTGGAATTGATGTAATTATGAAGCATGGCCCACAATTCTTGCAGATATTTTTGCGAAGAAAACAGTGAAGCGAAAAACTTTTTAAAAGTTTTATTCAAATCCGGATCGGTCACGTATTCATCAACCAGATCATTCCGCCACTCAAGAAAATGCTTCATCTGATTCAAGCGGCCTCTGAAAAAATTCGCCTGGCTTTGAATATTGATTATCTGATCGTGAATTTTGGCCAATTCCGACTGCTGAATCGCTTTTTGAGTTCTTATTCCTTCAACCTTATTCCATAAAACATGGTAAGCCGTAATCAAACGCTCAAGCTGCAATTCATATTCCCTGGCAAACAATAAATGTTCAACCATGTTTTCTATTGTTTCTTGCGCATATTGCGTATTATTCACAACAACCAAAGACTCGCCGATCCAGACCTCGCCGTCAGCCAAAGCGACTTTTTTGTAGGGGATTACATTCATTGTTCTGAATACCTTATCCATTTCATCAACCGAAGCGCCGCTTACCTTGACCAAAGCCGGATTCACAGAGCGTATCTCTTCAAAAACCTTGGGCATGCTGGCGCCGCCGCGCGAAAACAGATTATCCCACAAATTTACTATTTTATCGGTTAAAAACTGCTCCAGTCTTTGAGAATCCTTTTCCAAATCTTCCAACACCCGCCCGGCCATAATCAAACCGTCTTCCGAAACCCTGAAAAACACTCGATTAACAAATCTGCCCTCAATAAAATTAATGGAAGCCGGGCGATAATGAATCTCTTCCAATTCCAATCCTTTGGTCCATTTTTTAATTTCACTTTTTTTAAAAGAAGCGGAATCCCAAAATGAAAGAGCCCGATAAAACTCTTTTAAATGAATAGTTGAACTCGGCGTCCAAGTCCCTATATAAATATATTCAAATTTCATCCCCATCAATAAGCATTATAGCATATACATCGGCATTCCGCCTTCGACCTTGTGCTTTAATTGAGTCCGGAGTCCGGAGTCCGGAGTCTTGAATCGTTTCGTATCGACTTGTAGACGTATCGATCTATGAAAGTAACAACGGTATGATATACTTAAATATAATAAATCGAAATCGAAAAAACGCTTCTTTGGTATTTATTTTGAAAAACAATTAATTTCTTAAAAAAACTAACTAAATAATATGTTGCAAATATATTTGGGTTTAACCCTGCAAACAATCGGCGGCATCTTGATTGCCTTTGCCATGCTGCAATTATTTCAGAGGGTCACAAAAAAATCCTCGTTTGCCGAGGGTGAAAAAGATATTAAACCGGAAGTCATCCTTGGTGCTGTGTCTATTATTTTTATGATGATTGGTTTTGTTTTGCAAATCACGGCTCTCTAATCATAAACTTCGATATCCAAAATTTTTGTTCCGAAACTTACAGCCTCGCCGCGCGTTGGGAGCCATAAATCTATTCGATTTCCGCCATAACGCCTATTCATACGGTCGCGCACAACAAAAATCCTATCCCCGTATAATTCGGGGATTTTAATTTTTGAATTCATTGGCAAAGAATTGGATGCAACAGTATTTATCGCCCCGTATAAAGCGTAGCTTCGACACACATCGTAACCCGTTGCGGTCACACACGGTGTTGAGTCTGTCTGACCGGGCAGGCTGTTATAAGCGCTGGCTATTACTTTCATAATCCGCTCCGGTTCTTGAGGTGTCTGGCATTTAAAATCATCGATATCCGCATCAGCATGAACTAAAACAATCTTTGGGAACTTATCAGCTCTTACATACTCAACGAAGCCTACCAGGGCAACGAAAACGATTATAAAAATAATAACCGCCGTTAAACCAATAATTAACGGTATTTTTTTAGAACCACCGCTTTTTGCAGATCGCGATACAGCCGTTTTTTTGACGCGCCCACCTCTACGCTTCTTTTTTAGCATAAACCAACACCCGGTACCCGGCATTTGGTACTTGGTACCATGATAATAAGTTTACCACATTTCACTAAAACAACCTAAAATCAAACTTTGTCTAAAAAATTTATTAATTGTTTTACCATCTCTTGATGATGGATTTCATCGTTCTTGATATGCTCCACTGATTTATGAAAGCCGTTTGTTTTTAAAAATTTCAAAATATCTTCGCAGTTTTTCTGTGCGGCAACCTCCCATGCGAGCGCTTTCTTTAAAATCTCTTGAACCTCTTGTTTTGTCTTAATATCCATATTGTATATTACATTACACGTTTCACGTTATACGTTACACGATTCACGATACACGTTACACGTTACACGTTTCACGATACACGATTCACGTTACAAATTCTTTAAAATATTTTCTAAAGATGCCTTATGTCCTTTGCTCTCCTGAATCATTGTAAACAATAAATCATGCGCCTGTTTTTCATAACCGCCAAACAAGTGCATATAACCTTGATTTCTTAACATGGTGTAATAAGTATTGATAAAATCATCCTCATAAACGATTCCTTGTTTAATCAAATCCTTAATCTCTTGTTTTTGCACAGGGCTTAACTTCATCTTGCGCTGTTGCAAGATGAAAATCAGCACAACTGTACCCAAAGCGGCAAAAATACCTATAAATACTATGGCATAGATGTTCATATAACCGCATTATAAATTAGCAACTCGCAACTAGCAACTGATATCCAGCAAATAACGGCTTAAGACCGGTATCCGGCGTCTATCGACTTATCAGAAGCACATCTATCTGTTTTTGGGCAAAACGGGAACCGCCAAAACCAGCTCGTCATCGATTTGCTCCAAAACTATATCAGCAACGACGCACCGGTCACCATCAACCGCTTTGAAAGACTCGGCGAAGTTAGGTAACCAGCTTCAAGCAAACAATAAGATAATAATCCTGTTAATCCGTTTAAAATCCTGGTAATCATGGTCAAAAAAAGCCCCAGACTTACGTCCGAGGCTACAGTTACAACGATAAATGTTCAGATTTTGCCCCTTTGGGAGCATTGGTCGATCCATAATGGCGACCGTCAGCTCCCTTCTCCCATTCGATGGGAGAGGGGGAAGGGGGTGAGGGTCTACGCCGCTTTCTCGGCCTTCTCGGCCTTGGGCGGCAGCGCCTTGAGGAGCCCTTCGATCTCCTCGCGCCGGACCACGAAGCCCCAGTGGTCCTTGTGCGTGGCCACCGCGACCTCGTCGCCGTAGATGACCACGTGGCTCGCGAACCCGCCGATGGCGAGCTCCGCGCTACGGCCGGCGTGCTTGAGCGCCGCGACCAAGCGGGGGAACTCCACGGGCTTGGCAAAATGGAGCCCGCCTGCGTCGCGCTCGAGCCTGCAGTACCGCAGGTGGGTGCAGGTTCGGCGGTTGTCGTGCATGCGGTCCATGACCACGATGCAGTCCGCCTTGAACGTGAGCATGTCCGCGTCGTCGAGCTCCTCGACCGTCGCGAAGTCATCCACGTTCTTGAGGTTCTTCCTCCGAACGAAGAGTCGCTCGCCCGCAGCATACCGACCCACAGTCAAAGTCCCAGCCTTGAAAACGATCCGTGCCATGATGTACCTCGATCAAAGAGGTTTTTGTTAATGAGACAGGCGCCGTTGCCTCCCTCCGGCTAAAATCAATCTTTGATTTCAACCGCAGAAAGACACACCCTCCGACGTACCGACTTCCGACGTATCGACTTCCGACGTATAGACGTCTTTTAGAGAATCGCTTAATATAGCACAAACTTATGATTTTGTCAAGAGTTATCAGCTAAAAGCTATAAGCTATTAGCGAGCAATGTTCCGCTTAATCTAGCTAAATTATCAGACATTTTCTGCATAAAATCCTCTTGACATTCATATCATTCAATGTTTAACTAAACTCATTCTTCCCTAAGCATAGGTGAAAAATGAGGCAGAAAGACCGAACAACCGCGGATAAAATCCGCTATCTGTCTAATACGAATCAGCAAGCAGTTTTGGCCAGCCTCATAGACGAGGCCCGTTCAGCACTTTTACGCATTCCAACAGAAATTCGTTCACGTCATCTGGTTTTGCAGCTCTTGGAAAGACGATTATTAAACCAGGCTCCGGTAGATGACATCGTGGAGCTCTGGTATAAATTGGAACCCAACGAATTCCCGGAAATCAGCGCCGTATTATCGGCGTACGACATTGTCTATCAAAAAGAACTGCGCAAAACCATGAAACCTTATTAGCTCAAGCGACTCGTTCGCTTTTTTTGTTTAAACCCCGCCTCTATCCTCCCCTTTGGAAAATGGGAGAAGGGCTCAGAATTTCAATCCCCCTCATTGCCAAAGAGGGGGAGAAGGGGGAGTTCTTTACAAAAAATCCCATTACAGAGTAATATTTCAAACAGTAAAAGTAACCCAGTTAACCCGTATTCCGGTAATCCCGAAATAACTCATTATGAACGGGACCACCGGATCACGTTCTAACATTTTATATTATGAACCTCATCCAACCCACAACCGACCATGCTTTAAATCAAGCTCCCGAAACACCTTCCATTCCGGAACAATCCCCGGAGCCATCTCCAACGCCTGAAACGATCAAGCCCGCACCCGAAACTCCCAAAAAAGATTATGCATTGATCACCGGCGCATCTTCCGGCATAGGGCAAGCTTTTGCCAGAATTTTAGCCGCCAAAAAGAAGCCGTTGATTCTGATTGGTCAAAACGAAGAACGCTTGAAAGCAATTGCGGGCGAATTACGCGCTAAAGAGGGGATCGATGTGCGCTTTCTGCCAATTAACTTGGCCCGCTCCAAAGATCTGCCCAATCTGCCCGGTAAACTGCAACGTATGGGCATAAATATCGATATACTCATTAATAATGCGGGTTTTGGCAAATACAATCTGGAAACCGATATCAAGTACGAAGATGCATTAAACATGATCAACTTAAACTGTAGATCTACTTTAGCGTTAATCAAATTATTTCTTCCTGAAATGATTAAAAGGCATAAAGGCGCAATTATCAACATTGCGTCCCTCGCGGGATTTTTTCCCGTACCAATGATGGCAACTTACAGCGCCAGTAAAGCCTTTGTTATCAACTACTCCCAAGCTCTGGCCAAAGAAGTCAAACCATATGGCATCAAAATACTTTGTTCTTGTCCCGGACCGACATCAACCAATTTCTACAAAACCGCAGGCATCAACACTTCCGAACATAATGAGCTCAAAGACTTAAGCGATCCGCAAACCGTGGCCGAACAAACCATCGAAGCTTTAAAACAAGGAAAAGAGCTTGTTATCACCGGAAAAATTCCTTTCTGGCTCAAGCTTGCGCCCAAAATTTTCCCGCAAAGCATCTTAAACTACCTCGGCTCAAACTTCTTACAGAGATAACGAACACAGGGGTGCGTCATAAAGTCATAACGTCTTAACGCAGTTAATAAGCTGACCCCGTTATGACGTTAAGACGTTTTCCGTTAAGACCTCGTGTTAAAGACGTTCAACTTTAAGACTATTAATATATCTGAGTTCAGAGTTCAGAGTTCAGAGTTCAGAGTTCCAATTTGTACGATATTTGTCTTTTTTGGTATACTGCAGTTAATAAATGAGGGGTGCGTTAATAATATTCGCATACCCTGTAAATGTATGCGTAAAAAATCTCCGCCAAAAACGTCGGAAGCAATAAACAGTTTGGATCAAAACAGCGACATGATTTGGGCAGCCATAACCATCATCAGTTTGCCTGTTTCCGCTTTATCCTTTACCGCTCTGGGCATCCATCCGGCTGTTTCTTTTATCTTGGGAGCATGTGTCACTTTCGTGATAATCATCATCGAGGCTCTGACAAGGGGTAAAATTTGGATTTTTCAAGGCGCTTTTAAAGAAATTTTCGGCCATCAAGAAACCGCCTTCAGAATTTTGGTGGTAGCCGGCGGATTACTGCTTATATTACAAACATTTTTGATAATCGAAATTTTAAGCGATCCCAAAATGGACTACATGATGCTGAATATCATAGCTAAAAAGCAATGCGATTCCGATAACGCGCCGTTGGCCGAAATCATTTGCCCCATCTTCCGCGAAATCTCCCCAACCAAAATTGACGAACTGCCTCTAATACTTTCCATGGAACAAGCGGCCAAACAACGGCTTTTGCCAAATCAAATCCTGGGCTCCTGCGCAATCCTCCCGCTTGAAGACCTTCCCGAATTAAAGGAAAAATTGGATGTAAGATTTTTTGCTTATTGTTTGCCCTTGGACAATCAAAATACAAAAGCGCACGAAGCGGTAATGGGCATTATCAATGCGGAATTTTTACGCGATGACTATGGATTTTACAAATCCTTGACCTGGGAACAAGACAGTAAAAGCGATGAATTTTTAATAGTATCAACTGATCAAAAAAACATACTCCGCTTAAGTAATTTACTGCTGGAAAGACACAAAAAACAATTGCAGGAATACGCCAAAGATACATTCTATCTGGATCTGCAATAATGTTACGTATTCCAGTACTCCCGTTAATCCGTTTATAATGAGTCAGCTCTGGTCAACGGATTAACGGAAAAACCGGTAAACGAAACTTGAGTCTTATGTCTCGAGCCCTGTGTCTTGAGTCTTTTTTTATGCTAAAATCAGTACATGAAGATAACTCCGTTGGGCGCAGCAAGAGAAGTCACCGGTTCTTGTTATTATATTGAAACCAAAAAAGCCAAAGTACTGGTTGATTGCGGCGCTTTTCAGGGCAGTGCTTTTGCTCAAGCTAAAAATTTTCAAGAGTTCGCTTTCAATCCTAAAGAATTGGATGCTGTTTTTGTTACGCACGCCCATCTGGATCACACCGGTCGCTTACCTCAATTGTATAAAAGGGGATACAAAGGCCAAATTTATCTCACGTCTCCCACAAAAGATTTAACCCGGCTCATTTTAGAAGATGCGGAAGAAATCATGCAAGAAAATTTTGTCCGCAATTACTCGCCAAAACTTTTTGACCGCGAAGATGTTGATAATTGCCTGCGGCAAATGAAAAGCATCAGCGACAAAACAGCTATATGCGTGAAAGATCTTGAAATTAAATACCACAATGCCGGACATATCTTAGGCAGTTCATTTATTCAAATCAAAGAAAAAGGCAATGGCACAGCAACTTTTTCCGGGGATTTGGGCAATGTCAACACACCCATTCTGCGTCAAAAAACCCCTCTGAATTCCACTGACGCATTATTCATTGAATCTACCTACGGCAACAGAATCCATGAGGATGAAAAGACGCGTTGGAAAATTTTGGAAACGGCTATCAAAAACACAATCAAAAAAGGCGGAGTCTTGCTTATACCGGCCTTTGCCATTGAAAGAACACAGGAACTTTTATACGAGCTGAACCATTTAGTCGAAAACCGACTCATACCCTTTGTAGACATCTACATGGATAGTCCTATGGCGGATAAAGCCACCGGTGTATTTCAGAAATACGAATCTTACTACAGCAAAAAAGCCATGGATCTGATTGCGTCCGGAGACAAGCTCTTTGATTTTCCGGGTTTAAAAATCACAAAAACCCGCGATGAATCTAAAACCATAAACCAGGCCAAGTGGCCAAAAGTTATCATTGCCGGCGCCGGCATGATGAACGGCGGCCGCATCCTGCATCACCTTATCCGCTACCTTGGGGACAAAAAAAGCACTTTACTCATCATTGGCTATCAGGCGGAAGGTACTCTCGGTCGCCATTTATACCGCGGCGAAAAACTGGTTCACATCTTGGACGAAGCTATCGAGGTCAAGGCCAATGTTGTCTGCATCGGCGGCTACAGCGCTCACGCCGACCAACAAATGCTCATAGACTGGATCAATACGGCTCCCAATCCGCCCGGCCATGTTTATTGCACGCATGGAGAAGAAGACGCCTCCGCCGCTTTGGCAACCAGAATCACCAAAGACCTCGGCATCCCCGCCGATGTACCGAGAAACGGAGAAACAATCAATATTTAACTAGTATCTAGCAACTAGCATCTGGCATCTGGCGTATAGCATGAATAATATGGATCAAAAAGAAATCAAAATTAAAAATTTTACTGATTTATACGCATGGCGGTCGGGTCATGAAATAGTACTATCGATATATAAATTAACAAAAAATTATCCTAAAGAAGAATTGTTCGGGCTCACAAATCAAATGCGTCGCTCTGCCGTATCCATAACCTCAAATATTGCTGAAGGCTTCAGTCGCAAAACAAGCAAAGATAAAAGTCACTTTTATATCATGGCGCGAGGTTCCGTAACAGAACTTCAAAATCAACTTATAATTTCCAAAGATATTGGTTATATAAATTTGAAAACATTCGATTTATGTTTTTCAAAAACAATTTTTACGTTAAAATTATTAAATTCCTTATAATATCTTGTAATAAGTATTTCAATAACCAAAACTAGTTGCTAGATGTCAGTAGCTAGTCGCCAAATATATGTGGATCCTAATTGCCCTTTTAGGTCATGCCAGCAATGGCATTGCCTTCATCATTGATAAAATACTGCTGAATAACGCTTTTAAGCGCAGTGCGACTTATGCGGGCTTGGTCGGGCTTTTATCGTTTATCGCTATCGTTTTGGCGCCCTGGGTAAAAACTTGGCCTCATGGCATGACACTGTTTTTAACTCTGATAAGCGGTGTAGCGTTTACAACCGCTTTATGGGCCTTTTTTGCGGCGCTTTCACGCGGTGAGGCCAGCCGGGTGGTTCCGGTTATTTCGGCTTTCATCCCCATGCTGACATTGGCCGGCACAACCGCTTTTTTACATGAACGCTTAAGCGGACCTCAACTTATCGGCTTTTTCCTGCTTATAACGGCCACAATAATCCTATCAAGCGGCAAAGCCTCCGAAAGATTATCCAAACAAGCTTTAATGCTCAGCGGAGCTTCAGCTGTTTTATTTGCCGTCATGTCAGTCACTATCAAAGCTATTTACGATGACGTGGGATTTTTAAGCGGCTTTGTAAGTACGCGGTTAATTGCCGCCCTGACAGCTCTTGTAATCGTTATTATTATCGACGCCAGGGCCGGCGAAGAAATCTTGCAAGTATTCGGCATTAAAAAATGTCCGCCTCAAAAAATAACAAGCAAAGAAAAGAACTGCATCCGTATCAAGCCAAAAACTGCAGCCATGCTCGCGATTGTTGGCCAAACCATGGGTGGTCTGGGTTTTGTCGGCGTGCAATACGCCATATCTATCGGATCCGCGGCCATTGTTAATGCTTTACAGGTTATGCAGTTCGCTCTTCTGGTCATAGTCGCATTCCTTCTTAAATCCAAAGCCAAAGTTTTGCTGGGTGAGCATTTAGACCGCAATGTGATTATTTTAAAGGGTCTTGCTTTAATCGTTATGGCCATAGGCCTGGCTTTGGTAGTACAATAAAAACATGCCCACACCAATTAAAAAAATATTAAAATACATAATCATCAGCATTGTTGCGGCACTTGCTGTCCTTATCGCCGTTTACCGAAGCATGGACCGGAACATTAATGCGGATCTGGAAGCCGGAGTCACATTCAGCCGTCCCTATGCCGAAGATCTCGGTCTTGACGCCGATGAAACTCTCGCGGCCACACTTGATGACCTGCAAGTAAAAAACTTTCGCATTCCCGCTTATTGGAATTTATTGCAACCCGCTAAAGACACTTGGAATTGGGAGTGGCTGGACCGTGATCTGGATGCGATTGCCGAAAGGGGAGGCAAAGTCACATTGGCAGTTGGCCACAAACTGCCGCGCTGGCCCGAATGCTGGACTCCCACCTGGGCCAGATATTACGATAAAATCGAACTTGAACAAGCCGTTAAAGACTATCTCTCCGCGGTCGTGGAACGCTATAAAACCCATCCGGCCGTAATCTCATATCAGGTTGAAAACGAACCCAATTTCCCATTCGGCATTTGCCCTGAAATCGATAAAAAATTCATTGACGAAGAAATCGCTTTTGTCCGCGATCTTGATGAAACAAAGAATATCGCCACCACTGATTCCGGCGAGCTGACGTTTTGGTCTTTGGGCGGCAAAGTCGATAAATTGGGCGTCAGCGTCTACCGCGTCGTAGTCTCTCCGCTCGGAATTTTAAAATACTGGTTCATCCCGCCGCAGTTCTATCTGCGCAAAGGACAGTTAACAAAAATGCTATATAACACGCAAGAAATCTATATCAGTGAATTTCAAATGGAGCCTTGGGTAAAAACCACGATACCCGAAGCCTCGCTCGACGAACAGATGAAAACTTTTAACCTGATGCAAATGGAAGATAATATTCAATATGCTAAGCGTATGGGTATCAAAAGAATCGATTTCTGGGGAGTGGAATGGTGGTATTGGATGAAAAAGACGCAAAACGATTCCCGCTACTGGAACCTGGCTAAAGAACTTTTTCCAAACTAAAGTTTTGCGAAATTTACCAAACACAACCAAGATACAAATCCAACCAAACTCAAGTTTGAGCATCGCTGAACTGCTTGGTTTGAATTTGGTCAATTTTTAACAACATTGTACATAGTACTTAGTACATAGTACTATTGTCGTATATGAACATCCTCGAACTCAAAAACAATCAGTTGGAATTATGGCATGTGGACAGCCCTAAAAACATCAAATCCGGCGGGGGATTTGCCTGTAAAAGCCAATCTCAAGTATCGACTTGCTTAAATTCAGTCAAGAAAAAAACCAAACTTAAAAATATCGACGCTCTTATCGTTCCGCATCAGGATGATTTTGGTAATACTGCAAAAATCTCAGGCACGCCGGTCATTTCCGAACTGCAAGCCAAATCCGCTTATCAAGCCGAATTCGGATCTTTCAATAAAAAAGGGACCTATATCATTTTGGATATCGGAGCCTCTATTTGGATGTCTGTAATCAGAAACGACTCCCATGCTCATATTAATCTCCATAATCTGAATCGATTAATGGTCGACTTTCCCGAAGCCATCAGCGAACCTCATAAAAGCCGTTATTTGCCCGAATTCTGTGCCGAACCCTTCTTCATGCGCAAAGCGGGACTAACAGCTCTTACGGCGTATAATAAGCTCCAGCAAGACCCTGCGGATTGCTCGGATCTGTTCGTGGAATACGGCGCCAATATGGGAGCTCTGCTGGCCAACCTGGATATTCTCTTTGAACCAAACTGCATTGCCATAACAGGGGAGTTAGCCGGCACATTCGACGCCTGGAGCCATGCCATGGGCAAAATGCGCAACAAACACCGCAACAAAAAACCCCAATGCAAAGTTACAATCCTGAAAGACAGACCCAACGACGCACTCATCGGCGCTTATACGCTGCTAGCTTAAAGCATAAAGCTCAACCCACAACCCGTAACCCTTAAAGCTGTTATCCGGGTTCAGGGTTTAGGGTTTAGGATTCAGGGTTTAGGGTATTAAAAAACTCCCGGAGGAGCAAGATATTTCAGTGGCTCAATTGCTTGAGCGATATATTGATGAATTCAATGAACGATAGTGCCGCTTGACGGCTTTTTGCAACATGCATCTTATTGGAGAAATGATGCTCCGCCCAATGCGGAGTACTGCCTCCCGTTGTAGAGGCAAAGACCTTGGCTTTAGTGTTCACTGCCTTCGAGATAGCGGGATTGTACTTGAGCGCATTGAACACATCCGTTCCCGTCAGGTCTCCCATAGCCTCATCAAGCAGGATGATATCATTTCCCAAAAAAGCCGGCTCCTCCAACAGCTTGCCCAGCATGTCCTTGCCCGTGATCACGAATTGTTGACCGGATACATTGCGCCAATAGCTTAAGATTTGCAACATGCCCTCCATTGCATGCTCATCATCATCGACGATAGCTATACTGACTTCACTCACAGGCTCAAACATGGCCTTGCGCAATGGCGAAGCTGAATCCTCAAGATCCGCCCGCAAGTCATAATCGGCATCTTCCAATGACATATCGATGACCACGTTTTTGGGTTCCGGCTCCGGCTCTCTCCGCGTCTCGGCAAGCAGAGCCAAAATCTCCGCCAGCAATTGCCCGCCGGCAAAAAGATTCACGCAACGGGGCAACTGAAATTCCTCGGCCTTTTGATAATCCCATCCAGACAAATTCTTCAAATCGTGCCGGATACGACGCTCGATGTCGGCAGATTGATCCAAATATATCCCCGCAACCAAAGAAATTTCGCGCGTCAGCAATCCACCCAGCAAATCTTGCATATTTCCGTATGTTTTATAACCGCGTTGATCCAGTGTCCTTAAAACATGATCCAAAGTATTCAATACAACATTTGTATGCGAACCTTGCGCGGAAGGATGATAAATCGCCACATATTTTGTGAGGTAAGCATATTGCGGAATCAATTTAAGAACAGCTGCATCCGGCTCAATCTGCTCCTCATCCAACAGACGAAATAAAAAATTGCAACCTTGCAGATAAATCAAATATGCTTGTGCATTTTGTTGATTCAGATCCGCCAAGCACCGTCCCATATCCTCTTGCAAACCCTCCAGATCCCGGCGGAGCAAATCCTCATCCAGATCAATATCATGCGTCCTAAGATAAATCTCTTTCAAAACTTCAAAATCTTCCTCGGAAATCATGCCCGGCAGCAACCTTTCATTACTCATGAATCTTCTCCTTTTCGAACGTACGTTGTTGCTATATTAAGCAAAAAAACCAAACTTTGTCAAGATTCAAGCCTAAAACCCAGGCAAAAATCATAACGTCATAATGTCTTAACGTAGTTGTTTAGCTGACTCCGTTATGACGTTAAGACGTTTTCCGTTATGACTGGCGCGTATCAAAATTCCAAATTCGTGGTTCGTATTCCGATATTCTTAGTCTGTAAAGTAAAAATCCCCCAAGAGCGGGGGAGGGAAGTCATGAAAAAAATCATGAAGCTAGTTCGACTGCTGGCTTTAACCCCAAATGTTTACGGGCGGAATCTGCAAGATTCCGGCAGATTTTGAGCGGAGTATCGCTGCTTAACGCGCAGCCGGCCAGTATTCTTATATCAATCGGTACCCGATTTGGTTCGATGGCATCCGCCAGCTGAATAGCTTTTCTGGCCAAATCAGACAAACGCTCTCTGGCTCTTTCGTATTCCTGACCGCCAAACCTGTACCCGGCAAACACGATAATCTGCTTCAACAGCCGTTTTGTGGTGTCAATCGCCTCCAGGTCGCTTTGTCCCCCCAACCAATAAACAAATGCAAGAAACTCTTCTGTTTTGCCCATGATTTTCTCCCTTGTTGAAAGAACGCGAAGCGCAAGTATATCATAACTGACGCATACGTCAACCAGTGCATACGTTTAGCCGATATCACAAGTCTATTCTGGATGACTAGTTAACGGGGGCACGGATTAACGTAAATTCTATACACACTCGCCACAAAAACTTCACCGTGATAAATTACGCACTATCGAAGCTAGTATCTACTATCTATTATTTACTATTTATTATATTTAAGAATACTCATGCTGTTAGATATTAAATATTAGATAATAAATAATAAGTTTATGAGAAACGAAATAGTCCTGGATATCGAAACCCAAAATACATTTCAAGATGTTGGAGCGTACAAAGCATCACTGCTAAAAATTTCTCTCGTTGGAGTCTATTTTTACGAAACCGATACCTACGAATCTTTCCTGGAAAAAGATCTGCCTAATCTTTGGCCCAGATTGGAACGCTCCAGCCGCATCATCGGCTACAACCTTTTCGGCTTTGATTATCCGTGCATGCAAACCTATTACACCGGTGATATCATGAAGCTTCCTACCGTGGATCTTCTGGTTGAGATTGAAAAGCGCATCGGCCATCGCATAAAGCTGGACGACGTTGCTCATGCCACGCTGGGAGTGGGGAAGTCGGGCCATGGTTTGCAAGCCGTAGAATATTGGCGCAACGGGGAGATTGACAAACTGCGTGATTATTGTCTGCAGGATGTTAGAGTTACCAAAGAAGTCTACGAAAAAGCCTTGCTGGAAAAAAAGATTTATTACTTCAATCGACTCGGCGAAAAACAAGAAATACCAATGCCGATTGCACCGCCCGAACCCATGCAAAGCCCGCAAATCAACCTCTCCCTCGGACTCTGACAACCGCAATAACCAATGACCAACAAAACAATAATCAATGCAGGAATCGCTTCGCGATCTTTATCTATCTCAAAATATTGGTTATTTAGTTTTTGCAAAATTGGGTATTAATTGATGATTGGAATTTGGTTATTGGTTATTTGAAATGGTTATCCCCAGTTTGACTCCGTCAAACACAACATCTTGTGGTATAATTCTTTTTAGACCACAAGATGTTGTGGTCGGGTGGCTACAACCTAAATCGCAACAATGTTGCGGAATAGTTTTATCTGCGCTTTTTGCGTCAAAATAACGCCTAATCCGCAGACCAAATCCACCAACTTCGTCATTAGTACTTAGCACTTAGTACTTAGTACGTTTTTTTACGAAGTAAAAAAACCAAAAATAAATCACCCCGAGTTCAAAACGCGCTTGCGGCAATCCTTGCCGCAAAGAACAAGGGCACAACGTACCAGTCCGACGTACGATGTACGACGTACGATGTACGATTAAATTAGAATTCCTATGACTCCACAGGCCAGTTTTTCGGCGAATCCAAACGCTGAAACCAAAACATCAGCCAAGGTAAATACGGACGCTGTATCCGCTTACCTCAAGTCCATCAAATCCATCCGCAAACGCGATGGACGCATTGATTCGTTTAAATCCGATAAAATACGTAAAGCATTAAAATCCGCTTTTTCCGCTTCCGGCTTTACGGACGAAAAATCCGCCCCGGAAATCGACCGCCTGTTGGGTTATATAATCAACACACTGACTGAACGCTTTGACGGCCACAGTATTCCGTCCAGTGAAAATGTCCGCGAAGTGGTAACAGCCGCGCTGATCAACACCAATTTCAATCAAGTTGCGCGTGCTTACATCCTTTACCGTATTACGCTTGCGGATAAAGAACAAAAAGAAAAATACGGAAACGGCCTGAAAATCAAACGTTTATTTACCAACGAAAATATTCATCCCTATGACGAGCTGGAGTGGGACATGCGCGATGCAACAATTAACAACGAGAAAGGTGAGATAGTTTTTCAACAAAAAGGAATCGAAGTGCCAAAAACTTACAGTCAAACCGCTACCAACATCATCGTTTCCAAATACTTCCGCGGCAAGCTGGACACGCCCGAACGCGAAACTTCCATGAAACAAGTCGTGGACAGAATCGCCCAAACCATCAGCAAATGGGGGAGATTGGGCGGATATTTCCAAACGGAGCAAGACGGTGATGCTTTTGAGGCTGAACTAACCTCCATTCTTATCAATCAAAAAGCCGCTTTTAATTCTCCGGTCTGGTTCAATGTTGGAGTCAACCCGCACCCGCAGTGTTCGGCTTGCTTCATCAACTCCGTCCAAGACGACATGCGTTCCATCCTTCAACTGGCTGTTACCGAGGGAATGCTTTTCAAATATGGATCAGGCACCGGTTCCAATCTGTCATCTTTAAGATCATGCAAGGAAAGCCTGGGTCAATCATCCGGAAAATCATCAGGCCCGGTCAGCTTTATGCGCGGCTTTGACGCTTTTGCCGGAGTCATTAAAAGCGGCGGCAAAACCCGCAGAGCCGCCAAAATGGTTATCTTGAACATCGACCATCCTGACGTGGAAGAATTTATCAATTGTAAAGCCAAAGAAGAGAAAAAAGCACACGCACTCATCGACGCCGGCTATGAAGGCGGCATCAACGGCGAAGCTTATTCTTCCATCTTTTTTCAAAATGCTAACAACAGCGTGCGCGTTAACGATACTTTCATGAAGGCCGTTGAAAACGACGGCGAATTCTGGACCAAATTCGTTATTGACGGCGAACCTTGTGAAAAATTCAAAGCCCGCGACTTAATGCGCCAGATCAGCCGGGCCGCTTGGGAATGCGGCGATCCGGGCATGCAATACGATACAACCATCAATGATTGGCACACCTGCCCCAACTCTGACCGAATCCACGCTTCCAATCCTTGCTCTGAATACATGTTTTTAAATGATTCTGCATGCAACTTGGCATCAATTAATTTGATGAAATGCCGTAACGAAGACGGCCAATTCGATGTGCAGGCTTTTGAACATGTTTGCAGAATTATTGCCACGGCCCAAGAAATCCTGGTCGGCTTTTCCTCATACCCGACTCCGGCCATTGAATTCAACTCCCACACTTATCGCCCGCTCGGACTCGGCTATGCCAACTTGGGAGCTTTGCTTATGAGCATGGGATTGCCTTATGACTCCGACGAAGGCCGTAATTTGGCCGGCGCCATAACCTCCATAATGTCCGGCACGGGTTACACCCAATCAGCTAAGATTGCCGAAAAAATGGGGCCTTTCAGCGGCTTCGAGAAAAACCGCGAGCCCATGCTTAGAGTGATGAACAAGCACAAGGAAGCGGCTTATGCCATTGATAACACCGGAGTCCCGTCTTATGTTGCCAAACGCGCCCGCGAAGTCTGGGATGAAGCTATAGCAGCCGGTGAAGCATTCGGCTATCGCAACGCCCAAATGACAGTCTTAGCACCAACCGGAACGATAGCCTTTTTAATGGATTGCGACACAACCGGTATTGAGCCCGATATCGCTCTCGTTAAATACAAGTGGCTCGTTGGCGGCGGCATGATCAAAATCGTTAACAATACGGTTCCGGAAGCCCTGCATCGTTTGCAATACACCGAACAGCAAATCCGCGATATAATTGACTGGATTGACAAAAACGACACTATCGAAGGGGCGCCTCATCTGCAAGATGAGCACTTGCCGGTTTTCGACTGCGCCTTCAAAGCCGCCAAAGGATCACGCTCCATTCATTATCTGGGACACTTGCGCATGATGGGAGCGGTTCAGCCCTTTCTCTCCGGCGCCATCTCTAAAACCGTTAACATGCCCAATACGGCCACTGTTGAGGATATTCAAGACGCTTACATTGAAGGATGGAAACTCGGGCTCAAAGCCATTGCCATTTACCGCGACGGATCCAAACGCGCCCAAGCCCTCACAACCTCTAAAGAGGAAAAGACTCAAGACTCTAGACCCAAGACTCAAGAAGCAAAAGCTGAAAGGGCAGACATCCGACGTATAGACTTGCCGACAGTCGAGAAACAGCCCGAATCAGTCCCCGCCAAACCATCACTATCAACTGCTACGACTTACGCTCCGCGCAGACGCCGCTTGCCTGACGAACGCCGATCAATAACTCACAAATTCCAAATCGGCCCTCATAAAGGATTCATAACCGTCGGTTTATACGACGATGGCACGCCCGGGGAGGTCTTTGTAACAATGAGCAAAGAGGGAAGCGTTCTCTCCGGTTTGCTTGATGTATTCTCGACTTCTGTATCAATCGGTTTGCAATACGGAGTTCCTCTCAAAATCCTGGTCAACAAATTCGCGCACGTACGCTTTGAACCCTCGGGCTTCACAACCAATGCCAACATCCGCGTGGCCAAATCCATCGTGGACTACATTTTCCGCTGGCTGGGCCTCAAATTCCTCACACCCGAAGAACGACGTGCCATTGGCATCAACGTGGACACAAGCGCCACAGCCGAACTTCAAATTGAAGACATCCCCAAAGATGTTTCCGTAAAAACCCAAGAAAGCAACCAGCCCAGTCTTTTGGACGTTCAGCCAAGCACAGCCCCGCAAATGCAACAAACTTTGACTTCAACATTCGACAACCAATCCGACGCCCCGGCCTGCGACACCTGCGGCTCGATGATGGTAAGAAACGGCGCCTGCTACAAATGCCTCAACTGCGGAGCGACTAGCGGGTGTAGCTAACCCTCCCCAAACCCCTGCCTTAATCCAAGAAAGGGCTTTTAGAAAAATAGCTAAAAGTCGAATTTTGTTCATCCTTTATCCTTTATCCTTAATCCTTAAACAGCAGCCTTAAGCTTTCAGCCATTCCGAATTTAAAGTTTGTTATTTAATATTTGTAGTTTATGTTGCAAGTCTACACCGGCGACGGCAAAGGCAAAACCACGGCAGCGTTGGGAATTTTGTTGCGAGCAGTGGGAGCCGGAAAAAAAGTCGCTTGGGTAGCATTCGACAAAGGCGGGGATAATTACAACGAGCGCAGCGTCATCCGCGAACGCCTGCCCGAAGTCGAGTTTTACGCCTCCGGTTTAAACCGCATCGACGAGAATGGTAAATTTCGTTTTGGTGTTAATGATGAGGATAGGCAAGAAGGGGAGCGGGGCCTTGTAATTGTCCGCGATCTTTTTGCCCGCGCCGAACATGACCTCATCATCCTCGACGAGATAAACAGCAGCACGTCGCTAGGCATCATACACGAGGATCGAGTCCTTGAGATTCTCAAGAGCAGACCACCATCTGTGGAGCTTATTTTAACCGGTAGAAACGCTCCGGACTCGTTTCGCGACTTATGTGACCTTCTAACCGAAATGAGGCTTCATAAGCATTATTTCTATCATGGAACCAAAGCCCGGCCGGGAATTGACTATTAAGCAAGGCTGAACTCACCCTAAATCCCTCTCTTGAGATCAATAGAGGGACTTGTTGACTTGGTATTTTAATTTATCTTAAAAGCAGGCTTTGATCCCCCTTCTCTTATTCTTAAGAGAATTGGGGGCGGGGGGGATGAGTTAGGTCTTGCCATTAGACCCAACTCCTCCAATCTGCTAAGATTGGCTCACAAGAGACCATGAAACTCCCAGCTTTGGTATTCCCCAACGAACCGCTTTCTCCATTAAGCTTAGCGGCTTTTATTTTATTGGGAATTTCCATCTTGGGATTCATCTTTTTCTGGATTTGGGCAATTATCCACGCCTACAGAACTCCCAGAGCTCCCTTTGGACAAAAACTATTTTGGGCGCTCGCTATCTTAATAAATCCGACCGCTACCGTCTGGTACTGGTGCGTCTGGCAACGGTGGGCGTTTTGGACACTGTTCACGCCGTTGATCGGCATGTTCTTAGCCATGCCCTTTGTTGTCCGCTCGCTCATGAGCAAAGCCGATGCAACACTGCTTACAAATACTCTTTTTGCGCTCGGCAGCAATGCCCTGGTAATCTTTTTTGCCATTTTAATGATCTTCCCAATAATCTTGCGATTGATGGCAATTTTACATCTCACTAAAAGCACGGAAACTCCGGCCATGGAAAAAAATGATTGGGTCGTCACTTTAGCCTTTCCATCAATCGGCTATGGAGTCGCGCTGTTTTATACGGTACGGCATTTACGCAACTGGGCCTTCGCCGGCATTGCTTGGGTGGTAATTCTGATGGCTGTGGGCAAAGTCATGCTTATGAACATCGCGCCCATCCTTATCCCTGCGGGGGAGGAAAAACGCGAAGAATATAAAGCAATAAAAAACTCAACAACCACCGAAGCAATCGAATCTCTGGAAAGCGAGTAAAGCAACCCCTCCTAAATCCTCCCCTCTGACAAAGGCGCAAGGGTATAAAAAAGATATCGCAGAGCGATACCTTCATTGATTATTGTTTTGTTGGTTATTGGTTATTTCAGCCTTTATTCTTCATCCGTAAAATCCGATAACTTCAAAGTTTCGCGCTCACTGCGGGTAACAATATCTTCCAGCTCTTCCAATTCTTCAATTGCATTCTTTTCCAGTCCATCAAAACCCAATTCATCTTCCTCATCATCTTCTCCCTCCTCATCATCGGCATCTTCATCATCCTCAATTTCTTCATCATCATCCAGATCATCATCATCTTCGTCTTCGTCATTCATAAGATGCATACCCGGCGCCAGAGTATCCTCCTCTTCTTCTTCATAACCTTGCGGGTCCCAATCATCAGCGGGCCCTATAGAAAACGGCAGTGTAACCATAATATATTTATCAATTTAATTTCTTTTTAATTGGTTTTGGCCAACATAACAAATACGTTTTTTTCTATCAAGTGGATAACCTGCGGCGCTTTGCGCCGCTGCTTTTAGCACTTAGCTTATAGCTTTTAGTCAACTGACACTATCAGCTAAAAGCTATCAACTATCAGCTAATTTGTCATTTGTAATTTGTAATTCGTCATTGTAGAATGGGTGCCTATGGATATCTCACTCTTGTTAACGATAGTCATGATTAGCGCAATTATCATCATGGTTGCGGCCGTGGGGCTTATTTTTTGGAAAATTTCCGGCCTGCAGAACAACCAAGCCGCCCCTCAGGATTCCCAAAGCCTTTTGATGATGCAGCAACAAATATCTCAATTGCAAGAAACAGTCAATAACCGTCTTGGAGAGACAAGTAAAACCTTCAGAGAACAGCAAAAAGACGTGGAAACCATTGTCCGCGAAGTATCAATGCGCATGGCCAAAGTAGAGGAAGTTTCGCGCCAAGTTTTAACCGAAACATCAGAATTGCAAAAACTCCAGCAAATCCTAAAAAACCCTAAACAAAGGGGAGTTTTGGGTGAATATTTTCTCGAAACTCTGTTAAAGAACGCTCTCCCTCCTGAAAGCTTTCAGATGCAATACCGCTTTGCTGATGGCGAGATTGTGGACGCGGCTGTCTTCATCAAAGAGAAGATTGTGCCCATAGATTCCAAGTTCAGCCTGGAAAACTATAATCGCTTTGCCGAAACAGGGGACGAAGCCGAAAGAATCCGCCTGGAAAAGTTATTTATTAACGATCTCAAAGAACGCGTCAAAGAAACCGCCAAATATATCCGTCCCCAAGAGGGGACCATGGAGTTTGCTTTCATGTTCATCCCGCACGAAGCCATCTATTTTGATTTACTGAACAATAAAATCGGCGCACAGCTGGACGAAGCGGAGAATATTATCCAGCGGGCCGCTGCCAAATACCGCGTCCTGGTGGTTTCGCCAACTTCATTCCTGGCTTATCTGCAGACAGTTGTACAGGGTTTGCGCGCATTGCAAATTGAAGAGCAGGCCAAAGAAATCGTCGACCGTGTCCGCGAGCTGGGCCGCCACCTCGGCACATACGAACAACACATGCAGAGCATGGGTAAAAATCTGGGCACGGTAGTCAATCAATACAATAAAAGCTATCAAGAATTCCGCAAAATAGACAAAGACATCATACGTATCACCGGCGAAGGCAACGACATAGACCCGATATCTCTTGAAGGACCGAAACAATAAACTGCGTTCACCTGTTAATCCGTTAACCCGTTCTCCAGAACTAACTCGTGATAAACGGATCAACTGGAACACGTACGCACGCCTTCGTTTTGTTTGACAGTTGATTGCGTTTATTGCATCATGTGGATAATAAATGCGTCACAAATATATATACGCATTTTTTTAAAAAAATTTATGCGCTGGAAAAAATTACACATTAAAAAACTTGGAGTAAAAATATTATTCGTCGCCGGTATTTCGCTGGCGTGCTTTATAATCATTATCAATGTCATTACTTCTTTTGTAAGATCGCAATACGCTTTTAATATCGTTAAAGCCGATAAATTGGATACTGCGCCGGTCATCATCATCTTGGGAGCATCTTTAAAAGAAGATGGGACGCCTTCGCTCATGCTCCAAGATCGCTTAGACAAAGGTATCGAGCTTTTAAACCAAAACAAAGCGCCCATAATACTGATTTCCGGCGATGATGGCAAAAACCGCATGAATGAAGTCTTTGTCATGAAGCAATATCTTTTAAATCAAGGTGTAAATCCGGAAAAAATATATACCGACGGCCAAGGTTACCGCACCTATGAAAGCTGCAAACGCGCTCATGATAAATATGACATCAATGAAGCCATCCTCGTTTCACAAAAATTTCACTTAAAAAGAGCTTTATATCTCTGTAATCACTTGGGAGTCAAATCCAAGGGCGTGGCCGCCGATACCGGTGAATATGACGGTTATGCGTATCACGTAATCCGAGACTGGTTTGCCAGCTTTAAAGCCTGGATTGACCTGAATATCTGGGCACCATCGCCGCCCGTATAAAAACAACCTCTACGTTGTACGCGGTACTCGGTACGTTGTACGATGTTACTTATGTCTTTAAGCAAATTAAGATCCGAATTGCGCCGTCATGGCAATAAAAAGCAAGCTGATTTATGTCAGCGTTTTTTTAAGACCAAAAAAGGGGAGTATGGCGAAGGAGATGTCTTTTTGGGACTCAATGTTCCTCTTCAGCGTCAAATCGCCAAAAAATACCAAAATTTGCCTTTAAATGACCTCGTCAAACTCTTACACAGCAAAATTCATGAAGAACGTTTCACGGCTCTTGTACTTTTAGTCGGTAAATACCAAAAGGGAGATCAAGATCTGAAATCTAAAATCTTTAATCTATATCTAACCAATAGCAAATGGATTAATAACTGGGATTTGGTTGACACCTCAACACCGCAAATTGTCGGTGATTATCTTTACCGTTTTGGTGATGTCAAAATTCTCGACAAACTCGCCAAATCAAAACTGCTCTGGGATCGCCGCATTGCTGTGCTGGCAACTTTTACTTTCATCCGCAGTGGCGATAACAAACCGGCTCTCAAAATCGCCAAGATGCTTCTTGGTGACAAACACGATCTCATCCATAAAGCCGTGGGCTGGATGCTGCGCGAGGTTGGAAAAAAAGATATCAAATTACTGCGTAACTTTCTGGATGAAAATGCAGCCAAAATGCCCCGCACAGCCTTGCGCTATGCCATCGAAAAACTGCCTCAAACAGAGCGAAAAGACTATTTGAGCCTCTAACTTTCAGCTTTAAGCTTAATAGCTTCAAATCTTGTGCCGGCCAATCTGAATTCACAAGCTGATCATCTTCAAAAATTCTCAATATTCTTTGCATTTATGATAAAAAAATTAAATATTTATTTTCCGACGCATAAGGATCTTCTGCATACCAAGAGAGTAGGCTAGAGCGCTTCGCTTAATTTAAGAATAATAAAATTAAAAAAGATAAATTAAGTTTTCTTTAATTTCATTTTTCATTTTTTTTATTTTTTTGACCGTAGGGGAAAACTAAAAAAAATAATAAATTCCAAATTATAAATATTAAATAATAAATAATAAATAATAAATTTCAGCGGCAGAGAAGTAATCCTTGATTTAATTGAAGATTGAAGAAAAGCAAGATCATCTGGCGTCGCACAATATATGATTTTTGGAGCCGTCGAGTAATCTAATTTAAGCCAAAAAATAACCCAACAACAAAGTTGGGTTTTTTTGATACCAGCCTATGCCCTCGATATGGAGGTCGGAATCCCAACCCCGCTAATACCACGATGTGTCAAGCATGGGACATCGACAGCGGTCCGGCCTCCGTATCGGGGCAACACCCCTTTAATACTTATTGCGGTATTAACCGCGTTTAGGCTTATGACAGACAAAATAATTAAAAGTGAACCTCAAATGGCTCCCGCGGGAGTCATCAATCCCGAGGTTCTAATCGCCCAGGCAATCGCCAAAAAGGTGCCGGTGGACACCATGGAGAGATTGCTGGCCATGCGCAGAGAGTTACGAGCCGAGCAAGCCAAAGAAGCTTTTGACTCGGCTATGGCGGACTTCCAAGCCGAGTGTCCGCAGATCCAAAAGACCAAAGAGGTCAAAACCAAGGCCGGTAAGACGGCTTACAAATACGCGCCTATTGAGGCCATCGTTGAGCAGGTCAAAAAACTACTCAAAAATAACGGGTTCAGCTACTCGGTGAAGACAGAGACCAAGGAGACCGGCGTCAAATCCACTTGCGTGGTCAAGCATATTGCCGGCCACTCCGAAGAGTTTAGCTTCGAGGTTCCACTCGGAAACAAGACCGAAATCATGTCAGCCAGCCAAGTGGTGGCTGCCGCTCTCACATTCGCGAAGAGATACGCATTTTGCAACGCTTTCGGGATCATGACCGCCGACGAAGATACGGACGCAGTCATTGAACCGCAACCCGCACCCTCGAAAACAGAAGAACCCCCGCAGGCCGTAATCATGAGACTTATGCGCTCCCACGGCTTACAGCCCAACACCAACACCAAGGAAGCTTGGCAAAAAGCGGTGAAGGACGCGGTAGGCATGGAACTCATCGAGACGAATTACCCCGCAATCATTCAAGCATTAACCATTCCCAAATAATATGCCTACCCCAAGAGCCAATCTAAAAATCGCACCGTCTTCCAAAGAAATGGAAGAAATCAACCGCATTACCGATGAAGCGGAAAAAATCATCGCCAAGGCCAAAGAGATTGCCGACGTGCAAACTCCCGAGGCCGAGGTCAGAGCCGCCGAGTTCCTGAAACAAATCAAAATGCGCGTGGACATCGCGGAAACAGCCAGAAAAAAGCTGGTTCAACCATTAAACGACCACGTCAAAATGATAAATGACGAATTTAAGAAAACCACAGTACCGCTCAAAGACGCAGACTTACTTGTACGGCGCGGAATGACCACATACCGAAATAGCGTCGTCTTCAAGGAAGCGGAAGCTAAGAGACTGCAAATCGAGGCCGAGGCCAAGGTGGCAGTGAGAATGGGAGACTCGGACAAAATCACCGAGCTCGCGGAAGAACATGCCGAAGCCTCTTTAGCGGCTCCGAGACAAGTCCAGTCGCAAAGCGGCAAAGCCAGATTCCGCAAAGTGTGGAGATTCGAGATCCAAGATCTTAATGAGTTACCGGACGACTACTGGATCCCCGACGAGAAAAAAATCAAAGCCGTGGTTGACGCCGGTATACAAATCAAAGGCGTGAAGTCATGGCAAGAAGAAATACCAATGATTATCTAACCGCGCTTCGGCGTGAAGAACAGGGCACGTGGAACGCAAAAACAAATATGTCAGTCAGAAACACAAAGGGACGGTACGCCAAAAACAAAGCACATCGTACCGTCCCAATCCTCGCCGCGCTTTTCGTGGCAACACTCATCGCCTACTTATTCCATGCCAACGGAATCAAGGCGGTGGAGATAATTAACGAACCTAATATCCAGTATGGAGACGAATACCTTATCGAATCAGCAACAACAACTTTTAAGCTCGATTCGTCAAACCTTTGGCGAAATAAAAGAGCTTCAGCGCAGACAGAGGCTTCTGATAGAACATGCCTACAGTCAAGCGGATATGTTGAATGCTTTGATCGAATTGAAACTAGAGACTATTTCAGGGACCAAGAGAGAGATTCCGGTCAAGATAATCGAATAACGGCCACAATCACGGAGTACTCGAGGGCGGATTCCTGCCATAACGTAGTCAACGGCTTGTGCCTCATGGCCTCAGGTAAGCCCGTATACGAGGGCGCGGTGGCTTGCCCGAGAAATATCCCTCTTGGCACCAAAGTACGCATTAACGGTCAAGTTTACACCTGTGAAGACCGTACGGCGGAGTGGGTGCAAAAGAGGAACGGCCCGACATTCGACATCTTCGTCAACGCCAACCCTGCTGGAAAGTTCATTACAGAAATTGAAATTTTATGACAATCGCCGAGCAAATGGTCAACCTGCGGTACATGGAAGCGCGAAAAATGGGACAGATTCGCGAGCTCCTTTTCCTCAAAAAAGTATTCGTAGGCTGGCGGGATGATTCACTGCATGACCCCGAAACACTATCCGCAGTCATCCGAATCGTCAGTTTCCAAGTAGATAGAAAATACAAAGACCTAAAGATAATCCGTGATGATTTGCAAGACTTGAGCCTCGCAGGCTTAAAAAAATGACCCTCACTGCCTCTCCCGCAAGTACGAAACCGGAGGCCATATTGGCCGGTAGGTTAGGAAAGCGGAGAGGTGGTGATAACTCAATATGCCCAAGATAATCTACCCATTCGCAGCCATACCCAACCACATAATTCGCGGTGGTCATGGCTTAACCAACATTGGAGTGCTTAATGTACTCATGACTCATGGACGCTCTACGGCCTCATTGCAGACCTTAGCGGATGAAATCGGCTGTAAGAGAGAGACTATTCGTAAGGGCTTAAAATATTGGCAAGAAAATGGGGAAAAGGCGGGGTTAAAAGTCAAAGTTACAGAGCGCAATCGTCAAACTTATATCATCGAAATTGAGGTTACGAGGTGTGAGGAAGCTACCCCCCAAAAGGGGGTAAGAGAGAGAAAAAGAAGCTACCCCCCAAAAGGGGATGACCTTACCCCCCAAAAGGGGGTAGAGCTACCCCCCAAAAGGGGGACCAAAGAAGAACCCTCTAAGAAGATTAAAGAAGAAGATAAGATAACCCCCCTACCCCCCACGGGGGGAATCGTGGCACAGCCACGGGGGGGAATCGACCAAAGTTATTTTGACAATCCAAGACAGGAAATCCAAATCATCGGACTCTATGCCCAGGCCAAGCAATGTGTTTTCGAGAACATCGAACAGGCCCAAAGTTTTGTCCGGCGTAATTTATTGCCGGCACGCAATCTCAAGGGCTATCGCTACGAACGCATTCACGAGGTCATGAACTACCTGGTCAACAATGCAAACTTCAAGTGGACGCTTGAGACCGTGGCTAAGTACATCGACGAAGACCTGGCGCGAAATAACAAAAATTCCATTCCCACAATTCAAATTGAAAAACTAATCAGAGTCGAAGAATTATGAGCTACACGCTGAAATATTTAATCAACGGCCGTAAGAAAATCGTTTCCTTGAACGATTGGCAGGCCGGCCAGATGAACGCCAACCTCGAACGCGAGGGAACGCATATCAAAATCGGCGAGGATACGGTCCAAAAAAAATACGTCGAGATCGAGAAAGATTCGGAGACGCAGGTTAAAAAAGGCGACTTGCGCACTGAACTGAACCGCGCCGCCAACTACTGCAAAATTTGCAACCGCATGGGCTTCATCCTCATGGCCGATGGACAAATGCACCCCTGCAAGTGTCAAATCGCGGTTAAACAAGCCCATGGCAAGGACGGATACGATTACAGCCTCTACGGCGACGAGAACGTCAAAACGGACGCAAAACTCCAAGAACCGATCAAAGCCGAAATCCCGAAACTCGATGACATGCAAATCAGAGCCGGAATGATTCGAGCGATAAAATCCGCAATCGACGCCAATCCCAATCTCAAACCAAGTCAATTTTTTAACTCAATCATCGAGCGGTACGCAATCGCTCCCGAGGAGGTCAAACTCCCGACTAACGCGTGGTAAATATGCAAACCATAAAACTTACAAAAAAAGACTTCAAACAATCCGACTCGTACTGGAAAGATTACATAGGCGCGGAAATTGAATTCGGCGCGGATGTAAACATCGAGATAGAAGCCAACCTGGGCTACGTCCGCTTTGACCGCCTGAACGTCAAAGGTCACATCATCGCGGAGGCTGGCACGGGCATCAAGGCTGGCGAGGGCATCGAGGCTGGCGAGGGCATCGAGGCTGGTATGGGCATCGAGGCTGGCTGGGGCATCGAGGCTGGCTGGGGCATCGAGGCTGGCGAGGGCATCAAGGCTGGTATGGGCATCAAGGCTGGTATGGGCATCAAGGCTGGCACGGGCATCAAGGCTGGCTGGGGCATCGAGGCTGGCGAGGGCATCGAGGCTGGCGAGGGCATCAAGGCTGGTATGGGCATCAAGGCTGGCTGGGGCATCAAGGCTGGCGAGGGCATCGAGGCTGGTATGGGCATCGAGGCTGGCGAGGGCATCAAGGCTGGTATGGGCATCAAGGCTGGCCTATCCATCACCTGCAAGCTCACGCTCAAAGCTGCCTACAAAGTTTTTGCCGGTATCTGTTACTGGCGCAAACAGGTTGATGATCAAGACAAGACAATCACCTGCGGAAAGTTTGAAGGCGGGGAGATTGAGTATGGAATTTTGAAAGAGACGGGACTTTCTGATAACAGCGATACAAAATCAGAATCCTTATCAGGCAAAACTGTCAAGTTGGTCATCGACGGGAAAGAACATGAGGCGATAATTAAATAAGCAAAAAATATGCAACAAATCACACAAACAATCATCAGCGAAGAATACTCAAAAACACTCGACGAAGCCCGTAGAGCTTACGTGAAGCTGGAAATAGACGAGCGCTTTGTCCAGCGCAAAGCCTTTGGTGATTCCAAGGCGCAGGAAGCTCTGGCACAGCTCAAGCACAAAAAGCAGGTGCAAAAAGAGGCAATCGAGTTTTTAGAGGAAAAACAAGCCGAAGCGGAGACATGGAAGCTCGAATAACAAACATAGCGCAAAGCTGTGAATACTGCGGGAGGTGGTGTGATTCAGGGGAGTCAGTCATCCACCACCTCTACCAGCGGTCATTGCGTCCGGACCTCATCGACGACCCCAAGAACAAAATCACGCTTTGCGGAATGTGCCACAAACTGGTGCATGACAACCGAAAACTTGAACTTTACTTAATCGCAACTTTTTATGGAAAAACCAGACTATCTCGAACGGGTAATGCCATGGACGACGGACGAGGATTTGAAAATTTTTGAAAACGTCGACCTTATCAGGCAAGCCATACGAGCCAATAACGGGATCCTGATACCGCAAGAGAATACAAGGGCACTATCAATCATGAGCAATTTCTATCGAATCATGTGCGAGAAAGCGGGGAAGGCCAAAGCGATGAGGGATGAGTATTTTGCAGAACTGCTCAAGCAAGAAATAGCTATCGGACGGGCAGAGGGATTATCCAAGGGCTCAGAGTTCGGGCAAAAGCGCACCTACTACCAAGCCGTAGCGGACGGATATCTCGAAGTCATCAACGCACTTAAAAAAATCAATGAATATCACGAAAACACAGCCAAAGGATTATTTTAGTCCTCTTGGCCGCCGGCAAAAGAACCGCGGAACAGGGCGGTTATAAACCAAGTATTTGCCGGTAGCAGAGAGGATTATGAGAGGAGGAATCAACTATTTCAAGCTCGGATATTCCGACACCTACAAGGCGAAGTATATCCGTGCCCCAATCAATCCGACATGGCCGGCACCCTTAAAATCACTCTTAAAACGGCTTGACGATGTACTCGAAGACTTTCACCGCTATAAGCACTACAAGTGCGAGAAAATGGCAGAAACACGCCTCAAGGAAGCCGATAGACTCACTATTCACCTGCTCATGTATCAAGAGCAGATAAGAACTTTCAATATGACCGTATGCCTATCACCCCGCATTTTGCAGGCCGTACAATGTCCCAAGTGCCACGTGAGAGTTATTCCCGAGCCGGAATGGGATAACGACGGGATTAACTGGAACATCATCGGCGCACATTGTCCGCTTTGTCACAATCAACTAAAAATTGAGGAAAAATAATATGCTAATTACAAGACATCGCAACCACATTGAAGATGTGCCGTCCGAGTATCGTGATCGTAGATGGTTTAGAACTTGGTACTATTGGATAAGAATCAGATTAAGACTGGCTTCTTGGTTTTATCGTTTAAGTATCTGGGTATCGCCGTGATATAGCTGTGGACAATCCGCCCGCCAAAAAGCAGATAAGCGATAAACTGGGAGCATAATACTTAATACATAAATTATGGGATACCCTCAAAGAACATTAGACGCTATCGTAGCCGCCTTATCGGGCGCAGTGGCGGCCGCCGCAATAACCACGCTTATTGCCGTTACAGGAACGTTTACAACCCTGAACGTGTACGGAACATCCAACCTCAAAGACGTGAACGCTACGGGAACGGTGGCAATCGTAGGCACTCTTTCTCAAGGAGAAGCCAGCTCTACCAATTACGTGTATTTTGGCACAGCCGACGGGTGCGGAGCCATGGTATTCGCGGCCAGCGGAACCACACCGACACTCACCCCGACATCGACCAGCTTTTGCAACTAGACAACCAGCCTCCCCGCCCCCTACCGAAAGGTTTGGGATAAAAGATAACCCCTTATCATTGCGATAAGGGGCGGGGAGACTCATCGCGCGGTAGAGCAGACAGCAGCTCACTTGCCTCATAAGCAAGAGGTCGTGGGTGCAAGTCCCACCGGTGCAACCAAGGTAATTAAGGCTAAAAACCAAAATTGCCAGTACATCCCAACCTGATGTGCATAAATCCCGCCTCACAAGGGCGGTTTTATGTATGGTTAAGTTATATGGAACGAAAAAAAAGCAAGAAAAAGAAGGTTAAAGCCAAAAGACCCCCATGGCGACCTACCAAGTGGAAGAAGGAATACAACGAGATGATCGTCAAGTTTTTTGAGCAGGCACTAGAGCAACCCTACATCATTCACTACGACAAATTTGAGAAACCGCACCACATACTCGAGCCACTGCCGACGCTTGAGAGCTTTGCGCACTCGATTGATGTAGATATAGACACAATGGAACGCTGGGCAAAAGATGAGAAAAAGTATCCAGGCTTTTGCGGAGCATTTGCGCGCGCGAAAGAGATTCAAAAGAATTTAATCATCGTTAGAGCTGAGGCCGGAGCCTCAAACGCGGGCTTTGCAACATTTCTGCTCAAGAACAATCACGGGATGAAAGACAAGAGCGAGGTTGACCAGAATGTGAAAATCGACAACCTGCAAGACGTAATCAATCAAGCCTATGAGCAAGCCAACAATGCAGGAGATACTCCAAACGTGGCAAAAGAGGCCTGACGTCTTTTTTCGCACGCTGTGGCCTGACATTGTGATGTGGGACAAATTGCAAGAGGTGTGTGATTCAGTGGTCAATCATCGGCGAACATCTATACGCTCAGGACACGGTATTGGAAAATGCCTAGCTCGCGGAACTCCAATACTCATGTACGACGGCACGATTAAAGCAGTTGAGGATGTTTGCGTTGGCGACAAACTCATGGGTGATGATTCCACACCGCGCAACGTTTTATCGCTGGCTCGCGGTACAGAGGAGATGTTTCGCGTCACGCTCTATGACGGTACTTTTTATGATGTCAATAAAAGCCATATCTTGTCACTTGTAGCCACACAAAGCCACGGAAAACAAAAGACCGGCGATATAGTGAATGTATCAGTGCGCGAATGGTTGACATGGAGCGAAAGAAAAAAGCGAACTCATACCTGTTATCGTGTACCTGTTGATTATCCAAAAAGAAGCGAGCCTCTTTGTATCGACCCCTATATTCTTGGTATCTGGCTCGGTGATGGAACGTCTATAAGACCGGATATTACAAACGAAGATCCTGAGATAATTGAAGTATGGCGAGAGGAAGCCAAAAAGCGCGGAATGGTTATACGTGAATACACGCATGGCGGTACAACGCACTCGATGACCAATGGATACCATGGCGGTCACAACAGCTTAAAAGACGATTTATGCACGTACAACCTTTTGGGCAATAAACATATACCGTTTGTTTATCTTACAGCCTCACGTGAAGAACGGCTCGAACTTTTGGCGGGACTTATTGATACAGACGGCTATCTTGCAAAAGATAAACGTGGCTTTGAAATAACGCAAAAAAACAAACAACTTGCATACGACATTCAACGGCTTGCACGTTCGGTTGGTATTCACGCTACTCTACACGAAACCATGAAAAGCGCACACCCCGGCCATATAGGAAAGTATTATCGTTTATTCTTGACACAGAACATCGAGAAGATACCCGTCAAAGTTCCTCGAAGAAAACCAAATCCACCAAACCGCAATAAAAATACACGTCGAAACCTGCATACTGGTATTAAAAGCATAGAATCGCTGGGGATTGGCGAATATTTTGGGTTTACGATTGACGGCAACAGTCTATTTCTCTTGGGTGATTTTACAGTGACGCATAACACGTGGCTCTTAGCTCGCTTGGCTATTTGGTTTTTGACGTGCTTCAAGCCCTCCATAGTCCTCACCACCGCACCGACAGGCAGACAGGTCGAAAAGTTGCTTTGGGGCGAACTGCATACCGCGTATAACAGCTCAAAAATCCCTCTGGGGGGTAAGTTGCTTAATACTCAATGGAAAATCACGGAGAATAACTACGCCATAGGTTTTGCAACGAATGAGTCACTTGATCAAAGAGAGTTCGGCTCGACCAAGCTCCAAGGCTTTCACTCTCCCAATCTGCTCATTCTCCTTGACGAGGCGGCGGGTATACCGCAGGAAATCTATACGGCTATCAGCTCGCTTATTACGGGTGAGAATAATCGAGTCGTGGCTATCGGCAACCCTACCAGCCCAACCGGACCGTTCTTTGAGACGTTCAAAAGCTCTATTTGGCATAACATTAACATCTCTTGCTTTGACCACCCGAATGTGAAGACCGGCAAGACAGTGATTCCTGGTGCTGTAACACGGGAATGGCTGGAAGAGCGCAGAGAGGAATGGGGAGAGAATACTCCGCTTTGGGAGGCAAAAGTCTTAGGCAATTTCCCGAAAGAGGGGGCTGACACCCTGATACCGCTTACATGGCTCGAAAACGCGATAAACAACGTGAATAAGGTTGAGCCGGTCGGCAAGCGGGTTGTGGGGGCTGATATTGCGAGATACGGAGAGGACGAGACGGTGAGATACAGAGGCACGGGCAAGTTTTTTGAGTTCATTGAGGCGACGAGAAAAGAGGGCACTATGCAGACAGCCGGGCGCCTTATTGCCGACAAAAGAGACCATAATGCGGAGATTATCGCGGTTGATGACACCGGCGTGGGCGGAGGCGTAACAGACAGGCTGAATGAGCTTGGTGAGCCCGTACTCCCCATTAACTTCGGCGCCGGTGCCAAGGATGTGGAACGCTTCGCCAATCTCAAAGCCGAGATATTTTGGTTATTGCGTGAAAGCTTGCGTAAGACAGAATGCCGGCTTCCTGACGATGACAAGCTTAAGAACCAGCTGGCAAGCATTAAGTTCAAGTACACATCCAAAGGGCAGATACAGATTGAGAGCAAGGACGACATGAAAAAGCGCGGGCTCAAATCACCCGACAGGGCTGACGCACTGGCTATCACTCACTACGCTGTCGATTCCTACACCCTGCCCGAGCTCTTGTGGATAGGTTGAGCCTCTAAAATGCGGATTATGCGAATCTGTAGAGGATGAAACTTGTCCATAGATTCAAAGACGCATACGACGTCTTAACCAACAAAAAAAGCCTTTTGCCGGCTTCGGAGATTATCGGCGCCTTTTTTGGCGATTCAGGCGATAAAGGTAAGGTCTACGGTTGGCAATATAAAGCCAGCCGTCTTTTAGCTGAGGAGGTGGGGTCAATTCCCTTGCACCTCTACCAAGTCAAAAATGACGCTTCATGGGATGAGATTAACACTCACCCGCTTTTAGAGCTTTTGGATAGACCAAACCCCGACCAAATCAGATCCGAGTTCATGGAGACATTATCCATGCACCTCGATTTTTACGGCAACGCTTACATCTACCTCGAAAAGCAGGGCAATAAGATTGTGCACCTCTATGCCCTACATCCGAGCGGTATCAAGGTGGAGAGAACAGGCTTCCCCGGAACCGTTAAGCGATACCACTACACCTATAACGAAATCAACGACAAGACTATTGAGCGCGATGAGATTATCCATATTCGCGAGACCAATCCGGACGACCCGCTTAAAGGCAAGGGTCCGATAGAGGCTGTTTATGACTCCGTGTACCTCGATAAGCAATCCCGTGTCTGGAATAAAGCATTTTTCAAGAACTCAGCCAGACCGGACCTCTATCTCAAAACCAAGTACACATCCCGAGCGCAGACCGAATCACTTAAAGCGCAGTTTGAGGACGCACACAGAGGTGCGACAAACGCCGGACGCATTGCCGTCTTACCCGAGGGAGTGGAGCCCGAATCAGCCGGCTGGAACCAGAAAGACATTGATTTCGTGGAACAGCTTCGCTTTACCCGTGATGACATTCTTTCCGCCCTCCGCACTCCGCATGTGGTGCTGGGACTTGGAGCGGGTGAGAACCTGAACCGCGCAACAGCGGAAACCACGGATTACGTCTACGCGCTCCGCACAATCAAACCGCGCATTAAGAGAATCACAGCATACTTGAACGCTTACCTGCTTCCCAAATTCGGCGAGAAGTTGATTTTGGATTTCGATGACCCCGTTCCCGAGAACGAAGAGATGAACATCCGCAAGCGTCAAGCTTCTTTGGGCAATGCTCCCTACCAGAGCATTAACGAGGTGCGCGACGAAATGGGTCTACAACCAATCAAGAACGGCGACTCTGTCATGGGACCGTTCAACCTTGCTCCCATAGGACAGACGCAGGATAAAAAAACTCCGCAGAAAAACATCCCGCAGAGAATCCACAAAGCAATCAATGACCAGAATAAGCTTGATGACAAAGTGAACAAGGTTGTCGGCGGAGTAATTAAAAGCCTTGAGGCAAGAATGGAAAAACAGACCGAGGATATGAAAGAGGCGGAATGGAAGACGTTCGTTTCAAGAGTTCAGCCGTATGAGAATCAAGCGCAAAAGTTCATGAGTGATTACTCCGAGGCCATGACCGAGCGGGCTGTATCAGCGTTGGAAAAAGAGATGAAAGCCGTGGGAGCTGATGACCTCTTGGACAAGGATGAGGAAATGGGAATCATCATTGACGGGTTCGAGCCTATCATGGCCGAGCTTATGGCCGCCGAGGGAGCTTACGCCGCCGAATTGGTAGGCGGAGCTTTTGACCCCGCTTTGGACCCCGTAAAGGAAGCAATCAAGCAAAGTGTGCGGTTAATGGCCGAGTCTTTCACCGAAACTACCTTAGAATTGCTGGAAAACCAGCTAAATGAGGGTATTTCGGCGGGGGAGGGGATAGGGGAGCTGGCTAAGCGTATTCGCGAGGTAGGGGAGTTTTCGAGCCAATCCAGAGCCAAAACCGTGGCACGCACCGAGAGCTACCGCATAGCCAACAAGGCGGCCAAAGAGGCATACATCCAGTCGAGTATCGAGGAGCTGATTTGGTACACGGCAGGCGATGAAAGAGTGTGCGAATTCTGCGGACCAATGGACGGCAAGGTCGTCAAAACAACTGAAGTATTTTTTAAGCTTGGCGATGAAGTGCAAGGCTCCGAGGGTGGAAAAATGCAGGTCAAATATTCTGACATCGAGGGCGGTGCATTACATCCTGGCTGCCGTTGCCAAATTCGCGCGAATATCTAATGTGGATAAAACACTCTTAATCAGCGACAAAAATCGTATCCTTGAATCATATGAAAAAAGAAATAATTTCGCTTAAAGCGTCAATCCAAGAAGTGAACGGGAAAATGACCATTGTAGCCTCGGACGAGACAGTGGACAGATCCGGCGAAGTGGTGCGCGCGCGTCAATGGGACTTGAGCAACTTCCTGAAATCTCCGCGCTTGCTGGTTGACCATGATTACTCGGTTAAGAGTATCGTCGGCAAAGCAGTGAACGCCAGAGTCGAAAATGCCAAGTTGCTGTTTGAGCCTCTATACCACGATATAACCGAGCTTGCGCGCCAAGTTAAGGAAATGGTTGACCAGGGGTTCTTAGACACGGTATCGGTCGGTTTCATACGCAAGGGAGAGGGCGATAACGTGGTCAATGAATTACTGGAAATAAGTTTTGTCGCCGTGCCTGCCAATCCCAACGCGCGGGTGCTCGCAGTCAAGGACATCGGCGCGGATGACGAGAAAGCAATCAAGGAGTTCATTGATGATGAAAGCGATGAGGATGAGGTTATCGAGGAAGCGGAGCAGGAAGTCGAAGAGGTGGAAGAGAAAGGCATAATTGATGACACGTTGAACGAGGCCAAGGATAACCGTACAGAAAAATACAATTTGTTTGATCCGATATATTTCAAGTTTTGGGATTTCTGCGACGCTTACATGAACTCAGCAGTTGAGCCGGAGCGATTAAAAGAGTTTTGGGATGATTTCGTCTCCGGTGTAAACGCCATGCTCGCAAGCGGACAACAGACAGATAAAACAATCAAAGCCATGGCCTTGGAATATATCCAAGCCAAAGGATTGGAAGTTAAAAGCGGAAAGGTGCTCTCAGGCAAGAACAAGGAGAAAGTGGAGGGTGCGATTGAATCAATGCAACAAGCTACCGGTGCCTTGCAGGACGTGTTAAACGCCGCGCAGGGTTCCGATGAGAAATCTTCTCAAAAACAAAGGTCGAGTGGCGCAGGGTCTGATGTAGAAGCTATGGAGCAGTTTCTACTACTCAAGAAGGCTTTGCGTGCCGTCAACACGGCAACCTCAGAAGCTCTAGCTAAATCAAAAACTCTTAACAAGTAAATATTATGGATTTCGCAGAATTACAAAAAGCCCTGGTTGAGGAAACTCAAAAAGGCATGGAAACCATTAAGTCCGAAATGGACAATTTAATGGCGGACCGCATGAAGAGCTTGGTCGGCGAAGAACGCGCCAATATCACCAAGGAAATCGTGCAAACATTACGCGCAGAGCGTGCTGTTCTCGGATATGACAAGACCGGATTATCCAAAGAACAGAAAAAGGCTTTTGCTGAGACCGTCAAAGCTGTCGCTTTCGGTGCAATCGTCAAAGCCAATGAAGAACTCATCTCCGAGTCTGACGCCAGGGGTGGGTACTTGATTCCGGTTGAAGTAGCCGGCGCCATTCTCCGCATTGCGGCCAGCGTTGGTATCGTCATGAGCCAAGCACGTCCTTGGACCATGAACACGGATGAATTGGACATCCCGAGTTACACCGGCTCCTTTTTGGAAGGTGAATACTTGGGCGTGAACGCCGCAGGTTCTTTGACCGGCGTAACGTTCACTATGGCTCGTCTTTTGTCCAAGAAATGGCAGTTAGCCTTTGCCATGGGCAATGACTTGCTCCAAGACGCCAATCAGGATGTCGCCGATTGGTTGCTCGCCTTAGCCGGTGAAGCTCTTGCCAACCAAATTGACAAGCAGGCTTTCGCAGGTACGGGCGCGCCGTTCGTAGGTTTGTTGCAGGATTCAAACGTAACCGTGCAAACACTCGCAAGCGGTAAAGACACATTTGCCGAGTACGATGTGGTGGAAGATTCATCGGACGCTATCGCCAACATTGAGGAATCGATGTTAGACGGCGCCGCGTTTTACTTCTCCCGCACAGTGTGGGCCAAGTTGCGCGTGCAAAAGGATGACGCAGGCTCTTATGTCTTGCCGTCCGTAGGCGCTCCCAGCTCGGGCTTGCTCGCCATGTATCAAACCGGCGGCGGTCCCAAACCGGCCGGTGAAATCTTGGGCTTCCCGGTCTTTACCTGCCGACACTTGCCGGCTAACAGCGCAACGGCTGTAAGCACCAAGTTCGGCGTGTTCGGCAACATGAAAGCCTTCGCTTTCGGCAACCGCGGACAGATGAGCGTGGAGAAATTCACCTCCGGTACCTTCGGTTCCAAGGAAATCGCTTTGGCCGATCAGGTGGGTATGGTTATCAAGCACCGCCACGCTGTGGTCAATGCTTTACCGGCCGCCTTCAACGTCATCAAGACAGCCGCTTCCTAATCCAACTAACGGGGGCGTCTTCGGGCGCCCCTTAGAGAACTATGCCTAAATACAAAGTTTTACTCCCCATAGGTTGGAGCGGCAGGCATGAAGCGAGCGAAATCGTGGAAATGCCCGAAGAAACAGCCAAGGCTTTCGGCCCGGAGTATTTAGCCTCGGTTGACGAGGTGGAAGCCGAAGAAGAGGCAGAGACCGAGGTGGAAGCCGAAGAAGAGGTCAAAGATGAACTCGATGACCTCGAACGCGAGGAACTCAAGGATCTCATCAAGACAGAGGGGCTTGATGTGAAAATTACCAACCTCACAGATGTCGAGATCCGCGAAGCGATTCGCAAAGCTCGTAAATAATTCACTAAATTAAAAACTATGAATGTTGCAGAAAATATCGGAGTTGCACAGTCTCTCGTTCCCGCCGTCCGCACAGCTGACGCCGAAGGAACAGGAGTGGATACCATGGGCTTTGATGAGCTCGTGGCCGTCATTGATGTAGGCGCGTTGGATCTCACAACTGGCGACGAAACCTACACCGTGAAGCTTCAAGAGGGCGCAACCTCCACCCCGACCACGGATATTACCGGCGCCAGCGTCTCAATCACCGCGGCCAGCACGCAAAAGCTGATTCGCGTTAAAGGATTGGGTACAGGTTCACGCTTGCGCTATATCCGCGCTTACTTGGACGTGGACGGCACAACACCGTCAATCGCCTTAAACGTTACCTTTATCATGGGCGGCGCCAAGTGGAATCCTCCGGAATCGCTGGACGCTGACGTCTAGCCATGTGTCTTTGACAGTCTCTTAGAGGCTGTCAATCCTTATGGCTCTGACTTCATATGCATTGACCACCGTAGCGCGCGTTAAGACTCGTGCGGGTATTTCGGTTTCCACCTTTGACACCCTTCTGGAAACGCTGATTTGCGCCGTTACAGACTGGGTGGAGAGCTATTGCGACCGCCGTTTTGTTTTGACTCAATACACCAACGAGGTTTATTCGGGGGACGGGCAGAGATTCGTAGTCTTAAAGCAAGCACCCATTACAGAGCTGACATCGGCACAGTACAGAGTGGGGACGCCTGACAATCCAACATGGACTGATTTTTTGGCGAGTGAGTATGAGATTGTAGGAGACGGAAGCTCGGGGATGATACGTATCTACAACTCCGCGCCTTGCGGTACGAATAACCTGCGCTTTACATACAAGGCGGGTTATACGCTCAATTTGACCACTATCACGAGCAATAACATGCCACTCGACTTAGTTGACCTGGTGGAAAGAATCGTCGTTAAAAGCTTCAAAAAACGCCAATCAGAGGGCAAGTCAAGCGAGACGGCGGGGGAGGCGCAAGTAACTTGGGAGAAAGAATTCAGCAAAGAGGATTATTTGACGCTTAACCGCCATAAACGGGTGTTTTTAGGCTGATATGGCAAACATTACGATTAAGATTGAGGGGCTGGACGCTTTGCGGGGTGCTTTTAGGAAATTTCCCACTATCGCAGAGAGATACTTGCAACAGGGGATTGATCGAAGTATTGCGATAATTCACAACCTATCAGCTAGACAAAAAGGAATCGTACCCGTTCTTACAGGCAATCTATCAAACAGTTTTTCGACAGGTATAAGACTGGAACGTCTAAAGGGGAGTATTCGGCCGACCGCGAAATATGCCAAGTTTGTAAATGACGGCACTCGCAGAATGAAGCCCCGCAGATACATGGAAAAGCTGGCGGAGACTGCTACACCGAAGATACAAAAAGAGTTTAATCAAGCCGTAGAGGGCTTAGTCAACGAAATCGCTAAACAAGCCAAGTAGTATGTCATTCGTATCACTTAGAACCAAAATCAAGGCCATACTGGACGCGAGAAAGACCGCCACAATCTTGGGGGAGGTTTTTGATGGCGAGCAGGATCAGCAAAACATGGAGATCTCGGCTTATCCCGTAGCTGAGTTACGGCGCACGCAAAGCGAGGGGGATTATTTCACCAACAAAGAGGACATTGTTTCATACGATTTCGACATTATCATCTACGCTGAAATGACTGACCAAGGAGCCAGCGCGGCCGAAAAGCAATTAGACGCAGTACTCGATGACTTGCTCTATCAATTCGCCTATGACAGCACACTCACAGGCACAGCTGACGCAGGCGTTGACCCCGGGGTAACAAACGGCGGGATAATCGAGTGGAGAGGTAAACCGCACTATGTATCAATCCTCCGATTGCGGTGTAAAAAAATACTGGACTTGACCTAGCTGTGGATATTACGGGCTTGTTCCGGGAGTAATTAGATACGATGAAACCATATGATAAAAGAAGCCCAAAACAAGAAAATTTCAAGCGTGCCTCATTCCAAAAGCGAGGCAAAGCGTTTGGAAGTGCAAAACGAGACTCTGCAAGAGTTTTATTTTAGTGCCACAGAGGAACGAGGACCCGTAACTATTAAAGCGACTTCACTTGAGGAGGCGCGTAAAAAATATAACCAACTATGAGCAAAATCATCGGTTCACGCCTCGACTTTGGCGTAGCAAAAGAAGCAACCCGCGGAACAGCCAACGCTCCGTCTTATTGGTTGCGCCCCATGGACATCTCCGTGGATGAAAAAGTCATGCGGTCCATGGATGAAGGACGCAGAAACTTAATCGAAGACAGTATCGACTCACAAGTAGTCGGTAAATTCGCCGAGGGTGAGTTTACGGTTGCTCTACGCGACAAATCCCTTGGTTTACTGTTCTACAACATCTTTGGGGCCGTTTCCTCGGCCTTAAAAGGCGGTGAGGCGGCCGTTTACGAGCATACCTACACCGTTTATCAAAGCAATCAACATCAATCGCTCTGCGTGCACGTTAAAGAGGCAAATTCGGGCAAGGATTATGCCTTAGCCATGCTTGACTCCATGGAGCTGTCTGTTGAGCTGGAACGCCATGCGACGGCACAATTCGGCTTTAGAGCCAAGACCGGAGGACTGGCGACATTGGGCACATTCACTGTTACAATCGCAGATCCGGCCGTTGTCACTCTCACGGCTCACGGCTTGGTTACCGGCGACGCGGTTACTCTCTCAACCACCGGCGCATTGCCTACCGGACTCACAGCCGGCACCACGTATTACGTAATCTACGTAACGGCGGATACATTCAACTTGGCGACTTCACTGGCTAATGCCTTAGCCGGTACTGAGATCGCAACTACCGGCTCACAATCCGGAGTACATACCGCAACCCTGGCCTCGCGTTACGCCGCCTATGTGGCAGAAAACATCTTCTTGCCGACTCATGCGAGCGTGAAGTTCGCGACCAATCAAGCCGGACTCGACGCGGCCAGCGCAATCAACGTGAGATCGTGTGTGGTCAAGGTAAACAAGAACATCGAGGATGACAGAGCCTTGGGGAGTGTCAATCAGGTGGACATCGTCAATAAAACCTTTTCCGTGGACGGTGAGATTGAGCTGGTCTACGACGACCAAACCTACGTTACGCAGATGTTGGACAATACAACCAAAGCCTTGCGCTTGAAGCTCACCA
>JBMOLN010000004.1:0-2252 GCA_049325475.1 Patescibacteria group bacterium | reverse complement strand
AATCAGGTGGACATCGTCAATAAAACCTTTTCCGTGGACGGTGAGATTGAGCTGGTCTACGACGACCAAACCTACGTTACGCAGATGTTGGACAATACAACCAAAGCCTTGCGCTTGAAGCTCACCAATAGCGACGTAACGATAGGTACAGGCTCAAATCCTGATATTGAAATCGACTTAAACAAAGTATTGCTCGAAGAAGTAACCCGTGACCTCTCCAAGGACGGCGTAGTTACTCAAGTTTTGGCTTTCAAGGCTTTCTTTAATGAAACTGATAGCCAAATGCTTCAAGTGATTCTAACTAACACCGTAGTCTCTTACTAATATGTCTTCACCAATACGAGATAGCATGAAGCCCGCCTCGGGCAAATTGCGCAAAGATGACGATTCCATCTTGGACGTCTCCGCGATACTGACCAAACTGGACGGCGTTTTAGACGCTGTGAACGGTCTTAAAGTCAACGCTACGCTGGAAGTGGGCGACATTGAGATCGGTGCAGTGGAACTTAAAGACGCAACAACCGACACACGCGCTGAGATTGCGGCGGCTAATGCCGGCAACACAACGGCAACTAAAGTGCTCAAAGTTCAACCGGTTGATACTGCTGGATCAGTTATTCTTGGTGGTGGCGGCGGCGGCGGTTCTTCCGCAGGCGGCGGTAACAACACCTACTCAACAGAGCAAGGTGATTTTACGGCTACAGTTACAGACGCAACCACCAATATCGTTCTTTCCGTCGATTCAATCGGCGGCCAATCTATCACAGAGGCTAACTTCGCCAATGCAATCCTCAAAGTCTGGGACGCTTCGACGGAAGAGATGATTACAATTACTCTTGATGACTTCACATGGACTAGCGGAACGAAGACCCTTGCAGTTGCTAACTGTACTGGGGCGTTCACGTTCGCTACGGCTGATGTGGTGAGCCTGACCCTTGTCGGTCCGGATAAGCAGAGGGATACGGTGGCGGACGCTATCAAGACAGTGGAGCAATCTCCCGAATGGGCGCATTACATATCGGATACTTTCGTCCTCACCAACGTCCCCAACGCTACACCTGATGAGACGACGATCATAAACATGGAAGGCTATAAGGGCTGGAGCGTCCATGTCGAAAAGACTGGCGGTGCAGATACGTTCGATGTGGATTATTTTGCGTCCAATGAAGACGCACTATCTACCGCTGATTGGCTCGAAATCACTCCGACGTTCGCCAGTGGTTCAGCTACGGCAGACCATATTGCGCACCCTGCAAGCGAAATGCTTGTCACCAAGGCTTTGAAACTAAAGGTCACGACAGCAGGCGGGGCAAACGACGCGGATTTTCAAATTTTCGTATATCGCTGGTAGCAACTAACCCAACCAAATTATGACAATTATTGACACAACACTCGCCACCAAGACCTTAGCGGATTTGGTGGTTGAGCCAAAAACAGTCGAGGTGGCAGAGCCTGCGCTGACCAAGGCTACTGTTGACGCTGTACTCACGGAACTCAAAACTCCGCAAGGCTACGGCGATATTGCGGTTAAGGTTGGCTTTGATAAATGCACCAAAGCGCAGGTAGTAGAGATTGCCCGAAAGAGGCAGGAGAAAATACAAGAATTGCAGACGGCAAAGGAAATGGAAGAAGCACCCGTGAAAGACGTAACACCTATCGTTGAATAGTTATGAGGATAGTACCCGCCAAATACGACAAATATCTCTTATTCAGAGAGACATTTGATTCTCCAAAGAGCGTCGCCGACGGCGGGAATATTGTTTACGGCTCTCCTACAATCGACGGCAAGGTGAATTTCTCCGATTCCACGAAATACATGACCAATGCCAAGTATGGCTTGGATATCATGAACGTGGTCAGGGGCTTGAAGCAATTGACTATCATCGCTGACGTCGAAACTCCGGCGAGCTTTTCCAGCTATCACACGATAGGGAGCGTCAGGACAGCAGCCGGTGCTGTCGTAGAGTTCGGTTTTGCCGTGACGACAGGCAAGCAATACGCCTACTCCGCAGCTACTGGTGTCACAACTTCATCTTCGGCTGTCTCTAGCGGAAGGCACGACCTCGGGTATGTCTTCAACGGCAGTACATTGTACTTTTACGTCGATGGCGTGGCTAACGGTTTTGCCACTTTCAGTTTCTCCAATCCGACTGACCAGGTAAACCTCGAAATAGGCAAGTCGTTGGTAGCAGGACAGCCTTTGGAATCCGTTGTGCATGATTTGACCGCTCTTAGCACCACGCTTACCGCCG
>JBMOLN010000003.1:0-93565 GCA_049325475.1 Patescibacteria group bacterium | reverse complement strand
CCAGCCTAGCACGTCGGACGTGCAAGGCTGAATAGGAACCATTCATCCCCGCATTCAGGCTGACGTTCTATGGGCTTTATGCTTCTGCGACCCCTTCCATGCGGGGTTTCCTGGTATGTAAAAACCGACCTTGGCAGATCGGTGAGTAAAAATCTAGCGTCCGTACTTGCGGCGGTCTTTGCGCCAATCACGGCGGTCATCTTTTCTGTCGGACTTCTTCTGGCTGGGCTTTGCGACATGTCGTTCATGATTCCGCGGCGGACGGTGTATTGAAGGCCGCGCCGGCTGTCGATGTGTCGAATCGTATCGCTGTCCGTAATCACGCCTGCCATGATGGTATGCCGGATATGAGCTGCGGCCATGATAACCCGCTCTCCCATGAGAGTAACCGCGGTGTTCGTGATGCTGAACCGGCCCGTGATGAACGTACACTGTTTCATGATGAACCACCCTCGGTGGAGGCGGCGGATAGTATCCGTAATACAACCCGGTCCCGGCATGCCCATGCACCGCGCAAGCAGAGCCAAAGATCAAAAAGAACAAAGCAATCAGCACTACCTTTACCTTCATCTCATTCCTCCTTTATTTTCAACTTAATCAAAATAATCACTTTTGTCAATCCAAACCCCAAAAACAAAAAACCTCCCTCTTAAATTAAGGGGGAGGCTGGAGGGGGTTATGAATTACTATTCTTCTCCCTGTTTCGGAAAATCAATTCCAAAATATGGCGAAAGTTGCTTATCGACCTTTACACCCAGTTCTTCCAAAGTCACCGATCCATCCGTACCGTAAAATACTAAACCGTCCTTTGATCTAACAGCCGCCGCGTTTTTACCGGATCGATAAGCCACATAAAAAGCATAATCATTTTCATATAAAGGAATATCTTCATCTTTTGGTGCATCACCGATCGGTTTAACCATTTCTTTTAATTGTTCACGAAAATCCCTGGCATCTGCTTCAAAATTCGCACTGCCATTGGCATAATTCTCAAAAGCAACTAATGTCCTGGCCGTTTCAGCTAAAACTGCCTTGGGGTCTGTTGGCCTCTGCGCTTCATCAACAGAATGTTTGGCGCATAAAAGCCAAACCCATTCTTCCTTGGAATCAACCGCCAGTGAACCCGGCCCCATTTTGTGCGCCTTTTCAATAGCCGCATGCGCCTCTTCCGGACTGATTCCCAAATTTTCCGCCAACTTATCGAAAGCTTCAGTCATTGTATGGCGAATTAATTCAGGATCCGTCCCTTGATTTAATGCTCGGTTTGCGAGCAGCGCATATCCCGGATCTTCCAATGCCGCTTTGGCAATTCTTTCCTGATCACGGGAAATCTCACGATTACTTGAAAGCTCTTTAATCTCACCAAGGACCTTTTCTTTTAAAGATGGCCCTCTCTCAGAACTTGGTGGCATTTCGCTCATAAAAAAATATGTATTTAAATCTTATTAATACAAATTATACCACATTTAACCGTCCCACGTCTTACTTTCTTAGAAATGTAAAAATATCGCTTTTGCGATTCCAAAATTGTTATTTATTATTTCTTATTTGTTATTTAAGTTAAGTAAAGTTGCCCATCCTCCTGATCCTCAAGATATTCCAACTCCGCCGGTTGGCCCAGAATATTTTCAAAAAAATCCTGAACTTCGGTATTGATTTTTAATTGCTCTAAAGTCACGGGTTTTATCAAATGCAAACCATCCAGATCCCGGCAACGCGAAAGTGCAACATATATTTGCCCTGCTGCAAACGCTCCCCGCCCCAAATCCAACACCAGTTTATTAAAAGTCTTTCCCTGGCTTTTATGAATTGTCACCGCCCAAGCCAGCCGCAGTGGTATCTGTTTAAAACTGCCTATTTCCTCCTGCGTCAGCTCCCCCGTTCTTTTATTGTATTTACTGCGGTGAATATTCCAAACATACGGTTCCATTTGCACCGGTTCCACTCTGTCATCCAACTGCACCAAAACATTCATGCGCCCGCTTTCGTCCGCAAAAATATCAACCACCCAGCCCAAACTGCCGTTTACATATCTTCCCATCATATCATTGGCAACGCACATAACCCTGGCTCCGACTTTAAGATGCAACTCAATCTCCGTAGGCGCATCCTTCTCTTTAAACACGCCCTCCATCAACCCTTTAAAAACAAATTCTTCTCGTTCCAATTCACCCATCTTTTTTTGATTGATTTTGTCCGCGGCTTCATTGGTCGGCGTCAGCACAATAGCATCTTCCGGCGGCTCTCCGTTTATCAACCTCTCATTTATCTTGTTCAAATGATTAATATCCGCTTCGCGATTTCTAACCGCATTCAACAATGCAATAAACTCTTCATCTTTTTGACGATAGATTTTTACAAGCTCAACATGATCAATCTCATTCATGGCTTGCAGATTTTTATATGCCAAAGAGGAAAAGAAATACGGAGTTTTATACTTTTGATCAAATTCATTTTTATCCAAAGTCGTCACCACCGGCGGCAATTGATACAAATCACCGATACCGATGATCCTGACTCCTCCGAACGGCCGTTTATCCTGCCGGATGATCTGCAAAAACAAATCCATGGCATCAAATAAATCCGCCCGAACCATAGAAATCTCATCGATTACCAGCGCATCAATTTTACGATAAATTTCCGGCTTTTTTCTATTTTCCGCTTCCATTCTGGCCGTAGCCAAATCGCAAGCCGGCGGGATCTTAAAAAATCTATGAATTGTTTCGCCGCCCACGTTGAGCGCCGCAACTCCTGTTGGCGCCAAAACCGGCGCCTTGATCTTGTTTTGCTCCACAAAATATCTAAGCAGCGTACTCTTGCCTGTTCCGGCTTTTCCCGTAATAAAAACAAAAGCTTTGCCGTCTCTCATTTGCCGTAAAGCTTCTTCAAACTCTTCCGTTCTCTCCAAATACATAATCCATATTGTGTTTCGCGGGAAAGCGGATGTCAATTAAGATATTACTTGTTTGTTGATACTTGAGATTTAGTCATCATTTGAATATTGGAAATTGCAATTTGGTGATTGTAAAAAAATCCCCCTAAAGGGATTTTTTTGGTGGTAGCCCGTAGGGGAATCGAACCCCTGCTGCCAGGATGAAAACCTGATGTCCTAACCACTAGACGAACGGGCCCTGTCTTTCGCGAACGACAGGGCGGACCTGTCTCTCACAAATCTCGATTTATCGTGCCGCTATTATAAGAAAATCAAGGGTTTTTGTCAAGATCTGAAATAAACTAAAAAGGTCGGGCATTGCCCGACCTTTTATTTAACCTTTAACCTTAATCTTTTATCAAAATCGCGTTATACGTTTTAGGTTGCGCGATTCGCGTTAAAGTCCCAAATCCACGCTTATATTGGTAGCTTTACCGGTCTCAATTGCTGCATCATATTCCGTTGCGGCATTAATATCCGTGCTCACAAAATATGAGGTGTAGAAAATATCGGAAACATCATCTATCATTGTATTCCAGTTATCACCATAAAGCGCTTTGGCTATTTCCTCGCTGGTCACCCAGTGCAATGCGCCGCCCAATGAAATCGCATACACTTTATTGGATGTTGCGAATTTAATCATTCTGACACCTGGTTTATAACGAACGTTTTTGCCAAGCGGTACGCTGGCCAAATCCGCGGCGCTGATAATTTTTACAGCCGAAAAATTAGCATACCAGGTAAAATAAACACTTGCGTTGGGAAAAGCGTGTCTGCGGCCGTCCGCACCGATGTAATAAACAGCGCTGTCTATTTGCGTATCAGGATTTCCGTCATCCGCCAGTTTAACCAAGTCATGAATGCTAAAGCCTATAGCGGCCAAATTAGCCAAATTCTTTTCACGATCCGGATCATTGGTATAAGACTGATATTCCCCGGTTACAGGCGGAAGTAAAGCTTTTCCGCCTCCGCCTCCTCCGCCGCTCGAACCGGATTGCGTCACATGATAAGCCGAGTAATAAGAAGCCATGGTTGCCTGGAATGTACACAAGCCGTCCGCAACAACACAGCTGGGCGGATCTACAATGCCGGCATTGGTCCATCCTTCCGTTAAAGAAGATGATCTTTTGATAGTTAAAGTCCGTCCATTCAAACTTGTTCCGACATAAATTGTAACTGTAATCGGCTGGCTGAAAGTTAATCCCAAATCAGCTCCCCATTTCAAAACTCCGTCCACCACGCTTCCCGTTGCCAAGCCGGTTGCATTGCTCGAACTTACGGATTCTGCATCGATTGTAGTGGCGTCAAAATTGCCTCCGCCGGTACGCGTCATTACAGTTCCCTTAGGGATAAATACCGAACTTCCATTCGGCAGAGTTATTGTGGTGTCTTCCTGAACCGTTATATTTGCTGTTGTTGAGCTGGTCGATCCTTCCGGGGGCAAGAATGTTCCAATATCAATCAAGCTGTTGATTTGCGACGGTGCAACAGATTGCGTGCTTAGCGTTGTCATTTCTTCATCCGTATAAAATGCGCGGTAAACAACATTATCCGAAACCGGATTCCCTTCTCCGCCCGGATTCGTTGAAGCATTCCACGGCCCGCTTGTTGCGCCCCACCAATTCTGCGAGGCATCAACGCGGCGCGATCCGTCATTGCTCAAACCGGTTGTCGGACAAGAATTATCATATATTTTGCTTTCATGCACTTGTATATTCGCCGAATCACCGTCTACTTTAATACCCGTACACTGTCCCGTCACAACAGAACCGGTCATTGTTGAAGAGTTGGAATTCAATACGTACAAACCATACGAGGAATTATTATTAAGCTCCACGTTTGTCAGTGTTGCAAAATTACTGTTGCTTAATTCTATTCCGTAAGTATTTCCTGTTGAGATAACATTCATCACGGTCAAATAATCAACGCTGGCTCCTTGAATACCGCCTCTGCCCGGCGCATTCTGCACAGTCAAGTCTTGAATCGTAACGTTATCTGCAGTTACAGCAAAAACCGCCATATTTTCATTCAAATCGGTAATAATAGTAGTGCTCGATGACGCGCCTTTAATCGTCATGCTTCTGTCGACAACAAAATTGCCTCCATATGTATGCGCCGCCAAATTAACCGTTCCGCCCGTTGAAACGCATTCAATGCCATTATTTACATATCCATTCGCCGTCACATCAACAGTGGCTGCGCCAATACCCGAACAATTCAATAAATCATCTAAAATAAATTTAGTCACGGTCGGACTGCCGCTGCCAAGAAGATGTACAAAATGATCAAAAGTTACTGTTTCATTATATGTTCCGGCATAAACCGTAAGCGTACCGCCACCCTGCGTCGCGGCGAGTCCGTCAGCCACTCTTCCGTTCCCGCTTACATCCACCAAAAGCGATGAAATGCCGCTCGTCAAAATCGGAGCTGCTGTAAATACAAACTCGCTGACCGTCGGGTCTCCTGTCCCGTAAATCGACAAGGCCTTATTAATCGTAACGGTTTCATCATAACTGCCGGCAGCCGCATTGATTGTACCGCCGGTTTTTACAATATCGACCGCCTCTTGAACACTGCCTGCGCCTGTCACATTTACTGTCTCAACTCCGCAATTTGTTGCGGCAATCGTTGTTGTTGCCAATGTAAAGGCTGTCACCGATCCGCCGGAACAACTGAAGGTCAAACTTTTATCGATATTTACAGTCTCAGCAAATGTTTCCGCGCTCACATTCAGCGTATCTCCGTCAGCAGTATTTGTGGCTGAAACAGCTTGCTGCAATGTATTAAAACCCTCACCCGTTCTTGTGTTAACGACTTTATAAGCTCCGAAGCCCGTAAAGTGATCCGTTGAAAATGTAAGTTCGCCTCCTGCATAACTCTCTCCGGAGATGGTTGGATATGTAGAACTGGCCGGCGGGATGATTGCTCCGTAATCAGTCATGATTTGCAGATACGGTTGTGTTGTAAATCCCAATGTATCCAAACTGTAAATGGTAACTTCTGCGCCTGCGGCTTGCATATCCGCCGCTGTGCTGGCATCAAAAGCCACTGTGCCGGTAGCGCTCATATCCAGCTTGCTGGCCAGATTCTCAATCATGACCTTTGTGGCATAACTTGTATAATTCAATGTCGCATTAAACGTCAATCTGCCTTTGTCCGCCATCTCAAACCATACTCCGCTCGCAGCTGATGGATTAGTGACTGTTCCGAAATTGGTTGTTATCCCATCTCCATTCAAATCCGCGACAATTGAAGAACGTGTCGGAGCCGGGGCTCCATTGAACCAACCGTAAGTTTGCGGTGTGCTGGATGTATACCATGCATCAGCACCGACATCATAATAAGCCGATCCTCCGACAGATGGTAAATCCGCATGCGGCATACCGCCCGGATTCTGGTCGCCGTAACTCATCGAATAAATTACGATGCCTAATTCATTCCTGAAGGTTAAAATTGCTCCCGCATTATCCAGCTTTCCCGACGCTTCAAAAACCAAAATGCCATGATCCGGTAAAGTTCCGCTAAGCGCGATTGTTTGCGTGGCATAGCCCGGTTCCATGCGTATTGCTTCAATCGTGCATCCCGACAAATCCCAAGTTGTACTCACCGTATTTATTACTTCAATCCACTCATTTCCCGCGGCAGGATTGGGCATAACTTCATTCAGCACCACCCCATTGACTCCCGCGCCCGCATTAGCCTCATTGCCAACAAAAAAAGCTCCAACGAGCATTATAACGGCTGTAAAACAAAACATTAAAATTTTGTTCCAGCTATTCATGTAAAAACTTTGAAAAAGCATAAAAAAAAGAAAAAATTATTTCCAACATTATACCTAAAAATACTTACCTTGCCTACATATTGTATTCAACTTTCCAAGGATCTTTATATAACAAAAAAACCGCCTCTCTGCGATTCTTTTTCATTTATCCTTAATCTTTAATAGTCCTGGCACTTAGTCATAGTCATAATCATAGTACCCAGTACACGGTACCTAGTGCTCAGATTCACAAATTCTCAGCTTCTTAGATTCTTAAATCGGAGTTCGGAGTTCTGAATTCCGAATTCTATTTGTTGGCTCTTGTTAGTCGCCAGTCGCAACATACGTTAACCCGTAGTCCCGTTAACCAGTCAGTCAGAGATCAGCTCGTGATAACTGTATAACGGATAAACTGGAATACGGTTTAAATTCGTAGTTCGAAATTCGTAGTTCGATTTATTCAATCGGATACCCGACTTCTTAACTCCATTGCTGAAGTTAAGAGGAGAGAGTGTCGGATAGCCAATTAAACCCGGAAGCAGCATTGTAGCCGCTGCTTCCGTAAACAAAGAACCTTACTCCCCTTCCCCCTTAGGAGGTGGGAAGGGGCGGGGGGATGAGGGTTAGCGCACGAGGAAGCTACCGCCTCCGCTCCAACTCCTCCACCACCTGCGGTCGGTGATGTGCCGTCTGGGCCTCAATCGTGGGAGCATTTACCACATCCGCATGCTCGCCATGCGCCGGGCAGTAGTACAAATCACCGACGATGCTCACCGTCCAGCCCTGGGGCAAATTACCCCTTTCCGCGATCTCGTCGCAGATGAGCCGGCCATGATGAATGGCCTGGCACCGCACATGCCCGGGCGGGCAAGGCGATTTGATGAGCTCGGTGAGCTCTTCATACCGGCGCAGAACTTCGCCATGCGCCTTCAGAAGAGCTGCCAGACGATCGGTGAGTTGCTGGTACTCCAGAATCTCACCGTAATGAGACCGCTCCAGCGCATTCTTCTCACTGCGCAGCTCACCCTTGCGGGCTTCCCATTCTTCCCTAAGCACGCTCCAATTCCTCGATCAGGCTACGCAACTCCGCCATCGTCTCGCCGAGCATCTCTCTGCGCAACGCGACGTACTCCGGCGAATGCTGATCCCTGAGCCGGCCTTCAATCTCCATGGCGTACTCGTTCAGGAGATTCATGGCCTTGATAAGCTTTGCGATACGCGCACTGCGCGTCACCTGCTTACGCCTAGCAATCTCCGCCTCTACGCGAGCGATGCGCCTATCGTACTCCTGAAGGACCCGATACTGACTCCCGCCGAGCGGATCGCGCCCCAGCTCACAGCAGGACGGGTACCCCTGTTGCGCTCTCCGCAAATCGTTTCTAAAACGCTCCAGCTCCTCCAGCGACTTGTATTGCGAAAGATCATCCATTTTCTTTCTCCTCCGTTTTCGTCTCGCTATTGCGAGATTCTTCGCTGTTCTGAATGAGTGACTTGTCCCAGATTAGAGTTTCAGGATGCGCTTACCCTTTTTTGAAAAGTTCGCGCAACAGAATTTAGAAATGTTTCTGCTGCGTTGAAAACGGCACTGGCCGTAGGGCAAGTGCAGTCAAGCGCCAACTCCTTTCCCTCGATCCAAGGACATATCTCCAACCCCGGGCGCGGCCCCAAGCCCCACAAGATGTTCACACGCCACTCACGCCTCATATCCTTGAGTTTTTGCTCGAGTTGCATGTGATTTGGATAAATAGAAAGATACTCTTCCAAAGCTACTTTTTCTTCTTGAGTGGCCATATCTTTTGGTTGAAGGCCATCAGCCCTCTCCAACCATGAATCATCACTAATGTCCGAATCCCCATCGTAGATGGAGTAGGGATTCGTAGCGTACCGCCTAACCATCTTAGTCGGCGGCAAACGCGACTTAAGCTCGGACATCAGCTTATTGTGCCGCTCCGTAGCGTCAACGAATGACGAAACTTCCGGCAACTGCTGAGTTATTTTTTTAATGGTGCTTTCAAGTAGCTCACGCGCCGCTTCCGCCTCCATTGTCTCTTTGAGAATGGCCGGTGTCCGTTGTGCCGGATCTACATGCCTCATCCAGAACAAAACCGACGAACCGACCTCATGGCTCCTGCTTCGCCAAGTCACCTTAACGGTCCCTGGCGCTAGTTTCTTAATATCAGCTTCCACCTCCTCGCGGATTTTCTTACGTTGATTTGCGCAAGCTGCGCAAACCAGATCCCGCAACCACCATTTGTCACGGCGATTACTTTTATTTAGCTGCACCACGATCCTGACTTCAGCCCCCGGAACAAGGTGTTTGCACCTTACAAATTGAGCAGGGATATAGATATCATCCCCTTCTTCGGTCGTCAGAAAACCAAATTTCCTTACATAGTTGTAAAATTTGATCTTCGCATTCATTGCTTGCTTTGCATACGGGCTCCTCTGTCCCATGATTTTTCCTCTTTTTCTATGTTCAAAGCCTCGATCCATTCGAGGACTTGATTCAGAATGGAACCGCAAGGCACTGCGGTTCCGAGTTAAAGTTAAGAGCGTGCCTGCTCTTTAACAAGTTCCCCTTTGCCCTAACAGGTGGGGAAAGGGGCGGGAGGGCTGCACTCAGCCGAACCGCGCCCGAAGCGCGGGCAGGACCGTCTCATTCCACACCTTCTCGCTGCAGTGCAGGAGAAAAGATGTATTCGAGATCAGCCCCGCGGCCGGGGAACTCTCACTCCCCTCAGGCACCAAGGAACGAAGGTCAACCTCCTCCTGGTGCTTCTTAACAACGGCGAGGCTGTACTGCACTCCGCCGTGCGCGGACGCAATCGGTCCCGTGTCCTTGCGCATGACCGTGACAACCGCACCTGTAGCCTCCATGGCCCGAGTGAGGGTTGCGAGGTCATGCCTCGGAGCGCCGCATGTATCTACAAAAGAAACATGCTTGCACGGGGAGCTCACCGCTTTGGCGAGCTTCTCGGCCTCGTACACGGCCGCCTCGTACACAGCGACCTTGTTTTCCATATTTTTTCGCGCCTCAGCGTCTCCGGAAGCGACGGAGACAAACTGCGCGAACAAATCGCGCTTTGCGTTCTCCGAGGCCTCCGGGCGCTGCGGGTTGAACGGCGGGAGCGTGGAAAGCGCCCGCACCACCGTCCACCCCAAGGGAGTAAGCGAATCCGCGGACTGACGGGGCCGGACGTCGAAGACCTCTGCATCCTCGTCCAGCCCGGGATACCTTGCCCCGGCCGCCTTCATGGCCGCGACAAGCCCGTCCAGGTCCGGGTCGGCCACAATGACCGTCCCTTCCCCGGTGAATTCGCCGAGCTCCACAAGCTCGGCGCATCCGGGCGAAATCTTGCGTTCAACGATGCGGGCGCGTTCGCCCAGCACCGCCTCCACCGCCTGAACCGCCTCAGGCGTCCTTCCCTCGCCTCGGTGGTGATCTCGGACGTGGACTTCCACACCCATCTCCACCAAAACCTTGACCGTTTCGGCCAGCTCCGGGGTGGAGGGTGTGTCCACAAAAAGCAGCCTCTTCGTGTCCGCGGGGATGGCAGCGAGCGCAGCTTCGCGGTCAGCCGCGGAGAAAAACTTAGCAAACACGATGGTGACAGAATTAATTTGCAAATTGAACATTTTATCCTCCTCGGGCTCTCGCCCTTTGTGACCTCTCATAACTTCCAAGCACCGTGCTTAGAAGTTAATTCAAGCCTCCCACTTAAGTGAGAGGTATCAAGCCTTAACCTGCTAAAAAATTCGGCGCCGGCAATTGGTAATTGGGCAACATATTGCCTATCGGAAAGTAAAACAACATGCTCGCATAACCAAATGACGGCTGAACTAAATTAATAGTCATACTCCTCCTTTTAAGATTTAAATTGCTGAATTCATTACGGAACTTTCCCCCCTCTCTTGTTTTAAGAGAGGGGTTGGGGGCGAGTTACTCAATCAATTCAACAGAGGAGCTGAAACTTCCGACTCCTCTAAGATTATTAATGAACTACCGTCGACACCCCTCTCTTGCTAGCGGGAGAGGGGCTGGGGGTGAGGGTCAGCCTGCCTTGGCTTTCCCCTCCTTGGCCGTTGCGATTCCGGCCTTGACCTCGGCCTGCTCACGCAAGAGACCAAGCTCCGCGAACAGAGCATTCAAGCCTGCGCGGTCCTCGTCCTCGAGCCTTGCCATAGTCTCGAGCGAGCCGGTCGCCGACTCATGCCGCGCGCGGCACGCCGGGCTGGTGCAATCCACGCGCCCGCATTCTTCATCAACAACCCGGATGAAACCGAAATTGTCCATGAAAGCCGAAGCTTCCGGGCAAGCCAGTGCGAGCGGCGTACCAATGACCAGCACATCCGCCCTCTCGCGGCGTGTGAGCCGCTCGTCCAGCGGGCGAGTCATTCGCACTTCCGGGCCGAAAATGTCGGCCACTTCGCGGATTTCCGCGAGCTGCGCCGCCTTGGCCGCAGCCTTGCGGCACGCCGTGCTCACACAGTCCGGCTGGTTGCACGGCCCGGAGAGTTCAAATTCTCCCTGACCATCCCGAAGCACCACGTGCTCCGGACATGACTGAACGAGCTGGCCGCACAACGACTTCCGCATTTTTTTGTTTTTCATTTTTTTCTTTTTCCTTTTTGCGTAGAGTCCCTTGCCAGTGCGCACCTTGCGCCCTGCAGAGACCCCGATCAAACACCCTCACGTTTAACCGTGCGAAAGTCTGATCGATCAATAAAATAATAATCCTGTTAATCTTTTGTAATCGTGTGAATCATGGTCAAAAAAACCACTCTTCGGAGAGCAGCTTCATATCACCTTCCTTTGGCCTCATACTATCAGCTATCAGCTAAAAACTATCGGCCATGCTTAATCCCGCTCTCCTTCGGGAGTATCCTCCAAAGCTTTACGCGTAGGAGGGTTAAGCCAAATTAAATTTACAAATCCCCATCAGGTACGGCTTGGGCATTTTCAACTTAATGACTTAGTATAGCATTTTTTGTTAATTTTGTCAAGAGTTACTGCTTAATTTCTCAACAAATTTTGCTTAATTTAGCCAAATATATTTGTTAAATAAAACAAACAAAAAAGCCCATTTTCCGAGCTAATAGTTATCCATCCTTAATCCTTTTTAAATTTAAAGCTTATAGTTATATTTAAAGTGGATTCGAACTTATGAATTTAGCATTATGTTATACATTTTACATTATGCATTATGCATTTATTACTGCTTCGCTTTCCAAATCAAAATCCCGCCGATAACGATCAGTAAAAACGGCCACCAGCGTAAAATCTCAAATACAGATACAAATCTTTCCAAGATAAAAACAAATCCTATCGCAGCCAAAATAATCCCGAACCATTTCATGGCCTTCCTCTCCCCCGCTCCCGCATCCTTTGGTTTATCCAAAGATGTTTGATATTGCTTGTCGTACTCCATATAACTAAATTGACAATTAGAAATTAGAAAATAGCAATAAATTCTATATACTGTATATGTATTAATCTAGCAGTAGTAATCCAGATTGTAAATCATAAAAATGATTGCTAATTGCTTAATGCTAATTGCTAATTCAATATTATGATATAATATTGAACATGAACCGCTGGATACGGACTGCAATACAAGGAGACATGTTTTATTTAATGGCGTTTGGCTTATTAACGCCAATATTTGCTTTATTCTTAAAAGAACAGATCCCCAACGCCAACCTGTTTACAATCGGCTTGGCCGAAGGAATTTATTTGCTGACAGTGGGCATTCTGCGGCCTTTTACTCTGCTCTCAACATCCGGAGACAGTAAAGGCTGGCGTGCGCAAAGCTTGCTTTGGTTTGGCAGCGCATTGGTTGCTCTGACGCCGTTTCTTTATCTTCTCTCCCGCGACATGCTGGATATCTTTGTTATTCAAATGATTTATGGAATCGGCATCGCTTTTTCCGAACCGGCTTGGTCCAGATTGATCGGCTTAACTTGTAAAATGCAACCGACAAAATGGGAACCGTTTAGCACGACCGGCGCTTTAATTTCGGCCGGAATCGCGGCATTGGGCGGCTTCATCGCCCAAACTCAAGGCATGAAAGCGCTTCTGTTTTATGTGGGCATCACTTTATTTTTTGCCGCAATTTTCATGGCATCAATTTATTGGCGTTTTGGTTTAAATAGCAAGTATAAAAATATATGATCTCTGATCGCTTAAAACTCCTTGGTTTAATTGATTTACTGGCAGTTTGTGCTTATGGCTTGCTTTTGCCGATTTTGCCATTGTTTCTTATAGATCAATTTTACGATTCCAATATTTTCAACATAGCCCTTGCATATACTTTTTATTTGATTTCAATGGCCGGTTTTAGCTGGATTTTCCGCATCTTTATTGAGCATGGCCTTTCAATCGTCCGTATTAAATTGGGATTGATTGCAAGCACTTTGATTCTGGCTGTTATGCCGATCCTATATATGTATGCCAAAACAATGACCGATATTTATTTGATTCAAATTTTTATCGGTATGGCTTTTGGAATCATGAAGATCGCTTGGCACAAGCTTACCCATGAAAAACTAACCGACACGGTTTCCCTTGAAGCTTTTTCACACACCCGCAACCTTTTTACGACTTTCGGATTGGGTATTGCCGCCGTCTTGGGCGGATTCATTGCTTATCAATACAGCTATCGTCCGCTCCTTTGCTTGGTATTTTCTTTTGCATTTACTTCTTTCGCCTCCAGTTTGATATACATTTTCACTTCGGAAAAGAAACACAAAGCCACAAAGCGACCAAGCCACTAAACCTATAAGCCTTTAAGTTTCTAAACCCGCAGGCTTTCAAGTATTTTTAAACTTGATGGCTTTTTTCTTAAAACCCGAAATAAATAAAGAAAGCAGCTTCGCTATACTTTCTGATTCTTGAAATAATTCCTGAAATTGTTCTTTTGTGAGATACCCGACATCTCTAGCAATAAACAATTGTGATTGTATTTCTAATATAGATGCTTGAGCTGTACGATAAAATTGAATTTTTTCATTTAAACCAAATCTGCCATATCCCTCGGCAATATTACTTGTAACTGAAACTGCCGCTCGACGCATTTTATGTGTCAATCCATACATTTATTCTTTAGGAAAACTTTTTATAAAAATATAAATTTTCACTGCAAATTCATGAGCTTGTTTCCAGACAAATAAATCATAAAAAATCTTTGCCTGATTGTCTTTAGATATTTCATAGTCATCAGCTTAGCAGCTCAGTGGCTTAACAGCTCAGTGGCTCAATCGCTTCCTCCAGTCTGCGATTTTTTTATGATCTCCTGATAACAAAACTTTAGGCACTTTCCAACCCATAAACTCCTCCGGCCTCGTATATTGCGGATATTCTCTGCTAGCTCCGTCACTCCAAGATTCTTCTGCAAGCGACTCTTCCTTGCCCAAAACTCCGGGTATATTTCGAGAAACGGCATCCGTCATGACCAAAGCCGCTAGCTCTCCGCCTGTCAATACATATTGGCCGATGGATAATTCCTCATCCGCCAGTTTCTTGGCAACCCTTTCATCAACGCCTTCATATCTTCCGCATATAAAAACCAAACGATCATATTTGGATAACCTCTTCGCATCTTTCTGCGTAAAAACCTTGCCCTTGGCAGAAGTTAAAATAACTCTGGTTTTTTTTCGTAGTTCGTTGTTCGTTGTTCGTGGTTCGATCTTGAGTGCTTTCAGCGCTTTATATACCGGTTCAACCTGAACTACCATCCCCGGCCCTCCGCCAAAAGGCTTATCATCAACATGCCCATGTTTATCGCGCGACCACTTACGCAAATCATGCGCCGCAACTTTTAAAATCCCTGCTTTTTGCGCTCTGCCTAAAATCGACAAACCCGCGTAGCTATCGATCATCTCCGGAAAGATTGTAATTACATCAACCTGCAGTTTTTTATTTTTCATAAATATCACGTACATCGTACAACGTACATCGTACAACGTCTAGGAAATTTTTTATCAACCTGATAATAATCTTGCAAATCCTATACAAAAAAAACCGGCACTTTCGCACCGGCTTTCTGTTTTCTACACGAACATAGTTATATGTTACGTGTTACATGTTATATGTTGTTATATTCCCAGATCAGCTAAATCCTGATCCATAACCGAGGAATCCTTTTCGCCTTCTGTGCCGCGTGATTCATGATGGGCCTTGCGGGCGCCTTCAGGTTCATAAATCTTAAGATTTACGCGTGCATTTTCTTTGGCTCCGACCGTCTTAAGCAAGATACGCAAAGCACGTGCGGTCTGGCCCTGGCGGCCGATTACATAGCCCATATCCTCTTGATTGATATGAAGCGTAATTAATACTCCGCGTTCGTCAACCGTTCTTTCGGTGCGAACATCTTCCGGGTGATTCACAATGGATTTCACCAGGTTTTCAATAAACTGCTGGTCCTTAAACACTTCTGCCATATCGGCAATTTCTTATCCGTAAACGATTCCGTGTTCGCTATAGGCAAAGCTGCGGATATCGGCTAGCGGATCTATGCATGCTTGCCAAAAAACGAATGCCGGCAAGTCACAATTAATTGTAAGCATCTGATTTTAAACCGCATTCAGGCTTAAAACGTAAATAACTCTACAACAAAAACCCGCTTTTGTCAATATTAACTCGTAAAATATCAAAAAAGGGCTTATTTGCCCTTTTTTATTTTATTCGCTTTTTTGAGCTTCATCTGCGGGCTTTTCTTCTTCCGGAGCCTCCATGGCGGGTTCAGCTTCTACCGGCTTTTCAGCTTCCGCCGGAGCCTCTGCCGGCTTTTCCGCCTTGGGTGCTTCCGTTGCCGGAGCTGCCTTTGGAGCCTCTGCCGGTTTTTCTTGTTTGGGTTGTTTTTTAGCCAAGGCTTCTCTTCGTTTATCAGAAATCTTGATAGTCTTTTTCTTATCACCCTTTACAATTCCTTGATCAACTAAAAGGTTCCAAACCGTTTCCGAACATTGTGCTCCATTGTTGATCCAATACTCAATTCTATCTTTTTTAAGATTAATTGTTGCCGGATTCGTTAAAGGGTTGTAATGACCCAGAATTTCCTTAGCCCTGCCCCATGGATCGCGCGCCTTTTCACAAACAATCACGCGATATTCGGGTTGTTTCTTTTTGCCAATACGAGTCAATCTGATATGTAACATAACTTACGCTTCGCTCACGCTACGCTTAATTACGGATTAAAAATTACGAATTAACAATTCCGGTCGCCTTCGGCATTATTTGATAGATATCGAGCCATGTCGCGTTAAACGCGATTAACTCGATTCTTACATTGGCCTGCACCCCGAAGCTTTATGCATAGGGGTGTAATTGTTAATTGTTATTTGGTAATTAATTTTGCATTACCAGATGCAAAATTAAGTTGAGCATTTACGAGCCAAATGGCCCAATGCGATGATGCGCAAATAATATAGAAAACATGCAATTTTGTCAATATCTATAACAAATTCCAATAACCAAGCTCCAATATCCAATCAAATCTCAATCAAAAAAACTACAATCACCAATTGGTTGTTCGGTAATTGCAGCTTTAATATTCCTTGATTATTGTAATATTGGTTATTGATTATTAGCAATATTATAGCGCAGCTTCCAATTTGCCTTTCAAATCATCTTTGCTCATTCCTCCCACGAACTGCTCTTTAACAACTCCGTCTTGGAATAACAGCATAGTCGGTATGGACATTATTCCATATTGACCGGCGGATTGTTGATTTTCATCAACATTTAATTTTCCGATAACCACCTCGCCTTCATATTCTTCGGCTAGTTCGTCAATAATCGGAGCCATCATCTGGCACGGTCCGCACCATGGAGCCCAAAAATCCACTAAAACCGGCTTTGAGGACTTTAAAACTTCTTGTTCAAAATTTTGGTCTGTAAAAACTTTTGACATAAAAAAACATTAAGAATTTTAATTATCCAAGAATAATAAATTTTCACCAACTCTGCAAGATCAACTTCGTACGTTAATCCGCAGTCCTGTTAATCAGTAATCCGGATTACGGTTCAACTGGAGTACTGGTATACGTTTTGAATTCGTGGTTCGTGCTTCGAAATTCGTGGTTCGATTATTATCGCGGCATCTCAACCCTTTGCACCTTATGCTCTTCCTCGTAAGCCTCGATAATATCACCGGCAGCAAGCTTTTCTCTGCCCTTGTATGAAACTCCGCATTCTTGCCCGGCCATTACTTCTTTAACTTTCTCCTTGCCGACTTGCAGTGTTTCAATTTCCCCTTCGCCGACAGGCTGCATGTCTTCACCTTCTTTTCTCCAAACCAGCATTTTGGATGGATACTTAAACATGCCCTCCTTGACTCTGCACCCTACAACCATGCGGTCTTTCTCGGTTCTGAAAATCGCAATTACCTCGGCCTTGCCAATCTGCGTTCTAACAACCTCTTCCGGCAAAAGCTCATTCAATCTGCGAATCACATCATCGATCAATTCATAAATGATTTTATACTCATGTACGGCGACTCCCTTATCTCTGGCCATAGTGGCCGCGGCCGAGGTGGCTACGGTATTAAAACCATAAACCACGGACGACTCGGATGCGGAAGCGGCTTCAATATCATTTTCCGTGATATTACCCAAACCTTTTTTAATCACTTCCACCGAAACATCGCTATGCCGGATTTTTTCCAGCATGCCTAAAATCGCCTCCAAAGATCCCAATACATCCGCTTTAATAACCACATTTAAAACCGCTTTTTGCTCTTTCTTCTCTTCTTCGGTCTTGGCTGTTTTTACCGCAGTAAACTGGCTGGCAATTTTATAATCCGACTTGCTGATCTTTTTATTTAACTTTTTAACATCTTCCGGAACTTCCAAAATATCACCTACCGCGGGAGCAACCTTAAAACCCAAAACCTTAACCGGCGTGCCCGGCAAAGCCTCTTCTACCAGATCTCCTTTATGATCCCTCATGGCGCGCACGCGTCCGTAAAGCTCGCCCTTGATACCCAGATAATCATTGCGTTTTAATGTTCCTATTTGCACCAAAACGGTAGCCACCGGCCCCTCGCCTTTATCAACGTGTGACTCGATAATTGTTCCGCATGCAGGCCTGTTGGCATTGGCTTTTATATTTTCCGCATGCATGTCAGCCAAAAGCAAAATCACTTCTAATAAATCATCGATACCCGTCCCCACCTTTGCGGATATTTTAACCATGGGCACATCCCCGCCCCATGCTTCCGTTGTCACTCCCGCTTCTGCGAGTTCGGCTAAAACCTTATCCGGGTCTGCGTCAGGTTTGTCAATCTTATTTAAAGCCACCACAAAAGGAATTTTAGCCGCTTTAATGATATCAATAACCTCTTTAGTCTGCGGCTGCACGCCGTCATCGGCGGCCACTACAAGCACGGCAATATCCGCAACCTTTGCGCCGCGCGATCTCATTACGGTAAAAGCTTCGTGGCCGGGAGTATCAATAAAAGTAATCAGTCTGTTTTTACGGATGGCTTGGTAAGCGCCGATATGCTGAGTAATTCCGCCCGCCTCGCCTTCAACAACGTGGGTTCTGCGGATAGCGTCCAAAGTTTTTGTTTTGCCGTGGTCAACATGTCCCATTACAACAACTACCGGCGGACGCAATTGCATTTTTTCCGCATCTTCTTTGGTTAAAATTTCATGCAGCCTGTCTTCTGATGCATTTGATTCTCCGGTGGATTTCGCTCCTTCTTCCGGGCTCGCCTCATAACCCAATTCCTCGGCTATTATCGCCGCAGTTTCAAAATCAAGTCTTTCGTTTTGCGAAGCCAAAATCCCCGCGCGCATTAATTCTTGGATAACACGGGTCACCGGCAAATTCAGCTTCCCCGCCAATTCGCGCACCACAATAATCGACGGCAAAGATATGCGTTTCTTCGGCGCATCGGATCCGGCTTCTTTTCCGCTTTTATTCAAACTGTTGGCAACCAGCTGTCCCCTGATTCTTTCGCGTCTTTGCTTCTCCATCCATTTGCGAAAAATCATCTCCGCGGTGCGGTTATCCAGCTTAATGGCGCGCTGCCCGATATCAAAACCAAGCTCTGGCAGCTTTTCCAATAATTCTTGCGGCGTAACCTTAAGTCTACGCGCTAAATCACTTACATTCATAAAATGGAGCTTAGTATTTTTTGGCTAAAAAGTCAAGAAAAAAACCATCTTTTGGATGGTTGAGTTATTATTGGACGCTTTTAGACCTTGCGCGGTTCACGCGCTTTTCGATCCCATCGGTAATTTTCACCGGAAACATCTTTACCGGAAAATTCCCCGCAGCAGCAAACCGCATAACCCGCTCTGCCGCCGTTTACACGCAAATGTTTAATGGTCTTTTTTTGCGCGATGTTCAAGATTTCATATTTCACCAATTGCACTCTCTGTCCGTTATGCAATCTCTGCCTGCAGATTGGGCAGGTGGGAGCAAGCTCATCAAGCGCTTTTTTAAAAAAGCATTGCGGACAAAGCTTTCTCTCCCTGTGCCCGGCAAGAAACAGTTCCGATACTTGCAGATCAAAAACCACAACGTTCTTAAAAACCGTTAAATCCGCCAGCAATCCTCCGGCTCTTAACCAAGGCATTAAAACCTTGGGTGGACGGAAAACCATTTTCTTTGGATCCCTGTGCCCGCATGGATATTTAGAAGGATAATTGGCAATCAAAGCATCGGTGGCGGAAGTATCCAAAAAAGACAATAACTTGATGGGCCCGCCGTAATCCTTGGCATTGATTTTATCCAGCACCGGAAAACTGATTTCCATGATGCCTCCTTTTCTTTTGCAAAGATCGCCACTGCATTTAGGCACAAAAAGACTAAACCGTCAAACCCACGCCGACCAGCCGTTAGTCGCTAAACGCGACGCACGCAGTCCAGTAACCCCGTTAACCAGTGATCCAGAGTTAACTCGTTATTAACGGTTTAACCGGTTAACTGGAATACGTTTCGAATTCATAGTTCGCTCTTTATAGTTTACAGTTTATGGTTTATAGTAAAAATCATGAACGAAAATGGCGAAATTTTATTGATCGACAAACCCGCAGGCATTACCTCGCATGACGTTGTCGATCGCATTCGTAAGATTTATAGCACCCGCCGTGTTGGTCATGGCGGTACTTTGGATCCGTTTGCAACCGGACTGCTTATAATCGGCATCGGCCCGGCCACCAAAAAACTCCACGATATCGTGGGCCTGGATAAAACCTACGAAGCAACCGCGACTCTTGGCGCAACTTCCGACACCTACGACCTAACCGGCCTTATCGCTCCGACACCAGATTCCAAATTTCAGATTCCAGATTTAAAAAACATCGAAGATGTTTTAAAAAACTTTCAAGGTGTCATCGATCAAAAAGCCCCTGCATATTCCGCCAAAAAAGTCGGCGGTAAAAAACTATATGAACTCGCTCGCGCCGGGCAAGACGTTGAGCATCTCCGACCTACTAAAAAAGTTGACATCGCTGAACTCGTTATCACCGATTACAATTATCCAACTTTAAAATTTAAAGTGACTTGTTCCTCCGGCACTTACATCCGCTCGCTCGCTCACGACATCGGCCAAGAGCTCGGCTGCGGCGCCTACCTCTCCGAGCTGCGAAGGACGCGGATTGGTGAGTATAAGCTGGAAGACGCAAAAAAACTGGAAACACTCATTGTCTGAACCTTGATTACAAACCGATTACCAACCTAATTTACTTGATTACTTTAGGATATATTAAATTATACATCTAGTAATCAAGTTAATTTTGAGCGAAAATCAAGTTTAATCAAGGTTCAGATAGTGGGCTTGCCAATCCCCCATCTTGGTGCTAAAGTAGAATCACAGAATTTAATGTAATTAACCGCTTCGGCTGAACTTGTTCGTATCGCTTATCATAAATAATTTTTACGGTCTCTTGAGTTGCGGAGCATTAAAACAATTCCGGCCGGAGACTTACCCAACGTTTCTGAGAAATGCGACAAAAAAGCATCCCAAATATCAAAAACAATCATTATAAATGGATTTTTCAGTAATTTAATAAACATTTGGTTAAACTTGATAAATGTTTGGGTAAATTTTAGAACGGAGCCGTAAGATTTTTACATAAAACGAACAAGCTCTCCGAGCGTACAAAATATGTACGTTATTATTGCTTTACTAATCGGCTTGGGCGCGGGAATCGGCATCGCAGCAGCCATCTTTGCCCAAAAAGCCAAAAGCGCTAAATTTTCCATCGCCAAAGCGCAAGAAAAAGCTGCCAAAATAATTCAAGATGCGGAGACCAAAGAACAAGATGTCATGGTCCGCGCCAAAGACAAAGCCATCAAAATCCTGGAAGAAGCCCGACACGAAGAAAAGAAATCTCTTGAGGATTTAAAAGTCCAGCAAAAAGAATTAAACGAGAGAGAAAACGCTTTTAGCAAAAAATTGCTCGAGATTGATGACATGAAAAAACAACTGGATGATAAAGCCGAAAAATTAGCCAAAGACCGGGCGGAAGTTGAACAAATGAAATTGGATGAAAGTAAAAAACTGGAAGAAGTTGCCGGCCTTACTCAAGAGCAAGCCGTGGACCGCATGCTATCTTTGGTGCAAGAACAGCACGAAGACACCTTAATGAGCCGCGTGCGCAAACTGGAACAAATGGAATCTCATGAAATTGAGCGCAAAGCTAACAACATCTTGGCTGTCGCTGTTCAGCGCATTGCCGCCTCCCATGTCGCGGATACTACAACGACCAATGTCGAGCTGCCCAATGATGAAATGAAAGGCCGTGTCATTGGCCGCGAAGGCAGAAACATCAAAACCATTGAACAGCTCACCGGCTGCGAACTTATCATTGATGATACTCCTAACATGATCACCATTTCCGGCTTCTCCCCCATCCGCCGCCAGGTAGCCAGCAGATCTTTAACCAAATTGATTGCCGACGGCCGCATCCATCCCGGTAGGATAGAGGAAGCGGTGGATGAAGCCAAAAAAGAATTGGCCCTTGATATTAAAAAAGCCGGTGAAGATGCTTTATTCCAGTTGGGAATTTCCATGGCCGGCATTGATCCTAAACTTGTTCAGATTTTGGGCCGCTTAAAATACCGTACTTCTTACGGCCAAAACATCCTCCAGCACTCAATCGAAGTTTCATTGATTGCCACGGCCTTGGCCGAGGAGCTTGGTGCCGATGTTTCGGTCTGTAAAAAAGGCGGACTATTCCATGATATCGGCAAAGCTGTTGACCACGATCTGCAGGGCGGCCATCCCGAACTTGGCGTGCAAATCTTAAAGAAATTCGGCTTCCCCGAGGAAATCTGGTACCAATCTATTGGCCACCATGAAGACAAACCCAAGACTCTTGAAGCTGTCATCGTTAAAGCCGCGGACGCAATCAGCGGCGCTCGTCCGGGTGCGCGTAAAGATTCCTTGGAGCAATACATCAAGCGGTTGGAAGAATTGGAAGCGGTTGCCAGCGGTTTTGCGGGAATTGAAAAAGTTTATGCCATCCAGGCCGGCCGCGAAATCCGTGTCTTTGTAAACCCAATGTCAATTGATGATTTCTCCGCCAATAATCTGGCCCGCGACATTGCCAAGAAAATCGAATCCGAACTCAAATATCCGGGCGAAATCAAAGTAACTCTCATCCGGGAAACCAGAATTACAGAGTTTGCCAGATAACAATTCCCCCGCCGCAGGCGCAATGAAAAAATGAAATCGAGTTTAATCGCATTAAACGCGATCAGCTCGATGAAAGAATGAAAAATCCGCACCTGCGGGTTTTTCTGTATCTTATTTTTCTTCCGTAAACTCCCTTCTCCCTTTTTTAAGGGAGAGGGGTGAAGGGGTGAGGGGTTAAAAAAGCCCGCAACACCGTGCGAGCAAAAGCGAAACAGTCTTAAAGTTCAAAAAGTGCAGATAAGCCGGATTAGTTCCAGGCTCCTCCGGCTAATGCCCATCCGCCACCGAAAACGTCTGTTCGCGATTGAGGCAAAGCCTCGCAAACAAAGTTCAATGGATGCACCTTTTTGTTGAACGAACTCCAATTTGTGTTCGTCATGGTACTGCTCTCTCTGCAATGCGGCACAAGTCCGCAAATCACGCATCGGGGATTGCTCCCAAATGCTGCCAAGTGGCCCGGAAGATGAATATGTTTGAGGAGCCAGCGGTGCACCAAAACTCCTGCCAATCGTATTTATACCATAGCAAAAAAACAACATTTTGCCAGCCTCTGCTGTGGATACCTTCCTATCGACGTACCGACGTATGGACGTACCGACGTTAGGACGTAATATAAATAAAAAAATACCTAAACGTTGTACGTGGTACGTTGTACGTGGTACGTGGCATTAAATGTAAATTTCCTAAACGTTGTACGTTGTACGTGGTACGTGGTACGATATGATGCGTATGCGCAACATCATCCCCAAACTCCGCTCGCTTGGATTCTTGGAAAGCGAGATAAAAACTTATCTGGCCGCACTCGAAGAAGGCCCCAGCACTGTATTGGAACTCAATAAAAAAATTAATATTTCCCGCCAAGCAATTTACACGGCCATTGAATCATTGGTTAAACAAGGATTGATGACATCCGTTGAAAAAGGCAAAAAGACTCTTTATGCCGCCGAATCCCCTAACCGTCTTTTGGATATTGCCGAGAACAAATTAAAAACCATGCAATCAACGGTTAAGGACATTAAATCCATAGCACAGGAATTATCTTTAATGGAAAGCGGTGAAAAACCGGTTGTCAAAATGTATGAAGGAGTTGAAGGCTATTTAGCATTGGTAGAAGAAGTTGCTCATGAAAGACCAACTGAAGTTTTGGAAATCGCCAATGAAGATATTGTTGAAAAAGCTTTTTCGGAAGAAACTAAGAAAACAGTGCGTGAAAAATTTGATAAATTAAAGATGCAGGGTAAGTTATTATCAAAAACCAGCGACCTGCATCCAATCAGAAGCCAATCTAAAAGTCGCATCATTACCAGAAAAGATATTGACTTCGAAGGAGCTATCGCCGTTATGAACGATATGTTGATTTTACAAACTTACAGCGGAAAAATGATTGGCATTTTAATTAAAAACAAAATCATCGCCGATACGGCCAAAGCCATGTTCAAACTGGCTTGGGATAATGAAAAAAAATAGTCCGAAGCTGCGTTCTAACCGCTAACTTCGGACCACGGAATCCAAATGTTCGAATGTTCATCCCCTGCCGAATGGCTCAAGGCTCTGCCCTGGATTAAGTCTATCAAGGGGGCAGCGCCCTAAACCGAATGGTTTGGGGTTTTTTTCTTCTTACTGTCGCTTATCCCAGCTATAGCACTTTCGCGCTGTGCGTAGCTCTGACAGGCGACTTTTGCGACACGTGATCTCATCAGTCGAGTCCGTTAGGTACTCCGCTGAAGTTAGCTGATCGCGTTTTCTTCTGCCGCTTTGCGCTTTTCTTGTCCAACCGACATCGATCACTTCCCTGAAGTCGGATTGTCTCGCGCATTTTTCTTCTTGCGACTCTATCAGGCCCAACCGCCTCCGGTGCGAGCCCATCCGCCACCTTGGCAGGCCCAGCCACCTCCGGTGCGAGCCCATCCGCCACCTTGGCAGGCCCAGCCACCTCCGGTGCGAGCCCATCCGCCTGCGTTTGCCTTGGCATATGCCAGGCCATCTTGCGCGGCGAGATTTTGGGCGGCGCTCTTGGCGCAGGCTGCGCAGAGCGCGACCGCTGTCGCGATCAACAGCATGGCAGCCAGTCCCGGCACGCCTGCTGTAAACGCGACAATCGCGATCAAGAAAGCACCAAAAAGAAACTTCGATCTTCCTTCGCCTCCGCAGCCTCCTGACGTGGGACGCGGGACGAGCGACGCGGGACGATATTTCCGTTTTTCCTTTCCTTCCTTATCTTCATTACACTTACCCATGTTCCCCTTCTCCTTTCTTGTAAAAGCCCAATACGGACAAAGGGGGCATCCGCACAAGGCTTATTGCACGTCTCCGGATCTGTTCCAGAGAACGTGTAAAGATACCATATTTTGTGCATTCTGTCAAGGCTCTGCTTAACACATTAAAAATACCAACCTTAAGCCTGCCTTATTTTGTCACCATTTTGTTGAATGGTTAACAAAAGAGTTTATAGGCAAAAATAGCTTAATACAGTCCAAAAATACCGAAGTCATCCTGTAAATAAATGAAGGATATTGTTTTTGTCTACCAGCCCTTGACAAAATCTTTTACTTGTGTTAGGGTCAACTATTCGCTGGAAAGACCATGCTCTAACCATCGAAGTTCATCAAAATAAAACAAAATAAAAAACGCGCATCAAGCCCTGTCGTGTGATTTTTTAAAAAATCATTTTCATCCTACGTGCTTGTCAGGAGGATGATGGGAAACCATCAGACAGATCTGGCTTTTCGGTGAGTAGTGCCTCATGATAATCAAAGCGTCCGCATTGCGGGCAACAGAGGCTGCAAAAACCTTAAGCTGGAATTCATGCGTTAGCCGCATTGAAAGGCTGATGCGCAAAAGGGGGTATATCGGAAACATTGCCCGGGCCGGGCAATTTTCTGAAACATCGCACCGAACTTAATTGTTCGGAGCTCCCGTGTAGTTCGCCAAATGGAGGAGACTTGGTGAATTGTACGGGAGGATTTATACCATGACAAAATCAGAAGCCCAAGCGATCGTGTCGTACCACTGGTCAATAACAGCAAGGAGGATGGCAGGTTGTTCGAGGCTCTCGGTGTGCTCGGCATCAATCGTCAGGATCTTCGGCGCTATAGCAGAGAGGCGCGGAAAGTCACACGCGGTTTGCCGGGTTGCATGGTTCTGACCCCTACCAGCGTAGGCAGGAGGAGGTAATTTCCCGGATATTTCGTTCTTTTACATCAACTCGAAGGATTCTTTCCTTCTTTACCCGATCGGATTCGCGATGATCCCATCAGCTGAAGAAAGAAAATAAGAAATAAGAAATTATAAAGAATTAATTAAAATAAAAATCGCGAAACGCGCATCATGTGACACGAGTCGTCAGACGTCAGACGTCAGACGTTATACGTTACACGCAAAAAAATTATGATGGAAAAATTATTTAGCAATAAAGGTGTCGCAGTCCAAGATCATCCGGAATGGCTGCCTGCCCGTGGTCCCAAAACCAATGTTGATCAAATTCCTGACGAATTTGTTGAGCAGGTTGCAGGATCAGAGGTCAAAAAGCCAGAAGGAGACCAAGTCAAACTGGACTTGCCGCCCGTAGAAATCCCGGAGCATTTGCCAAATTGGTTCGAAATCACGGCCGAAGCTTTGGATGATTTATCCGAAGACACCGCATTAGGCAATTTAGCGGCAGTTGGCAAAATGGGCGCCTATGACCAAAAAATTATCAAAGATTATGTAGCGCAAATTCCGGAGGAAGCGCTGGATAAAATCGAAGCAGTCACTGTTGAGATGGCCTGCGAGCAAAGTAAACAACTCGCCGCTGTCATCACGGGCAGAGAGCAAATGGATGATAAAACTCTCAAAGCTCAACAAAAGCAACTTAAAAAATTATTTAATATTGCAAGCTGTTTAAGCGTTGCCGGCCGTGAGAAGCTTAAGAATACATTAGTGTACCTCGAGAGCACATATCATTTTGCCAGCAACACCAACGCGGCCTAAGGAACATGTACCAGCCGTACATGGCTCCACCAAAACTCATGTTACATGCTACATGTTACATGCTACATGTTACGTGAAGTTTGGTGGGGAATCTGCCGACAAGAGAGTACTCCTCCCTCCCGAGTAGCCTTGCCGTCTCAAGTCCCCTGCGCGTCTGTAACTCAATTGGCAGAGTGCCGGACTTTTAATCCGGAGGTTGCGGGTTCAACTCCCGCCGGACGCACTAAAAACGCTAGCCGTTAGCTTATAGCTGATGGCTTAAAGCGAAAGGATTATCAAATGGAAAATTTCGAAAAAAATAATCAAAATCCCGCCAACAACAACTCGGCTCCGGTAATTGAGTTCCGCTCAGTTGCCAACGAGCTCGAGTCTCGCCCCTCATACCCTGCCCCCGTTGGAGGCAAAGTGATTCAGTTCACTTCCATCCGCCGCCCTTCGCCTCCGGACGATCCGCTCCCACCGGCGGCCTAGCCCTTTCTCTGCGACAATTTCTAGTCGCAATCCCGCCAAACCGGATAAACACAAAACTTCAAATTTCAAACTTTAAATCTAATATCTTTACAGGATAAAAAATATCGCTTAGCGATTCAAAATCTGAAGTTTATAGTTTGATATTTATAGTTTGTACGGTTCGGAGAGAAAATGATCTTTTGAAAAAAAGGATAATAAAAAATGACAGAAATCAAACTCACGGTAGTCACGGCTGAAGGCTCTGCGGTTGTTGATATGCAGGAGCCCGGCTCCATCCATCAGGCTGCGCAGGTCATCATGCAGGCGCAGGTCCATAGCGATCTGGAAGATAAGCCTGCTGAAGAGCTAAGCGACGAAGAGCTGTTGGTTCGCTTTTTGCACCGGCTGGCAGAAAAAATTGCCTTGAGCACAGGCGAACTTCAAAATGGCGGGGATAGTTGGAGCGCGCGCAAGTATGGCGTTGACTTCAAAAACGACGTCTTCGAGATGCACCCATATTGGTGGGGCGATTGCACTTGCCATGTTATCGACAAGGAGCGCGAATTCGCCGCCGCTCACCCGCATGCCGACAATTGCTATTTCCAGCAGCACATAGAACATATGGAGTTTAGCGAGGTCGGTACATACTGTGACTGCGATTTTTTGGGGCAGATTAATGCCTGGGCTGAAGTGGAGCGGTTGCAGCATTCTCCTGATTGCCGTACCGTCGTGCCCAACTTCCGTTGCGGTGATATTGAAATCGATTGGTACAAATATATCGGGCGAGGCATGAGCATTAGCCGCCCGGTCACTCGCGAGGAGCTCGAAGCCATGTTTGCCAAGTGCTTCGACTCTCTCAAATAATAACTTGCGACGCCCCCTAGCGTCGCCATTCCCCCAAACTTAACAATCCATCGAAGTTCGTGGTTCGAAATTCGAAGTTCGATTGTATAGTTTGGGGGGACGATTGGTTTCGACAGGGAGATCTGTAGGCAAGAAGCGCGTGTCGTGGAGCTTGTCCACGTTAAAACAGCGACCCGAGAACCGCGACCGCTTAATACGGTTCCCCCGATGAACATCGGGGCGTCTAAAGCATGTGAGTCTCAAGCATGCGATTAAGGCGTCAACCCATTGAGGCTATGCTGCCCGGAGTGTTGTGGTTACCGGAAAGCGAGATTGGTCACAATCTGCCGGTCGGGAGCATAAAATCCCGTCACAGGTGTCTTGGCCTGCGATCAAGACTACACACGTAGTGCTTCCCCGAAAGCTTTCTGGACCCGGGTTCGATTCCCGGCGTCTCCACTAAATAACTTTCTTGGCCAAATCCCCCATTCGGGAATCGAACAGGATGGGGGCGGGAAACCTGGGTTTCCCGATGGTGGAAGCAGGCCCGCAGAAATGCGGGGCGTTGAAACCGCAAGGTTTCAAAAAGCGAATCGAGCACGCTCGATGAGCGCGTGAGATTTCCCGGCGTCTCCACTAAATAACTTTCTTGGCCAAATCCCCCATTCGGGAATCGAACAGGATGGGGGCGGGAAAACTGGGTTTCCCGATGGTGGAAGCAGGCCCGCAGAAATGCGGGGCGTTGAAACCGCAAGGTTTCAAAAAGCGAATCGAGCACGCTCGATGAGCGCGTGAGATTTCCCGGCGTCTCCACCATTCGACTCACTTCTCATTGCATTCGAATCTCGCTCATGGTCTTCGACCCATAGCGAATCGAGTTTTGAAAAGTTGAGTCAATCGGCTCGGTCGTCTAAAGGCCAGGACGCCAGGCTTTCAACCTGGTAATGGGAGTTCGATTCTCCTCCGAGTCGCTAGTTCTTTCTTACGTACTTGCGTGAGCTCATCTAAGAGTTTGCGCATCTACCCGATATGTCGATAATCATCGACGTCTCAGGCAGAGAACCAAGTGATAAAAATCGCTTTCTATCCATTTTAATGGATATCCCACGTAGCTTTATGCGAAGTGGGGCCCTCACCTGGCCTCAAACAGAATCGCTCTTACCGGCGATTTTTTGTTTGTTTCTGAGAAATCCCCCTACATCCCCCTTTATCAAGGGGGACATTTTAATAACAGTCCCTCCTTGAGAAAGGAGGCGGAGCTGAGACCAGCTCAGCTGGCCTGAGCGTAGCTCTGGGATGGTCGCGTTTAACGCGATTGGGGTGGATTTGAATTTTGTGCTTTTAGCTTGTAGCTAGAATCTTGAGTCTTGAGTCTTGAGTCTTGTCGAAGACCCTGAGCTTTGTCGAAGGGAGTCTTGCGTCTTGAATCCATTAGATATTGACAATTCAGCTAAATCCTGTATATTAACCTCCATCGCAATCCAGCGATGAAGGAGAAAAAAATGAACCTTTCACAAGTCGAATACACCTCAGATCATGAATTGTTGGATAAAAAATCCTGGGATTACTACTGGCTGGGCCTGTTCCAACCCGACGGTAATCTGCGCGACAACTTCTTGATGTTTATCGGCGAATCGCATGATTTGAACTCCGATCTTTACCAGGCGCTCACCTGCTTGGGAGAAATCAAGCACGAAAACTTGACCCATTGCGGCTGTCAGATCCTGGCCACTGACTCAAACGGTAAAATCCACAGTTTAGCTTCGGTTAAACCCTTCAAGCCGGGCGACATCTTCTCGCTCGTAGACAGCCTTGAACACAAAAAGCTGGTCGGCGAAAAAGAACATTACGAAGAAATTCGCGCAATCTCGCGCCTGAAGGACGAAGCAGAGGCCATGCGCCAAGAAAATGAACAGTATCTTGAGGAAATGAAAACCCGCCTCGCCGAGGAAGAAGCCCGGTACCATGAAAATACATTCATCCCCGCACCGCCTCTGGACATGTTCCTGGATATGGACGACTCTCCGGATTGGTTGAAAGAATATATCGCTGATCAATTCGGGACAATGGACCTGTACTATATCGCGACTGCCATCGGCTTACTGGCCCGCGTCGGCACAGAAGCAAACCGCGGCAGAGCGTCGCGATGGGCCGGGGATCTGAATGATTACCAAATTTCTGTGCTGGACAGAAATTTGTCATCTGCTTTTATGTATATCATGGATCATGCCCCTTCAGCGCCGAGAGTTTGTGAAACCGAAAGCCGGCTGCTCGCAGACAGCGCTACTTCGTTTCTTGCCAAACGGGACGAGTGCGCCAGCCTGATCTGGATCCTGGAGCATGCCAAACCCGGCTTTTGCTATGACCCGAAAATGATTGATGACATGCTCCAAAAACAAACTTGGCTTTTCGAGCATAGACGCGCGGAAGGCATGCAGCTTGATCTGCTGCGCATGGTCCGCGAACGCTGCCCCGACTGCTGGTGGGCCGTCCGCGCCAAGCTGGACTAGAACTCTCACCCCCTCACCACAGGGGGTCTTTTAATACCCTCTCTCCGCCCCGCAGTACTGCGTGGCACCTCTCCCCCGCATGCGAGGGAAAGGAGACTGTGTCATTTTTTAACTAATACCCTCCCTTGCCCCGTGCCACGAAGCTTTATGCGAAGTGGTAGAGCGGGGGAGAGTCTCCGACTTCATGTCGGAGGGGAGAGGGAGTCTAGAGTCTAGAGTCTGAATTCTAAATTAACCGCCCCTTGACAAAAACCCATCTTTATTGTAGATTCAAGAATCGCAAAAAAGGAGACAATCATGAGCGAATACGCGAAGAACCTTCTAAAAAATGCGGAAGTCTGGATTCCTGACTGGATGGCGGGAGAAGTCGATGCAATCTTTGATCGCTATGCCCATCAGCCCGAATTCGCCGACTTGATTGCTTTGGGCACAATCGGCCGCCTATCTAAACCATCGTATGATATTATTCGTCGTTTTCTTAAAGGGGAGCAGTTTCTTCCCGACGGGCAATATCCGCATCAAGTAAGCAGAAGCATCATACTAGGCATGCGTTCAGAAGATATCCAGCTGGCAACCGACAGTTTCATCAGGCTTTGCAACAGCCTTCTAAAAGATATTGCCGAACTCGAAAAAGCTGTCATGGACGATCCCGATGAGACATCCGAGTTAATCAGCCGGCAAGCAATGAACTTTCTGCACCGACGCGAAGACGCGGAAAGCTTTGTTGATCTGTTCAAGGCGAACACTGCCGCTTATGCGGTTCTGCGCTCATACATGGCACACATTGACACACAAATCAGCATTTATCATACCATTTGGTCCTTTATCTCCTTGCCGGCCAACGACAATCGAATGCTCGCCGTAATGAGCAATGACGTCGTAAACTGGCATTCCACATTGTATTTGCAAGTCGTTGCAGGACGATAACCGCTTACCGGCTCCTCGCCGGTTTTTTCAATGCAGTATTGAAAAATGCGGCTATATGTGCTAATTTCAAGTTCTGGAGGTTGTCATGGACGAACATTCAAAACCAGCCAACCCTGATGATACTGAATTCCTTATCTTGGAACGCGCTCCTCGACATCGTTTATTAAAACTGTCTTGTGAGCTATGGCGGCGTATTCACAGCGGTCGCGCTACCGAAAAAGACGTTGATCAGCTCTCACGCATCAACGAAGCATTGGATTTACACTTCCCCAATGCCAAAAACGTCACCTTGAGGTGAAGATGAAAATCGAAAAAGACAAGCTGCTCAAATTCATTCAATCTGCCAAAGATCAAAGTTGGGCAACCAATCAAAACCAAGCTCAATCCCCCATCCCCGGAACCAAACTCCACACTTTTCAGGATGGCGACTTTTTCTACTATGATATCTACGGCGGATTCACTGCCTTCTCTGGCACGGAGATGGTCTTGCTTCGGCAAGAACCGGTTTGGTTCATGAGCTATCACGGTCAAATCCTTGGCCGCGCGCTCCCCCGTTTTGACAGTTATGAAGATCTGAAACATTTCCAAAATCAAATCCATGACTTCTTGCACCGGGTATTGCGGCGGCAAGATGTCAATGATCGTTTTCGCGGTCCTCCCTCGGTTTACGAAAAACCCTGGGAGTACGAATGCGAACAAAACGGCAATTGGATGGAATTCAACGGCGAAGAAAGAATCTATTATGACAATGATCTGATCTGCCGCTGCACCTTCCAAGGGCAAATCGTCCTCTAAACTCCTTCCGGAGTTTTTTAAATTGACTAGCGGCCGTAATATTACTATTATTTAAGTTAAGAGATTTATAGCGTCACTTTTAACAATGCACTTTTTTAGGAGGTGTCATCATGACAGATAAAAAAACGACAATAGAAACACAAGAAACACCTTTAACCAAAGAGGTTATAAAACCGATTATAACCAACCCTCTGCCAAATAGTAGGACTATTTATCTGGATGAAAACGGTTTCGTAATTTCTAAACGATCCGAAGCTCTGGAATATAAAGAATCCATTAAACACAATCGCTGATTTGGCAGCAACTATCTAAAACATTATCGCACAAGTTTCTCTTTGCTATATCTCTTACTTGTGCCATAACTTGAGCGGGCATCTTGATGCCCTTTCAAGTTATTATGAAAACCATCAGCTTTTTGATTTTTGCGGACATAGTCGGCAAAATCGGCCGCAAAGCCATCGCCGAAAAACTCCCCGGCCTGAAAGGCAAGTACAAACCGGATCTAACGATCGCCAATGTCGAAAATCTTGCGCACGGACGAGGTATAACTGAAAAATCTTTACTTGAAATCGCTGATGCCGGCATTGAAGCTTTTACATCCGGTCATCATGTTTGGGAAAACGAACGCGGCTTAAAACTCCTCGATGACGGCAAATGGCCGACTCTTATCAGACCCATAAATGTGGACCCCAAACTGCAAGGCAAAGGCTGGTGCAAAATCCCGGTCAAAGATAAGACAATCTATCTGCTCAACCTGCAAGGTCAACTCTTCATGCCCCAAGAAGTCTCTTCCATTTTCTTATCTTTCGATAGATTTTATAGTGAAAACATATCTGATCCTGCCAATTCCATCATCATTGTGGACGTGCACGCTGAAACTACCAGCGAAAAAATGGCCTTTAGCCACTATGTTGACGGCCGGGCCAATATCGTCTTCGGCAGCCACACGCATGTACCAACGTCAGATGCCAAAATCCTCCCCAACGGTACAATTCATATCAGTGATATTGGCATGGTCGGAGCCCATGATTCTGTTATTGGATTCGAAAAAAATAGCTCTATTAAGCGATTTTTACAACTTTCTACAGCGCCTTACAAAATACCCGAAACCGGCCTTGTAGAAATAAATGCCCTTCATGTCAAGCTCAATCTTGACGGACTTCTAGATTCGAAATTGACACAGATTCGCGAAATAGTTGATATCTAAGCCAAATTATGCTATAATAAGCCCATAAGTTATTCCGCTGTTGATTTCATCATCTGCGGTCTAATCCATAATTCTATCACTATGAATAAAGCAGAACTTATCAATACGATCGCTGATCGTGTTGGCGTCACTAAAAAGCAGGCCGAAGACATGGTCGAGGCCTTTGTCGAGATCGTCACCACCGAGCTCGTCAACGACCGCGAAGTCACCATTGCCGGCTTTGGCCAATTCATGGCCAAAACACGTGCAGGCCGCACAGGCGTAAATCCGCAAAACCCAACAGAGAAAATCCAAATTCCTCCGGTTCGCGTTCCTAAATTCAAAGCCGGCAAAGGCTTAAAGGATGCGCTCAAAGCTCCCAAGAGTTCAGCGCCAAGCATGCCCGAACCCGCAGCACCGGCCAGCGAACCCGAAGCGCCAACCTACCCGTCAATGTAAATTTAAAAACAGCCTCAAGGCTGTTTTTAAATTTACATAATGAAATAAAAAAAAATAAACAATGAAATAATATAGTGTGTCATTCATCATTTCATTTTTTCATTCCTTCATTTTTTAATTAATACAGCGACGAGATTCCTCCCGAAAAAAAAGTTAGTCCAGCCCTTGCTGTCATAAGCGCCGATTTTCTCGATTTTCCAATCTTTTTCATTAAAAAGAAATTTAAACTCGTGTAAAGTAAAAGCATGAACATAGCGCCGGCGCGGAATTTTTCCGGCTTTCCAAATATAATAAAGATCTCCTTTGTCACCGCCGGCAAATCCCGAAAATCTAAGCCAAGCGGTTTTTAATGTTTCTCGGTTAAAAAATCTCTTCGCTCGTAAATTCCAAACCGAAATAATCATCTTGCCTCCGGGTTTTAAAATCCGGTGCAATTCTTGAATTGATTCACGGCGTACTTGGTCAGATGGAATATGATGCAGCACGGCAATGCACGTCACGGCATCCGCTATGCCATCTTCTAAATTTAATTTTGGGAATCCGCCTTCTCGCATTTGCGAATTTTTATGATGCGCCAAACGTCGCCTGGCAAATTCCCGCAACGTCGAACTCGGTTCGATCCCAATGTAATTTACTCCTTCCGGCACCACATCTAATAATCTGGCATTCCCGGCTCCAACATCCACTAAGTTATCACCATCTTTAAGTTTAGATATAAAATCCAGCGTCAGCTCCCATACATGATGCCTGGTATGACCAAATATTTCCCCCTCTTTTTCATAAAATTCGGCCACTTCATTTTTTAATTGTTTCTTCATTTCATCATTCATAACCCCACTCTACGTCATGTTGCTTTTTTTATCAATTCATCCCTTGATTAAAACAAAAAAACCTGTTATCTTAATCCAACATTGTATACACCGATCTTAACGGAAAACGTCTTAACGTCATAACGAAGTCAACCAAAAAACTACGTTAAGACGTTATGACGTTATGACGCATTCCTGCGATTACTGGCGTAAGACTTGTTCCCGAATATGAAAAATCAATCTTTCGAACAACTCACGCAAACCATCCTTAAAAAGGTGGCTGATTTGGATTTGCCGACTCGAAAAGATTTGATGATGATTATCCGCCAAACAATTAAAGGAACTCAAACTCCATTTCCCACATCCATCCAACTCTGGCAGGCCTATCGAGATCTTCTAAAAGAAGGATTTGCCAGAAATGAAAAAATAGAAAAAATCCTGCGCGTCAAAGACGTCCGCACCGATAGCGGTGTAGCCCCGATCACAGTTTTGACCAAGCCCTATCCCTGCCCGGGTAATTGCGTTTATTGCCCCACCGAATACCGCATGCCCAAAAGCTATATTTCCAGTGAACCCGCTGCCGCGCGCGCTTTGAGTTTGGAATTTGATCCTTACGAACAAGTCAAACAAAGAGTCCAAGTTTTGGAACGCAACGGTCACACTGCCAATAAAATTGAATTGATAATCAAAGGCGGAACCTGGTCCGCTTACCCCAAAGACTATCGCGAATGGTTCATAACCCGATGTTTTGAAGCAGCAAACGATTTAACCCAACCCTCTTTAACAAAGAGGGATATCCCGCAAAATACTGGATTGGGAGATTCCCAGCTCGCCAACCAATCAGCCGCTTACCGCATCATAGGCCTTACCATCGAAACCCGTCCGGACCACATCACGGCTGATGAAGTAGCCCATCTTCGCCAACTTGGTGTAACCAGAGTCGAATTGGGCCTGCAGATAATCAATGACAGAGTTCTTAAATTAACCGGCCGCGGGACAACCGTCGCCGACGCAGAAAAAGCCATTTCGTTGCTTAAAGCGGCTGCATTCAAAGTTGACGTACACATCATGCCCGGCCAGCCCGGCGCCAGCCGTGCGGACGATCTTGAATCTTTCAAACTTTTATTTGATGATCCGCGCTTTCGCCCTGACATGATCAAGCTCTATCCCTGCGTAGTTCTGCCAAATTCCGAATTATTCAATTGGACCGAGCGTGGGGATTTCAAACCGCTCGAAGGAGATGAATTGCGCGAATTATTGATAGAAATGCAAACCATGATCCCCTATTACTGCCGTGTCTCGCGCCTAATCCGTGATTTCCCCACAACCGACATCTCCCATGGCAACAAACAATCCAATTTGCGAGAATCTTTGGAAAAAGAAATGAAAAAACGCGGCTTGCAATGCAAATGTCTGCGTTGCCGAGAAGTCGGCCACGTTCCCGGCGATCACACTCACGATAAAACCGAACTTTTTGAACAAAGATATGAAAACGCCGGCGGCACCGAAGTCTTTCTCTCCATTGAAAACGAAGACCGCTCTGCAGTTTTTGGCTTCTGCCGTTTAAGACTCCCGCAATTACCTCCTCCTCTTAAGTTAAGAGGAGATTGGGAGGAGTTATGTCAGCAATTTCCAATCCTCCGCACTTCCGCCCACATTCGCGAACTCCACACTTACGGAACCGCCTTAAACATAAATCAACAAAACGAGGCCGCCAGCCAGCACAAAGGCTATGGCCGCCGGCTCATGGCGCGGGCAGAAGAAATCGCCAAATCCGAAGGCTATCAAAATCTGGCCGTTATCTCTGGCATTGGCGTACGTGAGTATTACAAAAATTTAGGTTATCATGAACAAGATACCTACATGGTAAAAACAATCTAAAAATTAAGCCGCTTTTTTCATTTTTTGCCGCAAACTCAACACCGCCCGTTGATCCTCCTGCAGCAATCTTAATCGCTCTTGCAGTGATTCAATCTGTTCTTTATACGTATTTTTTGATTTTTCCAATTCTTGAATTTCACCCATTAAATTCTGTATCACAGCCCTGTTAAAATCCAAAAGCAATTGATTTTCCAACATGACATGCATTACCTCCATGTCCTGAATTTCCTTCTTGCCTTTTTCTTTTAATTGCTCCATTATCAATTTCTGCAATTCTTCCATTATTTGCCTTAAACCAACAGACCCTGCTTGATATTCGGCTGTCCAATCTCGAATAGCATCTCGTCCTATTTGCCCGAAAATAGCTTTTTCCGAAAAAGACATCAATAATTTGAGTTCTTTTTGAACTTTCTTGCTTTTTTCTTCCGGAAGCCTCTTGATCTGTATCGACCGATGTAATAAAAAAATAAATCGATTTACAGCTTTGTCAATCTCGATCCTGCTGTCAGCCTCGTGATTTAATTTATCCGCCGGAGTTTTTCTATCACGTCGGTGCGCGGATTCAATTCCATGCTTTTTTTGATCATAAACCGCTACTCCAAAATTAAACTGCAAAGACTCCGGCCTGTAATCCGTTGTAGCGCCCTCATGAACCGGTATATTCTCGACTTGATTCTCCGCAATATATTTAATTTCACTAATAATGTCATTCAACACTTCTTTATCATCAGTGTTCGCTGACAAAGAAAACTCATCACCCCCCAACCTGAATGCCTCCACGCCGTATTTTACAAATTTCTTTGCCACATGATCTAAAATTATACCTGCCGCAACAATTGCTCTATCCCCTGTATTTTTTCCTCCGACTTTATCAAAATACTTTAAAAATGCCATATCAATCGCCACGACGCTTACCGGCTCTCCATTATTTATTTTAGCTTCCAGATTTTGATAATACAATCCCCTTCCCTTTAAGCCTGTCAAAGGATCTCTTTTTAAGAGTTCATTATTTAATTTTTTTTGCGCAAGCTCAATTGCCTTTGCGTTTTGCGGCTTTTTTTGCTGCTCCTCTTTTAACCCGGCTCTTAATTCCGCAATGATTTTAGCTCCTTCCGTACTTCCTCCCAATTGATCCAACCTTCCCTGAAACTCTCTCACCTCGCGCCTCTCATCATCACCATATTCTGCTCTGGCGGCCGGCTTCAGCTCTTTTATTTTCAATTTAGATTCCACGCCTTCCCCTGCCATTCTTTCTTGCAAATCACCCAAAACACTTTCTTGTAATTTCTTTTCCGCATAAACTGTATTTTCATTGTAAACCTGAAACTGTCTTAAAGCCACATTGCTGGCAATATCCATAATTCTATGCCTTTGCCGCCTTTGAATTGCATCATCACCATCTTCCAATAAGCCATTTCTCTCAAGCGCTGCCGCAAAAACCTCATAAGACTGAGGGCCAACTTCTCCTTCCTCTAACAAAACACCACCTAAAGACTTTTGTAAAAATTTATCATAAAGATCTTTGGCATTTATCTTTTCGTCCGCTTGAGGATTTTTTATTTTATCAATCATTCTCTGCAATCTGGTCTGTACTTTTGATTGCTCGCTTAAAGTTACTAAACGCTCTTTTAAAAGCGTAATCATATCCGTCTTGTCTTGCGATGCAACTTCTTCCCTGTCATTCTCGCCGGCTACCTCATGCCCTTGGGCATTTCTCAGGTGTTTTAATAACCCCACACTTTCACCCAAAGACAAACTGGCGGCCGCAAGCGGCACATCTTCTTGATTCATTTCAGCAGGCAATTCCATACCGCCGGTTAATGCATCAGCAATGGATCGTGAAAGTTTTTCGTCACCGTTTTTTATTACAATAGTAAAATCATTACCCGCAGTTCTGTAGACTTTGAATTTATCCAACAAGTCAGTTGGATCCATATCCTCATACCCGGGACGTTGACGCAAAATAGCAACAACTGTTTCATTAATTTTTTTATAGGCCAAACCCAATCCCTCATCTCCCAAAGCATGCTCACCTGATTCATTCAATCGATCCAACTCACCCATGTTAACCATAATAAGCTGCGTACTCTCTAAAGCTCTTTCATTATCACAAACCAATTCCCCTTGCTCATCCCTTCTTAAACCCTGCTCTTCCATCAACTCACGCAACTCCACGCCAAAACGATCTCCCTTAAGAGCTCCTGTTGCGTCAGTGCTCCACTCCAAAGTTTCTTTATCTTGTTCGGCAATTGCCAGATCCAACTCCAAATTCGATTTTTTTACCGGATCCGCTTCCGCCAAAATCGCTCGCTTTAATTGCAAAATCTTTTGCTCTAAAGCCTGCTTTTCCTGTGTTAATTTAATCCGCTCAACACTGAGCAAGGATTCATTAGCCATATAAACCAATTATACCCGAAGTTCCCGCCTCATGCTAACTATGCAAACACAAATCAAATATTCGCTATTGCGAATAATTAATGTAAATAAAAAAAGCTTCAGTTGAACGCTGAAGCAAGGACACTAGAAACCGGCGGCCTCTTGGATAGAAGCAGACACATCTCCGCCTCCATCATCCAATTCAGGGAGTAGATCCCGAACCAATCTGGCCTGCTCATCAGAAAAATTTTTGATACTTCCGGCATCCTTGAGATAAACCGAGACATTGTGCCTTTTATAAAGCAAATCACCCAAGCGCATCAATAAGTAAATAGAGTTAGACTTGGACTCCTTGGCCAAAGAACAAAATTCTTGATGCGCTTTTTGCTGGATGGTCATATTACCTCCCGGCTGATTAAACAATTACAAATAATTTAACTTCTGTCAACCCCTTTCTCCTGATTTTTGTTAGCTTTTTCTGACAATTATTATAACTCAAAAGAGGCTCTGTTAGAACCTCTTCTTGTGATTTAGTCGTTTAATGGCTCAGTAGCTTAGTGGCTTAACAGCTTAATACGCTTTAGCAAAAATAACTCTTCCTTCCGATTCTTTGCCGCATTTAATGCACTTGCCTTTTTCTTTTTCTTGATCAAATGGAATACAACGAATAGTGGCTTTTGTATCTTCTTTTATCTGCGCTTCGCAATCCTCACTGCCGCACCAATGAGCTTTTACAAAACGGCCTTCAACCTTATCTTTAAACTCGTCATAATCATCAACGCTTACTGTATTCTCTTCTCTGAATTTCAAAGCCTTATCAAACATGTCCTTTTGAATCTGCTCCAGCATTTCGCTGATTGCATCAATCAAACCTTCCTCGGTAAGGGATTGCTTTTCGCCCGTATCGCGGCGGACAGTCACCATTGTACCGGCTTCCAGATCTTTGGGCCCGATCTCAATCCTTAAAGGCACTCCTTTCTTTTCCCATTCAAAAAATCTAGGTCCGGGGCGCATATCTCGATTATCGATTTTAACTCTTACACCCTTTTCTTCCAGCTGATCCGCAATTTCTTGAGCTTTGGAATTTACCGCTTCCAATTCGTCTTCACCAACGCCGATTGGCACGATAACTACCTGATGCGGTGCAAGCTTTGGCGGCAAAACCAAACCTTTATCATCACTGTGCGCCATAATCAATCCGCCGATCAAACGAGTCGACACTCCCCAACTTGTTTGCCAGCCGTATTTTTCTTCACCATCCGCATCTAAAAACTTCACATCAAAAGCTTTGGCAAAATTCTGCCCCAGCATATGCGATGTCCCGGATTGCAAGGCTTTACCATCTTGCATCATTGCCTCGATGCAATACGTGCGGACAGCTCCGGCGAATTTCTCCGAATCAGACTTTTGCCCAGTGATAACCGGAAACGCCATACTCTCCTCCGCAAAAGCACGGTAAACATCTAGCATCTGTTTGGTAAAATCTTCCGCCTCATCTTCTGTGGCATGAACCGTATGTCCTTCTTGCCATAAAAACTCTGTTGTTCTTAAAAACAATCTGGTCCTCTTCTCCCAACGAACTACATTGGCCCATTGATTGATGAGTAGGGGTAAATCACGATAAGATTGAACCCATTTACTGTATGTTTCGTATATGATTGTTTCTGAAGTTGGACGTACAACAAGCGGCTCGTCGAGTTTCTCGCCACCAGCATGTGTCACAACAGCCAACTCCGGAGAAAAACCCTCAACATGTTCAGCCTCCTTGGTTAAAAAACTCTGCGGAATAAATAATGGAAAATATGCATTCTGCACTCCCTTGGACTTAAAACGTGAATCCAGGTCTTTTTGCATCAATTCCCAAATCGCATAACCATACGGCTTAATCACCATACAGCCTCTTACCGGTGAATGCTCAGCCAATTCTGCTTGCTCCACAATATCCTGATACCATTCGGAATAATCCTTATCCCGCGAAGTTATGGCTTTTTCTGCCATTTTATCTTTACGATTTATCATATCAATTAATTAGGCCGCCAGCTAAAAGCTAACAGCGAATTATCGATTATTGTAATATTGATGATTGGTTATTACAAGTTCCTGCATGTTACCTGCAAAAACCATAACCATGCAAGCGATAACTTGATCTAACTTCCGTCAAACACCCCTCTCTTGCCCTGTGCCACGAAGCTTTACGCGAAGTGGTAAAGCGGGAGAGGAGCTGGGGGTGAGGGATATTAAAAGCCCCCGACGCTAAGCCGGGGGAAAATAGTTGGAGAGGGAGGCTCTCAGGCGGGTGGGGGGGTTGCGCCTTCCGCCGTCACCTCTCCAAGTGGGTCGGAGATGTGCAGGCAACGCGGCCTCGGGGGGCGAACGACCGGCATCAGCATAACTGCGCATCTCCAGTCTGGCGGGGCTTGCACGGACGCTACGTCCGCTAAAACTTCACGAACCCGTGCAAGCTCCCAAAAAGAGCGGAGAGGGTGGTGTACGCCACGAACCAGCTCGCAGACCTCGATCCCGCTAGGTTCAATCACCTTCCCGGAATTACCGGTCTAAGCGTTATCTCGGCGCTGGCTCCATTTCACCCGCTGCGTCGGGCTAAATCGGCCTCTCCTGATGTATTCACTTTTAACATACCCAACACAGACTGTCAATAACCGCAGACTTAAAACATAAGACTCAAGACACTGCCCTGCCCGGCAGCGCCACGTGAATCGTATTTAATTTTCCGCAAATCAAAAATCTCCTTTTTACTAAGACGATTTTTACGTGGCTGCGCACCGCCCCGATGCCAATCGGGACTCTCGCCTCCCTTCGACCCCCTCCCCCGATGTTTGGTTATTACAAAAAGCGACGTTTAACGTCGCCTCATGTTTTTTTGGAATCGCGTTTAACGCGATGGTGCCGGAAGAGGGGGTCCCCCTCACTCCGATTCGGGTACCGCGTCGGCTGCGCACCGCCCCGATGCCAATCGGGACTCTCGCCTCCCTTCGACCCCCTCCCCCGGTGTTTGGTTATTACAAAAAGCGACGTTTAACGTCGCCTCATGTTTTTTTGGAATCGCGTTTAACGCGATGGTGCCGGAAGAGGGGGTCGAACCCTCATGACCTTGCGATCGCAGGATTTTGAGTCCTGTGCGTCTACCAATTCCGCCATCCCGGCTAATGTTCAGCAATAATAAGATATTTTTCCTAAATTGACAAGGCTTACTTAAAAAGTATTGACTTTTAACAAAAAATAAGTTTAAATACGCCGGCGTTAAGTCACAAGGAGGCTTACATGGGACATCTAAGCAATGAAGACCGCCGTACTTATGCACGCATGCGTGAGCAGCACATTCTCGATGATGTGGATTCCTGCAAACTCGATATTTCCAATGGCATCATTCTCGTCACCTGTTCCGACGGCGATCAAATCCTTGATACCCTCGAACATGCACAGCGGCTCTTTCATGAACAAAATATCAAACCCCGCATACACGTGATAGCGCTAAATGGCGGCGGGCTCTTGATCTCCGACAAATCTCCCTTGGTCGCCAGCAAAAGAGAAGACCTGACCATCCTTGAGCACATCGCTGTTGCGCAAAAACTCAAGGGCATCAATACGGTCGCAATCTATACTCACGCACCATGCGGCGCCGGTACTTTGGCCGGTTTAACGCTTGAGCAAGAAATCGAGCTCCTGCTTTCCGCCAAAGTCCGTATCAAGGAAACAATCCCTGATACCAATGTGTCCTGCTTCTGCCACATCGACCGCGGCAATGGCAAACGCACCTACCACGTTTCCCGCAATCGCTGGATACTGATGCACATGTATCCCGACAATCCGGAAATGTGGCAATGCTCCCGCTAATCCCTCGTTCAGAGGGTTTTTTATTTTTAGCTTTTAGCTTTAAGCTTTCAAGATTAAGGATTAAGGATTAAGGATTAAGGATTAAGGATTAAGGATTAAGGGTTAAGGATTAATGGTTAAGGATTAAGGGTTAAGGATTAAGGGTTAAGGATTAATGGTTAAGGATTAAGGGTTAAGGATTAAGGGTTATGCTATAATATTGTTATGAAATCCGAGAATCCTTATATTCAAACACCGCAACCCGAAGAGCCTCATCGCTATGGCATGCGTGAAAGAATAATTCGTTTGGGCAGTATTTTTAAAGTCGTCGACAAAGCCCTGCAGCAAAGAGCCGAATGGATGATTCAAGAAACCGGTGTCCAAAAATATTTGGCTCCGAAAATCGTTTACAAAGAACCCGGAGTTTTAAAACCAAACAACGTAGAACGCGGGGTTAGCGTTCTTTGCATCGGCGCCGGCAAAGGACATGAAATGGATGAAATCGACCAACTGCTGCCCGGTTCCGAAGTAATCGGCATAGATCCGCATGATTATATGACAGCACCGGTGGCTGACAGACTGGAAAATCTGGCCCATGCGTCCAGCTATCTTGGCGAACATTTCCGGGCCGATCACCTGGAAGGTATCGAGGATAATTCCATGGACGGCATAACTTTTAATTTTGTTTTGCATCACATCGATCAGCAATCACACGAAAGAGTTTTGGCGGAAATCAAACGTGTCTTAAAGCGGGACGGTTATGTTTTTATCGCCGAAGACTTGGCTGACGATGCGGAAGAAGCGGAATTTGTTGAAAAAATTGATAAAAAAGTGAATATGGAAATCTGTGATGGAGCTCCGCATAATTACCGCAGCGCGGAGGAATGGATACATTTTTTCGCAGAAAATGGTTTTGAAGTTGTTGAATCGCACGAAATCAAACCGCAAAGCGTTAGGCATGGATTTTTTGTCTTGCGATTGAAGCAAGAATAGTTTTATGAAAAACATCTTAATTGTTCTCGGCCATCCGGATACTAAAAGCTTTTGCGGAGCTCTGGCTGATGAGTATCAAAAGGGCGCAAAAAAATCTAAGTTCAAAATCCGCCGCATCAACCTCGGCGAATTAAAATTTGATCCCATCCTGCATCACGGTTACAACAAAATTCAAGAATTGGAAACTGATCTTGCTCAAGCACAAAAAGACATTCTATGGGCCGATCACATTGTCTGGATTTATCCAACCTGGTGGGGCGATATGCCCGCACTCCTGAAAGGATTTCTAGACAGAACAATCCTGCCGGGCTTCGGATTTAAATATACCGGTCCAAATACTTGGAAAAGATTTTTAAAAGGCAAATCCGCCCGCATAATTACCGCCATGGGCGGCAAACCTTTTTTATACAAACTGGTCGGTTCTCCCGGTATCCGCGCTCTTAAATACCCAACACTGATTTTCTGCGGCGTCTACCCTGTTCGCGTCACCATGTTCGGCGCTATCCGAAAAAGCCTGAATCCCAAACGCGCCCAAAAAATCCTTGGCAAAGTAAAGAAACTGGGACTTCAAGGAAAATAAATTTTCTGCAAAGTATATACTACAAACCGCAAAGAGTTATCTCAACTCGATAGACTCTTTATAGTTTGCACTTTTTAGTTTGTACGACGTACTACGTACGATGTACAATGAATGAGTTATGAAACCAAGCAACGATCTATCCAAAATTCTGCTGGAATTTTCGATCTATCATGCCATTAAAGGTGATGCATTCAAACCGCGGGCTTACGAACTTGCTTCCGAATCAATTGCCGCACTTGGCGCTGAGGTAAAACAAGCTTGGGAATCCGGCGGCATCAAAGCGCTTAAAGATTTACCCGGCATTGGCGAGAGCATAGCCGAAAAAATCGATGAATTTTACCACACCGGAGAAATCAAAGCCTACAATAAAATTAAAAAACAAATCCCGGTCGACATGTTTGAGCTTTCACAGGTCGAAGGTTTGGGGCCAAAGCACATTGCTGAACTTTGGAAACATTTAAAAATTAAAAACATTTCTGATCTTAAAAAAGCTTTAGCTAAAGGTCAATTAGAAAAACTGCCGCATTGGGGTAAAAAAAGCCAGGACAAAATCGCACGCCAGCTCAAACTTTACGAACAAGAATCTGGCCGTATGCTCTTGGGCAATATCTTGCCAATCGCCGATGAAATTGTCGGCGAGCTTTCGCGGATTAAAGGAGTAAAACGCTGTTCCTATGCCGGCTCTATCCGCCGCCGCCAAGAAACCTGCGGCGACATTGACCTGATCGCCACAACCAACTCTCCCGAAAAGGTTATTGAGGCATTTTGTAAACTCCCGCAAATTAAATCAGTTCACGAACGCGGCAAAACCAAAGCCTCTGTCCGTTTAAAAATCGGTATTGATGCAGATATCCGCGTTGTTAAAGATGAGGTTTACGGAGCGACTCTCCAATACTTTACCGGCGACAAACGTCATAACGTACTTCTGCGCGAGCTTGCGCTTAAAAAAGGTTTTACACTAAGCGAATACGGACTCTTCAAACGTGCGGTACGCGGCACGGGGTACGCGGTACGAAAACCAATCGTCTGTAAATCTGAAGAAGTAATATACAAAAAGTTAGGCATGGACACCCCTCCTCCCGAAATCCGCATAGGCGAAGATGAAATCGAAGCGGCACAAAAAAATAGTCTGCCAAAATTAATCCCATACGGTTCGGTGCGAGGCGATCTGCAAACGCAAACCGACTGGTCCGACGGGTCTGCTTCGATCGAAAACATGGCCAAAGCCGCCAAAAAAATCGGTTTGAGTTATATGGCTGTCACAGATCACACCAAGTCCCTCACAATCGCGAACGGCTTGGATGAAAAGCGCTTGGCCAAGCAAGGCAAAGAAATAGACAAGCTCAATAAAAAACTCCGCGGATTTAAAATCCTCAAAGGAACCGAATGCGATATCCTCGCCGACGGCTCTCTGGATTTGTCCGGCAACGCTTTGGCAAAATTGGATTTTGTCGGCATTTCCGTTCACTCGCACTTTAATCTTTCCGAAAAAGAACAAACCAAGCGCGTCATTAAAGCCATGAGCAACAAATACGTCCATTGCCTCTTTCATCCAACTTGCCGGCTCATCGGCAAGCGCGAAGGCATCAAACTCAATATGGACGAAATAATCGCCGCCGCCAAAAAATATCACGTTCTGCTGGAAATCAATTGCATGCCGGATAGAATGGACTTGAACGACAGATGGACCCGCGCCGCCGTCCGCGCCGGAGTCAAGCTCGTCATCAATACCGACGGCCATTCCACCGAGCACTTCAGTCTTCTTCACCTCGGCGAAGCCATCGCCCGCCGCGGCTGGGCCACCAAAGCCGATATTCTGAATACAAAAAACGCCAAGCAATTGCTGGCGTGGTTAAAGAAGAAGTAGCCGCCTCTGTTATGCACTATACATTGTGCATTATACATTAGTAGTTAACGGTTACGATCGTACCTCCCCATCAACTCTGCCTGTGCGATAATATGACCTTCCATTGCATTTTCAACTTCCGCTCTTGTTGCGCCTTCCGCAAGTTCAAGCATGGAATCAAGAGCATAAAGTTTAAAAAAATACCGGTGCTCCTTGTCCGGCGGGCATGGGCCTCCATAGGCCAGCCTGCCGCCAGTATTCACTCCCATTAAACCCGGAGGATTTTGCGCTTCAAAAATCGTCACCGTGGCCGGCGGAATATTATAAACCACCCAATGATCCCACATACCATCTTCTCTTACTGACTTGGGCACATCCGGATCATCCATCAAGAGCACCAAACTTTTTGCATTACTTGGAATATCGCTAAAACCCAATGGCGGATTTATATTCTGTCCATCACACGTATATTGCGCCGGAATCAACCCGTTGTTTCCAAAAGCGGAACTTGAAATTTGCATATTATTTTCTAAATTAACCGAATTATTGTAGGAATTTGATACACATCCTGCTGCCATAAAAAATACCGATAAAATCAATACTATAAAGAAAGGCTTCATGCAACAACAGTATAACAAAAAATTAGTTAATTGACAGTTTCGCGGCCAAATGTTAAGCCTTAATCTAAGGAGAGTCCGATGATCCTTTCACCAAAAGATTTGACCCGCCACATAAAAATCGTCGGCAAGATGCATGCCAAAAAACCAAAGGAGGCAGCCAACCGTTTTAGAAAATGGGATGGAGAAACGCCGTACCTCTTGCATCCGCTCTGGTGCATGAGCACCATAGCCGGTGAAAAACTCTTGGACAACTATGTTCGCTGGCGCGGCATGCTGGTTTTGCTCTATCACGATGTCATCGAGGATACTGACGGTATTTTACCCGAAGATCTTCCCGAAGATGTTGTATCCGGAATTAAGCATATGACCTACGAAAGCAGCGACCACGAACGATCTGTGATCTGGAGCAAACCCGTAGAGATAAGGTTATTCAAGCTCTACGACAAAACCAGCAACCTGCTGGACGCATTCGAGACCGATGCGGAAAAAATCACCCGCAACCTGGATTATATCCAAAGCCTCATCAACGACGTCGAGCAAAACTACGGCCAGCTAAATATTGTTATAATGGCCAAATCTCTGCTTGCAGCCGCGCGCTGCAGATAACACGCAACCTTGCGTGTTTTTTTAATACCCTCTCTCCCTCCGACTATCGTCGTAGACCTCTCCCCCGCCACGCAAGGGAAAGGAGATAGCAAATGATTGTTCATTTTAATTTGACCATTATTTGGTTATTGTAACTTGTGATTTGGTTGTAATCGACCACCGGACTTAGGTCCGGTGGCTTTGTTTTAGCCGGCCATGCCGGCAGGGCGGCAACAGCTTATTTAAGTAATTTATCGAATAAGGAGGGTTGATCTACTTCATTGTGATGATGCTGATGTTTAACATACCTTCTTATTATGTTCTCATCTATTCCTATGCTTGAAACAAAGTAACCTCTGGCCCATAGTGAATGTTTTTCATACAGTCCATGCTGGTTTTTGATTTTCTTTTTGAGCCAAGCTGAAGATTTTCCTTTTATGATTTGCATCATATACGAGACTGAAACTCGAGGATCGGCAAGTATGCAAGCATGGATATGATCTTCTTGAATATTTAGCTCAATTATCTCCCAATGTTTCCATTTACATATGCTTTCAAAGATCCTGCGAAGTTCAGTCTTTATCTTGTTTGAAGCAAGTACTTTGCCACGAAACTTAGGTGTCCAAACCAAGTGATATTTTAAATCATAAAAGCAATGTGTTAACGTTCGTATTGTACGTTTATGTGAAGTCATACGCGTATAATTATTTGCTAAAGCCGTCCTGCCGGACGGCTTTAGCATACGGCGTTGCCTTCAAACGTACACCCCAGTTGCGCTGGGGGTTTATAGATTAATTACAAAAACTCGCATAGCGAGTTTTTGTTGTGGTACATCAGCCGGGAATCGAACCCGGAACCTTGGGCTTAAGAGGCCCCTGCTCTAACCAATTGAGCTACTGATGCTTAATCCCGAATATATTATGTAAAATCATGCCATAAGTCAAGGTATTTAAAAACTAATACTAACAAACCACCTTCTCCCTAGCCAAGGGAGAGGGTCTCTCCGCAGTAATGCGGAGAGGGGTGAGGGATTAAAAAACCCGAGGAGAGGAACCCCGAGTCAACGAAGAATAAATGCGTCCATTGTGAGCAGGTCGGGCCTGTCTCTTTGATCTGCAATGGAGCATATAAAAACCGCTTCAAAAGGCACAAATGCCAGGCAAATCTGGCAATCGCCGTATGAACCGCGCTTAACGTACGAGGTTGTTCGCACAAAACGCAGCTCTGATTTGCTTGGGCTTGCAAACGGAATATTCTGCTTGATATAACACTCGCCGCGGTATTGCGCCAAAGCAATAAGATAAAGGATTTGTACAACATCGAGCCTCATAAGAGCTTTACGGTGGAACCCGCTCTCGCGGACTTTGGCATAATGCTCTTGATCGCTGCTGAAGTTGCGCTTGGTCGAAGAAACAATCCAAGCATCTTCCCTGCTTTGCATCTCAATCAGATCGCGCTCCTGAAAACCGGGGCAATCAAAAACCATTCCCCGGGAAATAAACAGAGGATAAAGATGCGCCAGCACATTGACACCCTTGGGGCACCAATCCAGTTTGCGCTCCCCTGCATTCACCTCTGAAAGAATATTGAGCGATTCGGGCACGCTGGCCGGTTCAGGTTCACCATGCGGGATTCCCCACTCCTTGAGGAACGGCTTGTAAACCCGATGCCAGTCAAACCCGTAGCGCAAAATAAATACGCCTGAACTGATCTGTACGGGCGTGTTTTCATTTGCAGCACGAGCACCCATGCTCTTCCTCCATGTCTGTTCTCAAAGAACAGAAAATATTATACCACACCCGACATCTCTAATAACAACCATCTGTGAATAATCCGCTGGCAAAATCCCTGTTGGGAAATTTTTGTTTCGCGTAAAATAAATCCTGATCAAATCCAAAATCATTCATTAAATTCAAAACCGTATCCCGGTCGCAACCTTCGGCTAAAAATTTAAAAACCGAATCGTGACTTTCCGTAATTCCATCATATTCCAAAACTTTATTTATCAAATAAGATATCGCCGTAATTCCGCATTGCAATTCCGCGCGCTTAAAAAAACAATAACCCGCATTATAATCACTGCCCTTATAAACATCACCCGTTAAAATATTGGAGTATATCATTTGTTCCGGCTTGGCTCCGTTAAAAAACCCGTTTTGATCAATCAGCCTGTCTTTTCCGCAATATGATGTATAAAGCGCTTCATAATTTTGCGCGTCATCGTCGTCCGACTTATAAAAAAGATAAGTTGGCAAATATGTTGCCAAACCCTCTGTTAACTGTACGGATCCCGGATAATTATTGCTGTTTAATTCCGCTTTTGTGGATTCATCATATAAACCTTGCAATACCGTATTGGCAAATAAGACATGCGTCAGCTCATGTGCAATTAAACTTTCTTCCATGGGGCACCTGTTTCCTTCCACGGTTTTTAAAACCGCAATTGGAATCGAACCGGTAAATCGTATGCGTGGGATTGAAATCCTTTCAAAATCCGATTCAAATCTATTTATATCATCCGTTGGATAAATATTGTACTTAACCCCATAAGGACTGACTCTATAAAGCCCGGGAATTTTTTCTTTATACAATTGATAGCAATTTTCAAACGCCCTGGCATAGTACTCTGCCGCCAAAGCGCTTTCCGAAGATGTAAAATTCACTCTGAAATTTTCACTCTGCACATAATAACTGTTTTCATCCGGATAAAAATTACAAGCATAGCTTTTATCGGACTGCGCAATCTGATTACAGCGATATTTTGCTGATTCCCCGTAATACCTCTTCAGTGTCACCGTATTTGTCGTATTTCCCAGCAGCTCAACAAACGCACTCGAAAAAGCCCTGTATTTCTTTTCCGGATAATTGGTCCAAAATTCCCCGCTTGCGCTGATTAACTTGCAATCCAATTCCGAATTATTTCCCCAAACACTATAACCGATTCGCGATCCCCAAGCCGGGTTCGCATCTTTAGCGATACTTTCTATTCTCAAATATATTCTGTCGCCGACTTCTAATTTATCACCCACTTTTAAATCAGAAACGCTAAAACCCCCTTGATACGACGTCTGATACTTGTACCAACTGCCGGATATTTTACAATCCGCACCGCAATACCAGCCCCCGTCGCACTCCTCGTCGTTTTCCACCGAACCATTCCCGCAGGTCGTCATAACCTCCGCAGATAAAATGGAATCAATACTCCAATACATCTGCGCGGTATGCGCAGGATGATAATCCTGAACATCATCAATGTCCTGCCCCAAAAAATAATTTAAAAACAAAGCATCAGAAATATCATCAATTTGCTTCGCCCAACTGCTGCCAAATACTTCCCTTGCAACGTCTTCTGTTTTAACCCAGCGCAATCCTCTGCCTTCAACCGCATATACTTTTGGATCCGACTGAACTTTTACCAGCCGAGTTCCCGGCCTGTAAGTTACCAATCCCGCCAAGGAAATTTTTGCCAGTTCCAAATCCGTAATTACATTCACATTATCAAACGATAAATCCCAGGAATAAAAAATCTTCTCATTGGGAAAAGCAAATCTTTTTCCTTTGAAAAGATAATAAACCGCCGCCGATGTCTGCCCTTTAATCAATTCCCCGCTCTCTGCTTTTACCGGCTTCGCGACGATGATCAACGGCAGCATCAAAATCAACAAAACCCAAAACTTCATATGCTCACAGTATACGCCAACAAAACAACTATGACTACGTACGGACAAGTCGCGTTTGTCCCTATGGCTCCATAATCTGCTGCCAAACTCCGAATTTTTTCAGAAGATCCACCAGCTTTTCAATCGGCAAGCCTCTCACCGCGCTATAACTGCCTTCGATCTTTTTTACAAACAATCCGCCATAAGCCTGGATACCATATGCTCCGGCCTTATCCATTGGCTCGCCCGTGCCAACATACCAGTCAATTTCCTTTTTTGTCATCGGTCTAAAATAAACTTTCGTCTCTTCTACCGCTGTCAGCGATTTATCGCCTTGCATCAAGCAAATTCCCGTGTAAATCAAATGCTTTTTGCCTTGCAATAATTGCAAAATTTCTTTGGCATGTTTTTTATTCCTGGGCTTGCCTAAAATCTTTCCCTTAAAATCCAAAGCCGTATCCGATGCAATAACCAATCTTTTTGGATTTTGCTCGGCAATCTTTTTAGCTTTTTCATAAGATAACCGCTTGACCATCACTTTGGTTGTCTCACCTTTTCTAGGCGTCTCATCAATATCTGCCGGAATAGCTTCGTTAGCGATTCCGAGCGCGTTTAACATTTCTTTGCGTCTCGGCGAACTGCTCGCCAAAATTACTTTTTTCATAAATATTCTTTTAAATTACTTCTTAATTTGTGAGAATGTAGATTAATTAATTTTTAGTTTATGGTCGCAATGTGCGTTTAGCCGTAATCAAGTTAACCAGTAATCCAGAATTGACTCGTGATAAACGGTTTAACTGATAAACTGGAATACGGTTTGAATTCGTAATTCGTAGTTCGATATTCGTAATTCGATTAGTTAATCAAGTTTATCAAACAATATCTTAAACAGTTTGGCTTGAAATTGCGCGATAACCGGATTCTCAATAATTGTCGCCGTATCCGTATTGTAATCTATAAACGCTATTTTATCTCCATAGATAAGCTGGGTTATTCCATAATTGAACAGTCCGTAGCTTGGCGGCACAACTTTTATAGCGCGCTCCAAGCGCGGCTTCTTCTTTTTCTTAACCGCTTCACTCGTTATCACGAAGCGCTGCAACCCTTTCCCGTCGCGTCGTTCGCGGTAATTGGAAGGCAAGTACTTTTCCCCTGCTGCAAACTCGTGTTGCGCACTGTAGCGGTAAAATACATCCCCTCGCTTTAATGTCCGCAGAAGATCATCATACACAAACCTGATGCCCTTCATGCCATCCAAAGATTTTACCACCGGCTTTTTTAGATTAAGCGAGTATTCTCTTTGCAAATCCGGTAAAATCGCTTCCAACTCGGACTTGGCTGACTCCAAAAGTACAATTAACTTCTCCGGCGGCTCGGCCGCATACCATTTTTGCTTGCCTTTAGGCACGGCCGTTACCAAACCCCGCTCCACCAATCCGGGCAGGAATTGATAGATGGTCGGTCTATGCATTCTGGTTCTGCGCGCAATCTCCGAAACATTTGCCGGCCCGCTTTCAACAAGCGCCAGATAAACCTCACTCTCCTCCTTGCTTAGCCCCAACTTTTGTAACAATTGTTGATTCTTCATAACATCGTCTTTGCAGAGCTTAGTGTTAGTTTTTATGACTAGGACTAAGTCCTATGATTAATTGTATTATATTTATACAACTTCAAAATACACTAAAAAACCCTTATTTGTCAAGTATTTTACGCTATTTTCTGTAATTTTATTACACATTTTGTAATTTATTCTGACATATCCACAATCTACCTGTATCTTATGCAATAACGATCTTCGAAAAACCAAAACCACGGAGGCAACCATGGGCCAACCCGCAGAAAAACTCACCTCTTCTCTCACTCCTCTGCAAGAGATGGCATCGCGCTACACGGCCTGGTGCTGGGCCGCAAAACTCGCGCATGTCATCACGGCACTTCAAAGGGATGCAAATGACCCTCGCGCCAATGTTCGCAAGCACGATCTTGCAACCCCCTTTGCTGTCCACCCTCTCTGGTGCGCCATCTCCATCTTGAGCGCTCCGGATATTGAGCAAGACTTACGCCTGGCAGGCTACAAAGTGCTCCTCGAGCATGCTCTCGAACCGCAAACCGGCAAAGCGCCCGATGCCGACCGAATTCAGCTGGAGCAGATCCGTTCATTGCGCTGCCTAAGCCGCGTCAAAAATGATGACGGCAGTTTGCGCTGGAGCGCACCTCCCGAGATCCGCCTCTTCAAACTCTTTGAGGTGGTCCACAATCTCTATGACGATGAAATCGACGGAGATGATCTGAATATCAAGTTGGCCCGCGACCTTGTCGGCGATGTTCAAGCCAACTTTGGCAATCTCAAAATCATACGCATCGCCAAAGCGCTTTTGCCGGGTTGATCCCGACGTGAGCGTTTATTTCTTGAAAAGCAGCTGATACTCTTTCTTATCCCGGCAGCAAGTCTGCCGGATTTTACTTTATAACGATAACATTCAATTCATATAAAAAATTATGCAAATAACGTATTCCAGGATATAATTTCAAATATAAAATCAATATGAATTTTGATCAACCAACAAAACCCGAGAAACAACAAGCTTGGGTAATCAAAGCAGTTAGAGAACGAACCCATAATCCTGAACTTGATGAAACAATAGAAGCGCACATGGAAAAACTGGGCAGATTCTTATATAGAAGCTCTCGAAGAGAAATGAGCGAATATAACTTCGAATCCAAACATGGACAAGCCATGATTGATAATATTTTATTATTGGATAGTCTGCGGAGATTTTCCGAAGGTGAATTATCCGAATTTGATGAAACTCCTGACGAATGGTTTAAAAGAAAACTTCCCGGTTATAAAAATCCTCCCACTAATCATCTTCCCGAAGATTTTCAAAGATTAATATTTGATTTCTATAAAAAACTTTTTAGTGATGACAAGTTATATCCAAATGGCGTAAATGATTGGGTACTCGAAGCTCAACAAATACAAAAAGAACAAGGCAAGCCCAACCAAGAACAAATTGATAAACTTATTGCCGATTACCAAAAAATGTACGATGAAACCGGCAGAGGCGGAACAGGACTTTTCAGCAGATCAACCGGCAGAGATTTATTATTTTTCGCTTTGGGAAAAACCGTAATGGGTTATGATCCAAAAAGCATGTCGCCCACTCTAAAAGGTTTAATGCCAATTGATTTTGTCGAAATCTGGTCAAAAACAATGCGGCTTAATTACCTTCACGAATTACAAGCCCGAACACAAGTTCAAGAAAAAAAACAGAATAAATAAATTGAATCATTCAAATAAACCGGCAGCAAGTCTGCCGGATTTTACTTTAGTACGACTTCTTTCCCCTGCTAGCGGGGGAGAGGTGCCCTGAGTTTATCGAAGGGCAGAGAGAGGGAGTCTTGACAAAATCCATAAAAAATGCTTAATTACAGCCAACTTCCGCAAAAGGAAAAAACATGAAAAACCCGCTCCTTGCAATCAGTATCCTGTCTTTTGCATCCGTATTCGGTTGCGCAGCCGGCCAGCAGCCGCCCGCGCCCAAAGCACCGCCCATCATTGCCGATGACGCTGCCCAACAGACAGCCAACATGCCCGCAACGCAAGCTCAGCCACAGCAGCCCAACGAAGAAATCACCTGCGCAAAAGAAAATGGCCAAAACATCTGCCGAGTGCTGATTGTCGGCAACAAGCACGAAGCCCTGGGTGACCGCACGGCACTTGCCTGCGAACACAACCTGGACGCCGGCACATTGTCCTGCCGGGTGAGCTACAGCAAGCCGCTCGTTAAAGACCATTTCATCACCCACGCAACATTCCAATGCGTAGGCGATCAATTCGTCCCGCTCGGCGGCGACGAATTCCAAAACTACTTTGGCGGCCCGCCCTGCACCTGCATCAACGGCACCCTGACCGAAGCCGGGTCCCGCGTCTGGGCCTGCACCAACTCACCTCAAGCCGCAAAATAAAGAGCTCTCAGCTCTTTTTTTAATCTTGATTATCAAGATTATCAGGATGATTCTTGATTGACATTTGCTTAGTACACATTACTCACTACTCAAATTTCAAATCATAGATATGTGATTTCAAGAGCTTAAGTCAGTGTTTGTAATACAGATTTAGATTGTTATGCGCTCTGCATTCTGCATTATGCATTAATAATGACTCTTGACTTATTCCGAATTCCTGCTAACCTAAAACCATAAAGAACCTTCACAAAAGGATAAGCGATGCAAAATTATTATCGCGAACCACAGCCGGCACCTGCCGATGATAAGAGACAAAAACAAGTCAAGCAAGCATACATAGACGATGCGACGAAAATATATGATGTTTGTAAAACCGTAAACGAATTTCAACAATTAATGGCAAGCGCACAAAAACAAAGACCGTCTCATGAATGTTATGGAAAATTTGAGATCATAATAAATCGACTGCAATCGCTGGATGATATAAAACTGACTCTGGGCCTATTACGAAATTTTTGTCAACAAAAAGATGCAATTGAACTTAAAGGTGGCCATTCGATTTATTTTGCTCCCAACGAAACAATCTTTGGTTATGTATATCTTCCGGTAACAAGAGAGGTTAGAGTCGTCCTTCATCGTGAATGGGTAACTGAATACAATCGTTTTTGTATTGTTTATGATAATGATCGCGATTCATACATAACATACATGCTTATCGACCATGTACCGCCAAGCCGAATCGATAAGCCGATAGGCATTCAACAACAATACTGTGACAAAATAGCTGTTCGTATTGCACTACATGTTTGGCAAACAGGCGATGAGCAAATTGCCCAACAAGCAAGAAACTGGTTCTTGGAACAAATACAGATAGCCTTTAACAGACGTCTGGCACTGGCTGTTAGAGAATCCAACGATCCGGAAAAACTGGCAAGATTCGCCAGAGAACATCCGGAACTTACGCAATGATATTGATCCAACCCCTCGGATCTTTTTTTAATCTTGATTTTCGCAAATAGTAAGATTGTTCATAATTGAAATTTTAGTTATCATGTGCTAAGCATTATGCATTATTCATTAGTAATAACTCTTGATTGACATACAAATAGTACTTTGTACTTAGTACGCATCGCTAGTCGCTAGATACCCCGTGCTTCGTGCTTCGCGCTTCGTGCTAAATTCCAGCTACTAATTAAATGGTGATAGATAATAGATAATAGATAATAAATTATGAAGTCAATCATCAGCTGCGCAATCACCGGCGCCATCCACACTCCCAGCCTCTCCCCCCACCTCCCGGTGACACCTGATCAGATCGCCGAACAAAGTATCGAAGCATCAAAAGCCGGTGCCGCTATCATTCATCTGCATGCCCGACAACCGGAAAACGGCTTCCCAACAAATGATCCGGAAATTTTCCGTCAATTTTTAAGCAAAATAAATTCCGAAACCGATGCGATTTTAAATATCTCAACCGGAGTTGCCCTTGGCATGACTCTCGACGAACGCCTGGCGGCCGTCAAAATTTTCGAACCCGAACTCTGCTCTCTCAACATGGGCTCTATCAACTTCAACGTAGCCCGCGCCGCCAAAGCGGACGTAAACTGGAAGTTTAATTGGGAAAAAGAATTCTTACTAAAATCCGAAGATATCGTCTTCCGCAATACTTTTAAAGATATCGAGTACATTATAAATCACGTCAGCGATCTGGGTACCAAATTCGAGTACGAATGCTACGATGCCGGCCATCTCTACAATCTCGCCCACTTCGCCGACCGTGGGTTGATCAAGCCTCCGTTTTTCATCCAATTCATCTTCGGAGTCATGGGTGGAATCGGAGCGGACGAACAGGCTTTTCATTTTATGAAAGCGACAGCCGACAAACTTTTTGGCGATAGATATATTTTCTCCGTCTTGGGAGCCGGCCGTCACCAATTCCCCATTGCCGAGCTCTCTCTCCGCGCCGGCGGCAATGTCAGAGTCGGTCTCGAGGACAATCTTTATCTCGACAAAGGAGTTCTCGCCCAATCCAACGCCGAACAAGTGGAAAAAATTAAACAAATAGCTCTCGATCTCGGCCGCGAAATCGCCACAGCGGATGAAACAAGAGAAATGTTGGGCTTAAAAGGGAAAGAACAGACAAAAATATAAAGAGGCTCCAGCCTCTTTTGCCATCCGGCCAAAACTCCGGCCACGCCAGGTAATTCGATAGAAAAACGCGCAGTTTTGGTTAAGCATTTTACCAGCTGCGCCACGTGAGCCGACAAAAAACCTCCGGTTTTTCGGAGGCTTTTACGTGGTGCACCCAAGACGATTCGAACGTCTGACCTCTTCCTTCGGAGGGAAGCGCTCTATCCAGCTGAGCTATGAGTGCATGCGGCTAAAACTATGCTGGATTTTTTAGCTTCTGTCAAAATGCTTAACTTTTGCCCAACAAAAAACCCCTTTTAATAAGGGGATTGAAAGTCAAAGATGTAATCAAGTTACAAGTAACAAGTAACAAGTTCAAAGAGTTAAGTTCGTATTTTAGTTACGGCAGATCCTCCCAACCTCCTTACTAAGGAGGTGCTTCGGGTGAGTTGTTCCGAGTTCCGAGTTCCGAGTTCAGATCGCGTTAAACGCGACCAAGTTCGTAATACGTAATACGTAATACGAATTCCGCGCTCAATGTCCAAAAAATCCTCTGCCAAGTTTGTCAGGGTAGAGCCACAGCGTAACTCCGGCGGATTTGCAAAGTTCGCTGGTATCCTGATCTCGCACCGAGCCGCTGGACGAAAAAATGAACGCCACACCGGCTTCGGCCAGAACCGCCGGACCGTCAGAGAATGGAAAAAAGCTATCCGAGTAAGCAATTGCGCCACTTACATCGTGTCCTGCTCCGCGGGCAATATCGATTGCCAGCTTCGCGGCTCGCACGCGGCTTTTTTGCCCAATGCCTGCGCCAATCAGCTTGCCCGCTTTGGTTAGTACGATTGTATTACTGTTGGCCGTGCGGCCGATGGCCATGGCTAGTAATATATCCTCAAAGCCATATTCACAAGGTCCAACCTTCTGGATCTGCGGATCTTCCGGATCCGGAACGCTCAAATAATTCGGTTGCATCAAAAAGCCTCCGCGCACTCTGCGCAAAATACGTTCACGATCCAGATCCTTTGCTCCCAGATCCGCTAAAGCATGATTCGCAAACAGACAGCAATTGCTGACCTTGAAAGTCAAAATTTCCTTGGCCTCATTGGCAAATCCCGGCGCCAAAATACCGGAGATCACCCGTTTGCCCTTGGCATGATGTAGGTATTTCACCAAGAGCTCTGCATGCTCCTTTCTGATGGGAAATGTGGTCAAAATGAAACCGCCAAAAATATCTTGCGGCTCTCCTTCGATCATGCCGCGTATGGCTTCTTCCTTGGTCGCGGCGTAACAAGCTCCGCAAACATTGCCGTGTTTCACGGCCAACGCCAGATGCGGTAGCTCTTTACCGGCTTTTTCAAACTGGGCGGCAATGTGCACCGCCGTAATCACCAGTCTGTCCATGTCGCAAGTATTCACATAACCCGGACGATCGCCATGAACCAACTCAAACCTGTGCAATGCCAACGGATCCGCATCATCGGCAACGAAATGATACGCCGGCGCTTGATGCGCATTCTCTCCATATTTGAGTTCACGCACTTGTGAACCGATCATCCCGTCAAACTTACCGCCGCCGATGAAACGCGCCGACGCCAATGAATATCTGGCGCAAACATACTCCGCTTTGGCGGCAAGTAAATCACGAAACTCCGGATCATTATCCTGTTCAAAAACGATCACCTGCAAAACCGATATGCGATCCGCCGGATCGCAGACGACAATCCGCCGGCCCTTGGCCGCCGATCTCAACATGGACGGTCCACCCACGTCCGTCTTTTCGAGCACGCTCTGCATGGTCGCTTCCGGTTTGGCGATCTCCTCTTCCAAGGGATAAAGATCCACGCAAACCAAATCGATCCACGGAATCCCCAATCTTTCCAACTCGGCGCGGTCTTCCGCAGTATCCCGCGCCATGAGCCCGGCGTGGATCTCGCGCGACAACGTGACTACCCGATGGCCGAGAATTGCATCCCCGCCCACCAGCTCCGCCACATCACGGACAACGAGGCCCGCATCCTTGAGATGCTTGGCTGTGCCGCCCGAGGCAATCAGCTCAAAATCCAGTTCTACGAGCTTTTCACAAAACTCCACGATTCCCTGCTTGTGAAAGACCGAAATGAGCGCAGTTCGCTTAGCCATGAGAACCTCCGTTATCTTCTTCATCCTTGACGCTTAGCCCAAAGCTTAAGCAAGTTAACCCCAAACGTCAAATTAATTAAATTATGCATTATCATGTCATACTCGACGCTGTTCGACGTACGAATTGCCTAGTTGTACGATTATCTTATTGTCTGCTAAAATACTTCTATTCATATGAAAATCAAATATATTCTTCTGGCTGTCGCTTTTGCCCTCATGCCCTTAACAGCTCGCGCAGTCGATTATGATCTCGGTATACCCGCCGGAGGATTTAACGCCACTTCTTACAGTGTACTGATCGGTGAAAAAGTAAAACTCTACGTCACTATCAATAATATCGGCGGAGTTGACACAGAAGCCACGGCTGTATTCAAAGACGGCGCTTCTTTAATCGGCATGAAGTCAATTTCCGCCAAGGCCAGCGGCGCTAACGAAGAAGTCTGGGTTTCCTGGCTGCCCGAAGTCAAAGGCAATCATGAAATCAGCGTCAATGTCATCTTGGATGGCGATATCACAGACGCCAATTCCGGAAACAATTACGCAACACTCTCAATCTTTGTGGACGGTGATAATGACGGCGATGGCATTGGCGACTCCCAAGATCCGGATGATGACAACGACGGCGTTCCTGATGACCAAGATGACTATCCCTTGGATCCTGCCAAAAGCCATGATACTGACGGCGATGGCCAGGATGATTCCGAGGACAGCGATGATGATAATGACGGCATCTACGACTGGGATGAAGCTTCCGGCGGCACCAGCCCGACAAAATACGATACGGACGGCGACGGCTACGGCGATAAACAAGATGCATATCCAACCGACCCGAACCGCTGGATCCAAGAGACCGCGCCCGAACCCGCGCAGGAAGATGCCGGCAGAGTTTTGGGTGCTGAAGATGAAATTACACCTTCAGCAGATAATGAAAGTGCGTCGGCTCCCACCGGCGGCTCAGGCGATGTAGATGAAAACGGCAGAGTATTGGGAATCGAAGATGAAGCAACTAGTACGGAAATTGCCGAAATCGAAACCAATAAAGCTTTTGATAAAACCATCACTCACGAATTCCCGGGCAATGTAAATTCAGAAACAGCGCAAAATATGCTTTGGTGGTACATACTTTGGGGCATAGCCGCGTTATCCGCAATCCTGGCAATCCTTTTCTTCATTCTGGCGCGCAAACGCAAAAAAGAAGATGAAGAAGACGAAGAATAATATAACTCCCCCTGTCGCGTTTAACGCGACCAGCCCCCCTCTTAATTTAAGAGGGGGTTTTGTTTAACATAGCCATCCATATACGTGGGACGATTGGGACGTAGGACGTGTGACGATAACAAATCCTTTCTTGTTCATCTGAGTTTTTAAGATTTCCCATATGCAAATGATGATGATCCGGAATGGACTTTTTTTTATGCGCATTCTCAAAAATCATGTCATGTTCCATATGCATCAACTTTTTGATGATTGTAAATTCTGCAATTTCCGCTGCTGTCATCCCCTCTTCATTTACATGCCGCTTGAGCGTCACCATGTGATGCGCGCTCAAAACTTTATCGTAAGGATATTCATTTTCCACGATTTTCCAGTAGGTAAATTCTTTAATTGGCTCGGCTTTGCATAAGAAACAATAATCAGCCGGCTTGTTTTGTAAAAACTTTTGGTAGCGCTGATTGGTTGCTTCTGTTCGCAGAGTCATAAGTTATTATGTCAGCGCCCGAATCTTTCCGCCGCTCGCATCATAACTTATTGCTTTAATGTACTCTTGATAGCTGATGTTATCAAAAAAAGACCATTTTGTCAATGGATAAGCCCCCGAAAAGTGTAATAATATTACAAATTTAATAACCAATCACCAAGCACCAATTTCCCAACAAATCACAAATCTCAATTATCAATCACCAGATCACGATAGACTTTGTTTGAATTTTGAGTTTTGTAATTTGTAATTTGTTGGTATCTTGCCCGCACCCCGAAATTTTAACGTAGGAGTGTATCCTTGAAATTTTAATCCGGGTGTTGGTTATGTTTTGTTGGTTTATTGGTTATTTTGCAAAAAAGCCTTCCGCTTTTTAGACCGATTTCATCAGCCTCCTGAAAAAGACGAGTCGATATAACGCTAAATTGATCGGCAAATCCCATGTGCCAATCATGCATTTACGCTCTGCTCCAAAACCCATTTTAAATCTTGTTATTCCTTCCCAAGATTTTTTATACAATGGAGTTGCTTTGCTTTCCGGATTACAGCCCCAAAAATCATAAAATCGTGCCCCTTCGGCCTTGGCTTGCTTGATAGCCTCCCACTGCAAAGCATATGGCGCCATAACTTGACGCACCTTTGAGCTGGACGCGCCGTATAAATATGTCACCGTATTACCATAATTGATTTCCATATTAGCCGCCAAAATCGCACCGTTCAGCTCCGCGACTCTAAGACGCGCCATGTGCGTAGCCGCCAAGGTAAACAAAGTCTTGGCTAAATACTTAGAATCATGCTGAACAAAACCATCACGCGCAGCCGTCTCGTCCATCAAATTAATAAACTGATCCACGTCTTTGGGATGATTTGTAATCCTGGTAGTCACACCATGCTTATCAGCGACCTTGATATTGTAACGCGTCTTTTGATGCATGGATGCCAACAAATCTTGTTCGGATTTTGTTAAATCAATAATCGCCGTACAAGCCGGATTCAAACTTTTTGTGCGGTTCATCCGTGCCGGCAATCTGCGTTGCATTGATTCCAATTCAATCATAGGCTCCATGCGCCAAAAAAGCGCTTTAGGTAATCGCCTTTTACCGTACAATTGCTGAATAAACTCTTCCAACAATTCGCGATACTCATCAATTTTCACACTCGTATGAAACTGCGGCCCGCGCGGCACAAACCAATACCCCATTCCCAACTTCTTTTTACGGAACTCTCCCTGCGCGGCAACCAACCATTTTCCCTCTTCATCCGTCAAAGCAAACCTCTGCACAATTGCACCTCGCGACTTCTGGAACTCTCCCCAAACCCAAGACTGCGGAAATTGCATCCACTTCTGGCTGGATTGAAACGCCTCCCAATCCATTCTATCTGTTATTTCCCTGATATTCATGAGCCTATTCTACTACGTCTAACGCCGAGCGACTAGTATCTAGCGACTTAAGTATTTCAGCGCCTCCCTCACTCTCTCTGATGGATCTTTAATCTCTGCCGGCACGCTTTTCGCCGCTTCTTTTGCTTGCGCAGATTTGTAACCCAAACCTTTTAACGCATCAATAAGTTCCTGATCGGCTTCGCTTTCCGTCTCTACCTCAACGAGCTGGCCTTTGAGTTCAAGAATAATTTTTTGTGCCGTTTTATTGCCGATACCGGGCAATGATGCAAACCAAGCCGCATCAGAATGCATTACTCTTTCGCGGAGTTCTGAAGGTGTCGCCGAACCGCAAATCGCGAGCCCGGCTTTTGGGCCAATCCCGTTAATACTAATCAAAATTTCAAAAACTTCCAGCTCATCGCGGCTCGCAAAACCATAAAGATCATGCGAATCTTCACGAATATGTTCGTGGATGTAAATCGATGGCTCATCGCCCACAGAAAGATCGGCCAACAACCTTAAATGAGCTTTTACAAAATATCCAACCCCGCGAACATCCAATATAAAAAAATTCGTTGATTTTTCTATAACTTCACCTCTTAACATTCCGATCATACCTGAACACTGTAAACTGACAACCGCGTAAAGTCCAGATTTATCAATCCGTACCACGCGGCACGCTGACAGAAGCTAAGAACTCCCTCTAAATCCCTGCCCGCAATCGCTGCCCTCAAGCGCTGGCAAGCGGGTCCCTCTTAAATTAAGAGGGAGACTTGTTCCCCCTCGCTTAGATTAAGAGAGAGGGCCGGGGGGAGAGTTAGATATTAAAAAACTCCCACCGAGTGGTGAGAGTGTAAGTCAGGGTTTGCCTTCGCCCGGAAAATAGTCGATTCCGGGAACGGGTTTGGGAGCTCCATAACCCGTATTGCTAGGCAAATAAACTTTCGTGGATCCGGGCCCAGCTGTCTTCGCCGTAGCCGGCGAAATCTCTGCATCGGGCTCTGTGTCTGCAATGGCAGCTGCCGGGGCTGACTTGGTCTGCGTCGGCACGGGTGCGACCGGCTCCGGCCATGATGGCGCTGTCGATTTTGCCGACGCTTCGGTTTCAATCTCTGCGGCCGGTTCATTTTTACCAATTGCAGCCCGCAGTGACTCATACCAATAATCCTGCGTAGTGTAAGCAAGAATTACGACTGCGATTGCCGAAATAAGCGCAACGACCCATCCGCGCCGGCTCTGCGCAACCGGCCGGTCCAGCCTTGGCGTCACAGTTCGCTTTGGCGGAGCGGTCTTGCGTTCGGCCGTTCGGTCGTTGAATATTTTATCCGGCGTGCGCCGGCCTTCGGGTTTTGTTGGTCTTTGAGCCTCAACTTCCTGCTCCGTGGCTAAACTCAGCCCGGATTGTCCTTCCCGCCCGCGCGCATCTGGAGGCGGCACGGAAGGAGCCTCTTCGGTAACCGCGTCAACATTCACATGCCTTATACCTGCCGGCTGTATCTTAATTGATGCAAGCCCCGGCGGCGGCTGCGACAAAATCACATTCGGAGCTTCGACCCTGATGTGGTTGAGTTCATTCAGAACCTCATTCATATCCTTGGGCCTGTCTTCCTTATCAAAAGAAATGCAACTCATCACCAATTTTTCAAACCGCGCGAATGCCGGATGCGAAACCTCGATATATTCATCCATGGGCATGGGCTTTATCGGCTCATAGACCTTTTTCCCGTCGCGTACCGTACTATTGCCCCAGCCGATTTGCTGGATCAATTTCATCAACTGATCGCCTTCAATATCCCGGGGATTATGCCCTGTGGCCATCTCATACAAGATAACGCCCGAAGAAAAAATGTCGCATGTCGGATCCGGACCTTCACCTCTGGCTTGCTCCGGACTCATATGGTCCAAAGTCCCTTGGACAACACCCAAAACAGTCACTTGCGTCATGCCCTCTTCCAGCTCGGGGCGGTAGTATCTTGCCAGACCAAAATCCATAACAAGCGGCACGCCGTTAGCTACCAAAATATTTCCGGGCTTCAAATCACGATGAACAACACCCTGCGTATGAGCATCCCTTACTCCGCTCAAGGCCTGAATGGCCAAATTAAGAAGCACGGGAAACGGAATGCAAGTATCCGTATGCGGCCGGTCAAGAGGCATGGTGGCGCGCCTGTATGCGTCAATCATGTCATCCAGAGTGTCACCTCCGGAAACATAAGGAAAAATCATGTAAGGATAAGCTTCTGCGCCGTCCAGAAATATTCCCGAATCATCAAAAGGTAAAATATTGGGGCTGTGTAATTTTTCAGAAATCGCCACAACTCGCTTAAAACGGCTCAAATCTCTGGGATCGGCAAGCTTAGCCAGCAGTTTAACCGCAACCAGCCTCTTTTCTTTTTCATCCTTGGCGCGATATACAACCGCCTCGCCGCCTTGTTTAATGGCTTCAATCAGCCGATACCTGGCTTCAATCAAAGTACCGGCCGAAAAAATCTTCATGTCTTTCTTGTTCTGTGAAGACATCTTTCCCGCCTTTGTGTAGGTACGTTTTCTTTTTGGTTTTTATAGCTTAGCCTAGCTTATTTTTGACTACATGTCAAGATATTAGCTAAATAGCGCTAAAATCAAAACACAACCAAAGAAAACCAAGAAATACCCCTACGCCAAAGGCTCCGAGGCACGGGCGAATATTACCAAAAATTAATTTGGTTAAAATTTGGATATACTTGATTTATGTTTGGTCAATTTTAATCCGTTTGACGTCGTACTTAGTACTTAGTACTTTACTCTATCTTTATCCTTATCTCCGCTTCCTCCCAATTCATTGTAATTTGCGCCTCTCCTTCAAATTCAGATCCTATTAAGACAGATTCGGCTTTTACTTCTTTGCCAACCTCGCTCTTCAACGCATCAACGCCCTCCATTAAACTCAAATCATCGACCGCGATCTGCACATTGATAACATCTCCGGGTGTCAGCTTGGATTGTTTGCGAAGCTGCATTATGTGCCGCACCAGCTCTCTTTGCAATCCCATCTTTTTAAGCTCGGGTGTTAATTCCGTATCCAGCTCAACCTTTACGTCATCAATCTGATCGGCGTCAGCGTTGCCAAACTCTGTTCCCAAAACATTTAACTCATCCTTTATCAATTGCAAGTAGTCAGCTTTATTCTTTACACGTTCAATAACATTGGCATCTTTGCTTTTTACCGTAATTTTCTGCAGCGCCTGACGCACCGGAATTTTTACCGCCACCCTTTGCTCCAAGCCCGAATTCACAACATTTCTTACCCATTGCATATCGGAAATCAGCCCCTCATCTATCGCGCCCGCATTGGCTTTTGGCCATTTATCCAAATGCACGGACATTTTTTCGCCTTCCAAATCCTGATACATTTTCTCTGTCATGAACGGAGCGAATGGAGCTAAAATTTTTGACGTGGTCAACAAAACTTCCCGCAAAGTTCTAAGCGCATCCATTTTTTCATCAATATCATCATTTTGTTTAATCCTTTCACGGGATCTCCTGAGCCACCAAGTAGACAAATCATCTACAAACAACCTGACCGGTCTTAAAGCGTCAGCAAAATGATAATCGTCCATTTGTTCGGTTATATGCCTGGTCAAATCTTCCATTCTCGAAAATATCCATCTGTCCAAAACGTGCAAACTCCTTGGCGTAACAATTTCAACATCCAAACCGTTTGCATACGTCAGATAAAACTGGCGCACATTCCATAAAGTTCCAAAAACCGTGCGCTGTATCATGGCGCATTCTTCATCTTTAAAATTCAGAGCTTCAGCCTGCATAATTGGAGATGAAAGCATATAAAATCTTAAAGCATCCGCGCCGATTGTTTCCATAAGCTGATACGGATCCGTAAAATTCTTTTTTGACTTGCTCATCTTCTTCCCGTCTTCAGCCAGCATCATGCCTGTCACGACAATATTTTTGGTAGCAGCTTTGCCCATAAGTCCGACGGCCAAAACATGCATGGTGTAAAACCAGCCGCGCGTTTGATCTTGTGCTTCACCGATAAAATCCGCCGGGAATCTGGCTTCAAACTTTTCCGCGTCCGCAAAAGGATAATGCACAGATGCATAAGGCATGCTGCCCGATTCAAACCAGCAATCAAAAACATATTCCGTGCGCTTCATCTTTCCGCCGCATTTGCAATCCAACTCAACTTTATCGATTCCCGGCCTATGCATATCAAAACCGCTCGGGAGACTCCCCGCCGCTTCTTTTAATTCGGCAATGGAACCGACCACTTTCTTTTCTTCGCACTTTTCGCATAGCCAAACCGGCATCGGAGCGCCCCAATAACGCGTACGGGATATATTCCAGTCCGGCGCCATTTCCAAGCCCTTGCCGAATCTGCCGACTTTTATATGTTCCGGAACCCAATGAATCTTTTTATTGGCATCTATCATTTTGGTTTTCAATTTTTGTATGTCAACAAACCACGCCTGCTGTGCGCGGTACATCAATAAAGTATTACATCTCCAGCATTCCGGAACCGAATGCGTGATTTTATCTTTAAACGCAATCAATCCCCTCCCTTCCAGATCTTCAATAATCGGATTATCTGCATCTTTTATGCTCATGCCGGCAAAATTACCTGTCTCGGGAATCATCTTGCCGACATCATCGACCGTTAACAGCACCGCCAAATTATGAACTTTGGATGCCTGAAAATCATCCTCGCCAAAAGCCGGCGCCGTATGTACCAAACCCGTTCCGTCTTCCGCGCTCACATAAGGCATGTCAACAACTTTATAAGCCTGTTTATTATCCTCAATTGGCATAAATGAATACAATGATTCATATTCCATGCCCGCCAGCTCGCTTCCCAAAACACGTTTATCAATCCTGGCTCCTAAAACCATCTCGCCCAGCACTTCGGATTTCCTTGCCTCCGCCATAATCCAGGTTTCATCCAAATCCGGCAAATACACTCTCACATACCAAAGCTCCGGATGCACGGCAATAGCCGTATTGGCCGGCAATGTCCACGGCGTGGTAGTCCACGCCAACAAATATGTTTTATCTTCGCCTTTTACTTTGAATTTGACTGTAATTGCCGGGTCTTCCTCATCTCTGTAAGAATTGCCCATCGTGATTTCATGATTCGAAAGCGGCGTTGCACAGCGCGGACAATACATGGAAACTCTGAAATCTTTGTAGACCAAATCCTTTTTGTACAATTCCGCAAATGCCCACCAAACCGACTCAATATAAGAATCATCCATGGTTTTATACGAATGCTCCATATCCACCCAGCGCCCGATTCTTCGCACATACCTTCGCCATTCCTGATCGTAAGTCAAAACCGAAGCCCTGCAAGCATCATTAAACTTATCAATTCCATATTCCAAAATATCCTTGCGCGAATTTAAATCCAAATCCTTTTCAATGAGATTCTCAACCGGCAAGCCGTGGCAATCCCAGCCCCAAACCCGGTCGACCCTGTAACCTTTCATGGTCCAATATCTTGGGAGGGCATCTTTAATCGTGCTCTGCAATAAATGACCCGGATGCGGCAAGCCCGTTGCAAACGGCGGACCATCGTAAAAAGTAAACGGTTTATTCTCCGGCCTCTCTTCAATTGATCGGTGAAAAATATTCTTTTTATCCCAAAATTCCAGAATTTCCTCTTCCATTTTCGGAAAATCCGGACGATTGGATGGTGTTGGTATTGGATTGCTCATAATGTCTCTTATATTGGCTTAAAATAGCACTTTGGTCAACTAACTCACATAACATGTAACATATAACATGCAACATCACTGCCCAAGCTTATTTATGCTCTTTATAGTTTATAGTTCTTGACACCCCAAGCTTCACGCGAAGGGTGTTGTAGTTTATACTTTGAGAAGTATGAAGATATTCCTCGCTTCCGATCACGCCGGTTTTAAACTCAAAGAAGCTGTCAAAAAAAAGCTGGCCAAAAAACACGAAGTAATCGACGTTAGCCCCACTCTCGTCCCCGGCGATGATTACCCCAAAGTCGCCAAAAAACTAGTCGACCAAATTCAAAATTCAAAATTCAAAATTCAAAATTCTCGAACGATTTTCATTTGCGGCTCCGGAGTCGGCGCTTCCATTGCAGCCAATCGCTACAAAAATATCCGCGCCGCCCAAGGCTATGACAAAAAAGAAGTCAAACTCGCCCGCGAGCATAACGACATCAACGTTCTGACGCTTTCCGGCTGGAATACCAAACTTAAAGATGCTCTCGAGCTGATCGACGTTTTCCTCAAAACCCCGGCTTCCAAAGCATCCCGGCATAAAAGACGAATCAAACAACTTGATAAATAACAAATAGCAAGAGAAAACATTAGTCCATAATCCTTGGTACATAGTCCTGGCCAAAGGACGTAGTCTATAGCCAAGACCTAGGACGATGTACTTAGGACTAAAAGCATTCTTGATATTTGCCATTTGATATTTGCCATTATGATCGAAGTCATTCCCGCCATCCTAACTAAGAAAAAAAGCGAATTCATTTCGCGGTTAAAAACCGCTTACGGATTCGCCAAAACCGTACAAATCGATATCATGGACGGACTTTTTGTTGATAATGAAACACCAAAAAACTTAAATAACGGAAGTTGGTATCGTGATTACCTAACGGAAAACAATCATGAAATTCCTAATATTGAATTGCACCTCATGGTTATCAATCCCATGAAGATTATTGAAGCCTGGAAAGAACTTGCCGGGGTTATGCGTATTATCTGGCATGTGGAAATCCCGATCCGTCACGAGGAATTGATTCCTTTGGTGCATGAAATGGATTTGCAGGTCGCTTTAGCCATCAATCCAAACACGCCCGTCACAGAAATTCTATCCTACATCCAATCAAAACCCGTAAAAGCCAAAGCCAAAAATTATTTTATTGATTCCGTACTCGTCATGGGCGTCATGCCCGGTTACTCCGGCCAAACTTTTATTAAAGATTCACTGCAAACAATTAAAATCCTGCGCAAAAAATTCCCCAAACTTCCCGTAGCTGTGGATGGAGGCGTGAATCCCGCAACGGCTCGTGATATAATCAAAGCCGGCGCGACCAGCTTAAATGCCGCCGGCGCAATCTTTCTTGCGGACAATCCCAAAACAGCATACAATAAACTTCTAAAATAACGTCAGTACGTCATAAGTCAATACGTCTATCAAATAATGGACTTAAAACTTATCGACGTATAGACTTATCGACGTATAATTAATTCCTAATTCTTATTTCTTAATTCATAATTTTTAATTAAGTATATGCGTTTCTTTGCATTTCTCACCATGCTCGCTTTATTCGCCTCATCCGTGCCAGTCCAAGCCGCGGAAATGATGGCTCAAGAAGGCGATTTAATCAAAGGGTCTATGTCAACGGTTTATTATTACGCAACCGATGGCAAGCGCTACGTTTTCCCCACAGAAAAAACTTACAAATCTTGGTATGGCGATGATTATTCCGGAGTTGTAACAATTTCCGATTCCGAACTCTCATCCATTCCCTTGGGCGGCAACGTCACTTATCGACCTGGTGTAAAAATGGTAAAAATCACCACCGATCCCAGAACCTACGCCGTTTCCAAAGGCGGAATCTTGCGCTGGGTGGAAACTGAAGCGGCCGCAATAGAACTTTATGGCGCTGATTGGAATAAAATGATCGACGACATTCCGGATCCATTTTTCGTAAACTACCGTATCGGTTCTTCAATCGCCGGCAAGGACGATTTCAACCCGGGTGGAGAAAAGGCCCAGGCCATGTATATCTGGCAAGACAAGGGCATGGAAGCTCCTCAATAAGAAATACTCGTTGAATACCAAAAATACTCAGATTAACTCTGGGTATTTTTTTATTTTCACCTTATGCTATAATTTCCCTGTATGACATACAAATATTTTATTGCATTTCTTGGTCTGATGGGGTCATTAATAATCGCTCATCATGCCAATGCGCAAGTTACTCTTTCTCCCGGAGACCTTATTAAAGGATCTCTGCCCGCTGTTTATTACTACAGTAACGAAGGCACGCGCCTGGTCTTCCCGACCGACAAAACATTCTTCACTTGGTACGCCAATTTCGATAATGTTAAAACCATAACCGATGAACAACTCGCGTCGATACAACTTGGCGGCAACGTTACCTATAAACCGGGAGTTAAGCTCGTAAAAATTACAACCGATCCCAAAACTTATGCGATTTCGGCCGGAGGCATTTTGCGCCATATAACCAGTGAAGCACTCGCGATAGAACTTTATGGCGCGGACTGGAATGCTAAAATTGACGACATCCCTGATGCTTTTTTTGTAAATTATGCGATAGGCGCGCCGATAAATTCTTCCGCCGATTATAATCCTGCTCAAGAGTCAATCGATGCAATATCCATAGACAAAGATCGCGAACCCCAAACCTGCACATCATGCAACGGCGGCACACAGCCCGAACCTCAAACGCCGACGTCAACAATGCCATTGGCCGCCTCATTAACTGTCAACAAAAATTCCATCCAGCCCGGTGATGACATCGATTTTACCGTCGTCACGGATTATAAAAAAGGCATTAAAGAAATCCGCATCTATTTTGACGGCAGTCTTGTTACAACCTGCGATTATGCTCCGACCTGTTTTGGCAGTAAATTAATCGATAAAAATACACCGGACGGCACATATGAAGCCCGTGCCCAAGTTACAGCGGTAGACAATTCGGTATTTATCGACACCAAGCAAATTATTGTCAGTTCTGATTCAATTTCAGAAAAAGCCGGCATCACCATCAATCAATCAACAATCCGGGTTGGACAAACCACAACCATAACCATTGAAGCCGATATCAGCATCAACGTATCCACGATTGAAATATTTATTAATGATTCCGGTACTTACATCTGCGCGTCCGGCTCCCTTAGATGCTCATATGGCTATACCGGCACGGGAAATATAGGCGATGTTAAAACCGTTTATGCTATCGTTAAAGACTCTCAAGGCCGAACATACCGAACAGCGGATAAAACCATCACATTGGCAAATAACGATTCGCCCGTTGTCACGGTTCAAGGCTCAAAACCATCAATTTATACCAATGAAACCGTTGATATTACGGTAACAGCATCAGACACCGACGGAATCTCTTATTTGGAAATTCTTGACAGCGGCAAAAACTTATTGAAACATTGTGATGGAGCCGCTCCGTGCACTTTTACCACCGCTCCCATCACTCAAACCGGCACACTGACTTTCATCGGCCGCGCCGCCGACATGCTTGATCTTACGCAAGAGCAATCTGTCGAAGTCCAAGTCACCAATCCTTGATTGTCCACTGATCACTGGCCGCTCCTGCGACTACGACTAAGCATCATGACTAAGTACCAAGACTAAGACTTTATTATTTATTATTTATTAATTATTAATTCTATACGTTATGTTAAACAAAATCCTCGCTTCCCTTGCATCCCTTTCAATGATTGCCGGCACGATGCTTCCCGTTGCAGCCAAAGCTCAAACCTTTAATCCTGGAACATTGATTAAAGGGCAATCCTTTTCTGCGGTTTATTATTTCGCAGAAGATGGCAAGCGCTATGTTTTCCCGAATGAAAAAACCTATTTCACTTGGTATGAAAACTTTGATAATGTTTTAACCATTGATGACCGCACCTTGGGCACAATCCCGATCGGCGGCAACGTCACATACCGCCCAGGCCGCAAAATGGTAAAAATTACAACCGATCCTAAAGTCTACGCCGTAGACCGAGGCGGTGTTTTGCGCCATGTTGCCAGTGAAGAACTTGCCGAAACTCTTTATAACATCAATTGGAGTCAGCAAATCGACGATGTTCCGGATGCCTTCTTTATTAATTACAAAATGGGCAGCGCCATAGAAACATCAGCCATGTTCAAACCGGCAGATGTCATGAATGCGACCAAAACAATTTCTGAAAACAAAGGTTTCGATGGCACGCAAGCCGCGGTCAGCATTGGTGATACAATGACCGGCTATGTACCGTCAACCATGACCGTTAAAGTCGGCGCCACTGTCACCTGGACAAACCAAGACAGCAAACCTCACTCGGTTGTTGGCAGCGGATTCCAATCACAAACCTTGGAATATAAAGATACCTTTCAAAGAACCTTCAACCAAACCGGATCTTTCGAATATCGCGATGGCTTCAATGAAGGAGTAGTCGGCACAATCAATGTAGTTAAATAAATATATTCAAACCATATAGACGCTCCAATGGGGCGTCTTTTTTTATTTCTCCTCATCCATGTTAAAATACTTTAAGATATATATCGACACCTAAACGTTGTACGTGGTACATCCGGTACGCGGTACGACATGAGTCAAAAATGAATTATGAAATCTATTTCACAGTTGGAAAAAACCGCCAACCAAATCCGGCAGGACATAATCAACATGCTTGTAGAAGCCGGCTCGGGTCATTCGGCCGGTCCGCTGGGCATGGCCGATGTTTTTACCGCTGTTTATATGGGCGGAGTTGCCAATCTTGATCCCAAAAAGAAAAATGATCCCGCACGCGACAGGGTCGTCCTCTCCAATGCTCACATCTGCCCCGTGCTGTATGCAACTTTGGCTCATGCCGGATTCATTCCGCACAAACAGCTCAAAACTTTACGTAAACTGGGCTCTCCTCTCCAAGGCCATTCCAACAACCATTTCAGCAATGGAATAGAAACCTGCGGCGGACCTTTGGGCCAAGGCCTCTCCCAAGCCTGCGGATTTGCACTTGCTTCTAGAATCAACCGTCGTGGGACGAGCGACGCGGGACGCGGGACGAAAAATCGTGGTTCGAAATTCGTAGTTCGTAATTCGAGTTACCACACCTGGTGCCTCATGAGCGACGGCGAATTTGACGAAGGCCAAACTTGGGAAGCCGTCATGCTCGCCGGTAAATACAATTTACGTGAACTCACAGCTATCATCGACCGCAACAACATCCAAATAGATGGTTTCACGGAAGATATTATGCCCTTGGAGGATTTCTGCGCCAAACTAAAAGCCAATAACTGGTTTGTAATCGAGGTTGACGGGCACAATATCCGCGAAGTATTGGATGCCATGAAAAAAGCCAAAGCCATGGCCGCCAATCCAACCGCAATAATCTGCCATACAATCCCCGGCAAAGGCGTGGACTTTATGGAGAATAAATTCGAATGGCACGGCAAACCGCCCAACAAAGACGAAGCCAGACTGGCACTGCACGAACTTAGAACACTTGGCGGCAAAATCTACTCTGAACATCAATAATAAACCCGATTGACCAGTGGACAGTGACCAGATAATCATTCAGATATGCATGTTCAAAAATTTGAAGACTTGATAGTTTGGCAAAAAGCCAAGGAGCTCAATATCCTGATACATACATGCATGAAACATAACAACGACTTTATCTTTAAAAACCAAATACAACGCGCTGCTTTATCGGTAATTAATAACATCGCCGAAGGCTTTGATCGTCAAAGCACCAAAGAATATAAACAATTTTTACATATCGCCAAAGGATCATGCAGCGAAGTCAGAAGCATGCTGCTTCTGGGACTGGAATATAAATACTTTGATGTTAATCAATTCACTCAAGCCTATAATTTATCTCAAGAAATCAGTAAAATGTTATTTAAAATGATCATGTTACTCACTAATAAACTCAATTCACCATCGACCCCCGGTCCCTAGTCCCTACTCACTGGTCACTAGTCACTGGTCACTAGTCACTAGTCACTAGTCACTGGTCCCTGGTCCCTGGTCACTAGTCACTAGTCACTAGTCACTAGTCACTAGTCACTAGTCACTGGTCCCTGGTCCTTATATCTATGAAATCCGCAAATCTAAACCCATATCTGTTATATAAAACAGTCGAAAAAATTCCCACCCGGAACGGCTATGGCGATGCTCTCATTGAATTGGGCAAAACCAACAAAGAGGTTGTTGTACTTACTGCAGATCTTGCCGAATCCACTCGTGCTCTGGGCTTTGGTGAAAAATATCCGGATCGCTATATTGAATGCGGCGTCGCTGAACAAAACATGATGGGAGTCGCAGCCGGTCTCGCTTTAGCTGGAAAAATTCCCTTCGTTTCTTCATACGCCGTTTTTTCCCCCGGCCGCAGCTGGGATCAGTTGCGAGTTTCAGTCTGCTACAGCAAGGCTAATGTTAAAATTGCGGGCGCGCATACCGGCGTATCGGTTGGCCCTGACGGTGCCACACACCAAGCCCTGGAAGACATGGCCATTGTTCGCGCCATCCCGGATATCATTGTCTGCGCGCCTTGCGATTATGAAGAAACGCGCAAGTGCACCATCGCCGCCGCCAAACACAAAGGTCCGGTTTACTTTAGATTTGCCCGCGAAAAGACCCCTGTTATCACAACCAACAAAACACCGTTCAAACTCGGTCAGGCCTATGTTTGCCGTGAAGGCTATGATGTTTCACTCATCGCTTGCGGACCATTGTTGCATGAGGCCTTGCTCGCCGCCGAAGCGCTCGCCAAAGAACATATCGAAGCCGAAGTAATCAACTCTCACACCATCAAACCACTGGATAAAAAAACAATTATCTCTTCATTAAAAAAAACCGCTTGCGCGGTAACCGTCGAAGAACATCAAATCATAGGGGGATTGCACGGCGCGGTCGCCGAACTTTGCGCTAAAAAACTCCCCACCCCAATCGAAACAATCGGCATGCCGGATTCATTCGGTGAATCAGGGGAACCGGATGAACTTTTGGCCAAATACGGTATGAAAGCCAAAGACATAATCAAAGCCGTCAAAAAAGTCATTAAAAGAAAATAGCTGCCGCATGGCAGCTTTTTAAAAGACAAACTATTTTTCAATTTCCGCATCAATCTCATTTATCCACGAATCACGCGAGTGGATTTCCAAACCCGTTGCCAATAACTGGCTTTTATACTCTGCGATGTTAGACTCGGTCATGACGCTGCTCATGCGGTGCCAATGCATAACCACATCCTTAAATGCCGCCCACTGTCTTACATTAAATCGCTCGACATTTTGATAACGGATCATATCGTAAAGCATTATGGCGCAATCTGCTTGCACATCATCACCTTTTGCTGATGCTTCCTCCCTGACCTTATCCAAATGTAATTCAATTCTGTAACAAATTGCCGAAACCACACCCGGTCTTTGATCAATAAGCGCCTCCTCCATGCATTCTTCAATCAAGAGGATGAGCGCTTTGGCGTAATCGCTTTTTAGAATGTACCTCGCGCTCATCTCCGCCTCCTTTTGCGCTTCAAACCTCCTCTTCTGTACTCAAGTTATTACATATATTGCCCTTTTAGTCAACATATTAAGCCTCTAAGCGACTAAACCAATAAGCCATTAAGCTCAATCGCTTAGAAGCTCGGTAGCTCAGCAGCTTATCAAATAATAATCCTGCTAATCAGAATTAAAATCAAGACACGTCGTTCGCGAACGACCGTGTCGTGGTAATCATGGTCAAAAAAAGCCCGCCCCTCGATTAAACTCGGGACGAGCAAGTCAGTTATTGTCAGCGTGCGAACGCGACAAAGCCTGTTGAGCCAAAAACCGAACCGCTTCCGCGTCCGGCTTATTTTCCAAAGAGCCGATAATGTATGACAGCTTCGTCAAAAATACCGGCCTTTGCTCTTCAGGCAGATCGGCAATCACCTCGGCAACGACCATAACCACCGCCGGCTCGGTCATAAGCAAGCCCCATTTCTGCAATGCATTGCCGATATCTCCGGCATTGATATTCAAGTTCACCACAACTTGCGGCATTTGCCGAGCCCTGCTTTCTGCCACCGCTTTCCGAATATCATTGCCCAGCAATCCCTGAAGGAGCATACTGAACAAACCCGTGAGCATGGCTTTCATCTGCTGATTGCCGGCCAGATTTTCCATTGCGCACTTTTGTGCCGTGCAAACAATCTTTGCCAACAAGCCTGCCACCTGCTTATCCAGTTCATACTGATCCCACATTTCGATTTCAACCGCCACTATTTCCAAGGCCTTGCACAAATCCTTGCAAGACCGCGCAACCTGACCCGCCTCAAACCTCACCTTCTTCAGAGGATCGGCGGCGGCTTCGGCAATCTGGGTAAAATCCTTGCCGCCGGTCATCTTATCCAAGCGCATTGCCACACACGTCGCGAAGCTGTACATGATTTTTCCTTTCCTGCCCTATGCTGATCAAAGGGCTTTCTTGTTTTATTTTTTTGTGAAAGATAGCTTATTTAAACACAAAAAACCACGTTGTCAATACCACGACTAATTTGCACCAACACCAAATTCTGATCACTGGTCACTGATCACTGGTCACTAACTATGACTATGACTAAGTACTAAGACTGGTTTATAATTGTTCCATTATCTTTGCCGCAATATCACGCTCCGCTTTTTGATTTGCCTCATTATCCAATCTGCCCAATGAGATATCAACCGTTATCAATACGGTCTTATTCTCAGCTAAAAAATATAATGCTCCTCCGCCCGGAATTTCCGCGCTGGTTTGATAAGCTCCATCACCCAAACCCTGCACATCCGCGATGCCTTCAAGAAATTCTTTTTGGCTTTCAAAAAGATCTTCAGCAGTCATTCCGCTCACCATGTCTTTGGATTGCTGCACGCCGATCTGCGCCATAGTTACACCATAATCGCTCTCCGCATCATAAACGCAAAGCTTTTGCCCGGTTGGATTAATTGGCTCTTTATCATCTTGGATGATGGTCGAAGCCTTTCCAAACAAAGCATCAATCTCGCCTTGATCAATCAAATCACACGGATTAACATTCCCGCCTTTTCCGATATCGAGGTTCGTGGTTCGTAATTCGTTGTTCGAATTGGAGCATCCTGCCCCCAAAAAAGCTAAAACTAGCGCAATTGCTAAAAAATATGTCAATTTCATAACAAAAAATATTATACCGTATCGGCAAACATCTTGACAGTCTTATTAAATCATGATAATCCATAACGTTCCGGGCCGCCGAGTGGCCCCCGGAACAGTTCTCCCCCAATCAAAGCCTTTCTCAAAAATCAAATTTCAAGGCTATAAATATTAAGGAGAACAAACGGTTGCGCTGTAAGCCAAACATTCACGGTTGGCATGAGGCGCCACCGTAAATATCAGATCACGCAGCCCGAGGAGGATCTGCTGATCAAAAATATATAACACTCGTCTTGAGGGAGTCGAGTGTCACATGAGGTGAGGAGGAACAAAAAAGGAGAGAGATACCTACAGCTCAACCGAGCCGCCCGCGCCAACTGGCAACGGCGGTTTTTTCATACCTTGATTTTCAAGATTAACTGGATTGTGCATGATTTTTTATACAGTCGCTAATCGCTAGTTGCTAGTTGCTACCCGCCAGCTGCTAGATTTAAAATTACAGATTTCAAATTTCGTAATCCGATTGTTATGCACTATGCATTATAAATCTTTTGCCATTTGTTATTTGTTATTTGTTATTTTATAATTGATGTATATGAAATCCCTCGACATGCTTTGTATCGGCGAATCTTTGCGCGATATTTTTTATATGATCGATGAAGCCTCGGTCAGCTGCAGCATAGAAAAAGAACGCTGTTTGCTCTGTCTGGAATATGCGGAAAAAATTCCGGTCAGAGATGTTGTAAAAACCCCCGCCGCCGGCAATGCGGCAAACGCCTCTGTCTGCGCCGCGCGCCTGGGGCTGAAATCCGGTCTGGTTAGCTGGGTAGGCCAAGACTTTGCCGGAGATCAGCTTAAAGACGCGTTAAAAAAAGAAAAAGTTGATATTTCTTTAATGTGTAAATGCGAAAAACAACAAACGAGCGAAGCGACGCTTATAAGCTATCAAGGAGAAAGAACGCAATTATTATTTTTTAAACCCAAAAATTACAAATTGCCTAAACTGCCCAAAACCAAATGGATATATTACAGCGCCATGGGCAATAAATATGAAAAATTCGATCTTCAGCTCGCTAAGTATCTTAAAACAAATTCCTATATTAATTTTTCTTTCCAGCCGGGCACTACTCACATTCGCGGAGGACTGAAAAAATGCAAACCATTGATTAAAATCAGCGATATTTTAATTTTGAACAAAGAAGAATCAAAATTCCTTTTAAATGGCAAGGATCGTCCAATAAAAAATCTTCTTGAAGATTTTCATAAACTTGGCGCTAAATACATAGTCATTACAGACGGCAAAAACGGTTCATACGCGTTTGACGGCAAGAATTTTTGGTTTATGCCGATTTTTAAAGGCGAAGCCAAAGAGCGCACCGGCGCCGGAGATGCTTTTGCCGCCGCTTTTACTGCAGCGATAATTAAAGGCAAGGATATTACAGAAGCATTGCGCTGGGGCACGGCCAACTCATGGTCGGTTATTAAATATATCGGCCCGCAACAAGGCCTGTTGACAAATGATGGTTTAAAAAACGCTTTGCGCCGTTACAAAAACAAAGCGAAAGTCATATAAAAAAACCGGGCTGTGCCGGCTAAAGTTCAAGTCCTTTGAACGGAGAAGGTGTTTCTATCTCCGAGGTTATATAATCCAATCTGCCTATTCTGGATTCGTGCAGATATTCAAAAGCCAAATATAAATAATCTTCAATTCTGAAATTTTCCGGTATCCTATCCTTAATTTTTCTTTCAACCAGCCATCCGTCGCGCAATAATGATTGAGGCTCCCCGAACTTAAGAATTACATCCAAAGAATTTTTGTGAATCATTCTGATTTGTTCGGCTTGAGAATAATTTAAAAAGTCAAACCCGGCCGTCATTACATTGGAGAACAGTCTGTCGCGTCTTTCAACCGGATATTCAAGCAATACAAACCCCAAAGGCAGCGGCCAATATTGCACATATGCGGCAATTTTGATTCTTCTATCAAGTTTGCTTTTGGTAACGCTTGTAAAATGGCCGTCGCGGTCGAAAATAGCTTTCAGCACCATGCACGCCATAAAATACAGCATCCTGTCTTTTGGCAGAGGCATAAAAAACAAACTGCCTGTTACGCCGTTGATAATTCTTTTTGGCAAATGCTCGTCTTCTATCGGATAAGCATCCGGAAATTCAGGTTTCCAGATCGTATCCGTTTTCCCGACCGGTAAAAATGAAAGAATTTCCGCTAGATCCTCGTGCTCATCTTCTCCGTGCGCGTAGACCAGCATGTTCGCGGGAATAAAAATCCGGTCACGGAACTCATTAACCCGGCTCCAATCAATCATTTGCACCCTCCGGCTTTCTTCTTGAAAATCCAAAGCCATTCTGTGCCAAGCCGGAGTCACCCTCGAATAAAACCAAGGCCAAAAATCATTCATCCTGCTGCTGGGCCTAAGCTCCATCTTCATTATTTGCGGAAGAGCTTCCTCCAGCATTATTGATTCCAGAATCTGCATCAAACACTTAGCCCCATGTCCGTCGCTTTTATAATGCGTATATCGCAGATGAATAAAAGCGTCAGTCACAATAATTTGCAGCGCCGCGCTTTTTAGCAGCTCGGAATATTTATTGCCGGCATATGTCAGTGCCGAAGCCATAAAAGCCATTGAAGCGCCGGGATGCGTGTCATCGGCCAGACGTCCGCCGGCGATATATACGTCATAACAAGGCAGTGACGGCTTTTTTGCGGGCACCTGATCTTCCGAAACCAAAACCAAGCCATTCGGCAAATTGGTATACTGCAGTCTTTTTCCCATTATCGAAAGTTCTTTTGTCTCCATTGCTCCTCCCGGGCAAACGGTAGACTGACTTTTTACATCATTTCTTTCCTGCCGTCAATATATTATTAGGGTGAAATAATTTACTTATAATTGACTAATTAAACGGCGGTTGTTATTCTCAACTCGGTTCCTTGCTCCAACACGAGGGAAAAAATGCGCCGCAACGCAGAACTGCAACAAGATGCTGACGACGAGGTTCATAGTCAATCTGAACGCACGCCGAGTGAAATTGATGTTCAAAACGAAGATCTGAAATTATTAACCGACAACGAACTGCGCCGCTGTATCAATGGCGCAAAAAACCGCTCCAAAATCCCCGACCTTCGCGGTAATAAAGGCAGGAAAGATTTACGAAAACTCGAAGCAGAACTCAAACGCCGTCTAAGAAACGGTAAACGCATCCTGCTCTACAAATCTATTCCGCCCCCTCCCAACACCAAGCCCTAGGGTACTCGCCCGGGCTTTTTTAACTTCTCCTGATCCTCCTCTTTGGTAAAGAGGAGGGCTTGAAACCCCCTCTTAGCTCTTAGTTTATGAGGGGGTAGTTGCGTTACACGCAACCGGGGGAGTTACGCTCAACCCAGCTAAATATCACTTGTCAGCAACCCTTGACATTTATTAAGTTTAATGCTAATTTTTATTGTTCTTCGACAACAAAACAAAGGAGAAACCATGAATACTTTGCGTCTGCTTCTAGCATCTTGCGTCTTGCCTGCACTCCGAAGCATCTGCGTAGTAGTGAGTCTTGTGTCTGCGGTTGGTTGTGTTTGGACCGAAGCGTCCTACCCCAGCCCTCCCGAGTCCAAAGCCGATCCTCTGCCCAACACGGCCACGTTCACCATGAGCATCGGGCCGGATGGCGCCAAGCTCGTTGACAAGGTCCTACCCGATGAACTTGACTGGGCCAAGTCTTGCTCGGCTCAAGCACATCAGCTAGATCCCTGCTTGCGCGCCTGGACGGATGACGAAGTCAAGTTCAAGCGTGAAAAACCGGTCACCATGAAGATCAACGACTTCCGCTTCACCTCTTACTTTCACGTAAAGGATGAAGACGGAACCATCATCGATCCGGAACGCATCCTTTCGGACGCAAGCGGCAAAAAGTTTTCCGAGGCGGAAACCTTCCGTCGTATGGAGCTTTACGACCGCCGGCTCTGGATCGAACAATGTGACCTGGCCGCTCTGGCCGAAAGCCGCGTTCCGGGGCATGCGATGCCCAGCAGCCAATATTCAAGCGGCATCAATCCGCGCGATCAACTGCCCGAACTCATGTTCCGCGTCGGCCTCTCATACGATGCCGAGTGCGTCAAACGCCAAGGCGAACCCAATTTCAACTTGGGGCTCATGCGTGAACGCGGCTTCGTTGGCCGCATCACCGGACGATTCGTGGCCTGGAATCCGGATGAAAAATATCTTCAGGAAATCCGGCAAATGACCATGGCCATGGCCAAAGAAGAATCCCTGTGGCACCACATGGAGCTCGCCTGGCACAAACAAAGCGGATCCACTATGTGGTGGAGCGATACTGTAGTCATGCTCTCAACTTATGACACCATCACCAATACCTCCATGCTCACATTCCGCCGGCCGGAAGGATTGTACGATCCCAATCAGGTGGATTTCAAAAACCACGGTCATGCCCTAATGAGGCTTGGCGAGTGGCTGCGCCGCGACAACCCCGCGCCCTTCCATCTGCAGACGCTGTTCCCAAGCTCGGATGATGCATTAGCCAAATGGACCATACCGACCGTATTGCCGCGCGTCCCGCGTCAGCAAGGTGCAATTTTCATCCCAACCTCGGTTGAGGTGATCATTGCCACGCAAAACCAGGATACCAAGCAAGCGGACACGGTAAGCCTTGGCTGCATCCCCTTTGAAACCAGAGGTCTGCACGGCGCGGTGAAAAGACAAATCGCTCGCCATATGCTGCCTCAGCAAGGAGTAAAACATGAAACAACTGTTCGGATTCAGCCTCGTACTGATCCTATGGCTGGTCTGCTTACCGGCTCTCGCTGATGATAGCCATGCAGCCGCGCTGCAAGCGCGGCTGGATTCGGAAAACCACCAAGTCCGCGAACAAGCCGGCCAAGAAATCTTCAACGTTGGCGTGAGCGCGCCCTTTGGCGACGCGCGCCGGCTTGCAGCCGCCAAAATGCTTTTTGCCGCCTGGCAAAAAGAAGCCAACCGGCAGACAGCGCAAAGATTGCTCATCTGGATCAACCGGCTCGGCTTTCGCCTTCAAGCGCTGCGCCGCATAGAAACCATCGGCGGCGAGCGGCCTCATGCTGTCATCTATTACCGGCTCGTACCCGGTCCGCCGCCTCGGCCCAAACCAAAAACCCCCAAGGAGCCCAACACCGATGTACCGGACACTGCTCCTCCCCCGCCCCAAATCATTGAACCTCCTCCGCCTCCCGATCCCGACGTATCGACGTCCGACGTCCGACGTAAACCGTTCAATCCATCTTCCCTCCTACCCGCGCTTGCGTCGCAGCACGATACCGCAAGCCTGGCTCATGCGGCGCGCACAGCCAGCCTGCGGCAAAGTAACAGCCGCGTGGCGCATGTCCCGCGCATGAACAGTATCCATGATCAGGGTCCGCATTCCATTGACACCGACATCACCAACACTTGTGGTACGGGTCATTGCTTCAAACGCTGCCCGCCCGGCGCCCGCTGCACTCCCTGCGAGCCGCGCGAGAGACGGCGCTTAACCCGCATACGCGAATTCGTCCGCCGTCATCCGCATGCAACCGTGGTCGAAACCTCCGGACTGTTAAATATCATTCCCATTGCTATTAAATTAATTCAAGGAATACCAGTTGAACAAATCTTTCTTGGCGGCGGGGCAACCAACGCTTGCAGCCAACATGGTTCAAACAATCCCAACTGTTTAGGCATCATCCCCTTCTGAAACCAACCGTCCCGGTCTCCGCGGACGGTTTTTTAATCTTGATTTACAAGATTAACAGAATTTTGCTTGATTATTTTAATCAGTTTATACCAAGTTACTGCTATCAATTTGTACGATGTACAACGTACGATGTACAATAATAATCAAATCGTTTGTTAATATTTTTAATAAATATCGAGCTTGCTCGATTCCTGCTTATTCTTTATTATTTGTTATTTATTATTTTATACTATGTTGGTTTCTGCTTTAAAAATCCTAAAGCCCGCACGCGCCCGAAAGTACGCTGTGCCGGCTTTCAATATCAATAATCTTGAGATATTAAAATCCGTTGTTGCGGCCGGTGTAAAATTAAAATCTCCTTTGATAGTGCAAACTTCCGAGGGTGCCATCTCTTATGCTGGTATGGATTATTTAATCGCCATGGTCCGCGTTGCTGCCAAAGCTCCGATTCCCATCGCTTTGCATGTTGATCATGGCAAGGATTTAAAACTCATCAAACAAGCCATTCAAAATGGATATACGAGCGTCATGTTTGACGGTTCGGCATTGCCTTACAAAGAAAATGTTAAAAAGACTCAACAGGTCGTTGCCTGGGCTCGCTCCAAAAAAGTCAGTGTTGAAGCGGAAATCGGTGCAATCGCCGGCATTGAAGATTTTGTGAGCGTGGAAGAAAAAGATGCGCACCTCACCAATCCCGAGCAAGCCCGCGATTTTGCCAAAGCCACAGGTTGCGATTCTTTAGCTGTAGCGATTGGAACGGCGCATGGCGCATACAAATTCAAAGGCAAAACACATTTGGATATTGATCGCTTAAAAAAAATCGCCAAGCTAGTTAAAAATCCCATAGTTTTGCACGGTGCCTCCGGAGTTGATGAAGATGTTGTAAAACTCGCCGAGCATCATGGAGCCAAACTTGGACATGCCCGCGGTGTGCTTGATGCGGATATCAAACTTGCCGTTAAAAATGGTGTATCCAAAATTAACATTGATACCGACCTTCGGCTCGCCTTCACCGCCGGCATCCGTGAAGCCGTGGATGAAATGCCCAAGGTTATCGATCCGCGCAAGCTCATGGAACCGCCCATGCTGTTAATGCAGCAAATCGCTGAACATAAAATTAAACTTTTCGGCAGCCAAGGCAAGGCATAACTCCCCCGGCCACCTCTTTTACAAAGACGCGCCCACCCCCTCTTTATCAAAGAGGGGGTTTTAAGTCCTCCTCTTTACCAAAGAGGAGGTTGAGGGGAGTTGTCAAACCCCTGACAAATCTTAAACCCGCTAAACAACCATAAATAACCTTTTTTGTTACAAGTTACATGTTACAAGTTACATGATTTTTATGTTGTTTTAGCCAAAAAATCTGTTAAGCACTCTTGACAAAATCCTAATTCTGTGCTATCATTATATGTTTCAAAACAAAAACCGCCGCTTTGCGGCGATCACACGCTGCCCACCCACCGAAGCTTTACGCGTAGGTGGGCCGGCAAAAGGAGTTCCCATGAAGAAGCTCGTCACCGCCCTCGCCACCCTCGTCCTCACCGCCTCTTCCGGCTGCGCCAGCAGCGGGCTCCGGTCCCAGGTGGAGCTCCTCGCCATTGGCCAAAGGGGCCACACCGAGGAGCTCATCAAGCTCCGGGACAAGGCCCAGGAGCAGGAACACGCCATCGAGCGCGTCCGGACAAAGGCCGCCAACCTCGAAACCGAGGCCAAGCGCCTGCGCAAGGTGCTTTGCGAAAAGCACCCCGAGGACTGCCCCGCTTCTGTCCTCAAGTAGAACCTTCCTCTCTCCGACTCGCTAACAACCTGCACCGTCCGGTGCCAGGTCGCGAGTCGGAATCCCATCCTAGATCATAACTTTTTTCTTCCTCCTCTTAACTTAAGAGGAGGATTGAGGAGGAGTTATGTTTTAAGATGGCACATTCAACCAAAACCAGGAGATTCCAATGAATGCATCGTATAAGGTAGTTCTTCACCGCTCCCACTTCGATCAGTTGGCCATCGGGGCGGTCGACGCCGGCCCGGACAGCAGCACCGAAGGCATGATCAGCCAAGGTGTAGTGTTCGAAGGCGAAGTCAGCCCGGTTTTGACAAAAACCGGGTGGCGCACTCGTTTCGATGGCATGCAAAATGCCAGCGCCGGAAACGAGTGCGTCGCCATCTACGGCGAATTCACAGAGTGTGAGGATAACGAAGGGTTCATAAACCCCAAAGTCATCACACTCTGGCGGCGCGGATACAAAGGGCGCCATCAACGGCTGGAAATCAAATTCCAGCCAAACCCGATCTCCGAAAGCATGAGCCTCACCGGCGGCCAAGACCTTGAGATCTGGCTCGGCGGAGCAGAGGCTCATGGCTGGCAAGAAGTCAGCAATCCGCCCGAGCATGTGGTCCACATGCTCGACAAAATCGAACAACGAGTCCTTGCCCTTTTCGGGCAGGGCGGGGACTTCTTCAACGATCCTTCCTAAACCTATCCGACTCGCAATACATCCCACCTCGCGAGTCGGAATCCCATCCTAGATCATAACTTTTTTCTTCCTCCTCTTAACTTAAGAGGAGGATAGAGGAGGAGTTATGTTCTGAGATGGACATTACGACTTCGAAAGGAAAAACGAAATGAAAAAGCTCATCGCGCTCCTCGCCCTTTCCACCATCGTCGTGGGCTGCTCTGTGCACTTGGTGCACAGCATCCAAGAGAACCTTCCCCCGGCTCTCACAGCCCATCGATAGCATCCCTCCCCCGGTCGCGACGCGACCCACCCTCCCTTTGTAAAGGGAGGGCATTTTTTAATATCTTCCTCAGCGGACTCCTTTCCCTCGCACGCGGGGGAGAGGTGTCGCGTTTAACGCGACGGAGAGAGGGTTTGACAAAAACCCCATTTCCTGCCAATCTAACCGGGTAAACAAAAATCCAAACACCAAGGAGTTTCCCATGGTTAAGCCGCTCGTTCACAAAAAAACAGGCCAACTCGTTGAAGAAGTCAATGCCGAAGCCGAAGAGTATCTGAAGCGTCAACCCGCTTACAGATTCATGAAGCATTTTATTGCATCAGCCCGCTATCTGAACCTCTGGAGTACGGATCAAGAACTTGAACTTCTTTCTATCAGTGACCGTTTCCAGGCACTGGAAACACGTCCGGATATCCGGGCCAATATCATGAACGCCACAACCGGCATGTTCACTTTGGCGGCATCAACCATGCCGCTTGCATTGCAAGTTGAAATTCTCCAAGGAATGATCAAAAACAATGTCATGACCGCCGGCAAACTGCTCGATATCATTTACGATTCGGCACCCATTGTTTATTTTGAAGTTTCCAGCTTCTACGGACTCTGGCAAAGTCAAAAAGAAAAAATTCTGAAAGAAAAATCCGATGTGGCCCGCAAGTTCTTTACAGAACTGTTAACCTCGGCTTGTGCTTGCGGCTGGCACTGGGAAGTTCGTTATGCTTTGCGTCATGCTTGGCATATGTACATCCCTATCGAGATGCGCGAAAAAGCCGACTTGATCCGCTTGGAGCAAGAACGCAAAAACCAACGCGTTCCGTTCACCGCCAAACAAGAGCTGGAAATCATCACTCCGGAAATTATCATGCAGGATCTTCCACTGGCTGACTTTGCACCGGTTTTGGAGATGATCGAGAAACGGCTCGGTATCGGTGAGTCCGAAATTATCGACCATACTCTTCTTGAAGTATTCGCCGGAGATGAACCTCCGTCATCTCGCCCTGAGCCATCTTCTCAAAAAGAGATTCCACGAGCTCATGAACAAGAGGATGATCCAGCGCCGGAATCAAGCCCAAAAGGCTAGAGGCGCCTGCGGAACCAACGGCAGCCGCCGAACCGTCAGGCGCCGCCAAAGCGCAGACTCAATCAACATCAGCCGGCTCGACTCCTGCGGTATCAATTCCCGATGATGCGCCGACAGCCATGCCTGATGCGGTTTTCATGGATTCCAACGATCCGGACTCCGGAGTCTACCGCGCATTAATCGAAAAAACCCGGCGCTCCGACAGCCCGTCCGAATCAGGCCCGATTATCAGCGAATCCGAATCGCCCGAAAATGATTTGGAAGAACTGACAATTGCCGACAGCATTCCTCCGGAAGCCGGCGAAGCTGCTCAAATTCATGAGAGCCTCCGCCCGGCGCGGATACCGCATTTCGATACAATCACCGAACAGCAGACCGACCCGCCTCCCAGCTCGGAAAATTTTATGGACAGTCTTGATGAAGACGAGCTGAGCGCCATCGAATCGCTTGGTCCGTTTGAACTATTGGAACAAAACCATGATTCTCCGGATTCCCAGCGCATCATTCTGGATAATAATCTGGCTAACCCGCTCGACGATGAGCTGGACGACAGAACCAGACTGGCGCTTGAAGAATTTCAGCGCGGAGAAATCCTCGCGGAACTGAAAAAAATCTATAGAATTGAATTGCAGCAAGGCGCATATCTTCCTATCGAAGTCTTGCGAAACATCAATACTTTGCTGATTGATCTCATCTGGATTGCCGACGAAGAACAACTGCGGGAAACGATAATGATCATAATGATTGCCATAGATCCAAACTTCGGATTCAAAGCCCGCCAAGCCGGTAAAAACATGGACGAACTAAGGGAGCTGTTTCTTGAAAGGATGGAAATTCGCAATTTCCATCTCCAAGTTAAAAAACTCCGAGACAGCCTGCCTAAACCCGGCAGTCTCCCTCCCCCGCCCCTTCCAAAATAATTTCCCTCCTCCCGCCGACCCGCGGGATTTTTTTAACCATGATTACCTTGATTTTCAAAGGATTAACAGGATGATTATCTTGGATAATTTGTATCGTTATTTAAAAATAAAGATATCGCGAAAGCGATACCTGAATTTTTAATTCTTATTTTTTATTTATTATTTGTTATTTGTTATTTAAGTTCACCAGCTTCCTCCTCCGCCTCCGCCAAATCCGCCGCCCGAACCACCACCGGAAAACCCCGAGCCTCCTCCGCCGGCCGTTGATGACGGCGGAGAATAAACCGTTGCCGCTGATGCGGAGTTCATGTCCGATATGGCTGAAGCCAAAATCACCGGTGTCCACGAACTGACATTCCCCTCTGCCCATTCCGGCGGTTCAATCGCCAAATCCTTAAATTGCTCGGCCCACTCTTTTTCAACCCCTAATGCGATTGCAGCCGGTAAAAACTCCATAAACTGATCCGGCGTCCTGGCCGGAGCGTTGTGGAACTTCAATCTTTCTTCCTCGGTCACACCTAGAAACCATTTAAATCCTTTTACTTCGGCAACAATCGACGTACCGTCTTTTGTCCGGCGCGGCATAAACCAGCCTATGACCGCAATTACAATAAAAGTCGCAAATCCGACCGCCGTACCGATGGGTGCGTCCGAACCGATTATGGCAACAATCGTCCCAACTACTCCGGCGCCGACAATATATAAGGATCTTACCGCATAAGGACTGGCATCAAAAATATTCATTTCCTTCAGTTCTCTGCTGGCCGCGGAATTGGCGCTTTGCACGTCTGAATAAAATTTATCCTTCTTTAAATCATCAAAAGACGTCTCCTCTCTTTTGCCGCCGTCAAACAATCCGTTCCATAATTTCTTTTCATATTGCTTGGCTGACTCCGGCAAAACATTCTTTTTTACAAAAGTGTAAGTTTGTTTTGTACTTAACAGCTTCTTTTCCTCTCCGTATTTAATATGCAGATAGCCCTTTCGCGCCAAATCTATAATGGTTGCCGTAATCCCTCTTTGCGGAATTGCGCCATTGCCAAGTGCGGCCGACAGAACCAACGGCTTCAATCCCCGCGGAACTTCATACCGCGGAATTATCGTTTCCGGCTCCGGATCTTTTCCTTTGGTGCTCCATAAATACAGCATCACCGCCAATGCGATTAACGGAAATAACAACACCCAGTTATCCTTAAAAGTTTCCAGCATCGTATCTTTCCAGGTCGGCTCATATATGACACCCGGCGGAAAGCCAAAAACCACCGTCAGTCCTTCCCCGGCATTCAAAGCCCTTTTTGCGGTAACCGATAAACCATTCTCGGTCTTTTGGAGCTCGCAGGATTCTTCTATTGATCCCGGATGTCCGGTGTAACAAATAAATGCCAACGACGAAGTTGAATTACCCAAAGGAGAATTTAATTCAAACGAAGATTCCGTAATTCCGAGCGGCCACTGATTACCCGTCACATTCCAATATAACTCCGTATGTCCCTCAAAAAAATTAATAGCCTTTTTTGTTTCATATTCAATCACATATGTATGCGGTCCGGTTATCTCCACGTCAGCCCTGCCTATCTTTAAAACTACGGAATTCCCCTGACTTGATTTTTGATACTCCTCCTCTTCACCGTCGCGGAGCACTTTGGTTATTTTAAAATTCAAATTATATTCTATACCGTCGCGTATGTAAGAATCCGGTATGGATCGAAAAATTCCATGCTTTTGCCAATCTCCGAAATCATATACAATCTCTTCGCGGATTTTTAACAGACGGTTTTCATCCAAATCAGCCTCTACATTAAAAGATTTTATCTCCTGCCCCTCATAACTCTGCGCCTGCACTGATGATGCCATTAACCAAAAGCCGCAAGCTGTTAAAAGTACAAAAAATAACCCGGTCAACAGCTTTATACGTTGTACGATGTACGTTGTACGGTAATTTGTATTCATATTGCCTAAAGATTATCACAAAACACCTTTTTACCATAATTATGTCAAGATATTCCCAACCCTTATTTTTGTTGCTAAAGTTGCCTCTATGCAACACTGGCTCATAAAATTCTTTAAGCATCCGCGTGAAATCGGATCCATCGCACCCAGCTCCTCCGGCTTGGGCAGATTAATGACCAAAAACATACCCTCCTCAGCCAAAATTTTAGAACTCGGCCCCGGTGATGGAGCTATAACTCAATTCATAGTCCCCAAACTCTCCAATCCGTCTCAACTTACATTAATCGAAAGCAATCAAGAACTTGCTCAAATCTGTCAAAATAAATTCCCAACCTGCAATATCATTACAGCCGACGCGGAAACAATCCTAGCGAATGATGCACAACTTTATGATTTCATCATCTCCGGCATTCCCTTTGCCGGCATGCATGCCGATAAACGCAACCGTTTATTCAACCTGATCCGCAATCGCCTCAACGACCAAGGTAGTTTTATCATGTTCCAATACTCTATCCTCACCAGAGGCGAACTAAAAACCATCTTTAAAACCGTCACTACAAACTTCACTTTTTGGAACCTCCCGCCGGCATTTGTCTTTACATGTAAAAAAAATAACTAATCAACAAATTTCAAGGACACAAATTTCAAGAAACAAATCCGCGCCATACTGCGGTATCCCGCACGATTTATAATAAGTTAAAGATGCGGGACAAATCTCAAATCTCAATATCTAAATATCAAACAAATGTTTGAATGTTGTAATTTGATTACAGTAATTTGTTTGTATCTTGCCCGCATCCCGGTGTTATAAAGCGTAGGGATATTGGTTGGAATTTGTGAGCTATTGTTTGTATCTTGTTATTTGGAATTTGTGAGTTATCCATTATTTAAGGTTCGCAATTCTAAACTCCAAGTTCCATGATACGTGTTCCCTGTTATATGGTATAATGTGGTCATGTTCGGATTTGGAGGGATAGACGTCTTGGCGATTGGCGCCGGCACGCGCGACGTTTTCATTAAAAGCAAACACTTCGAAACAAAACCGGATATTCACGCTCCGGCCGGTTTTGATGCATGCTTCCCCATGGGCGCCAAAATCCCTTTGGATGACATTTACCTGGAAACCGGCGGAGGGGCCACCAATGCCGCCGTCACTTTTAAAAGTTTGGGATATAAAACCGCCTGCCTTTGCCGCGTCGGCAATGATGATAACGGCTTGGCAATTAAACGCGCTCTGAAATCCCGTGGCATAAAAACAAATTTCATCCAATTGGATGAACATCGCAAAACCAGTTATTCCGTCATCCTTCTTTCAGGATCCGGCCAGCGCAGCATACTCGTCTACCGCGGAGCATCCAATTTTTTAAATGTAAATGATTGCAACTGGCAAAAAATCAACCCTGATTGGATCTATCTCACTTCCCTGGGCGGTAAAATCCCTCAAATCAAAACCATTTTTAAATTCGCAGGTCACAACAATATTTCCATGGCCTGGAATCCGGGCAACGGCGAACTCAAACAAGGGCTGAAGAAGCTGAAAAATTTTATCAAACAAACCGACTTGTTATTTTTGAACCGCGAAGAAGCCGCATTGCTCACCGAAAAACCTCCCCGTCATCTCGAAGATATTATTGCGATTCTTGGGCCTCTGCCCAAACAAGCTTTGATTATAACCGACGGTCCGGGCGGCGCTTACGCTTACGATCCCGCAGACAAAACCCTTTTTCATGCTGAAGCGATCCCCGGTAAACGGGTTAACACAACCGGCGCCGGCGATGCTTTCGGCAGCGGGTTTACGGCGTCTTTTATTAAAGAAAAAGATTTGCGGCACGCGCTTTGCACCGGTTCTCACAATAGTATTGAAGTCATTAAAACCATGGGCGCCAAAGTCGGTATTCTGGAAGAATTCCCAAACGAACAAATGTCCAAACGCTGTAAAATCAAAACAATAAATTTATGAATTTAATTCAAAAAGGCAAACAAATATTTTCCGAAAATCAAATCATGGTCGTGCTTTTCGGTATAATCCTGGGCTTGGTTTTGCCTAATTTTTTCAGACCATTGGCGCCATACACAACGCACATGCTGATTTTGATTTTCTTCTGTTCCAGCTTGCGCCTGGAATTAAAAGAAATCATCGCCTATGCCAAAGATTGGAAGATGCTTTCTTTGGCCAATGGCTTTATGCTGATTTTCTTGCCGATTTTAATGTGGTTGCCTTTATACTTTTTCGCGCCCGACTGGGCTATGGCTTTTTTAATCTTGGGAGCTATGCCAACGGGCATGACAATAGCGCTTATCGCCGATCTCTTTGGCGGTAAAACCACGCTCGCCTTGGTTATAACTGCCACAACTTCGCTGTTGGCCCCGCTCACAATTCCTTTTGTTTTTTGGATTACCATCGGACAAGTTGTTCCTGTTCCGGTCATCTCCTTATTTACCAGCCTTTTCATTACAATTGTTCTTCCATTCATAGCCGCAACTTTAGTAAAACAAAAAAAGCCGAAACTCATCATCAAATACGATTGGTGGTGGCGTGAAATCTCCATTATCACATTCGGCCTGCTCATCGCCGCCATTGTTGCCGATACTGTCGGCAGTGAAGGGGTTATCACGCTTACCATCCGCGATGCGGGTTTGGTGACGGTCATGCTGATTTACATGTCCGCTTTAGTGGCCGTTTCGTATTTTATGAGCTGGTGGCGCACCAATGCCGAAAAGGCCACCATCGCGCTCTGCATAGTTTATCTTAACAACACGCTTTCTCTGTATATCGCCGATAAATTTTTTCCCAGCGCCAGACTAATGACGCAATTGGTTATTTTACTACTGGTCATAAACATTCTTTTGCCTCCTTTCAGGTGGATAGCCGCCCGCGCGGTCGAACTGGATAAAAAACAATCCCGAACAAGAACCAAAATTCGCAGGATTAAAAAATAATTGTCACGATTATCAATACAATTGTACGATGTACGACGTACGATGTACAATGCATTTGTAATTTTTCATTTATAATTTGTAATTATTAGTTATGAAGATCTTTGTCACGCGCAAAATCCATGAATCCGGTATTAAACTGCTCAAAAAAGCCGGCCATAAAGTAACCGTTTATAACAAAGACGAAATCATCCCGCGTCCCAAACTTCTTAAAGCCGTCAGAGGCTGTGATGCCATTCTCTCACTGCTGACCGACAAAATCGATGAAGAAGTATTTAAAGCCGCCGGCTCCAAACTGAAAATAGTAGCCAACTTTGCTGTGGGTTTTGATAATATCGACCTTGCTGCATCCAAAAAATACAATGTTATTGCTACCAATACGCCAAGCGAAAAAGTCAATGAATCCGTAGCTGAACATACTTTTGCTCTTATGCTGGCATTGGCCCGCCGTATTCCCGAAGCCGATCATTTTGCCAAACGCGGCAGATACCAGGGCTGGTCGCCGACTCTTTTAACAGGTACCGATCTTTATGGAAAAACCATGGGCCTGATCGGAGCCGGCCGTATTGGTTCCATGGCCGCCCGCCGCGGAGTCAAAGGCTTCGGCATGAAGCTTATTTACAGCGATTTGCAGCCCAATAAAATTATTGAACGGGAATTGGGTGCCAAAAAAGTCAGCCAAACCGAACTCTTGCGCAAGGCGGATTTCATCTCGTTGCACGTTCCGCTTCTTCCATCAACCAAGCATCTCATCTCCGATAAGGAATTTAAACTCATGAAACCGACGGCATTTGTGGTCAATACAGCCCGCGGTCCGGTAGTTCATGAAAAAGCATTGCTTCGCGCTCTCAAGGCCAAGCGCATAGCCGGCGCCGCCTTGGATGTTTTTGAATGCGAACCCGCAATAGATTGCGATCTGCGCGATAATTTGGAACTCAAATCGTTTGAAAACGTAATCCTGACTCCTCACATAGCCAGCGCCACGGAAGCAGCCCGCCGCGACATGTCCGAAATCGCCGCCAAAAACATTATCGCTGTCTTGCGCGGTAAAAAACCTCTCACACCGGCTAAATAACAAAAATGCGTCATAATGTCCTAACATCATAACGTAATTAATAGTTTACCCCGTTATGACTTTAAGACTTTTCCAGTTAAGACTATTTGTTAAGACGTTCAACGTTAAGACGTTCTAAGTTACGTCTGCTGGACTTAATAATTTTAAATGAGTCTCCCCGGGTTCCGCTTAGCTGCACCCGGGGTTTCTTTTATTTACACCATTCGAACACAAAGCTCTCGGTTTATTGTTATACATTAAAATATGTTAATCGTCCGGGGTCTTTCCCGCCTG
>JBMOLN010000002.1:0-101172 GCA_049325475.1 Patescibacteria group bacterium | reverse complement strand
CATAATCGTCGCGCATCACTCCGGCTTTCTCATCCCTCACGCGAGCCAAACTATTGGCTCGCTTATCTCCACCATTCAAAAAACCGCCTAACGGCGATTTTTCTCATGGCGGAGAGAGAGGGATTCGAACCCTCGCGGGGCTTTAAGACCCCCTAGGAGATTAGCAATCTCCCCCCTTCAGCCTCTTGGGTACCTCTCCCGACGATCGTACAACGTACCGCGTACCTCGTACAACGTTCTGGAAGAGTCTATCAATTTAGCCAAAAAATATCAAGCCTCAACAAAAAAGGACCAAACGGTCCGTATTCAAGGCTTTGCGTTAAAACCCAAGTCACGTGGGCCAAAAGCTTGAGGCAAAAGATCCGACAACCTCACCATTACAATTTTTCTCAAATGTAATGTCGCAAGCAATATGGTCAGCTCCTGATCGTGCAAGGATGCAAACTCGTAAAGAACCTGCCTGCACATACCGCAAGGCGCAGTCACATCCTTGGTGCCAAAACCGTTGCTTTTGGCAATTATGGCGAGATCGGAAAAACGTGTCTCGCCGGCAACTACGGCATTGCAAATAGCCACCCGTTCAGCGCAAATCGTTAAACCGAATGATGCATTCTCAACATTTGCGCCATAGAATATCTTTTCCTCCGGGGTGGCGATCGCCGCACCGACTGCAAAATGCGAGTACGGACAATAGGCCTTTTCCAAAGCCGATTCAGCGCCTCTCAACAATTTTTGCTGCAAAATGCTCAGCCGGTCATATTGCACCGCAACTTCCATGACGCGCTCCTTTCAAAGTGCTTAAAAAAAATAACCGAAATTTCACCAACTGTCAAGACTCTAGAACTCTGTTCGCAAAACTCGCAACGTTTAACGTAAAACGTCAGACGATACACGATACACGATACACGATATACGATACAAGTAATGCGATTCGCGATACACGATACACGATACACGATACAAGTAATGCGATTCGCGATACACGCCGAACGTATTTGTGGTTCAAACAGTTATCGCCCAATCGCCAATGTCAGCAGCCAAACCTTCTGCGCTCCGGCTGTAAGTAAAACTCCGGCAGCTTCTGCAGCTGTGGCACCCGTGGTCGCCACATCATCCGCCAACACAATCTCCTCCGGAGGATTCGGACTGCACTGAAAACACCCGGCAATATTTTGCTGTCGCAGATGTATACTGTGCTCCAAAGATGACTGCGGGTCCGTAAATCTGCTCCGCATTAATACGTCGGAACGTATCTCATTTTGCAAATTGAACGCCTCACGATAAGCGCCGGCAATCAATTCAGCTTGATTAAATCCTCTTTCTTTTAGCCTTTTCTCCGCCAACGGGATAGGAATAAGTACCGCATTGCTCGAAATATCCGGCATCTTTACCCTGCTTCGCAAAAACTCAACCACTTGCGGCAAAATCGCATAAGCTCCGTTAAACTTAAGTGCCGTAATCACTTTTCTCAATCTCTCATCATGATAAAAACCGGCTGTAACAATCTTCGTAAAAGTATACTCGCCAACGCATTCATGAGCCTCTGCCGCCAAGCAACGCGGACAGATATCTCGTTGAACCAAATGGACTCTGCGTCGACAATCCTCGCACCACCAACTCCCATTTTCACTGCAAGAAACACAAAAAGGCGGAAAAAACAAATCCGCTAAACTTTGTTTCATGCCATCCAACATACTTAGCACCTAGTACATAGTACTTAGTACTAATTTAATTGCTTCGATTCAATATAATCCACCAAAAACTTACCGTCAGACTGGCGCAATAAAGTCACCAAATGCTCTTCATATCTTACATTGACCGGATTAAATTTATCCCCCTTGTCGTCCGCGACCTGGGCCTGAATCTTTACTGCAATTTTATCCGCTCCGTTGCCTCCTTCAACAACAGAACTTGATACAATCCGCGTAGTAAAACCGAATACATCGCCGTCCGGCGGATAAACCCTCTGCATGTTTAACTGTTGTTCCTTAAGGAAATTCTGAAATCTTGGAGTTCCGTCTATCATGACATCCGAATAACCCATAAAACCATTATGGCTCGATCCGGACCCCATCCTGGCAACCACGGAATTCGCACGGTTGACTGCTTCTGTCTCATCTGATCCTAAGACTTTTTCATCAAATGTGGAAGTTCCGGTAATTGCGGTTTCCAGTTCAAATATCTGCGGCCGGCTTTCTTGCAAGGTTAACGACCTGTCCGCCTCCGGCAAATTCAGATCATCTTGTGACTGCGGCCAAAACAATCCTATCAAAATCCATAGACCGAAAATTAAAGCGGCCAATCCTATAAGAATAAGTACTATGGCAATATTGCGTCTGTTTACTAAATTCATATTTTATAAATTTATTGATTTTCTCCGATTTGCGCGGCGAATTCTCTTTTTTCCTCTTCTATTTTTAATAATTGTTTGGGGTCCGTGGTCACAATCTGGTCTTCCGCATAAGACGCAACTACTTGGATGGCCGCATGCTTATTGCCCGCGAAAAATATACCCTCGCCTTTTCCGGCTTCCAGCAAAAGATATTTCTCGGATTGGGTGAGCAAAAACACTCTTGCTACCAAATCTATAGATGCCGGGCTCTGTCTTAATAATAATTGTATGGCGGAATTGGTCACTATGGCCTGTCCGTACGGCGAAGTTAAAAAGTCATTCACATCCTGAGTAATTGTTGTCACGCCCAAATAATATTTGCGGCAGCGTTTTACCAGAGCATGCACGAATTTTGCCGAATCCTCATATTGCATCAGCCACCAAGCTTCGTCAATAACCAGAATTCTGCGTTTGCGCTCCGATCTGACCGTATTCCAGATAAAATTAATAATCGTATAAATCGCCAGAGGCCTCAATTCATCCTCAAGATCGCGCACCGAAAAAATAACCAGCTGATTATTCATTTTTACGGTCGTTGTTGAATTCAACAATCCGGCAAATGTGCCCTCGGTATATTTCTTTAACCTTATTACCAAATCTTCAGTTCCCTCCATTCCCTCTAAAATATCCTGAAAATCTTGCAATATTGGCGGCTCAATCGCGGTTAAATCCGCGCCCGGCACAATATCTTTTTTGGCAAAGGTCTCCAATAAAGCTCTGTCAAGTATGGAATCTTCGGCTACAGTCACCTTGCCAAGCATGAGCCTTAACAAACCTTTTAAGGTAATAACCGCACTGCGGATTATGTCCTCAACCGAAAATTCACCTTCCATTGGCCGCGGCAAATCGAATGGATTGATTTTCGAATCCGACGATAAAGATATATTTATATATGTACCGTTAACGGCATCGGAAAGATGTTTATACTCTTTTTCCGGATCAATAACAATTACTTCAGACCCAAGCATCATGGAGCGCAAAATTTCCAATTTAACCGCATAAGATTTACCTGCTCCCGATGTTGCAAAAATAACCGCATTTGCGTTTTGTAAAGAAAATCTGTCGAATAAAATCAAAGAATTGTTATGCCGGTTTATTCCGTACAGGATGCCTTCATCCGATGAAAGCTCGGCTGATGTAAACGGAAATGATGACGCAATCGGTGAAGTACTCATGTTAAATGTAATCATGAGTTCATCATTTCCGATGGGCATTGTTGAATTAAAACCTTGTTCCGCCTGAAAATAAGATCTTCTGGTATAAATCAACATGGATCCGAAGGTTGATTCCACGTGGCTGGATAACCTCTCCAATTCTTCTTTTGATGTTGAATAAAAAGTCGTATAAAAACCGAATTGAAAAAAGTGCTCAATCCCCTGCGTCAGATCATCTCGCAGCTGCTCAATATCCCTTAAAGCTGTTTCTTCGGCCGGATCTCTTGGTTTGCCCTCTTGTGCGGCTGTATTTATATTCGCCTCCAGAATACCCACCTTTTTCTTTAACTGTTTTAAAATTACATCGGACTTTATGGGATAAAAAAACATGGAAATATCCATCATCGCATTCAGATTGATGATTGGCGAAGCCCAGCCCACAGAAACATATCTTGGATAAGTGACAATGAAAATCGTGCGCGCAAACACATCGCCAAGCGCCACAAAACTTGCCTCCACTTTCATTGCCGAGGGCGATATCAAATCCTTGATGCTGGCCACGCCTTTGCGGTATATGCGTTCTTCTTCCAAAGCTTCTTTCTGCATCTTCTGCTTTTTCTCCATTTCCTCTTTGGAAAGACCCTTTTCCAGCTTTACTCCTCCTTCTGTCAGCTTGGAAGCATCCAGCTTTTTTTCATCGGTTGTTTTAAATGCCATACTACGTTCGCTTCGCTCACTTAATTAAGAATTAAAAATTAATAATGAATAATTCTTGAATCGCAAGCCATGTTATTTATATCATCATTAATTATTATGCACTATACACTGTTCATTAAATAATTTAATCCTCAAGTTGCAATTTATCGATATCCGTCATTCTTTCGGTTTCAAAAAGCTCCGGATTGTAAACCGTGTAATACAATTCTATCAAACTTTGCGTGTCCAATTGCACAGCCGAAAGTGACATGCCCTGCAATCCCGCTATTATATTATTCGTTCTAAGCATCAATGCGGTTTTATGTTTTTGAAACCTTTCCTCCGACAGCTTAATCGTAACCATTGGAGTAAAAATCGAACCAAGCCTGTCTACAAAACCTTTTTGTTGCGCCATTGTCGGATCATATGGAACTACGATGTAAAATCTTTTCTGCATGATTTCCGCCAAATCCACCAACTGTTTAACATAAGATCTGTAATCAGCAATCTGATTTCGCAACAATTCATTTTTCTGCTCCGATTCAGCGTCCCTTAAGCGCCCCATGTAATCGTCAATATTCATCTTACGCGACTGTATTACGACTTGTATGGGAAAATCCAAAGCATTTAAAAATTGCATGTACGCTTGCACAATCGCGCTTTGTTCGTCCTCGGATTTCAAAGCGAAATTTATGCTAGATACCAGCAATACAGCTCTCAAAGTTCCATCCTTCAAAATAACGATGTCCTCTTTGATTTCAGCAATATCCAAGTATCTTTGCGCCGGAACTCCCGGCTTTGTGCCTGCTAATTTTTTGCTCTGCATATTTTTAGTATTTAGTATCTGGTATTTAGTATCTAGCGACTAGTATCTTTGTGTATTCCAGTGTATCCATTGAACCGTTATCACGAGTAAACCCTGAATCACTGATCAACCGGGTCACGGATTAATGTGCGTTGCAACTAAGACTGGGACTTTCGACTAAGACTATATATTATTTATTCTTTATTATTTGTTAATTGTTATTTAAGTATTGTTTGTTATTTGTTCTTTATTAATTGTTATTTCAGAATCCTCCGGTTTATAAACGCCGCCCGTGTTAACAACCAGCGCGATATCTCTTAATCTTGTCGAACTGGGACGCTTTTTCTTGGGAGCCTTTTCCACCAACGGCAAACCCACAACCTTTTGCACTCCTTTCAATTCCTGCAAACTTAAATTTTTATTCCATACTCTTAACTTTGGTCTGGCTTGAGTTTGTAAAAAATTAACAAAAAACAAATGGAAGGGTTGTCCGTTGATTTTTAAAAATCCAAAAGCTCCGGCCAACCCGGCGGTGATAATTAAAGTAAAAATAAAAAACGGCGTAGCTAAAAGTTTATATTCCACAAAAATCAAACCCGCGGCTACAAGACAAATCAAAAATTGTCTAACGGTTATGGGTCCGATAATCCTGTCTTCCTTATCAATGAATTGTGGCACAATAAACTGTCCCGGCATATTTCGCTCACTTCGTTCGCTTAATGATTAAAATCCTAGTCTGCAGTACTAGTCCTAGCGAGTGGCGACCAGTCGTTAGTCGCTAGATGCTAGTCGCTAGATGCTATATTCAATGTTCCTTATTCGTAATTCGTAGTTCGTAATTCGTAATTGGATTAGTTAGTTAGTAATGCAATTGATTATTCAGCTCAACCAGCACCTGAATCTCTTCTTGCGTTAAAGTATCCTTTCCTTCTTTGCGCTTAAGCTCCGCAATGGCCAAAATCGGCTTTTGCGTTTTAAAACTTTCTGAAACCAAAGACAAATACTCTTTCATTACCGGCGAAGCCTGCCATGCTTTAATACCTGATAATTTTTGATTAAATGATTCTTCGTTTAATGTTGACATTCGTTCTAAAATTTTTGCCGTCGACTCTGCCGGCGTTTTACCCAAACGCCTGAATTGAGACAAACTCATATTCCCGAGCTCCCCGACCAAACCTGAAAGTTTCGGCGCCGCGGCTATACCGTCAACTTTAAGCGGTCCCTCTGCAGCCAATCTTGCGCTCGCTTCGGATATTTTCACTTTAGCTTGTGGCGGCGCGGCTCTGCCGCTGATGCCAAACGCAGGCTTGGCTGCGGCTTTTGGCGGCGGCGCCGGTATCATCTTGCCGTATTTCTTGGTTAAAACCGCTTCGGATTTAACGTCTACCGGATGCTTGGGCATTTGCTTTAAACCCGCCTTTAAGGCAGCCGCCAGCTTCTCTTTCTCGCCTTCTTCTTCTTGCCTGGCCTTGATCTTTTCCTGATACCACCTTGCATGTTCTTCGGCTTCCTGTTTTCTCCTTTCTTCTATCTTGCGCTTCTGCTCAACCAGCTGTTTATCCAGCTTCATTTTTTCTTCTTGCTCTATCTTTTGCCTGTAATCCTTATATACCGCCTCTATCTCACGCGCCGCAATATCCGCCTCTTCGCGCGCAATGCCCATTCCTCCGACTTTTATATCGCGCTGCAACAATTGCGATAATTCGCTTGCATTTCTTACATCTCTTAATCTGGAAGAAATCACATTCCGCAATCTCTTTTGCAGGTATTCATCGCTTGGCTTTTTCTCAATTCTATCCCACGCTGCTTCTACGGCTTTATCCAATTCGGTAACAACGGCGGGTTTTGCCGGCGTACTGGCCCGCAATGTTTTTATCTCTTCCTCATCTTCCTTTTGCTCGGCCAGCGCTTTCCGGCCTTCATCCGCAGACATGGCTTTGGCGCTGATTAAATCGCTGTATTCTTCCTCGCTCACAAAAGCCACATTCTTAGACAATTCAACTATAATCTCTATCGCTTTATCGGCAGTTTCCGCATCCAAACCCATTCCTCCAAAATCCGGCAATCTCACCATGGCCTCTTTCATCTGCGACGGCACATATTGCCCTTTGGCGAATTTTTCAATCATTTCTCGCAAACTGGTCCGCACATTTTTACCCACAGTATGCATTTGCAATCTTTGCAAAACTTCCGAGGTGGCGCCCGAATAAGAAATGGGCTTCAGTAAAACCCTTTCTTGCGGCCATTTCCCCGGATCCACGCCAATTTCTTTTAAAAATGATTTTAACTCTCCGTTAAAAATATCCCGAATTGGCCAAAGCACATCGCGCAATATGATTCTTATGATTTCCCGCTGATCATCAATCGATGCCTTGGCTTTATTTAAATTCATTTGCACTCTCTGCAAGGATTCCTGCAATGTGGCAAAACCCAGAGTTGTTTTTAATACCGGCTCCTCGATTTCATCAAAAAATGTTTCATTTTCAAGTTTATATTTCTCTATCATGTTTGAATAAACCTCATCCGCTTTCTCCAAAAAAAAATCCTGCACCCCCTGGGGCAAGTCTATAAATCGTTCATAGATCTTGCGCTTCGCCATACCTATTAATATCTATTATCTATTATCTATTATTTATTATCTAGTATATTGCGACTTGCCTCTGGCAACTGATCACTGGACACTGGTCACTTCTCTCCAGGACTAAGACTTTCAACCGGGACTTCATTCTTTATTCTTTATTATTTATTCTTTATTATTTATTATTTATTATTTAAGTATTATTTGCCATGATACAAAATATTCCTGACTTTGGAACTCACCGAAGCCGTCTTTCTGTCTGTTGTATCTATTTTCATTACCTGATCTCTGGCTCCCTGATGAACGGTTCCTGTTTTGCCTGATTCATCATCCCTCTTGGCCATGTCATTTATATTCATAAATCCGGTACGAATTCCTTTTAACTGCTTCTTATCATCTCCTGCGGATAATAAATTCAAAACCTGACTTTGTTGCAATGCTCCGGACTGCATTCTGTCGGCAACTATTTTTGAAACCGTTTCCATAGCCTGTCCTTGATTGCCCATTTGCTCCAATAAAGACTGCATTGCATTTACTGTTTCAGTGGAATAGTTATCGCTCTGAATCTCATCCAACAGCAACCCGACCGTCTTTTCAAAAGATTCTCTGCCTAAATTATCATTAAATGTTCCGTTTTCTTTGTTAAATCCGTATAAAGCCTCCATGGAAACTCCGTGCTGCAAATTGTTCTTGCCGACTTCGGCGCGCATATCCGACATATCGTATCCTCTGCTGGCAGCGGCCGCTATCGTCGCCGGATCCGCCAGTGCCTCCAAATCGTCTGATAAAGTTTGCACCACCTGCGCCGGCAGCTCTTTGCCTAAATCGCTTACCTGTACATCTCTGGTTATAGTCTTGCCGCTTTCATCCTTGGTTGTAATCTGTCCCAAAACGCTGATATTTTTCTCTATGGACGCCCGTTGCGTACTGGACGCGTTTTTCATTATCACATTCGGATCCGAAGTTTTCCTGTCGAACCTTCCTCGTTCTATATTGCCGCTGCCGCCCTGTATCGCATGCCATGATTCTCCGTCGCGTGATACGTTGATTGTATAATTTTGCGCCGCCAACATCGTATCCAGCTGGGCTCCCGATAATTTTTCACCCTTTTCATTAGTTCCGGTAATTATTTGTCTTACCTGCTTTTTGGCCGCATCGCTGGATCTCGCGTATTCAAAATGTCCGTTCATTATCTGGCCTTGTTTGCCTTTCATGAAATTCACATACTCCGGATCATTCTGCGCCTTAACCGTAGGTCTGCCGTCTTCATCAATCCATTCGTGGGCATAAGCATACCTAAGCGCATATTGTGCATCCATAAAAGCCGAGGGGTCGATCCTGCGTTCGCTTTGCATATCCGTAGCGTCATCCAATGCCTGATCGATTCTTTTCCTTCCGCTTTGAAGCAAATTGGGATTCTTTTCTCTGGCTTCTTTGATCTTCTTGAGAGTTTCTTCATCATTATGATCCATTGCTTTCTTTTCCACCTCTGTAAGAGTATTTGAAACATGATCCATCGTCTGCTTATGGGCCAATGTCTTTAGCTCTTCTTTATCCGCATTCGGATTCTGTTTTTCCAACTGTGCCAGCCTCCTGGCTTTTTCTTGCTTAATATACGCTCCGCCAGTCACCAAAGAAGCTAATGCATTGGCACCGCCTATACTCTCACGTACATTGCCGGATGACATGTAGTCTCTGTACATCGCTTCCTGCATATCCGGAGGCAATGTTGAAATGGATTTCCGCAATTCTCCGCCAAAAGAAACACCCTCGCGGGCGGCCTCGCTGCCGATCTTGGCCAATGCCAAACGTCCCGTTTTGGTCGGCACCAGGCCTTTTTGCAGCATATAACGCGCTGTTTTGCCGCCCAAATCATATCTTTTGCCGACCCGCGTAGCCAATTTGGCTCCTTTGGCGACACCGCGTGCTCCAACTTTGGCTGCGCCGATAGCCAAGCGCGTTGGCGCTCCGGGTATGCCTCCGGCTCCGCGCATAGCTCCGGCCAATTTGCCGAGCTGCGGAGCGGCTTGTTGTGAAAACTGAATGGCGGTTTGCACGCCGATCAATAAAAAAGCCACCATTATTACAAAATTGGCATATATTTTCGGATCACCGAATTCGGTCACGACTACCATGCCATTACCGGTTGCCTGCTGTTGCTGCGTTGAAAGTTCGCTGGATTCTTCGGATGTATCGTACAACCCGCCCGGACCAACCAAATTTCCGCCTTGCTGGCCCATGGCCAAAGCGAGCCATAAGAAAAACGCCATCACCGGACCCCCAACCAATGCGGCAGAAAGCCTTTTCCACCACTCACTGCTAAACTGGCTCATGCCTGCCTGCAATTTTCCCGGTAAAGCCCATACAAAAAATGCCGCCGGCGATGTGATTAATAAAAACCACAAAATGATTACGCGCCCCAAAAAGAAAATAATCATGATTAACAGCAAAGTCAGCGTAATCGCCAAGATCCAACAACCAAAAATAGCCGCTATCAAGATATTCATCATGCTGAAGGGCTGGGCTTCCATGCCCGGATTTCCGTAAAGCTCTACCGTCAATTCATTGCCGTCTTGCTTAACCTGTCCAAATGAATCGTTAATTTTCATTATCTTGCCTATATTCAAGGCATTAATAATATTGCTTCCCGCTATCTGCTTAAAACCATTCACGAAAGTCAAAACGATTACTTGCGAAAAATCTATCATTAAACCGATGAGTGTTTTGGAAAAATTAATCAACACCGCCATCAAAAGCAATTTCGGCAATACTTTTTTATACCTCAAATCTTCAGGATACCCGATTATTGTCGCAAAAGCCGATACTAGCACGACAATAATAAAAAACATATTGATCGTATCTCTAAACAAAGGCCAGCCTATCTGCACAGGTACGGCTTTAACGAAATTATTATACTGAACAACTGAAACCAAAAACCTTACAGAAACCAAAACCAAACGGCCCAGCATTTCCATGAGCCAAATGAATACTTTGGCCGCTATTCCCAGCACCCAATTGACTGCCAAATTCAATGCCTTGCTGCCTTCGGATTGCGCGTAAGCTCCATGCGCCAACAAAGCAACTCCCAATACGGCGACCAAACATGAAGCGATTAAAATTGCTTTTCTTCTCTTATTTCTGTATTTCTGAATTTCATCTTCCTGCGCGGACACCTCGGCATTTCCTAACAAATTTTTACTAAAAAAACTCCTAAGCGAGCCCTTCCCTTGGCTTTTAAAGAAAGTCAGCCTCCTCATATTCATGTTTTGTGGATATTATAGCACAAAATCGCAATTTTAAGATGATAATAATCCACAACCATTCCCGAACCATAAATTACGCCATTCGTATTTTTGGTATTTGGTATTTCGTATTTGGTATTTCGTATTTCGTATCCAGTATCTAGAGTCTAGCGTCTTGAGTCTTTCCCGATTCTTTGATATCTTTATCTTATTCACATGTTCTCCCAAAACATTAACGTTGATTTTTTACAGAACTCATCAGACCGCGCAGCCAGAAAAAAAACTGCAATCATCGCGGTTTTTTTTGCTTTTCTCGTCGGTATCTTGGCAACCGTGGGCGCGGCCGCGTCATATAAAGCCGCCAGCCATGGAACCAGTGTATTTTCCGGCCTGACTTCTTTGCCTGTAATTTCCGAATTCAAACGCTTTGCCTTTGGCGGTGAAAATAATGGCGGTTTGAATGCTTTAACTAAAAACGCGGATGACCGTATCAACATACTCTTTTTGGGTGTAGGTGGTCCCGGCCACGATGGAGCCAACCTTTCCGATACCATTATTTTAGCTTCAGTGGATACAAAAAACGAAAAATTCGCCATGCTCTCCATACCGCGCGATCTGGCTTACCCCATGGGCGACGGGCAATTCCGCAAGATCAATAACCTGAACGCTTTCAATGAAATGAACTACCCCGGCGAAGGCGCTAAACGCACAGCCGATGCCATTAGCAAACTGCTAAATGTCCGCATAGACCATGTTATTCGGGTGGATTTTGACGGCTTCGCCAAATTCATTGATGCCTTGGGTGGAATCGATATCATTGTTGAAAAAAGTTTTGTTGACACATCTTATCCCGCTCCCAATCACAAATGGCGCACGATCAGCTTTGATCAAGGCCCCGCACATTTGGATGGTGCCAAAGCCTTAGAATACGTCAGATCCCGTCATGGCAATAATGGCGAGGGTTCGGATTTTGCGCGCTCAAGACGCCAGCAAATCGTTATTCAGGCTATCCGCGACAAACTTTTATCCATGGGAACCTTGGCCAATCCCAAAAAAATGAGCGAGCTTTATAATGTGGTGTCTGAAAATATTCAAACCGATTTGTCGGCTTGGGATATGGTTGCTTTTGCGCCTCTCATATCCAATTTCGACCAGAACAATCTTACAAACCGTGTTTTAACCGATGCTCCCGATGGCGAGCTGGTTCCCGCCAATGTAAACGGCGAATACATGCTCTTCCCCAAAAAACCCGACTGGTCGGAAATCCGCACCATTGCCGCAAATCCTTTTATCAGCAAAGAGGAAGAACAAAAACAGCTCAAGCCAATCGCCGAAGTTACGGTTGAACTGAAAAACGGCACCAATTACGAAGGTTATGCCTTCCGCGTTTCACAGCAATTAAAACAACTGGGTTATAAAGTACCCAAAATCGACAACGCCAAACACCGAGGTTATGAAAGAAGTGTCGTTTATGACTTAACGGGCGGCAAAAAAGCCGAAGAACTTGTCCGGTTAAAAAAAATCATCGACGCTGACGTATTTACCGCTGTGCCAAAAAATACTGACGAAGGTCTGGAGATAATTACCGAAGATCTGGCCAAAGAAAGCGTAGCATCGACAAATACGGATTTTCTTATTATTCTGGGGGAATCAAGCCTTGGTTTGATCCAGCCCTATTATGCCCAAAATCAATAAACCGCCCAAAGTAGCAATCGTCGGCCGCGCCAATGTTGGCAAATCAACCCTTTGGAACCGCCTCACCGAATCCGGCAAGGCCATCATTTCCGCTTCCCCGGGTACAACCAGAGATAAAAACTATGCCCCCTGCCTTTGGCGCGGAGCAGTGATTGAAGTTATCGACACGGGCGGTATGGACACTGACAAAAACGATATCATCGAATCCGGAATAAAAAAACAAGCCTTATCCGCAGTTCAAGAAGCCGATATGGTATTGTTTTTAATCGACGCCAAAAGCGGTGTCTTGCCTCAAGATATTGAACTGGCTAAAGAAATTAAAAAATCCAACAATAACATTCTATTGATTGCGAACAAAGTTGACTCCAAAACCCATCTGGGCCAGTCGCTTGAAAGCGGTATGTGGAAGCTGGGCTTTGGCGAACCGATTACAATCAGCGCCTCAAGCGGCCGCGGAGTCGGTGATCTTTTGGATCAAATTTTTACCAATCTTCATAAAATTAAAAAATCCCCGGCAGTACCGGAAGAGAAAAAATCTTTAAAAATCGTAATCATGGGGCGGCCCAATGTCGGCAAATCTTCAATCGTAAACGCGATCGTCGGGCACGAACGGTCTATCGTAAGTCCCATTGCCCATACAACCCGCGAGCCGCTGGATACCCAAATAACCTGGCAGGATCAACCGGTAACCCTGATCGATACGGCCGGTATGCGCAAACGCTCTAATATAACCAGCAAGCTCGAACACGAAGCCATAGATAGAAACCGCGAGGCCTTAAAACGCGCTGATGTCGCAGTCTTGGTAGTGGACGCCACCGAGGATCCGCGTAAACAAGATAAACACCTTGCCGGTTTATTGGAAGATGCCCATAAAGGTCTGATTATAGTGGCCAATAAATGGGATTTGGTCAAAGATAAAACCACAAAAACCGCCAACGAATTCGAGGCTCAAATCCGTTCCGCTTTGCCTTTTTTGGCCTGGTCCCCGATCATCTTTACATCCGCGAAAAATAAGCAGCGCGTAAATGAAATTTTAAATACTGCCTTTAAAATCAAGGAAGAGAGGAATCGTATTGTTTCGGATAATGCATTAAGTAAATTTTTAAAAAAGATCATTGCTCTGCAATCCCCCAAAGTAGCCGCCGGCAATAAAGCTCCATACATTCATGAAATTATCCAGACGCATACCGACCCCCCGGCTTTTGTTATCAAAATCCGCGGCAATCAAAATCCTTTGCAAAAAGCCTGGATCAGTTTTGTAGAAAATCAACTGCGTAAAAAATTCGGCTTCCAAGGCACGCCCATGATCATCAAAACCCAGTTTGATCCCACGCCCATGGAAATCAAACCCGGCCCCAACCGCCGCAAACGCCCCATGGGCCGCAAAGGCTTCCGATACTAAACTGCCAGATTTCAGATTTTAGAATCTAGATTTCAATTTAACACTCTTGTCATTTATAAGATGTAAGTGTTAAATTAATGTTATGAAATTAATCGTCGGCCTCGGTAATCCCGGCAATGAATATCTAGAAACTCGGCACAATGCCGGTTTTTGGGTTTTAAACAAAATAGCGGCTGATTTAAAAATCGACTGGACGAAAGACTCAAAATCCAAAGCCGAAATAGCAAAAGTCATCATTGACGATGATCAAATCATTCTTGCTAAGCCGCAGACTTTTATGAACTTAAGCGGCCGGTCAGCTCAAACATTGGCCTCATATTATAAAATCCCGCCAAAAAATATTTTAATCATACAGGATGATCTGGACCTGGAACCCGGAACTTTTGCCTTTGCCTCTGGCGGCAATCCGGCCGGGCATCATGGCCTGGAATCCATTATTGAAAATTTCCCTGATGAAAAGTTATCACGGCTAAGAATCGGCATAGGACGCCCGGCAAATAAAAAATATGAAATCAAAAATTGGGTCTTAAAAAAACCATCTATTCAGCAAAACAAGCTCATTCAGAATATCCTGCCCAAAGCCGCGTCAGCTGTAATCGAATGGGCCGCGCATGACATCGACTGGGCCATGAATGCTTGGAATGCTTATAAAAAAGTTACTAAAAAAACCGCTTAAATCTGCTTACGAAAGCGGATGGCGCGGGATTGGAGGGGCGCTCCCGAGACAACCGTCCGCAAGCAGACTTAAACGGCATTTATCAGCCATGTCTTACCAAAAAAACCCCGAATCTGTCAATAGCCCTTGGGATGCGTCCCGATCCGGGTATCTTGGCTGTGCCTGGCATGAAAAAATCGGCCCGGTCAGCCTGAAAAAACTGCAAAACTATTTTGGCCAAAACGGCGGGCAAAATGCCTGGCGTGCCTCGGAAGATGAAATGATTTCCGCCGGTTTAAGGCCTGATATTATTAAAGATTTTTTTATTTGGCGCAAAAATCAAGATCTCGAAACATTCAAACAAAAAATATTTGAATCGGATATAGATTTTATCCTTCCATGGGATAAAACCTATCCTGCCATTTTTAATCAATCCTCCGCTCCGCCGGCCGCTTTGTTCTGGCGCGGTCCGGCATTGGACATAAGACCGTGGATAGCGCTTGTAGGCACGCGTAAAATGAGCCCTTACGGCGAAAGAGTAACAAAAACCTTGGTTCAAGATTTGGTCAAATCCGGCGCCGGTATAGTCTCTGGCATGGCTCTGGGAGTTGACGGGCAGGCCCATAAAAGCTGTATCGAGGCCGGCGGACACACGGTAGCGGTTCTTGGTTCCGGACTGGATAAAAACTCTATTTACCCGCAAGCGCACAGCTCTTTGGCCGAACAAATCCTGCTTTCCCAAGGCACGATCATCAGCGAATACCCGCCCAACACACCCGGACTTAAACACCATTTTCCGCAACGGAACAGATTGATTGCCGCCCTTTGCCAAGCCACAGTAGTCATTGAAGCCGGCAAAGACTCCGGATCAGTCATCACGGCCAAATACGCGCTGGAAGAAAACCGCGATGTTTACGCAGTCCCCGGCTCCATCTTTTCGGCCGGATCCGAAGGAACAAACGAGCTCATCAGTCAGGGCGCTAGCATTTGCACGCAAGCTTCTGATATCTTAAAAAAAGAACCAAACCACCAGCAACCGGCCTCGATTAATCGAAATCTCACGCCTGACGAAAAAAAGATCCTTGACCTCTGCCGTACAGCCACCCACATTGATGACATAGCGCGTCTCTGTGATTTGCCCAGCTCTTTTGTAATTTCCACCTGCGTCAATTTGGAATTATTGGGAGCGCTGGATCAGGCAAATGTCAACCAATACCAATGCACGCAGATCGGAAAATCCCTGCTCTTGGATCAAAATCAAAATATTTAAATCGCTACGTTCCGCCTGTGTAAAACTATATATAATATATAAAGAGCTCACTGCTCTTTTTATTAAAACATAAGCAATTTTTAAGCTTAATCCAGCCAAATAATCCTTGCACCCTTGATGCAGGGATAATTCTTTGATATCTTCCTTTCATTATCTTATGAATTTAGTCATCGTTGAGTCGCCGACCAAAGCCAAAACCATTACCCGTTTTTTAGGCAAAGATTATAGAGTAGTCGCCTCCATGGGCCATATCCGCGATCTGCCCAAATCCAAACTCGGTGTAGATGTTGAAAAAGACTTCGAACCGCAATACATTATCCCCCGCGATCATAAAGCCAAAGTCAAAGAAATCACCGACTTGGCAAAAAATGCCAAAACCATATACTTCGCAACTGACGAAGACCGCGAAGGCGAGGCCATCAGCTGGCACTTAGCCAATATTTTAGAACAAAATCCGGAAAAACTTCAGCGCATCACTTTTCATGAAATTACCAAAGATGCCATCGAAGAAGCATTAAAAAATCCGCGCCCTCTGGACATGAAGCTCGTTGACGCCCAGCAGGCACGCCGTATTTTAGATCGTCTTGTCGGCTATGAACTCTCACCGTTTTTATGGCGCCACATGAAACGCGGCCTCTCGGCCGGGCGCGTGCAATCGGTAGCTGTGCGATTAATTGTTGAACGCGAAGATATTATCAATAACTTCAAACCCGAAGAATATTGGTCAATCGAAGGGGCTTTTACAACCTCGAAGAGTCATGAAATCGAAACCAAACTTCAAAGCATCGACGGTAAATCTTTAGACAAGATGGCGATTAAAAACAAATCCGAAGCCGATAAGATCGTTAAAGAATGCCAAAAACAAACTTGGCAAATTGCAGACATTGAACAAAAGCAAAAAAAGAAATCACCGCCGCCGCCGTTTACCACTTCCTCTCTTCAGCAAGAAGCCAATAACCGTTTGGGATTTTCCGCCAAACAAACCATGACCTTGGCGCAAAAACTTTACGAAGGCCAGGAAATAGGCTCTAAAGGATCCGTAGGTTTAATCACCTACATGCGTACCGACAGCGTCAACCTTGCTTCCAAATTCATCGAAGAAGCAAGCGCCTATATCAAATCGGCCTTTGGCGATAAAGAAATTCTCGAAAAACCGAGGACTTATAAAACCAAATCCAAAGGCGCGCAAGAAGCCCACGAGGCCATCCGTCCCACCGACCCCAACAATACTCCGGAAAACCTTGAGTCCTATTTGGATAAAAACATGCTCAAACTTTATACTCTTATTTGGCAGCGCGCGGTGGCCACCCAAATGCAGGATGCTATTTTAAATGCCACCCGCATTGATATTGGCGGAGGTCAGTATATTTTCCGCGCAACCGGCCAGCAAGTTGTTTCTCCCGGCTATCTGAAACTCTATCCGGACCAAGAAAAAGACAAACTCCTGCCCCAAGTGGATAAGAACGAAAAACTTGATCTTAAAGAAGTAAAAGGCACCCAGCACTTCACCGAACCCCCGGCGCGTTACAGCGACGCGACCTTGGTTAAAGCTCTGGAAGAAAACGGCATTGGCCGCCCCAGCACTTATGCATCAACCATATCAACCATTATAGATCGCGGTTATGTGGAACGTGACGATAAAAAAAGGCTTGCTCCGCAACCGATTGCTTTTGATGTTAACAATCTGCTAATGAAACGCTTTCCTGATATTGTGGATATAGAATTCACGGCCCGCATGGAATCAAGCCTTGACCATATTGCCGAAGGCACCATGAACTGGCGGCCGTTAATCCAGGCTTTTTACAGCCCTTTCCATGCCGGCTTGGAAAAACAAGACGCTGAACTCAATCAAGCCGCGGAAAAAGAAGCTGAAGGTGAAGTCTGCGAAAAATGCGGCAAACCCATGACCGTAAAACGCGGCCGGTTCGGAAAATTCCTGGCTTGCTCCGGCTATCCCGAATGCAAAAATACCAAGCCCATGGAAGGAGGCGAAGCTCCGCCGGCGCCCGAACCGACAGATAAAAAATGTCCAAAATGCGGAGCTCCCATGGTTAAAAAAGTCGGCCGTTACGGCCCTTTCCTGGCTTGCTCAAAATATCCTGAATGTAAAACCATAGAAGGCATCGAAGTCCCGGCGTTGGATCAAAACGGCAATCAAATAACCTGCCCCAAATGCCAAAAAGGCATAATCCTGGAGCGTAAATCCAAAAAAGGCAAAGTATTCTATTCCTGTAATCAATATCCGAATTGCGACCAAGCCTTTTGGGATAAACCCACCGGCGAGCCCTGCCCCTCCTGCAATTATCCTACCACAGTCAAAAAAGGTAAAAACATTTATTGCCCGGAGGAAAGCTGTAAATTCAAAAAATCAATTGAAATGGAGTAAAAAACAAGCCCGCACGGGCTGTTTTTTTTACGTGCTCCAGTTTAACCGTTCAACCGTTATCACGAGTTGGCTCTGGATCACTGGTCAACGGGAATACGCGTTAACGTGACTTTCAGTCTAGCAACTAGCATTGTGTATCGTGTATCGCGAATCGCATTACTTGTATCGTATATCGTGTATCGCGAATCGCATTACTTGTATCGTGTATCGTGTATCGTGTATCGTCTGACGATTCGCGTTTTACGTTGCGAGTTTTGCGAACAGAGTTCTAGAGTCTCAAGTTTAAAGTCTAAATTCAGAATCTGTTTCTTTAGATTTCTTTCCTTCTATCTTCTCATCAACCTTCTTTTCCGCCATTTTCGCCGCTTCTTTAAGCGCATTCCAGCCATCGCCTTTAACAACGCGATCTAAAAAAGTTAAAGCGCCTTCCAGCTTTTTCATCATCCAGGGAACATTATTGATTAATCTGCCGATTAAAAACGCCCCCGTCACCAACCCGCCTCCGACAATCGCCCATGTTTTTTTACCGCCCCACTTACCCATTCTTTTTACCAATCCGGGCTTTTTGGCGATTTCTTCTTGCGTCTTATCTTTTACCGCCGCCTCAACTTGCTCCTCTGTCATACCGGCGTATTTTTCCGACTCAGCCTTGCGCTGGCGTGCAATTTCTTGCAAGGATTTTAATTCCTGCTTATTACGCTTTAACAATGCCTCAACTTTGGTGATCTCCCTTAATTTGGCCTCATTGGCAATCTCCTTCATCCTCATCTCTCTCTCGCGTTTAGCGCGGAGGCTGACATCGGCCTGTTCGCCGTATTTATCTCTCATCTCTCTATCCAAAGCTCTGATTTCTTGAGTCAAACCGGCCAATTCAATATCCAAATCCAATCCTTCAATATTCAATTCCTGCATCCTCTTCTTTTCATCTTCATCCAGAAATTCCCATTCATCTTTGCCAAAATCCGGCGCCGAATATAAATCAGTCCATTCATCGCCCATTAACGATCTGATTTCATCGCGTTTATTTACAGCTATCTCCACTTCCTCCATGTCGCTCATGCGCAAAGTTTCGCCTTTGATCATGGCTTCCATGGCAACCGCTCCGGCAGCAGCTCCCGCCAAAGCCTCCGGGCTTGGTGCCGCGGAGATAGTCGGCGCTTTTTCCGCAGGCATATCAAGAGTCCTGACATCAGCTTCCCTGACAGTTGGCGCAACTGTTTCCAATGTTGGCGGCGCTTCCTCGCGGAATGTTGGCGGTGCTTCAGCTATTGTCGGCGGAGCCGCTTCAACAAAAGTCGGCGGAGCTTCTGCCGCTGTCAGGGGTTCAGATTCAACCGCTGTCGGTGACATATCCAAAGTCGGTGCCTCGCTTTCTAAAGCAACCCGTGCCGCCGCTCCCTCTCGTATCGTTGCCGGTTCCGCGTCTTCTCTGGGGCTTTTCAAAGTCGGAGGAGCTTCTGCTGAAGTTACGGTCGGTATTTCTTTCGGCATTCCCATCATGGTTTGTACTTCGCTTGGAGGTCCCGCTTTGGCCGTCGGAACTTCATGAGGCGTACCAGCCAAAGTCAGCTCCATGCCGCGTCTGGCTCGAAGTGTTTCGGCAACAGCTTCATCACTTACCAAATCTTTCAATGTAGGAACTTCTTGCGGCATGCCAACCAAAGTAAACTCTGCGCTGGGCGGAGCCGCTTCAACAAAAGTCGGCGGAGCTTCTGTAACCGTCTCCGGCACCGCTTCGGCCGGCTGTATGCCTGCCAATGTTTTAACTTCGGATGCCGGCTGAATTTTTTCCGCTATCTCATCCCAGCCTTGCTCCAATGCCCGTAAATCTCTTTCTTGCTCTGTTGCGCGGCCGGCCTGTTCCCAGCCTTTTTCCAAAGCTTGCAACTCTTGCTCTTGTTCAACAACATCAGCCGCTTGCTGCCAGCCTTTTTCTAGATTCGCTAACTCCGCTTCTTGTTTCTCAATAGCTTCTGTACGCACCGCTTCTCTTACTGACGGCGTCGTTTCCGTTTCGCCAACTTCAATATCAGTGCCTTCCGCCTGAACAGCTTCTCTGACCGAAGGAGTAACTTCTGCGGTAGCAACTTCAATATCCGGAGGAGCGCCCCGGTAATCTCCTGACGGTGGCCGGTATTCTTTTAAAGTCGGTTCCTGCGCAAAAAGCTGCTTCAAATTCGAATTATCTTCTAACGGTAATTGCGGTTCCCCGCTGACTTTATTTATTTGATCTTCAGCTTGCACTTTTACTTCCATTAACTTTGCATCAGCTTTTTCATCAATGGATTTAACCTTGGCCACAACATCGGGTTCCATGCCTTCAACCGGCGTCTGTACCAAATTCTCATATCCACCGGACATATCTGCAAAAGCCTTATTCACGTCTTCTACAGACGCGCCTTGTACTTCAACAGCCGCCTCTTGCATGGGCGGTCCTTGCTCTGGCGTTTTAATTTGCCTTAAAGCTTGTTCTTGATTTCTCATATCCTCCTTATTATAGCATTTATATATAAATGACTAAAATACTTAATTATTAAATTAAACAGCTTAATATAGCACAATTTTCCCATTTTGTCAACCATTGCACCCCCTTCTCCCGTTTACGGGAAGAGGGTCTCCGATATAAATCGGAGTGGTGAGGGTATTGACATTTTCCTCATTTTCTGCTATATTTACACGTTCTTTCGCAATACAAAACCCCTCTTGAACAGAGGGATGGTTAAATCTTAGCCCAAAACACTGACGGATCAAGTCTCCCTCTTGGATTAAAAGGGAGATTTAGAGGGAGTTAAACCCGGCCTGACCGCCGGAAACAAGTCTCCCCTGAGTAAGGGAGATGTAGAGAGATTTGGAGGAAAAACATGTCTAAGCTCAACGGACTGCAAATCGTCATCCGCAACAACCGCAGCAAGCAGACTCTACTCGTCGATCCGGACGGCTATCTGGGCGACACGATCAGCGACGATGTCCAGATCGAAGTGCAGGTCGAACCCGGCTCCAACATGCTGGCATTCGGCCTCTTCCCCAACCGGGACATCCGCCCGCTGCATGACATCAGCGGCAAGGTGGATCCGCAGAAACGGCTGCCGGCCGGTACGGCCGTGCACCGCCTCACCGTCCCGATCCGCCCCGCGCAAAACACGCGGGTCGAGACCTACACGTCCAAGTACCCGGCCAACTGCTTGCGGTTGGTCGAAAACCTGGGCGACGGCTGGTTCCAGCACCTGGCCGTGGGCGTCGTCTCGCAGAACGGCAAGTTCTTCGTAGTCACGGAAGTGATGTACGAGCCGTTCCGCTGCTTCCGCAGCGGCGACGACATGGTCTGCCCGCGCTGGGAGCAAGAATGGCCGGCGCTCGTCAGTTTCCTCAACGAGAACATCAGCGAGGAAGATTTCGAGGCCCTGCCCCCGGTTCGGGACATGACCGAGCCCAAAGCCAAGGCCAAGCCCGAGCCCGAGCTCGAACCCGGCACAGCCGTGGTGATCTGGTACTCCCAGGTCATGCAGCTCGGCATGCTCCAAACCGTCGAAGGCGAAGCCTCGGTGCACTGGAGCAAAGTCACGCGGCCGAACTCGCGCCGCGCTTACCTCGAGGCCGGTGAAACCGTGTACTACGAGGAGCTCGAGGATCGTGAGAATACCTCGGGCCGGCAATCCGGCTTCAAAAAAGAAGCCAAAGGCGTGCGCCTCGCATAGCACGCCTCTCACCCCGCGACACTAACCCCGCAAAACCCCACTCGGTTATCGCGGGGTTTTGCTTTACTGCCGTATGCACCCCTCTCTTGCCCTGTGCCACGAAGCTTTATGCGAAGTGGTAGAGCGGGAGAGGGGCTGGGGGTGAGGGTCGGCCTTGCATTTTTCCCGCATTCTCTCTATCTTTAATCCATGAACGAAAGCGAAATTTCCATAGACGATCTGATAAAAAAAGTAAAAACCATTAGGCCCGACGCAGATGTGGGTCTTCTTGAACGTGCCTATGCTTTTGCTGAAAAAGCCCATAAAGGCCAGCTTAGAATGAGCGGCATTCCTTACATCAACCATCCTTTACACACGGCTATGAATCTGGCGGAAATGCATGTGACGGATAATATTATTGCCGCCGGATTATTACATGACGTTGCCGAAGATACGCCCGTATCTTTAGACCAAATAAAAGAAGAGTTCGGCGAGGATATCGCCAACATGGTCAATGGGATTTGCAAAGTCGGAAAAATAAAATACCGCGGCGTGGAACGCTATATTGAAAATCTGCGGAAAATGTTTATTGCCATGGCCAACGATGTGCGCGTTATAATTATCAAATTCGCCGACCGCTTGCATAATTTGCAAACACTGGATTGCATTCCGCAAAAAAAAGCTTACCGCATCGCCTTGGAAAGTCTGGAAATTTACGCGCCCATCGCCAACCGCCTGGGCATGGGTGATATCAAAGGAAAATTGGAAGACGCGGCTTTCAGATGGGTCATGCCCAAAGAATATGCCTGGACATTGGATATAGCAACCAAATCCGCCCAGCTGCAGCACACGCAGATCGAACACGTCATCGAACAAACCAAAGAAGAATTGCGCAAAATGCAAATAGATTTTGTAGATGTCCACGGCCGGCAAAAGCATCTTTATTCTTTGTATAAAAAACTTTTACGCCATGGCAGAGATATCGGCAAAATTTATGACCTTACCGCTGTACGTTGCATACTTGCCAATACTGCGGATTGCTATGCCGCATTGGGGGTTATCCATAGCAAATGGACTCCTTTAAAAGGACGCATCAAGGATTATATTTCCCAGCCCAAACCCAACGGCTACCAATCGTTGCATACCACTGTTTTTTATGACCGCGGCACAATCATGGAATTCCAATTCCGTACCAATGATATGCACGAAGCCGCGGAATTCGGTATTGCCTCGCACTGGGCTTATGATGACCGTAAAATGCAGCAAGTCGGCAAAGAGCGCATCCAGCAAATTCTGAGCGAACATGAATTGGAATGGATGGATCAGCTGGCCAAAGTGCAAAGTAATATTAAAAACAATGCTTTCCTGGATTCCTTGGAGGAGCTTAAACTTGATGCTTTTCATGACCGTATTTTTGTTTACACTCCCAAGGGTGATGTTATCGATCTGCCCGAAGACTCCACCCCCATTGATTTCGCTTATCACATTCACACCGATATCGGCAATACTTGCACCGCAGCCAAAGTAAATGATGCTATACATCCCCTGGACCAGCCTCTGAAAAGCGGCGATATCGTTGAAATCATTACTGACAAAAAACGCAAAGGCCCGAGCCCGGATTGGTTAAAATTCACCAAAACCCGCCATGCCAAATCAAAAATCCGGCAATATGCCCGCGCCGGAATAAAAAACTGGCTGCAAGATGTTTTGCCTTCCGCTATACGGAAAAAGTAAGTCCCAATAACCAAACTCCAATCTCCAAACAAATATCAATAAATAAATTTCAAATTTCAAACGGATGGATTGCTCATTGGTAATTGTAATTTAAGTCTTGTTTGTTTCTTGAAATTTGTATTCTTGGAATTTATTGGTTATTTGTTATCTTATCCAATATCCTCTGCAAATCCTCATCCGAATTAAACTCAACCCTGATCTCCCCGTCGCCTTGAGGTCTCCGTTTCACAGACACCCTGCCCCCAAAATAAACGCGCAATTTGGCTTCCAACTCTAATAGATTGGGATCAATAACTTTGGGCCTTCTTCTTACCGCCGGAATCTTTGCCTCCGCCTGACGGACCGTGAAGTTACCGGCCAGCATGTTGTTGAACAAGTTTTTCCTCTCCTGACGATCGGTGATAGCCAGCAGAGTTCTGCCATTTGACTGTGATATTTTGCCCATGGCCAATGCTTCTTGAATTTCCGGCTCCAATTCCAGCAAACGAATAATATTTGCAACTTGCGGACGGCTCTTGCCGACTCTTTCGCCGATCTGCTCCTGCGTTAAACCAAACTCATCTTTTAACTGAATATACGCCCTCGCTTCTTCTATTGGATTCAAATCCCGTCTTTGAACATTTTCTATGATGGCCAATTCCAATTTTTCCTGTTCATTGGCATCCCTGATTATGGCCGGCACAGTTTGAAATTCTGCAATCTTGGCGGCGCGCAATCTTCTTTCGCCGGCTATCAGCTCATAGCGGTTTTCTGATTCTTTAACTACAATCAGCGGCTGCAAAATACCATGCTCTTTAATAGACGCCACCAAATCTTCCAGGCCGGCATGGTCAAAATGCAAACGCGGCTGCTTGCTGTTTGGAACTATCTTTTCTATCGGAATCTGATAAATCCTTGCAAAACCTCCTTGCTCCTGTGTATCTTCATGTGTATCCGATAAATAGCCTTCAGTAATATCAGACTTTAAGACTGGATTTGTTTTTTGCGGTATCAAGGCGCCCAATCCCCGCCCCAACCCGGATTGTTTACGAATCATCATATTGAATTTCTTGCCATTGTTTCACTGCCGATAATTTCCCGGGCCAGTCTTTCATATGCCTTGGCTCCCGGATTAGACGTATCAAATGCCGCTATAGATCTGCCAAAAGACGGCGCTTCGGCCAAACGCACACTGCGCGGAATCACTGAACGGAAAATATTATTGGGAAAATATTTATAAAGTTCCTGCAAAACATCATTGGAAAGTTTGCAGCGCTTGTCATACATTGTTAAAACCGCTCCCAAAATTTCTATGTCCGGCCTGATACGGTCTTTTACCAATTGCAATGTTTGCAATAAATCAGCCAAACCCTCCAATGCGAAATATTCTGCTTGAACCGGAATCAGTATTTCATCAGATGCCACAATGCCGTTCAAAGTGATATAACCCAGCGTTGGCGGACAGTCTATTAAAATATAATCATAATCATTCCTTACTTCCAGCAAAGCATCGTATAATTTCCATTCCTTTCTTTCCATATTCGGCAATTCCGCATTCAATCCCGCTAACGATGACATTGCCGGAGCAACTCTAAGCGTATGATGCATGGTCGGCTGAACAATATCGCTCATCCTTACCTTGCCGAGCATCGCCTCGTAAACACAACGTTCAATATTTTGCTGGTCGATCCCGATTCCCGAAGACGCATTGGTTTGCGGATCCAAATCCACAATCAAAACAAACTTCCCATGCTCCGCCAAATAAGCGCCCAAATTTACAGCCGTGGTAGTTTTTCCTACCCCGCCTTTTTGATTCACGATTCCAATAATGCGAGCCATATTCGTCGCCAACATTTTACGCAATTTGCATATAAAAAACAAGGCCTGATATTAACCCATTTTTGGGCTAAATGAGGACAAAACCTTGACAAATGCCGCCCGCCAAACTATACTACTCCTACCTCCAGATAACTAATATCTAGCAACTAGTATCTAGTATATAGTCACTATGACTAGAACTAGGACTAGGACTAGGACTAGGACTAAGTACTAAGACTTCATTCTTTATTATTTATTATTTGTTATTTGTTATTTAAGTATCGCGGGGTAGAGCAGTTGGCAGCTCGCCAGGCCCATAACCTGGAGGTCGTGGGTTCAAGTCCCACCCCCGCAACCAAGGAGCTCCCGAAAGGGAGTTCTTTTTTATGTAAAAAAACAGGGTGGACTTGAACCATTGAAGGGGTTTGGGGAAACAAGTGAAGCATGTTTCCCCACTGTTGCCGGGGTGAGTTCACGAGAGGGCGGAAGCCCTTTCGTGGGAGCGCAGTACTTTTTTATATCTAGCTACTAAAATCGTGTATCGCGCATCGTGTGTCGTGTATCGTATTACGCGCATCGTGTGTCGTGTATCGTCTAACGATTCGCGTTTTACGTTGCGAGTTTTGCGAACAGAGTTCTAGTATCTAGAATCTAGAGTCTATCAAATAATAATCCTGCTAATCCTGAACATCGAGTTACAAAAAAAGACAGCGGAGGCTGTCGAAAAGATAAAAGACAAAGCCCATATTGCGCTTACATGGCTTTGTCATATTGACGAGGGGTTGGCAAAACGATATTTCCCGGACGGCGCGGCGGCATGGCAACCAAACGGTTATCCATCACGATCGGCACACTGAAAACGTGCATGATAATCCGCTGACCGGAATAATCGCAACCTTCAAAACGCAGATCCATGAATCTGACACCGCGGGGTATCATAAACTTCTTGCTCTTGGGAAAGGTCAACTGCCGGCGGCCGCTATCCCTGATAAAGGACAGCATGTTGGTGGCATTTTCATCTTCCAAAAACAATTTGAATGGAACACCCGTTTTCAAATCCTGATTCACAACCGGACCCTGCCGGAAAGATACCGAACAGTCCTCCAAATCATGAATCAGGTACCTGGGCAAAACATCGGTCAAAAGCACATACGTATAACTCTCTTCATCCCGGAATCCATCGCACTCCCAGACCAGCTCGCCTGTCTTGAGAATTTGCGCTTCCAACGGATTTTTCTTGAGCCACATCCGGCTCATGGGGAAAAGATTGGTCTTTGCCTTTGCTTTGGATGCCAACATGTTCCAGCCTCTCGTCTTTCAAGTAACAATACTTTCAATATAGCAAAAAATCAGAATTTGTCAAGGCTAAACTGTCAAGCACTTGGTTACACGTAATTTCGCTTAGATATCGATAAATTCAAGCAAAAATAAACACCAAATTATCCCCATTTTCTATACCAAAAACCGCCAAATACTTAGCGATATTTTTATTGTTCTTTTGTATCTTGGTTATCAAAATCTGGTAATTGAAAAAATCCCCATGTAGGGATTTTTTCTGTGGTAGCGGGGGTGGGGATCGAACCCACGACCTCGGGCTTATGAGTCCCACGCTCTAACCAACTGAGCTACCCCGCCTTATTCACCCGTGGATAATAGCTAATTAAACTATTTTTTGCAAGTGTTTAATCATAATCTCCGCCGCTTTCTCCCATGTCCACTTTTTAGACTGTTCCAAGCCCAGTCTGGCGCGCAACGCGCAAGCCTTAGCATCATTCGCGCAGGTTGATATGGCCGCGGCCCATCCTTGATCATCTTGCGGATTTATAAGCATTCCGGCCCGCCCCGTAACTTCCGGCAGCGCCCCCGCATCACTCACCGCAACCGGCGCTCCCGCCTGCATAGCCTCTAATGCGGTTAATCCAAATCCTTCGTCAAAAGATGGCACGGCAACCAATTCTGCAGCCAAAAGCAATTGGCGTTTTTGATCATCGTTAACTGTTCGCAATCTATGAAACGCTTGATTCTCTGCCGCATTAAATGACTTTATTTCTTTTATAACATCATCGTACTTCCAGCCGTCAGCACCCGCAACCACCAGATCCGGCGCTGTAACGGATTTGGACTTAACGGATTTCCAAGCCCGAATTAACATAACGATATTTTTTCTCGGCTCCACCGTCCCCAAACACAAAATAAAAGGCCTTTTCAAATCAAACTCCTTTTTAGAAAAATCTTTTGCCGTTTCTTTATTCTTTGTTCTTTGTTCATTATTCAACGCGCTAAGCGCAGGATCCCCTCCCTCTCCGGTGACGACAATCATATCAGAATCGATCCTGAGCAGATCAACAATTTTTGATTTTGTATATTCAGAAACCGCAAAAACAATCGGCGCCTTTTTTAATCCTTTTGCAAAAAAATAAGTGGTTAATTTCCTTTGAAAAAAATTTTGATTAAACCATTCGGGATGTTCAAAAATAATCAAATCATGCACCCACGGAACCGCCGGACACTTCATGCCCGGCGCAATTGACCCTCCGGGCACGAATAACAAATCACATGGCTTTTTTGCCATGGCTGACCTTAAAGCTCCGCCGGTTTGATTTTTCAGCTCAACGATATCTCCCAACTTCCACCTCGCCCCTTTTGGAACGTAAAATCTAAATCTGAGTTCAGAATTCAGAATTCGGGATTCTTCAAGTCTCATGCAGAGAGCTCGTGCGGCATGCGCCACTCCCGATCCCGTAAAACCATCCGTCGGCAGGCACCGTAAATCAATACCAATAATTTTACTCATAACTTTAGCTTTTAGCCCATTATGGCGTTATGACGTTAAGACTTTCAACATTACTGGCTATTCCCAGCGATATGCATCAAACGCCCACGCCGTAAGGGCCTTAACATCCTGATAGCGTGAAAAATGATTATCACTGCCCAATAACACGGCAACAACTTGATTCCCATCCGCATTTTGCGTAACCTGCGCCAAACAATAACCGGCCGCGGGCAATGATCCTGTTTTGGCTCCGATGATTCTGTAAGGTTCTTGATTCAAATAGGAGGTTCTTAATAAATTCGTCGTATCAATTTTATATTGCCTGCCGAACTTTGTTGTTATGATTATTAAATCACTTTGCATACGATCATAAATATCTTTATTCCTGATCGCAGCTGTAAGCAAGCCCGCCACATCGGCCGCGTTGCCTTTATTGCCCGCATCCAAACCCGTTGGTTCGGTAAAAACCAAAGATTGCAAACCCATCTCCCTGGCTTTTTGATTCATGCGCAAGATAAACTCCTCGCGCGTCATTCCGCTGTTTCGGGCCAATGCGTTCGCCGCTTCGTTTACCGAACCCACCAGCAAAGCCGACAAAACCTGATCCCTTGTAATATTATCGTTAATTCTTAATTCCGATCTTACCGTCGGATCAAAATCCTCCTTAACAAAAACAATCTCCTCTTCAAGATTATCATTTGCCTCAAGCGCCACCATCGCCGTCATGAGCTTGGTCAGACTGGCGATTGAATGAACATCATGAGGTTTGTGGGCATACAAAACTCCGGCGCTTTTTACATCTGCCACAAAAGCGCTCTGGCCGGTATGCGCCACGCCCAAATCCCTGGCATCTTTTTTGACCGGCAGTTCAGCCCGCAAAATGACATTCTCCGAATCTTTCGTATTATTTTTCAACAAAGAAAATTCAATCGGAATATTCCCGCCATATAAAAAAACCGGATCAGCCTCGGGCGAGGGCGCTTTCGCCATGGACATTACTGCCAAAAGTGATAATAGATAACCCATCATAAACTATACATTCAGATCTTCTTGCTCGGTTTGTGAATTTTCCTGATTTTCCTCCTTGTCTTCTTTGAGCTGGTCCAGCATATCCGACAAAGCGGCATGCCCGCGCAATTTCTCATAATCGGGTAAATCGCTGACAGATTTTAATCCCAGATGTTTTAAAAAATCAAAAGTCACAGCATATGTCGGCTGACCCAATCTTTGATCTTCTTTTTGCTCCGCCAGCCCCCTGATCATCAAATTTCTTAATATCATCGATGATTGCACACCGCGGATTTGTTCCAACTCCGGGCGAGTCATGGGCCCGCGGTAGGCCAAAATGGTCAAAGCCTCTAAAGAAGCTTTGGTCAACTCTCCCATGGTTTCATCTTTAACCACCTTTTTAACATATTCGGCCGCTTCCGGATTTGTTGCCAAAGCAACATCGTTTTCATACTCCTGTAAAATTAAACCGCTGCCGTTCTGCAATCTTTCCGATAATTCTCCCAAAGCCTCTCTGACATCATCAGCCTCGGCCCCGGAAAGCTCAACCAGCTTGCGGATGCTAAGCGGTTTACCGGCGGCAAACAATATTGCTTCCAACTTTTGATCTAAATTCATATGATAACTTTGGTCATTGGTCACTAGTCGATAGTCGCTAGATTCCAGATTTCAAATTTGAATTAAATAAACGATTCAGCCAATGGATCTCTCTCCGGCGCATCAGGATGCTTGCTTATATTTATTTCCGCGAATAACTCCCCCTGATCCACGGATATGAATCTTTGCTTTACAAGTTCCAGCACGGCCAAAAAACCTACAATGGCTTCATCCTTATATTTTACGCCCGTAATAAACTGCTTAAAGGTAAGCCTAGAATGTTGTTGCACCTTTCTATATAAACTGCGAATTCTTTCTTGAATAGAAACAGCTCGTTTAATAGCCGCTTTGGGCAGCCTTAAAATCGGCTCAATCCTGGCTATCACCCTTTTCATGGTTTCTTGCAAAATTTCTATAGTAACATTTGCCGGTATCACGAATTCAATTTCCCTGCGGGTATTGGCTGACGGCTTGCGCGAATAAGACCTGTACCCTGACTGCCAGATCTTATCAATTTCACGCGCCGCGGCGACAAACATCTGGTACTGACGCAATTGCGTTTCCAAATCCGGGCCCTCATCCATTTCATCATCTTGAAAATCCGGCATTAATAATTTTGATTTCAAATAAATCAATTTTGAGGCGACTACCAAAAAATCAGCCATTTCCTCGGGCTGGACGCTGTAATTCTGCATGTAATTCACAAATTGCTGCGCCACGTTGGCCAGTGAAATCTGCGAAATCTCCAGCTCATTGCGTTCAACGAGCTGAAGCAGAAGATCCAAAGGACCTTCAAAATGCTCAATATTTACCTGATATGCCATGCGCTTAATAATACTAGAATTAATGCTTTTTGACCAGAATTCCTGCACACGCCTAATTGACCCAAAATAACAATCCTATTTAATCCTGCTAATCTTGAGAATCAAGCTAATTCTTGACAATTTTCCTAAAAAATGATATTTATCCAATCATCCTCAAAAGGGAGGCCCGAATGACCGACGAACAAGCGCAACAAATCACTTGGGAGTCAATTCGCATCAATTCAGCCGCCATGGGCTGGCACCATATCATTTTGCAAGAAACAACACTGCACCTTTATTCTCTTTTGGATGATCAACCCACATGCTTCGGCAACTTGCATCTTTTCTACGACAAAATCGCCACAGCCCGGGAGCGCCGTAAAATGCTCATCGCCGGCTACTGCCCGCCCAACTGACTCGCCCTCCGGCGAGATTTTTTATACCCCTCACCCAACATCACAGCTCTCAATTTCTTTTTTTCATCCTTTCATTGTTTCATTATGCATTTTGCGCTATGCATTATTCATTCACCCTTAATCGAGAATTGTTATTTGGTAATTGGTAATTGGTATTTACGATAAGTCGGCCCCCACTGCTTCATTCACGTTCTTATAGCCGTCTTCTTTCAACTTGCGGGAGAGTTCGCGCATTAATTGCGACGGCCACAATGGCCCGTGATATATAAGTCCTGTCACAATCTGCACAACCGAAGCGCCCAGCTTAATTTTGCGATACAAGTCATCAACCGAATCAACCCCGCCTATGCCGATAAACTCAAACCGCGGCCGGCCATGCTTGGCCATAAAAGCCAAAACCCGGTCAGCTTTATTGCGCAAACCCGGACCCGACGCACCGCCCCGCATAGAATCATTCAGCTTCGGCGATTTTAAACCATCTCGGCCATGCATCAAATTAGTCAGCACGAATCCTCTTACCCAAACATAAGGCTCTGTGTCCTGTAAAATCTGCAGCATTCTCTCCTCTGTTAATTCAGGAGACAATTTTATATAAACAGGCTTAGCCGGACCAATCGCGTGCAAACGGGCTAATAACTCTTTATACAAAACCCGATCTTCACAATATAAACAACTGTCGCCGACATTGGGGCAAGAAACATTCACCACTATATAATTTGCAAAAGGCTGCATTTTTTGAAAAGCCTGAATAATATCATCAAGTCCTTGCTGACCGGACAAATCGGGTAAATTTGTCTTTGCAACTGAAATACCGACCGGAACCGGCCAATCGCTTTTTTCTTTATTGAAAAATTGCGCACAAACATCGGCGCCGGAGCTGACCAAGCCGTAATTCACAATCAATGCGTTATCCTCCGGCAAACGCCACAAACGAGGTCTGGCATTTCCCTTATTCGCTTGACCGGTAATTGTGCCTACTTCCACGTGACCAAAACCAACTTCTTTAAGGATATTAACTATCCGGCCTTCTTTATCAAAACCCGCTCCAACTCCCAAAGGATTAGCCAAAGGAATTTCTGCCAATGATGTATACAAAATTGGATCATCAATCGGCCGGCATATCTTCCTCACAATCCATCTTGCCAAACCATTGCTCCCGAGAAACCTGCCAACCGCATTAAAAAAATGATGCATCCCTTCCGGATCAAACTTGAATAACAACGGTTTTAATAATTTCTCATACATAGCATCTGATAAACCCATTCAGAATTTAGAATATAATATTTGGCAACTTGCGACTGGCGACTAATATCTAACAACTAGTATCTGGCGGCTAGCCTCTTGACACTTATCACTGGCCGCCGGTCGCTGACTATGACTATAACTAAGTACTAAGACTTTATTCTTTATTCTTTGTTATTTATTAATTATATTAATGTTGGCTTCCGCTATTTGTTCGGTTGGCAATTCAGACGGCGCGCCCATCATCAAATCCCTGGCATCTCCGGTCTTGGGAAAAGCGATAACCTCGCGGATTGACGGTTCATTGCATAAAAGCATAACCAAACGGTCAATGCCCGGCGCCGACCCCCCGTGCGGCGGCGCTCCATACTTGAAGGCTTCCAGCATGTGCCCGAACTTGGCTTGTATTTCATCTTCAGCGAGTCCCAAAATCTGAAAAATCTTCTTTTGAATCTCCGGCTGATGAATACGTATCGATCCGGAAGACAATTCATAGCCGTTTAAAACCAAATCCCAGGTCGCGGCGCGAACCTTGAGAGGCTCATTTACAAGCAAAGACTCATCCTCCGGATTAATCATGCAAAAAGGATGATGCGCTGTGGTCATCTGGCCTTGGCTGTTTAACTCAAACATGGGAAAATCCGTCACCCAAGCAAATGCCAATTCATTGGGGTCATTTTTATCCTCCCTTAAATCCGGCTTATCGGTTCCATATTCATCCATAGCTTCGCGATATGTAAGTCGTTTGAATTTCTTAAAAGACAATTTTTTCTCGGGAACCACTTTTTTAACCATCTCCGTCATCATCTCTTCCAAGAGATTCAAGAGCTCTTCCTGATCGGTAAAAGACATCTCCATATCCAATTGCGTAAATTCCATCTGCCTGTCGCCTCTGGCATCTTCGTCTCTGTAACATCTTGCAATCTGATAATACCGTTCCATACCGCCCACCATTAACAATTGCTTAAATTGCTGCGGTGACTGCGGTAAAACATAAAACTTACCCGGATGTTGCCGTGACGGCACCAAATACTCACGCGCGCCTTCCGGCGTTCCTTTAACCAAAGTCGGCGTCTCAATTTCCATAAAACCGTGCCCATCCAAAAAATCCCGAAAACTTTTTATAACCTTGGCCCTCATCTCCAAATTGCGCTGCATTCTCTCACTGCGCAAATCCAGATAACGATACTTGAGCCTCAGCTCCTCGCTGACGGCAGACGTGTCCTGATCAACTTCAAATGGCGGCGTTTCCGCATGATTATAAACTTCGATATCCTTTGCCAGAACCTCCACCCCGCCGGTCGGCATATTGGGATTGATTTGTTTTTCACCCCGCTTGTTCACAACACCCGTTATTGCCAAACAATCTTCAGCGCGCAAATTATTCATCACCTCTTTGCCCCGGTCCGATAATTCAGCCGGCACCAAAACCACCTGCACTATCCCGGACTTATCTCGCATATCCAAAAAAATGATTTTGCCCATATCACGACGCACATTAACCCAGCCCTTAATTACCACTTCTTCGCCTATTTTCCGCGAAGTTTCTGTATTCATTGTTCTTTGCATATGCCAAAAAGAGTACCTAAAAAGCTTGCCTCTGGCAAGCAACCCGAAAAACCAAATACCAAATTCCAAGAAACAAACAAATCTCAATATCTAAATCTCAAACAAATGCTTGAATGTTGTAATTTTATTACTGTATTTGTTCGCATCTTGCCCGTACCCCGAAGCTTTCACAAAGGGTTTATCCTAAAGATTTGGGCTTGGGTGAAATTTAATTATTGCCTCCGGGTACGGTCGGCCCCGGATTATCATTCACCTTCACGCAAACCCCCAGACCCTGGGCATAGTCCGTTATTTTACAAGTATTCCCGGGCTTGCAAGGCAACCGCAGCTCACCGCCGCAAGTCGCGCCTTCCTCACCCAGAGCTGCCGGTTTTGTATTTTTGGGCAATTCAGGCGTCACCTTTTTCGGCGCCAAAAAAATACCATACAAAATCACCCCTATAAAAATCACCAACAAACCGATTCCAATCCCCGCAAAAAGATCACACGGCGTGCAATGATGTTTTACTAAAAAATTCTTTTTTGGATTTTTTGGCATAGCAATATAATTTTACTCCGTGTTTAGATCTTCGTCCAGATGGACAGATTTAATTTTACATACAGCCTGCGCATCAATCTCTCTTTCCCGATCTTCAATTAAAGATTTCCACCACAACCGGCCATTGCGTTTAAAAACAATAAAATCATCATTAAAAATATAGCCGATCCCCTTTGCCAAGATATCCCCCGGCCGGGATGTTGACTTCATTGTCTGATCAGCCAAGGTGTAAATCACTTCCTCGTTATTCAAAATATAATTTTGGATTAATACATCCTTCTCCTCTATAACAACTTTTGCATTGCCCTTTAAATCAAGCTTTATTATCGAGGATGCGACCTCTTCGATATTATTACGCAACGTCTTTGTTGCGCTGATATAATAAATCGCGCCGCCCCCCGCCGTTATGCAGGCGGCCTCCGGCGATAATTGTGCGATAACATTTTCGACTCCCCCCAAGCCCATGGCAATCAAAGATCTTGTTCCGCTGACATTGCCTGCAAAAACCAAATTCTGCGCGTCCGGCCATCCTACAATCCCCAAATCACTCCACGGCATATCTTTGCTTCCCCTTAAAATATATCTGTCCTCATCCGCTCCGTGCTTAATGAAAATTTCCGTACTGCCGTCTGCCAATACTTCCCCCATCCTGGCATTTCTGCGCCCATCCGGCGATCTGTAATATCGCGCCGAGGCCGGTTTGAATTCCGGATCCAGCCAAATTCTCTTGCCGGAATTCCCGGCCACGCATTCTATTTGAGAAATCGGCTGTTTAAGCTTCTCCAAATCATCCGGCCAGTAAATCTCTGACTCCGACCCATCCTGATTCATTAAAAAAGCACCCTCCTCTCTGATAAAAAATAAAGACGGATCCCGTATTATCTCCGTACTGGTCGCGGCCTCATCCTCACTTGGGATTGATCTCAAACCGCTGTTATCAGATGATAAAAGAGATACCAAAGCCACCCCGATCACAATAAAGAAAGTTGTAAAAACCGCTATTACTTTTTTAAAAGCTAACTTCCATCCCTCCTGCTTTTCTTTAGCCATACATGCTTATTGTACCGCACTATCTATTCCCGGCAAACTCTACGACCATTCGCGGCTGGCAACTAGCGTCTACGTACTCCCGTAACTCCGTTAAACCGTTATCACAAGTTAACGGGAGCACTGGTTAACGTGCATACGAATCAACGTGAAGTAAATCAAATTATTAAAAGAAGCCTCCCTTGCGAGAGGCTAAAGCCTAGTGAACAGTCGGCGAGACGATAATTTGCGGAATTCCGCCGCGCCTGCCTCGTTGACCGCGTTTGCGTTGTTTACGCTGTGCTTTTTGCGGCTCGTTAACGTAGGCTTGCGCGTCCCGGCGGTGCTTGCGCAAACTCTTTTTGTATTCGCGGTGGGTTTTAAAACTCACCACAAACTTGCGCTTGCTGTCGGGATTGATTATGAGCCAAAACTTTTTGGTGGGCTGGCCAATCACATTGGCCATTACCACCAAATATCCATCATGATTGGCTTTGCGCTGTATGCGGCCGTTGCGCGCCATGTCCAGCAAATGAATGCGGATCCGTTCCAAAACCTCTTCAGCTTCCAGCTCCAGCCAGCGCTTCCAGCCCAAAGCCGGTTTGCCATCACCATGAATGTCACGGCGATCAAGCTCACGTTCCGCGGCGGCCCGCTCGCTTTTGATACGCTTCAATTCCGCATTCGCATGTTGTGTGTTATGCATCAGCCAGCTGTACTGTTCGGAAAGACTCGCATACCTCCGGCGCAATGATTTAAGAGTTTCCAGCCGTTCGTTTGCCGCAGCTTGAATTTTCAAAAATATGTACTGCTCTACATGCAGTTCTCGATCGAAGAATCCGACCGCCAAGCCGCAGTAGCCGCTGATCGCTTTCCAAGTGCGCTCAAAACCATGCCACGAGTAGTGTTGCTTTGCCTGCCGGCTCGCCACTGCTCTGATCAAGCCCTCCTTGGGTTCTTGCAGCGCCTTGTACTTTGGTGCCGACACATCCCTCGGAATCTTGCGCGTCGCCGTATTCACCTCCTCAAATTTGACCGGTTTATCAGGCGACTTTTGCGGACTCCCATAGTTCGCACGCATCCTTGGTTCGTTCCTCATGTTCGCTCCTTTTTGCGGCAAACAAAAAACGTCCCATTAAGAAAGAACAAAAAAATTTAATCACAAAAACAAGACTTTGTCAATCCGTAAAATCTCCTCTCGCTCTTCTTTCTAAAGAGAAGTATCAAATTTATGTCCCCCTTGTCAAAGGGGGATGTAGGGGGATTTAGGTATTAAAAAACCTCCCCAAGTCAGGGAAGGCTAAAATCTCCTAAAGCCTCCCTCTTGGTTTAAGGGGGAGGTTTGGAGGGAATTAGTTGCTCTCCGAAGGATCAGGTTCATACGGCGGTTTACCACCGACAGGAATCGGCACAGCAACCGCAGCCAATTCACGCTGCTGCTTTTCCCTCTGTTGCATATTTTGCTCCAGAGCCACAGCTCGCTTGACGATCTCATCCATGTTGGGTGGATAAAAACGCCTGCCCGACGTTTCTTGGATGGCCAACAGCGTCATGCGTGCGATTTGCTCCTGCGAGGCCGAGGGGATGAAGTCCTCAATGGCGTGGGTGAGCGACATCTCGTCGATAGCCGCCTTGCCCGCAAATACCGCAAACTCAAAGGCATGCCGTACGATCACTTCAATGTCAGCCCCGGAAAGATTCTCGGTTTGCGCGGCAAAGCCGGCATATGACTCCACCTTACTGGGATAACCGTAGCGCCGCGCCATGACCGCAAACAAAGCTTCACGCGTTGCAGCATCGGGCATGAGTACAGGGATGCGCTCGTCAGTTCTTCCGGAGCGCTTCAAAGCCGGATCCATCCGGTCTGGCCGGTTGGTGCAGGAAATTACAAAGATCTTGCCGCGGATTTTGGGGTCGGAAAGCATGGTCATCCACATCTGCCGCAAACGGCCCGATACGCCCGAATCTCCTTGAAAGGAATCCCGACCGCTGTCTTCCTCGTCTACTTCATCGCGGAGGACCACTACGGGCGCCAAATCCTTCAAAGCTCCCATGAGCTCCTCCATTTGCCGCTCCGACTCTCCTACCCACATGGCGCGCATATTCTTGACCTTTACGAACAAAAACCCGCATTCCTTGGCAAAAGCCTCAGCAATAGCGGTTTTACCCGTTCCCGGAGGCCCCATGAGCAAACAGCCCATGGGCACAGCACGCATATCACCCAAATGTATGGCTTTGCGCACATCGCTCAAAAATTCTTTGATGCCGTCCAAACCCGCAATGCCATCAAAGCCGTATGACGGATCTACAACCTCCACCAAATGGCCGTAAGCTTTTTGCAGTATGGCCAGGCGCATTTGCACAACATCTGCTTCTGCAAGTTCATTGCAGCGCCGTAGTGCGGTTTCCATGAGTTCGATCAAATCCCTGTAGCCCAGACCTTGTGTCAGCCTGGCCAAAACAGGAATTCCCATTGCCGGCAATGGATAAAGAACCCTTTTGTCCAAAGCATCAATACGGGCATTCAAATCATCAATTTGCTTCTGCAGATCCAACACAACAGCCGAGACCACCTCATCCTTGCGCAGCGATTCTTTAACTGCAAAAATCTTAACTTGCAATTGCGTATTTTCTTCCTCATTTTGCTTGCGCAATGCAGCCTTGAGATCGCGCATCTTGATGTTTAACCCGGCCAACAGCAGTTCTGACTGCATATGTTCCTTGCTCTTGGATTTGCCGGCCCTGTGCAGCCGCAATTGCTCATCCAAAACGCTGACCCTCTGCAGCATATCCTGACGAGCCTTGGTCAGCACTCTGGTTTGCTGTTCCGGCAATACTTTTTTCTGTTGATTGCTTAAAGAATATGCGTACATGCGGCCGGCTCTGAAGATAAACAGAACTTCACGTCCGTTAGGCTCTTTGATGGGCGTATCAGTTTTCCCCGGTTCGCTCAACCACACGGAATGAATACCATCGCACTGAAACGTACGCGAAACTTCTGAAGCGGAAACATGCCAAAGTCGTTTCAGAACAACCAGATCACCGCCTTCAATTTCCGGAAACTGCAAAATATCCCCCTCTTTGATCCGTTTCCAGGAATCCTTGTCAAGCTGCGCAGACACAACAGCCGGGTCTTTGAGCAATTTCTCGCTCAACTGTTTTCTCTGCCGTTCCAGACTGGCAATCTGAACTTCACTGTTTCGGCGGTCTCTTTCTTCCAGCTTACGCAACGCCAGTCGCACTGTGTCGATTTCGGCTTGCAGCTCTGATACGCCGGGCATTTCTGCAAATTCAGCTCTTTGTTGTGCACGGACTTGTGCGAGTTCAGCCTCCAGCGAAACCGCTTCGGCTTGAGCTTCTTCAACCGCTATTTCGGCAGCTCTGGCCAAACGAGCCTGCAAATCTTGCTTTTGACGATGCAAATCTGCTATTCCGCCATCACCGGTGATATTTTGCAGCAAATACGCACGCGCTTCTTCATCCGGCTTGCGCACATCGATGATCTTCATGGGCATATCCGGCCGCCGCATCCTCTCATCCAGGGATTTCAGAGCCGGAGTGCTGCAAAGCAGCAAATGACGGCTCTTGATACTGTAATCCGTTGCCATGTCGCGCAAAATCAATGCCACCAGCATGGCAGATTTATCAGCCCCGGGGCCCGACATGCCGCAAATCGTATCCAAATCAGGAATAACTGCCACGCAACGCGGTCCGTCTTTTTGCTTGGCTGTTTGTTGCATCACCAAGCGCATAACCTGCAAAGCCTCAACCGGATTGTTCGGCAATGGCGCTTTTTCTTTCATCTCCTGCTTGGCCGCCGCAATTGGATCAGCACTCTTCTTTTCCTTTGGCGGCACCAAAATATCGCGGAATTTCTTTTCCTGCTCTTCGCCCGCAAATGTAAAACCGCGCACCAAATCAAATGTCCAAATCAAGCTCTCGCCTTCCTTTGGGACATTTACACGGGCCATTACCTCAGCCCAGGATTCCAGCATGTCAATCGGATCCTTGCTTTCCGGATCCAAAATCCGCGGATAACCGTCTGAAACGGCACCCACAAACAAAAAAGCATTTGCACCCAGCCGCAGAGCCTCCAAATACTGTGCAATCCAACTCATCAGCATTGTTTTCACTCCCTTTCCTTGTCCAAGGTTCATTTTCTTCTCATCCGCCTTCGACTTACGTCAAAAGCGAGTTAAAAGCCTCCGCTTTACGCGAAGGAAGGATTGAGCACGAAGCACGTAGTCCGTAGTCCGCGCTCCGACGTGGGACGATTGGGACGCCTGCCCTCCAAAGCTTCAGCGAAGGAGGGAGCGACGTGGGACGTCCGACGTGGGACGCTTCACCCAAACGGCTTGGCCCATGGATTTATCGGTTTCTCCAGTCTATAAAAGGTTGAGATAACATCTTCTTCGATCAGGATATATACCTTACCGTCGGAAACACGCCAGCTAGCCAATGATCCGGTGTAAAGAATTCGATCTCCGCAAAGAATTTGGCATTCAGGATCTCTGTTGCTGCCTTGCTGGATAAATATTTTACCCTCTGAAACATTCCAGCAATTGCATCTCCAACCGGAAAAAAGCACTTGTTCTCCGCAAGAAATCGTGATTGGGCAGTAGCCTCGCCCGATATATATTTTACCCTCTGAAACTTGCCAGCTATTCATCGGACCGCTATAAAGCACTTGATTTCCGCAAACAATCTCATGTGCTAATCCTCGCTGTATAAATATTTTGCCTCCTGAAACACGCCAATAATTCAAGGGTCCGGTATAAAGCTCGTGCTCTCCGCGTAGAATTTTACAGATATCTCCCCAACAGCCTTGCTGGATAAATATTTTACCCTCTGAAACACAAAAGCCATCTATCCGACCGGAATAAAGCACTTGATTTCCGCAAACAAGCTGGCGATCTTCAATTCGAGTGCCTGGCCGGTTTATAAATATCTTGTCTTCATAAACACGCCAATCGTAAAAACTATTATCAGTTTCCCAAACTTTCACCAATTCGAAACCTGATACGGTCATTGCTAACCTCCAATTTTATATGTGCGTTTCTTCTCATCCGCCCTCGACTTTCGTCAAAAGCGAGTTAAAAGTCCGCAAGTACCTTGCGGAAGATTCAAGTTTCAAGAATCAGGTCTCAAATCACGTTAACCCGTGGTCCCGTTAACCAGTTGTCCGGAATACGGTTCAACGGGAGTACTGGAATACGTTTTGAATTCGAAATTCGTAGTTCGTAGTTCGTGGTTCGATAGATCATCCAAACGTTTTCGCCCATGGATGCTAAACCGCAGGCGCCAAACGATCTACAAGTCTGAAAAATCTATATATGCCGCTTTCTTTTTTCATGACATATAGCGTACCGCCAACGACGGCCCATTCTAGAAACCGGCCGGAAAAAACTTTTTTCCGTCCGCAAATAATCTTGTAGGTTTCGCCGTTCTCTTTTTGCCGAACATAAACCTTGCCGCCATCGACCCGCCAGCTGTTCATGCGGCCGGAAAAAAGCACTTCTTCTCCGCAAAGAATCTTGTGGGTTCCATCTTTTTGTCGTTGGCAAACATAGACCTTGCCGCCATAGACTAACCAAAAACCAAACGGGCCGGAATAAAGCACTTCTTCTCCGCAAAATATTTTCCAGGTTCCATCGTACTCTTTCTGCTGGATATAGACCTTGCCGCCGTCGACCCGCCAGCCGTACATGTGGCCGGAAAAAAGCACTTCTTCTCTGCAAAGAATCTTATGGGTTCCATCGTTTTGTCTTTGGCTAACATAAGCCTTGCCGCCATAGACTAACCAAATACCAAACCGGCCGGAATAAAGCACTTCTTCTCCGCAAAAAATCTTGTGGGTTCCGTCGATTTGTCGCTGGCAAACATAGACCTTGCCGCTATCGACCTGCCAGCCGTACATGTGGCCGGAAAAAAGCACTTCTTCTCTGCAAAGAATCTTGTGGGTTCCATCGTACTCATTCTGCCTGATATAGACCTTGCCGCCGTCGACTATCCAGTCGCCAACCCAGTCGGAAAAATCCAAAACACACTCTAGCTCGTACTTTTCAGAACTCATTATTCAGACTCCTTTTGTAAGGTTCATTCTCTTCTCATCCGCCCTCGACTTTCGTCAAAAGCGAGTTAAAAGTCCGCAAGTACCTTGCGGAAGATTCAAGTTTCAAGAATCAGGTCTCAAATCACGTTAACCCGTGGTCCCGTTAACCAGTTGTCCGGAATACGGTTCAACGGGAGTACTGGAATACGTTTTGAATTCGAAATCCGTAGTCCGCACTCCGACGTGGGACGATTGGGATGCCTGCCCTCCAAAGCTTCAGCGAAGGAGGGAACGACGTGGGACGTGGGACGTGGGACGTGCAACGTCAATGTCAGTGCCGATGTTTATGCGGCGTCCCCTCGGGCACACCATTCGGTTGCTTGGGCTTGGGCCCGCCGGATGTATCCTCAATCTCAATTCCCATGATTGCCAACGCCGCTCTCATGGCCGCATCAGTTTCTTTGGAGAGCTTGGTGCCCTCTATATCAGCCGCATGGTCATGGCCGTGGATGTGAGGATGCGAAGCATCAACTTCCAGCTTGCCGTCCGGCGCAATGATGACCTTGAGATCAAAATGATGACCGCTCATTTCAAACCTCCTCTTATCTTGGTGGAAAAAACAACGGTTTGGGCTGCACCCCTCTCTTCCTCAACTTCACCGCCCAAAAGGCGCAAAACGTTCTTCACCGACTCTTCACGATAAGCGGTTTCCAGCTCCTTCTGAAGTTTAGCAACAACAGTAGCGTTACGCTCCTGATCATACTGCTCAACAATAAAAGAAAGTTCAGTGCCATTGGCCATCAGCCCAACTTGTACCTCATCAGCGCCATTGCGATACTTGAGTACACCCAGCAACTCGCCCGAGGGCAAAGCGCCTGTCTGCTCATAGCCCGGATGTTGCTTGAGCTCAAACTCCGCACCAACCTTGGCACCGATCCGTTTTGTAGCGCGCTCCAAGGCTGCCTTGGCAGTAAACTGAACAATCGATTCCCAATTCAACGAACGCAGCTTCTTGGCCACTTCCGGATGCTCAACTTCCAGATGGCTCAAAACGGCTTCTGCTCCATTGGCAGTTCCCGAAACTGCTTGCTTGCGCACATAATTGCGCCGATCAACCTTGATGGCTTGATTCGCTATCTGCGCAGAGTAGTGAAAGCATGGCATGTCTTTTCTCCTTTTGTTGCGTTGTCCCGTGGTTCCGTTTTTCCGTTAACCAGAATCGGCTCGTTATAAACGGAGTTACAGGTTCACGGACAAACGTTCATGTTCCCAGTTCCATTTTCCAAGTTCTAAGTATAAAGTTCGAATATCAAATTTAAGCACAACCTAGCCAAAAAGTCAAGATTGACTGAAAATTTGACAACAGCAAACCAGATAACCAAAAAACCGCTTTGTTAAGCGGAAATCACCATCCACGCAACTCCCCGTAAGCACGACCCAAATCCACCCCCTTCCCCTCCTTTCTCAAGGAGGGGCTAAAACAACAAGTCTCCCTTGCATGGTCCACTGAAGCCTCGTGCGCAGGTGGAAGAAAGGGAGATTTAGAGGGATTTGGTTTTTCAGAATTCGAAGTTCGAAGTTCGAAGTTCGAAGTTCGAGGTTCAGGGTTCAAGTCGGTTCATCAACCTCGGAAACGGAATCGTTTCCCTCACATGATGCAGACCGCAAATCCACGCCACAAGCCGTTCCAGACCATAACCAAATCCGCTATGCGGAGCCGATCCATATTTACGTAAATCCAAATACCACCCAAACGCCTCTTCCGGCAAGTTATGCTCGCGTATTCGTGCAAGCAACTGCTCATAATCATCCTCACGCTGTGATCCGCCGATAATTTCTCCATAACCTTCCGGCGCCAGCAAATCCGCATTCAACACACGCGTTGGGTCACTCGGATCTCTCTTCATATAAAACGCTTTCACCGCGGCCGGATACTTCTCAATAAATATCGGCTTCTCATACATCTTGGTCAAAATGGTTTCATCATCAGCTCCCAAATCATCCATATCGCCAATATCCGATCCCTGCTTACGCAAGATGGCAATCGCCTCCGCATGCGTCATCCTCTCAAACGGAGCTTGCACTTTTTTAAGCGGCTCCACATCTCTCTCGAGGATTTTAAGTTCTGTCTGACGATTCGCGATAACACGTTTCACGATATACGATATAAGCTCTTCCTGAATTTTTAAATTTTCTTCATGCTCCACAAAAGCCGCCTCCGCATCCATCATCCAAAACTCTGTAAGATGTCTTCTGGTTTTCGATTTCTCCGCGCGAAACACCGGCCCGAAATCAAATACTCTTCCGAGTGATGCGATCGCCGCTTCCAAATAAAGCTGGCCCGATTGCGATAAATACGCTTTGCGCTCCTCAAAATAATCAATCTCAAACAATTCTGTTGTTCCCTCGCAAGCGCTCGGCGTCAAAATCGGCGAATCAAATTTTACAAAATTATTCTGATGAAACCAGTCGTAAGTTGCACTTATTATTTCATCGCGCACACGCTGGATAGCCCATTGCGATTGAGCCCTTAACCACAGATGTCGATTATCCAGCAAAAAATCCGGCCCATGCTCTTTTTTACCGATCGGATATTCTTCAGACTTCTGAATCAACTTGAGCGATTTAACCTGCAGCTCATAAACGCCTTCTTGCTTGGGATGTTTTGTCACTTCCCCCGTAATTGCAACCGATGACTCAATTGTCACTTCAGTCGCAGCCGCCCAAGTTGCTTCATCAACTTGATTCTGAACGATAACAGCCTGCACGAATCCCGACCCATCACGGACCTGCAAAAATGTAATCTTGCCGCTGGAACGGACATTATACGCCCAGCCTTTAACCTCCACTTCTTGCCCGACCAGCTCGAGAAACTGTGATATTAATTTTGCCATAATATGAAACATTCTTACTCAAATCCCATTTGTAGTCAACTATTAAATAAATAACCAATCACCAAGCTCCAATAACCAATAACAACAAATAACTAAAAAATTAAATCCCAAGAATTCAAAATCCAACCTCCGAACAACTTTCAAATCACAATACTCAATTCACAAAACGGATGTTTGTGATGTTTGAAATTTGTAATTCGTTTAAATTTTGATATTTGGAATTTGTGATTTATTGTTTGTATCTTGTGTCCTTGGAATTTGAGTTTTAATCATTGGTTATTGTCCCGCACTTATTAAAAATATATTATTGACGGGATCCCCTCGGACGGCGTGGATTTTATTGGTTGTTGTTTATTTTTTGATGATTGTTTTGTTGGTTATTGGTTATTAATTCCGCTATAGAGCGGAATCCATGCGGTTCAAATTCAAACGGCGCATGTTTGCTGATCTCGCGCGTCAGCGCTATGACTGTCTGCAGCATCGCAATGGGCGCAGTCACGCGCAAAACATCGCTTAATGACGCCGTACGCAAAAATCCCAGTAAAACCACAGCCCGCGCTTCTAAGCGGATTAGAGCCTGATTTTGCTTGGGCTGACAATCTTGACAAATCAACCCATTATGATCCGGCGCATAAAAAACATCGGTTGGCCCTGCAACCTGCCCGCATGCTCCGCAAATCTTGAGCATTGGGCCATAACCCAATAAATCCAAAAACTTTAACACCGCGGCCGCATAAACCAGCTCCGCGCGCAATGACGATAGCTCTGCGTCCAATTTGGACAATGTCCTTAATAACTCCTCCCATAACTCAAAAATCCTGTCATCCGCAACCCCGGGACGCAACAAATGCAAACAAAAATCCGCAAAAGCACCCGCCGCCGCATAAGAACTCAAATTTTTCAATTTATGATCTTTACCTGCGCTGATAGCCACCGCCAAATGATCATAAGCTTTTCCCTTGGCGATCATCACATCAGCAAAATGCAAAGGCTCTAACTGCGCCGCTTGCTTGGCTTGAATTTTCATGGATCCGCGCGCCACAGCGATGAGCAAACCATAATCTTTCCCATATAAAACATACTGCCGGTCATATTCCCTAAACGGCATCTTTTTTAACACAATCACTTCATCTCTGATATAACTCATTTACAATTCAAAATTCAAAAACCAAAAATCAAAATAAACAAAAACCGAAGCATTAATCATATAAATAATATCGCGCAAGCGATTCAAACATTTTGCATTTTGAACTTTGCATTTTGAATTATTTTTGTTTATCTAAATATGACTGCAATAGAATTGCTGCCGCTACCGCATCATCCTCAAGCGCACCGGATTGCTGCACCGCATGCTGTGCTTGAGCGGTTGAAAGCATTTCATCAATCTCATCCACCGGCATTCCTATACTGCGCAAATCCAAAATAAACCGTCGCACATTCCCGGCCTGTACGGTTTCGCTCTGCGGATTGCGCATGTCATGGGGTATTCCAACAACAACTCTGTCAACTTGCTCGCGTTCGCAAATTAATTTTATCTGTTTAATCGTTTCGCCATGACCTTCATTTTCCAAAATCACCCACGGCGAAGCGATTTTGGACTCCGTGTCTCCCAAAGCGACTCCTACCTTGCGCTCCCCGTAATCAATTCCTAAAATTCTCATATACTTATCGTACCGCGTACAACATACCGCGTACAGCGTCAATGAATATTATTATAATATCGCCTTGGCGATTTCTGCATTGGTATTTGGTAATTAGTATTTCGTATTTCGTATCTAGCAACTACAACTAGGACTCTCGACTAGGACTTTATTCTTCATCTTTTATTCTTTGTTCTTTATTATCTGTTATTTAAGTTGTCGGCCACGGCGTAATCAGCTCATACCCGTCATGCGTAACACAAATGGTTACTTCCCAGTGAGCAGCCAAAGATCCATCCGCTGTAATAATCGTCCAGCCGTCATCCTTTTGCTTCACTCTCCAATCACCGGCCGCCACCATAGGCTCAATCGCAAGGCACATTCCGGCTTTTAATTTTACGGGCGGCAATCTCCGATCATGAAAATGCGGAATCTGAGGCTCCTCATGAACTTTATATCCTACTCCATGACCCACCAAATCACGCACAATCCCATATCCTTTTGGTTCCAGACAATCCTGAATGGTCTTACCGATAGCATGCAGCCATGATCCCTCATGAACGGTTTCCAAAGCCATCTCTAATGACTTTCGCGTATCAGCCGAAAGCTCACGTGCAATCTCCGGCACATTGCCAACCAAAACAGTGCAAGCCATATCTGTAGCCATTCCTTCATACCAAAGCCCTATATCCAATTTCACCACATCGCCATCTTTAATAACCCTGTTTGGCGTAGCCGGACCATGAACAACTTCATCATTTATTGAGATACATACCGCCGAAGGATATGGCGGATCCGAACTATGTATCTGATAATTCAAAAAAGACGGCTCGCCCCCGGCCTTTTTTATCTCCTCTTGAGCCAAACGATCCAAATCCTCGGTATTCGCTCCCGCAACGCAATTTTTTACCAGCAAACTCAAAACCCGCGACAGAATCACTCCGCCGCTCTTCATCTTCTCAATCTCTTCCGCTGTCTTTATCCTAATCATACTTACAACTTTGTACCTGGCACTTAGCACTTAGTACTTAGTACTTAGTACTCTAATTAATAAAGCCCAATTTGGCAATTTTCTTGATAATATCCTCAAATACATAGGGAATTGCTTGCCCGCCATGAATTACCAGCAAATTGCCCTTCTCGCGGTAATATCCGGCCAAAGGAGCCGTTAACAAATGATACGCTTTGAGCCTTTGTAAAATTACATCCTTTGTATCATCAGCCCTCTTGATCAACTCGCCCTGACAAAGCGAACACGTGTTCTTTTTGGCTGGCGGCGAATCCTTTTCATGATATACGGTCTTGCATTTGGGGCACTGTATTCTGCCCTCCAGCCTTTTTAAAACCTCTTTATCATCAATCTTAATTTGTATCGCCAGATTAATTTTTAATATTCTATCCAGCTGCTGGGCTTGCTCTACATTTCTGGGATATCCGTCCAAAACAAAACCCTTTTCCAAATTTAATTTCTTCAATTGTTTGGCCATAACGGCATTCACAAGCTCATCCGGGGCAAGCAAACCTTGTTTTACATATTCTCCAACCAATTCTCCCAATTTTGATTCTTGGGCCATTTCCGCTCTGAATAAATCTCCGGCACCGACAATCGGTACGGAAAATCTATCGGACAATAAAATGCCCTGCGTGCCTTTGCCGCAGCCCTGAGGTCCAAATATCACCGCTTGTAAGTTCTTTTTCCTCATAAATAATTAATCATTCCAAAAACCAGATAAACCGCCAATCCGGGCGCTAAAAATAACCATGGCTCAAACAGCTTTTTTGCGGATATGGATGAAAACTTAACGCCGACCGTTAATATTAAACCCGCATAAACCGCATACCACCAAAACCCTCCCCAGACCATGATATGCAAAGCCATCACGGCCATCGCAATAAAAGGCAAAAAACTGCTTATATGACCAACACCAGGTTTCCATACTTTCTCCACTCTGACAAGCCACCCGCCGAATTCTCCGGGCAATAAAAAACCCGGTATTATATTGGCTTTCCAGGCATCATAATATAAACTCGCCAAACCCGCTTCATTCGATCGATAATAATCGTACAACAAAACCCCGAGCACGCAAAACAAAGTTACGATATATGGAAACTGCCAAGCGATAACCATACTTATACCCAAGACACCGGCGATAGCCATTAGATTATTGAATATTGTCAGCGGCCAAAAAAAAGCCAGCAAAATCAAAATTGCCGCCGTGCTAATCCCAATCCATAAAGGAAATACAGCGATCGCAAAAATCCAAACTCCGGCCAAAACCAGCACCAGCATCATAGCCTCCCACCACAGTAAAGATATCTTTTTCTTTACCATCGAGATCAGCATTAAAAAAAGCAACACAATCCCCAAACCAACCTCCATCCAAACAATCAAAGCCGGCAATTGATAAACATTCCGCTTAAAAACCAAATACACAAAAAAAACAGCAACAAAAATAGCAGCGCAGATCATTGCGTAAGCAAAATTCCATTTCGGCTTATCATTTTTACTTTTCATATCCTGCCGGGACTCAAATAATAGCACAGTTTCATCAACCAAAAAAACCGCCTCAACGACGGTCTTTTTTCATCTTTTCATTTTTGCATTTTTTAATTGTTTCATCAATCCTTTAGCTTTTAGCTTGCATCTAGCATCTAGAGTCTAGAGTCTATCTAATACGCATCGTACTGCCTCATGGTCACCTGCGCTTCAATCTGCTTAACCGACTCAATCACAACCGAAACCACAATCAGCAATGAAGTGCCTCCGATTGCTAAAGCCGCAGATCCTCCGGTTCCTTGCACCATTAACGGCATTACGGCGATTGCGCCTAAAAACAACGCGCCGAATAAATTCAATCTGTTGATTACCAATTGCAAATATTCAGCAGTCGGTTTGCCGGGTCTTATCCCTGGAATAAATCCGCCTTGTTTTTGTAAATTCTCGGCAATTCGATCCGGATGAAAAATGACCGATGTGTAAAAATACACGAATACAAAAACCAAACCGAAATACAATCCGCCATAAACCAATTGATTTTGCATGGCTGTCAAAACCCATCTTGCCGCATTGGCGATCCACTCTGTCTGCGCCTGTGCAAAAAACTGGCCGACCAATGACGGAAATAACAATAATGAAATCGCAAAAATAATTGGAATCACCCCGGCCATGATCAATTTTAACGGTAATTGAGTTGTTACGCCTCCCGACAATGTTCCCATGCCTCTCACCTGCCTGGCGTATTGCACCGGAATATTTCTTATTGCTTCATTGACGTAAACCACTCCCACAACGGTTATTACAGCCACTAAAACATACGCCGCCACATACAACCACTGCGAAGAATCGTACGTCACTAAAAAATTCGAAAATGACGATGGCAAGCTGGCCAAGATGCCGGCAAAAATCATAAGCGAAATTCCATTACCCACCTTTTTTTCTGAAATCAATTCACCCATCCACATTAAAAATACGGTTCCGGCCGTCACCGTGGCTATCAATGTAATCAAATGCATCGTATCCAAATTCTCCACTATCTGCAATTGCGACTGCCTAAGCAATGAAATTAATGCGAAAGATTGTAAAACCGCCAACGGCACCGTCAACAACCGGGTCCATTGTGTTATTTTTTTCTGACCTTGCTCGCCTTCTTTTTGAATCTCTTCCAATTTGGGAACAATCATCACCAAAAGCTGAAAAATAATACTTGCCGTAATATATGGCGCCACTCCCAAAGCAACAACCGAAAAATTGCTGATTGTTCCGCCGGAAAACAAACTCAACATGCCTAAAACCTGATTTGACTCAAAAAACTGTTTCAATGCGACCAAATCGACTCCGGGCAATGGTATATGAGCGGTTATTCTAAAAAGCACCATCATGGCTAAAACAAACAACAGACCATTGCGCACTTCTTTAACTTTCCAAGCTCGTAATAATTTATCCCACATATTAACTTTAGTATTTAGTATCTAATATCTGGCGACTAGCGATCAACATCGTGTATCGTGTAACGTCTGACGTTTCGCGCTATACGATGCGCGAACAGAGTTCTGGCGTCTAGTGTCTAGAGTCTAGTGTCCAGCGTCTAAAATCGATTATACACTATGCATTATACATCCTACACCGTCCACTGGTCCCTGGCCACCGTCCCCCGGCCGCTATTTTGAAGTTTTGGATTTAATATTTGCGGTTTTAACAGTTCCTCCGGCTTTCTCAATAGCCTTTTTTGCTTGAGCAGTTACGGCAATATCAATTAGATTCAAAGCCGTTTTGGGTGCATCTCCACCCATCACAACCTTAGCTCTTTGCGCGCTCTTGGGAATCAATTTCGCCTTTTTCAGGGATTTCAAATCAATAATAGTTGCAGCGGAATACGCGGCACTCAAACGCCCCAAGGTAATGGTATAAGATTGCGGAACTCCGGATCTAAAACCCCTGGACTTTGGAAAAGACAGCAACATTTGCTTCATGCCTTTGAGCTTGAGCTTATTTCTGCCGCCCGATCTGGCTCTTTGGCCCTTGGTGCCTTTCCCGGCGGTTGTGCCATGTCCCGAAGCATTTCCCCGTCCGATCCTGTCCGTCTTTTTGCGCGCTCCGCGGGCTGGTTTTAAATTATGCAATTCAATCATATTTATTTATTATTTATCAGTCTTAACCGCTTCCTCTTTTTCATTAACACCCGCTTCTTTGCCGGCTTCAACCTGAACGCTCTTAAGTCTGGACAAAGCCTCTACGGCGGCTTTTACATTATTGATTTTATTTTTTGTGCCTAAAATTTTAGCCGTCACGTTAGGAATGCCCGCCAATTCCAATACGCTGCGCACAGCACCGCCGGCCTTAACACCCGTACCTTTGGGAGCCGGCTTTAAAACCAATTGAGCCGCTCCGTGTTTAATAATAACGGGATGCGGAATTGTCTCGTTTAACAACGGTACTGTAATCAAAGATTTTCTCGCTTTGGCTGTGGCTTTTTGAGTTGCTGCGGCAACGTCTAAACCCTTGGCCAAACCATAACCTACCCGGCCTTTATGATTCCCGATAACCGCCAAGACTCTGAATCTCATTCTCTTGCCGCCCTTGGTAACACGTGTAACACGCGCAACTTCAATATTCTTTTCTTCGTAATCCGACTCAACTGGAACATCGGCTTTGGGTAAACGTCTTTCTCCTCGGCCTCTGCCTTTTCCGGGACCGCCCTTGCCGGCTCTTCCGCCTTTAAACGGGCGCCCAAAAGGCCTGCTGCTCTTTTGCGTTTCCGATTGGCTTCCCTCGGCCTTAGCCTCTTCTTTTTGTCCTGCTGCGCCTGTAGCCTCTGTTTTTGGCTCATTTATTGGTTCCGCATTGGGTATTTTTACTTCATCAGTCATAGAATTGAAAATTAAAATTCAAGTCCGCCTTCGCGGGCTCCATCGGCAAAAGCCTGTATACGCCCATGATATTTCTTATCGCGTCTGTCAAAAACAACCTTGACGATTCCTGCTTTCTTGGCTTTATCCGCAATAAGCTTGCCAAGCATAACCGCAATTTCCGCTTTTTTCCGCTTATCGGTCTTTCCCAGCTCGGATTCATTGGCGGCCACCAACGTCTTGTGGTTGGCATCATCGATTAATTGAGCCGATATATGCTTCAACGACCTAAAAACTGCCAGACGCGGCCTTTCGGCGGTTCCGCTGATTTTTGCCCGCACCCGGTTTACACGGCGCTTTTTTTGTTGCTCTTTTCTGATCATATATTTATTCGATTATTTGGCGGCAGCCTTTCCGGCTTTACGTCGGATAACCTCGTCTGCATACTTGATTCCTTTGCCTTTGTACGGTTCCGGAGGCCTAACCCTTCTGATCTGCGCTGCGATTTCCCCGACTTTTTGTTTATCTATGCCGGAAATTGTTAATACTTGTTTTTCTACCGCTCCGTCAATGTCTTCCGGTAAAGTAAATTCAACCGGATGAGAAAAACCGACATCCATTTTGATTTTCTTTCCTGATACCTCAACCCTAAAACCAACTCCGTTAAACTCCAGTGACTTGCTAAAAGGCTTTTGCACACCCTCAACCGCGTTGGCAACCAATTGCCTGCTCAAACCCCAAAGCGCATTCTCATGGCCGTCTGCGGGATTATCAATGCTGATGGCTATCTCTTTTTCTGCAGCTTTAATATCAACTTTCACTCCTGCGGGGACTTGTATCTTCAGCTGTCCTTTTGGTCCTTTAACCAAAAAACTGCCGTCGCTCATCGCGCAGTCCACTCCATCGGGAATTTTGATCACTTTTTTTCCAATACGAGACATATTTTAGTATACTTCACAAATTATTTCTCCTCCCAGATGTCTTTTTCTGGCTTGTTTATTTGTCATTAAACCGGCCGAAGTGGAAATAATAGCTATTCCCAAATCACTCAAAACCCTGGGCAGTTCTCCCGACTTTTTATATACCCTGCGTCCCGGTGTTGATATGCGCTTAACCGATTTGATCTTGGGATCATGGCCTTCGTACATCAAACCGACATGCAGCAAAGATTTGATTCCTTCCTTCTTTACCGCGACATCGGAAACATAACCTTCTTCTTCCAAGATTTTTGCAATCGCAAACTTAATCTTTGAAGAAGGTGCTTCAATGTGGTTATGTCCCGCCATTTGCGCATTGCGCAAACGTGTTAGGAAATCACTGATTGGATCTGTTATCATACATTTGTTTACCAGCTTGATTTTTTAATACCCGGCAATTCGCCGCTTAATGCCAGCTCTCTAAAGCAGATACGGCACAATCCGAAATCCCTGATATATCCGTGTTTTCTGCCGCATCTCCAGCATCGGTTTTGTTCCCGGGTGCTAAACTTTTGTTTACGCTTTTTAGCTTTAGCGATTTGATTCTCAGTAGCCATATTATTTTTTAGTTTGGAATGGAAATCCTAATTCTTTAAACAATGCCAGTCCTCTTTCGCGTGTTTTGGCATTGGTCGTTACAGTCACCTGCAATCCATGAACCTTTTCAACTTCATCCGGTTTAATTTCCGGAAACGGCAAGTATTCTTTAAAACCTACGGAAATATTTCCTTGCTTATCAACCACTTTATCGGAAATTCCTCGGAAATCTGTGATGCGGGGAAAAGTCACATTCAGCAATTTTTCTAAAAACATCCACATCCTTTCGCCTCTTAATGTTACGCACTTGCCGACAACCATTCCTTGACGCACTTTAAAACCTGATATGGACTTCTTGGCTTTGGTATCAATCGGTTTCTGGCCCGAAATTCTAACCAAAGTCCGCTCCACGGTTTCGATGAGCTTTGCATCCTTTTGCTGTGCCGGCATGCCTACCGAAATACTCACCGACTTTACCGTTGGCACGGCATTTTTATTCGTTTCCTGCAGCTGCTTCATTAGCGCCGGAATTATTTCTTTAATATATCGTTCTTTAAGCATATTATTCTTTTGGTCTGTCGTCATGGCGAATGGTCTTTCCGGCCGCATCGATCAGCATTACATTGGAAATATGTATAGGCATAAAAAACTCAACAACCTGCCCTTTGTCACCGCGATTCCTGGGCCGCAGATGTCTTTTACACTTATTAATACCTTCAACTACAACACGGTCCATGGCCGGTAAAACCTGCATGACTTTTCCCGTCTTGCCCTTGTCTTTGCCGGCGATTACCGCAACATTGTCGCCTTTTTTAATTCTTACTTTAAACATACTTTAATTGATAGTTGGTCATTGATAATTTACAATACTTCCGGCGCCAAAGAAACAATCTTCATATAGCCCCTGCCGCGCAATTCACGTGCAACCGGACCAAAAATACGCGTGCCCTTTGGTTCTTTGGATTTTTTATCAACAATAACAGCCGCATTATCGTCAAATCTGACATAAGTTCCGTCAGGACGTCTGGTCTCTTTATGAGTCCTCACGATCACAGCATGCACAACGTCAGATTTTTTTACAGTGCCATGCGGCATAGCTTCTTTAACAACGCACGTAATGATATCGCCAACGCCGGCTGTTCTTTTTTTATAACCTCCGAGTACGCGTACGCACTGAAGTTTTTTAGCTCCCGAATTATCCGCCACCTTGAGCATCGTTCGATGTTGAATCATATTATTTGATTTCCGCTGCCGGTCTGACAGTTCTTAAATATCTCCAGCGTTTATCCGTTGAAAGAGGCCTGGTTTCGGCGATTTCGACCAAATCGCCTACACATGCCTTGCCGTCTTCATCGTGCGCTTTATACTTTTTACTCATGGTGTAAGTCTTTCCGTATTTCGGATGTTGTATTTTGCGTTCAACCGAAACCACAATGGTTTTTTCCATTTTTGCGGAAACCACCGTTCCTTGCAGTTTGCGGTGGGCTGTAATTCTTTGCTTGGCTTCTGTCATATTATTTCTCATTTAATTGAGCCAGGATTGTCAGCGTTCTGGCTAAATCCTGCTTGGCTTTTCTCAAATCACGGACCTTGGCATTCTGTCTGGTCTTAATGTTAAACCTCAAGTCCCTGATGCGGCCTCGCAATTCCTTGACCCGATTTGATAACTCGGTTTTTGTCAGCTGTTTTAAATCTTTGGCTTTCATATTTTTAAAAACTCTTGGTTATATAAACCGCTTTGCAGGGCAATTTATATGCGGCCTTTTCCAGCGCTTCCTTGGCTTTATCCTCGGGAATGCCATCCATCTCAAACAACACCGTTCCCCGGCGTATAGGAGCCACATAATGGTCTACTCCGCCTTTTCCGCCGCCCATGCGCACCTCATTGCCGCGTTTCGTAATCGGCTTATCCGGGAACACTCTGATCCAAACTCTTCCGCCCCTTCTGGTATATCGGGTCAATACTCTGCGGCAAGCTTCAATTTGGCGCGATGTCAGCCAAGTCGCTGTCGTAGCTTTTAAACCGTAATCGCCGAAAGCAAGAAAAATTTTATCCGAAGCTATACGGATATTTCTTCCGCGGCCTTTATGCCATTTACGATGTTTTACTTTTCGTGGAATCAACATATTAATTGTTTATATTATGACCTGGCGGTTTGTCTTCTTTCTCGTTTATCGCGGGTTCCCTGATTTCTGGGAGTTGACGGCTGGTACTGCAGATATCTGTCTTTGGCAAAAACATCGCCTCTGTAAATCCAGATTTTTACGCCTATAGCTCCCATCATGGTGCGGGCAAAATCTTGATGATAATCAATATCGGCGCGCAAATTACTTAAAGGAATCTTGCCCCAATACAACCATTCACGGCGTGCGATTTCTGCGCCATTCAATCTTCCGGAAACAGAAATTTTTACACCCAATGCTCCCGCCTTTTTTACTCTTTCAATGGTTTGTTTTAATACCCTTCTAAAAGGCATGCGCCTCTCCAGATCAACAATAACCTGCTGGCAAACAACGGCCGCTTCCAATCCCGCTTTGGGAACTTCCTGCACGTTAATCTGCAACTGCACTTTCTTGCCTCTGTAAAAAGCGTTTAAAAATTTCTTTTTAAGATCTTCGATCCCCGAACCCGAATGACCTATTACAACACCCGGCTTCGCCGTTTTCAGATTAATGGTCAGCGTTCCGCGCGAACGCTCAATCAGTACCGCGCTTAAGCCCGCCTCTTTTAATTGTTTTTTAAAGAAATCACGGATCTTATAATCCATCTGGATCTGATTGCGGTAAAGTTCTTTGCGCGCAAACCATCGCGACGGCCAGGTTGTGGTCGTTCCGATGCGGTATGCTTTTGGATGTACTTTATGTCCCATATTATTTATTCCTTAGTTGTTTCAACATTCTTAACCTCCGCCTCCTTTTTAGCTTCCGCTTTCGGAGTTCCGAGTTCTGAATTCTGAGTTCTGGTTGCGGGTTTCCGCGGCTTCCTGGATTTATAAACCTTTTTAACCTTCATCATTTGCGGCTCATCGCTCAAAATCAAAATCACATGCGAAGTTCGCTTGCGGATGGTACCGGCTCGGCCATAGGCCCTCGGACGATAACGTTTTATAACCATCCCGCCGTCTACGGTAAGATGTTTTATCCAAAGCTTGCCCGGATCCAATTTAAAATTGTGTTCCGCATTGGCCATGGCTGACTGCAATAACTTCAGCATCGGTCTTGCCGCCGCTTTATTCAAAAATTGCAGCTGCTTAACAGCTTCCGGGACAGGCAATCTCCTAATGAGCCCCGCCGCTAGGCGGACTTTTCGGGGTGCCATGTGTAAACTTGATAATTTTGCTTTTACTTCCATATATTTGATTATTTAGCGGGAGCCGCAGGCTTTCCTTGCTCGATTGATTTCTGCATTTTGCCGCCATGTCGCACAAACTTTCTGGTTGGAGAAAACTCTCCCAATTTATGACCGACCATGCTTTCCAAAACATAAACCGGAATGTGTTGCTTGCCATTATGAACCCCAAATGTAAATCCCACCATTTCCGGCGTAATGATTGCCGCGCGCGACCATGTTTTTATCACGATCTTTTCGCCCGGTTTAATCTTGGCGGCCTTGGCGAGCAATTTCTCGTCTATATAAGGCCCTTTTTTAAGACTTCTAGACATATTTTACTTTCTTCGTTTATTGCGTCTGCGCTCAATAATTAACTTATCCGATATGCGATTCTTTCTGCGTGTCTTAACACCCAATGCCGGTTTGCCCCATATGGTCTTCGGATGCTTCATGCCGATAGGATGTCTGCCTTCGCCTCCTCCATGAGGATGGTCAATCGGATTCATAGCCTTGCCGCGCACTGTCGGCTTAATACCTCTATGGCGCATTCTTCCCGCCTTGCCGTATCTCACCAATCTATAGTCCGGATTGGATACTGATCCGATGGTTGCCATGCATTGCTTATTCACATTTCTGACTTCACCCGAAGGCATCTTCAAAGTCGCGTACTTGCCTTCAACAGCCATCAAACGAATACCGATTCCCGCGCCGCGCGCCAATTTGGCGCCCATGCCCGGTTCCAGCTCAACCGCATGAACAATTGTGCCAAGCGGAACCCTGGCCAAAGGCAATCTGTTGCCGATGCTCATTTCCACATCTGCGGTTTTGGTTGTAATTATTACGTCGCTGACCTTTATTCCATCCGGAGCGATCATATAACGTTTTTCTCCATCCTTATAAGCCAGCAAACAAATTCTTGCGCCTCTGACCGGATCATATTCAATGCTTTTAACAACTGCCGGTATATCAATTTTATCTCTTAAAAAATCAACGATTCTGTAAAGCTGTTTGTGGCCCCCGCCGCGGTGTCTTACCGTAATCTTGCCGTTTGTTCTTCCGGCAAATTCCTTTCTGCGCACCGTCAAAGATTTTTCCGGGCGTTTTGCGGTAACATCGGCAAAAGACTGCACCGAGGAAATTCGGCGTCCATTTGTTGTTGGTCGGTATTTCTTAATAGGCATATTTTTATACTCCTTCGTACAGATCAATCGTCTGTCCTTTCTTAACGCTCACAAGCGCTTTTTTCCAATTATTCCTGCGTCCCGTTTTTCTGCCGCGCTGAATCGCTTTGCCCCTGCCTCTGATCGTTCTGATTCCGATCACTTTCACTCCGTAAAGATCCTGAACCGCTTTGGCGATTTCTATTTTCTCCGCAGTCACCGGCACTTCAAAAACATAAACATTTTTTGATGCCAAATAAGCGGCTTTTTCGCTGACTTTCGGTGCAAGCAGCAGCTTAAAAGACATTCCGGCCTGTCCTTTATTTGTTTTGACCGCCGCATTAACATCCTTGCCCGCCGATTGAGACTCCGGTGTTATTATTTCGTCTTTAACTTCGGCTTCCTTTTTGGAAACTTTGGCGGACTTCTTCTTTGTTTCATCTTTCTTGTCTTTTACAGATGATTTTTTCGAAAACAAACCCATATTATTTGTATAATGATTCAAACGCAGGAATCGCGGCCTGCTCAAAAATTATCGTTGTATATTTCACCATATCCGCGACATGCAAAGCATTAACCGTCACAACTTGTACATTGGGAATATTCTTTGCCATACGCACTAAAAGCGGATTCGACTCGGATATCACAATCATAACCTTGCGGCTGACCGGTAATTTTTTCATCCATCCCGCCAAAATATTTGTCTTGGGCGTTTCTGTTGGCAAATTGTCCACTAAAAATAACTTTTCATGCTTAACCCTGTCTGACAATACCATAAACAAAACCTGCTTCTTAACTTTGCGGTTTATTTTAACAACATAATTTCTCTCGTTCCTGGGACCGAAAGTGATGCCGCCGCCAACCCAGATCGGCGATCTGGTGGATCCGTGCCGCGCTCTGCCCGTACCCTTTTGTTTCCATGGCTTCTTTCCGCCGCCGGCTACTTCACCTCTGTTTTTCGTATGAGCCGATGCGCTTCTTTTTGCGGCTTGCTGCGCAACAACCACCTGATGGATCAAAGTTGATTTCGCCTTAACTCCAAAATGCGCGTCGGAAAGATCCGCACTGCCGATGTTTTCTCCTTTTACATTAAAAATCTTTACGCTTGGCATATTTTTAAACGGATTTAATCTTTAATATTGAATTACGCGCTCCCGGAACCGCTCCTTTTATCGCCAGTACTCCGTCTTCCCGTACTTCTACTATTTTTAAATTCTTGACCGTCACCTGATCATCTCCCATGTGGCCGGCCATTCTTTGTCCTTTAAAAACCTTTTGCACGCCGCCTGCTCCGATTGAACCGGGCATGCGCAGCTGATCCTTATGACCATGCGAAGCCGGATGACCATGAAAGCCATGGCGTTTAACGACACCTTGGAATCCCCGGCCTTTTGAAGTTCCCATAACATCAACAACTTCCTCGGCTGCAAATTGTTTAGCCTCTATCACATCTCCGCGCTTCAACTCTCCCGCATCATCAATTCTGAATTCACGCAGAATTTTTAATTTCGGCAATTCTTTTAAATGTCCCTCCATTGGTTTGTTTAAACGCTTGGCATTTAAAAAACCGACTTGCACGGAAGTGTATCCGTCTTGTTCTTGATTTTTGACTTGTGTAATAACACAAGGACCCGCTTGCACAAGAGTCACGGGTATTACTTTTCCCTCCGGTGTATACACTTGAGACATCTCAAGTTTTTTGGCAAGAATGAATTTCATATATTTTTCGTCTTTATTGACGTTCCGGCCCAAACTTTGGTCCGCTGGACATGTTTGGATTTTTAGAATTTATCTAAAAACAAAAGCCAGAAACCAATAACCAATTCCTCAACGTGGGACGTAGTTATTTGTTTCTGACCTCTGAGCGATCTAAATTGCAGAGGAATATTTCAAAACCAATAAATTTAGCAAAAAATTAGTTAACCCATTCAGTGACTCGCCGCAGGGAGGTTATGCCCGTCAAACACATATCGCTTATGTGCTCTATCTTTATCGATGTTCCATGTTCCATGTTCCATGACAAAGAGGACAACTTTCTCCTTGGGAATTTAAATGGGGGTACGAAATCTTTTTTATTATTATTTTTTTTTACTTAGAACTTTGTACGATGTACGACGTACGAAGTACGTCCTATGACATCTTGATCTCGACGTCGACTCCGGATGGAAGGTTCAAACTGGTCAAAGAATCAATCGTCTTGGCGCTGGCTTCGACAATATCAACGATTCGCTTATGAATTCTCATCTCGAATTGTTCTCTGGCATTCTTATGAACAAATGTCGAACGGTTCACAGTCCACTTGCGTTTTTCGGTCGGCAAAGGGACGGGACCGATCACCTGGGCCCCGGTTCGTTCCGCGGTTTCAATAATCGTGCGGGTTGCCTGATCAATAATTTTATGATCGTAAGCACGAATCTTTATTCGGATTCGCGCCCCGGATTCTTTGGCAACTTTTTTTGTTGTAGCGGCTTCAGCCATGATCGTTCCCGTCCCCCCGACCTTCTCACGGATCCGACAGGATCTGTGAGTGTCGAAGCGGACATTATATTAAGTGCAAATTAAATTTATAAAATATGAACTTTTTTTTACTTGGTAATACTGGTGACAACACCTGCGCCAACCGTTCTGCCGCCCTCGCGGATAGCAAAACGCATCTTCTCTTCCATGGCGACCGGTGTAATCAGTTTAACATTAATCTTAACTTCATCGCCGGGCTGAACCATTGCAACACCCTCGCCCAAGGTCACTTCGCCGGTAACATCTGTGGTTCTGATATAGAATTGCGGTTTATATCCGGATACAAAGGGCTTATGGCGGCCGCCCTCGTCTTTGGTTAATGCGTAAATTTGGGCTTCAAATTCAACGTGAGGCGTGATCGAACCCGGCTTGGCCAAAACCTGACCGCGCTCGACTTCTTCTTTGCGGATACCGCGCAAAAGAATACCTGCGTTATCGCCGGCCTTGCCTTCTTGCAATGATTTATTAAACATTTCAATACCGGTCACAACCGTCTTGCGGGTCTCGCCCAAACCCACGATTTCAACTTCTTCATTAACTTTAACCTGACCGCGCTCAATACGACCGGTCACAACAGTTCCGCGTCCTTCGATCGAAAACACGTCTTCAATAGGCATTAAGAAATCTTTTTCGGTTTCACGTACCGGTTCGGGGATGTATTCATCCAATTTGGCCATCAAATCCAAAATCGGCTTCGCGGATTCCGCGTCGGTTGGATTTTCCAAGGCTTTCAAAGCACTGCCGCGGATAACTGGCGCATTGTCGCCGTCAAATTCATATTTCTTCAGCAATTCGCGGACTTCTTCTTCCACAAGATCCACAAGTTCCGGATCATCCACCATGTCGGTTTTATTTAAAAAGACAACAATTGCCGGAACGCCTACCTGACGGGCTAAAAGAATGTGCTCGCGTGTTTGAGGCATCGGGCCGTCTGTGGCGGCAACAACCAAAATCGCGCCGTCCATCTGGGCCGCGCCTGTAATCATGTTCTTAATGTAATCTGCGTGTCCCGGGCAGTCCACGTGCGCATAGTGACGATTTTCTGTTTCATATTCCACGTGCGCTGTAGCAATAGTAATACCGCGTGATTTTGACTCCGGAGCTTTGTCCAAAGCATCAACACGCTTTTCATCGGCCTTGAGGCCATTCGCAGCCAATACTTTAAGAATCGCTGCTGTTAACGTTGTTTTGCCGTGATCCACGTGGCCGATTGTACCTACGTTCACGTGCGGCTTATTACGCTCAAATGTTTCCGCCATAATGACTTCAGTGCGTTTTGCCTCATTGCCTCATGGGCCGGGCTTTCAGTCTAGCTGAAAAACGCTAAAAAATTAATTAATTCTTATAAAGCGATGAAGACTATATCATTTCTCCAAAAATTACGCAAGAGCAAGCTATTTTTTGGCCTCATCTTCCAAAGGCTCGAAGTAAAACCTGTCCTCCAATGAAAAATCCGCGTCTTTTTTTGTAATTTCCGACTCCTCAATATCAACTTCTTCTGTGGACGCATCCTCCATTTTTTCGCTTTCTTGAGAGAAATCCGGCAACTCCATGATGGATTCCGGTTCAAATTCAAACGCTGATTCAGCTCTGGAATCCGGCTCGGATTGCTTGATATCAAAATCATCGCCAAAATCATCCACATCCAAACCCATCCCCATATCCCCAAACTCAAAATCATCATTTACCAGATCCTCATAAGCATCGAGCGATAAGATAACCATTGGATTTTTTGCTTCTTCATTGGTCACAATGATAGGCATGCCCAGCTTGTTGGCTTTTTTAAATAAATTTTTCCATGACATATTGAACATAGTTCATCACGATATCTGATTAAAGGCAATACTTTGACACTTGGTAATATTTATGCTTTATTAAGCGTTAAGGTAATGGCACCTTCACAACAAAAAAAGGAGCGTCATGTGATGAGCCGCAAACCGGCGCCGCTATACTGCGGAAGAAAAATTTACATCACCCATCATGCCATGCAGCGCTGGCTCGAAATCCACGGAGCTGACGCGTCTTTCATATACCCGGGTACGGCGACGGATGAAGACCTGGATAAACGCTCATATGTCCGGAGGCAAATGCGTTTGGCTTTGCGCGAATCACAAGTTCTGAGCTATCAGACATCCCTAATTTTCCGCCATCCCGCTCGTCACAAAAACTCCGACACTGCCGAATATTGGATTGACCCTACGCGCGAAATGTGTTTCGTGATTAAAAACGACCACGTCGTCTCAACCATTGCCATTAGCGAAGAGCAGTATCAAACACTGTCATCACTGCTTGGAGAAATGATAACCGCTTCGGCTGACGGTCAAAGAATCAGCGTGGAAATCCCCAGTACAAACGACATTCAGGCGATTGATGACGACATCCCGCCTTCTGAAATTAAAACCAAACAACAACCGGCGGCGGCCGCAGATGCTCCCCGGGCGGATCTGACGCCTTTCTTGGACGGGAAAAGCAGGCTCACACATGCCATTCAATTAATCGATAATCAGACAGGACGCATCATAATTGTCATCGGCCTGACGAAAACAACCGAAAATCTAAGCAACGGCCGATTGGACAGGCTCACAAAAAACCTGTTCGCGCTCCTCAAACGCGATTGCTTGCGGATTATTTACCGCGATAGAGTTACGCATCTGCACTCCGATGAACCGCCCATAAGAGCCTTAAAATTACAACATACGCGCGTCCCGTCATATCCGATTGATGTCAAAGACAGCTGCGAGCTGCGGCGGCTTATTGAAAGCCAAAGTTCCAACTGTCCGACGATATTCATCATGGATTCTGATTCGGCAAATCTCATCGGCGGCGGATTTTCTCAAAACCCCGATTACTTTCGGCCGCCCGATAGCGTTTCTTGGTTTGCATTCTTTGCCAAAACTCAAAAACACCAGCTTGAGGGCATTGGAATACTCAATAAAAAATGCGATTTCAATGTTATTACTTAAACAAAATCCCGGCCTAAACCGGGATTCTTTTATTTTCAACTTTGAGCCTTAAGCTTTAAACTTAAATCTTGAGACTTGAGTCCATTTATCGTTTTTTCGTTTTACCCTCAATGATCTCCGCCTGTACATTGGCCGGCACCGGTGCATAATGATCAAACTCCATGGAATATGAACCGCGGCCTTGTGTCATGGAACGCATCGAAGTCGCATAACCAAACATTTCCGCGAGCGGAACTTCGGCGCTGATAACTTTCATGCCCATACGGTCTTCCATCGAATTTATCTGTCCGCGCTTGGAGTTCAAATCACCCATGATATCTCCCATGTATTCTTCGGGGACAACAACTTCCACTTTTTCGATCGGTTCCAAAATTGACATGCCCGCCTTTTCACAAGCGGCCCGAAATGCCATTGATGCGGCAATTTTAAATGCAGCTTCCGAAGAGTCAACGTCATGATATGAACCGTCATAAACCGTGGCCTTAAAATCCAAAACCGGATAACCGGCCACCACGCCTCTTTGCGCGGCTTCCTGAATGCCTTTATTGATCGGCTGGATGTACTCGCGCGGGATAATACCGCCTTTGATATCATTGATAAATTCATAACCCGCTCCGCGTTCTTGAGGTTCAACCTTAATCCAGCAATGTCCGTACTGGCCGCGGCCGCCGGACTGGCGGATGAATTTGCCCTCGCCTTCAGCTTCGCCTTTAATCGCTTCTTTATAGGCAACTTGGGGCTTGCCAACGTTCGCTTCAACACCAAACTCGCGCTTCATGCGGTCAACAATGATTTCCAAATGCAATTCACCCATGCCGGAAATAATTGTCTGCAATGTCTCCTCATCTGTCCTGACATGGAATGAAGGATCTTCTTCGGCCAATTTTTGCATGGCGATGCCCATCTTTTCCTGGTCCGCTTTCGTTTTGGGTTCAATGGCAATATCAATAACCGGTTCCGGAATTGTAATCGTTTCCAACAAAATCGGATGATCCTCATCGCAAAGAGAGTGCCCGGTAAATGTTTCTTTAAGACCGACAGCCGCGGCAATGTCACCGGCATAAACCTCTTCCACTTCTTCTCGGCTGTTTGCGTGCATGCGCACAATGCGTCCGATACGCTCTTTCTTGCCGTTGGTCGCGTTATAAACATACGAACCCGATTTCAATGTACCCGAATAAACTCTGAAAAAGATCAATTTACCCACGTATGGATCAGCCATAACTTTAAATGCCAATGCGGAAAACGGCTCGCCGTCATCAGCTTTTCTTTCTAAGATCTTCTCCGGATCACTTGGGTCCGTGCCTTGGACCGGAGGCACATCCAACGGACTCGGCAAATAAGCAACCACCGCGTCCAACAACATTTGCACGCCCTTATTTTTTAAAGCCGAACCGCACATGACCGGAAAAACATCCATGGAAAGCACGGCTTTTCTTAATGCCGATTTGATTTCATCAACAGAAATTTCCTCACCTGCCAGATAGCGGTTCATTAAATTTTCATCAGTTTCGGCCAGAGCTTCTAAAAGTTCACCGCGCCATTTTTTTGCGGTTTCCAACATGTCCGCCGGGATTTCAGTCTGTTCAATCTCGCGGCCCAATTCATCCTTGTATATTCTGGCGCTCATCTCAATCAAATCAATAATGCCGATAAAATTGGATTCCGTGCCGATCGGTAATTGAATGGGATAAGCCCTCTTCGCCAAACGATTACGGATTGATTCGATATCCTTATAAAAATCAGCCCCCATTCTGTCTAATTTATTAACAAAACACATTCTGGGCACGCGGTATTTGTCAGCCTGGCGCCAAACAGTTTCCGATTGCGGCTCCACGCCCGCAACACCGTCAAAAACGGTCACCGCACCGTCTAAAACTCGCAAAGACCTTTGCACTTCAATTGTAAAGTCAATATGCCCCGGAGTATCAATCAAATTCAAACGGTGACCGGCCCAAAAACAAGTGGTGGCAGCCGATGTAATGGTGATGCCTCGTTCTTGTTCCTGCTCCATCCAGTCCATGGTTGCTTCGCCTTCATGGACTTCGCCGATTTTATGTTTACGGCCCGTATAAAAAAGCACGCGCTCCGAAACTGTTGTTTTGCCCGCATCGATGTGGGCGATGATACCAAAATTACGGGTATCTTTTAGTGAGTATTCTCTTGGCATATATTTTATGAAATCAAAAAGGACGCGCAATGTGCCCTCTTATTTTTAATCTTAAAAACTTCCGCCGTCTTCATCCATATTATCTGGCGAAGTGTGCGAATGCACGATTAGCCTCTGCCATTCTCTGAACGTCTTGTTTTTTCTTAATCGCATCCCCCTGATTTTCTATTGCTGCCAGCAATTCCACCGCCAATCTGTCGGCCATTGGCTTGCCGCCCTTGGCTCTGGTTGCGGCGATAATCCAGCGGAATGCCAATTGCTGCCTTCTTTCCGCTCGGACCTGCATTGGAATCTGATAGTTTGCTCCGCCCACTCTGCGCGATTTTACTTCCAGCAAAGGAGCGACATTTTTAATAGCCTCCTCGAATGCTTCTAAAGCCGGTTTATTGGATTTCTTCTCCAAAATATCCAAAGCCTGATAAACGATTCTTTGAGATGTTGATTTCTTGCCTCTTTCCATTACATAGTTGATAAACTTTGCAACTGCAAGAGAACCGTATTTGGGATCCGGCAATACTGATCTGCGTGGTGCTTTCTTACCTCTCATAATTAATTGCTTTTAGCTTTTAGCTTTTAGCATTTAGCTTTTAGCATTTAGCTATCCGCCATCTGCTATCAGCTGTTCGCTGTTATTGTAGTTTTACGATTTAGCCGCTTTCGGTTTCTTTGCTCCATAAAGCGATCTGCCCCTGCGTCTGCTCTCAACTCCCTGCGTATCATAAACTCCGCGGACAATATGATAGCGGACGCCCGGAAGATCTTTGACACGGCCTCCGCGGATCATGACTATGGAGTGCTCCTGCAAATTATGCTGTTCGCCCGGAATATAAGCCGTCACTTCCTGTCCGTTGGAAAGCCTGATACGGGCAATCTTGCGCATAGCCGAGTTTGGCTTTTTGGGCGTAGTTGTAGTCACCTTTGTGCAAACGCCGCGCTTAAAAGGACTGCCCTTTGGCAATTCGGTTCTGCTGCGATGCAATGTGTCTCTGGTAAACTGCAAGGCCGGACTCTTGGATTTGGCCTTGACGCTGCGCCTGCTGCGGCGCACTAATTGATTATATGTAGGCATGTTGTGCCGCGAAATATATCAAAACCCCCAACAATCGTCAAGCAAGCGTTGAATTCACTTCCGTAAACACCCCTACTCTTGCTCGCGGGAGAGGCAAAGCTCAGGCCAGCTCAGCTGGCCTGAGCTTGGCTCTGGGTTGCGGAGTGAGGGTTAAAAAATGAGTCTCCCCGGGTTACGCTTCGCTGCACCCGGGGTTTCTATTTATTTGATACCGCTTCGCGCAAGCTCCGCTTCGCTCCGCCGCCCATTCATCCCCGCATTCAGGCTGACGTTCTGCGAGCTTTGTGCTTTCTGCGGCCCCTTCCGTGCGGAGTTTCCTGAAATAGAAAAACCGCAGTAAAGCGGTAAAAAGTCAGCGTCTCACAAAAAATTCAACCTCATTCTTGCGGTTTACCCACATGGGAAAATTACCGTCAGCCTGCAGCTCCAAAAGCGGCTTCAGCCTTAAAGCCATATTATCCATATCGGCCAAAACAAAAGCGATCGCATAAAATAAACCCGTATAAACTTGATTTGCGGCAAAAACCCGGCTTTTCGCCGGCTGATACGCGAGAGTCCCTCTGAACCAGCGCCACAACCAAACGCTTATCGCCGATTCCAGTCTATCTCTTACATCCGGCGTTATATTTGCTTTAAGCAAAGTATCAAATTGATCATGCAATTCATCTTTAAATTCATAACCCGCTTCCTCGCGGGCCTTCTCCAGCATATCTGCCGAATAAATGACATTCACCGTAAGGTTCGGCCGCCAATACATCGCCGACCTTGCACGCCCGGTCAGATCATCAACCTCCTGCCTGGCCTTGATTCCTTTTTCAATTACCGCATCAAGAATTCGCATTATTCTCGCGCCGCGTCTTGGATAGTACGTTTCCCAATATTCAAAATGCTGTTGCCTGGTTTTTATAACCGGCGACGGCAAATCGTCTTCGGGATTAACCGGTCTTTCACGCGAATACTTCTCAATAATATCGGCCGCTTCATCATAATTGATTTTTCCGCTCAAAAGCAAACGAAAAAGAACAAAATACTGCGACAAAACTGCTTTTGGCATTGTTTTTGTGATAGCTCTCAAGGTCCATCTCCTTTGCGAAGATTCATGTAATTATAAACAAATTTTACCAAAAGTCAAGCTGCCCTTGCTCTTGCAGTTTTCTGTTTTCTCGTGTCTAGAGTCTGGTGTCTAGTGTCTAGCATCTTTACGTATTCCAGTGTATCCGTTTAACCGTTATCACGAGTTAACCCTGGAGCATCCCGCCTCGTACCACCGCTTACTGCGGGGCAGGCAAGGACCCCGTCTTCAGAATATATTTAAATTAATGTGGCGGGGCTGGTCAACGGCGTTACGTGTTAACGTGACTGGCGACTAACGACCAGCATCTAGCTACTAACGACCAGCAACTAGAGTACTAAGTGCTTCGTGCTAGCGTCTTGTGTCTAGTGTCTAGTGTCTAGAGTCTTTTAATTCCCATTCGGCATTCTTGGCAGCCACAATATCAATATCTGCGTCAGCAATAAAGCCACCCAAAAAACTTCTGTTTTAATTACAAAAGATTTTTTAGTCACGACGATATAAGCAAAATACAAACCCAAAACCAATAAACCCGCGGCCAGAACAACAAATGTTTTAATTATCAAAGACGCAATCGCAATCCCCAGCACCCAAACCGTCACTCTCCATAAACTGAATTTATTATCCGCCTGTTCGCTTTCAATGATATTTAATGCCAAAACCATAATGCCAAAACCCGCCGCCAGTTGCATCATCCAATCTTTTACCGCATCTCCCCGGGATAAAAATACAATCGCGCACAAACTTAACAACAGCCAGATCAAACTCAAACAAATTTTTTCAAAAAATCGACCCGGATTTTGCATTTTTATTATATTAAAATACGCAAAAACACTAACCGCCAAAACAATAAAAACCATCAAAAACGGCCAGCCTAAAAGCCCGGCTCCCAAAAAAGCAAAGATCCGGCCGAACCGTTTATCGGTATCATCCTGTAAAACAGCCGCCAAAAATAATGCCGCCAAACTGCCAAAAAAAACAAACCAGGTGATAAGATTCAACGGCGCCAGCATTCCGCGGTTCCAGGCGATCAATATCCCCGCCAAAAGAGCTGTAATTACCGGCATCCAGCTGTTAAAATTTATTGTTTTTAAAAAGTATCTGATCTGATTTGCGGCGGACAGCAGCCAAGAAACCAAACCCAGCACATAAACAAAAGAGGAACTAAGCAATATAAATGAATTTAATGCCTGGCCTCCGAATCCGCTGAACCATCTCACTATTTGGCCGTTTACCCAATACGTATTTAAATTTAAACGCGTAAACTCCCCTATCAAGTCCTCGGAAGAGGTCAAAATCGAAACCCCGTTGATTTTAATGAATAAGAGAAGCAAAATACTTGGCAAGACCATGGTCAGCGCAAATAAAATCCACATGCAAACCGCGTCAATCAATCCCCTGAAAAGATCCTTTTCTTTGATGTAAGTAAGGACAAAAAAACTTATTGTTGTAAAAATCGCCGCGCCGCGAATCAACGCATCCGGACCGCTCATGCCCGGAAACGCTCCGAAGGTAAAAATAAATTTGGGGATCTCGGATAAAGTCAGCGGTAAAGCGGAAAGAGACTTGGTCCAAATTGGTAATATAAAAACAATAACACCTCCCAAAGATCCCATAAGCAGACTCAAATAAAATCTCTGCCAAAAAATCCCCGCATGCATTTTTCGTATTTTGCAAAACCAAAAATAATTCAAACTCACCGCAGCCGTTAACCAGCTAATCTGCCACAATAGTTCCAATGGAGTGTGATAAGCCTCGCCCAACGCAATGCCGGTAAAAATTCTGGCGCTCAAAAACATTGCGATTATGATAATGATATTAAAATAATCATTTTTTTGCGTTGATCCGAAACTTTTAATCATAATTTAAAACAAACCCGGAAAACCGAAGATATTCATTATAAATGATAAAGGTTTATCCAATAAAAAACCGATTATGCCTATGCCAAGCACCAAATCTCCTATAATTAAACCCATTAAAACCCACGGACCGTAATGCTCGATCTGAAACCTCAAATCATGCCATTTGGCTTGATGCAGAATCGCAAATAAAAACTTTGATCCGTCCAGCGGCGGCACCGGAATCAAATTAAATAACATCAAGGCGGTATTGATAAAAAAAGAAAAAACCAAAAAAACGATCAGTAAATTATTCCAGCCCAATGAAGGTGTTAAAATTTTCAATAAAATCCCCGAGACAGTCAGCAGAATCAGATTGCTCACCGGCCCGGCTAATGCAACAAGAAACTCGCCCCAATGTTTATATTTCAAGTAAATTGGATTGTATGGCACGGGTTTGCCCCAGCCGAAATGCACAAAAACCAAAGCCAGCAAGCCAAAAATATCCACGTGCGCCGCCGGATTAAGGGTCAGCCTGCCCATTCTCTTGGCTGTCGAGTCGCCAAGCTTATACGCCGCCAAAGCATGAGAAAATTCATGTACTGACAAGGCGGCCACAACCGCCGCCAGCCAAAGGATAAAAACCGCCGGATAGGTAAAAAAAGTCGCAAGAGACATAGTCAATCCATTCTACCAACTAAAACCCCAACTGCAAAGTTTAAACTTAAAACTTCAAAGAGTCACTACAGCCTTGCTCTTTCTAGTTTGCAGTTTACACTTTCAGCCTTAAGCTTTGAGCTTTTAGCTTGAGTCTCGAGTCTCGAGTCCTGAGTCTAGTGTCTAGTTCAGCTTTAAACTTTTAGCTTTTATGTGGCGCTTGCCTTTTTTCAAGTTATTGTTTATACTCTCCCCAATCCATATGTCTAGAATTTGTTTATTAACCGGAAAAAAGGCTAATACAGCCAATAATCGCAGCCATTCCAACCGCGCGACTAAAAGAACCCAAGGCGTCAATCTGCAAACACGCCGTTTTAACGGTGTAAAATTAACGGTTTCTGCCAGCGCTCTTAAAACCCTTAAAAAACTGAAAGCAATAGACAAAGGAGAGATTAAAACCAAGCGCGCCAAGAAAAAAGCCAAAACAGCGGCCCGCAAAGCCAAGGCACAAAAATAATATTGATTTACAATAATCTAAAAACTTGATCTGCAAATCAAGTTTTTTGTTTTCCTTTTTTAATTCTTTCTTTTGTTATGCATCATGCACCATACATTGTGCATTATTCATTCATCCTTCATCCTTTAGCTTTAAGCTTTGAGCTAGACGCTTAGAAGCTGAATTTTCAATTAATTTAAATATCGCAATCGCGATTTCAACTTTATTCTTCATTCTTGATTCTTTGTAATTTATTCTTTATTATTTGTTATTTAAATTAAAGTTGCCTTTCCGTCGTTTTTTGAATAATGGCAAACGCCTCTTCCGGAGTATCAACCAACCGGATCAAATCCAAATCTTTTTTGGCAATATATTTATTTTTGAGTAAATGATCTTTTACCCAGTCAATAAACGGCTGCCAGTGCTCTTTGCCCACAAAAATACAGGGAACGGTTTTGGGAATCTTTCCGGTTTGCACCAAGGTCAGCATTTCAAATGCCTCATCCATTGTGCCAAACCCTCCCGGGAAAAACACATAAGCCTGCGCTGATGCCGAAAGCATGACTTTACGGGTGAAAAAATAATGAAATCCGATTGCCCGCGTCACATATTCGTTTCTTCTTTGCTCTGACGGCAGTTCAATATCCAGCCCCACAGACTCCCCTCCTTCCAAATACGCCCCTTTATTCCCGGCCTCCATAATACCCGGACCGCCGCCTGTGATTACCGAATAACCGGCTTTACCGCATAATCGGCCCAATTTCACCGCTTGCTTGTAGTATTTATGATTCTGTCCTGTCCTGGCGCTGCCAAAAATTGTCACCTCTTTTTGCAATTTGGATAAAAATTCAAAACCCTCAATAAACTCGGCGATAATCCTGAAAATTCTCCAATACACATTTTCCGTAAAAGACGCCTCTTCAACAGGATAACAATCCGCGCCCGGCGGACATACCCAGTGCACGAATCTTTTATCTTCCTTAGCTAATTTCGCGGCTCTGCTTTTAAATGCCGTTCCTTTGTAAAAAGGACGGACATGTTTGGCGTTCTGAGATCTTTTCATTATTTTCTTTTTCATAGTCATATTTATATCTCACGATGCATTTCATCAAAAACCTGATCCAGTGTATTAAAAAATCTTTTCACATCTTGCTTTTTCCAGCAAGGTCCCAAACCGATTTCTACGGGCTTATCTTTATCGATAAGCTCTACCGTAAATAAAAACTTATCTCCGTTAAACTGTAAACCCAAATCGCTGACTTTATAAGCGACTATGTCTTCCAAATCGAATCTGTATGCCCTGCTTAAAATCGAACTGTATTCCAAAACATTATCTTTTATTGATAAACGTTCTGTCGCGCAATTCAAAAAAAATCCCCAAGTAATCAGATTCAGCAACAAAATAATTAAAAACTGCAATCCATTGCCATTGGGCATTAAGTACGACATTGCCAATACCATGGTAACAACAATAGTCAACGCAAGAACAATGGTGCCGCCAATACTCACAATCTGCGCTCTGATATCGGTAAGCGGCTCCAGCTTCATTTGCCTGGCATTTTCAATCTGCCTGCTTGAAATTATTTCCGGCATGCCTACATTATACAATAAGCAATTAAAAAAGTCCCTCTTACTCAAGAAGGACAAGAACCCTAGACATCAGAGGGCGGCACGGGTGTTTCCCGCCCTCTCATGATACTTTTTTTAAGGATGGCGGTCTCCTTGTTCCGAAAGCGGCCAAACCCGGACGCTGGCTCAAGGCCGGATCCATGCATTTATTCTCTTTAAATTGATAGACTCTTTTTTCTCCATTGGAGTTTTCTGAATCCACCAGCTCAAAAGAAGCGTTCACAGCCTGCGCTGCGGCACGGATCTTTTCCGGATCCGCATCACCCCTTACCGCCAGCCTTCTGCCGACAGAGATCAGCTCCGGAGCCAAGCGATACGGATTCTCCGTCTCGCCCTGAAGCTTCAGGTAGCCTCTGTATGACTGGTAAACAGCCATGCCGACATGCGGCGGAAAAGGAGGCCCTTCGCTTAACAATACCTTATCGAGATAACTATCCGGAAAATCCTCAATCAGTTGCCTCAGCACCAGTAAGAACAGGCTATGGGTCACAATTACGAAGATTCTGGCGCCGAACATGTCGTCCGCGTAACCGCCCAGAACCTCGAGAACTTTTTCCGCTCTTGCCCGCATATCCGGCAAATTCTCTCCCGAAGGAGTTTTTCGCCTAAGATGCGGTTTTAACTTTTTCTCTTTTTCGATCCAGTCCACCATGTGAGGCGCATACCTGCTTTGCACGGTAGCTATGGCATAAGCCAAAGACGAAGCGCTTCTTTCTTGACGGCTTCTCTGCTCACCCAGTTCCTCAAGCCTTGCCATCTGGTAGTCGTAAGCTTCTCGGAAGTTGATGAACAACTGTATTCCCACATCCCCGATAAAATCCCGCAGCAGGATATCCGGGTCTTCGTAAGGAACCATTCCGGCCAAATCCTTAAATCCGGGCGCTCTGTTCCTGTCTCCGGACGGCCGGTTCTGCAAAGATGCCAGTAATTGCTCATAAGCATCCCTGTGCGAATGCATATTGAGCACCGCTGCCAAATGGTTATGAATCCGGCGGAGATCAACCGCAGTAAACTGCGAATGATGCCGTTCGTCCAAATATGCTGTATGCAATACATGCCGCGGCCTGAAGCCCGACGATTGCAGAACGTATTGCACCGTTTCCTCGGCTCTGGCCCGCATGGAATATCCTATTACATCAATATTACTTTCACATTCGGTTTTGAGCATATCCGCCAAGTACAAACCCGTAAGATAGGCCTCAACGCGTCCGTCAACCATGAGATCCGCGTCTCTTTTGCCCGGAACACGCTCTGGCGGCATAGATCCCGCTTCAAGCGCTTCAATTTTTAGGTTATTCCAGCAACTACGTGCGTGGCGCATGAGCACCAAGCACGTTCCCTTGGGTACGTATCTCCGTGCCATGTCGCCTCCGTTTGTTTTTTTGTTGTCTAAGGAACGTTTTTTACCTTGTTTAAGCCAACTTCTATTTTTTACCCTACCGCAAAAAACGTATTTGGTCAAATTTCCAACTAAAAAAGGGCCGGTGAGGAAATTCGGCTGAATTGTTAATCGAGCTATGCCCGATAAGGCGCAACGTAGCCAAAGCGATATAAGCAGATTGCTCCACCGAACCGCATCAGGCGTTGATTCGCTGCAGAGATCTGATTGTGTGCGCCACGGCGCACAAAACGCTGACCTCATTGACCGAAAGTTGTCCCGAATCCTCAACAACCCTTACCAATATCCTGCCAGAAAAAACTTAGCCTTGCAATATTATATATAGCTTTCAGCTTTTATCCTTATGCCTTAAGCTAGAATCTAGAGTCTTGAGTCTTGAGTCTTGAGTCTTATCGTCCGTTTGACAGTTCTCCTGTTATTCCGTAATTTATTGTTTCGCACTTTGGAAAGGAAAAAAAACATGTCGGAACAACTCGCGCAATGCGATTGCCTCGCGCCTCATTGCCCTGCGCCTTTTTATTCCCAGTCCAGAGACGCCAAAGCCTTACGCCGATTCAAAGATCTTTTACTTTCTCTAAACCCTCGTCCGTCATTCGAAGAAATCATTGAATTGCTGGATCGGGAAATCAAATACGCCGCGGCGCGCCTGCAAGCCGAACACGAAGCTAAAGTCATCCAAACTTTTCCCAATTTGATTTCCTTCCCTCCGGGAATGAACTGGCGCGAAGTATTGCTGGAGTTCAAGCGCTCCTCTGTTCTTACCGGCGAAATCAAACGCTTCCGCGGTATGCAGGATCGTTTGCGGCAAGCGGCATCTCTGGTACCGAAAGATCAATCCAAATCCGATTACCGCGAGGCTGTTCTTTTGGCTCAAGAACGGGCGCTGTATGAATTGTTCATACCAAAATATTCACGTTATGAATTGCCTTTCGATGAAGCGCAAATCCTGATGAGTACCGCAATTAACAACGTCAAAACCCATCTTGATATAATCCTAAGAGAGTACTTCCCAATCAACCGCTTCCATCAGTTAAGATATTCAGCGCCCGTGCTGACCGCGCAAGACATGCCGCGTCTGCTCGAACTGATAACCCGGTCCAGAGGAAACGGCGTCATTTCCAAGCGCATCCCTTTTGAAGCCCGTATTCTTGCTGTCCTTGCGCAGCTGGAATTCGAAAATCTTATCGGCACACATAATCCGGACGAGCTCGATCGAATCCGCGAAGACCTGAACCAACGTTTTGAAGACGAAGTTTTCGAGGGACAAGAAAGCCAACGCGTGATCGTTGTGGCAGAACTTGATCCTGATAATAATTACCGCGTTAAACAAGATAAGAACGGACAGTACGCTGTAGCTTATTATGACGAAAACGACCCTAGAGCCAAAATGCAAAGCACGGCTACAACCTTCGTGACTTCATACCCGGCCCGAGTGATTCGCTACAACGGCAGCAAATTCCTGGTGCATTTTGATTCTCGTCGAAAAGAACGCATCTTCGCCAAACAATTGCGTAAGACGCAGCGCAAACCCGAGCAGATAACCGACCTTTCCGGGTATACTGTCGTTTTACTTGACAATAACCTGGAGCATGAAGAGTACCTGGCCGACCGTTTGCGCCAAACCATCGTGAACTGTCCGGGCTTGGTCAGCGCCCAGCAATCAAATGCCTCTCGCGCCGGGGCCATTGATCCGGAAAATCCTCACAGCTCGCCCAACCGCCGCGGCGAAAAATACGAATTCCTCTGGATCATTTGGCATGAATTGCAAATACTGGCACTGCCTGATTATATCAACTCACTGGTAGCTCATGCCCAAGACGGACATCCTTTCTACAAACTGATCACGTATCTGGATACGCTCTTTCCCTGGATTTGGCCCGCGCATCTCTACGGCATGGATTGGAGCGATCCAAAAATCCGCGACATTCTTTGGCACCACCAATGCCGTCATCTCCAGCCCGCCTAAAAACTCTTTCCCGCTACTGCGGGATTTTTTATTAAACCGCTAAACCACCATGCTTCTCAGCGATTAAGCTTATTGGCTTAGTAGCTTAGTAGCTTAGTATTGACGTCTAGTCTCAAAATCGTCTACAATCCTCACAAAACACATCAAGCCGTATTCGATGAATCGACATTTGATATTTATTATTTATTCTTTGTTAATTAATCTATGCAACATCCCAGCGAAACAATCCAGCGTTCCCTGGTTCTCCTAAAACCCGACGCTTTAAACCGCGGAGTTGTTGGACAAATAATCCAGCGCTTCGAGCGTGTCGGTCTTAAAATCGTCGGCCTGAAAATGGTCCAATCATCCGCAGAAACAGCCGGCAAGCATTATACCGAAGATCTGGCACAGCGCCGCGGCGAACATGTCCGCAAGCTCATGATTGATATGCTCATGTCCGGCCCCATTATCGCTATCGCTCTCGAGGGTGTAGAAGCAGTCGCCGTAGTCCGCAAACTGGTTGGCGAAACCGAACCTAAAAGCGCTGCTCCGGGAACCATCCGCGGCGACTTTGCCCATGTTTCCTTCAAGCATGCCGATAGCAAACAAATGGGAGTTTTTAACCTGATTCACGCATCCGGCAATCCCGAAGAAGCCCAAACCGAACTCGATGTCTGGTTTAATGAAAACGAAATTCATGCATTCGAGCCCGAATACATTAAACGAACCATAATATAGCCAAAAATCACCCCGCACCTAGCGGGGTTTTTTAATCCAAATTTCTTGAGTCATGAGTCTTAAGTCTGGAGTCTGTCCTGTTATTTGCCAAAAATCGCTTATTTTGCTAGACTTACACCATAAATCATCTAAATTTAATCACAAATGGAAAATATCAAATATCAAGAGTCCATTTATAAACACGAGTAAACACAGCTCGCTCTTGCCATTTGTTATTTGTCATTTGTCATTTCAGTTATATGGGTCTTCCTGGACACAGAAGAACAAGCTCTCACAAACGCCGACGCGCATCGCACTTTGCGCTAAAATCGCAAAACTTAACCACTGATTCCAAAACCGGAACAGTTCATCAATCACATCGTGCCGCACCGGGCGCGACAGAATACCGCGGACATGCAATCCATGTTAAAGGCAAAGACAAAAAACTTGATCGATTGCTTAAAAAATCCGGCAAAACCAAAACCGCCGAAACCGAATCCAAGGAAAAATAGAACCTAAATCGTTAGTTATTATCTGTTATTAATTAAAAATATATATCCCTCCTTCTTTGTTATTTCTTATTTGTAATTTATTATTTAATTGTTTGTTCCTTTAGTACCTTATGTCCAATCGACATTTAGCCAGAACAATAGTTCTTCAATCCCTCTACGAATGGGATTTTCACAATCGTTCCAAAGACGAAGCTTTAAAAATTACGGAACGCAATCTTCAAGAATTTGCGCCTGAGTTTGACGAAAGATCATTTTGCCTGGCGCTGATTGGAGGAGTAATGGACAATCTTGATAAAATTAACGAGGCTATAACCAAATTTGCTCCTGATTGGCCGATAGAACGCATCACAACAGTAGATCGCAACGTACTTCGTATTGGAATTTACGAACTCTTATTTGATACACAAATTCCTTCCAAAGTTGCAATCAATGAATCCATTGAACTGGCTAAAAAATTCGGCGGTGAATCTTCCGGTAAATTCGTAAACGGAGTTTTAGGCGCGGTTTATCGCGATCAAACCGCTCAAGGCATTGTTAAAGACATCGATCAGCCAAAAGAAGATACTAAAACCGAAACACCGGAACAAAAAGAAACAAAAAATGAAGAATCAAAGGAACCGGAATCTGAGAATCAAAGCGAGTAAATTATAATTATCGCGATAGCGATTCCTGCATTATTATTTATTATTTATTATTTGTTATTTATTAAATACTATTTATTATTTCTCGAATCAAATTCGAGTTGAACGCTTCTGACGAAGCGCACGGAATAAAAAGTATAATTAATTTTTTGAGTGAAGTTCGAGGCGAAATCGAGTATTCAAATGAATCGTACATTGGCACGATGAATGCGAAACGCAGATTTCAACAATGAAATTCATCAAAAAAAAATAGTTATATATCCGTCATCTTCGTGAGAATCGTTCGTTAATCAAACGAACTATGTTAACACATAAAGACATTGATTTTAAACCGTTAGAACAACGGTTGGGTTATGAGTTTAAAAATAAAACTCTTTTACTCGAAGCGATTACACACCGATCCTATTTAAACGAGCATTCTGATTTTGAATATGATCATAATGAGCGTTTGGAGTTTTTAGGTGATGCTGTTTTGGAACTTGTTGTCACTGAACACCTTTATTCGCATTATCCCAATCCCGAAGGAGAGCTGACAAACTGGCGCGCCGCTTTGGTAAATGCCAAAACTCTTGCCGGAATTGCTACGGATCTTCAGTTTGAAGAATATTTGCTCATGAGTAAAGGCGAGGCCAAAGATAAAAATTCCAAAGCCCGCATGTACATCCTGGCCAATGCCATAGAAGCAATCATCGGCGCAATTTATCTTGACGGCGGTTGGGATGCGGGCAAAGATTTTATCGATAGATTCATACTTTCCATTCTGCCGACAATTTTAGAGAAAAAATTATATATAGATCCCAAAAGCCGTTTTCAGGAAACCGCACAAGAAACCCTGGGAATAACCCCAACGTACAAGGTACTAAAAGAAGTTGGACCTGATCATGATAAAGAATTTACGGTTGGCGTTTTTCTTGATAAAGAATTGATTGCGGTTGGCAGCGGCACCAGTAAACAAGAAGCCCAAATCGCCGCCGCCGAAGCCGGCCTTGAAGCCAAGAACTGGGAAGTAAAATAACAAATTCCAAGGATACAAACAATACTCAATTTACAATACTCAAATTAAAAAAGTCCCGTAAGGGGCTTTTTGAATCAAGAAAGATCATTGTCGATGTGGCGTTCGCAGGGTGTTGAACGGAGCCTTGCAATATGTTGACCAATAACGCGAATAGTTCTTTCAAGATCATTGTCGGAAAAAGCCCGTTCTTCGCAATCAACCAAACCAAGCTCGTTCAACAACGGCAAAAGCAACGTAGTCTGATGCTTATTCATAATTGAATGCAAAACCCATCCGTCTTCATTGTCATTCAAATAAATGGCAGTTTCAAGCCCGCCATCGTGATCAACAATACCGAAATTCACTAGGGAATAACCTCTCGACATTTCTAAAGAGATATAGCAACTTAAATCCCAAATCTTCGTATCGATGCTAACTATATATACCTCATAATCAATAAATTCGGATTCCGATGTATCAACCCCGGCATCTTCGAAGATCCTGCAAACTTTTTCAAAACTCTCAACGCATCGAAGCATCCGATCAAGTTTTTCATTGCTGTCAACTCTTGCAAGCGCGTAGTGTCGCTCAATCTTTTGCTGAAATGGATCTTCACCAGATTTACTGAAAAGCTCACAAATCCTCGCAAACATTGTAAGAGATGTTTTAAACAGCTTAAAATCAACATCCTGCATTTTTCCACTCCTTTTTACGGTACGATTAGCTGAATCTGTCATAATTGTAAGCATTTGTCAATACTAGATAATTCTATTTTTTTATTTTTTTTATATTTGAGTTTAAAAAATTTTAATTTTATAATTTGTTTGCATCTTGTAATTTGGAATTTTGATTTATTGTTTGTTTCTTGAAATTTGGAATTTGTTTGTTTCTTGTTTCTTGTTGTTTGGAGTTTCAAAAACCGCCAAAGGCGGTTTTTGCGTGGTGCACCCTGAGGGAAATCTCACGTCGTTTCACTCCCCATAGGGGCTTCCACCCCTCTGGTGTCGCTTACGCTCCTGTCACCCTCAATATGTAAGGGAAGCCTCTCCCCTTACCATCCCCTCGTTCGATTCCCAAAACAAAATCCCCCGCAGCTTTATGCGTAGGGGGATGGTGCACCCTGAGGGAATCGAACCCCCATTGCCGGTTCCGAAGACCGGAGCTTTATCCGTTAAGCTAAGGGTGCAAAATTTGTATCACGATAATAGCCGATTTTTCTTTTTTTGGCAAAAAAACCATATCCGATCTTCGTATGTTCCGGGTTAGAAGTTCGATTATTATGCACTCTGCGCTGTTCACTATGCATTGATGTGAGTTCCATATTTCAATTTCGATATCGATGGCGTAGGTCGGTCAATAGTCGTCTTGACGATTACATCATTTTTAGCTAGTCTGATTCCAGCTCATTGAAAGGGGGAACTCATGTATCGAGCGGTTGGCAGAAAGATTGCCATCGATTTCCAGCAGATCCAAACACCGCAATCTGCCGAACAAATCACCGGCAAACTGAAAAATTTGGGATTTATAGAAATTCCCTTTGATCCGGTCGGACTTGCCCAAAGCTTAATCGGCAAGCCGTACAAACTTGGCGCACTTCTTGCCGAAGCTCCGCAAAAATTCGATTGTTCCGGTTTTGTAAAATATATATACGGACAATTCGGTATCTGGATTCATCGTTATACCATATATCAAAAAGAACATGGCCAAGATCTGCCCCTCAAATATGTACGCGCCGGAGACCTTGTTTTCAAGGCCGGATACAGAAATTTCAATCCGGACAAAGCAGGACGCGAAGTCGGCCATGTTGGCATGATGACATCTCCGGACACCATCATTCACTGCGTGCATGGAAGGGGCGTGGTTGAAGAATCATTGCAAGCTTTTTTGGCGCAAAACCACTTCCGCGGTGCGCGCCGCATAATATCTCAAAACGCGGACTTGCACGTCTTCATCATCCCCGATGGCATCGAAGTTGAAACCTCACTGTGCCTCGAAGCCATCCTCTTCCGCTCTCTGCCAAAATCCTAAAAACCTGCTCTCGCAGGTTTTTTTAGCCCCTCCCCCTATAGTAGGTGGGAGGGGGTTGGGGTGAGGGTTAGTTGCAATCCTCTGTCATACTTTCCGGAAAACTATAAGACTCCACGGCATCGCAATCAATAGATCCATTCCCGTCAAAAACTATCACCCACTTTTCATCAATTTTGGCCGCCAAAAAATTCCCCCCGGCGTTTTCGCCCTCAAACTGCACCGAACCTCTGGCATGCATATTCGTGCCATTGGAAATCCTTATAAAAATTTCTTCTATCGATCTATTATATTTTTCGGCAAAAGATTGCTGAATAGCTTGCGCATCTGCAATTGTAAGTTCTGTATTTTCAACCTCCTCACATTTGCTGATTATGCTTTCAGGATACCCCAACCGATTTAATTGTTCACAAGTGTAAATTTCCGTTTCCTGATTAAACAAAACCTCCCAACGATCCAGATAATTGCGCGCATAAAATTCTTTATAATCATAAGATCCCAACTTCACAGTCCCTCGCGCGTACGTGGATGTCGCCGCTTCTATCCGCACATCAACAGCATTGCCAAACTCCGGCAATTTGGTCTTAAAAACATCTTCAATCTGCATCGCGACTCTCTCATTGCCCGCAACTTGAGTTTCGAGTCCAAGGTCTTGCGTCTTATCCGTACATCCCGCTCCCAAAATCAAAGCACTAATTAAAATTAATATCCCTCCAAAACGTTGTACGTGGGACGTGGGACGTGGGACAAATGTATTCATATATGTCGATTCTACTCAACCTCCCCAACCAAGTCAAACCCGCATCAACCAGAGGCTGATCGCGCATCGCGCAACGTATAGCGCGAAACGTCGGACGATACACTATATACGATGCGCGATATGCGTTAATCGTAATTCGTAATTCGTAATTCGAGGTTCGTAGTTCGAGGTTCGAGATTGTACGAAGTACGACGTACGTTGTACGATGTACTTAGTTCTTTCAGGAGGTCCTCATGGGCAAAAAAGCCGACAAAGCCAAAATCAACTTCCGCCAAAACAAAGCCCCGCCCATACGCCGCAGTCATACGCGGCAGATCATGAGGCGCAATGGTCATCCCCCGCACCATCGCACTGTTTCACCCGATGACACTCAAACCGACGCCATAGTCGGGGTCATCGAATTTGTCCGACCGGACGGATCTGTCAACTTTTTCGCTGAACTCACCTCTTCCGCCGACAAGGATGGCAAAGACCCCGAACCCAACGAGGATGAATGACCCAACAACCCAACGTCAAGGGCCTCTTGACCTCAACCAAACCGCCGTAACTCCCCGGCGGTTGTCTTTTTGACCAGGATTTCCAAGATTTTAAAAAGTTAGCAGGATTGCTATTTATACTGCTGTCGATATCCCTCTCTTGCCCTGTGCCACGAAGCTTTATGCGAAGTGGTAAAGAGGGAGAGGATTGAGGGAGAGGATTGACACAGCAATCTTGTCTACCAACCCCTGACATTTCATAAAAATCGCTAAGTTTAGCCATACGTTAAACGTTATACGTAATACGATATATTTTGCTAATATTAGCTCTATTTTTAATATGCCAAAATTGTCATTCAATTTACAAATCCTTGCCTTCCACCTCTTGACAAAATCTGCAAAATGTGATATATTATCCCGTTAAGCTCAAAGATCGGACCAAGGCAAGAAATCGCTTTCCCCTAGTCCAACCTTACAATCACTTAACGCTTCAGAGGAGAGAGGGCTTAAATAAGCAAAATTCCCAGCTTGTCGCGGAATTACGCTAATTTGAGCCAAATAGCTGAAGACATACAAAAATAGCGCTCTACCAAGTGTAGCAACGTCTGTTTTTGCTAAACCAAAATAAATCAACCGATCATCGACAATAAGCCATCTTAACCTCCCTCATCCCCACGGGGTGAGGGAGAGTGGGATGGCCGGCGGATCTCAGATCCGCCGTAAACAACTTAATCGTAGAGACGCATCGCGTCTCTCATCGGAGGAAAAATGGAGAGTTTCTCATTCATCGCGGCGCTCGCAGGGCTGATTTTCTGCTACTCTTGGCTCAAGGCCGAGCAGAAGAACTCGCGACAACTGCCGCGAGTCCGAATCGCCCGGCGGAATCGCTGGGAGGAGTGGGAGCTGGACGAAGAATATCGCCAGCTCGAGGCGGCCGAGCTCCTCAGCGAGCTCAAGGCCGAGCTGGCGCAACGCCAGTCCCGCTTCTAAAAAATTCGCTCACCCGCGCCTCGCGCCGGTGAGCTCCAGAACAAATTTACCAAACAAAGACGTTGTACGAGGTACGAGGTACGTTGTACGTTTGGAAAATTCGTCCTGGCATCGCCCAAAGGTTGGGCCATGTTCAGCCAAGGCCGCAAGTCTTGTCTGGATTATCTCCTGAACAGGGAGAATCGCAGGTTCGATTCCTGCCGATGCCACCAAGGAATCACACATAGGGACCAAATAATTAATGTCCCCTTGATGTTGATTGCGACGTCTCATACGTGAGCGAATCAAAATCACATCTCGCAAATCCATGTATCCCAGTTTGGATCCATGGTTTCCGCCACACCGGCAATTCCGCCGGTCAACGGAAGTGATTCCCCCAGGGGCGGCAGTTGCCCCATTCACGTAGGGACAGCTCGCAAGCTGTCCCCTGGAGAGTTAAAAAATGTCGTACACCTCCCCCCGCACCGCCGCCTCCACCACCAACACCACCCCCTCCACCCCCGCCGACACCGCCGCGGTCGACTCCGGCTGGGAGGTCGACGAGGGTCTCTCGATCCTCTGGGAGGCGCAAGGCCTCCACACGGCACCCGCCGCCGAGGTCGAGGAGGAGGAGCCCCCCACGCTCCGCCAGCCCACGGTCATCCCCCCGCCCCCCGCGGTCGAGACCGTGGCCGCCGCGCCCGCCCCCGCCAACCCCGGCGCGGTCCGCGAGTGCTCCGAGTGCGGAGATACATTCTCCGTCAAGCACTCTCCGGACCCCGAGGGCAAGCTCTGCGGGACCTGCTACAAGGTCACGCAGCGCAAGGCCCCCAAGGCCAAGCCCGCGCCCAAGCCGGCCGCCCGCCGTAGGGTCGAGCCCACGTGCTCGACCAAGGGCTCGACCAACGGCAACGGCCAGCGCCAGGGCCAGCGCCGCCACTCGAACCGCCCGGCGCCCCGCTGCGCCTGCGGCGCGCCCGCGCCCAGTAACGGCCGCGGCGGGTACCACCCCCGCTGCCAGGCGTGCCAGGCGAAATGGCTCGTGGCGCAGCGCGCCGAGGAGCTCCGCAAGAGCGGAGTGCTCGGTCGGGCCCAGGCCCGGGCCAACGCGGCCGCCCGCGACCAGATGGCGGCCAGCCTCTTCGCCGCCCTGCGGCGGAACGTGAGCGCGGAGAAGCCCATGGGCGATCTCCCCACCGCGTTCCCCGGCGCCGAGGTGATCCGGGACGTGGCGGACAACCCCCAGGTGCTGATCAAGCACAAGGGCGTGTCGTTCACGATCTTCGACAAGGCCAAGGCCGAGAAGATCGCCCGCGCCCGCGCCGAAGCCGCCCGCCGCGCCGAAGCCGCCCGCGCCGAGGAGGCCCGCAAGGCCGCCGAGGCCAAGCGCGCCCAGGAGCGCGCCCGCAAGCAGGCCGAAAAGGACGGGTCCCGCCCCAAGAAGGGCAAGAAGGACAAGTCCTCCGAGGCCAACAGCGGCAAGGGCCAGAAGGCCGGCAAGAAGGGCGGCAAGGGCCAGAAGGCCGCCTGATCTTTCGCACCAACAGGTGATATGACGACACCTGATCTCAAATTCGTCTAAAACGTTCCCAACAGAAACTTGTTGGGACCTCAAACGGCTACGAGATGAAAATCGCGTACCGCAGAGGACTGTTCGGTCGACCCCATGTGGTCGACCAATCATTTTGCAACCACGGGACGCCGCCCTCATGGCGCGTCTCTTTACGGAGGAAAAAATGGCAATGCCAGCCCGCCGCCCCGTCCCCCCCGCCGCCGACCCCGCCCTCGCCCCCGCGTCCGAGCCAACCCCGCTCCAGCGCGAGATGGCGCGGATGTCGGCCCTGGCGCAACGCCAAGGCTACCGCATCCCGGACGGCGAGCTCGAGAAGCTCGCCCGGGAAAACCTCGCGCGCAAGGAGCGCAGCAAGCGCTACTCCCGCGCCGAGGTAATCGCGATGTACAACGGCGGGAAGCTCCCGCCGCACGCCAAGGTCCTGCCCTCCGAGGGCCCCTTCGGCGACATCGCCGTGATCCAGATCGGCACCCAGGTGTTCCGCTTCATGAAGGACATCCTGGGAATGCTGATCGAATGCGCGGAGCAGGAGCGCCGGGACGAAAAGCTCGCACGCTGGTTGTATGACCAGTACTGCGAGGGGCGCCTGCCTCGCTGGGCTCGCGTTGTGGTGGAGGAAGAGAACTACCTGGAGATCCGCGTCTACCAAAAGGAAGGACGTCCCAGGAAGTTGGTCCCCATCCACATCGTGGACTAGTCGCCTTCCCGGGCGCAAAAAGTCTCTGACTCCCAATCAGAGCCGGACCAACCAATGTCCGCAAAAAAGAGGCCGTAATATCTTCCCGACGCGTTATGAAGTATATGACGTGTCGGGACCCCGACTTCACGTCGGGGCGGGGAAGCTCCGAGACGCGCTCTTGAACCGGCGCGGCCAATCTCACCTGCGTTGCCCATCAAATCTCTGATGGGCTTCCGTACATAGCTGTCGAAGCATTCGACATCTGCGTAAGGAGTATGTAAGGACGACCCCATGTGGTTGTCCCGATCAAGGAGAAAAAAATGACAAAGAAACCCGATATCGTTGGTCTGTTCCAGTTCATGTTCCGCAAGGACACGGACTGGAAACCCAAAGTGGGAGTCGTCCTGGCTCTCGCATACCTCCTTTTCCCGGCCGATGTCGTCACAGACATCATCCCCGTGCTGGGAAACCTGGACGATGCAACACTCCTGTTGCTCGCCACAGGCTGGCTGTCCTACGCAGCCAAAAAGTACAACGTCAACCTTCTTGAGGGAGGCGCCGACCCGCCCAAACTCAAGAAGTAAAGGCTTATTGTCTTACTTAGGTTTACCACGGGATTATCCTGACCAACACCAAAAAATCCCCGAACCACGCGCGTATCAAAAAAAATTTATACGTGCATGATTCCAAAAAATCCCTCGGTTTTACCGGGGATTTTTTGTTTATGCGGTTTTAACTCCCCCTGCCCCCTCTTAATCCAAGAGGGGGATGAATTCTTAGTTTACTTCCTCCTCTTAATTTAAGGGGAGGATACAGGAGGGGTTATTGTTAATTTTTTCGCACCACTCCCTTCCCGCTCGCCTTTTCATCATTTTGCAAATCCGTGGAAATTCGTTTTATGACTTGCAGTAATTGTTCTTTGGTATCATCATCATTGGCCTGCAAAGTCACTTCTTCAAGCAGTGTGGCGAACCTGCCGTCATCAGCTGGTTGCGGTGTAATACTAACATCAAACCAGGCCTCGGCTTGATTCACTTCTTGCGGCATTCTGTTTAATTTCCAATGCACTTGTCTGTCTTCCGCATTATACTCCACAGTCCCGGCAGATGTGGTTGCCACGGTTACAAACGTTACGGACCGCGGCAAATCCGCGCTAACATCAATATCTGAAATCCCATGCACGGTTTTATCAATGGTCCAGATAATTCTGTATTTGGTTGATTGGCCAACGATTGGCGGCAAAGGTCCCTCTCCGTACGGTGCACCTTCTTCCGAATAATATCTGGCTTCCGCGGAAAGCCTGGCATCGGATTTCATCACAAAAATCATTGGTTCCATGTGTATGGTACGGTTCAACTCCGTATCGCCTACGGCTTTTATCTCCGCTTCCAGCGAGAGCTTCATGGCCACAGCGCCTTTTGTGGGAGCCGCTTTCACCAGCGGAATATTTATATCAATATCACCGCCTCCATGCGCCGATAATTCTCCCAAATCGGCTAATGAATCCCGGCTCCAAATCATCGCACCTTCCGTTTTTGTTGTTGTCGCCGAAGATGAAATCCCCCCCTCATCTACCAAGGTAACATTTGTCAGAACCTCCCCCGAATTGGAATCAATGGTTTCCATCTTGATTTTAATGGTAATATCTTTTAATGCTTCGTCGGCTGTATTTTCATACCCTATAATTCCATGCAAAATTTCACCGTAAGCCAATCCTCTCTTGGCTTGATTGGATCCGTTAACCACCATGGTCAAAGACAAGTCCCCGGCTAAAACAGGAAACACGGCCTCTGCTTTTTGCATGGGTAAAAACTCCCCGTCCGCACCCAAAGTACCGGCTTCGGCACTAACTTCCGCATCTCCTCCGTATCCCGTCGCAAACGTCCCCACAATTGCCACCTCGGTTGAACTGCCGGCGGATAACCCCGGAATATTTTTGGTAAAAATCCTGCCCTCAACTTGGGTCGTATCAATACTCTTCATGTCTATGGCAAAACCTTCCGGCACTTTGATCCTTACCTGCAATTTAGTCAGCGCTTCCGACCCCGTATTTTTTATATGATATATAAGCGAAGTATTATCGCCCGGAACCGCCTTTTCCGGAGTCTGTATCCAACCCTCCATCACAGTATCCGCATATTCAATTTGTTTTGTTGCCATGGCTTCGAAATCACTGGAATAATTGGCCGGCCTGTATGTTGCAATGGCTTGAACGGCTGAAATTGTGCCCAAGGCCCCGGTAAACTTTCCCCTTATGGTAATCGTCCCTTGCTCTTCCGCCGCCAATGCGCCCAAAGTCCAAACATTTCCCTCTTGCCTCAAACTGGGATTTGCATGCGTAATCATAAAATCCGCCGGAAAATTTATCCTGACTTCGGCCGATGCTAGGGGCTCATGCAGCGGATTGCGGTAATTGATAAAATAAGTCGTCTCTTCGCCCAAAGAGATTTTTTCCGGCCCTTCTATTGAAAGCTCCAAACCTTTTCCCGAAAAACCCTGATATGTTTTAAAAAAATAAACCCCCGCCCAGGCCAAGGCCACCAAAAATAAAACTGCGGCGCTGATGATGGCCATTATCCAGATCCAGCGTTTTGATTCCGTCTTCTCCAGTTTGGTCATGTCCGGCATTTCGCCTTCCCCTATTTCATAAATGGATCTCAGACTCTCATCAACGGCAGTATTATCCAAATCAGACTCAAGTACATCCTCTTTCTTGTGTCTTGGTTCTTTCTTATTGTGTTTTTTAAAACTTTTTTTAATCATTGCCTTGTTGTGTGGTTAAAAGTACCGCATTGGCATAATCCCTGTCCCATACTTCATCCAGATGCAATACATTCTCCTTTTCCAAATCTTTATTGGAATTCAAATTACTGGACCAAACCGGTTCCCAATTGGCCGCATAAGAAATATTCTGCGTCAACTGCCTTGGCTTGCCGGATTGACTGGTAAATAACATCATATATGCCCCGCGCATAAGTTCATTCATGGGAGTCGATGCCATCTCTTGATTGCTCTTGCTTAAAATTTCATAAATCGTGAACGGAAGCTCGTATTTTAATTCAATAACCTGCGACTGCCCCGGGTCCAACTGCATCCATCCGCCAAAAACCGTCCGGTTATCCTCGATTGCCGACCATATAGTACCCTCTTCCTGTTTGGCGGTTTTCTCTATGGCTGAAAGCTCCGGATCCTTTCCGTCGGTATCGAGCGGCACTTTAAACAATTTCTGCGGCGGCGGCTCAAAACCGCTGGCCGATATCAGCCGGCTGCCCTTTGGAACATAAAACCTGACATATTCAACGTTTCGTACTCCTTTAAACAATTCGCCCTTTTGCCCCGTATGTCTGCGTGTCATTTGAATTGAATCCGTAATAAAACCGTTTTCATCAATATGAACATCGTGCCGCACAAATTCTTCAACTGCCGCACTTGTTTTTTGCCCGGCAATATTTGCGGAAACAATCGCCAGCGAGTCACCGTCCGATTCTTTTATGAGACCCGTCCAGCCGAATCTCTCAATCAATTGTTCCTCATCTTCATCGAACATGGCCATCTGGATTTCTTTCGTATCCAGTCCTTTGCTGGCCGCGGCCGCCAGTTTTAACCAATCTTCTCTTTCCAGATCTTCTACTTTTGTTAAAATCTTATCGAACAAATCGCCGATGAATTTTTTGGGTGTATTGGCTTCTTTGTCATATTCCAGCTCAACCGCTTTTTGTGTTTCCATGAAAAAATTATCAGCAGTAATAACCTTGCCGTATTCCGGCATGTCAATGGGCCCGGTTACATTAAGCACCTCGGTCATAAACGAGGCGTTAACCGCAATTATTCCATCCAGTGTCGGCTGCCCCGAATTGCTCCAGAACCAGCGCATTTGTTCCGCCGTCTTCGGGAAATCTCCATACCAATTGGCATCCTGAAACTGCCATAAAGGATTAATAAGATGCAACGGCAAAGGCGCTTGCACCCTCTTGGTCAACTGTCCCTTAATATCATATGAACCCCCGGGAGGCACATACAGCGAAACCATTTTTCCGCGGTCCATTCTGATTTCCGCCATGGAACCGATAAAACCGCCGCTCGGCCTTAACTCCGTATTATTCTGAAACACTATCAAATAATTCCTTAATCCTTCTTTTCCCAAAAAGATGGTCATGGCATCGGAAACCAAAGCCAGTTCATTTACCGTATCCCTTGCTTGCCTGACCTGCTCCGGCAAATTCTCGAACTGATCCTTATACTGCGGCGGAATCGCCTCGGGCGAAACATTGCCGATTGCGGTTTCCGCGTCGGCCAACAAGGGTAAAACGCTCCTCGAATAGGTGCCCAATACCTCAAACCTTTCTATCAAACCGCGCGAAGAATCATTAAAAACTTTATCAAAACCGATTGACAGTACTTTGCCCGCTTCCGACATTTTTTCTCCGGCTTCGAGCAAAGATTTTGCGCTCTTGTATTCTTTGGGCATTACAGCCGCCGCACCCAATGCCATTAACCTTGAGCTGTCCAATAAATTTTCCGCCGCCCTGAACTTTCCTGACGCCAATTCCAATTGTTCTTTGGAAGATGCCAAATCCGCCGCAGCACCGGCTTTTACTATGGCCTCAACCGCTTCTCCTCCTTGCCGGCTTACCTGCCCCTTGCTCTGCGCCACGTTCTTATAAATCACCAAAGCCTGCGCCGGCAAAGTCACTAAAAATGCCAATACGGCAAAACCCAAAATGGCATTTCTGGGAGAAAATGGTTTTACTTGTTGATTCTCAATCACCGTACTGACTTCATGGTCTATCACTTCAATAACTTTCTTTTCTTCCTTTTTTAACCCGGCAAACAAAGCATTAAGAGTCTTGGCCGTCTTTTTATAAAAAAGCTTCATCGGACCGGCCCAATCGTATTTATTTTTTTTATTCAGCATCCAAGGACTCAGATCACTGCGCAAACTTGCCGCGGCCAAGGATTTATACGAAGCCTGGTCGCCGCCGCAATTCATAAGCATTTCCTCATGATCTTTGGCGCTGACCCTTGCTTCTTTTTTCTCATCAACAAAAAAACATTCCCTTAAAGAAATTACAAACCTGCTATGCGGCACATCCGCATTTAATGAAACTTTTACCTCTTGCGCTTCCGGTGAATCAAACCTTCTTACGGCGCATGCCACGGCATCCAGATCCATTCGCTCCACCATCTCAGATTGATCAATTGCTTCTTGTATCGGCTGTTTAAAATTAAAAATAGACTTTTTACTTGTCTTGGTCCGGACCCTGCGCGCCTTTTTCCTTACCCCGAGGGGCGTCGAAAGCACAATACCGTCTTGCTCTATAACACTATCCAGCGGCGAACTTAAAAACTCCGTGCCGGGCCCGTCTATATTTACTCTTTTATTTTGATTATCCTCCCAACTATTCATGTTCATGCCTAAAAACGGCAGTACAACTTTGATAATTTTCTCAAATCAACGATTTTTTATACGCCTCAAGCGTGATTTTGGCAGTTTGTTTCCAGCTGAATTTTTCCTTGATTTTTTCCCCTGCTTTTTTGGCTTGATTGCGCATGAGATCTGAATTATCCACCACCGTTTTTACAGCTTGAATCATACCATTTACGGAACCGGATTTGAAGTAGATAACACCCTCATCGCCCAAATTGTCGGTCATGGGCCGAAGATCCGAACAAATTACCGGACATTCTGAGGCCAAAGCCTCAACCGGCGGCAATCCGAATCCCTCAAATTCAGATGAAAAAAGCAATGCCATTGCCCCCGTATACAGCTCCGTCAATCTTTGTTCCGATACCTTGCCTTCAAAATGAATACCTTTTAGATTCATTGCCTCCGCTCCATCTTTTATGCCGCGCATAAAAATATCCATTTCCCCCGCCACTCTCAATTCCATATCCGGATAATCATTTTTAATGGATTTCCAAGCCTGCAAAATCAAATCCACTCTCTTATGAGGATACGCACTCCCAACATACAGCAAATACGGCTTTGTCCGATCCCTGGTCACTGTTCCCTGATCCCTGGTCACTGAAACATTAGTTCCTTCGGCAGTAACAGTTATCTTTTCCTCGCATTGTGGATAGAAAGAGATAATATCATCACGCACAAACTCGCTTGGCACAAAAATTTTTCGCGAGTCTTTAATCGCATGGGAAAGGCAGGCATTATAACCTGCCGATTTCATGACCCTGACCGGCCATGACCTGGTGCTGGCTTTTGAACTGTTTATCTGATGCTTAAGCAATAAATCGTGTATGGTTACCGCAAACGGCCTGCGATAAGCAAGCGGAACATTCCAATGCGGAAAATGGAATACATCCGTGTTTAATTTCATTAAAATGCCCGGCAGATAAAACTGCTCCTTGGCGCCATACCAGGGAATATCAGCGACAATAGTTTTAATACAGTCATGATCTTTCAATGCATGATCCGCCGTCCTCGTTACCAAAACATATTCGTTTTCCGGGGCAACTTTAATCATAGCCCGGACGAGCTCTTCTATGTACCTGCCGATTCCGCGCGTATTCCCCGCCCCCATCATGCGCGCATCAATGCCGATTTTCATACCACATAACACATATCACAAAACACGCAACAAAACAAACTTTCTTATGACTTACAGATATCCGACTTATAGACGCTCTGGCGTTAATCTTTCATCCTTCATCCTTATTCAATCTCGCATCTTATGACTGACAAGAGTCTACTTCAAGAACTCTGAACACCGAACTACGAATCAAAACAGTATTCCGGTGTACCAGTTAAACCGTTCATCACGAGCTAATTCTGGATCACGGGTTAACGGGACCACAGGTCAACGTGATGTTAATCAAGTTAAAAAAGAAGCTGTCCGAAGACAGCGAGAAATCAGGCGAGGCATACGCCGTCGCGGGCGGTATCGGCTTCAAAATCAGGAAACCCGTCGGCAAATATCGGCAGTAAAGCCTTAAGAGCAAAACCCTCACCTTGCCGCCAGACTTTTGAAGTCGGCCAATGCATCACGCTCCTGTTGTTGTAGGTATGGTGCAAATAATGACAGCTTATTCCCAAATCCTCTTTGCCGATTCTTAAGAGGATTTTTCCCAGCTCATAATAGGCATCAAACAAATCGTAAACCGCAACTCCGCCATAGGCTTTCTCCGTGTTTTGATAAGCCCTCCGCAAAACTTCAAACTCATCCATATCCACTCTTGCCGAAAGCAAAGCGGCCTTGGATTGTTGCAGAATCTCTTTCATGAGCTGGCAGACATCCAGCGCAGTAATGTTCGCCGACATGCGGAACATCATACTGCGCCCCAAATCAAATGCGTGAATTTGCCTGCTCCTTTTCTTGGCGGCCATTTAACCCTCCCGTGCAATGAAGCGCCATGCTTCGTGATCAAAGGTGCGCGTGCTTTCGCGTGATGATATATTACACGAAAAACCATAACTAATAAACCGAATTTCGAATCATTTTGCAAACGCCACCCTTCGTATACCATATTTGGTTCTAATCAAATCCGGCTCGATTAAACGAAATATAAATTTTACAAACAAAAAAACATGGCTTTGCCACGTTCTTCATAAAATCGAGCTAAACTCGATGGTCGGGCCAGTGGGACTTGAACCCACGGCCTCCTGCTCCCAAAGCAGGCGCGCTAGCCAACTGCGCCATGGCCCGAAATATTTGCGGTGTGAATGATACATGTATTACCGGGTTCTGTCGAGATTCTGAACCTTGCAAATATCAGCTATTTTATGCTATTCTCATTTGCGTAATTTACATAAAAATCTGCGGGTATCGTATAGTGGTTTTTATGACAGCCTTCCAAGCTGTAGAGACGGGTTCGATTCCCGTTACCCGCTCCACGTAAAACGCTCAGCAAACGCTGTGCGTTTTGCTTTCGCGCCACATGGCGCAGCCATAGCGTTAAGCGCGATTCATTGATAAAAGACTCCGAAAGGAGTCTTTTATGGTGCCGAGGGCCAGGATCGAACTGGCGACGCAAGGATTTTCAGTCCTTCGCTCTACCACTGAGCTACCTCGGCATATATGGCGCTTATAATAGACCATATCACCGATACTGACAAGTCTCTTGTCAAGATTGCGGTATTGCGTTAATATACAGCCCGTCAAGATAATTACAATTACCGATTAGAAAATACCAATTTTAGAAATCTACAGTAAGAATTTATATAATCATTATCGCTTTAGCGATTCCAGCATTATTAATTATTAATTTATAATTGTAAATTATTAATTAATATAGCAGGGGCGTGTAGCTCAGTTGGTTAGAGCGTTACACTGATAATGTAAAGGTCCCTGGTTCGAATCCAGGCACGCCCACCATAAATCCTGCCTCAAGGCGGGATTTTTATTTATAGCTATAATCCATTGACAAAAACCATTAAATATTGTTAAAAATCACCTCGAGGAGGAGAGATGAGAAAAACCGTACATTTTACCATCCAATGCCCGGTTTGCGTTGGCACTAAAAAAATCAAACAGTTTTCTGCCGGATTTGGCAACACTGATGGATCGGTGGAGCTGGATTGCTGGCGCTGCCAAAAAAAAGGCTTCCTGCAAGAAGGCTATATCCGCCTGGACAGGCTGCCCGATCTCCATATGCACATTCAAGTCAAAGATGCCAAATGCGATATCTGTTTCGGATCAGGCGTTCGCCAAGACGGCTCCGGAAAAACCTGCAAGGCCTGTAAGGGCTTCCGTTTAAGAATCAATTCCATCTATCTCGACTTGCCCGATGGTACGGCTTCTTTGTATCAATATCTCACCAAAGACGACTAAAAACCCGCCAATGGCTCAGCGGGTTCTTTTTTTTTTAGCCCCCTGCTCTTAGATTAAGAGGAGGGGGTTGGGGGAGGAGTTATTCCGCCGACCAATTTATCGAAATTATCGTTTCATTATCGCCATCTCCTTTGCCGATTGTTACAAATACTTGTTCAGCGTCTTTTTCAAAACCGCGCATCTCGCTGTCGTTTATGGACATTGTTTGTGTTTTTTCCCAGCCCGCGCCGGAATATTCATCTTCGTACCATTCGGCAACGTCCTTTAAAGAATCATTGGTGGTTAAAGTCACCATGGTTCCCACGGAGCCTCCGAGATTTCTGATCACGCTTTTAGCCTTGGCTCCCGGATAAGGTATTACTCCATCCGGTAAATCAGACGGCAATTCAACTTCCTCTCCAAAAGTCATCTCCCCTCCTCCTTCATCGTCCTTAATGGTCACCTTGCCCCCGCTCTCGTCCAAATCAACATCAACACCTTCCCCCGCCATGGATTCCAGCATCTTCTCCGTCATTTTTTCAGCCGCCTTTTCTTGAGCCGACTCAAAAGGATTGCATCCAAATCCATATAAAGCCAGCGATAAAATTGCGAATACCGCAATAACTAAACCAAATCTATTTTTCATATACATACGTCGCAAGTCCCACGTCGCAAGTCCCACGTCATCTATAACGTGATTAACCATGCTATCGCAGACTGCGATAAATTATTATAAGAATAGTAAAACCTAATTTATTATTTGTTCTTTATTATTTAATATTTTAATTTAGTATCGTTCCGCTTGCAACTTGCTCTTAACATCCACTCCTAAATTCTCCAAAATCTCTTTAACGTTTTCCATAAACATCCCCGGACCGCACATCATAAACTCCCCGTCCATAAAATCCTTGGCATTTCGCTCTACCATGTCCCGGTTTAACCGATTGCACTCACCTGCCCAATCTTTTGGGCATTCGCGGGTTAAAATCGGAATATATTTAAAATTTTCATTTTGATTCGAAAGCTCAATAAACTCTGCATGATACATCAAATCTTTCCGGGTCCCTCCCGAATAAAACAAAATCATCTTTTGATTCAGGCGGAGATTAAGGCTCTCCCTTATATGCGCTCTAAACGGCGTCATACCCACCCCGCCGGCGAAAAAAACGATTTTAGAGGCGCCTTTGTTCAAAATAAATTGCCCGTAAGGCCCCTGCACGCCAAAAATATCCCCCTCCTTTGCCGCGCATAGAACTTGCGACATCTTTCCTTGCGATTTAACCCCCAGCTCAATCTGCTCCCGCGATTCGGATGGCGCCGATGCCAATGAATAAGGCCTCATTAATTTTGATCCGCCTTTTTCGTCCAGAATATGAATCATCGCAAACTGTCCCGCCGCAAATTCAAAAACCGGCTCATCATCCGCTGGCGTGAGCCAAATCCGGCATAAATCATCCGCAACTTTTTGAATTTTTTTGATTTTAAACTTTCTTATAGTTTGCATAAATTACAGAAATAACCAATCACCAATGATTAAAACTCGAATTCCAAATAACAAGATACAAACAATAAATCATAAATTCCAAATAACAAGATACAAACAAACTCAATTATCCAAAATTTAAATTTCAAACAAAATAATTGTAATTTTGGAATTGTGATATGAAATTTGTTTGGAGATTGGTCGCGTTCAACGCGATTGGAACCTGGTTATTGGTTATTCACTGTTTATTGGAGCTTGGTTATTAGCTATTAAAGTAGATAGATAATACCTCATCTTTGGCGAAATTTGCAACATTTTTTTTATATTGCGTCCAAAACGGCGGGTGATGAATAAGAAGTTTCATTCTGAACCAAGATCTGTAATAACGCGGCGGTTTTTGATGATGCGCCAGCTCGTGGGCAATGACCCGCAAAATCGCGTCCATCTTGCGGGGCTTCATTGTTTTCGGGGTGTAAAGATCGATTACCACCCACTTCTCGCCCGGACGTGTATAACCATAAGTCAAAGATCTGAACTTGCCGCGTCCGCGCATCCTCCGTCGCAGCGGCCTTAACTCGAATCCCGGCATGTCCAAGACAAACAAACATCTTTGAAAAAGATGCAGAACCAAGGCCTCATGCCTCGCGTCCAATATATCAGCCACTGCGCATAGCATACTTCCGCAAAACCAAACCCGCAAGAGTTGACAAAAACCGAAAAAAAGTTTAACTTGCCGGCAAGGAGGCTTGCGATGCCGCGGACAGGAGAAATCAAAATCGTCGCGAACATACATTTTATCTTTGTGCCCGAATATCCTGAATCAAAACTGCGGGCGCACTGGGCAACCTTAAACGGCAACCGCGTCCATATCTATTTACCCGGTTTTGCCGATCATTGGATCGTGTCCGTTTACGATTCAAAAACAAAAAACGAACTGCACGATGCCGAAATCGACAGCATGCGCACGGATTCGGAGGACGAAGCTTTCAAATACGCCGTTTTTTGGGCGCTTTACGATAAATACTGCCCGTGACTCAAACCGTTTTGCACGGTTTTTTTAATAATTAAAAAATCAATCTGCCGGGATCATGATTATTTCCATTGGCCTTGACGCTGATTATTTACAGCGATCGTCCGGCCTCTTTTTTTATTTTTTTAAAATTTTCTGCGTATTTCTTAAGAAGATCCTTCATCGCCTCTTCGGTGGGCCGCATGTGAATTCCAATTTCCGGCAATCTAGTATTTTGAAGAATGTTCGTTGATCGCTTCTTGGCCGTCAAACCCTGCGCTACCATTTCCTCCTCGGTTATCCATTCATTGGAATGATTCGGATCAACAATTTCCTCATACCATTTTACCAAGTCGCGATATGCAAGAGGCTCCGGATTCACAACATGAAAAACCCCTTCGGCTCTTTTATCGCTTAATTGTTTTAAAACATCCAATAAATCATCCATTACGATTATTGAGTTTTTCACATCAATGACTTTGGGATATGACATTATTTTTGTGATGGAATTTTTCGGCGATGGAAACGGATCCATGGGAATCCGCAATCTGGCTATAGCGACGTTCGGTACATCGGCCAGGCAAAAATCCGCGGCAGCTTTGGTTTTGGAATAATACGCGGCCGGATTTGGAAAATCCGTCTCCAGCCATCCCTTAGGATCCGGGGATTCGCCGTAAAAAATACATCCGCTGGAAAGATGCGTCATATGCACGCCGAACTTGGCGCATTCATTGGCCATCATGATAGGAAGCCAAGTATTGGCCATGGCCGTTTCCAGCCGATGTGTTTCGCACCAGTCAACATTGGGCGAGCCTGTCAATCCGGCGCAATTGATTACCGCATCCGGTTCTTCCGTTTCCAAAACTTCCGCCAAATCCATAGGCTTCTCAAATAAAATGGTGGACATCCGCGACTCTTCGGGGTAACGTTCGATGAATTTATTTCCAATCCATCCGTTGCCAAAAACTAAAATACCTGACATAGAAATCAACTATACAATTATAAATGGCTAATTGCAAATAACTAATATCAAGAGTTCACAAACCAAATATTGTGCACCATGCACTACCCGTACCCCGAAGCTTCAGCGCACGGGTATACATTGTGCATTATATCGCTCTTGCTATTTGCTATTGGTCATTTGTTATTAAGTTCTTCAAACTCCGCCCTTAACTCATCTTTTAAACGCGCCTCAACCTCTTTACGCATCTGCGAATATTTTTGCTTGACCGGTATCGGAGTATTCTTATCCCTGACATCCACGCCTTTCAAATCCTTAAACCGATCTTCTTCCTCAAGCGTGCTTGCGACTGCCTCATCAATCTTTTCTTTTACCCGATCATTCACCCAGGCTTCTCTTCTTCCTCGAAGGATGTTATTGATTGGAGTTAAATCAATATTTCCCCCTTCGCGGACTGATCCCAAAATATCCAAAGCCGCCATGGCTAAAGATAACCTGAATTCTTCGTGATCGTATTCTCCATAACTGCGGATAAAAAAAGTAGCCGCGTCATTATCACTTATATTCTCATAATTAAAACGCTGCAAAGGAATAATATGATCTTCCGCCAGCCGGGCAAGTAATTTTTTTGTCTCCTCCGGAATTTCCATGCCTCTTACCGCTTCCGCCGACTTTGCTTCATGCCCGACAAACCCGACTCCCAATCCAAAATACTTAAAGATCTCCCGCCCGGTCAAACCCATTTTTTTTAAATCATCATAAAAACCGGCGGTAATTTTATCCAATTCCATCTTCTTGGAAGATGATGCCGCTTCAAAATCCGCCAATGTCTTTTTTCTGGCTTCAATTTTTAATTTCGCGTCTCCCAGCTCCTCAAACGAAGACTTTTTATTTTTTAACTGTTTTTCCAAAGTCTGAATGTCCTTTTTTATATTTTTCTCCTGATCCTGAAGAATGCCGATATGAGATTCCAATTGATTTTTCTCACTCTCATATTCCCTTGCCATTTCAACCGCTTCTGCCGGCGCCTCGCTTAATAAATCCCCTTCCGGCATCTTAAACTTTTTCTCATTAAAAGACCTCCCCTCTTCGGTCTTGGCAATGTCATGAGTTAAAACAATATATCTTATCAGGTTTGGATATTCGCGAATCGTTTTCTTTATTGACTCATCAAGATTTCCCAAAGCCTCGCGCGCCGCCTCCGGTAATCTCTGCAAAGCGCTGTCATCATCTTCAATAATGGCGCGCATGATATTAAAAATCAACCTGTAATGATCGCCGACGCGCTCGCCTTCGGTATGATATTCCGAATATTGACCGGTTTTCATACTCGCGGATAATTCAGCCCGCCGCAATGCCCGAGTCAACATCATTTTTCTCTCAAGTACCCCTCTTTGTTCTTCTTCGGTTTTATATTTTTTATCTTGAGTCAGCGAGTGCTCCAGCCCTTGGAATGGATTATCAAAATTCATAATAAACCCATTTTATCATAATTGACTTTCACCCACCATTGACTAAAATTCAACTTAGAGCGTAACTCATGCTAAAGTAGCAATATAAATAATAATTCTATTTGTATGCGTTATTTAATTGTTTTTGCGGTATTGCTTTCATTTGGCTTTTTTTCAGCAAGCCCCGCTAACGCTATACTGCCGCCTAACGGCATTGACGCTTCCAAAATAATTTTCGATCCTGACGTGGCTCCCCGGCCCATATTGCCGGTAAATGAAAATGCTCCCGATGCCGGTACGGATGCGACGTTGATTTTTCAGCCCATCCCAATCCCTGAAATAATCATTCCTCCGGATTTCCTCAAGGGTCCGCAAATTTCCGATATCAAGATGGCTTCTGATGGTGAACGGCTTCTGGTGGAATGGAAAACAAGCGGCGGCGCAACCAGTAAAATCGAATACGGTCTTTCTGCGACTTATACCAAAATGCTGGAGGATAAAGAACTTACCGTGGAACACGCCATGGCAATCCCCGTCTTGGCACCCGAAATACACGTCAGAATTACATCGGCGGATCAAAAAAAGAACACCTCCCAAACCCAAGACATTATAGTCGCCATACCAAATGTAGCACCGCCGGCTCCCGAGCCCTCTTTCGCAACAACATCCGAACCCGTAATGGAAAATTTACCTGAAGAAATTTCCGATAAAACAGTATCGGCGGATACCGAACAACCTCCCGATCAAGAACAAGCCAAACCGCAAACTATAGACGACGCTCCGGATGTGACGATTACCAACATGATCCTGGGCGGCATCGCTCTGGTGCTGGCCGGCATTCTCATCGGCGTGCTCATTAAAACCCGCAAACCCTCCGAAGAATAAACGTTATCCGGTATTCCTGTACATCCGTTTATCACGAATCTGGTTATAGTTAACGGGAATACGGAAAAATGTGCTGACGTTATTTATGAAAACCCTAGTTACCGGCGGAGCAGGCTTCATCGGTTCCCATCTTTGTAAAAAACTTTTAGATCGCGGCGATCTGGTAATTTGCATCGACAACTTTAATGATTATTACAGCCCCGATCTTAAACGCGACAACATTGCGCCGTTTTTGGATAACCCCAACTTCACGTTAATCGAGGGCGACATCCGCGATAAGCAACTGATAGACAGAATCTTTGCCGAGCAAAACCTGACACATATTGCACATTTAGCTGCCATGGCCGGCCCGCGCCATTCCATGAAAGATCCGCAAAATTACGAAGATGTAAACATGATGGGAACCATCAATCTCTTGCAGGCTGCGGTTAACAATAACAATCCCGATTTTTTCTTTGCCTCCACGTCGTCAGTTTACGGCTTGACCCCGACTCCCTGGAGTGAAGATGCGCGCACGGATACGCCGCTCTCGGTTTACGCCTCTACTAAAAAAGCCGGCGAGCTTACTTGCTTCACTTTTCATCGCACCTACAACTTGCCCATCCGTATTGCCAGATTTTTCACGGTCTATGGCCCTCATGGCCGCCCGGATATGACTCCGCGTCTTTTTGTGGATGCCATGGTTAAAGGCGATCCCGTCACTCTTTACAATGGCGGAGTTGGCGTTTTCCGTGACTGGACTTATGTAGATGACATTGTAGGCGGCATCACTGCCATGCTGGATTCTGACATTGAATTCGACACAATCAACCTTGGCAATTCAGATCCCATTGAATTAATAAAATTTGTAAACACAATCGAAAACATAACCGGATTAAAAGCCAACATCCAAACCAAACCCCTGCCTCCCGCCGATCCGACCAAGACTTTTGCGGACATCACCAAAGCCAAAAATCTTTTGGGATACGAACCGCAAACGCATGTTGAACAAGGCTTAAAGAACTTTTGGGATTGGTACAAACAAACAAACCAAAGTCTTAGTACCAAGTCATAGTCATAGTCATAGTCATAATCATAATCAAAGTTAGTGACCAGTGACCAGGGGAGAGCGATCAGGGGCGATTAGTCGCGAATCGCGCAGTGTACAGCGCGAAACGTCGGACGATACACGATTCACGATGCGCGCTATACGTTAATCGTAGTTCGTAGTTCGTAGTTCGTCATTCGAGTTATTATGAAATTCCCCCGCATCCGCAAACCAAGACGCTTAGCTTTTGCTGAGGAATTTAGATTTGTCGGTTTAGATGAAGCCGGACGCGGCCCCGTAATAGGGCCGATGGTAATCGCGATCTGCGCACTAACGCATCGCGATAGAAGATGGTGCGTCAGACACAATGTTACGGATAGTAAAAAAATACCGGCCAAGCGCCGGTATCAACTTGCGGACGCTCTTCGCGATCGCTGTTGGCATAAAGTGGCGGTTATACATCCGCCCGAAATCGACGAAGCCGTAAAAAACCGCCGGTTGACTCTAAACGGCTTGGAAATCAAATACATGTCCCGTCTCATAGAAGAGTTTCTCAAAGACCACCCCAACTCCCCTGCGCAAATCATGCTCGACTCGCCGGTCCGCAAGACCAATAACTTCCGCAATCTAATCAGCCACCTCTCCGGCTGGAATGACCTTGAATCCCTTAAAGCCGAAAACAAAGCCGATCTCAACTATCGCCATGTTGGCGCCGCCAGCATCATAGCCAAAACCATCCGCGATGCTCATATTAAAAAAATCAATTATTTAGTTAACTGCAATGTCGGATCCGGCTATTGCAGCGATCCTCTGACTAAAAAATTTATAGCCGCAGCCGATTCTGGCAATCCTCACATCAGATGGAGCTGGGCAACAGCCCAAAAGTCCAACAACGATTCAAACAATCAACCGATAGATCCATTATTCTGATTCTTTCTTTATTGTATCTTGTTTCCTGTATCAAGTTTGGAATTTGCAATGAGTCTCCCCGGGTTCCGCTTAGCTGCACCCGGGGTTTCTTTTATTTACACCATTCGAACACAAAGCTCTCGGTTTATTGTTATACATTAAAATATGTTAATCGTCCGGGGTCTTTCCCGCCTG
>JBMOLN010000001.1:19807-103363 GCA_049325475.1 Patescibacteria group bacterium | reverse complement strand
CTCGGTATCGGAGAATTATCAGCGATTTATAGATAACTATTAACTAATAATATGGACACACTCATACAATTACTAAGTACCGCTCTCTTGCTCGCCACGGGAGCCGCGGGCGTTTGGGGAGCCACAGAGCTTGTTAAACGCGCAGAATCAATTAAATGGATAACCGAGGGCAATAAGCCCGCGTTACGTGCCACAGCGGCCGCTTTCTCGGCTCTGGCGGTGGTATTCTTGGGATTGGTATCAGGCACACTCACACCGGAGAGCGTGCAAGATGTGTTTGTGAAGATCCTTGAGGCCGGCCTTATCTGGGCAGGTGCTCATGGAACGCATAAATTACTCGATAAATAAATATGGAGGAGGGGATAATCAAGGCATTAGCAGACGCAGGGCTTGGCTTGGGGTCATTGATGATAATGGCCGGATTATTCGTTTATCAGCTCAAGACTAACCGAGAGATACAAAAAGACCATAAAGAGGCATACAACGCCTTGGGAAGCCAAATCAAGGAGAATACGGACGCTACTCGTGAGATGACGCAAACCATGAGGGAATACAGAGAAACCGACCGCAAGATGATACAAGCCGTGGAGTACTGCAAAACCAAGAATCAATCCGTTTAAACCTCTATGGCGCCAAGGTGGTCAAACTCGCTCTTTCAATGCAGACATGCATTACCACCCGCGCCATGGAGGTTGAAATGGCAAAAAGCAAAAGGAAAAAGCACCAGCTGGCGGAAATCGCCAAAATGGAACTTCAAAACGGACAGGTTGTGATTACACCTGTCGAAAAGGAGGAGAGAATCAGTATTCAAGAGGCTTTTCGTCGAGGCAGAAAGCCGAAACTGCTCATTAAAAGCTCACACGGAGGATGACATGCGCAAGAAGTGTTTGAGTTGCGGTAAGGAATGGATCGAGGGAAAGCTCGATGACGGGCTCATCTCTCATGGGGTATGTTCCGAGCGTTGCGGGAGACTGCTCGAACTCTGGAGCTACTCGAACAAAAACATCTCACTTCGGGATTTTGCCCGCGAAAGGATGGACAATGAAAACCTACCTTCAACACCGCCCCTCTGTTGATGTAACCATTCTGGATACTCAACGCCGTCCGTTGCGCTTCACCATGAAACGTCTCGCCATGCTTCGAGACATGCAGGTGGAGTTTCCCGAGCTCCCCATTTACTGCGAAGTGAATGGAGAGCACAAACACGTACCTCTTGAGGCAATCGAACTATGGGACATGGGTATCCTCATGATCCGCAATACGAGCGCCGCTTAACCTTGCCGACGGACTCTACATCTGTCGGCCTCCCACCGAGAACATAGTTGGGAAACTCGGCGGGCGTAACTCGTTCCACGCCCCTGTCGACGGGTGGGGCCCCACCCTTATCGACGCTAATTCATAACTCAAACAGTATGGATAAAGAGAATATCGTTAAGTTGTATGCCGCCTATTTGGGCTGTAATGCCGATGTAGCCGAGGGACAGGTGAATTTTCACCTTGAGGGCGGAGGCGCTTTGGACTCCCGTTTAGTTGACCTTGAGGTCTCCATGAACGGCGAGGACAGCGTTTTGAAGCCTTTGCGCGACGCTTATTATGCCGTTAAAGGCATGGAAGCACCGCCGTTATCATTGACCGTTGAGACGGCTGATAATTACGAGATTGAGAAGCTCAAAACAGCTCTAAAATCGCTCGAACCCTCCGAGAGTGCCGATTAATCCAGATTTACGGAATCATCCCGCTTTTCATCGCTGAAAGGCTGGAAAAGATGACGTTTTAGTCGTATTCCGTTGCTGCCCTTGGTACTCAGCCAGGGCAGAGGCGACAATATGAAAAAACTTTTTATAGATTTAGGCCATAGCCTGAAATACCCGGGCGCGTATGGCTACAAAACCGAGGTCCAATGGTCTCGGTGGATTTGGGGTTACCTGCACCACATGCTTGACGCGCAGGTGGACAAGGCAGGCAACAAGAAGTGGGAGATCTTACTCGTGCCTGACAAGTTCGTTACGGACTGGTCCAGTAACCGCAATCTTGTGAACCGCATAAACTGGATCAACGCACGCAGTAAGACATGGCGTGATTACCTGCTCTCTATTCATGGTAATTGGGCCAGCAGAGGCACGATTCGGGGCGTTACCACCGTTTACATGGGCGGAAGCGAGGTGGCACGGCGTGAGGCGGTGGAGATGAGCAAGGCTTATTCCGAGGTTACCGGCGTGCCGATATGGAACGGGGGAGCTTTTGATGACAGGGATTCGCGCTTTTCGCGCGTGGGCATGGTTCGCGACACAAACCCGCTTGCTTTACTCATTGAAGCCGGCTTTGTGACTTCCAAGGAAGACATGGAGATTGACGCCCGTAAGGCGGCCGAGGGGATAGCCAAATACTTCGATTGCATAGATTTTTAAAAAATGTACAGGTTTGGCCAAAGATGTGAACGATTTTGAACTATCCGGAATTTCTGGATAGTTTGTTTTGTTATTGACAGGCAAATTGGATCACTGTTAATGGCGAACGCCTTTATGCGAGAGACTATAATCTCCGTGCGTTTTGCTGGGATTCCTCAAAGAAAGCGCAAGCACTTTGGAAAGCCAAGCTAAAACAAAAAGGCCGCCGTAAACAGCGACCCGCCAAACTAACAAAAGTGTAACAGCTTTTACCAGACTCCCCGTTAGCGCGGGGTTTTTGGTTTCTTAACAAGATATTGGAATATTGTCAAGCGTCCCTATTATACCACAAAAAATCATTCGCTTTTTGTTCCATGTAACCCGTTTGTGGATAACCTCAATGTCTCAGACGGGCTTTTTGCTATCTTGACTATATAATCATTAACTCAACCTATATGGAACGAGAGACACGCACAATTCAAGCCCCTAGCGGCAAAGAGGTGGTCATGAAGACTTATCTCACTCCCCGAGAATTGCGGGAAATTAAGAAGATTTTCGTTAATTTGGTACAGCAAGCACATCGGCCCGGCGAGAGCGTCAAGCTGGTGGGAGTAGGGGACGCGCAGGAGCAGGCCGAAAACAAGCTTATTGAGCTGTCTGTTGCCTCATACGACGGATCCGCCGAGAACGTACTTAACCGCTTACTGGACGGTAATCCGCAAGAAGGCAATGCCGGTGATTACGACTTTGTTCTTGAGAAAACCAACGAGCTGAGCGCCCCTTTGCAGACAGCGAAATAGCCAAGGACTGGGCGCGCTATTTCGCGGGGAGAGGACAGCCCACGGATGAGATGATTATTGCAATCATCTGCCGAGAGATGAAATGGACTTATGAGGAGTACATGAATCAACCGCTATCGTTCGTAAACCACATCATCGGGATGATGAGCGAAGAGGCGAAACATAATAATCGAAAATATGGCCGACACTAAACTAAGCATAATCGTACAGGCAAAAGATCAAGCGTCTAAGGATATTGAGCGTCTCAATGGAAAACTTGGCAATCTTGGCAAGGGTTTCGCGGCGGTTGGAACGGTAGCGACCGCGGCGGCCGGAGCGATTGCTGTCGTGGCAACAGGTGTTGGAATTTTAGGTTATAACGCAATTAAGGCGGCCGGTGAACTAGAACAGCAAAGGGTGGCATTTGAGACAATGCTGGGGAGCGCGGAAAAAGCTGGAGAATTTATCAAAGATTTAACCAACTTTGCCAAATCAACGCCTTTTGAACTTAAGGGCTTGGAAAATGCGTCGAAATCCTTACTTGCTTACGGATTCGCACAGGAAGAAATTTTACCAAACTTAAAATCTTTGGGAGATATCGCTTCCGGTGTCGGAATGGAGAAATTACCAAACCTCATCCTTGCTTTTGGTCAGGTTAAGGCGGCCACAAAACTAACCGGAATGGAATTGCGTCAATTTACCGAGGCCGGCGTTCCGTTGCTCGATCAGCTGGCCAAGCAGATGAATAAACCCGTAGCAGAGATTCAAGCAATGGTATCAGCCGGAGAGATTGGCTTTCCCGCTGTTCAAGCGGCGCTGGCTGCGCTTACCGGTGAAGGCGGCCGCTTTAATAATTTAATGGAGAATCAGTCTAAGACTTTCGGCGGTATGGTATCCAATCTTAAGGATTCGTGGGATTTGTTTTTACGTGGAGCTGGTGAGCCGTTACTGGACTGGGCTAAGGCAATCATTGAAAAGTTAATTTTTATTACGAATAACGTACTCCCTCCTTTAGTTACAAGGCTGGATGAGTTTATTAAATCCATAAACACAAATTTTCCAACGCTCGACGGATTAAAAAACAAATTTGCCGAAATCTCTAAAAAGATTGAAGAAAAAACAGGGCTCATTTCTCAATTAAAAGAAGCCTGGGACCGCGTCGCAACCAAAATCACAAACGATCTCATGCCGGCTTTGCAAGAGCTTTGGGTGGCCATGCAACCGTATATGCCTTTATTAGAACTCTTTGCGCAGATTATTCTTGGCGTTGTTGTTTTGGCTTTGAAGATTTTTGTCGAAGTGGTTACTACTTTAATTGAGAAATTTATCGGATTCGTTACGTGGATTACGAAAGCGGAAACCGCGTTGCTTGAAAGATTACAACCGGCTATCGGTATCATGCAGGCGGTGCTTGGTGCATTAAGCAACTCGATTCAGTGGGTCATCGATAAATTTAACGGCATGGTCTCAGCGGCGAACGCCGCTTATGAGGCGGCGCAAAGAGCAGCTAGCTTGGTTGGCCGAGTTGGTTCAGCTGTTGCTACCGGTGGAATATCGGAGGCTGTTAGAGCTGTAACACATCAAGCGTCCGGTGGAATCGTAACCAGCCCTACTCATGTATTGGCCGGCGAAGAAGGTCCGGAAGCCATTATCCCTCTTAATAGATTAGCCGGTGCCGGTGGCAATGGAGTTAATATCTACATTACAGGCGGATCTTTCGTGGGCGTAGATAATAGCGAAGTAGCGCGGATTTTAGGCGATAGAATAATTAAACAATTACAAATGACTCATCGTCTCGGTTGATTCGTGGTATAGTAGGATTGACAAAAATCTTAATTTGTGTTAGTAATCAACCACTATGACACACGAAAGGAACGAGACTGAGGTTAAAAAACCTTGGTATAAAACCGTGTTGGGTATTTTATTCATCATTTTTACTTTTCCACTAACGTTACCGCCGGTATTGCTGTACGTTATTTGGGCGAAAAGCAAGCAAGACAAGACTGTAAAAATCATTTTGACTGCGGTTATTGCGATCATCACGCTTGTGATCTGGATCCCTGCTTTGTCCGACAACAAAACTCAGACAGACTCAAAATCGACTCAGATTGTCGAAAATGTCAGCGAAAATGAACTACAACCCGATCAGGAACCGAAATCACCGGAGCCAAAGGTGGAAAAAGTGAAAGAATGGGTCAAGGTCTTTGAACTTACAGCAAGCGCCAATAAGCAAAGTGAGACATTTCACCTCGAAGGGGGCCAACAAAAAGTTGTATATGAAACAACCGGAGGGAAATATGCCATGTGTACGATTTATGTAGTAGATGAAGGCACTTCACTTGATGAGACCGGAGGATTTCCTGTTGTATTGGTAGATGAAGATAAATCAGACGAAACTCTAATGCGCAAAAGCGCTGGTGACTATTATCTTGACATTAGGGTTGTCAATGGAATGTGTGATGTAGAGATACAGGAATATAAATAATCTAATAGCAATAAAACTCCTCAGCATCAGGAACTAACGTTTTAACATCAAATAGCTTTTTGGCTATTTTTTGTTCTACCTTGCAGGTTTCAATAAAAACTTCTTTTTTACTCGCTTCGGTCAATCCTGCCTTTGTGGCCGCGATCTCAAAAAGCTCTAGTAAATACGGCGCTGTCAACCTTGAAATAATACCTTCCTTATCAGAATCGAGCCCTGAATAGGGGGGTATCATCCAATAAACATGGCGGCAAAGCAACTTATAGACCTCGATCCATTGCCTGTCCTCAATGGCCAAAATACAAGCCATTTTGATATATGCGGTTAAAAAGCGTGTGATAAAGTTGTATTTATCGTTCAAGGCTAGGATAATCTCTTTATTCCATTTTTTCCAAAGCAGATCCGCCTTTTCTTTTGAATAATAATCACCGTCGCTATTATTATAATGTTTCAAAAAAGGTGCGCTGGTAGCTTTAATCCATGCACCGTTGACAACAACTGATAGATTCTGACAATTAGGGCAAATCTTTTTTCTTATCGGTTCACCAAGCTCTTTAAAACAATGTGGGCAAATACTCATGACTTAAATTATACCATGCCAATAAAAGACCTCTGATATAGAGGTTTTTTGTTTAAGCTTCGTTTAAATTCATTAAAAAAGCAAGAAAAGCCTTGACATGCTAGATAGAATAAATCATAATCAGAGTATTCATCGCTACTTTGTTGAATAGAAAAAGCTCGTCCTTAACAGACGGGTTTTTTCTTTGTGGATAATTGCAAACTCAAAAATAAGACATGCGCTAGTCTGAACATACAACGTAGCTTTGAGTCAGACCTTACGAGGCGACCGGTCTGTAAAAACACCTCGGATAAACGGAATGGATAGCGGTTCTTAGTGGGGGCACTGCCAGCCCTGCAACCCCCGACTTGATTCGCCATTCATTCGCCAGTAAGTTGCCGCGAAAGCCGCGATCGTACCAAAGATGAGCGAAGTTACAGGATAATAGCTCTAGGCACGAATTCATTCTACCAAACAGCCCCAGCGTGTCCCCGCACTATAATCAAGGATATAGGGGCTTTCTTTGTTGATAACCATGCCTTACTCAAGGCTCTTTTTGTTACGCTCATTCCATGATCACCGTAACAATCGCCGGAGTCGACAGAACCAGCTCGATAGATTGGCAATCTTTGGCTATCCAGCAGGTTGCTACAAGTGAGGTGGATACTGCGAGCTTCAAAATCAAGCTGTACGGCACGAAAACCTATCAGCCGAGTATTGGCGAGGAAGTGCTTGTCTTAGACGGTGCTACGGCTATTTTTGGCGGTACAATTGTGCGCATTTCCAACATAGTGGAAGCCGGTGGGCTTACAAACCTCAACATTGAGTGCGCGAGCCATGAGAGAACACTCGACCGCTATCTGGTGGCAAGGGAAATCCAAAACAAGGATATTTTCTACTGCCTCAATACTTTAGTGGCGGAGTTCGTCAATCGCACCAAAAAGGTGATTGCTTCCATGGAAGACTCGGAGACATGGACGAATGAAGACGGCTCAACCACGCAAAACACAACCGCGGGGCAGTACATCCTTGAGACGCAAAGTGAGAAGTTCACAGCCACGGCCGGCAATACAGCCACGGCGAGATGTGAGCGTTCTTTGGATTTGACCGTGTTCGATAATGGCTTGGCCTCGGATGATGATGATTGGATAACGTTTTGGTACTACGTGGACAATCCCAACAATTTTGCCAGCTTGCGGTTGCGTTTGACCATAGACGCGGGCGGTACATATACGAATTATTACGAAACCACAATCTCAAGCACTCCAAGGACGGGCTGGAACCAAGCCAAGGTAGCCAAATCAGCTTTTACGGAAACCGGCACGCCGGCATGGGCGAGCATTACCTTTTTGCAAATCCAAGCCACGGCCGGAGCGGGCGGGACGGTAAACGTGAGCGTTGACGATATTCGTCTCATCAGCGCGGACACGGGGTTTACTCAACAAGGAGTCAAAGACGCGAGCAGGACTCTGGGGAGTGTTAAGTTCAATTACGAGCAGATGAGCCAGGCGGTGAAGCAAATCGCCGAAGCCGTGGCGTATGAGTGGTATATCGACGCATACAGGGATATTAACCTCTATGAGCCGTCAGGCAATCCCGCGCCATTTTCTTTGACCGATACCAGCCAAAACTTTGTTTGGAACAGTTTGGAGCTGGATGATGACCTCACTAATATCCGCAATCAGGTGTATGTGAGAGGGGGAGAGTACGAGGGAAGCTCGGTAACTGAAAGCATGACCGCGGACGGGCAACAACTTCACTTTCCTACGCCGTACAAGATGAAAGACGTGAGCGTTACGGTTGCGACTGTGGCGAAGACTGTGGGAGTCGATAACTTGAATGATCCCGCTGATTACGATTGTCTGTACAACTACATGGAGAAGACGCTCAAATTCAAGAGCGCAACCAAACCCACATCGGGTCAGGTAGTGGCGATTACAGGCACCCCCATGATTCCCGTCATTATCAAGAAGTTTGACGCGACGTCAGTGGCGCAATATGGCGTTTTTGAGCATTTGATTGTTGATAAGAGCATAATCACCCTCCAAGGGGGGAGAGACCGCGCTGCGGCCGAATTAAGCGCGTACAGAAACGAGATAACCGAGGGGAGCTTTGAGACCACGACCTCGGGACTCGTAGCCGGTCAGACAATCAGCATAAACATCACCGCCAGGGGGATAAGCGACACGTACAGGATTAAGAGTATTAACTTTCAGGCCAAGAGCCCGAGCGAATTTACTTACAAAGTCAGGCTCGTAACCACCCGCACCTTTGGCATAATCGAGTATTTGCTTGACGCGCTTAAAAAAGACCGCAAGCAGATTGATTTAAATGACTTCGAGGTTACGGATTTGGTGCAAGACATCCGCGAGACTATCACCGTTACCGATGTCTGGACCGAAATGCCGAGGAATACGCTAACCGAAGAGGCGACCATGGAAGAGGTTACGCAGGATAATCTGGACTTTGGCTATGAGTGGGTTTTGGGTCCGTACGTACCCACCGACATCGCGACCGATAAAAAAAGGGTGTTTATAACCAACGGGGGGAGATTGATTTAATTGCTATATTACTTTTATGGACATCAAGGACAAAGTCAAATGCAAAGGCAAGGTTACCGTAACCGTCAGAGATGAAGACGGGAATATTGTTGATTGGGATGTTTACTGGAACGTGGTAACGATTGCCGGACGCTCCAAAATATTGGAGGCTCTTACTTCGCCGGATGTTGGTATTCAAGTGAATAAAGTGGCTTTGGGCACGGGAACGACGGCACCCACCGAAAATGACACCACACTTGAAACCGAAACATACCGCAACAATATCGCCTCATCCGTATGGGATGATAAAGTAGGCTATTTTACGGGGCACTTCACTCTAACCGAAGTCTCGGGCACATTCCGCGAAATCGGGCTTGTTATTCAAGGAACAGGGGATCCGGACACGGGCACGCTTTTATCGCATGTAGCCATTAACAAAACCAAAACAACATCGCAATCTTTGGATGTTGACTGGGAAATCACTCTCTCAATATGACCTATCCTAATATTTGGGCTATTGCCGACCAGGTGGACGCCGATGATTTGAATGACAGCTTATACAATCCGGCTTATACGTATGGAGATACAATCGCCGCGCTTAAAGCGGTGTATTTGGACAGCGCGACGGGAAAGCTCAAAAAAGCGGCCGCAACAGACAGCGATCAGGTTGAGGCATTTGTCGGGTTTACGATCACGGCAGGTATTTTGAATGATACAAACAGAATTTTAGGACCGGGTAAAATCGTAACCGGCTTATCAGGATTAACGGCGGGTGAACCGGTGTATTTATCGGACGCAGCCGGCGAAGTATCAACCACACCCGGAACATACAGCTTGGTTGTTGGCATTGCGGTATCGACTACCGCATTGTTAATTCTGCCGGAAACGATAAGCACGGGCGGATTTGGTGATGGTTCGGACGGTGATGTAACGCTTACCGGCGATGTTACGCTCACGCGCGACATGTTCTATAACAATCTTACGATTGACGGAGCATATAACATCAACGCCGCGGGTTATAAAATTTACGTCAAAGGTGTACTCAAGAGAAATACCAGCTCAACCGGCAAAATTTACAATAATGGAGGTGCCGGCGGGAACGGCGGAAATGCCGCCTACAACATGGCGGGAACGGCGGGAACAGCAGGAACGGCGGGAGCGGGCGGAACTCTGCCGGCAGGTAAAGCCGGATTAGCAGGCGTAGCCGGTGTTAATTTAGTAAAAGGAGCAGGGACAGGAAGTGATGGCATTGCCGGCAATGCCGGAAATAACGGAGTTGCGTCAACTAACGCTTTCTCGAATCAAAACAGCGCAGTCGGTAAGACCGGTGGTACTGCAAGATCCAGCGGTTCGAGCAGTTACGCGGGCGGAGCTGCGGGAGCTACGGGCATTACGACTCAAACTAAGGAACCGGCAAATTCACAGCACTCAGCCGAAAATCCTTTTTGTTTAGAATCAGGAACATTGACCGAAAAACAAATTTGCGCCAGCGCGCCAAGCAGCGGATCTGGTGCCGTTGCTTCTGACGGCTCGTATTTGATTTATACTTCTACCGGAGGCAGTGGTGGTTCTGGTGCGTCGGGCGGAATGGTTGTTGTTTTTGCCGGTAAAATTATCGATCTTGGCACAGGAACGATGTTTGAAGCTGTCGGTGGAGATGGTGGAGACGCAGGAACCGGACATATAACCGCCTCAGGTGGTAATGCAGTATCAGCCGGATCATCGGCTTCGGCGGGAGGTAATGGCGGAATAGTCGTCATTGGACATCGCGGTAAATTCGGGACATGTACGGTAGACGTTGCCGGCGGAACGGGTGGAACCGGTGCGCCAGCCGTAACATACGGCACTTATATCACCGCAGGCGCAGGACAAGACGGCGCCGACGGTAACGCAGGATTGAGCATTGAATTGGAATTGTAATATGAACCTTAACATCAAGGAGCAACTCCACATCAAGACCGTCTACACGGCCACAATCTGCGATTTCACGAAAGCAATCGCGGAATACTACACGTTGCTCAACTTTTTGAAGCGACCTCTCCCCAAGGGCAAAAACGGGCGCGAGAGGCATTGGATGATGTACCAGCACCTCAAAGACGCTTATCACAAGGCGGCGGCCGTCAGAGTGGAGAAATACGTCAATCTTGCACCAACGGCAGGCAGAGCTGTAATAGCGCAAAGACTATCCAACATCACGACCTACACGGGGATATTGAATTACGCGGCCTTGGGTGATGATACGACCGCACCAACCAATGGAGATACCACTTTGGGTAATGAGACGTATCGCCAGACCGTTACCAGCCAAAACGCGGTTAATAATCTAAGCTATCAATCCGTCTTTATTCCCGCGGGAACTGCCACGGGAGCGCACAAAGAAGCCGGCTTATTCATTGACGGCGCGGCCGGAGCTGATACGGGGCAATTATTCAGCCATGTGAACATCGACATCACGAAAAGCGCGCAAAACTCTTTGACGTTCGACATCGAGATTACGATGACCTAGCCCTTGACAAAATCTCAAAATTGCGTAAGGTAGATTCAGGTATTAGCGGTGATAACACTTGTGCTCTACGGAGCGTCGTCTGATTGACGATCTTGCGGACAAGTGTCTGATAAACTGCTAAGATTGTTCTGCCGTTTGACCGGTGGAAGCCCGCAAGCTGATACCGTTTAAGCGGCTTTTTTATTATATGAAACTGCAAAATCTCTACTATGAAGAGGGCTTGGACGAAATAGCCATGCTTCATAACCCCAGGGGAGGGAAGCCCATGGAAATCGGCTCGCGGACTTGGCTTAAAGACCGCGACATCCAAATCGAGGAAGTCAAGGAATTTAGCCGATATATGTACCATTTAGGGTATTGCACTTGCGGGCGGAGGATAGTGATAGGCGATAAGAGGGCACAGTTAATTGTCAACGCATTGGCAAAAAAGGGGATTGTCCACAGGCGACAAAGCCGACCTCTTCGTGCTATGCTGGCTAAAGCGATATATAATCCACAGACAGGCGAAAATCGATATTGATAAATCGCTGAAATTAGCTAAATTAAAAGACTCTTGACAGACGAACTATGACATGGCATAATGATAACAAGATAAGCGAGGCACAACACAAACAAAGAATCGAAGCAGGGAAGCGGGGCGGTATAGCGGTTGAAAAGAAATACGGACCGGACTACTTCTCCATGATCCGCAAGGGGAGAAAGCCAAAGCAGGAACTTTTGACAAATCAAGACAAAGCATAGGTTGGGAAGTTTTTGTTAAGTTAGACGCGTCGCACAATATACCGTATTTGTCGCCTCATGATCCGCTTTGGTAAGCGAAGGATAATCATGAGCGTCGCACAATATATGTTATAAGACTCTTAATGCAGTTTTTTCTTTTAACTAAGCTATACAATGGCTAAGTTACGCATTAATAGTCTTACTTGTAACATTTCGTAGATTTTGCAACGCTTTCAAACTTCAATCGTCGCAAAATCTACTCTGCACTCACTACGATCATTCTTACCAACCGGACACTGCGTTAATTTTTTTCTGGCCGCGGCCATTAATCCTTCTACCTTTAAGCTTAATCTTTCATCTTCTATAAATATTATAAGAAAGGTAAATCTTTTTAGCTACATTGAGCTTAATAAAAGCACGAAGCCTAAAATTGCGTTTTAAGAGCCTCTGCGTTTTTACAGGTCTATTAATGACCTGTAAACCATTTATATTTAAGCTATTCGCAATAGTTAGCGGCTAACAGCTATTTATAGTAGATCCGTCCCGGCACTCTGACATCGATATACTCGTGGATGTCATCCCAGTTGGGTTTTGTCTGGATAAACTGCCGCAGGGTTTCTATCTGCATAACTGCGGCCTCGGACATATCAAAATAAACTTTTTTATTTTCTTTTAAAATAACTTTTACCATACTGTCAAAGTCTAAATCCAATTCAATAGCTTTAAACCAGATACCTGAATCACGTAAATCTTTTGCTAAATCAAGCCAAGATCTAACAATTTCCGGTTTGGTATATTCAAAGCCTATTTGATAATCTGTTGACGTTGGCGCAATTATATAAATCTCTTTGGAAGATTCAATTGGAGCAGAACTGGTTAAATACAGTTTGGTTGATGACGCAGTCCCTGAATCAGCCAAACTGGTAATCACACCATAATCATCAACAATATAAATTTGATTTTTACTCACCAAAATAACACTTCTCTGACGCTCTTGTAACTTGAGTCGTAAAATATTTGGATATTCTTTATCCACAGTGACATTTTCAACAAAAAATTCATCTTTTATAAACTCTTCTAATTTCTTTATATCAAAAACAAAAATATTTCTTCTGCCCCATGGCCACTTATCGGCTCTTGAGTCGATGTACTCCCCCATCTCCCCCGCCAGAACATCTTTTTGCAGAACAGCCAAATCATTGATTTCAATTTTTTCAATATCAAAAAAAGAAGAAAAAAACACAAACCACACGCTTCCCAGAACAATAAATGAAACGATTAAAATGTAGGTCACTAAACGCGACTTGCTCTGTTGTTCACTCCTCTCCTCCCGGTACATTCCCGGGCTTTTTCTTTTGAATAACATAATTAACCATTATAGACGTCTCTTCTTTCTCCTAATGTATTCTATAACCCAATTTAACCAATAACTCATTTTTAATACATAATCTTTTGCATGGACATATTCCTCTGCATAGCCGCCAAAACCCTTCTTGAACCTCGATAAGCCCGCCCATGGATGATTGGGATTTTCATCGGGTGCAATGCCCCAAAAATTATAAATTTGACAGCCTTTTTGCTTTGCCTGTTTTATCGCTTCCCACTGCAATAATTGTGATCCCGGAATATTGGGGAACTCATGAGTGGAAGCGCCGTGATGATAATAAGCTCCGTTTTTATCAAAAATTATAATTGCCGCTGATATTATTTTGTTGTTATATTGTGCAAAATAGTATTGTATTTGTTGGTCTTTATTAAATTCATTAAACTCATTCAATAAATACTTTTTTGAAAAAGGCACAAAATGCTGACGGCTTACGGTTTGATTATAAACTTCTAAAAATTTATCAATATCGTCCGGATCGTTGCTTGCAATTATCTCAACGCCTTCGCTCTCGGCCTTCTTAATGGCATGCCGCGTGGTCTTTCTCATTCCCTTTAAAATTTCATCTTCATTTTGTTTTAAATCAATCATCCAAGCCAGTTCCGGATGCATATGAATCGGAGCTTGTTTAAAGCTCAATGATAAAAACAGATCTTCATTTTCACTGTTTGCAATTTTTAGCGGACAAATACGAATAAATGAACAAATATTGTATTCATTAATATTTTTTAAATAATCAACTATCGCCTTTATCGAATCTTTGTAGTCCGTATCATTTTGAATAATCGGTCCATGAGGAATCAATAAAAAAGACCCCCTCTTGGCCCTGATAAGAATCACTAAAGCTATACCGCATAGCATGTCTTCTTTATAACAACCCAAACGCACAACTTCTTCTCCATTGCGTTTATTAAATTCACCCCATGCCCACGACTGCAAAAAAGTATTTGGTTTAGTCGAAGCTAAAAAATCATCCCAAATAATTTGATCTTCAATTTTTTTTACTTGGATGGACATAATAAATTTATTACAATTTGCGCCACCCGCTTGGCGTCCCCTTCCGCTATTTGAATACTTGTAGGCAAATTTACCGATTGCTCTGCAAATCGTTCTGCTCTCGGGCAACTTCCCGGAATATATCCTATTCTTGTGTAATCAACACCCGCCGGCGCAATGACTTGCCGATACCAATCGCCCAAAAAAATTTTTTCTCGTTTGGCTGCCGCTAAAAGCTTTCCTGACTCATTTGTAAATACAGTATAGCGCAAAAATGTATGTTCGCCGGTTTTAATTTGCTCTTGCTTTTGCAGACCGCTGCAACCTATTAATTCCTCGTCATAAATCTTCGCGATTTTTTTACGATGGTCAATATAGCGATCCAGCTTTTTTAGCTGTTTCAAAGTCATCATTGCCATGGCATTGGGCATTATTTTACCGATAAAATCCGGTTTTCCGCCGATCCTCTCCTCTGGATACACGGCTTTTGTTATCAAACCCAACCGCTTCGCGATTTCCAAAATCACCTTGCCCAGACCAAACCAATTATAAAAAATTTTCGCCTTCCATAAAATAATGGGGTGTAAAAGCTGCCTTAATATCCAAATCTTACTCGGATATTTGTATACAGTTCGAATCTCTTTTATGCGGCCGGCTGTTTGTGAATTTTTACAAACCAGCATACCGCCAAAAACGGAAGAAACAACCTTATCCCTGCCAAAACTGAAAATCACCGCATCGCCGAATGTGCCTATTTTTTTACCATCAAATTGGCTCCCCAAGGCATGCGCGCAATCTTCGATAATTTTAATTTTATGTTTGGACGCCAATTCCATCACCTTTCCCATATCCGCAGGATTGCCAAATGTATTTTGAATGATAACAGCCTTGGTCTTCTCAGATACTTTTTGTTCCGCTAGATCCATATCCATATTTAACGTCGAATCAATATCAACAAAAACGGGCTTGGCCCCCGCCCATAAAACCGAATTAACCACCGCTACGCAAGTATAAGCCTGAATCAGCACTTCATCCCCTTCTCCGATTCCCAAAGCCCGTAACGCAACCGTAAGCGCCGTTCTTCCGCTTTCAAAACCGAAACAATATGGGGTATCAAGTTCAGTTTGAAAATATTTCTCAACTTCGGCGATAGCACCGCCCCTTTCCCAAAGCCATGGACGAAAAATCAACGATACTGCCAGCAAAATATCGTCTTTTTCGGTATTTGGCGATAAACTTGTAAATAGTGTCTTGCTCATAATTTCTTGGCTTCAACCGCAGTTTCAACTTTAATCTTTAAACTTTTATCCTCTGGCAAGATGACAGGATGCTGTAAAATTTCTATTTGATGCTTCTCTCCATCCAATTCGATTTCATAATCCGATCCCTCGGAAAAAATAATCCTGTCACTGCCCACAAAACCAAATTCACCGGATTTCCTGGTCTGTCCCCTTTTTCTTAGATATTCCATAGACGGATCTGCCGGTACTAATTTTCCATCATTCTCAATCTCGAGCCAGGCATGCATTTCACTCTTTTTATATCCCGCCCAAAAACCAAAAATCAATTTCGCGCTTAGTCCGCATGCACGGGCAATTGCCGCGGCAAAACTGTTAAATCCCCCGCAATCAACCTTATCGAGCCGTATGGCATCCTCTGCTGAATACAAACCTTTTATCGGATTTCCATATTCAAGATTCGACAAAGCATAATCATTGATAAATTTCGCAAGATGTCTGTCTTTACTTTGCTCTTTTATTTTTTCAGCCGCTTCTTTGATTTCCTGCAAATCCGCATTCACATGCAAATCGGCTTTTTTATATTTTAAATCATTGATTATGCAATCATAAGGCTTAACCCCTTTGGAAGGAGAAACCTCGATAGTTAATTTCATTGAGCAACCGCCAATAGATTGCGGTTCCAGATCAAACCGCCACGCCGCGAATTTATTAAAATACATATTATCCGCGTCCAGCACATCCGGCTCCGGTTCAAAAACGGCTGCCGCTTTAATTTTTTGGCTGAACTTCTGATCCGGAACGGGTATAACAATCCACCCCGATTGCTGCAAAGCCGATATATTTTGAATCTTTACCTTATATTCAACTTGATAAATCTGTTTTTTGTAGTAAAAAAGCCACCCTTGATTTTGAGCAATTTTAAAATACCAATTTTTGATCTCACTCAAAAATTCCATATTATCCTATCTTTTCAAATCCGCAATACGGCACTAAAACTTCCGGAATTTTAATGCTTCCGTCTTCTTGCTGAAAATTTTCCAAAATCGCTAACAATGCCCGCGGAGTTGCCACAACCGTGCCGTTTAATGTATGGACAAATTTTTTATCTCCATTTTCGTCTTCATATTTAATCTGCAAACCGCGTGATTGATAATCCCAGCAATTGGAACATGATGTCACTTCTCCATAACCTCCTTGGCCGTCGTTTTTTCCCCACATCCAGGCTTCAATATCATACCTGCGATAATCCGATCCGCCCAAATCCCCCGTCACACAATCTACAACACGGTAAGGTATTCCCAGACTTTGCCAAAACTTTTCTTCATGCGCTAAAAACTCAAGATGCAGCGCTTCCGACTGTTCCGGAGCCGCAAATGCAAACATTTCCACTTTGGCGAATTGATGCACGCGATAAAGACCGTATGACTCGCGTCCGTAAGCGCCCGACTCCGTCCTGAAACAGTGAGAAAACGCAACATATTTTTTTGGAACTTCATCTTTTTTCAACACTTCGTTCATATGATAGCCTAAAACCGTTATCTCCGCCGTACCGATTAAAGCCAGATCTTCTCCTTCGATATAATATACCTGTTTCTCCGGTCCCCGAGGTAAAAAACCTTTACCCATTAAAATTTCTTCCCTCGCCAAATCTGGTGTCGCCAAAAATTCAAAACCTTCCTTTATTGCGAAATCAATTCCATACCTGATCAACGCTTGTTCCAATACTGCTAACTTATTTTTTAAAAAATAATGTTTAGCGCCGGAAACCTTGGCTCCGCGTTCAAAATCAATCAAATCATGAATTTTTGCCAATTCCGTATGATCTTTCGCGTCTGAAATTTTATTAATCTTTCCCACCTCGCGCAAAACCGCATTATCCTCATCAGACTCGCCTTTTGGAGCTTCCGGATGAGTCAAATTGGGAATCGCTCTAATCATCGTTTCTCTTTCTTTTTCCAAAATTTTTAAAGCCTCATCTTTTTCCGCTAAAAGACTTTTCAGTTTTTTGCCTTCTTCAATAAGCGACGGATCCGGCTTGCCTTGTTTGGCTTTCTTCGCATTCTCATTTCTCTCTGCGCGTATACCCTCCGTCTCTTGTAGTAGTTTTGTGTACTTCTCATCTATCATCAAAACTTCATCAATGTCCGCATCCGACCGGCGCGCTACGCAATTATCACGAACTTCGTCTTTATGTTCGCGTAAGTATTTTATATCAATCATATGATTGCTATTTTATATCAAGAATAGTATAAACGGAAATCCCGGCAGGCGTTTGCACCTCCACATCGTCCCCTTTCTTATGACCCAAAAATGATTTGCCCATCGGCGATTCGTTGGAAATTAAACCGTTTATTGGGTCCGCCTCCGCTGATCCGACAATTTTATAAACACGCGGACCCGTTTTAGAATCAACTTCAATGGTAGAACCTATTCTCACCACATCCCCGCCGCTTTGCTCTTCGATGATTTGCACGTTTTTTAAAATCTCCTCGATTTCTCGAATCCTTCCTTGGATAAATCCCATTTCGTCCTTGGCGCTATGATATTCGGCATTTTCTTTTAAATCACCCAAAGCCTTGGCGGATTCGATTTTTTCCGAAGTTTCTCTGACGCGGTTAAACTTTAAATCGTGCAATTCCTCTTTTAATTTTTCCAGACCTTCTTTGCTGAAATAATGTACTTTGTCAGTCATATTTTTAGATAAAGACGAAAAAACGCAATAATGCGTGATTTATTAAAGATTATTCCTTCTGCTATTCTTATAATTAAGTATAAATCACCCCCAAAACCCTGTCAAACAAATCACAGGCCTAGGCTCTGGATGCTAGGAGCTGGCACGAATCGCGTAGTACTTAGTACTCTAGTTGCCAGACTGCCACTGTTCACTGGTCACCGTCAAATAGTTCCATCCAAGCCTGCAGTATCTCTCTGCCTACGGGGACAGCCGTCCGCGATCCTTCCTCGCCCTGCTCCAACAAAACAGCAATGGCTATACGCGGATTATCATACGGGGCAAAAGCCGTAAACCAGGCATGATTCGGCTTATCCGATCTCCATTGAGCAGTACCCGTCTTACCCGCGACTTCAATTTCCATATTTGCCAGCGCTCTGCCGGAACCATAAACAACCGTATCACGCATACCCGCCCTGACAACATCAACCGCATCTTCTTTTACAATCTGCTCACCTGATTCAATACCCTCATCAAACAATACATGAGGAGTAATACGTTTCCCGCCATTGGCAATCTCGGCCGTGGCAACGGCTATCTGTAAAGGAGTTACCAGTAAATCACCCTGACCAATGGACAGGTTGTAAGTATCGCCTACGTACCACCGTTCATTTTTCTTTTGCACCTTCCATTCTTTTGACGGAACAAAACCGTCAACCTCGCCAACCAAATCCAATCCTGTTTTTTGACCAAAACCAAAAACCTTAAGCCACTTTGTCAAACCCTCAACCCCCATTCCCTCAAAACCTTCATAACCTCCGCCTATGTAATAAAAGAAAGTATTAACCGACCAGGCAATAGCTCTGCGCACATTTGTTAAACCATGTCCGCCGGCTTGCCAGTCAGGGAAAAAATATGCCCCGATGCGCAATCCGCCGGTTGACAAAAAAGATGTATTTTGCGTAATTATTCCATCAGCCAGGGCTCCGGCCGCATAAATTGGCTTAATTGTTGATCCTGACGGATAAACTCCGGCCCAAGCACGTGCCAAAAAAGGCATATTCTCATCTTCAACCAAACTGGCGTACAAAGTGCTGGATACCTTGCCGGAAAAAATATTATTATCATATGCAGGCCAGGAAACAATAGCCAAAATCGAACCGTCCCGCGGATCCAAAGCCACGGCCGCGCCGTGTTTTATCCCCTCTTTCTCCAATGCGTTTTTAAGCGCTTGTTCAACCCGTAATTGAAATTTGGTATCGATTGTCAATTTAATAGTTTCTCCTTGTATGGGCAAATCTTCATGGACCACCCTCTTTGGACTTCCAAATGCATCGACTTCAATCAGCCGCTCACCCGTTTTACCGCGCAATCTTTCTTCATACCAAGCCTCTACGCCCGTCTTGCCGATCATGTCATTTCTGGAGTAACCTTTGTTTTTTAACGTCTCATGTTCACTGGATGAAATTTTGCCGGCATAACCCAAAACGTGCGACAAAGAAAATATCTGCGGAGTTTGCCTGTATCTGCGTTTTTGTCCATGAGCAACCTGAATCCCAGGCTGATCCGCTAACGCTATCTTGATCGCCACTGCTTGTTCGTAGGGAACGTCCCTGATCAAAATAACGCTTTGATCCCAAATTGTAGACGATGCCGCGACTTGTTCGATTTCCGCAATTGACGAACCAGCAATCCTGCTGATCCTTCCGAACACTTCCCTTCTTGAGTCCTCATCGGCCGGCAAATCCACGGGAATTGCGGTTACATCAAAAGTGGATTCGTTTTCCGCCAAGGGGTAATCATTTCTATCCGTAATAATTCCGCGTGAAGGCATCAAAATCTCTTTACGTAATCTATTATTTTCCGCCATTAATTTGTATTTTTCATCAGCCAAGCCCTGCATCCAAAATGCCCTTGAAATCAAAATTCCCAATAAAATAAAAACAAAAATAAAAATAACCATGAACCGATGCAATGGAATCGCCCGCCCCAGATATATGGGCCGCTCCCTTATTTTAGTTGCATCATCCTCATATAAGACTTCATGGGCAATATCGGCATTATCACCTAAAGAAACCTGAAGGTCTTTAATACCTTCATTATCCCAAGAGAACCGCCTTTCTTGCTTAAATGTCATATTTATTTTTTGCATTCGAAACGGAAACAAAAAATCTTTTCGTAAAAAATGTCACTGCAATAAATAAAAGGGAAATAAATATCAAATCAAAAACGACTATCCATAAATATGATATCGTATTTTCAAAATAAATCGGCCTCCCCAAGACAAAATGCGCGCCATACCCCGAAAAATATGTTAAAACCAAATCCATTAATCTTGCAAAAAAAACCAAAAGCCAAGCTCCATACAATGAACGGTTTGTAATAAACAATTCCGATATAGCGTCGAGTATAAAAGAGATGATCATGTATCTGGCTAACGCAAAATTCGCCCCTATCGGCCTGAATATATCGATTAATGCGCCTCCCAAACCGGCTCCCATATAAGATGCGTACGGCCTGTTCAGCAAAAGCAGTATCGCCATAGCCGGTAATAATGGCCTGAAATAATTAAAAGGGTAAGGAGCCGCGGCAACAAAAGTGCTTTCATAAAAACCGCACAGCAATGCCATGATTCCCAACAAAAACCATGAAGAGGTCCTCATAGATTATCCGGCCGCAGAGCCCGCGGTATCAATACGGCTACCAGATTAAGCGACTCGGTACGGATAAACGGCTCAAGCGTGGCGCTTTTAAAAGGATCCGTAGCTTCTCCTATTACACTGTTTACGATGGCGACAACCAGATCTGCCGGTACTTTTTCTTCTGTGCCGGACGTCACCAAAATGTCATTCGGAGCCAAAGGCTCTTCATGGGGTATCAATGTCGCTCTGGCCGTATGATTGCCTCTGCCCTCAACCAAACCCACCAACCTATGTTGACCGGCCAATGAAACCGCGACTCTGCTGCTTGGATCGCTCGTTAAAGTCACTTCAGCGGTTCTATCGTAAATCGTGGAAATTTTTCCCACATACATTCCGTTTTGCACGATTACAGCCATGCCCTTCTGCAATCCGTCGCGGGAACCTCTGTCGATAATAAAAATATCCTCCGTAGGTATAACCGAACGGCTGATAACACGCGCCATTACGGCCTCATAGCTCTGTTCGTTTAAATATCCCAGAGTTTCTCTTAAAATTTCATTTTCCGCTTCCAAGGCTTTCAACTTAACATAATCAACACTCATTCCGGCTATTCTGCGTTCAATGTCCAAATTTTTTTCTTGGCATTCGCTTAATGATTGTCTTTGTATAAAAACCGATTTTAACCTGGTGCCGGAATAATCAAAAACATATGATACCGGAGAAAAAATGTAACGCAGCCCGTCCTCGATGGGTCCCAATATTTGAGTTATATGCAATGTGGCCATGGCTAGCAGTAATATGAATACCGCTATGGCCATACGCGAATATCTTGGCATGTGAAAAAATTAAATAATCCTGTCGGTTTTTGGCAATGCCAAATCTTTTAAGAGTATTTGCGATTCCAGAAGCATGCCGGCGCCGCGGGCCACGGTGGACATCGGATCTTCGGCTACCTGAACGGGGATGCCGGTTTCCCGATGAATTATTTCATCGATTCCCCTAAGCAGCGAACCTCCTCCGGTTAAAGTGACGCCTCTTTTATAAATATCAGCCACAAGTTCGGGAGGAGTTACTTCTAAAATTGATTTAATATGTTCGGTTATTGAACGCACCGATCTGGCCAGCGCTTCCCTTATCTGACTGTCTGTCACCAAAATCTCGCGGGGCAATCCCGATAAAAGATCACGGCCTCGCATGGAAACCTCCATTCTATCCTTAAGTGAAACTGCGGAACCAACGGCATGTTTAACTTCTTCCGCCACGCGCTCGCCCAGCAATAAATTAAACATATCGCGCGCGTACTGGATAATATTTCTATTCATCTCGTCGCCGGCGATGGGTATTGATTTCGCCGTAACGATGCCGTTCAAAGAGATAACTGCGATTTCAGTTGTGCCGGCTCCGATATCAACAACCATATTGCCTACCGGTTCTGATATTGGCAATCCGATTCCGATCGCAGCCGCCAGCGGTTTTTCAACCAATGTAAAATCATGCCCGCCCGCCGACAAAACAACGTCACCAACAGCCTTCCTCTCCACCTCCGTAACATCCAAAGGAACTCCGATAACAACCCTTGGTCTTGGCACGAACAATTTATAATCCCTGTGAATTTTATGAAAAAAATATTTAAGCATCTTTTCCACTACTTCAAAATCCGAAATAATACCGCGTGTCAGCGGCCTGGACATTTGCACATGCTGCGGTGTCTTGCCCAGCATGGATTTAGCTTCATGACCGATTGACAAAACTTGGCCGTTTCGTAGATTAACCGCCACAACCGATGGCTCGTTAACAACGATCCCGCGGCCCTGCGCGTAAATCAAAGTATTGGCCGTACCCAAATCGATTCCAACATCTGTAGAAAAACGGTTTAAAACTCCTTCAAACATATAAATAATAACTGCAATTTACAGCATCATACGCATATATAAAACATTCCATCAAGTGTGGATATATATGTAATATTTATTTGTAGCCAAAATATCAATGAATAAAAAATTTAATCATCGCCTTTTGCTGTCAAAAACAACAATAAAAACGTATTCAACGGCAGAAAGCATTACCAGCAACAATATAAAATAATACCAATGCAACACCGACCGCGAAGCCATCCATAAACTCATAACAGCCAAACTGGCCAATAAAACAGCGTGCCTGAAAGCTATCCTGACCTGATTAACCAGCACCTCGCTGCGTTTTCTGATGCCTATCCTGTATAGAATCCCCAGCAGCGACAATGTGCCCACCAAAGCCAAAAATAAAGTTGCGTAAAAAAACAAATGCCCGAATAATCCGGCCTCATTGGGGTTCATGGTTTGAATAATAATTATCCAGGCTATCCAGGATATCCCGGTACCGAATCCCATGAAAATCGCGTACCATTTAAAATTCATATGCGATGATAGTATATCTCATTTTTACATGCCGATCAAAATCCTTTCCTGCGGATACTTATTTCAAAAACAATTTTTTTGTTTAGCGCTTGATTTAAGGCTGTTAAAAAATCCTTTTTTTCGCTGGCAAGTACCTGCATGGCAGACGGCGAAACAGTATCGACCGTCAACCTCCCATCGCTGAAAGTGGTAAATTCGATAAAAGCCGATTTCTCATCGCCCCAGCGCGACAACAAAATCTTTTTTGCCAAAGCCAAAACTTTTTCAGCGGTCACCTGATCTTCTATGCCGGCGTTCTTAACGGATCTCGGCAAAATAAATTTTATCGATTCCCATGGCATAAACCCGCGTTCACTTCGTTCGCTTGATTAATAATTTATAATTTAAATTAACAATTTCTGAATCCACTTCGTGTAAATAATTCGTATTATGCACTATACACTAAGCATTATGCATTATGCACTATTTCCGATATTCACAAATATGCTTAAAATCACAAAATTTACACAAAAACATGGAAGGCGTTGCCGGAAAAGAAGATTTAAAAATTTCATCCATGCGCTGCAATAAAGTTTCTTCAAATTTAACCTTTTCTTCATCTTTTAGCAAAGGCACATCTTCTATCGCATTGGAACGTACAAAATTATACGACAACCGCAGTACTTTTAACCCCCTGGCCTCTGAAGCCAGCTGATAAAGCCATAATTGTTCTTTGTCTGTCAACTCGGCTTTATTACCTTCTTTCCATTCCCCTGTTTTATAGTCGATTATTGCTATTCCGCCATCCGCTTCATCGATTCTGTCAATCTTTCCTTTTATCGAATGTTCTCCCAGCCGCCAGTCAAATCCTTGCTCCAAAGCCTTCACTTTCGGAGGGTGCTTCGTGCAATCTTCAACAAACTTCTTAACCGCAGCCTTGCCTTCGGCGAAATATTCATCATGCAGTTTGCGATCAGTATACCAAGCGTCAATCCAATTTTCTTGATAAATTTGCAAAGCTTCATCCAAAGACACAGAAAATCCTTCCTGTTTTTGATTTTGCCCGGGCGCATCAAATAAACTGGCTTGCTTGGCACCGCTGCGCTCCATGTATCGCGCCAAAATCAATTGCAAAGTCAGATGAATTGATTGGCCGAAACTTTTTTGATACGAACCCAAGACCGGAATTCTATATATATGGGCAAACTTATACTGCATCGGACAATTTTTATATGCTACCAGTTGCGTAAAAGAAAAACGTCTTTTTATGGGGAAAACCTCTCTCCAAGCTTCCGATTCCACGGTCTGCATCCTGCTCGCTTGCAGATCATGAGTGTTCACCGCTTCTCTTGCCGGCGAATCGGGTACATCTAACCCGGCTTCCGCAAAAAAAACCGACGGCTTTTTATCCCTGGCTCCTCCATAAGATTTGGCTCCGGTTAAAACCAATCTCCTTTTTGCCCTGGTCATAGCCACATAAAACAAACGCCTTTCTTCCTCAAGGTGAGCATCGCCTTCTTGCGATCTCTCCTGCACCAATCCATCCGGCAGTGGAATCGCGTCCGACCTCCTTCTGGTTGGAAAACGCTGATCCACCAATGAAACCAAATATACCGTATCAAATTCCAATCCCTTGGAAGCATGCACCGTCATGACCCTGACCATATCAGGCCCCGCCTCCGCGTCAGCATGCAAACTTCCCTGCTCCCCGCTTTCTATCTCCAGCCGCAATTCGTCAATAAATTCCTTTAAACTCGGCGCATTGGTAGAAAATTCATATCTGCGTATACGTGAAACAAATTCATTCAACAAAGAAATAGACTCAACCTTGTCTTTCTCCGTCTGCTTTAGCAAATAAGCCAAATACCCTGTCTGCTCAAGAGCGATATGCAAAACCGCCAAAGGCGAATCTCTGCGTGCCGACTCTGCAATCTTTTCTAAAAAATTAGACATCATTTCCAGCTGTTTGCACGATGCGGGGTCATCTTTCAAAAAAATTCTTACTTGCGGCATTGCTTCATAAATAGATATTCCTTTTTTCTCGGCAAATTTTACCAATTGCAATATACTGGATTGCGCTATGAGATGGCTGGGTAAATGCAATAAACGCCAAATAACCGTATTATCATATGGCCGCACAGCCGATGTAAGCAGTGCTATTACATCCAAAATCACCGGCTTTGTATACAAGCCCCGTAAAGCAAAAAACTTAAATGGAACACCCTTATGCTCCAGCGCCTGAACAAAAGGAATCGCATCGTCATTTGATCGTACCAAAATCGCAAAATCAGACCAATGCAGTTTTTCCGAATGCCGCGCCGCAACATCATCCGCGACCCACTCGGCTTCTTGAGCGATGCTCGCATCCCAGTGCACCTGCACTTGCGCTCCCTCGCCCAAAAAAGCCTTAAGCTCTTTGCTTAATCCTTGATCAGCCAATGAAACCTCAAGCCTATTGGGGTTATTCTTGGTAATCAATGCATATGATGTCTGCAAAATCTCTTGATGCGACCTGTAATTATCAATCAAAGCCACAGTAGCCGTATCCTTATAATCATCTTTAAACTGTAAAATATTGGCAAGAGACGCCCCGCGGAATTTATAAATCGCCTGATCATCATCGCCAACAACCGTAATATTATTCTCCGGTGCAGCCAGCATTTTAATGAGTTCATATTGCGCCCAATTCGTATCCTGAAATTCATCAACCAATAAATATTTAAATTGCTTGCGATACTTATCCAAAACCATCGGACGCTCACGGAAGAGCCTCAAAGTTTCCATAATCAAATCCCCAAAATCCAAAACCCCTTCGTCTCGAAGGATTTTTTGGTAGGCCGCATAAACATCCGCCAATTCTTTCAGCCTCTTCCTTTCCCCCAATACAATTTCCGAATCCCCGTCCAATTTACAATTCTCCGCGAATTCCACATACTTGTCCGGCGTAATACCTTCGTCTTTTGCCCGTGATATATGACGCAATAATGCCTGTAAAAACTTTACAGGATTTCCGAGCGGCCGGTAATGGTCCAGGGGCAATTCATCAAACCTGCGTTTCAGCATCAGCCAGGCATCGGTTTCACTTACCAATTTAAATGTATTCGGTATGCCGATTTCCAGTGCATGATTTTCCAATATTCTTTGGCACAAACCGTGAAAAGTATGAATCCAAAAATCATAGGCGCCGACCGGCAGCATTTCCAAAACCCTGTCCTCCATTTCCTGCGCCGCTTTTTCAGTAAAAGTAACCGCCGCTATCTGATCGGTTCTAAGTGATTTTTCTTGCATTAACCAGACAAAGCGCCGCGTCAAAACGGTCGTCTTGCCCGTTCCCGCGCCGGCTACGATAAGAAGCGGTCCATTTTCATGAATAACCGCCTTTTTTTGAGCGTCATTCAATTTTTCCAGCAAATTTTCCATTACTGGATACTACCGCCCGCGCGCCCCGCTGACAACATCTTGCTACGTACTCCATTAATCCAGTTGATCCGTTTCAAACGAGTTAACTCCGGATAACTGGCTAACAGGACTACTGGCAAACGCAGTTCAAATCTAGAGTCTAGAGTCTAGAGTCCTGGGTCTAAAATTTATGGTCTTCTATCGCTCTTCGTATTCTTTCCATCAACTCCAAATAAAACCTGATATTTACCAATGTGGCTAGCCTAAAAGCCAACATTTCATCTACGCTGAACAGATGTCGGATATAACCGAGCGAATATCTCTCCAGCTCTTCGTCAAACCCGGTTTGGATCACGCCCCGCGACTGAAGCAACGGTGCTTGATCGGCTGCATATTTCTCATTTGTCACATGCACGATTTCATAAAAATCCAACCGATTCAGATCCTCGTGCTTAAAACGATACATAAGCCCATGGCGGGCATTACGGGTCGGGATCACGCAATCCATCATATCCACTCCTCGTTTCACATATTCCACAATCTCATGCGGTTTGGCTCCGCCCATAAAATATCTAGGCTTATCCTCGGGCAAGACTTTATCTAATGCTGCGACGATCCTGCAAGCCTCCTCATGCGGCTCGCCTACCGAGAGGCCTCCGATTGCATAACCGTCAAAACCGATTTTAATCAACGCCTCGGCATGACCCGCTCTCATTGCTTCATTTGTGGCTCCTTGATTTATGCCAAACAATAGCGCTCCTGAATTATTTGATGATTCACGATTTTGTTCAAAAAAATCTTTACATCGCTTGGCCCATCGCGTTGTCCGTTCCACGGAATCAATAAGTTGCTCCGATGTATAATCCGGCGGGGTACACTCATCAAAAGCCATCACGATATCGCTGCCAAGCGCTTGCTGAACCTTCATTGACAGTTCCGGCGTAAGCAAATGTCTTGATCCGTCAATATGCGATTGAAACTCGGCACCTTCCTCGGTAATTTTTCTCATTTTGGATAATGAAAAAACTTGATACCCGCCCGAATCAGTCAGTATCGGCTTCTTCCAATTCATGAACTTATGCAAGCCTTTATATTTTTGAATTACGTCCATCCCCGGACGCAGATATAAATGATACGTATTAGATAATAAAATCCGTGCTCCAAGTTTTTCCATATCCGCAGATGACAAAGTCTTCACTGCCGCCTTTGTAGCGATCGGCATAAAAAAAGGCGTTTGGATAACCCCGTGAGCCGTCTCTAGCTCCCCTCGCCTCGCTGAAGAAATCTTCGATTTTTGTTTTACAGTAAACGTCATATAATAAATCACGAAGTGCTCCAAATTTATTCTTTATTCTTTATTCTTTATTATTTGTTATTTATTAATTAAGTACAGTCGAGCTAAGCTAAACGGAACATTATGGCTGCAATTCGTCTTTCTTCTCTTTGGCAAAGGCGAACCATTCTTCCAAAAGAGACAAGAAAAGCTTGTATGGAGCCTCGAAAATAAAGTCAAAAAAGAATAAGAAGATATTTATACGGCTGATAGACATCGACAGCCATTTTCCGGCGCGCAATATGGGTATGGAAAAAAAATCAACCAAAGAATTGCGCAAAGTCACTTTATCGTCCACCACAAAATGCTCGCGCGCATTCAAGCGTATCCTGAATGCGAAGAAGCTGACCAGGCATAAAAAGAATAAAAAGATCAAAGTTGAAATCCACGTAAAAGACACCTGTTCCAAAAATAATCCTATGGCTCCAAATGTAACCACAAAAGTAAAAAAGTAGGTCAACATCAGCATCGTCTTGGCCATCGCGCTGCGTTTGCGTGGTGCGGAAATGGCTCTAAGTGCCGGCACATCGTCAACCAATAATTCATCTAGAGCGGATTGTATGCGGATGGTGTTGTCTTGCCCCGGCAATTTAATAAATAAGCCCACGATAAACATAAGCACGGGAGGAAACAGAAGATTTACGGCCAACGCCCGCCAATGCAATTCATTATATAAATACCACTCTGCCGGAGCCTCGATAAGTAAAGCCAAAATCATTTTTGTTAAAAACAAATATATCATCGCTCTGACCGTAGCGCGCCTTACTCTTGTCTTTGTAATCGCATACTGCTCTTCAGCGGTCAGACGTATCTTTTGCTTTAATGATTCTTGATTATTCAATAATGTATTCGCTTCTTCCGGCTTTTGAGTAAAAATATTACTCATCATGTTCAAAGCAACAGCCCACGGCTTTATGACTCTTTGAAACTTCAGATTCAAAGGATGCCGCAGCTGTAGCTTTATCCTTCTCTCCACGGCCACCAATCTTTCCGCAATCGGCCTGGGATTATCCATCCAATTTTGCGGTGTCAGCCATTCCGGTAAAAATGCTCTTAACATTTTGTAACCCAAAATTTCATCGTCAGCCTTTATTAAAGTTCTGAAACAAGCAAGATAAATTTGCAATTGCAGGCCGGACCTGTCCATGTCAGTCCCTGTAACCCTTATGGACTGCTGGATTCTGTCGAATAAAAATGATACCAATGCCTTTTCTCTGCCGGCGTCCACCAAAATATCCTCTATCTCAACTGCGACTATGGATTTTACCCATTCCAAATGAGTATCCGAACCGGCGCCAACGCTTAAGATTAATTGCAATTTATATATCCTCCACGACACATCATCGATTGCGGACTGCGGGACTTTTCCATTTGGCAAATATCTGGCAGCTATCATTTCCTTAATCAAATGTTCCGCAATAATCCTAGGATCTCTTTCGAGTAAAATCAACCTTTTCAGCATCCTTAAAATTGCCGCTTTTCTGATTAAATGCTCATCTTTATAATCAACCGCGTTTCTGATCTTTTCGTAAATAAAAGCTATACGGCTCACTGCCGCATGCACGGTAATAACATCCGTTCCTTCGGGAATTTTTTGCTCAACCGAGCCAAAAACTTCTTCAATTCGGTTAATATTATGACGCGAATAAGCCATAAACAACAGCACAATATATACCCTACTTGGATTTTTCCTTTTTGGCTAGTGTCTTGCCAACTCCTATTTACAAGCTTGATCCGCGCAAAAATCCATGCTAGCGTTAAATAACGATCTACGCTAACCAGTGATCCCGTTAGCCGGTGGTTCAGAGCCAACTCGTGATAACGGTTTAACGGATACACCGGAATACGTGTTACCAAAATTTATGTGGTTAGAAGTCTTAATAGCTGTAGCCGTTCTTGGCTTTGCTCTGCTGATTCGGCAATTCGAAGAAAGCTCCAGAGAATTCAAAAAACCATTTATGATTATAGTGGCGGTTTTTTTAATTATTTATATTTGCGCCAGCCTTTTCCTTGGCTATCGAATTACGAATATTCAAGCATTTATTAACCAAAATCCCGCAGAAAAATCAACGGATATTAAAGTCATAGATCATGAAATCGTCCCGGTTGACTTAAGCACAGAGAATTAAATTCCATTGCTCCGTTTTTTATTCTTGGGCACGGTCGCGCCGCTGCCCGACAAATGGCGCATATTCAATTCATTTACATAACGGTTAAAATGCTTTTTATATAATTTCTCGGCCGACTTATGATATTCCGGGTCTTGAACCGCTGCCTCCTTTCCTCTTGCCTTGCGCAATAACCGCAAAGCTTCTTGCCTGGCTCTAAACCACGCCCATTCACTGGTAAACGCATACCAGCTGTACTCCCAAAGATCTTCCGCCGCTTCATCGGCCATACGGTCAAATTCCAAATTATCCAATTGCAGCATTTCCACTAACCTCAAGATTAACGGTGATAATTCCGGCGACTCAAAACCCCTCTGAATTCTAGTCTCCTCTTCAGCCACCGCAAGATGAATCTGCGCACGCAAACACTCCAATGCCTCTTGCCTGGTCAATTGCAATATATGAAATTCTGTAATCATAAAAAACAAAAACCCCTTTCAGGATATTTGTATCTTAAAACTCTTGACGGACATCGTCAACCGACTATTATAATCTAAAGCCTTTTGACTTAGCTAAAAGCTTTGCGCTTAAGACTATAAACCTGCCAGATTATAGATTTCAAATTTTAGATTGTTATTATCTTGATTATTGATAATTTATTGGTTATTGTTTTGTTGTTTATTGGTTATTGTTTCGTTATGCAAAAATTATTATTGCATGCCTGTTGCGGCGTTTGCAGCGCTTATGTACCGGAACGGCTAATGCCGGATTTTGATGTTACGGTTTATTACGAAAACTCAAACATTTATCCAAGTGATGAGTTCCATCGCCGGCAAGAAGCCGCTCGGATAATGGCGCAAGGATTTGGACTGCCGTTTATCGAGCCGGATTATAATCCTAAAGATTGGTTCAAGGCCGTCCGCGGTCTGCGCGCTGAACCCGAACGCGGCAAACGCTGTGATGCGTGCTTTTTACACCGTTTAGACAAAACCTTTGCCTACGCCAAAACTCATGGCTTTACAGCTGTAGCGACGACGCTTTCCGTCTCCCGCCGCAAAAACGTGGATCAAATAAACGCTATCGGCTACGCTCTCGCGGATCAGTACGGCATTGAATTTATTGGTAAGGACTGGAAAAAAGGTAATGGAGAAAACATCTCCCAACAACGCGCCCGCGACGCCGGCATCTACCGCCAAAACTACTGCGGATGTGTCTATAGCAAACTAACTCCTCCCCAACCCTCCTCTTAATCTAAGAGGAGGGTGACAGTTCTCCCTCTTGAATTAAGAGGGAGAGGATCTTCGACGTAGTCGGAGGGGTGAAGGTATAAAAAAACAACCAAGCAGGTTGTTTAACGAATTGGATGCGCCTTAAGATCCAGAAATGTTTCTTCGGGTATTTGCTGAAAACTCACGATCGCAACATCAGATCCGGTATACTTGCGCCGGATTACTCTAGCCGCTTCGCTGAACAAAAAACAAGCGCCTTTTATTTCAATAGCGACACTTCTAAAATTTACACCATAAAATTCCCTGCTGCCATATCCACGAATTTCGCGCTGGCAGTGTCCAACAAAAAAGCGTTTTTTGGTATTGTAACCTGCATCTTGGCCTTGGGAAGTGAGAAATCATTTCCTTCAAGCTCAATTACTTCATCGAACATGTTCTCCGATCTCTCCGGCTTCCAGCATACAAACCAATAACTTTTCACTTTACGATATTCCTCCGTCATCAGACACCTCCTTCGCCCAAAGATCACCATAAATCGCCAAACCAGTCATAGCCGAATATCCAAAAAACGCCCCGGCCATTCGAATACTCAGGACAGGCGGGACGTCTCTATTCTATTATTATGCACTATGCATTATTCATTATGCATTAGTACACAAGTACCGGCACTCCTTCGTCCGCCCAGCGATACACCCATTTCATATTTGTAAGATTTACATTTACACATCCATGACTCATTGGTCTGCCAAAATTATTATGCCAGTAAGCATAATGAATGTATGTATGCGGATAAATCAATAAATTGTATGGAACAGGACCCAAATCATAATTATCCGGATGATCCGCTCCATAGCTCCAGGCATAAACCACAACCGGCTTCTTTTTCAAAACACTGTGTAATCCTTTTTTGGTCCAATACCCCCACCTGCCGCTCGAAATATGAAAAGTATTAATCAACTTTCCGTTTTCATAAGCCCTAATACGTTGATCCTTTAAATTTACAGTTAAATGTTTGCCGCTTGTGGTCGAAGCAAATTCAGTCGCCGGAAATTCCTGACCATTGGGATCCTTAATTACGTATTCAAAATCCGTATAATGCATAGGATATTCATACAAATCTTTCTCATCAACTTCAATCGCGCCCTTTACATATTCCAAAATATCCTCACGAGATCTTAAAGCCTGCCTTTTATATGCTTGCTTTTGTATATGCCACAATAGATCGGGATTATTCTCATCATGAACAATACCCATCAAGCCTATTCTGTATCTGGCCAAAACTTCCTTTTCGGATCCGGCTTCAGGAACCGCCAAAATCTCCGGCCAGGTTTTAACTTGCGCCAGCGATAATAACCTTTCAAACAATTGATCGTCTTGCTCGGTAATTTGATACCTGCGGGATTCTGAAGGATCGATATACCAAATTCTCCCGCTATCCTTCTCTTTAACAAAATCCCCGGCATAATCACCTCGTGAGAATGACCAGGCTCTAGCCTCCACCTTTGTGGAATTCATGAAGATTCCAACTATAAATAAAAATACGATCGCGATAGTAAATCGTAACGTTTTGCTTTGCATATGACGCTATTATACAAAAACCAGCAAAACCTGTCTAACAACCCTACCCTCACCCGCTCGAGTTAAACTCGAGCAACCCTCTCCCTCGGCAAGGGAGAAGGTGGTATGCAAAGTTAAACTAGTTAGCTCCCTTCTCCTGAAACCGGGAGAAGGGTGGCTCGAGCAGAGTCGAGGGGCGGGTTGAGGGTTTGTGCAAAACCCTTGACAAAACCTCCAATTACTGCTATTTTAAGCCATTCAAGCTCACAAAACTGCATTTCATGCGTGTTCCAGTGTACCAGTTGAACTGTTTATCACGAGTTATCTCTGGATAACGGATCAACGGGACAACGGGTTTACTTGACTCGAGTCCAAAATCTCGAGTCTGAATGCAGCCTTGTGCGCTTGAAATGAACCGGCAATCCCGCCGGAAATTATAAGCGCAACGCAAGGAGACTCATGGCACACGGACACAACCGCCGTCACCGCAACAACCAACCGCGGCATCACGGCCGGCCCGGCATGCCGCACCCCGTCTCCAAACAACTGGACGGGATCAAGGGCAGTGTCACAGCCGTACGCGAGGAAAAAGACCCGCGCGGCAACGTGCACAATCTGGTCCTCGAGGAACGTTTCAACGTTCCAATTCCCAATGCGGTCAAAGACCGCGTGCAGTCGCTCTTTGTCAAGCGCAACAGCACCGCTGACGCAGAACGCAAGTCCCGCGTCATCAACGTGCGCAGCCACCTGCTGGTCATCACATTCCGCGAGCCGCAAATCATCACCGGTCTGCCGGTTTCACCTGCCAAGGCGCGCAAGCTGGCCAAAATGAGCTTTACGCATGTCACCATCGAGCGCCTGCCCGAAGAGGCGAGCAACAAAATGCACGGGCATCATGACATCGGCGAGTACGATGAACGCTCGTACCGCATCGTCTGGTGGAAGCCCAAGGCTGGGCACCGACGCGGTGCTGAAAAAGGCGGCGAAGCCGTATACGAGCTTTGCGACGAGCTCGCAGTCCTGCAGTGGCTCTATGAAAACGGTCTTGCCGGCCTGTACGGCCACCGCGTACTAACCAGCTGGAAGCTTCTGCCTCTGCGTGATGAGGACCGTGAGCATGAGAATGCCATCACGGCCCAGATGCAGATGGTCTTTGGCCATCTGTTTTGCCAGCCGCATGAACAGCGCGATTTTCACCGCACGCGCCTGCTGTCTCGGCTCATCAAGCACTGTGGCGTTGATCAAGATGCGGCTCTGGAAATCTTCGCCCAGACCGTCGTTGGCAAGCGCGCCCGCAGCCAAATCGACGCCGGCACTTTTGCGAGCCAAACCTTCTACTTCTCCCAAGAGATGGGCCTGGCCTATGGCATCTGGAACCTGCCCGAAGCTCGCTACATCATGTGCGTAGACCTGAAGGGACGCAAGGCTCACTTGGAACCAATGAGGGTTGACGCCCACGGACTGGACCTCATGGAGGCGTACCATGAGTGCCTGACCAGTGAGAAGTTCGAGCAAGTGGAATGGCGCACATTCCAGAGCCTGATCTCGGGCATCGGCACAGCTCGCGATCATCAAGTCGCCAGAGCCAACTAACTCCCCCTCCAAATCCCTCCCCCTCCCTCCCTTTATCAAGGGAGGGCATTTTATTTATTTAGCAGTCACACCTATTTAAAGCCTTAAGCCTTTAACTTGAGTCTAACGTCTAGAGTCTAGAGTCTTTTCATCGCTAGACATTTTTTACTATCCATACTACAATCTTGCCGTCCAATTTATTCATTTAGAAATTAGAAAGTAGCAAATAACAATTTAACAAAGCGCTAAGATAAAATTGCTAATTCCTAATTGCTAATTGCTAATTTGTAAGAATTTATGTTCAAAAGAAAATTTCTTCTGCCTTTATTCACCGCGTTTTTAATGATCCCGGCAATCGTACAAGCCGCCGAACATGCCGCCGAAGGTGACGCGGCTCACGGAACCAGCCGCGCTGTCATCGTCTTGGCCTTCGTAGCTCTCATAGTCGTCCTTGCCAAAATCGCCGGCTCTGTGGCCGAAAAATTCAAACAAGTTTCCGTACTCGGCGAACTCATGCTGGGTGTTTTGCTTGGCATCCCCGTATTGTTCGGTATTCATTTTTTTGATGCTTTTAAAACCGACGAATTGGTACTCCTCTTTTCCGAATTTGCCGTCATTTTATTGCTTTTCCAAACAGGATTGGAATCCGATCTGCACAAAATGAGCAAAGTCGGCATACCCGCATTTCTCGTCGCGATTGTCGGCGTCGTCTGTCCGTTCTTGCTCGGTATGTACTTGGTCGGCCCCTGGCTCATGCCCGGCCTTTCCCAAAATGCTTATCTTTTCCTTGGTGCTACGCTGACTGCGACATCTGTCGGCATCACTGCCCGTGTTTTTAAAGATCTGAAAATGCTGCAGGCCAAAAGCTCTCAAATCGTCCTGGGAGCCGCTGTTATCGACGATGTTTTGGGCCTGCTTATCTTAGCTGTTGTCGCGGCTATAGTAACAGCAGGTCATGTTTCCGGAGGCGAAGTCGTCTGGATTGCCTCAAAAGCCATTCTTTTCCTTGGTCTCTCTATTGCCATCGGCCGAATCTTTGCCCCATATCTGGGTAAAGTTCTTTCCGGAGTTCATGCCGGCATCGGCATGAAAATGGCCATGGCCCTGCTGTTCTGTCTGGGATATGCGTATTTATCAACGCTTGTAGGCTTGGCGCCTATTGTTGGCGCTTTTGCCGCCGGCCTTTTGCTTGACCCGGTTCACTTTAAACGCTTCCGCTCGCCGCGCTTAGTCCGCGAGATAGAAGAAGCCATGACTGAATGCACGCAAGACGATGTTAAAACATGCGTAAATAAAGCCGTCGAAGAACACCGTCATCGTCATGTGGAAGATTTGGTAGAGGGTGTGGCTCAATGGGTTGTCCCTGTCTTCTTTGTCATTACCGGCTTACAAGTTAACCTGGCTGTTCTCGGTAATGTCGATGTTCTTCTTGTAGCTCTCGGCCTCACGGTCGCGGCCATAATCGGCAAACTGGTCGCCGGTTTCGCAGCCGGTAAAGGAGTTGACTGGAAAACGGTCGGCGTAGGCATGATCCCCCGCGGCGAAGTCGGCTTAATCTTTGCCAACGTAGGTAAAGCCCTTGGAGTCGTAAACGACGAAGCTTTCGCGGCAATTGTCATCATGATAATTATCACTACAATCTTTACACCCGTTGTTCTCCCCATGGTTGCCAAAATGAATAAAAAACCCGAAGAAGTTCAACCAGCTTCGGCATCATAACTCTTCCCCTATCCTCTCTTAACTTAAGCGAGGGCATAACTCCCGGCGCATGCTGGGATTTTTGTTTACAATTCATACTTGCTGTCATTTTATCTATTAACAAGTTGATTTCTTTAAATGGAAAAAAATTACTTCGATCCATCCGCAGAGGATGAAAACCTCGTCGAAGCTATGCAAGTACGCTTAGCAAATCTTTACAAAAAATTCAGAGTAAAACCGATCAGTAAAGCCAAACTTGCGGATTTCAATTTTCTTATCGCAGCTTCCATTCCAAATTCCCCGGAATGAATCCAAACCAAGCTCTCTATCTTGGAAGATGTTGTAAAAGAGGCGTGGCTGGATGATGAATCGCGCAATGATGCAGAAGAAGCACTAAAAAGCTGGGGAGAATACAACCCTTCGGAAAAATAACAAACCAATCCCGGCTAACGCTGGGATTTTTGTTTATTAAAAATCCTTAGTCTTTTAGATTGTTTAAAAAATTGTTATAATTATTATAATTGAAAAGTTAAAACTATATGTTTAAAGAATTCAAAGAATTCGCGGTCAAGGGGAACATGATGGACATGGCGGTTGGTATTATAATCGGCGCCGCTTTCGGTAAAATCGTCAGCTCGCTTGTAGCGGATATAATCATGCCGCCGATAGGCTTGCTTATCGGTGGAATTGATTTTTCAAATTTATCAATAACATTAAAGCCGGCGTCAGAAAATGCAGCGGCAGTAATGATTAATTACGGCATTTTTATTAACACATTGCTCGATTTTACAATAATATCTTTGGCAATTTTTATTTTGGTAAAGCAAATTAATAAAATGAGAAAAAAAGAAAACGTCAAGCCCGCAAAACCCGCCGAAGAAATTCTGCTCTTAAGAGAAATCCGCGATTCACTTAAGAAAAAAAACTAATACATCTGTAATTCTAAAATATTTTTTATGAAAAAAATCGACATACATCTGAAAATCGTCAGACAAATCGTTTGGGGATTTGTAATCGAAGGTGCCGTTCTGGTCATCCTCGGAGCGTTAATCTTTCTCTACCCTGATCTTTTAGCACTCCTTGTCGCTTTGGCGCTGATTATCACCGGCATTTACAGCTTCTATGTGGCGCTCAAGATCAATAAGTACACCCAGTTCCAGCTTAAAATCTAGGCTTGACAAATAATCAAAAAAGATATCAAATAAATACAATATTTGTTATTTGTTATTTATTATTTGTTATATGATCCTAACCACCGGAGAAACAATTCCCAATAAAAATGTAATCGAAATCCTCGGCATAGCCCGCGGCAGCACGGTGCGCGCCAAAAACATTGGCAGCGATATCTTCGCCGGCTTAAAAAATATCGTTGGCGGCGAGCTGCATGAATATACAAAATTACAGGCAGATGCCCGTGAACAAGCTTTTCAACGCATGGTGGAAGATGCGGAAAAACTTGGCGCAGATGCAATTATCGGAATCCGCCTGCAATCCTCCACCATCACACAAGGCGCTTCAGAAATACTGGCCTACGGCACAGCGGTTAAAATAAATTAATATGCTGTGGCTTCTGATCACCGGGTTATTTTATACTGCGGTTGCGGTGATTATTGTTTATCTGATAATCAAAAGAATTCAGGAGAGAGAAAAAGAAACATTCGAGGATCGCGATAATTAAACTAATCCCGGCAAAAAAGGAGTACAAAGATGGGTGGGGGTGCGTACATGATCTTGACATTTTCTGTAATCTATGATATAAACCAAATAATGGAGCTAAACGCAGACAATTGACTACGCTCCAGGCGTCGCAGGAAGGCATTAGCAAGCCAAGTTGGCAGGCTAATCCGGATAGCGCGGATGCGTTTCTATCGAGCTTGCACTATGTGCGGGCTTTTTTCTTTACCTCTTCAGCCAAATATCTCCCGAGCAACATAAACTGATTATGACGTTTAAAATATTCCTGCCATTCATCCATTTCTCTATCCGACATCTCGGATAATGACTTGCGTGATTTACTTTTACCGGGAACATAAATCCTCCAATAATCCGACATCATCTCACGCTTCACCGGACGCAATTTTTCCGCAATAAGTCCTTTTTCAACAAAAGTAAAAGGCTTGTATTTTCCTTTACCATAAACATAAGCCAATGTCATCCTCCAATCCGCTTTGCGATTATTGACGCCTTGCATCATCTTTAAGATATTTTTAATGCCTATGGTTTTCAGGGAAAATTTAATATGCGTCATGGGGAATCCTCCCAAAGCATGGATAAAAAATCCCGAATCTTCAACGATTACCGGCTTCTTTAGCTTTGCGTAAGCCTGCTTTGCCTTCTCCATGGCAATCTCCGCCGGATCTTCGGACCTGCTTTCTGCAAGATCCATATCTATCTGTCTGACGTGGATGTTAAACTGTTTTAATGCCAGCTTTGCATTTTCAACCTTGCCTTTATTTGATGTTGCAAAATAAACAATCATAATATTCGCAGAGACGCTCCATAGCGCGTCTCGCATTATTTACGATTTAATCGGAATTCAGAATTCCGAATTCCGAGTCCGCGATTACGGCATTAACGAATCACTGGGATACATTACCGAAGCGCGGTGCTTTGCCGGATCATAATCCGATATTCCGGCAATATCCGGTTTATCGAATTTATAATTCATATAAAATGCATCGGAAATATCATCAACATTGTTATTCCAATTTATGCCATATAAAGCGATAGCCGCTTCTTCGGTCGTCACCCAATGCAATACTCCGCCTTTGGAAACCACATAAACTTTGGGATCCGTTATAAACTTCACCATTCTTACTCCCGGCTTATAAGTTACATTTGCGCCTAATGGCATTGAGGCTAATTTTTCCAAATTAATTTCCGACACTCCGGAAAAATCCGTATACCAAGTAAAATACACTTTGGCGTTGGGAAAAGCATGTCTTTTGCCGTCTGCGCCCACATAATAAACAGCGCTGTCGGCTTGCGTGGCAGTATCTCCGTCGTCAGGCAGCTTAACCAAGGCATGAATAGCCACTCCAATATCTTCCAGATTCTGCAGCCTGCCATCCAAACCCGAATCATAAATTTGAAACGTTGGATTTGCCGGCGCCGTGGAGCCGCCTCCGCCTCCGCCTCCTCCGCTTCCGCCGCCGCCCGCGCCCGCGGTGTAAACCAACGAAGCCGTATCACTCGCTGCGTCGCCGGTGTCTTGCGGATCCGTATAATTTGCCTGGCCGATTGAATTGGTTGTTATGGATATCGCGCTATCTCCGGGTGCCACATAAGCCAATGATATGATCGGAAATTTTGTCGCGTTTCTGAATATACCGGTTGCAGGGCCAGTTTCGGTTAAAGTTATATTTTCGCTGTCACCGCCGTTTGATGTCACTGTAAATGCAACCGTATCAGCTACGGAACCGTCCATATTAAGATTTGCATCGCTTAAAGTTATATATCCATCGGCCGGTGTTGTATACGTTGCAACATCCGTACCCGCAGAATCCGTAAACCGAACTGACTCTGCTGCATGTTTAATCGACCCGGTTGCGCCTCGGGTTATCAAACCTGAATTCGCATAAGTACCCGATGCGTAAAAAATATAATTTCCCACAGCAAATGTACTCGAGGCGCTGTTGCTAAAACTTGCCGTACTGGAAACATTCCCGCCCAAACTTGCAGTTCCTCCTGTTTTATTGATCATGAAATTATCCATAACAATCCCGGGTATCATCTGATCCAAGGCGGCGCCAAACACCGTCTGATTACTGCCTTGTGCCGTAAAAGTACCGTTGTTCGCAAAACCGTCGTTAAAAGTCAATTTACCATTTGTGTTGATGGTTCCGTTATTGATCAAATCATCATTATAAATGATATGGCTTGACGTTGCGGTCTGATTGATAGTTCCGTTATTGGTCGTCGTTGCATTGTGGGTGATGGTTAAACCCGCGCTTCCCGGATTAAAAATACCGTTGTTGACAAATGTTCCCGAAAAATCCATGGAACCGGTTTGAGTTTCCAATGTACCCGTTGATGAAACTGCGCCAAAAAAAACAAAATCACCCGCCAAAGATGCCAGAACCGCACCGGAGTCAACCATGACGGTTCCTGTAACGGTTAGTCCAAAATTTTCCATACCCAAGGTTCCGTCGTATACATATAAATTTCCCAAAACTCCAGCATCAGACGCGGAAGCCGCGGTTCCTGCCGGCTTCCGTATTTCCAGATTATTATACGCGACTCCCGCCAAAATCTGTGAACCTGTACCTGTATATCTGACAGTACCGCTTTGGCAATTAAAGACCCCTCCTGTTGAAATAAAATCATCCATAATTACCAAAATGCCCGTACCTCCATTGATTGCTCCGGTGCTTGTTGTGATTCCCGTTGATGTCACGGTGCCTGACCCTATATCCAGCGTACCGCTGTTTATCAATGAAGCAAACAGCATATCTCCGCTTGCGGCGCCCAAACTCCCGGCATTGTTCATGCCTCCGTCAAATTTCAGCAAGCCTCCGGTGGTTGTCACCGTATCTCCTGGAGAAATCGAAGCTGCCCCGGTTACGCCTAATGTATTTCCCGCCATATCCAGTGTCCCGCCGCCTCCCAGCATCTCCAAGGTTCCGCTGATGTAAAAATCTCCGCCCGTTGTAACTGTTCCGCCTGATTTTAAGGATTGCAGGTTAAAAGTCCCGGCAGGAACGAATCCGATCATGTTCTGACTCCCCGCTCCGGTTAAGCGCAAAGTGCCATTGGACGAAGTTTCCGTACCGCCGGTGCCGTTCAGATCACCCGCAAACGCAAAAACCCCGGATCCCAAATTAAATGTACCGGGATTATAAAAATCACCGCTGGAAGTTGCATTGCCTGATGCGATTGTGAAAGTGCCGTAATTCCAAACATCACCGCTCATGTTGAAGTTATTGGCATAAGCACTGCCATTATTGGTAAAACCGCTGGAAAACGTAATTAACCCCGTATTTGTTCCGATATTGCCGCTTGATGTCACATACCCCGCAAATGTAATTGCGCCATTTGTAGATGTAACCGTGGTTCCTGCTCCGATTGTTGATACGCCGTCGGCCTGAAAATTTCCTATCATACTAAAAGTCCCGCCGCCATAAGTCGTGAATGTGCCGGCCGCGGAAAATGCTACGCTGCTGGATAAGATTCCGGAAGGTTTGCTCATTATCAAATTATCGAACTGACCATAAGCGATTGTATTATTTCCTGTTCCGTAAAACTCAACCGTGCTTCCCGAGCCAAAGAAAGCGCCTTGTGCAAAACTCCTTGTCCAGTTGCCGCCAATACTTAACCAATTCGAATTGGGATAACATCTGCCTCGGGATAAATTAAAATCATTGGTTGTAGTCACATGCCCTGAAAAATAAACATTATTCGTTGCCCCCGTTTTATTAATCGTCAAATCATAAAATGTCATCGCCGGAATTGTTTGATTTGCCGATCCTTGATAACTAACCTCACTCGTACCCTCGGCAAATACTCCCACGGGACTCCATGCACCCTCGATGATAATTGTTCCTTTATCGCCGTTAAGAGCGCCGTTATTTACAAAATCACTGTAAAAATGAGCGGTGCCCGTACCGATTTCAATAATATAATTGTTTGTTGACGTTGAAACAAAATTTAATGTTCCCCCGCTGGTGCCAAAAGCCCCGGACGAAGATACTGCGCCGACAAAATTCATTATTCCGCTCGTAGACGTAACGTACGTTCCCGCGTATATGTTTGTTGCCCCGTTAACCTGGAATGTACTCGCCTGCACATCCCATTTACCTCCGACCGTTGTTGTAAAATCCCCCTGCACAACCACGCTGTTCGCATAAATCGTACCAACCGACTTGGTTGTTATAACATCGGGAAAATTCGTTTCATTGGCAACATACTGATCCGCCGTGCCGTAAAAATCCACTAAAGCATTGGGTCCGCCGTCTGACACCGAACCGCCCGAATTGGTCCAATCCCCAGCGACATGCAAGGTATAATTATTAAGATTAAAAATTCCATTAGCAACCGTAACTTCGCCTGTTGTTGTTGCCGTTCCGTTTAAATACGCGCTGCCGCCTGTTTTATTGATTGTCAGATTCACAAAAGTGACGCTGGGAATATATTGTCCCGAAAGCGACCCTAAAAAATAAACGCTGCTTCCGCTGCCTGCTGTAAATGTGCCCGCATTTGTCCAAAGATCATAAAAACTCACATCACCGTTCGAGATAAAAGTCCCGTTATTTGTAAACGGACCCTGAAAGACAATATCGCTCGAAGCGGCGGTCTGATTGATTGTGCCGTTATTTGTTGTTGTTCCGTAATATGTCACAATGCTGCCCGAAATTCCGGGATCAATCAAACCGTTATTGGTTGTGGTGCCGTAAAAATTCAAACTGCCGGATTCTGTTCCTATGGATCCTGTGCTGGTCACTCCTCCATTGAACGTAATCGTTCCATTTGTAGAAGTCACCGTACCGCCCGGCAAAACCGCCGACAGCTGATAAATATCCAATGTTTCTCCGCCGATATTAAAAACTCCCTGAAAAACCGTTAAAGTTCCGGCGAAACTTCCGATTGCCGCATCCGAAAGCAAAGTAACCGATCCCGAGGGCTTATCTACGGTCACGCTTGGCAAGTTCATGTATATCGATCCCAAGGTTTGATCGGCTGTACCATACAAACGCAATTCCGCATTTGTATTATAACCTCCGCCGCTTGAAACGCTGTAATCTCCGGCTAATGCTAATTGATAATTTTGATAATAAAATCCGCCGTTTGTTTGCGTAAAATCATTTGTAGCGGTTGCATTTCCGCTTAAAAATGCTGATCCGGAACTTTTGTTGATGGTCAAATCGTAAAATGTTAATGCGGGAATGTACTGAGTCGCTCCGGAACCGGTCAAAATAACCTCGCTTTGCCCGGCGTTAAAAGTACCGGCCGGGCTCCACGATTTTTGAATTTGAAAAATCGCCGTGTCTCCGTTGATGGTACCGCCCGTATTATCAATATCTTCGGTAAAATCAACCGTCGCCGAACCCGCGTTTATCGTTCCGGAATTCTCCAGAACCGCGCCGGTGTAAAACGTGACGGTACCGCTGCCAAAATCCAAAACAGCCCCTGCGCCGACATTGGATGTAGTTGCGTCAAACCACAAATCACCGCTTTCCGTGCCAAAACTCCCGCCGTTTTGCAAAGTGCCTACCACTGTTATATCTCCCGATGTCGATGTAACCATGGCGCCCGCTATTACGAAAAGATAATCGTTAAATCTTAAGCTATAAGAACCGGCATTAACGGTGGCGCCTGCGTTAACAGTACCATGATTAACCCAAGCGTCTGCCGTCAAGTTGGTGGACGTGCCGGCCGGTATAACAATATTATCAGATATCGTTGGAACATATCCGCAATCCCAATTCGCAGCCGTGTTCCAGTCATTGGTCGGCTCTGTAGCGGAAAACGAACATGTTGCAGCATTGGCTTTTGCGCCCAATGCAAATGTTACTAAAAACAAGACGAAAAAACCGGTTAACGCAAACAAAAAACGTTTACCGCAGTTTCGCCATAAAATATGGCTGCTCATAAAAATATTAGCGATACTAAAAAGTTATTTTTAAGATCTAATTTATTTTGATTTTATTTGCAATATAATACCACTTTTTCAGCTTTACGTCGCAAAATTTTTGTGGATAAACTCTGCTTATTATGACTTTGACTCCCGCCTTGACATTGTATAAAAAACCTGTTATTATTCTAAATCTTTCATAAATCGAAAAGGAGAAGAAAGATGACTGACATCAAGAAGATTCTGACAACCGTCACCCGCTCCCCGCTGTTGTGCCCGGGCAAAGACATTGCTTTGACCATGCTTTTGCTGGATCGCTCGTCGTCCATGTCACAATACGGCGAAACTCCCTTGCGGTCCGCCAATGAATGCATCGATACACTCCGGCATCAAGCCGGCGCAAAAAGCACTTTGGCCGGGCTCTGGACTTTTGCCGATGATGTCACCAACGACATTCCGATTCAGCCTCTGATCAATCTGCCGCAGCTGGCAGGCTATGATGCTTGCGGGAACACCGCGCTCTATGACGCGGTTGGCAATGCCCTGCACATGGGGCTCGAATTGCAAAACGCGGCCAAGAACAGGCACGGTGTCAAAATGCATGTCGCGGTATCGGTCATCACTGACGGCGAAGACACGTGTTCGCGCCATCCGCGTCAGCGCTTGGTGACCTTTGCTCAGCATGCCAAAGACGCAGGCTTCGCTCTTCAGGTCATTGGCATCGGAATCGACCATGTGCACCTGGCGCAAGTCCTGGGCTTCGAGCCGGGCTATTCCTGCACGGTAGACAACACCGTTGCGGGCGTCCGCCAGGCAACCCATACGGCCAGCGTGCTCTTCTCGCGCACAATGATGTACGGTAATCCCCGCGATTCATCGCAACCGCCGTCATCAGACTCTCGTTAGTAATCTAAAAATCCTCGAGCCTCTCGGGGTATTTTTAATTTTAACTTATTCTCTTTCTATGCTTAAACCTCAATCCTGAACCCTGATAACAGCTTTAAGGTTTGAGGGTTGAGGGTTGAGGGTATTAGTAGCGTATCCGCTTAATTCGTTCAAATAAAGGCTGATAAAGATCTTCTTTGATATCAATATCCAGTTCGTGCCGGTTTGTTTTTTCACAAAACTCAATCGGAGCATCAGAAATAACCGCCAAAGGCTGACACTCATTCCCCTCCCCCATTACCAACACAGAGGCCGTTGCCAAGCTGTCTGCAACATCGGTGCGCGAAACCTTAAGCTCCCGACCAAACAAATCTTTTGTGCCTTGATATCTTTTTTGACCCTTAAAGCCCGCATATCCCATAGCAACACCCACAATACCGGCACGCAAAGGCAACAGCCGGCTGTCCGTTATCAATACTCCGAGTTTTTTTAATTTAAACCGTTTCAGCATCTCCTTGCGGATAGCCGCCGCTGACTTGTAACAATCCTTGGGTAAAAGAATGATTTTCCCGGCCGCATTGGACTCGTCAACTCCTGCCGATGACATTACCATGCCGTCGCGGATAGTGAGCCATGTATACGGCGTCCTCATTGCATATTGACTCTCGGCTTTTATCAATTTCTCCCGCGTTTTCTCATTCTTGATTTCTACAACCCTGCCCTCGGCGAGAGATACGATTTTGGAAGTCACCGCTAAAACATCTCTTTCATGCAAGAACTTAACGTTCCGGGCTATAAAATCAACAAGATCCTCGCCTTGTTTAAAAATTCTGGTTTTTACAGGCTTAACCAGCATATTAACTTAATATATGCTGTTTTTGTTAAAGAGTCAAAACTAAAATCTCCCCGCTCTGTTAAACGGGAAGATTTTCAATTATCCGAATCTTACGGTACAAATTCTCCGGTTAAAATTTTATTGGCCAAATCACGCGTCAAATTGCCAAAATAACCGGTTCCTCTGGTTAAATTTAACGGCGATAAAATATAATCGCTGAAACCCTCCTGGAATGCTTTAACGGCTCTGAATGTCCTTGGTCCGTAAAACTCCGTCTCATCGCCGGGTGATCCGTTTCCCTGGCCGGCCAACACATATCCTTGATCGTTCAAAAATATCTGTAATCGCTTAACATCCGCGCCGCGAAAGCCGAAGCCCAAATTCCTGGTGAACAATTCCACCACCTCTTTCACAATTTTTTGTTCACCGATGCTTGCAGTGTCTTGAGAAGTGCCTGATTCCGTACTTGTAGAACCTTGACCGGCATTACCCGTCTCTTCCGGTGTTACTATTTCTTGCGGTTCGGGTTTAAGTGCCGGATCATAAGTAATGTCATGCGCAATTACTCCTGATGCTTCACCGCTTGTAGAGTAATATTTGACATAAATCGTGTAAGTTCCCGCAACATCAGGCAAGATATACTTTGTAGAAGGCGTATAATCCAAAAGCGGCTCCCCTTCAAAATTCGGATCCAAAGATATTGCATATCCTCTTACCGTGGTAGGATCAGCATTAAAGTAAACATCTAAAATGTAGAGCCAAGTTGTAGGACTTCCGTCATTGATTGTAAAATCCAGAATCTGTCTGGTGGTCGTACCGGTTGTCAATTGCCCCAAAGGAGCAACGGGCCCCGAACCGCCTCCGCCGGGATATAAGAAATGCGCAATATTGATTGAATCGTAAATCGCCGTATTGCCAGCATTATCATCTATAACATAACGATATTTATAGCATTTACCAATTACCACGGCCGTATCCGTATAAGCTCCATCATTCTCTGTCGCCAAATCGTTATAAGCGCCGAAAACACCGCATGATTCATCAATAACATCCGCCGCCGCTCTTTGGATTTTTCCGGATGCCAAATCCAAACCCGACTCCGTATCCGTACCAACGGTATATGTTATCGGTACAAACATCGCCCAATAATTCCCATCCGAATAAGTAATGGATCCCCCTGTCGGCGGATTAAGATCAACAATATAATCAAGCTCGTTTTGCGTGCTCGTTGTGTTTAAATCATCAACAGCCTGCACATTCAGATCACCGCTTGAGGTTATGTCTACCGTACAATCAACAGTCTGAGCATCGGTCTGCGTACAATTCCAATTGGCTGTTCCCGCAGTTGTAGTCGCGCCAATAATCACATTTGCCGCGGTTATGGCATTATTATCCGTTACCTGAACCGTAGTATCCGTTATCGTTGCATTCGACACCTTCGTTGGTGCCGTAATCGTCACAACCGGAGCTTGATCATCTATTAAGTATCCTGTTTCCGTATCCGTATCCGAATTAGATGCATAATCAACCGCCGCTATAGTCAAGTCACCGCTCGAATCAATACTTATAGTGCAATCCACGGTTTTGCCGTCCGTTTGTGTGCAATTAAAATTTGTTACGGTTGCGGTCGTTGACCCGTCAACCGTTACATTGGCCGCCAAAATACCGCTGTCATCAGTTACCTGTATTGTAGTATCCGTTATGCTTGCATTGTAGTTTTTTGTAACAGCCGTAATGGCAACAACCGGGTCTGTATTATCAACAATATAACCGGTCTCCGCTTGATATGAAGTATTGGAAGCGTCATCAACGGCCACTATCACCAAATCACCGCTTGAAGTTATATCAACCGTACAATCAACGGTTTGCGCATCGGTCTGCACGCAATTCCAATTGGCTGTTCCGGCAGTAGTTGAGCCATCGATGGTTACATTGCTTGCTGTTATGGATGTATTGGTAACATGAATCGTGGTATCTGTGATTGTAGCGGTGGAAATCTTGGTCGGAGCGGTAATCGTCACGCTCGGATTATTTGGATCAATAATGTAGCCCGTTTCCGTAGATGATGCGCCGTTTGCCGCATCATCCGTGGCCGCAATCGTCAAATCTCCATCAGAAGTTATATCAATTGTGCAATCAACGGTTTTGCTATCTGTCTGGCTGCAGCTCCAGTTAGCCGTACCGGCTGTCGTTGAACCATCAACCGTCACATTTGACGCAGTCACAGCCTGATCATCCGTAACTTTTACTGTTGTATTGGAAATAGTTGTATTGGAGATTTTTACAGGCGCGGTAATTGTTACCGTTGGCGCGACCGTATCAATAACATAACTGTTTTCCGCCATTGTTCCCGAATTGCCCGCATCATCAACGCCCTTAATAACCAAATTACCGCTGGAAGTGATATCAATCGTACAATCAACAGTCGAAGAATCAGTCTGCGAACAGCTGAAATTGCTGTAGCCGGCCGTAGTCGATCCGTCTACCGTAACATTAGCTGCCGTAATTGCAGTATTGGTTACATTTATAGTTGTATCGGTTATTGTTGCGCCGCTTAATTTGGTTGGTGCTGTAATGGTGATTGTCGGCGCATATATATCAACCCTCACTGTATTTCCGCTGGCATATAGAGCTTCATTACCCGCAAGATCTGCAATCCTATAACTGTAACGGTAACACATGTTGTTTTGCACCGAAGTATCCGTATATGATCCGTCTGTTTCATAAACCAAATTGCTATAACCGCTAAAAGAACCGCAAGTTCCTCCTGGATTTAAAACAGCCGACGCTCTTCTGATTCTCCCAGTCGACAAATCCAATCCCACGCCTGCATCTGAACCGATGCTATATGTAATCGGTACTGATAAAGTTGTGCGATAACCATCAACATATGTAATGGACCCGCCTGTAGGCGCGGTCGTATCTCTCATTCGTAAAGCGATTTGCTGTGCAGCCCAATAATCCGATTGGCTGATAGCTGATGTTTTGGAACCCGTGCTCCCTGCTGTAATTTGCGTATAATCATCCCCCGCCGTCGCCGGTCCGCTTGAATCGGAATTTGTCACATCAAACCGTTCATTCGCGCCGCTTATTGTACCGAATGTCGCATTGTCATCAATGCCAAAAAAAACAACCACCCTGTCATTATTCCAAACCGTATCGATGGAAGCTGCGCTGGCCGTACTGCCGTTGCCTGTATTTCCGCTGGAGGCGTCAATTGGATCGGAATTGTTGACACCCGAATAACGTATTATACCGCCCGATGCGCGCGAATTGCCGAATGCCCTGCTCAATGTCCACGTATAAGAACTTGGCTCCGATCCGCCGGCTACTTTATAATACGAGGCCAAAACAACATTGCCGCCGTTATCCGTTCTGCGTATCAGCGTCCAGCCGCTGGGCGGAGTTATCGTAACTCCGTTCCCTCCATTTACTGTAAGGCCGGCTATTAAAAAACTGCCGGAACTGACTCCGGTGGGCCTGTTTATAACCAAAGTCGCATTCGAACCCGAACTGCTGGAATTGGCCGCCGATGCAGCCGAACCATAGTTAATTACAGCCATGGCATTTTGAACATTAAGGGCTAACGCCAAAATAACAGCGCCGGCTGTAATTCCATAAAAGAGCTTTTTCATAAAAATAAAATAAAAAAAAATTGACGATTATTTAAATTTGTGGCGGTTTTTATTTTACTTTTATTGATTTTTAAAAACTTATATCATTTTAACACTTACTGATTTTTTTTTCGATAACACCTGTTGATAAAATATTTTTTAATAATTGAAAAAAGTGGCGGCCGGCAGACAATCTTGTAAACAGTTAGCGGTTGTTTCACCCAAGTCAGCTTCACAGAAACCGTTTCCGCATACCGGACCGCATGTCCCGCAATCAATAGGGCAATTTTCACAGCTCTCGGAAGTTTGAGTGCAAATACCGTCTCCGCACACAGGCGCGCATGTTCCGCAGTCTTCCGGACAATTTTTGCATGTTTCTCCCGGCTCACACACTTGGTTAAAACATTTAGCAGTACAATCAGAATCCGTCCTCACATTGCAATTTGGCGGACAATATCCATCGCCGTTTTTACATTCGATGATGGTAAAATTATCGCACCTGGCCATATTGGTGCCCGGATTCGCGCAGGTATCAGCCGTTGCCGGATTATTGTCATTGCAATCCGCGTTTGTTATGCATGCATAATTGTCGCTTTGATTATCCGGCTCTTCGGTTTTCGTTTCTTGTTCGGCATCCTCATCCGCCGGCTTCGCTTGAGTCGATTCAGGAGCCTTCTTCGTCGTTTCCGAATCAGCACGCGGCTGCGGTTGTGATTTCCGCTCTTGCGTTTGCCGGCTTTGGTTATTTTCCACGGGAGCATCCGGCTCTTGCCCGCAGCAAGCGGCATCGCAATATAAATTTAATGTTTTTGCCAGTTGCGAACCCGGCGATCCTAAGCCGGTTTCATTTTGATCCAATAAATCGGCGTTGCCGTCTTGATTTGAATCTAAAAATTGATATTCGTATTCCAAACCCAGCAGAACGCCCATAACCGTTGCCGCGTCTTCTGCCGTTGCGCTCGTCACCCATTCTCGCGTATCTGCAATGTTTCCAAAAGAATTGGTTGGCTTATGCATCACAATGATGCAATGAATACTCGCCTCCGCTTCATCACAAGCCGCACCTGCCGGCAATTTGCTCAAATTAAACTCCAAATCAATTTGACATGCACATTCTTCATTTTGTTTTAAGTCAATTGACTCATCCCATTGTTGTTTTATACCGTCCGTCCAGCGCTTTATTAGTTCATCGGACCGTTCCTCTGCTTCTTCATCAATAAAAGCAAATGCAATTTTTACTTCTTGTATTAGCAAGCATGGATCCTCCGCGGCCGCAGTCCTCATCTTAAAATATGCTGAAAAAGAAAACACAAAAACCAAAGCCAAAACAGCCAACCCAACAAGCGGTCCAAACTTCTGCAAATCACTCGGCTTTTTCATAAACATTACATGACGTATCGATTTCCGACTTATAGACTCATTCTTTATTCTTTATTCTTTATTCTTTATTCTTAATTCTTATTTACTATTTACGTAGTTAAGTACATTCTGCGCAAAAACCTTGGCCTGTTTTGGAGGTTGCATAAACATCATCATTTCATCCGATGTCAAAGCCTTTGTTAATTCATCTTCACCGCTCATATCCCCGTTCTCTGCCAAACTCGCCGCCGCATAAAGCCGAATAGTTAAAAACGGGCTGTTCAAAAACGCCTTCATTTGATGCATTATGCAATCTTTTTTATTTAAACCGCGGGCGATTGTATTTAACCCGACCACCGCAGTCCATTGGTCTTTTATTAAAGCAGAATCCGCGCGATCAAAAAGCGGCTCAATGGCATCATTCCCCAAATCATTTATGGTCCGCATTTCCAAAAAGGTTCCCGGTTCAGCTTCATTGAATGAATTTATAGTCATTTCAACAACCTTATCGGCTTGGATGTTTTTCGGAACGGCAAAATAATCTTCATAAATACGCCAACTCAAAAATACGATTATTGCCGATGCAATGATTGCCGCAATGCCTATAATCATCCCCCGCTTCTGCATAAACCAATTATACCACAACTCATCATCCCGCGTCGCAAGCGATGAATTGAGAATACAGTCTTCGACTCTGAGGCTCAGACTCGAAGAGAATTTAGAATATGGAATTTGGCAACTTGCAACTGGCGGCTAGTATATAGCAGATCACGCCTGGCCACTGGTCACTGATCACCGGTCACTTACTATGACTATAACTAAGTACTATGACTTTAACTTAATTTGTTATGCACTATTCACTATGCATTTTTAATCCTCTACCTCTTCGTCTATGGATAAGATTTTTCCTTCCGGAGAAATTGTCCAAATTTTATGAACTATATTGTCAAAACCGTTATCCGTGCGGTCAAAATAAGCTATGCACTCCCAAGTGACATTTTTGCCTTTTAGCTCCGCTCTGCAAGACGAAACATCTCCACCTGTAAAAGTCGGATCCCGCATTAACAAATCGTTAACAATGGCAACCTTCCCGTCTTTGATTATCAATAATCGATAACCGTCTTCCATATCATCTAAGTATTGCCTTCGCGCTTCGGATTCGGTTTTATAAAAAGGTTCTTCCCAGCTTCTCTCTTTATCCCAAATAACTCCCGAAACCGCGTCCAACCCATCTGCAAGATGGCAAGCCGAGACAGATCTGAACTTTTTTCCCATCTTAGCCAGTTCATCAGCAATCTGATTTTTTAATGCAAGAGAATTTTCCGGAGTATAATAAACCTGATCCGCGAACACCGAGTCATAGCTATAGTTATTCTTCGCCAATTCGGTCAAAATATCATATCCGGTATAAATGGCATTTTCGAAATAATAGCAATCGGTTTTTTGTTGATTATTGTCATCATAAAAACCATAAATAGTCGCCGGATATTCTCCGCCGTAATCATCCTCAACGTCAGGCTTGGGAACGTTATCAGCCTCAACTTTCACTTCTTCACATTTCTCTTCCCAGGGTCGATAACACTTTTGCAAAGATTCGCACCAGCTATATCCCGCTGATCCGATGCAACCGTGTTCATCCCTGTCGCCGCCTAGCATCTGACCGTTATTTGGCAAAACATCCCCGACATCAACCTCATTTACATCTTGCCTTCCTCCTTCATCCTTAACCATTTGTCCTTTATCGGCCTCGAGGCAACCCGCCCCCAAAACCAAAAACACAAATAATAATATAGATATCCCTCCAAAACGTTGTACGTAATTATTTTTCATATACAAAAATTATACTCTTTGCTTAGTACTAAGTAAAACGAATTTTACACCTATTAATGACTTGCTATATATAGCTTAAATTTCAGCCTCTAGCATAAAGCCAGTGCCTAGAGCCCTGAGTCTTGTCGGAGATCCCGAGCTTTGTCGAGGGGAGTCTTGCAACTAAGTTGCGGCTACAAGCCGTTTTTCAGCCCTTTCCAGCCTCCGGAAAGGATAAATAACAAGGTTCCGGACAAAACAATCGTCGGCCCGGTTGGCCAATCTAGAAAAACCGATATCAGCAAACCCGCAACAACCATCAATAAAGATATAAAAATACTTTGCCAAATCAAAGCTTTAAATGACCTGGCAAACAGCTTGGCGATTGCAACCGGCATGATAACCAAAGCACTAACCAATATTATTCCCAATACTTTAATTCCCAAAACCACTGCCACCGCAGTTATAACATATAAAACCAAATGCAAAGCCTCCACTTTTATACCAGCCAAATAAGCTGATTCCTTATCAAAAGACATTAAGGTTATTTGTTTTAAATATAAAGCCAAAAAAGCAATCACGCCCAAACTCACTCCGATTAAAATCCACAATTCATTTATTGTAATGGATAAAATGTTGCCGAATAAAAAACTCATCAACTCAGGCTGATACCCCGGCGATAAACTGATCAGCAACACACCCAAAGCCATACCCGAAGTAAACAATATTCCTATAGCTACGTCGGATGTCAATTTAAACTTTTTTTCCAAATAATAGATGATGACCGCAAAAAATGCTGTTAAAATTACTGCCGTTAAAATAGGATTAAATGCAAAAACAATACCCACGGCAATTCCGGATAATGATGCATGAGCAATCCCGTCTGCAAAAAAAGCCATCCTGCGCAAAATAATGAATATTCCCAGAAAAGATAAAACCACAGCCAAAACCATGCCCGCAATAAATGCTCTTTGAATAAAAGGATATTGCAAAATCTCCAACATACTAATGCTTATGTGTTCTAAATTCCAAATTATCACCGTACAACTTCTTCATCACCTCTTCGGTAATCGCCTCTTTGGTCTGTCCATAACAAATCAAATCACGATTCAAACAAACAACTTGAGTGGCAAACTTATAAACCATATTAATTTCATGCGAAATCAAAACAATCGTGAGCCCATGCTCCTTATTCAGATGATTGATAATTTCATAAAAATTCTTTTCACCTTCCACATCAACACCCGCGGTCGCCTCATCCAAAAATAATATTTTGGGATTATTCAGCAATGCCTTGGCAATCAATACTCTCTGCATCTGCCCGCCGGATAACTCTCCCATTAATTTTTGTTCAAATTTCTGCATCTCCACCTCTGTTAAAACTTCTTTACGTCTGGCAATATTCTCTTTTTTTAGTTGCGATAATTCTAAAAACTCTCCAACCGTTAATGGAAAAGAATCATCAAATTTAAATCTTTGCGGAACATAACCGACATCGTTCAATACTTCTTTAATATCTTTACCGAAAACTTTTATACTTCCCGTGTGCTCAACCAAGCCTAAAACCGCTTTTAACAACGTTGACTTTCCTGATCCGTTTGGTCCGATTATGGCCAAAATATCACCGGATTTGATGGCAAAGCCGATATTTTTAACGGCGCAATAATCACCGTAATAAACGCTGACTTCTTTAACCTCCAAAATATTTTTATTGTTGGAGCGCTTGTTTGATGGTTTGCGCATTATATTTTAATAATTGGATATAAGAATCTCTTCCATCAACGCCTCCCAGAGGATCCAAGACAAATAAATCCAGGTTAAGATCTTCCACAAAAGGCCTGATAGTGTCCGGCGACAATTGCGGCTCGGAAAAAATCGCTGTAATACCATGCTCCCCGGCCGCATCATGCAACTCCGCCAACTGTGCCGGTGTCGGCTCCTTGCCGGGCGATAATTGCACCACGCCGGCAATCTTTAAGCCGTATTCTTTTGCGAAATAATTCCAAGATTCGTGAAATACAATCAACTCCCTTTTTTCCAGACCTTGCAATTCGTTTTTCAAATCCACTTCCAGTTCATCCAATTCATTAAGATAATTTTGCAAATTATTCTGATATTCCATCTTGTTAGCAGGATCTTGCTCAATCAAAACATCGGCAATATTACCCGCAATTATTTTAGCATTTTTTACCGAAAGCCAATAGTGCGGATCCTTCATCGCACCCTCTTCATGATCTTCAGCTTCATGATCTTCCTCATGCCCGTATTCATCATGATCTTCATGATCCGCATCCTCATCATGATGATGATTTTCCATAAACAAATGCATTTCTATGCCATTATCAACTTTTACCAATTTTACATTTTCATCAACCGCCAAAATATCATCTGTCCAATTATCCAACGGCCAGCCTATGGCAAATATCACCTTTGCATCTTGCAATGATTTTATATCCGATGGTGTCACCTCAAAAGTATGGGGACTGGCTCCGGGTTTCAAAATAGTTTTTACTTCAACATTGTCGCCGCCGATATTGCTGGCAATGTCTGCAACCGGAAAAATAGTTGCTGCAATCTTTAACTTTCCACTATCATCATCTAAAAATTGATTTTGGTTGCTAAATATCAAAATACCCAAAATTAAAATAACAAACAAACCGCCTATAACTAAAATATTTTTCTTCATAAATGCAATATGGCTTTAATTTTATGATAAATAAAAATTACTGTTAAAGGCATGGCGCTGATTACATAATCCAACATTCCTCCGCATTGGCCTCCGCCGCAAAACATGCACATATTAGGCTGTGCATTTATTGCAAATGCCCGTCATGGTTAATTGATGACGCACTTCCTGAAATCCCTTCACTTTTTGAAAATAATGCTCACAGGGCACGCATGCAATTTTTCCGCATTTTCTGCAGGTAATGTGATGATGCGATTTTTCAGCCAAAATATATTTGCCGACTCCTTGCATATCCTCGCGCTGAACAATCTCCAACCTTTCCAATACTTCAAGTGCTCGATAAACCGAAACCAGATCCGTATCATGCGTCTTCGCGTGAATCATCTGCGCGGATTGAGGCTCATGATTTTTCTGCAAAACTTCAATTACCGCTTTTCTGGGAGCGGTTATTCTAAAACCCGCCTGTTTTAACTGATTCAGTATCATGCGGGCATTATATCATATTGCAAATAATTTGCAATAATTAAAAAATCTTATTATTTTTCTAACCTGATATTAGATCTATGCGCGGTTAACACAATCCCTCCAAACAACAAAACCAAACAAATGAATAATGCGGAAATTACATCCGGATATTGCCCGCCAAAGCCTCCTGCAGACGTATGTTTGTATAAAATACCGATATATGCCCAAACAATAACCAATCCATAAGCAATATTACGATCTATATACATGCGCCATATACCAATTCCTATTCCTGCAAAGAGCACAATTATCATCCAAATATTGTCAGCTATGCCTAATCCATTCCAATTTATACTTACCAAAAACACGGTAATATTTGCTATTATGGCAACTGTTATCCAGCCAAAATATATACTAAAAGGCAATTTTATTGCAATAAAATCTTTTAAAGTAAAATCCTCTGTTTTTAAAACATCCGCAATCTTTATCAAACAAATCAGCAGGCCAAGCATTATTAAAACCGAAAGCCAGATAATTTGATAATGCCAGGAAAAAATCCAAGCAACATTAGCCAAGGATGATAATACAAAATATTTATTGACCTTCGCGATCGCCTTCTCCAATTTAGCATCCTTCTTTTTGACGCCGATAAATTGATAAATTACGTAAACGAACAATAAGAAGTATATCAACCCCCAAATAGAAAAAGTTAAACCCGCCGGTGTAAAAAGATTGGCAAAAGCATCCGATGCCTCGCCGGTTGTCACACCTCCTATCGGCAATGCATTAGCCAAATAATTCACAAAAACCATCACGGCATACAACAGTGCCGCAATGATCTTAAATTTCATATTATTTATTTGTTTCATATAGCATCAAAACATTATATCATCGTTTATTTACTTTTCACATATACGTAACTATAGTTTTCTCATCGAATCATACCACGATCTCGCACGATTTAATAAATCTTTCATGTAAACATCTTTCTGCTTACGATAAACAAAATAGTCATCAGGAAATTTAGTAAAAAGATCTAATTTAAAATCTGCATATGCTTTAGCCTCATTAAAATTTTCTCTTAAAAAATCACGCAACATTAACAATTCTTCCGCCTTAGGATTATCTGACGCATAACAATGCACATTAACCAACCTCTCACCATTTCTCTCTTTTGCAAAAAACCTGCCACCTGATTTTAAATAATCACCATAAACTTTGTAGCCCAAATCTTCCATCTCTTTATTTAAACTATCAACTGCCGCGGCATCGTCAACAATCACTAAAATATCAATAGTCGGCTTGCCCGACATGCCTTCTATCGAAGTACTGCCCACATGCTCAATAGCTTTTGCGATATTTTTAAAAACATTTTTCAGCTCTCTCTCAATAATATTAAATTGTTTTGCCCAATCCGGATTATAAATCACTACATCGTATTTTCTAGTTTCCTTTTTTTTCATATTAAGCAATAATTCTACATGTTTTTACTGATATCAATTGTATCATTGTTTATTAATTTTGTATCTTAAAAAATTTTTGAAAGTTTAGCGGCATGTTATAATGCCGGTATATGAGTAAAAAATGCAATATGGATCATGGAGGCAGCGGAGTATATGGCTTGGGCTTTATCGGCGCCGCAGTCTACTACATCAGCCATGCAACCGGCTTCTGGGTCGGCGTACTGGGATTTTTAAAAGCCATCGTCTGGCCGGCGTTCTTGGTCTACGATGTTCTGAAATTTTTAGGAAGTTAAAATACGTATTCCGTTTTACCCGTTAAACCGTTATCCGGACTAAACTGTGCTTAGCGCATTGGCTCCGGAATACCGGCCAACAGGAGCACGGATTAACGCAGCCCGTATCTAGAGTCTGGCGTCTTGTGTCTAGCGCCTAGCGTCTTAATTTATGTCCGACTTTCTATTTTTCGAACCCCTGAAAGAAGACTTCCTCAGCCTTGATCCTTATAGAGATAAGGAAACCATTAATAGTCTTTATTGGACAGCGCATAAAAAATATCGCGATGCAATTAAAGAATTGCAAAAATTTAATTTAAAAGATATTACGGCTCACAAGCTAACATTAATCGACAGAGAGAGAAACTTTCTGCACAATCAAATGAAAGAATTGGGCGGCTTGCTTGGCAAAACCGAAAGCGAAGTTTTCGCGGATCTTTACAACTTAACGGAAGACTTAACCGAATACCAACTGCCGGAATTTAAAATTTACAGTAGAAATTCTTTTGATGATATGTACGCTAACGACTCATTGGAAGAATTTTTCAGCGACGAAAGAGCGCAAATCGGCCAAAATACATGGATAGAACCGGACGTTCAAAAAGACGACCGAGGCAATGAATTTGAATTGGTCGATGATTTGGCAAAAGATGAATTCGGAATTATCTTTGAACGCAAAATCTCTGCCGCTGTAAAGCCCCCGGATCCAAATCTTATCAGTACGCGCGGCTCTTTGGTAGACATGGACAGACTTGGTACGGATGAACGAATCCGCCGCGCCAAACGATTTGCTGCGGATTACGGTTTAAAATTGCTTAAATATTATGCCTTCTCCCACGAATACACGGAAACCGTTTACGCCATTGTCGCAGACAAAGATTCACTCGGTAAAATAATTGACGCAATCAAAAGAAGCCGATCCGAATATGGTATCCGCATTTCGGATATGGATCAGAAGATTTTAGAATTGGACTGGCAAGAATATCAAAAAAAAGTCCAAGAACGTCTTAATGATTTGGGGCTGGGTCCTTTCGCTCGAATGCTTTACGATCATGTATGGAAACGAATAAATGAACCCGGATATCATATTACAACTGAAGAAATTATTTCTGAAATAGAAAAACAAGGATACGAGATTCGTGATGGCAGAATCAAAAAAATCCACGAATCCAATGAACCGCATCGTCGCAAAGGCCTAAAAGCCAAAGAAAGACGCGGGCTGGAACGAGAAGAGCACACAGATGATTATCCGGAATCAGAGCAAAATCCTTTTAGGATTAAATAGAAATCATCCTAACTTAAAATCTCCTCCAACATTTCCGGAAATTCCGGCGAGGGTCTTTTTTCATTTTCAAAATGACCTTGATTTTCTATTTCAATTAATTTTGCATCAAACTCTTTTGCATAAAGATGCGCAGCATCAACGAGCCACCTTGCATCATTAGAAATAAAAATCGAAATATCATCTACTCTATCCTTAATGGTTTCATCGCATTCAAAATTATGAAAACTTTCCCATTGATCCTTCCATTTGGGATTCAGATATTCCTTCTGCATTTCCCTTAGTTCTTTTAACCATTCTTCGTCATTTCCAACTACTTTGGCAGGCGCAACCAATATCAACTTTTTTACTTTCTTCTTTGTTTCCCCCAGCCACCGAACCCAAAAAGCACCTCCCGAACTCCAGCCCGCTAGTATTGTATTTTCATTAATATCCAACTTCTCCAACTCCTTTTTCCAATCATCGTAATAAGATTTAAAACCGTATCTCAAAAAAGGACATTCAACTTTATACCCTCTGTTTTCCAATTCTTTTTTTATCCATCCCATCCAATTTTGATCACTATCCGGCAAGTATTCCGGAATCCCGGAGATATCTCCATTTGTCCAGCCATGAAGCATTATTACGTTAGGCAAAGATGTAATTTTCATAATTTAATCCTATCATATTGTAAAAATTAATAAAGGCACTATAAAATCTTGCAGTTTTTCTTGTTTATTGCTAATATAACGCAACAATTATAGATTCGGGGGCATCGTATAGTGGTAGTACAGCGGTCTCCATCCCTCCTTTCGCGAAAGGAGGGATCCAAAACCTCAACTTAAATATGCATCATGTATATGTATTACAAAGCAAAAAAAATCAAAGTTTATACATAGGAATGACGACCGATCTTGAGCGAAGATTAAATGAACACAATTCAGGTAAAGTTTATTTTACCAGTAGACACTATCCTTACAATTTAATATATTATGAATCTTATCAATCAATTGAATTAGCCAAAGAGCGAGAAAGGCAATTAAAACGTTTCGACTCAGCTTATTACTCATTGCTAAAAAGAATTAAAATAATCCATAGGGACGTCGTATAATGGTAGTACAGGGGTCTCCAAAACCTCTAGCGCGGGTTCGATTCCTGCCGTCCCTGCCATCGAGCTTAGCTCGATTTAAACAAAAATGCGAAGCTTGGCTTCGCATTTTTGTTTTACAAGGAATCGAAGGGAGCGAGAAACGCAACGACTGTGGTAAAATCGTAATCATGAAACCCTGGTACGTCTACATGGTCCGCTGTAAAGACAATTCTTTATACACGGGCATTACCAATGATTTAACAGCCAGAATAACCAAGCACAACTCGAGAAATGGCGCTAAATATACCAGATCCCGTCAGCCGGTTGTTTTGGTTTGGAGTAAAAAAATGAAATCCGAATCCGACGCCCGCAAACAAGAAGCTTTAATTAAAAAACTCACTAAAAACGAGAAAGAAAAGTTGATCAAATAACAGGTCACATGGGCTTAATCCGAACAAAAAAGAGCAGGTCACTATCCGCATCCTGTTGACCTCCGCGGTCTTCATGATGTGCCTGATTGCCCCTTCACTCCCCCCTTTGTTAAAGGGGGTCGCGTCTCCCTCTTAGATTAAGAGGGAGATTTAGAGGGAGTTAGTAATAACAAAAAGCCCCCTTGTCAAAGGGGGTTTGGGGGATTTTCGATCCTATCTTATCGTCTTTAAATACTCAACCGAAAATAAATTCAACGGCGGCAAGACTTCAATCTGATCCATGGCCAAAAAATTCACTTGCAAAGCCCGTTGAGTATCATCTCTATTGGTTGAATAGGTGGTTACCAATCCTAAAAAATCCATTTTTTGTTCCATGGGAGGCCAGCCGTTTGTGTACCCAACTTCATTGTACCACTTGTTAACTTCATCTTTTGACGCATATGTCAAAATCCCCTGCCTTATATCAAATTCTCCCTGATCATAACTGGCAGTAGCGCCATAAGGATAAACAATATAACCTTCCGGATAATCTATTTCGTGAAATATAACTTCCTGCTGTTCCGAATAAACCGTATCAGCAATAATCACCGAACGGTGTGTAAACCAATTAGCCGTCTTTTTACTAAAATTCAAAACCGCCATTGTTGCCGTGGCATTGCTTGATTGCTTGTCATACAATAACTGCCAGTCAGTCGAATTGTTTAAATACCATTGCCGTAAATCCGCAACCGGCTTATCCGTTTTGCCTTCATAACCATGGGGCATCAGCTTGGTTAATTCCACATAATCCGGATGCGCAAAATCAGCATAAGTTTTACTGCCGTTTAATTCACCGGCCTCGATTTTATCGTCCCTGATTTTATCCAAAACAGTTTGATAATTATAATAAGCACTGGGCAATAATCCGGCGATCCACCCTTCCGCATTGGGGACCGATTCGCCGATTTTATAATCAACAAAATAAGCATCCGAAATATCTTTAACCATGGATGCCCAGCCATCTCCGTATAATTGCTTAGCCGCCTCTTCTGTTTCAATCCATCTTAATGTATTCCCCTCCTCCACCAAATAAACTTTAGGATCAGTCGTGAGTTTTACCATTGAACCCGGCTGAAAAGTCACATTGCCGCCCAAGGGCAATTTAGCCAGCGTATCATCCGCAACAGTATTGATGGTATCAAAATTTTTATACCACGACATATAGACCGCTTCTGTAGGAAAAACGTAGCGCTTGCCATCCGTATAATAATAAACCGCCGGGGTGGATCCTTTTATTAATTCTCCGGGCTCAATAACTCTGGCTTCAACTTTTTGCGCCAAACACAACATTGAGCCAAATACGGCGATAAAACTAAAAAAATATTTCATAGATTTTTGCATCAAAAATTCTTATGACTATTATAACATAAAATACGTATTCCAGCGCATCCGTTAATACGATAATCAGAGCTTGCTCGTGATAACGGTTCAACGGGACTGCTGGTTAACGTAAGTCAAGCCTTGACTCTTTAGTCAAAAAACGTTATACTCCAGCGACTTATGGAACTGCGAAATATTGCGATTATCGCCCACGTTGACCACGGCAAGACAACTCTTGTCGATGCTTTGCTTAAGCAGTCAGACTCGGCAGCATCGCAAAAATTCGAAGGCGAAACAATCATGGATTCCAATGAATTGGAACGCGAACGCGGGATCACAATTTTCTCAAAAAATGCGGCCGTTACTTTTAATGACATTAAGATAAACATAGTCGACACTCCGGGGCACGCTGATTTTGGAGGCGAAGTGGAACGCATCATGAATCTTGTTGATGGCGCTCTTTTATTGGTAGATGCCAAAGAAGGACCCATGCCGCAAACTCGCTTTGTGCTTAAAAAAGCCATTCAAGCCGGTCACCGCATTATCGTTGTAATCAACAAAATCGATAAACCGGACGCCCGTCCGGACTGGGTTTTAAATAAAACTTTCGACCTCTTTGTTGAACTGGGCGCCAGTGATGAACAGACCGATTTCCCTGTAATTTACGCTTCCGCCAAACAAGGCAAATCCGGAGCGGATGCCGATCTGGCCAAAATGACAGATATCAAACCGCTTTTTGACTGTATAATCAATAACATCCCTGCTCCTCACCTTGATACTGAAGGAGCTCTGCAAGTATCAGTCGTTAACGTTACTCGTGACAATTACAAAGGCCGCTTGGGCATCGGGCGCGTGCGCCGCGGCATTTTTCACCCCGGCGCGGTTATGTGGATCGATAGAAACGGCAGACAAACTCCTTCCAAAATAACTTATCTCATGACTTTCGATGGCTTAAACCGTAAAGAGGTTGACGAAGCTCCGGCTGGAGAAGTTGTTGCCTTTGCCGGCATTGAAGATCTGAACATCGGCGAAACCATTGCCGACCTCCAAAATCCCGAAGCTCTGCCTGTGGTCGCAATAGAAGAACCGACCGTTAAGATGACTTTCAGCGCCAACACATCGCCGTTTTCCGGCAATGAAGGAATCTACACAACTTCACGCAACATCGAGGAGCGCTTGGAACGCGAATTACAAAATGACGTTGCCTTGCGCGTAGAAAAAGATCCCGAGGGCGAGGGCTTTATAGTCTATGGCCGCGGTGAATTGCACTTGGCTATCTTGATCGAAAAAATGCGCCGTGAAGGGTTTGAACTGCAAGTATCGCGCCCGCAAGTCATTTTTAAGCAAATAGACGGACAACGCAAAGAACCTTTCGAGCAAGTGGAAATCGACATCCCCGAAGATCAGACGGGTTTGGTCATAGAAAAACTGAGCAAACGGCGCGGCGAATTAAAAGACATGGAAACCGAGAACGGCCGCTCGCATCTTATTTTTGAAATACCCACTCGCGGCCTCATCGGCTACCGCAGTGAATTCATCGTTGACACCCGAGGTCAGGGCACCATAAACAGCATATTCTTGGAATACCGGCCATACGCCGGCGACCTGGCCCGGGCAGACCATGGCTCGCTCATTGCTCACGAATCCGGTACATCTGTAACTTATGGCATGCTGACAGCTCAAGACCGAGGCACACTGTTTATACCGGCCGGCTTGCCGATTTACGAAGGCATGGTTGTTGGCCAAAATGCCAAACCCGAAGACATGATTGTTAACGTCTGCAAAGAAAAACGCCTCACCAATATGCGATCCAAAGGCGATGGCGTTGCCGAAGCTTTAACACCGCACCGCGAGATGAGCTTGGAACTGGCTTTGGAATATATCGGGGACGATGAATTGGTTGAAGTTACACCTAAAAGCATCCGTATCCGCAAACGCTTTCTCAAGGATTTCGAACGACGCCGCGCCAACGCTAAATAATCTTAAGCTTTCAGCTTGAGTCTAGCATCGAGAGTACTAAGTGCTAAGTACTACGTGCTTCGTGCTTCGTGCTAGCGTCTAGCGTCCAGCGATTAATATCATGTATCCTGCATCCTTTTATCCTGTATCGTGTATCCTGTATCGTGTAACGTCAGACGTTTCGCGCTATACGATACGCGATGCGCGAACAGAGTTCTAGCATCTCGCGGCTAGCGACGATTCGCGATACACAATTCGCGTTGCGCGTTAAATGTGTTATCCTGTTTCCATGAAAAACGTTACACCGCTTGAACCGGGCTTCTATGGCCTGGGCATTGCACCCAGGCTTTTGGATATCCTCTGGAAAAATAAATATACGGCCCCGACTCCGATACAACAAAAGACTATTCCCATTGCTGTTGAAGGCAAAGATCTCATAGGGGTTGCGCAAACCGGCACCGGTAAAACCCTGGCTTTTGGCATACCTTTGATTCAAAGACTCTCACAAACCAAAGGCATTGGTTTGGTTGTTTTGCCAACCCGTGAACTGGCTTTGCAAGCCGATGAGGTCTTCCGCCAAATCGGCAAAGATATCGGTTTGCGCACAGCTGTTTTAATCGGCGGCGCGTCCATGCATTTGCAAATCAAATCCATTAAACAAAAACCCCATGTTATTATCGCCACTCCGGGCAGATTAATCGATCATCTGGATCAAAAAACCGTCACATTGGATTCAGTGAAAGTTCTGGTATTGGACGAAGCTGACCGTATGCTCGACATGGGCTTTGCTCCCCAAATCAATAAAATTATCAAATCGATTCCCGCAGACAGGCAGACCCTGCTTTTTTCCGCAACCATGCCGGCGGATATTGTAAAACTTGCCGGTAAATACATGAATCTGCCGGTACAAATCGAAATCGCCAGACCCGGAACAACGGCGGAAAAAATCAGCCAAGAACTTTTTGTTGTAAACCGAGAGGATAAAATCAAACTGCTCAAGCGCCTGCTGGCCGAACACCGGGGCTCTGTACTGATCTTCTCCCGCACCAAACACGGAGCTAAAAAAATAGCCCGCAATATAAAAAACATGGGTTATACGGTTGCCGACATACATTCCGATAAATCTTTATCACAACGGCGCGATGCTCTTGATGGATTTAAGTCCGGAAAATACCGGATTTTGGTTGCGACCGACATAGCCGCCAGAGGTTTGGATATCAAGGGGATAGAACTTGTGATTAACTATGATCTTCCCGAGCATGCCGAGGATTATGTGCATCGCATCGGGCGAACCGGCAGAGCCGGAGCAGCCGGCCTTGCCATTTCCATAGCAACGCCGGACCAACGAAGCTTGGTGGAAGCAATTGAGCAATTAATCCGTTCATACCTGCCAATTACCCCCGTACCCGATCTCCCTGCAACCCCCGCTCCGCAAGCAACGGCTGCACGCCGCGGCAGACGCCCATCAATCCGCCGCCGCAAAAAATACTAAAACGACAATGCTCATAAGTACGCCTGACTAAAGTCGGGTGTCTAGAATCTAGCGTCTAGCATCTTGCGACCAACATCGTGTATCGCGCATCGTGTATCGTGTATCGTGTAACGTGTATCGCGCATCGTGTATCGCGCATCGTGTATCGTGTATCGTGTAACGTGTATCCTGTATCGTGTATCGTGTAACGTGTAATGTCTGACGTTTCGCGTTATAAGTTATGCGTTACACGGATTCAGCGACTAGCATCCAGTGTCTTGAGTCTTATATTTAGTACTCATCTATGCTAAAATATATGCAATCTCGCGACAGTGATACAGACTTTGTTATTTATTATTTATTGTTTGATATAAATATCTGGTCACTGTCCCCTGGTCGCTGATTGATTCTACGACTAAGTACTAAGACTTTATTATTTGTTATTTGTTATTTGAGTTATGAAGCCTGCTTACGTTCTCTCCGTCAACATGGGCTACGGCCATGACCGCGCTGCCTATGCCTTAAAAGAACTCGCCGAAGGCGGAGTCATCAAAATGAATGACTATCCCGGCATTCCCCAAAGAGATAAAAAACTCTGGACACAGAGCCGTAAAGGATATGAGGCTGTTTCGCGTTTAAAACCCATTCCGGTCGTGGGCGATATCGCTTTTGCCATTATGGATAAAATCCAGGAAATCGATGATTTCTATCCGCGCCGCGATTTATCCGACCCTACCTATCAAGTACACCAAACTTATTACATGATAGAAAAGCTGGAAATGGGGAAACATCTCATAGATAAACTCGCCAAAAATCCAAAACCGCTTATTTGTACATTTTTTACCGGGGCTTTTGCCGCCGAAGTTTTTGATTATCCGGAAGATATCTATCTCCAAGTTTGCGATGCGGACATGGCCCGGGTTTGGGTTCCGAAAGATCCGAAAAAAAGCAGAATTAAATATTTCGCCCCCAACGGCCGGGTAGTTGAACGCTTAAAACTTTACGGAGTCAGAGAAGAAAACATTTTTCACACCGGCTTCCCGCTTCCGCGCGAAGTTATCGGCGACCTTGATAATTCCATCTGTAAAAGGGATATGATGAGCCGCATCTGCAATCTTGATCCCAACGGCGTATTTCTTAAAAAATATTTTAAAACAATCGAAAGTGAAGTGGGCGTCGGCTCCTGTAATGTAAAAAAGGATCATCCGCTGACTCTCATGTTCGCCATAGGCGGGGCCGGTGCGCAAAAACAACTGGCCATCGATATTCTTACGAGCTTGAAAAGCACCATAAAACGCGACGGGTTAAAACTCCGCCTGATGGCCGGCACTAAAAAAGATGTTGCCAAACAATTCGAAGGCACGGTAAAAAAACTGGGCATGCAAAACGCGGTCGGTAAAAAAATCTTTATCGACTACTGGCCCGACCGCCCAACATATTTTAAAAATTTTAATAAAATTTTACGCAAGACGGATATTGTTTGGACCAAACCCAGCGAAATGTCTTTTTATTGCGCTTTGGGCTTGCCGATCTTAATGGCTCCCACTATCGGTTCTCAAGAAGATTTTAACCGAACTTGGCTTATGTATATCGGCGCGGGCATTGACCAAGCCGATCCCAAATTTACCAACGAATGGCTGTTTGACTGGATAAACTCCGGGGGGCTGGCGCGCTCTGCATGGAATGGTTACGTGGAAGCTCCCCAGCACGGATCTTACCGCATCGAAGGAATTATTACCGGAACCAAGATGGAAGTGGAAACACTGCCCATGATCGTCTAAACAATTGCAAATATTCAATAGCAAATAGCAAGAGTAACTTGGAAAACTCTTTTTATTTGTTATTTGCTATTTGTTTTTTTATATGTTTATATAGTCGCGGTTCTTCGACAAACACCCAACCAAGTACTTAGTACTCCCATGAGGCTCACATGAAACTGCGAGGCACAGAATTCGGACATGTTTTTTGCGCCTCGGGCGCACGTAACTTTTTTGGCGAGGGCTGGCCTTATCACGAAAGCTTCAAACATTTCGGCTTGGATTATACCGGCAGTACGCTGATAACCAAGACAACTACCATCGATCCCCGCAAGGGCAACATGCCTCTTAAAGAGGATTCCACCCAGCCGGTTGAACGATTTCCCAAATGCATCATCGTTAAGCCATTCCATGGCGTCGCTCTCAATTCCGTCGGACTTAGCGGACCCGGATTACAATGGTTGCTAAAACAAAACCGCTGGCAAAGACTTACCGAACCTTTTGTTATTTCATTCATGGCCGTCGGCCAAGACCATAAAGAACGTCTGCAGGAATACGAACGTCTGGCGGAGATGATGCTGCCCGCGCTCAAAAACTTTCAAACGTCGATTGCCGTTGAAATCAATATTTCCTGCCCTAATGTCCATATTCATCAATCTGAACTGATCGATGAAGCTAAGGAATATCTTAATATGGTCGCAGGGCTTAAGGTGCCTATAATCGTAAAAATCAACGCTCTCTTGGCAGAAGCCCAAGCCGCCAAGCTCACAGAGCATCCCGCTTGCGATGGGCTCGACATCTCCAATACCATCCCCTACGGTCAAATACCCGATATTATTCCTTGGGAAAAATTTTTTGGAACAAATGGATCCCCGCTTGGGCATCTTGGCGGCGGCGGTCTTTCCGGAGCGCCATTGCTGCCCATTGTTACCGATTGGATAAAAAACTTCCGCCGTAAATACAGCTATACATTCCCCATTATCGGCGGCGGCGGCATCCTTTCACCCGATGATGCTGACTTGATGTTGAACACCGGCGCTGACGCCATTTCCCTGGGATGCATTTCCATGCTTCGCCCTTGGCGCGTTCAAAGAACTATCCGGCAAATTAACAATCGCTTCTTAAACCGCAGCATTCATGCCAGTTTTGGCATATCCGGCCCCTGCACCAAAGGAGATTCAACATGAAGATTCGCCGCTACCCTCTGCAAACAGCCTATGACATGCACGTGCACCTGCGCCGCGGTGAAATGCTGGCCAAGGTCGCACCTGTCACGGCCCGTCTTTTCCGCGCGGCAATCGTTATGCCGAATACCGACCCGCCAATCTTAAACATCCACGACGCGGCACAATACAAACGCGAAATCCTTGCGGTTTGCAAGGATTTCCCCGATTTCGATCCGCTCATGACCATCAAGCTGACTCCGAAAACCGAAATCAAAGACATTGCTGCGGCTAAAATCACCGGTATCATGGCCGGCAAGTTCTACCCGGAAGGCGTCACTACCAACAGCCAAAACGGTTTCCAAAAACTATCGGATGCTAAACATTTGCTCGAAGCCATGCAGGATTATGATCTGCCGTTAAGCGTTCATGCGGAAATGCCCGGTATCGATCCCATGCTGGCCGAACAGATGTTCTTGGAGGAAATCATCGGCGCTGCCATGAGTTTCCCCAAACTCCGCATCATCGTTGAACACCTGAGTACGTTATCCGCAGTTGACCTGGTCAAAGAGCTCCCCGGTACGGTTGCGGGTACAATAACCGCCCACCACCTCGTGCTCACTTCCGAAGATGCGCTTAACGATCCCCACGCATATTGCAAACCAATGGCCAAAACCAACATCGACCGCCAGGCTCTTATCGCGGCAGCCGTTAGCGGTAATCCCAAATTCTTTTTCGGCTCCGACTCAGCGCCGCATCCGCGTCAAAAAAAGACCTGTGACAAGCCGGCAGCCGGATGTTTTACCGCACCGCTGGCATTAAACATCCTGGCTCAAGTCTTTGCCGAAGCGCATGCGATCCAACGCCTTGATGACTTCCTGGGCAAATTCGGCCCGGAATTCTACGGGCTGAAACCGGAAGCCAAATGTTTGGAACTCACTCCGCATCCCGGAAGATATTCCGATACAAACGCCGACCCTCTGCCATTCTTCGCCTATAAAATCATCAGCTGGCAAGTCGAACGCTGTTCTCCGCAATCGCCTTCCGGCTGCCGTTGCTGACCTCAACCACCTCACCGGTGGTTTTTTAATGCCACAGTAAACACACCCCCCTCTTGCTCTTTTCCACGAAGCTTTATGCAAAGTGGTAGCGCGGGAGAGGCAAAGCCGAGGCCGGCTCAGCCGGCCCGAGCTTAGCTCTGGGTTGCGGAGTGAGGGGTCAAAAAACCATCCCTTTCAGGATGATCTTTTCTTTAAAAGATTCCAGCGTCTAACGACCAACATCGTGTATCGTGTAACATGTAACGTCTGACGTTTCGCGTTATACGTTATACGAATCTAGAGTCTAGAGTCTAGTTTCTAGCGTCTAATTCTTACCAGTTCCCTTCTCCGCCGGTTTCATTAGCATCAGCAGAGGCTTCTGGAGCTGATGTTGGTTCCGGTACCGGAGCTTCCGTTGCGGTGACCGGCTCCTTTGCCGGTTCGGGCATTGCTTCTGAAGCCGGATCCGAAGCTTCAGGAGCTGATTCGGGCATTGCTTGCGGTGCCGGAGCTTCTGGCGCCGGAGCTTGCATGGGTTCTGCCGGCATTGAAGTTGAATCGGCCATAGCCGCATTCATTTCCGCCGGTTTTTCATCTTCGGATTTCTTTCCGAATAATTTTTGCCAAAAAGACATAATTTCTTAAAATTAGATTATTAAAAAATTTTGATTTTTACCCTCATTTTTCGATCTGTTTTTAGTTTACTGAATTAATTTGGAAATATCAAGCAAATTCGCCGATCCGCCCGTAACCAAAGGCAATTTCCCGTCCCAAGCCTCAATAAACCGCATCTGTAAAATCTTATCATTTGTCTTCAATGCTTCTGACTCTATTCGTATGGCCTCCGCTCTGCCCTTAGCCTCAGCGATCTTTTGCTCGGCCTCAAATTTAACTTGCTCAAGCTTATTTTTTGCGGCCAAAGCCTCTTGTTCTGCAGTCACCTTTTCCTCAATTGCATGATTAAAAGCCGCTGAAAAGGAAAAATCAACGATATTGAATTCATCAACCAAGATACCATGCGGTTCCATTTTTTCTTTTAAATTCCTTTTAATCTCTTCTCTGACTTCACTGCGTTTTGTAATCAATTCTTCTGCGGTAAACTTAGCCGTCGCCGCTTTAACCGACTCCTGCAAAGAAGGATCAATCAAACGGCCCTCATAGTTTTTCCCAACGCTTTGATACAAATCCGCAACTTTTTCCGGATTTATCTTATAGTTCAACGCTACTCTGCTGTTAACCATCTGCAAATCCTTGCTTGATGCGTCGGCAGCGACTTCTGACTTTTGCACCTTAACATCCAAACGCACTACACGCTGAACCAAAGGTATCTTAAAAAACAATCCCTCGTTAAAAACCTTGCCCGTCACAGCTCCAAACTGCAATAAAACTCCCCTTTCACCGGCGCCGACCGTGCCAACAGAGCCAAAAACCAAAATCAAAGCTATAAAAATAAGGACAATTGCCCCAGTGCTGAATAATATCTTTTTATCATTAAACATATGCGAAATTCTTTGCATAATTTAGCTAAATCTATCTAAACATACCGCGCCTAGGACGTCAAACAATATCAAATCCAACCAAGACGCAAATCCAACCAAACAGAGCAACATATGTTTGGATAATATTTGGATTAACTAGGTCAATATTTGGCAAATATTTTTCAAGTGATTCAAGAATATTTAATTGAATATTTAGTCATCGGCTCGTCGATGCATTATCACATCCTTCGCCAGTAAATAATGGTCCTGCCTTACTTCCGGAAAATTAATAATCACACTCTTGTATCCGTCTTTTTGCACCAAAAGGCGGTAAGAGCCCGGCTGAACAACGAATGCATACCTTCCTTTGGGGGATGTTATCTGAGCCTCAAGCAATTTACCGAATTTTTTTTCAAAGATCCTGACCATGACTTTTTCCAAAGGCTGATTGGTATCCGCGTCGCGGACCGTTCCAAACGGCGGCGGCGGTGGTTTAAAATCCAAAAAACGGAATACTATTGCCATTACGTAAAATCCCAATAAAATCCACACGGCCCAAAATCTACCCAAAAAAAACGCCATAGCTATTGCCGAAATCGGCGCACCAACGGCCACCAAATCCTGCAGCCACTTGCCCCTAAGTACCTTCCTTTTTAAAAAAGATGTACGTCTGCTTGCCTGCTCCGGATCTATCGGTATATTGACCGTAATGGACCCGTGATCATTAATGATTATATGTTTAGCGGTCAAAATCCTGTCGTACGAAGTATCATTATTTTTTTATTCAAAATTTTTGATGGAAAACTAAAGCCCTGTTTTCTTACTTCCAAAATATAATCGCCTTTTGGCGCAACCAGATTATACCGTCCATCTTGATCCGTCGGCGCTGTCCTGAACGTTCTCCCGCCTAAAGTTTGCAAGGAAACAATGGCTCTTGACTCCGGTTTTCCCGTGACGCTGTTAAATACAACTCCGTATCCGCTTTTTCTCCTCCGGAAAGATAAATAAGCCGGCCTGGTCAGCCTTAAAAGCATAACCAAAAACAATCCGTAGCTAACGGCCGATATCGCATGATATATAAATGCCTCCAGCACTTCTACATTGTACTACGTATTTATATCTACTTACAACTTACAACTGACAACTATCAAGAGTTTGACCGGGTATGCTCTTGTCAGTTTTTAATTGTCACTTTTTAGTTCATTAAAAAAGCCCCGGCTTTCACCGAGACCTTTCTATGACTGCGGCCAAGCACTACGGCTTAATACTTTGTTTTATAAATGCAAAAGTCGCCCCCAAAGCCGCCAGTACAAATACAAAACAAAACAACCATCCCAAAATTGGAATTAACCAAATCACATTCATAACCACAACGCCGAGCACAACGATCTTCCAATCCAATTCATATGTTTTACCTTTGGTGAATAATTTCCAAAGCCAAGAACCGAATCCGATATATGCCAACGTCTTAGCTATGACCATGACCAAACCAAACACCAGCAATCCAAAAAATCCAATAGTAGATCCAAAAATCGTAAAGATCAGAATCAATGATGCCAACGGCAGCGCAATTAACCAAACAAAACCCCAGCCCAATTGCGCCGGAAATTGCATCATCATGCTCTTTGTTAGTTCCAGCAAATACTTCTTAAAGAAATACAAAGCTATCAAAGCTGTTACCAAACCGATTAAAACCTTGATTAAAAACCCGATTAAACCAAATCCGAAAATCGCCCCGGCTGATGCCTCGGGTTCCGCCGGCTTCGTGCTTTGCTCTTCGAGCTTTTCATACTCAATACCTCCGCCAATCTTGGCCGCATCGTCAAGTTTTGCTTCTTTTGGTGATTTTACCTTGGCCATTCCGGCGATATTGGCGTTGCTGCCAAAAACCACTTCGTCCGCTTCCAGCATGGCCGATCCGTTTATTACGCCGTTTACCATCACTTGCCCGCCTCCGCCAATCACATTTCCCTCCACTGTTCCATCGATTATCACCGAACCGCCCATAGCCGTTACATCGCCTCTCACTACCGATCCGGGCAAAATCCGCACCATTGCGCCGAATAAAATCAAATCATCTTCCACCACTCCGCCGACAGTTACCATGCTGCCCGCCAAACGCGCATCATCGCCGACATAGCCAAACAGATCAACCACTGAACCGGCTAGTACCACATCGTCACGCACGTCCGAATCACATCTTACTATGGCGCCGGCCGCGTATAAATCTCCAAAAATCTCTCCGTCTGAATAAACATTAGACCCGGCCACGTAAACATCATCCTGCGAGGCCGGCACAATAACCGATTCGCCGGCTTGAAACTGCGCCGCCCCAACCGGCGTAGCCCAGCCCAAAGCCAGCAAAAATGCGGCAACAGACAATAAAAATCTTTTAAACATAACTTAATTGATTAAAACTTATAACGTCATTATAGCATAACCAGTAGTCCCGTGGCGCAAACAAATATTCCGGTTTTCAGCCGCCGCGAGCTTGGTGAAAAAATCGACTCTCAACATCCGTATCCCGGATGTTTTTTTTTATAAAAATCTATATCCGACTTTTTGGAGGGAAATAGATAGAATCTTTTTCAGCTCCTCTCTACCCGCACCGCTTTTCAGCCATAATTCCCTACGCTCAGATTCTTGACGAGTTAGAAATAACTCGGCAAATATCAATTTTAACGGTCTTCTGTGTCTTGTACTCTCAACATCACCTCGCCAATGTTCACTCAACCTTCTTTTTAATAAGTTTGTTTGTCCGATATACAATTTTCCATCTTTTAAGCTTACAAGCACATATGCATAAAACATATACTTAAAATTATGCAGTAAAAACTACTCTCGCGCAAAACAAAAACAGGCTTTCGCCTTTCTTTTGTCGCGACGTTTAACGTCGCATTTCATTTTAACTATGATATCGCGTTTAACGCGATGGTAGCCCGTAGGGGAATCGAACCCCTATTTTCGCCGTGAGAGGGCGGCGTCCTAGCCATTAAACGAACGGGCCATGTCGTTCGCGAACGACGTGGCGGGCCCGGTCATTCACGAATTTTATCTATTAATATCACTTTAGCATTTCCTGAATTTTTAATTTTTAATTTTGCATTTTTAATTTAAATTTCGATAATTTTTAAAAATTATCGAAATTTTGTAAGCCATTCCGGAGTCTGTCTCACAATCAACTCCTCGGCTCGCAAAGGATCCGCCATCAATTCTTTTACAATCTTCTCCATTCTGGCTCCTTGTGAACCCTTTACCAAAATTACATCACCGGGCTGAATAATTTCTTGCTGAAGATACAAGCCGGCTTCTGCACTAGTATCGAACATTAAAACCTGATCCTCGCGCATGCCATTCATTAATGCGGCTTCCCCGATGATGGTGCCAAGTTTACCACAACAAATCAAAAAGTCAATATCCGCTTCAGCGGCTTGTTTTCCGATAAGCTCATGTTCATGGATGGTCTGATCGCCGAGTTCAAGCATATCCCCCAGAGCCGCAATCCTCCTGCCTCCTTCCGGCACCGGAAACCCTTGCAAATCTTTTATTGCCATGGCCATGGCTTGAGGCTGGGCATTGTAAGTATCATCCAGTAATACCGTTTTTTTGATTCCTCTGATCAGCCTGGATCTTCCGGCCACGCCTCTGTAACCGCTTTGCAGTTTATCTATTGCGGGTTTTAAATCATGATCCATGCCCAAACAAAAAGCCAAACCCGCCATAATTGCATAAGCATGGGATTCTCCAAAAACACCTTTTAATCTCACTGTAAAATCATGATAACCCATTATTTTGAATTTTACTTCCAAGCCCGATTCATCAAAATTATCTTCTTTGTATACAATTCTCGTGGATTCCAATTTTGCAACCGCTTCAGGATTTCGTCCATAACCTATTGCTTCGCCTCTTACCAAATCACGGGACTCCCAGGCAAAACCGTCATCGGCGTTTAAAATCGCCTCGCCATCCTCGGGCAAAGCCCGCAATATCTTTCTCTCTTCCTCGATCGCGCTCTCGATTGACCCGAAAAACTCCGTATGCTCGGCACCCAGCGCTGTAATAATCGCAACTTGCGGCGGCGCGATCCTTAACAAATAATCCAAATCCCCCGGATGATCAGCGCCCATCTCCAAAACCAAATACCGCATTTTCAATCTCTTTAACCCCATGGCATAAAGCAATCCGGTGACTATAAGATCTATCCAGCGCCCGATGTATTTACCCGGCATTGGCTTGGCAAAAACCGAAATCGGCAAACCTAATTCATTATTATAATTCTTCAAAGATGTCCTGTATTCATCGGGCTTAAACAAAGCGGACATTATAAAAGTAATGGCATTTCTTGCAGAAGTTTTTCCAACTGAGCCCCCTATTGCCACCACCAGCGGTTTATCCCTTTTTATTGCCCTTGCCGTGCACCAGCCCAAATAAGCTTCTAGCAGTTTTCGCATATATTTCTAAATTACGCTAAAGCACATATACAGTCAATAACCAACAAAACAATCACCAATACCTTGGTCCTAAGTACATCGTCCTAAGTCCTGGCCACGGGCAGAGTCCTTTGGCCAGGACCATGTACCTAGGACTATGCACTTTTGGAGATTATTGAAGCTTGATCATTGGTTATTTCAGTTACGTGTTGGTTTTATCCCAAAATAATTCAAAAGATATTTGGCCATATCGCCAAAAACCGGCGCCGCCGTCGTGGATCCCCATTCCGCATTGCGCGGATGATTAAATTTTACCAGCATCGCAAACTTAGGATCATCCGCCGGAGCATAACCGATAAATGATGCGATAACATTGCCGTCTTCATAACCCAAGCCATCGTTCCTGGCCACCTGCGCGGTTCCCGTTTTGCCCGCCACCCAATAACCCTCTACTCTCGCTCCTTTGCCGTGAGGTCCCTCAACAACCGAAGTCAACATCCTTCCTATGAGCTGTGCTGTTTTTTGGCCTATTATCTGATTACGGACCAAAGGCTGCGTAACCTCGCGATTTCCGTCATTATGTATTATCTCGGAAACAATATAAGGGCGCATTAATTTACCTTCATTGGCCAAAGCTCCAAACGCGACCAGCATTTGCAGCGGTGAAACTGCAATACCCTGCCCGTATGAAGCGGTTGCCGCAAAAACGTCGCCCGGTTTGTCCAGCGAAGAAATATTGCCCTTTGCCTCCGGGCTCAGTTCGATACCCGTCTTTTCTCCAAAACCAAATGCCTTAACATACTGCTGAAATAATTTTTTACCCAATTGCTGCTGCACAAAAATAGATCCCGTATTAAGCGAAAGCTCCAAAACTTCAATCATGGTCTTCACGCCGTGAACCTTGCCGTCCGAATTTTTAATTGTATGATCGTCTATCTGCAAAGATCCCTTGTCCTCATAAGTAGTATTTGGCCCAACCTTATTTTCTTCGATACCGGCTGCCATTGTTAATGCTTTAAACACCGATCCGGGTTCGTATGATTCGAAAACCGCCGGATTATTGAATACCGCCACGTCTTCGATCTCCTTTAAATTGCCGGGATCAAAATCCGGATACGAACACATGCCTAAAATTGCGCCCGTTTTAACATCCATTACAATAATCGTACCTTTATCTGCGCCAAAATTCAAAACTCCGTTCCGCACGTGCTCGCAAGCCTGAAACTGTATGGATCTGTCCAAAGTTAAAACAATATCCGATCCGTCAATCGCCTCTTTTAGTTTACTTTGCGTAAAAATAAGCCTTCTGCCCGCTGCATCCTTTTCTGCCTCCAAAGCGCCCGGAACACCGGCCAAAATTTCTTCGTAACTTGATTCTATGCCGTATCGTCCAACCAAAACCCCCTGATCATTGGGAGTTACCAAGCCGACAACCTGCCCTCCCATATTCTTTTCAGGGTATAAACGGCCGATATTCCGTGCAAACTTTACACCCTTCAAATTTTTCTCCATTATCCTATCCTTTTGTTCCAAAGATATGTCCCGCGCTATTAGTTCATAAGGATCATCCGGTTTATTGGCAATCTTTTCAATCAAATCCACATCCGGAATTTCCAAAATCGCCGAAAGTTCGTGCGCGGCCGCTACAGGATCAACCAAATTTTTCGGTTCCGCGTAAACATTCCAAGCGTCACGATTCGCGGCAAGAGGATATAATTTTCCGTCCGTATTATCACGGATCAAAATTCTGCCTCTTTCGGGTAAAAGTTTTTCTTCCAAATCATGCTGATCCGAGGCTAAGACCTGATACATTTCCGAATCCAAAATCTGAAATTTTGCCAATCTTAATATAAAAATAAAACCGCAAATTATGGCAAAAACCGTTAAAAACAAAAACCGACGAGACAACGAACGTGCATCATCACTAAAACCCGCCGAATATTTATTCCGCATAAAAACATTATATCGACTCGGGTCTCAAGACTCAAGACACTGGATGCTAGTCGCTGAATCCGTGTAACGCATAACGTATAACGCGAAACGTCAGACGATACACGATACACGTTACACGTTACACGATACAAGTAATGCGATACACGATACACGATACACGATACACGTTACACGATACACGATATTGGTCGCAAGATGCTAGTCGCTGGACTCTAGACGCTGGATACTGGCCGCTGGCAGATAATTGCTAAATTCGTAATTCGTAATTCCAATGTTATACACTGTGCATTTTACATTCTGCATTTTAAAGATATTTCCTCCCCTTTAACTCATCCGGAAAATATTCTTGATCTACGGGCTCGTCATAAGCCGGATTGTATTTATATCCCGCTCCATAGCCCAAATCTTTCATTAAAGATGTTGGGGCATTCCGTAAATGCAACGGCACCCCCAAATCCGATGTTTGCCTGGCATCACGTGCCGCTTTTCCATAAGCCGTATACAATAAATTGGACTTTTTGGCCTTGGCGCAATAAACAACAGCTTCCGCCAAATGAACATTGCATTCAGGCATGCCGATGAGCTTTGCCGCTTGCATGGCCGCAACGGCAACCAAGAGAGCATGACTGTCCGCAATGCCGATATCCTCGGCCGCGAAGCGAACTATCCGGCGGGCAACATAAATCGGATCCTCGCCGGCCTCAAGCATCCGCGCCAGCCAATAAAGCGACGCGTCCGCGTCCGAACCGCGCATAGACTTATGCAAAGCGCTGATAACATTATAATGTTCCTCGCCGTTTTTATCATAAACCATATGCGACTGCTTCAGCACGATTTTTACCGTTTCCCTGGTCATTCTTCCCTGGTCACTGGTCACTGAATTTGAGCACATTTCCAGCACGTTCAACGCCGTCCTCGCATCGCCGTTAGCAATGCCGACAATCGCGGCTATTGCCTCATCATCGATCTGAAACCTGCCCGCCAAACCCCGTTCCTTATCTTCAACGGCTTTTTGCAAAATATTCTTAATATCAGCATCGGATAATGACTGTAATGTAAAAACTCTCGCCCGCGACAGCAAAGCGTGATTAACCTCAAAACTGGGATTTTCTGTGGTTGCGCCTATGAAAATCAACGTCCCGCGCTCAACATGGGGCAACAACGCATCCTGCTGAGATTTATTAAAACGATGTATCTCATCGATAAATAAAATCATTCTCATTCCTTTTGCCAGTTGTTCTTTTGCCAAGGCGACTATTTTACGGATATCGGAAACACCTGCCGTCACAGCTGAAAGCTTAACAAATTGTGCGTGCGTGCATTTGGCAATAACCTCCGCTAAAGTCGTTTTACCCGTTCCGGGCGGACCCCAAAAAATACAGCTTGGAATTTTATCATTTTCCACCAATTGCCTGAATGCCGAATTTTTGCCGGCCAACTCCTCCTGACCGAAAATATCATCAAAACATTCCGGCCTCATTCTGTCTGCCAAAGGCCTGTATTTAAAATCTTTTAAATTTTTATCTGTAAACAATCGACTCTGCATAAAAAAACCATAATAACCATTCACTAAATCACAAATTCCAAGGACACGAACAACAAACAAATCTCAAATCACAATATTTAAATTAACTAGTATATGTTTAAAATTTGAGTTTTTTAAAATTGTATCTTGTTTGTATCTTGTTGGTTGTAATTTAAATCATAATAGTTGTAGAACAATAATAGAACAAAAACCTCCGACAGTCAAAAAACCGAGGCCATCCCCCGGTATTTCGTTTTTCAGTATTCCAGTTTATCCGTTTTTAACGAGTTCACCCTGATTAACAGGTTGACGCGTTAACGGATTAACGTACGACTTGAATCCATTCAGTTATTCAGTGTATTTCTCCTCGCAGTTGGTTTTACATTGATCCGTATTTTGCTGGCAAACAAAAGGAGCCACATCCGTACGCTTGCAATCATTAAAAAAAGCATCACAATCACTCATACAATCATCTTTTGATGTGGAAATGGATTCCGGCGCGGCTAAAAACCAAACTCCATTCTTTCCATGGCCTTGCGTATCCATCGGTTTAAAATCATCTTTATAATAATACAATGGAGCGCCTCTGAAAGATAATTGCGGATTTCCATCGGTTCTGACAAATATACTGAAATCAGCCATGTTTAAACCTTCACCAACTTCAAGATTCTGCACATTAAACGCCGGCCAATTTTGCAAGCATGCACCCGAACATTCGCTCATGTTGTTGCCATCCTTTGCAAAAATATACAACGCTCTTCCGTACTCATCGGATAAATACGGCCTCAAACCATCATTGTGCATCAATTTTATCATTTGCGGCGGAACAGCCTGAGCTGATTCTTGCGGCATCGGGACGCAAACCCTGTCTTTGCAAGTCATTTCCAACCTGTCGCATAATTCCAAACCCTGTGTATTGTATTGCGTGGATCCGGTTTGGCAAATCAAATGCATCCTGCGGCATTGATCCATACAATAATTCTCCGGCAAAGCGGACATATCCGGCAAATTACATGCTTTCACCAGACAATCCGAATTCGCATTCATGCATTTCATGAGCTCCATTCCCTCATCACCAACCGCAACAGCAGCCGGCGCAACAACGGATTCAATACACCCGCCCAATGCAACAGCGCATCGGTCTTGGCAAGAAACCGGAACCTTTGGCGCATCGTTACACTTGGTTATACAAGAATTCGCCTGCGTTAAACAAGGATGCAATTCGCCATCCATAACTTCACCCGCATAATTTTCTTTACACGTTTTCAAACCCCTTCTGCAATCATTCAAACAATCCGCTCTTCCATCATCCGGCAAAACCATAGCCGTCTGTCCGGGCTCCAAACCTTGCTGAGATTTCATTAAACCGCCCAAAGCGCCCTGCAAAGCTTCCAGTTTCATCTGCACATCGTGCAAAGCATCGGCATCCACGCTGACACGTACCGGCGCTTTATCACCTGTTTGCGCCCATAGCATCACCGGAACACCGATCGCCAAGACCATTACCGCCGCCAAGCCGAAAAACCATCTGGCAAAATGATGATCATGTACATTGCCTGACGGTATTGGCTTAACCGGTTCTGACACGCGTCTATTCCGCAGACTTTTCTTTATTGACATAAACTTTGTAAATCCCAATAACCAACAAAACAATAATCAATTGGTTATTGGAACTTGATGATTGGTTATTGCTGGTATTATAGCACTTTTTAGCACAAAATGATTATCCACAAGCACTATAATCCAAAATTTTCTTTAACCCATGTAATCGCCAAATCTTTTTGCGGAAAAAAATCCTCATTGTCAAACACGCCTTTTAACTGCATTTCCATTGTTTTTCTCAATATTTCACCCATTTTTTCTCCTTGAGATATTCCCAGCATTTTCAAATCAGCTCCATCCAATATACATTTGGGCGATGCATCGAAAACGTGTAATTCTTTTGCTCTTTTGGCAATTTTCAAAACCATAGGATCCGCGTTTCGCAGTTCATCTCTTTCATCTTCATTTGTCTCGCGAAAATTTTTCATCCATAACAGATAAAGCAAATCCTGAAAACAAACCCCGCTTTGAATTTTTCCGGCCGCAAATGACAATTTTCTGATCTGCTCATCGCTTAGAATCTCTTTCGGATCCAAATCAATCGATTTGGCGATCTCTAGCAAGCTGAAAATCGCATTCGCATCATCTTTGGTCGCCTTAATTTCCGTCAAAAACTTCTTGGGATTTTTTACACGCAACAACAAAGTTTCATAAAGCAAACGCTTCTTCCGCAACAATCCCAAGCTGTCGCGATCAGACGCCCTGACCGCCTGTTCCATTGTCTGCAATAAATTTTCCCAAGATTCCTTATCCGAAACACTCGCCGAGAATTCGGGATGCAATTTATCCAAAACGCCGATCTCGCGCGCAGCTTCCAATCCTTTTTTCACATTCGTGGATTTTAACATTAGCTTATTCCATTCTTCGCCTACCCTCTCTTTTGCCAGCTTGCTTAAGTCAGTTTCTCGACACAACTCAACAGTCTCGGACGCAACGTCATAGTCAAACCTGGCCGCAAATTGCATGACTCGCAAAACCCTAAGCGGATCATCGCCGAATTGCGTATTACTTGGATCACCGTCATAAATATGCCGGATTGTACCCGACTTGATATCTTGCATACCTCCGTAATTATCAATAATCTCGCCTGTTAACGGATCCATGCCCATGCTGTTAATCGTCAAATCCCTGCGGAATGCCGCCTGCTCCGGCTCCATGGTTGGATCGCAAACAACATCCGGCTTTCTGCCCTGTCCCTGTTTGGTCCGCGAATCCCTGCGCGTTACCGCAATATCCAGCCCCAGCATCACAAGAACTCCAAATTGCTTGCCAACCTCATCAATGGCTATCCGCGATTTCATCCCCAATTCATTCAGCACCGCAGGATCGCCTGCCACTTCTTGGAGTACGTCCATCAAGCCTTCTTTATCAAGATAATAAATCTCCAAATCAATATCTTTGGATGTTTTGCCATAACCATATCTGCGCATCACCATGTCGCGCACAAAACCGCCCACGACCAAAACCCTGCCCCCGGCCTGCCGGACTCTTTCAGCGATCCTTAAAGCCAACCTTGCATCGCGTTCAAAATCAGGATCCGGCATCTGCTCCAGCATCTCACTAAAAGCATCTCCCCTGTATCTCAAAGCCTCTTCATGCGCCAAATCCAAAATTTCCGCCTCTTCTTGCGGTATTTCTACAAAAGGATTTTGATCCTTACTCATCTAAACTTATTATACAACTTATAATGTTCGTTAACCAGTTTATCCGTTACACGTTAACCAGAATTAACTCGTGAAAACCGATCAACTGGTCCACTGGTTAACGTAATATGAATCTAGAATCTGTAAATATACAGCGTCCTCCCCAGCGAGTCCTTTGACCTATTTAAATCGATAATCCGCTCCGGCTCCCAATCTGTAAATTTAAAATCACAAGTTACCAACTTGGTTCCGGGTTTTAAATCCCTTTTTAACTTCGGCAAAAGATCATTCATTAAATCCGGAAAAAGATAAGTATAAATCTGCGTCGCGTCCGAAAAATCGCACTTAAAAAAATTTTTATGCGAAATCTTAACATTCTTAATTTTCCTCAATCTCCATCTGGCGCACCAAATGGCAACGCGCGCCTTATCTATGCCCGCCAATTTGCACTTTGAATTTTGAGCCGCGCAAGCCTCCAGTACCCTGCCGTCTCCGCAGCCCAAATCATAAAACACGCTATCATCTTTCAAATCCAATTCTGCAATTACCGAATTAACCACATCCTCGGGTAGACAAATAAAAGGCGCTCTTGTTGCCAGCAAGCTCCACTCATACATCAAACCAATTATTATAACGGCGATGCAAAATATCAAAATCAATACCATCCCGATTACTTGCAAGACTTCTAACATACGGACATAGTATATAGTCTCACGACACTAGACTCAAGACTCTAGACTCTAGACTCTAGACGCTAGAAACTAGACTCTAGACTCTAGACGCAAGACTTAAAAGCCTGTTCCCTGGTCACTGGTCCCTGAATCCTGATCCCTGACGATTCTATAAACTTCATCGCTCTTCCTGGCCGCAAAATCAGTTTTAACGGTTACTATTTGATCCGCATGCCGCTCAAAACTTTCAACCTTTATCCTCTCAACGCCGGTCGTCGGACCTTGAAACTGTATAATATCACCCACTTCCAAATCTCCACTTTGGATTAAAATCTCAACGACCTTTGTTTTTTTATAATAATTCTGCACCTTGCCCAAGTATTCTTTTTTCTCGGCCGCCTGGCTGTTGCTAGTTCTTGCCCAAGCATCTTGCGCCGGCCGGCCGAATAAAAATCCGGTTGAAAATCCCCTGTTATAAACTGTCTTTAATTCTTTCATCATTTCATCCTTTAATTCATCGCTATAATTATCCGCGATGATATTGTCCACTGCTTGGCGATAGCATGCAACGGTAGTTTTAATATATTCCGGCGATCTTCCCCGGCCTTCAATTTTTAAATAATCAACTCCCGTGGCTGCAATTTTATCCAAAATCTCTATCGTACAAAGATCCTTGGGGCTCATAACAAAACCATTACTCACATTCAACTCCTGACCCGTTTCTTTATCATGGACAGTGTACTCACGTCGGCAGGGCTGAAAACACTCCCCGCGGTTGGCGGATTTGCATTCCAAAAAATTCGACATAAAACAACGTCCGGAAACGGAAACGCACATAGCGCCATGTACAAATATTTCTATCTTGGCGGACTTCATCTTGGATTTAATTTCCGCAATTTTATCCAAAGTACACTCACGGGCGAGGACTATGCAATGCGCTCCCAAATCTTCATAAAAATGCGCCGCGGATGAATTGGAAACACTCGCCTGTGTGGAAACGTGAAAAGCAATTCCCAAATCCTTGCAAAGCTTAATGACTGCCAAATCCCAGCAAATAACAGCATCCACATTCGCCTCTTTTAATTTTATTAAAATTTCCCGCACTCTTTCCAATTCATACTCATAAACAATTACATTCAATGTTATAAATACTTCCACTCCCCGTTCATGAGCTTTTGCAACAATCCGCGGCAACATTTCCATATCAATACCTTTGGAGCTCACCCGCATATTCAATTCCCCGACTCCAAAATAAACCGCATCCGCGCCGGCCTCCACTGCAGCGGTAAACGATATTTCATCCCTAACCGGGGCTAAAATCTTTGGTTTCATGGTTTGGCGAGTATAACATAAACAAACTAACTGTAAACAGAAAAACACAGTTTCCTGTGTTCATCTTGCGAACCTCGCTTGCTGTCAGATGGCCCGCCATCCGAAGCTTTAGCGTAAGATGGTCGGGCTGGCGGGACTTGAACCCGCGGCCTCGTCGTCCCGAACGACGCGCGCTAGCCAACTGCGCTACAGCCCGACGAAATGAGAGACGTGATTAAGCTTTGCTTAAGCATGTCCGAATGAGGAGGGTCTGTA
>JBMOLN010000001.1:0-19707 GCA_049325475.1 Patescibacteria group bacterium | reverse complement strand
TACAGCCCGACGAAATGAGAGACGTGATTAAGCTTTGCTTAAGCATGTCCGAATGAGGAGGGTCTGTAATACCAAATACTAAATACAAAATACTCCCGGGATTCGTGCGCCAAACTATAACACCTTCAATCTCCACTGGCAAGATTATTGCCCGCGTTATAGCATAGATTCATGAAAAGAGGCGCAAAATCAATAAAAACCAAGTTTTACCTTATCATGGGCATTTTTTGCTTTAATCAGCTCTTCTTAATGCCCGTTTTGGCGCAAACCAATTCCGCCGGGTCTGGCAACTTGCTTGGACCGGGCATGGCCATAGACCGGGCAACTTCATCAACCGGTCAATTTGCCACTTCCACTGAAACGTCTGCTGATTCCGTTTTGGATAATTACAACCGCTTCGGATCATACGAACGTGCCATAGTAAAAAAAATCGTTTCCGAAAATGTCCAAACACAAGACGGCGCCATTCAGCAATTACGTTATACAATCGAGATACTAAGCGGCGATTTTAAAGACCAATGGCACACTTTTACATTAAGCGCTCTAACGGCCTCCAGAAACCTCCAGCCACAGGAAGGAGATAATATCGTTGTCTTTATCCAACCCGACGGTCAAAACTCACCAAAAATATTTTTAGAATCATATGACAGGCGGAATATTATAATCATTGGATTGATAATTCTGTTTTTACTCTTGATTGTCATCGCGGGCGGCAAGGGATTAAAAGCCATGCTGATTACCGCTTTGGCGATTTTTCTAAGCATCTACATACCCCTGCCTCTATTTGCCCGTAATTGGCCGGTTGTGCTCATAATTTTTTTATACGCATTGGCTCTAAGCGCGTCAATCGCTCTTATCCTTCACGGCTGGAGCAAAAAAACACTTGCCACTGTATTGGGTACAACAATAACCGCGGCCATAACTTCGCTGTTAACCTCTTATTTTGTCTCTGCCGCCAACATCACCGGCACGCTCTCCGCCGCTTCAACGCGTTTTTTTACCGACAACCCCATGCTCAATCCGCAACAATTGATAATCATCGGCCTAACTGCGGCCGCTTTCGCCATCATATTGGATATTACAGTCAGTATTTCTTGTGCCGTCCAAGAACTGAAAAACTTAAAATCCAATTCCGGTTTTAAGGAACTATTCGCTTCAGGAATGCAAATTGGCGGCGAACACCTGCTGACAATGTCTCTGATTCTGCCCCTTGCTTTATTGGGCACCTCAATTTTCATCTTCCTTGCCAGATATCAAAACACGCCCTGGATCCAATTCATCAATCAAAACGAAACCTCTTTTCTTATCATCCTTTCCATAGCCGGTTTTATCGGGATAATCATCAGCATACCGGTCACCGCGGCATTCTCCGCATTGCTCCATTCTCCACGAGTAAAAAAAGACGACCGTCTCCGCAAAGCCATGCGCTGGGATAATAACTAAAAACGCAACTGATATCGAAACACGCCTGCCCGCATCAGCTTTAGCAATGGCGGGAACAGCGAATTTCTATCCACGATTTGACGTATCGACTTTCGATGTATAGACGTTAATTTTTCATTCTCGCATAGCCTGACGCAAGGAAGAATTTTATCTTTGCACTTGTCATATACCATGCACTTTGCATTATTCGTTTATCTTTTATCCTTATACAACGAATTAATCCCATTGTTCCACGGATACGGTTTTGAATATCGCTGGACGTTTTTTGCATATTCCCTGCACCAATCCGCCAGCAATGCCGTAGCCCTTACATCATCTTCATTATAAATAAGAATATCTTGCATTAACTTTTCATCTCCGGTTTCCAGATATTTTTCAAAAACATCAACCGACTGCCCCCCGCCTTTTACATCACCGCGCCACTTATAACCCAAAAACCGTGCAACGTACTTTAATCCGTAAAAATATTGCGGCAAAACGATCGATGAGATGATGATCTGCTTCATATCAATCATTCTATCCTTAAAATCATCCAGCTCCTTGCTGCCTCCGTATCTTTTTTCCAAAACGCTCAAACGGATTTTTTCATACGAAGCAAAATGAATTACGTGATATGGCAAGGTAATGGTCTTTAACCAAGCCAAGAACTCCCGCCACATCTTTTCCTCGTCTTCCGGTCTTTTTGCCACAAATGGTTTGTATTCGGTTTTATCTTTTGTCCGCAGTAAAAATCCGTACAAATAGTCCATGTCATTGGGCGGATCGCTTTCTATATCAAAATGAATCTCCATTTCCGGCATCGCCAGATCTGCCGGCTCGCGTACAATCACCGTTTCATTTAACAATGATTCGGCCTGCATTTTTGCGACCTCAAGACCATGCCGGCGCAAACCCGGGGCTTTACCATCCAATTCAACCGGATCCATTGCCGCCGCATCTTCTATGGTACGCACTCCCAAATCCCGCAGTGCTTTTAACTTTCTGACATCAACATTAAATAGCAATGCGATGTCATTTGAAGCTTCGGCATCCCTCTGGCATGCCATGCCCCATGGCCCCGTATCAAAACAAGATTTCCTTAAAACACATTCCGGCTTTTCCCTTGCCCTGATCTTTTCCAGCTCTTCAGTAACCCCCTCAAACTCCTCAACCAACTCGCCCAACTCCACTTCGTGTTCATCCCCATCCTTATTTATAATATATCCAAAAGATGGAAAACGTCCTTGGATCTTTTCCAATAAGACTGCATAAAACATCAATTGCAAACGATGATATTTCTGAACATTGTGCGCGCTCTTGATATCTACCGGCACATAATACCAATTTCCCAATTCACTTTCCCCTTCAACTTTTTTCAAAATATCCGGCCGGCCCGCCCAGTCATCATCAATCAATGCTGCCTGATAAATAAAAGGCGCGCCTTCTCTCATCCATTTTAAAGTCAGATTAAAAGCTTCTTGCGTGCTTATCCCCTCCGGAGCTTTCTCCAATCCTTTTTCTTTAAAAAGATTTTCAACTATCTTTTTTTCATGCAATAACCCGTCTTCCAGCCTTTTTTCCTCGGATTCGGTCATATCTCTTTTTAAGAGCTTGTCTTCATCCGTTGCGAAACGATCATAATACGGCCAATGCGGACAATTTAAGAAACGGTAATAATCCGATGCCGTTAAAAAGTCTTTTTTACCGGGCATATTTTTTTATTGTAAGCTCTAAATCATTTACCGAATTCTCAAATTCCTGCGCCAATTCAGATCCTGTGAGTTTTTGATTAAAAATTTCCACCAAGGCCTTTTCATGTGCAAACCTGTCGCTGATGCCGGCATGAAATTCTTTATCAATGTCCATTCCGGAAGCGATGGCAATCGCAAAACTTCTTACATTGTGTATATGATCCGCGCAGGCAATTGCAACCGCCTCTTCAATGGATCCCGCCAGCATTTCGCGGTACAACCTTTTTCTCTCCGCCCAAGGTTTTACATCTTTCTGCTCGCTCACTGACTGCACCAGCGATGTAACTTTGGCGCCAAAAGCCTCTGCCATTTTTTCAGCCGTATAATCGGTATCTTCCAAAGCGTCATGCAATAAACCCGCAATCACAACATCATCCTCATATCCCGCTTTTTGCACCAAAAACGCCACAAAAGCCAAATGCGAAAAATACGGCGTTCCTTCCGGATGCCGCCTGAATTGATTTTTATGCAGCTTAGCCGCAAACTCCATTGCCTGATGAATTTTTTGATTATAAAACATACTTTTAAGTCTTAATACTAGTACCTAGTAATCAGTACTCAGTACCCAGATTTTGGGTTGTAAATTGCAGATTTTTTTTCAATGGCCGGTACTCGAATTCTCAAATTTTCAGATTCTTATCTGCGTTCCATGTTCTATGTTCCATGTTCTTCAGTTTCAATAGTTACATCCCCGGCTTCCACACCTTGCCGCAATAACAAATTAATAACCGCCGCAGCCATCACATTCCCAAACAATAATCCCAAAAATGCAAAGAAAGCCTCCAGTAATAACCATAATTTCCATCCGGCATGATAATTAAAAATCGCAAGTGCAATTAATATTACCACTGCGCCAACTATTGTAAATAGCAAAATCCACATTAAAATCGAACCCCAATAAAAAATATAAAAATAACTTCTATCGAATTTTTTTGGTAAAATATACCTTGTTTTGGCATATTTCTTTTTCTTCAATTCCGGCGGATCAAACAACCCCATAAGCACAGTATATCCATTGTAATAACCAATAATCAATACTTCAATAACCAATTGGTTATTTTGTAATTGAAAAATTGTTGATTTATTGGTGATTGTCTTGTTGGTTATTGGTGATTATTGATGATTAATAAAAAATCCCTTGACGGGATTTTTATTTGGTTTCTTTATGCGCCTGATGAGCTTTGCAGCTTTTGCAGAACTTTTTCATTTCCAGACGATTTTTTAATGTCTTTTTGTTCTTATAAGAGTGATAATTGATTTTCTTGCAATTTGTACACTCCAATTTGATTAAATTATCTTGTGACATACTAATATAAATTACCAATTACCGATTAACAATTACCAATGTCCGAATCGCTATGCGATATTTATTATATAATGCCAGAGGCATCCTGAATTGTTAATTCGTAATTCGTAATTCGTAATTAAATTTAATGTGTGGAGCCGAAAGTGGGATTCGAACCCACGACCTACGGTTTACAAAACCGTCGCTCTAACCAACTGAGCTATTTCGGCTCGTAACTCATGTTGTGAGCTTTGACAAGCTATTTTTAAAGGCGGGAAGAGTATATCCCATCCCGCCTTTTCTGTCAACAAAAGCAAATTATAGATTTCCTCTGGCTTTTTCCGCTTCCAAAATCCTTCTAATCGCCAATATATATCCGGCCGTCCTAAAATCAATATTTCCATGTTTTTCTGTATAAACTTCAAAGACTCTATTCCACGCGTCCTGCATCATGTTGATTAATTTTTGCTTTAAATAATCCTCATCCAAGATATTTCCCGTCCGGTTCATGGCCCACTCAAAATAACTTACAGTGACACCGCCCGAGTTGGCGAGCAAATCCGGAATTACACGAATTCCCTTGCCATGCAAAATAGCATCCGCCTCCGCACTGATTGGCCCATTGGCCAGCTCCAAAATCACTTTTGCTTTTACTTGATCCGCATTGCTTGCATTCACCTGATCTTCCAGAGCGGCCAAAACCAAAATATCCGTGTCCAAAGCCAAGAGATCTTCATTGCTGACAACTGTCGCCCCCGCAAAATCTGTAAGCGCTCCACCGTCGGCCTTGGTCTTAATTAATCCAGCAACGTCCAAACCATCTGCATTCATTACGCCGCCTTTACTGTCGCTGACTGCAATGACCTTATGCCCCGCATCTGCCAGCATCTGCGCAATGAAAGATCCCGCATTGCCAAAACCTTGAACGACCGCAGTCAATCCCGATGCGGGCATATTCAGGGATTTTAAGAAAGACTCAAGAACTATCGCCCCGCCGCGAGCTGTTGCGTCACCGCGCATCGCAATCCCGCCCAGCGATAAAGGCTTGCCGGTTATCACCCCGGGCTCATGTTTACCGATAGTCTTTTCATACTCATCCAGCATCCAGCCCATAATCTGCGCATTGGTATAAACATCCGGAGCCGGCACATCAACATCCTGGCCGATTACGTCAGCAAAAGCCTTGGCATACGCGCGGCTGACTTTTTGTAATTTTTCCTCACTCATTCCCTTGGGATTGATTTTCACTCCGCCTTTACCGCCGCCATATGGCAATCCGGCCAAAGAATTCTTTAGGCTCATCAATAAAGATAAGGATCTGACTTCATCCTCGCTTACATCGGGATGAAACCTGATTCCCCCCTTGCCCGGTCCCAGCGCATTGCTGTGCTGAATCCTCCAGGCCGGAAAAACCTCTCCATCAACTTCTAAATCATGCTGCGTTATCCTGTAATACGATCTGATTTTATCCATTTCTGGCTTTGTAAACTCCCCCTCATTTTCCAGACTATCCAATCTTTTCATGATAGCCTCAATAAAAGCATTTGCCATAACCCATACATCGTCGAGATATACTCGACTCGTCTAATTATTAATTATGAATGAAAGAATTAAAAAATGCAGGAATCGAGCTAATCGCGTTAAACACGAATAAGCTCGATATCAACTAATATTCTGCACTATGCACCATGCATTGTAAATTAAAATTATAGTACCGCTTCCAGTTCTTGTAAAAATTGGTCCGCGGGCCTAAAACCCACAAAATCTTTCACGACTTTACCGTTTTTAAATAACTTTAAATTGGGAATGCTTGATATCTGATATTCCTGTACCAATGCCATATGCGCTTGCTCATCCGCATTCAGCTTGGCGATTTTAACCTTACTCTTTAATTTTTCCGCCAGCTCATCTAAAACCGGAATCATCATCTTACATGGCCCGCACCATGGCGCCCAAAAATCCACCAATACCGGAGTCTTGCAGTCCAAGACCTCCTTTTTAAAGGATTCATTATTTAATTCTACAACAGACATATATTTATATTAGCCTCGAGCTTAAAGCTCAAAGTTTAGTTAAAAATTAAAATCGACGTATCGACTTAAAGACGTACGACGTAATTTATGTATTTTTCATTATTTCATTAAAAAACCGCTTACAAACCTCATCTTCAGCCTTTTCATTTTTCTGACATTTTTTTAAACAAGTCTGAAAATGTTCCTTCATATAATTGATCATTAAAGACTGTAAAGCCGACCTTGAAGCTTTTAGTTGAGTTAAAACCAAAAAACAATCTTTATCCTCTTCCATCATCTGCTTAACACCCTCCAATTGGCCGATGATATTATTAATTCTTTGCTTATGCGATTTCATGACCAAATCATAACACACCCCCCAGGGGTGTCAAATGTGCATAAATAACTATAAACTTTAAACTGCAAAGAGCGAGACTGTAGCAACTCTTTGCAGTTTACAGTTTACACTTTGAGCCTTAAGCTTTCAGCCTTTTGCTTTAAGGTTAAGCTTTTAGCTTTGAGCTTCAGGCAAGCATCTTGCATCACACGGCTCGTATCAGTTGATCCCCTTCACTCGCCGGCACATTCACTTCCCTGCTGACCTCATACGCCTTCATCTCCCCCGCGGGATAAGCTGTCAGCAACTTCTGTAACTCGTTGTCACTCGACGTGGGACGATTGGGACGTAGGACGCGGGACGGTGCCCTATTCAGCCACAGCCTCTCATCCTGCTTTTTCAGCATACATGGCATCCTATTATGTATCTTATTCACTAAAGAATTCGGCTCCGTAGTCAAAATCGCCAAGCTTAAACCATTCTGATCTTCAGAAAATAATCCTGCAAAAGCGAATAATCCATCATTTTTTAAAGAAAAATAATACGGGACTTTTATCTTACCGTGCGCTTTCCATTCATAAAATCCATCCGCTGGGATAATACAACGCTGCGTTAAAGCCATTTTTTTAAAAACCGGTTTGGTAAATGCTGATTCACTGCGGATATTAATGAGGCCGCGGCTTTTCTGTTTCCACCATTTGGGCATCATTCCCCATCTCATCCAAATGATTTCATCCGGTTTTTCTTCGGTTATCACAGGAATTTCTTGCCCGGGGGCAATATTAAAATGCGGCGCATAAGCTGATTTGCGCTTCATCTTAACCTGAAATCTCTTTTCCAAATCTTCAGGCAATGCCCTCAAAGTAAACCTGCCGCACATATAAACATGTTATACTTTGCCTGATTTAAACGCAAACTGTAAAATCTGGCCATGATCAACAAAACTTTATTTTTAGGCGCTTTAATTTTAGGATGCATACTTGCCGGTGCCGGATGCATTGAAGTTCAGGAAGATACTTCGGGTATGCGTACCAAAGACATTCCCCGCCCCATTTCATCCTGCGGAGATCGTTTATGCGACGAAATAGAAGCCAGTACCGGCTCCTGCCCCCGCGATTGCAACCCGGCAACAAGTACTGCGGATGAATAACAGCTATTATAAAAAAGGGGGGAGGAATTTTAAATAAAAAAGAGCCCGCGTGTATTCCACGGGGGCTTTTAGTACTCAGCAATCTGCCAGCGCTGCGCGGGTCTTCTCCAGACCCTTATCAATGCGCTCGCGCTTCCAATCTTGCTCGGCCTTGGGCAAATCAGCCTCCAGCTTGGCCAACTGCTTGGTGAGCAAGTCCTTCAAAAGACCATCGAACTCGCTGACGTCCGCTCCCAGCTCCTGCAACTTCTTGAGCATGCCCTTGATGCCGTCGACGTTCACAAGCTTCAACTGCGCATCATAATCAAAGGCCATCTGCATCTCCGGCCGCTTGAGCTTCCACTGCAAGAATGCCGCCTCGGATTCGAACTTTCCGGCTTCGATCCGCGCTTTGGCGTAGGAGCTGTACTCCCAATCCATCCAGCGCAGATTTTCGGGCGTCAGGGCAAAGTCCGCCGGGTGATCATCGAACTTGGCAAAATGCCCAAAGTCTCCAACCAGCCGATCACAGCAGTTGGGATCTCCCAGCACAACCGCGCCCCCAAAGGCCACTCCATTTAGCCGCTTGATCCAGTGATCTAGCCGCTTCTCCCAGAGTATTTCGGTGAAATGCGACAGGCTGTGAACCCAGCCGCCGTGTCCTCCCCCGAATCTGGGACTACCTGCATAATTCGGCCTCGTGCCAATAAAGGCTTCGAGAACCGCATCCACCAATTCGGGCGTTACCTTATCATCCTTCAATACTGCGAAGACAAATGACTCGCCCTCATTATAGTCGGACATCTTCCGAACCAGCTCCATAGCTTGGTCCATGTCACCACTTTGAATCAAACTCTCGAGTTGCTCTCTTCTATCACTCATCGTTCTTTCCTTTCTGCAAGTTCATCCACGATCCGTTTCAGATCGTGCGGTTTACGATCTGCCGTTCCATCAACCTTGACATTATCAAGATCGAAGAGTTCCCTTCCACCGCCACTATTGGCAACGAAGTATCCTGCATATCCTTGCTCGCTTAGAGCTCGGATAACATCCGCACCGGTTGTACCGGGCTTCCCTAGTCCGTGTCCGATTACAACCACATCCGGCCGAAAAGCCTCAACCATATCGCAAGTCCGCTCGATGGAATCAAACGGCTCCAAAGGCAACAATTCATGATCGCTTGCGCAACCCGAGCCCTGCCATTGGCGAATGACTTCCTGTAGACGATCGTCCACGAACAAGACCTTGGCCATAGCCGTCTCCTTTGTAAAGATCATTTTTGTTAATGCTAAAATTTAGCATATTTTAGCCATTTTGTCAAGGTATTTATGTATATTTTTTACTTACTTAAACTCAAAATTAGCTTATTATAGCTATTTAAATAAGGTATTTATGTATATTTTTTACTTACTTAAACTCAAAATTAGCTTATTATAGCTATTTAAATATTGTATAAATTTATTGCGAAATTTCTTACGAGATATTGCACATCCGAATCCCGGCTTTATGTTTGGTTATTGCCGCAGGTCATGAGCGAGTGAAACGAGACGAATGGTTATTTATAGTTTGAAATTTGTTTGGAAACAGGCCAGGAATCTCACATCCCTCAATCGAGCCCAGCTCGATTTCGCTCTCAATAGGGGCTTCCGCCCCTCTTGTCGCCGAGCTACGCACGGCTGTCACCCCCAACATGCGGGAAACTCCCGTTTCCCACCCCCTTCCCGTTCTCATCCTGTCCCTTAGCTTGGTTTTTGTTATTTGAAGTTTGAAATTTGTTTGGAAATTGTAGTTTGAAATTTGAAGTTTAAAAAAAAATCCCTCAAGGGATTTTTTTATTGTGGTGGGCAGGCCAGGATTCGAACCTGGGAAGGCTGAGCCAGCAGATTTACAGTCTGCCCCGTTTGACCGCTTCGGTACCTGCCCCGTCGTTCGCGAACGACGGGGTGTGCCCGCGTCGCGATGTATAACTTCATTAATAAACGAAGTCGAATGGAGCCGTTGCGCGGATTTGAACCGCGGACCTACTCCTTACCATGGAGTTGCTCTACCAACTGAGCTACAACGGCACTAACTAATTAACAATTAAAAAATTTACAATGAACAATATCTGGTCTCGCTCCGCGAATTATTAATAACCATTATTTCTTCTTTATTCTTTGTTATTTATTCTTTGTTATTTAATGAAAACTAGTCTACCCCATCGGCCGAATTTGTTCAATACGATCCTTATATTTCTGCAATTTGGGCTGATCATCGCACAATAACCGTAATTTGTCATAACGCCTCTTGGCCTCAATCCAATCTCCCAAAGATATTACACAATCCAAGGCCAACTCCTGATATTTGGCGGATTTTGGATCCAAGTCAGTCGCCCTTTTTACCGAGGGCCAGGCTTTTTGAAACTGCCCCTCCTCACAATACAATTTGGCTAATTCCGCATGTCTGTTCGCTAATCTCGGCCTTAACTCTACAGCCTTCAATCTCCACATTTCCTCCGCGCGCGTATCTCCTTCTAAAGCCGCAATATCGCCCAATGAAGCATAAACTATATCATCAGCCTGATTTACTTTGGTTAAATACTCAAAAGTCTCCTTGGCTTGTTCCAGCATCTTTTGCTTTAAATACACCAAACCAATCCCTTTATAAGCATCCGCATTCCTGTTATCCATCAATAATATTTCCATATAACGTTTTTCAGCATCCGCCCATTTTAGATCTCTGGCCAAACTCCTGGCCTCATCCAATAATGTCTTCATCCTTTCCTGTTGGCTTGGCGCGACTTGCGCAAAGGGCTTTTTAGCCTGTTCATAAAAACGGTTCAACCGAATCAAATTTAAATATCCTTTATGAAAAGATGTTTTGGCGTTAAAAACAATTCTTTTTAGCATCGTCTTAAACGGAGCAATCTTGCCGCTTTGTATGCGCTTAAAACGCTCTTGAACCAGCTCGTCTCTTCTTTGCCTCTCTTTTTCCTCTTTAATTGATTCCGGATCAATCAAACGGATTTCTTTACTGTGTTTAAATAATATAAAAGCAACGACCGCAAAACAAATCGCCGCCAAACCAAGTAAAATCCAGGTAATTATATCAAACATGTTATGCGGGGTGCGCGGTTCTGCATAATAAGCCGAAAACACGCGGATCCAACGATGCCCCTCCAACCAAAGCGCCGCTTATTCCCGTAGTTGTCAAATACTCGCTTATGTTATTAACATCAACAGATCCTCCATAAATAACTCTTATCTTTTCTGCTGTTTTTTCACCCATTTTCTTGGCGATAACGCTCTTTATCACCTCATGCGCCTCTCTGGCTGTTTGCGAAGGGCAGGCCTTGCCCGTACCGATTGCCCATATCGGTTCATAAGCTAAAACAAATTCCGTCTTTGCATCAGGATCCAGCTTGGCTATCGCGGCGGCGGTTTGCTGCTTTAAAACCTTCTTGGTTTCATTTCGTTTGAATTGCGCCAAAGTTTCACCAACGCAAATTACCGGCACAATACCCGCTTTTTGCAATGCCGCCGCTTTTTTTGCAACCATATCATCCGTTTCACCCAGATATTCGCGTCTTTCACTGTGGCCGACCAAGCAATACTGCACGCCCAATTCTTGAAGCATGGCCGGTGAAACTTCGCCGGTATATGAACCGTCAATTTCCCAAAATGAATTTTGAGCCGCGAGAGCGGGGATGGAAGCGCGCCCTAAAGATGCTCTGGCGGCCGCCAAAGAGATGTGCGGAACAGCAACCGCTATATCCACATCCTTCGGCAATCTCTCCCGTCTAAATGCACGAATCCAGCCCCCGGCTTTAATGGGGCCATAATGCATTTTCCAGTTTGCGATTAATAAAATGCGCATAATCATTTCCAGTCAATTATCTTTTTAAAATTAGTTTGCTTGCCCAGCGGGCCTATCGCCGCCGCAACCATCATCCTCGGATTCAATATCTGCCTTGCCAGCTTTTGTATATCCTTATCAGTCACTTTATTAATTTTTTTCAATTTTTGCTCCGGTGTCTCCAAACTCCGCTCATAAAACCAGCCCCTGCCATACCACTCGGCTCTGGCCGCTGTATCCTCAAAAGCCAAAGCCATCCTTCCCTGAATCTGTTCCTTGGCCCTGCTTAATTCATCCTTTAAAACAGGCTTTTGCATAACTTTATTCAGCTCAACATAAATTGCATCCACTGCTTCCTTAAGACGCGATTTATCAAGTCCAGCGGATATTGTCAATATTCCCGTATCTTCCAATGATTCATGACTGGCACGAATCGCATAGCACAAACCCCTTCTTTCGCGTATTTCCGTAAACAATCTGGACGACATTCCACCCCCTAATATTAGGGATAACAAACCGGCCGCAGATCTGTCTTTATGGCCGTAAGCAATGCCAAAAAATCCCAGAGAGAGCTGAACCTGCTCGGTTTGCTTATCTTGAAACGCAATTGTTTTAATGAGCTTTTTCGGCTTAACATAGCAAGTGAATGGCTGATCCTGCCTGTCTTTTGGCATAGCGACCGAGCCAAATGTCTTTTCAAACATTTTCTGTACCCCGGGTTTTATTTTCCCTGCCAAAATCACGGTCATGCGCTCCGGAATATAATAATTATGATGAAATTGCTGCAAATCTTTACGCGGCATCTCTCTGACAGTTTTACGCGTTCCTGCAATATTACGGCCCAGTGTTGAGCCCGAAAACATGGCATCTTCCAGCATATCCGCTATATGATCGCGCGGATTGTCTTCATACATGTTAATTTCCTCTAAAATCACTGTCCGCTCACGCTCAATCTCTTCCGGATCAAATTTGGAATGAAACAGCATATCGTGCAGCATATCGATGGCCACTTCCGTATGTTCCGCATCCATTTTTATGTAATACCCGGTTATATCCTTTCCCGTATAAGCATTATATTCAGCACCATATCTATCCAATTCTTTGGAGATGTCGATCGTATTCGGACGTTTTGCGGTTCCTTTAAACATCAGATGTTCAACAAAATGCGCAGCTCCGTTCATTTTAGCCGTTTCATATCTTGAACCGACTTTTACAAATACTAACAAAGTCATTGAACGCGCACCGTCTTGCGGAGCGGTAATCAATGTCATTCCGTTTTTTAATGTCTTTTGTATAGGTTTACTGCTCATATTTAATTGCATTGGGTTAATCCGTGCTCCCGTTATCCCGTTAACCAGAGTTGACTCGTTATAAACGGATCAACTGGATCACTGGATAACGTAATTATAATTTTTCCTTCAGTTTATCCGCGAGTTCAGCCAGTAATACGCGCTCTTGCTTCATGGAATTTCGATCTCTTAAGGTCACGGATTTATCATTATCAGTCTCAAAATCAACAGTTACGCAAAATGGCGTACCAATCTCATCTTGCCGGCGGTACCTCTTGCCGATTGAACCCGTTTCATCATATTCCACCCTGAAATTCGGCCTTAATTCCGCATCCAGCTTTTTCGCGATATCTGTAAGCGGTTCTTTCTTGGAAAGCGGCAAAATCGCAACTTGCACGGGCGCCAAGGCATATGGCAAATCCAAGACCACTCTGACATCCGTCTCGCCTTTTTCCGCGGTTGGAGCTTCCTCCTCGCGGTACGCAGAAAGCATTGAAACCAAAAAAGTCCTGTCTATGCCAAACGTCGGTTCAATCACATGCGGTAAAACTTTTTCCCCTGTCATTGGATCCGTATAGCGCAAATCGATGCCGGAAGCATCCATGTGGCGCTTCAAATCATAATCAGTACGATACGCCAATCCATAGAGTTCTTTTAAACCAAAAGGATAATGATATTCAATATCAACGGTTCTTTTTGAATAAAAAGCTCTCTCATCTTCCGGAATTTCATGAAAATACAATTCCTCGTCCTTTACACCCAAAAATCTAAGCCATTCCTTCATCTGCCCTAGCCAATGCTCAAAAACTTCTTGCCATTCGCCGTCGTCCTTCGGCGGAGCGATAAAATATTCCAGTTCCATAAGATTGAACTCAACCTGCCTGAATAAATAATTTCCGGCCGTTATTTCATTACGAAACGCTTTGCCGTATTGCGCAATGCCAAAAGGCAACCTCACTCTCATGCTGTCAATTACATTTTTAAAATTAGCAAACATGCCTTGCGCGATTTCTCCGCGCAGATAAACCGGACGCGCGTCTTTGCTGACCGGTCCGATATGCGTTTCAAAAAGCAAATTAAAAGTTCTGGGATCAGTCAGCTCGCCCCCGCAATTCGGACACTTGAGCTTAACGACTTGATCAAGAGGGATATTATTATCCTCCGCCAGATGATCCGCCCTAAAACGTTCTTTGCATTTTTTGCAATCCACCAAAGGATCCGTAAAATTATCAACGTGACCGGATGCTTCCCAAACCTTGGGATTCATAAATATCGCCGAGTCCATGCCAACCATATCCGCCCTGCCTGTCACAAAACTTCTCCACCAGGCATCAATTATATTTTTCTTGAGCTGGACTCCATAAGGCCCGTAATCCCAGGTATTAGCCAACCCGCCGTAAATCTCTGAACCGGGATAGACAAATCCGCGCCGTTTACACAGCGCGACTAACTTTTCCATTTTCTCATTTTTTTCTTTCTTAGACATATTTACGTTAACACGCAGTCCTGTTAATCCGTTATCCAGAGCTAACTCGTGATAACGGTTTAACGGATACACTGGATTACGTATATTTATATCGCCATAATATCTTTGGATTTCTCTTCAGACAATTTTTCTATCTCCTCGTTATATTGAGCCACCTTTTTATCCAACTGCTCCAAAAAATTATATCGTTCATCTTCGGTAATGGCTTTGGCTTTTTCATCTTTTTGAATCTGTTCGCGGACTTCCTCGCGCTGATTGCGGATTGAAATTCTGGCCTGTTCAGCCTTTTGTCCGATAAGTTTTACCAGCTCTTTGCGGTTTTCCTCGGTCATGGGCGGCAAATTCAAATGAATCACAGTACCGGCAACTTTGGGCGTAATCCCCAAACCCGAAACAGTGATGGCTTTATCTATATCTTTTACAAGATTTTTATCCCAAGGCTCTATCTGAATAGTACGCGCATCCGGCACGGTAATCGAAGCCACGCCCTTTAAATCCATGGTCTGCCCGTATGCTTCCACTTTAATATCCTCTACCAACTCGGCCGAAGCGCGGTTGGTGCGTAAATTCTTTAATTCTTTGGCAAAATGCTCGATAACCGGCTTAAAATTCTGTTCCGCATCTTGGATATAATTGCTCATATTTGTATGCATATTGTGCAATAATCCGGCACTTTCGTCAACTCCAAGCACCTTGGCGAGCTTAATCGCAGTCCGTAGTCTTAGCTTAGTACCCTGTACCCGGTACTCAGAGCTCAGATACTATATTCTAAATTCCAAATTCTAACCCTTAGCGTAATACGTTACACGATACACGTTACACGTTACACGTATTCGAAATTCGTATCGCTTTAACGCGACGTGGTTCGATCAGTTATCGCGTTCTTTTAGCCGGTAAAATCCCCAAATAAACATTGTTCCCATCGGCCGGATCAATCAGCACAACCGACCCATGATTTGCTGTCGGTAATTTCTTAACTTCCCAGGTTTTGCCTGCATCTTGCGTAAAGACCAATGCCGTTGGTCCGGTATAAACCATTTTACTGGGATCATTATTATCAATTGCCAGATCCGTAACTTTATTCTCGCCAATGTCAGTCACCAAAGTCAAAGCTTCCCAAGTAGCGCCATTATCCGGCGTCATGGCAATACCGTCTTTATGCACTAAATAAAACCTGCTGGCATCAGCCGGATGCGGAACGATCTTAAGCACCCGTCTGGCATCTCCGATATCGCCAAACTCTTTCCTGATCTGTGTCCAGGTAATGCCCGCGTCCAAACTCTTCCAAATACCGTCGCCATATGTTCCCGCATAAATAACCCTGGAATCCTGCGGATTAATGACCAAATGCGTAATATTGGCATTGGCACGCTTTACAACCTGCCATGAAACACCCTCATCTGTTGACTTAAAGATATCCCCCGCATCAGTTCCCGCATAAATAATTGTGGGATTAAACCAGTCAACAACAACTTGAGTAAATATTTTATCCGTTCTGGGGTCAAAGAAAGCTGTTTCCCAATCACGTCCGCAGGTCTCGGTTTTGTAAATCTTATTGGCCGAAACCGCATAGACAGTACACTTATTCTTGGAGTCGATTGCCACATCCCGCACATCAGTTGCTTCCAGCGCCGCTGACCTTTGCCAAGAATCTCCGCCGTCATATGTATAAACCAAACCATTTTCTATTGTTCCAAGATAAACCGCCTGCCTGTCTTGCGGATCCATTTCAATGGCCTGCACGCCAAAATTAGCCGCATCGGCAGTTAAAGTCGGGCCGTTTATTAAAGCCTTTTTATGCACCCAGGTCTGCCCTCTGTCCGAAGACTTCCAGATACCCATATCAGGCCCTGTGGGCGATACAGCCTTCTTTGGTGCAAAACACCCCTGCCCCAGCAAAGCCATACCTACAAAAACGGTCAATATCAATTTAATACTGGATAATTCCAACATCGACGTGGGACGTGCGACGTGGGACGTGCGACGATTTGAGTTGTTCATAATAAAAATGATTTATTGGTTGTTTCTAAAGATAATGAAAATTTTCGTGGTTTTAATCCGGGCTTAGGCACAAATCCCAGCTTCGCATTAAGTGCCGCCGCATCCAAAAAATACTTTGGCGAAATGGCTCCGCCGATTGACTGCAGTGCGTCATTAACACCTTGCCCCAGTATTATATAATTTTTTTCGTTTTTTCCCAAATCCGAACTCAAAACTTGCTGGCAAGTGCACAAAACATCTCTCCAGCCTCGCGCAGGATCTTCTGCTGATTCCGCAACTCTGCGCATATCATCGATTACCGTATATCTTTTTCCCAAAGATTCGGCGTACGCAAATCTACGCGCCAAAGCTTCCAATTCTTCATAATTATGACCTTCCCCCAAAACCATACCCGGCTTTCCATGCGCTGATCGCGACATCTCTTGAACCTTATTTTTATCTAAACCTTTTTTTATCAGTCCCTCTGCCATCTCATTGCGGGGAATAATTCCCAGTCTCACGTGCACCGTCCGGCTCAAAACAGTTGCCGGAATACGATTTAATTGTTCCGCGACCGCGATGAAGACTGCACCCGCCGGCGGTTCTTCCATAACTTTCAAGAGCGCATTAAAACCCTCCTCATTCAAACGATCCATAAATGGGATATACGCTACAATCCGTTTTGCGATTTGCGGCCGGGAATACATACGGCTGCGCAATTCTCTGACCAGCTTAACCGCAACATCCTTTTTGCCTTCTTCGGGCTCGAATATTAAAACATCCGGATGAATATTGAGTGGCCTTTCCAAATCATAATCCAGCAATCCCCTCACCAGCCTTTCGGCGATAAGGTGTTTACCGATATGCGCCGGCCCGGAAAACAAATAAGAAAAAGCCGGGTCGGCTGCCCATCTATCCAAAAGCTGTAAAACTCGGCCATGACCGATTATATCATCTGTTTTTATTGCCATACGCCAAGTCTAGCATAAGCCAAATTCTTAGGCTAACCAAACCCACCCGGAACCTTCGGCGCGGCTCAAGTCACCCCGCTCCGCTGGCAGTCAGACTTGGCCACATCCTAACTCATCCCCCTGCCCCCAATTCTCTTAAGAATAAGAGAAGGGGGATTAAAACCGATTCTTAAATTATTTTATATACTAAGCAAACAAGCCCCTCTATTGATCTCAAGAGAGGGGTTTGGGGTGAGTTCAGTCTTGCTAAGCCCCTCTATTGATCTCAAGAGAGGGGTTTGGGGTGAGTTCAGTCTTGCTAAGCCCCTCTATTGATCTCAAGAGAGGGGTTTGGGGTGAGTTCAGTCTTGCTAAGCCCCTCTATTGATCTCAAGAGAGGGGTTTGGGGTGAGTTCAGTCTTGCTAATAAAAAAATAATCCTGCTGATCATTTTAAAATCAAGACACGTCGTTCGCGAACGACCGTGTCAAGGTAATCATGGTAAAAAAAAGCAGCTCCGAAGAACTGCTGGATCCCTAAGGGATCAGTAGAAAGAAAGCCATGTGTAGCCCAGTCCGGCCGCCATGGGGATGTCGAACTTCTTGACCGGCTCCTCGCGCTCGCCAAGATCCAGTCCGTGCACGCCCTTGGTTTGGCCGGCGCCGGCGCGGACAAAGAAGAAGAATCCGTGTCCGCCCTTTTCAGCATCACCCGGTTCACGTGATTGAAATGCGGTTAAGCGCGGCTCCAGAGTCACACCCGTCCAGCCCATGCGCTTATGATCCGTATCACTCGCATCGTAGCGCACATGCGACACCATGGTGGTAAGGCTAAGCGGATCCCAGCCAAACAAACCCTGGTACATGACGCCCGCACCGTAGTGCATCTGCGTCAGGTGCTTGTCAAAGTAGGTATTGCCATAGCCCAAGCCGTACATTCCGGCCAAACGCCAGCGTCCGTTGGTGCTGATGCCCCAACTCACTTGCGCTTCGCCTCCAACAGCATAGAGCGGCCCGCCGCCCGACTTATCGTACAGTTTGTACGCCTGGCCGGTCACATACGGACCAATGGAAATTCCAGGCAACAGTGCCGAAAGCTGATGCTCATCAGCCTGAACCGCGACGCGCTGCGTTGGCGGGACCGGCTGACCGGGCTGCAGTACTGTACCGCCCACCGGCACCTGACCACCTTCCAGCCTCTGCAGCCGACCTTCATGGTTGTAGGCCACTCCCGTCAGACCGCTGATGCGGTTCGTGTTTTGCTCTACCTGCGCCTTCATCGCCGGATACTCGGCAATCATCTGCCGGATCACTGCGGCATATTGCGGCTCCACAATGACTGCGGATGCCAGCAACTGCTTCAGCTCTTCCAGAGCCGCTACCCGGTCATTCAATTGGACTTGATGGAAATTCAACACATCAATGCGCTCATGCGCATACTGATTGGTAAAGCAAAGCGGTCCGCCGCTCATCTGATCTTTCACCACCCAATAACCGCGCCGCTGATGGCACTGCTCCTCTGGTGTCAGATTTCGACGTCGCGGCGGAGTCGTTGTACCGCCGCCCGTCTTCTTGGGCGGCGGCGTTGCCGTTCCGCCCGAAGGGCAGTTGGTCGGACAATGCTGCGCCTGACCTGTAATGCAAAGCTTAAGTAGCGTGCTCGCCGTAGCAATGTCCGTGGTGGACAAATTCGGCGGCTGGCACTCGGTTACGCCAACGCAAAGCTGGCTGATATCCGTTTGATCCGGAGAAAAACAAATTTCCAATTTGCTCTGGCATGCGCTCATGCACGCCTGCAATGGGCTCACCGGATCAGCACTGGCCGGGCAGGTAAACAAAAACGTGATAGCAAAAGCCAAGAGGGTTTTCAAAGTGCGGTTCATTGTCATCTCCTTGAAGATGGATTTTTCCTTTGTTTAAGCCCATTTACGCAAATTTCCGCACTTTTGTCAATACCTGATAGCCATCAGCTAAAAGCTGCAAGCTAAAAGCTGAATTTTATGGAGCTTTTTTGGCTAAAAATAGCGCATCAAAGCACATCCTAACTCATCCCCCTGCCCCCAATTCTCTTAAGAATAAGAGAAGGGGGATTAAAACCGATTCTTAAATTATTTTATATACTAAGCAAACAAGCCCCTCTATTGATCTCAAGAGAGGGGTTTGGGGTGAGTTTAGTCTTGCCAAGCCCCTCTATTGATCTCAAGAGAGGGGTTTGGGGTGAGTTTAGTCTTGC